>NZ_JAQQEK010000169.1:0-262 GCF_046027355.1 Paraburkholderia sediminicola | reverse complement strand
TTTGCACCATGTATGGACGACTCCCAGTTGTCAAGCAGTCTGACTCTCTGGCATTGGGTCGAGGTTGCAGCCATGTATCCGGGCTCGATTCGCAGCGCTCGCTGCAGGCCCACGATGAATATCCGCGAGTGGGTACCCCATCAGAGCCACGGGCTTGATTGCCCTTGGTGCAAAGCGGGTTTGGCCCACCACGGTCCGACCGTTCTGTCATCGAATTGAAGTCTGCTCAAGCAACCTCTGGAAGGTAGGTGTTGTTCTTACG
>NZ_JAQQEK010000168.1:0-263 GCF_046027355.1 Paraburkholderia sediminicola | reverse complement strand
GTGCCCCCTTTGCTGACAGTCTTTGCTCCGACCTTCTTCGCGCGCCCCTTGCCGCCAGCGCGCCCCTCAATATCCGCAGCCGTCAGGCCGTGTTCTGCCATCAGCTTGCGAATTTTCTCGATGACGCCCGATGACTGTTTCGCAATCAGAGCCTCGGCTTGTTGCTCAAGCTTTTTAATTTTTGCCTGCATAGATTCCAAAGTTGTCATTTTTTCTCTCCCTTTGAGATGTCCGCACTATGCCATGCGTATCGACCGTCCGCT
>NZ_JAQQEK010000167.1:0-263 GCF_046027355.1 Paraburkholderia sediminicola | reverse complement strand
GGCGGACGGTCGAGACGCATGGCATAGTGCGGACATCTCAAAGGGAGAGAAAGAATGACAACTTTGGAATCTATGCAGGCAAAAATTAAAAAGCTTGAGCAGCAAGCCGAGGCTCTGATTGCGAAACAGTCATCAGGCGTCATCGAGAAAATTCGCAAGCTGATGGCGGAACACGGCCTGACGGCAATGGATATTGAGGGGCATGCTGGTGGCAAGGGGCGCGCGAAGAACGTCGGAGCCAAGACTGTCAACAAAGGGGGCAT
>NZ_JAQQEK010000166.1:0-276 GCF_046027355.1 Paraburkholderia sediminicola | reverse complement strand
CGGCCTTGTTGAAACCGACGAGCACGCTCAATTCTCTGATTATTTCGCGAGGCCGGCAGCCCGTTCTATTTCATTAGGTAAACGTAACGCGTGGGCAGGCTTGAATCGCTCACGTGGCATCGTCACGGCAATCTGCGCCGCCTGCGCGCTGGTGTCCGGATTAGGCGCATGCAGCTCGCAAGCGCAGACATCGCGCGTTCCACCTTCTGCCCAGCCACCTGCAAGCGTCCGACTCTGGTGCGCCGAACCGCCCGGCTATTACCCGTCCGTACAGAG
>NZ_JAQQEK010000165.1:0-283 GCF_046027355.1 Paraburkholderia sediminicola | reverse complement strand
ATTCAGCACCGGCACCCGCCTGAGCGTGCCGGCGCTCACCGGCACCATTCTGTGCATCGGCATCGCCACGGCCAACAGCATTCTGGTGATCAACACCGCGCGCGA
This sequence comes from Paraburkholderia sediminicola, assembly GCF_046027355.1. Classification (GTDB taxonomy): domain Bacteria; phylum Pseudomonadota; class Gammaproteobacteria; order Burkholderiales; family Burkholderiaceae; genus Paraburkholderia; species Paraburkholderia sediminicola_B. The sequence continues at coordinate 178 of NZ_JAQQEK010000165.1, read as the reverse complement.
AGTCCACCACGGCGGCAAGCCGCCGTTGCAGGCCGCGCTCGAAGCCGGCTTCAGCCGCTTCCGCCCCGTGCTGATGACGGCGCTCGCCATGCTGATCGGCATGCTGCCGATGGCGCTCGGCCTCGGCGACGGCGGCGAACAGAACGCGCCGCTCGGCCGGGCCGTGATCGGCGGCCTT
>NZ_JAQQEK010000164.1:0-283 GCF_046027355.1 Paraburkholderia sediminicola | reverse complement strand
GTTCAGCACCGGCACCCGCCTGAGCGTGCCGGCCCTCACGGGCACCATTCTGTGCATCGGCATCGCCACGGCCAACAGCATTCTCGTCATCAACACCGCGCGCGAAGTCCACCACGGCGGCAAGCCGCCGCTGCAGGCCGCGCTCGAAGCCGGCTTCAGCCGCTTCCGCCCGGTGCTGATGACGGCGCTCGCCATGCTGATCGGCATGCTGCCGATGGCACTCGGCCTCGGCGACGGCGGCGAACAGAACGCGCCGCTCGGCCGCGCCGTGATCGGCGGCCTC
>NZ_JAQQEK010000163.1:0-283 GCF_046027355.1 Paraburkholderia sediminicola | reverse complement strand
CCCGGACGCCCAGTCGGCGAGATTCGAAAGCTGCAGGCTCTGGAACCCCGCGCTGCCGTTCAGCGAGATGCGTGGATAGAAGTCGGCCTTCGCCATGCCGATCGTCGCCGTGGCCGCGTGCAGTTGAGCCTCCGCTTTCCTGATATCGGGCCGGCGCTGTACCAGCTCCGACGGCACGCCAATGGGCACCTGATCAGGCAGCGCCGGCACATCACGCGGCTCAGCGAGCATCTGTCGTAATGCACCCGGTTCCTTCGCCAGCAGCACGCCAATCGCATTGATG
>NZ_JAQQEK010000162.1:0-283 GCF_046027355.1 Paraburkholderia sediminicola | reverse complement strand
GATCAATGCGATTGGCGTGCTGCTGGCGAAGGAACCGGGTGCATTGAAGCAGATGCTCGCCGAGCCGCGTGATGTGCCGGCGCTGCCTGATCAGGTGCCCATTGGCGTGCCGTCGGAGCTGGTGCAGCGCCGGCCCGATATCAGGAAAGCGGAGGCTCAACTGCATGCGGCCACCGCGACGATCGGCATGGCGAAGGCCGACTTCTATCCACGCATCTCGCTGAACGGCAGTGCGGGGTTCCAGAGCCTGCAGCTTTCGAATCTCGCTGACTGGGCGTCCGGA
>NZ_JAQQEK010000161.1:0-285 GCF_046027355.1 Paraburkholderia sediminicola | reverse complement strand
CCATTCCTTCTAGACACAGACACCGGTAGAGAGGTGTTTGCTGCTGGACCTATAACGACGCCTGGCGCATTGAACGCCAGTCGCATCAAGGAGACAGAATATGCTTTCGCCATTCAATAAAAGAATCCTCAGTCATGGGGCGGCGATTACATTCGCAAGCGCGTTGGTCACTGCTTGCGGCGGCAACGACGCAATACCCGACATCTCATCGACTCCGCTCGACAATCACGTGACAATCGCCTCCGGGAGCCTCGCCGGTAATCCCGCCGATGCATCCGGTATCGT
>NZ_JAQQEK010000160.1:0-294 GCF_046027355.1 Paraburkholderia sediminicola | reverse complement strand
TGTAGTGGTCCAATGGTCCTGGACACCTCTAAAGGGGATAATTCTCCAACTGAGGTGAGAGACATGGGCAGACGGAACCTGACTGACGAATTCAAGGCAGAGGCGGTGCAACTGGTGGTTGCGCAGGGTTATTCAATCACCAAGGCCTGCGAGGCGCTGGGCGTAGGCGACTCGGCTTTGCGGCGCTGGGTGGCGCAGTGGCGTGCGCAGCAGGCTGAGCCACCACGCAGCGACATGCAGATCCAGCGCGACCAGCGACGCATCCGTGAGCTGGAAGCGCGTGTGATGGAGCTC
>NZ_JAQQEK010000016.1:0-194054 GCF_046027355.1 Paraburkholderia sediminicola | reverse complement strand
CACTTCGCTGAAAGCCTTGCCACTGCTGGCTCTCCCGCCTCCCGCGCCTCGGTGTCCGAAGCACGAAAGAGCGAGATTCTAGCGAGCCCGACTCCGCCTTGCAAGCGTTATTTTGATACGCATGGATTGCGCCAGAAACGGCGCAAGGACAACGACAAAATCGGGAGACCAGCAAGCGCGGGAAGGACCGAAAACCGCACTACCGATAACGGCCCTGAAAACACAATCAAACAGTCGCGTGCTTAAGCATCACTCGTTCGACCACACCTAAATAGTGATCAAGCGCCGGCGTCGCGCGATTCTCTTCCTTGGCGAGATCGTCCCACCTGCGCAGGCGCAATGCGTCTTCCGCGTAGGGCTTTTGCAGGAACGCTTCAGCCTCCTCCTTGCTGAAGATGCCGCCCTGCAATTCCAGACTCCGCACCGAATCGGCGGAAAGCTGGCCGAAATACGTGTCGTCGATCGCGCACAGGCACCGCTTGGCGTCGACGTGCAAACGAATCGGCTCCAACACCGCGTTCGACAACACCGGCCGCAAAAACGGCAGCGCGAAATACTGATGCAGATCGTCGATGCCCCGCTCCGTCGGCGTCTCTCCCTGCAGATTGATCAGGTGCCCAAGGTCGTGCAGAAACGCCGCGGCGACCAGTTCATCGTCAGCGCCAGCCGCTTCCGCCAGCGCACCACTCTGCAACGCATGTTCGAGCTGCGTCACCGGCTCGCCGCTATAAGCGAGCTTGCCGTATTGCTCGAACAGCGAACGGATGTCCTTCACATTCAATGCCACGCTCTTACTCCCACGGTAATGAAAAGGTCTTCAGATTGGTGAAGCTCTTCATGGCTTCCTGAACACCTTCCTTATAGCCGAGCCCGGAGTCCTTGATGCCGCCGAACGGCGTCAACTCGATCCGGTAGCCCGGCACTTCCCACACGTTGACCGTGCCCACGCGCAATTCGTTGATGAAGCGCGTGATCGCATCCTGCCGGTTCGTGCACACGCCCGACGACAACCCGAACGCCGTGCCGTTGCTGATGCGGATAGCGTCGTCCAACGTGTCGAAGGTGATGATCGGTGACACCGGCCCAAAGGTTTCCTCGCGCACCAGCGTCATCGACGGATCGACGCCGTCCAGCACCGTCGGCGCATACAACGCGCCCTTGCGCTGGTTGCCGATGCGCAAACGCGCCCCGCTCGCCACCGCCTCATTCACGCGCGCTTCGAAAAGCTGCGCGGCGGCGACGTCGATCACCGTGCCCATCTGATTCGACGCATCCAACGGATCGCCGAAAGACCAGGCGCGCGTCTTCTCGACGACCAGGTCGGTGAAATCCGCGGCCACGCTTTTCTGCACCAGCATCCGCTTGACCGCGGTACAGCGCTGCCCGGAGTTCTTATATGAACCCTGCACGGCGAGCGTCGCCGCGCGTTCGAGATCGGCGTCGTCGAGCACGATCAGCGGATCGTTGCCACCCAGTTCCAGCACCACGCGCCGGTACGCCGCCTTGCCCGCGATGTATTTGCCGATCGCCACGCCGCCCGTGAATGTGACGAGCTCCGCCAGCGGGTGCGTGATCAGTTCATCGGCGATTTCGCGCGGATCGCCGGTCAGCACCTGCAACATCGGCGCGGGCAAGCCGGCTTCATACAGGACATCGGCGAGATACAGCGCCGACAGCGGCACCTTTTCCGACGGCTTCAGCACCACGCGATTGTTCGTCGCGATGGCCGGCGCGATCTTGTGCGCGACCTGGTTCATCGGATGGTTGAACGGCGTAATCGCGACGATCACGCCCGCCAGCGGCTCGCGCTGCGAAAACACGCGCCGCTTCTTGCCATGCGGCGTCAGATCGCAGGAGAAGCTCTGCCCGTCGTCACGCAATGCCTCAATCGACGCGAACTTCAACACATCGGCGACGCGGCCAATCTCATAACGCGAGTCCTGCTTCGACAAACCGGACTCGAGCGAAATCAGATCCGACGCCTCTTCGGTCCGCTCGCGCATGAGCGCCGCCGCGCGCTCCAGAATCTGCGAGCGTTCGTAACGTGTGAGCTGCGCCTGATACGCCGCCGCATACTCGAACGCGGCGCGCACATCATCGACGCTCGCCAGCGGGACCGTGCCCACGCGCGTTCCCGTATAAGGATCGAACACATCGAGCGTGCGCGAGCGCGTCACACGCTCGCCTTTGAGCCGCAGCGCTTCCGCCCGAAAAGCCGGATGGTCCCGCAGCACGGCGTTCATGATGACGACACGCGATTCAAGGCGATGTCGAAGATATCGAAGTTACGCAGCCTCTTGCCACCATTGCCGCCGCTGGACGGCAACGCTTCGACACGCCGGTTGAACAGCAGCGGCACTTCCTGTTCGGAAATTCCACCGTGCGAGCGCAGCGGCACGGTCAGCCCGGACAGATCGTGGTCAGCGCGCCGCGTGCCGAGCACGACATGCTTCGTGCTGACCACGACGATATCGCCGACGCGGTCGTTCGGCAGCTCGAAGCGCTCGCACGCCACCTGGTTGTCAAGCACGGTATCGATCCCCTGCAAGCCGCCGATCCGCTCGATCACCTGCGCGACGCTGACATCGCGCGGCAGATAAATCGTCGCGAACGAGCCGAGCGCGCCGTGATGCACCACATACGGATCCGTGATCGGCAAAATGACGCGCGCGCGGCCGGCGCCGAGCCAATCGTCGAGCACGTCCTGCAGATAGATCACATTCGGCTCGCCGGTCTGCGGATCGTGCTTCGCGTTCATGCCGTGGTCGGCGGTCAGGCCGATCACCCAGCCGAGCGCGTCGAGCTTCGCGAGGTAGCCGTCCATCATCGCGTAGAAGGCGTTCGCGCCCTCGGTGCCCGGCGCCCATTTGTGCTGGATGTAATCGGTCGTCGACAGATACATCAGGTCGAGTTGGCGCGTTTGCGCGAGCCGCACACCAGCGGCGAATACGAATTCGGACAGTCCCGCGCTATACACATCGGGCACCGGCAAGCCGACCAGATCGAGTACTTCGCCGATGCCGTTTTCCTCGAGCGTCACCTTGTCGGCTTTCTCCGCCGAGAAGCAGATGCCCTTCAACTGCCAGCCGAGCAGCCGGCGCAACTTGTCTTTCGCGGTGACCACGGCAACCGCCGCGCCCGCTTCGGCAGCAGCGGCGAGCAAGGTGCCCGCGCGCAGATATGCGGGGTCGTTCATCATCACTTCCGCGCCCTCGCCGCCGTTCGCGTCCGGATCCCAGAAGTAGTTGCCGCAGATGCCGTGCACCGAAGGCGGCACGCCGCACACGATCGACAGATTGTTCGGGTTGGTGAACGACGGAATCACGCAGTCGCCCTTGAAGGCGCTGCCGCCCTTGAGCATCTTGCCGATGAACGGCGCGACGCCCGCCGCGACCGCGGCTTCGAGATAATCGAATTCGCAGCCGTCGACGCACACCACCACCGTCGGTTGCGAGGGTAGCCGGTAGCCGCGGCCGTTGACTTCGATCGTACGTTCGCTTGTATTCGCCATCGTTACCTTCCATGCGTGCCGGGCACGCGCGTTGTAGTCAGTTCGTTGCAACCATCTCAATCGTGCGACGCCGCCGGCATCCGCACCACGCTCAACGGCCCCGCCGGTTCGCACGCCGCGTGAGCGCGTTGCAAGCCGCCGTTCACGTGCGCATGCATCAGCGCCGCGGCATGCTCGGCGTCGCGAGAAGCCAGCGCCGTCAAGATCGCGCGATGCTCGGCCAGCGAGCGCTCCATCGCATCGGCATGCACCACCAGCGCGGCCCGTCGAAACAGGCTCAATTCGCACACCAGCCTGCGGTACGTCTCATACAGCTTCGAATTGCCCGATGCCGCCACCAGCGCGTCGTGAAACGCCACATTCGCGCGTGCATAAGCATCGTGATCCTGGGCGTCGAGCGCCGCACGCATCGCGTCGAGCCAATCGCGCAACCCCGCCAGCTTGCGGGCATCGATACTGACCGCCAGCATCCGGCACGCCGCCTCTTCGAGCACCGCGCGCACCGCGTAAATTTCATCCGCTTCCGCCAGCGACACCGTCCGCACGAATACGCCGCGGTTCTTCTCGGTACGCACGAGGCCGGCCTGCTCCAACGCGCGAAACGCCTCGCGCACCGGACCGCGCGACACCTGCAGACGCGTCGCCCAGTCGGCTTCGTTGAGCTTGTCGCCGGGCGCGAGCGCCCCCTCGATGATGTGCCGTTCGATTTCGTCGCGCACCAGCGTCGTCAGCGAATGCCTGCGCACAACCTCAATCGGATCGACAGAAGCAGTTTGCATATATTCGGTCATTTTGACAAATTTTGCCACATCGATATGTGCAGGCGCGCCGCCACGGCATGCCGGCACACGCATCAGAAGTTGCTCGTCAGTCCACCCGACGGCGCGGGACGCGCGCGGCGATCAGCAGCAGCGCGGCGAGCGAAACCAGCAGGAGAATCAGCGACAGCGCGGAGGCCGGCAGGTAATAGCCGCGCTCCACCTGGCCGACGACCACGATCGGCACCGTCGCGAATCCCGGCGGATACACGGTGAGCGTGGCGCCGAGTTCGCCGAGCGAGAGCGCGAAGCCCAGCGCAAGACTCGCGCGGATCGCCGGCACCAGTTGCGGCAGCACGACGCGGCGCAACACCATCGAAGGCGGCGCACCGAGGCTTGCGGCGGCTTCACGCAGAATCGTCAGCTCCGGGCGCAACGCGGCGGCGGCGCACCGGTAGCAGAACGGCAGCACCAGCGCCAACTGCACGAACACGACGATCGCCGCGGAGCTCGACAGATCGAACGGCCGCTTGTGATACGCGATCAGCACCGCGAGCCCGAGCACCACGCTCGGCACGCCGTTGGGCATCATCGCGATGGTGTCGACGATCGCGCCGAGACCGCGGCGATCGCGCCCTTCGAGCGCCAGCGCGAGCCACAGGCCGAGAATCGTGCCGAGCACCGCGACGCCGATGCCGATTTCGAGGCTCGTGGTGATTGCATCGAAGTCGCTCGAACCGAGCCGCTCAAACCAGCGCATGCTGAAGCCGTCGGGCAGGATCGTGCCGGACCAGTGCGCGGCCACGCTCGAGAGCGCGACGACCAGCACCGGCAACACGAATAGCCAGAAACACAGCAAGGCGGATAAACCGAGAAACGCGCCGCCAAGCATGCGCACCACCAGACTGCGGCGCACCGGCCGCGCTTTCTTGTGCATGACCGGCAAAACGGTCGGGTCGAGTTCAACGGCCATGGCCCGCTCCTTTCACCTTGCGACGGTTGACCTGGCGGTACAACGCGTACAGCGACAAAGACATGATCAGCATCACGACCGCGCCGGCGGCGGCGGTCGGCAGATCGAGATCGACGGTGGCGGAGCTGTAGATTGCCACCGGCAGCGTGATCAGATGCGCGCTGCCGAGCACGAGCAGAATGCCGAACTCGTTGAGCGTCAGCAGAAAGCACAGGATCGTGCCCGCGGCGATGCCCGGCCACGCGAGCGGCAGGATCACCTTGAACGCGACCATCCAGCCGCTCGCGCCGAGACTGCGGGCGGCTTCGATCAGCCGCATGTCGAGCGTGGCGAACGAAGCCAGCGTCGGACGCACGACGAACGGCGCGTAGAACACTACTTCCGCGAGAATCACGCCGCCCACGCCGAACAGGAAATCGAGCGGCGGGCTCTGCAGATGAAAGAGCCGCTGCAAGCCGATGCTGACGGAACCTTGCGAGCCGTACAGAAAGATCAGCGTGAAGGCGACCAGAAACGACGGGAACGCGACGAACAGTTCGAGAAAGCGCGTGATCATCCGCGCGCCGGGAAACGGCTTGAAGAACAGGATCGACGCCAGCGCGACGCCGAGCAGCGACGCCAGCCCGGCACTGGCAAACAGAATCCACAACGTCGTGCCGATCACGCCGCTCGTTTCCGGATTGCCGAAGAACGCCGAATAAGCGTGCAGGCTCAAGCCGTGAGGACCGGTCAGGCTCAGCAGCACCAGACGCACGAGCGGATAGATGACCAGCGGCCCGAGCACCACCACGGCGAGGAACAGCAGATGCCATTGCGCGGCGCGTTCGCGGCGCTTCACCGCGGCCGTATGCGAGGCGGCGCTGGCGCTGCGGCGGGCATCGGCGGCGGCCGTGCCGAGCGGGTTCGGCGTATCAGGGGTTGATAAGGACGACATCGTCAGCCTCGTAACGCAGGGAAATACGCGCGCCCTTCTCCGGCATCATGCCGTGGCCGCGCTGCATGGTGACGAGCACCGGCTCATTCGGCATCGCGTCCAGTACTACGGATACCGACAACACCGCGCCATACCATTCGACCGAGGTGATCGCACCGTGCAACTGCCCTTCGCCGAGCGGCACGATACGCAACGCCTCCGGACGCAGACAGGCCACGCGATCGCGTTCGTTGTAGCGTGCGTCGCTCATGCTGAAGGCGACCTGCGGCGGCAGCAGATTGGCCGCGCCCAGATAACGCGCGACGAAGCCGTCGGCCGGCGTGTCGTACAGCTGTTGCGGCGTGCCGAGTTGGGCGATGCGGCCCTCGCGCATCAGCAGCGTGCGGTCGGACAGCACCAGCGCGTCGTCCTGATCGTGCGTCACGCAGACGATCGTCAGATTCGGCAGGCGCTCATGCAACGACTTGAGTTCGGAACGCACCGAGGCGCGCAGATTGGCGTCGAGTGCGGAAAGCGGTTCGTCGAGCAGCAGCACATCGGGCTCGATCACGAGAGCGCGCGCGAGCGCCACGCGCTGCTGCATGCCGCCCGACAACTGCGCGGGCATCACGTGGCCGGCGTCGCCGAGTTGCACCAGCTTCAACGCGTCGGCGACGCGTCGCGCGACATCCTTGGACGGCGTGCGGCGCGCGCGCAACCCGAAGGCCACATTCTCGAACACCGACAGATGGGGAAACAGCGCGTAGCTCTGGAACAGCAGACCGAGATTGCGCTTATGCGGCGGCACATGCGTGAGATCGTGACCGGCCACGGTCAGCGTGCCGGCCAGTCCGTCCGCTTCGATAAACCCGGCGATGAACCGCAACAACGTCGTCTTGCCGCAACCGCTGCGGCCGAGCACGGTAAGCAATTCGCCGCGCTGGATGGTCAACGACAGATCGTCGAGCACGGTGCGCGAACCGAAGCGCACCGTCAGATGATCGATCTGCACGCCGCCCGGCGTAGTCGAATGCGCGGCATCGAGCGCGTCCGGTGAGGCGCCGAGCGCGCCTGGTTGAGCAAGACTGGCGGTATTCACCGGGTTCATCCTCCAACGGAATTAATGCTGACGCAGCGCCTCGGGAATCCCGCGGGCGCCGCCTGATTCTGCAACGTCACCCGGTTATATGACTGAGTGACGTCGATGACGCTACGAACGACGGCTTACTTCGGCTTGACCACTTCGAGCTGCTTGCCCGACGAACCGATCACGTCGTTCTTCCAGCGCGCCGTCCAGTCGGCTTTCTTCGCCATCACCTGATTCCAGTCCACCGGAATGAGCTTCACGCCCGCGATAGCCTGCTTGACCGCTTCGCCGTTCTTGCCGGCGAGCGGAACGTCGGTGCGGCCCGGAATACCGAAGATGTCCGGCACCTTCGCCTGCACTTCCTTCGACATCAGGTAGTCGATCAGCTTCTTGCCTTCCGCCTGGTTCGGACCGTTCTTGATCAGGCCGATCGCGTACGGCAACTGGAACGTGGTCGGCTGGCCGCCTTCGTGCGCGAGGAAAATCGGCTTGAGCGACAGGCCGCCGTTGGCCGCGTCGTCCAGATCCATTTGCAGGTCGCCGTTGGCGACCGCGATTTCGTTACGCGAGAGCAGCACGTCGAGGTAGCCCGTGCCCTTGGTATGGAACTTGGCGCTGTTTTCGAGCTTCTTCAGATAGTCGAACGCCTTATCCTCGCCCATCAGCGACGAGGTCAGGATGATCACGGCCATACCGTCGCCCGCCGTGGCCGGGTTCGAGTAGGCGACCTTGCCGCTGAAGTCGGGGTGCAGCAGGTCGGCGAAGGTTTTCGGCTGGGTCTTGGTGACTTCCGGATTGATCGCGAACGAGAAGTAGTTGTTCACGAAGGTCGCCCACGCGCCGTTCGACGCCTTGGCGATCGCCGGCACGTTCTTGTAGTTGGCGCTCTGATAAGCCTGCAGCAGGCCGCTCTGGTCGGCTTGCTGGATGAACGGCGGCAGCGTGACGAGCACGTCGGCCTTCGGCTGATCCTTTTCGATGGTGGCGCGGTTCACCACTTCGCCGCTACCCGCCGTGACGATGTTGACCTTCACGCCTTCCTTCTTTTCGAAGGCCGGCAGCACATCCTTATAGAGGTTCTCGAGGCCGTCGGCGGTGTACAGCACCACGGCGTCGGCCGCGTGCGCCTGCATGGCGGTGGCGCCGAATGCTGCTGCGGCGACCAGCGCCGGCAGCAGTTTGCGTACGAGGCCGGCCGTGGCGTGAAGGGAATTCGTCTTTGTCATGTCGCTTTCTCCGAAAGGCAAAAAACCAGACGGTCGGGAGATCCCGATACCTGTTGTGATTGAACGGCGGTAGCGCCGCGCCGCTTGCGTGTTGCCCGCATCAAGCTGTCGTGCAGATTCATGCGGATTGCAGATTGCCAACAACTTTGCTGCCTCTTGTCCAGCCTGACTCACAGCCCAGCTACGTCACTCGCGCTGCCGGCCATGCCTGAATGGGCACGGCAAGGATCACAGGTTTCCATGACAACGCCATGACGATTCTGCAGAATTCCAAAAAATGACACAATTCGCCAATAATATCCAAATCAATCTTTTCGTCGCCCGGTCTGGGCGGCGCTCGTTCAGATGACGACGGAGGCTTGTGTGATCCTTGGAAACGACCCAATCCTGTTGACCCCGGGGCCGCTCACCACCTCACCCCGGACGCGCGAAGCGATGCTGCGCGACTGGGGTTCGTGGGACGCCGCGTTCAACCGCATGACCCACAGCGTGTGCGCCGACCTCCTGAAGATCGTACATGGTGAAAATGACTACGTATGCGTGCCGCTTCAAGGCAGCGGAACGTTCGCGGTCGAAGCGGCCCTCGGTACGCTGGTGCCGCGCCAGGGCTGTGTGCTGGTTCCGAACAACGGCGCGTATTGTGCCCGGCTGATCAAAATATTGCAGCGAATGGGCATCGCCTACATCGAATTGGCGTTGCGCGAGGACGAACCGGCCGGCGCCGCCGCCATCGAAGACGCCTTCAACCGCGACTCGCGCATCAGCCACGTCGCGCTGGTGCATCTGGAAACGAGCGCCGGCCTGCTCAATCCGCTCGACGATATCGCCGCGGTATGTCAGCGGCACGGCAAGAGCCTGATCGTCGACGCCATGAGTTCGTTCGGCGCGTTGCCGATCGACCTGCGCCGCGGCGGCATCGACGTGCTGATCTCGGCGAGCGGCAAGTGCCTCGAAGGCGTGCCGGGCATGGGCCTCGTGATTGTGCGGCGCAGCGTGCTGGAGGACAGCGAAGGCCGTTCGCCGTCGCTCGCGCTCGATCTGCACGACCAATACGTCTATATGCAGAAGACGACGCAGTGGCGCTTCACGCCGCCGACCCATGTGGTGGCGGCGTTGCGCGAGGCGCTCGACCAGTTCAGCGCCGAGGGCGGCCAGACGGCGCGTGGCGCCCGTTACGCACGCAACTGCGCGGCCCTGGTCAGCGGAATGAAGGCGCTCGGCTTCGAGCCATTTCTGAGGCCCGAGGTGCAGGCGCCGGTGATCGTCACCTTCCACGCGCCACGCGACCCGGCGTGGCAATTCGCGGCGTTCTATGCCGCCGTGCGCGAAGCCGGCTACGTGCTGTATCCGGGCAAGCTGACGCAAGTGGAAACGTTTCGCGTGGGTTGCATCGGCGCAATCGATGCGAACGAACTTCACAACGCGGTGGCCGCGATCGGCCGCACGCTCGAGCGGCTGGGCATCCGCGTGAAATAGCTGGGTAAGCCGGGGCGCGTTCAGGCGATCAGGATTTCCGGACCATGCGCCGTGATCGCCTTGCCGAGCGTGCGCTCCGGAGCCAGCTCGGTCACCAGATAACGTGCCGACTCGATCCCGTTGATGCGCACCGGCGTCACGCGGCCGAACTTCGAATGATCGGCGACGACCACCACCATGTCCGCCGCGGCGATCATGCGGCTGCGCACCTCGGCGGCCATGCGGCTGTAGTCGGTCAGATAGCCGTCCGGCGAAATCCCGCCCGCGCCGATGAAGGCGAAGTCCGCGTGATACTGCGTCAATTGATGGACGGTATCGAGCCCGAAGGTGGCATCTTCGATGTCGGACAGCTCGCCGCCCAGCAGCGTGATGCGGTTGTCGTTGCGGCGGCCGAGCAGCAGCGCGATCCGCCAATCGTTCGTGTATACCGACAGCCGATGCCGGTCGAGCAACGCCCGCGCCACCGCCTGCGTGGTGCTGCCCGAATCGATGATCAGCGACGCGCCGTCCGGCACGAACTCCGCCGCGCGTTCGCCGATGGCGCGCTTCGCGCCGGCATTCGCGGCTTCGCGGGTATCGAGGTCGGGCTCGCGCCGGTCGCTCGACAGCGCGCCGCCATGCGTCGTGACCAGCAGGCCGCGCCCGGCCAGCGCGTTCAGGTCACGGCGAATGGTCTCGCGCGACACGTTCAGTTCGCGCACCAGCTCCGCGACCGAGAGCGCGCCGGTTTTGGCGACTTGCGCCAGGATGTATTGGTGACGTTGTTCTGCGAGCATCGATGAAAGGCCGGAAGCCGGCACGCTTGGGTTTCGCCACGGTTGGAGAAGGCCGGCGTATTGTATTACGCGTGGCGCGGCGATGCTCCTCTCCACGCGCTTACCTGCTAACCTGAACGCCCTGGCCGTGCGCGAATGTCCTCCGATAGTTGTGGACGCCGCATGGTCCGTCAACCGAACTGCCGATGCCGCCACTGTTTCGCCGTCTACTGTTGCTGCTCCACGCGCTGCGTTACGGCGCGCGCCTGATCTGGCTTGCCGCGCCGGCAGACCACAAGCTGCACTGGATGATCGAACTGGTCGGCCGTTTGCACACGGCCGAACGTAGCGGCAAGAGCCTGAGCGGCGTGCTGCCGGCGCTCGGGCCGCTCGCGGGCCGATTCGCACAAACGCTCGTCGAACGACCCGAACTCGCGACCGGCACCTTGCACGACGCCATCGACGCGATCGATCACATGGAAGCCCCGCTGCCGCCGCACGAGTCCGAACAGGCGCTGGCGCGCGCTTTCGGCAGACCGCTCGCCACGCTGTTCAGCGCCGTGGATCTGGTGCCGGTGCGCGGCGGCTTCGCCGAACAAACGCATCTCGCGCGGCTGCTGGTGCCGGTAAACGGCCATCACGAGGTAGCGATCAAGCTGGTGCGCGCCGACCAGTTGCAACAGATCGGCGACGAACTTGCGCTGTTGCGCTGGGTCGCGCGCTGGCTGGAGAAGTTCTCCGGCACCGCGCGCCGCCTGCAATTGCGCTCGCTGGCGCAGACCTTCACGGACGACATCCTGCGCCGCTTCGATCTGCGCGCCGAAGCCGCCAATCTCAGCCAGACCGGCCATCATTTCGACGGCGACAAGCGCATCGTGGTGCCGGACGTGATCTGGGACCTCTGCACCCCCTACACGCTGACGATGCAACGCGTCAGCACCTTGCCGGCGAGCGACTTGCCCGGCCTGCACGCACATCACATCAAGCTCGCGCCACTGGCCGCGCATATCGTCGAAGTGGTGACCGAGCAGGCCTTCGAGCATGGCTTCTTTCACGCGACGCTCGATGGCCGCCGCGTGCGCGTGAGCATCGAACCGGACACGCTGGGGCGCCTCGTGCTGGCGGAATTTTCGATCATGTCGAGCCTCTCGACCGACGAGCGCGAGTTCTTCGTGCACGGCGCGACCGCGCTGTTCGACCAGGACTACGGGCGGCTCGCCGAAATGCATCGCGATGCCGGACACGTGCCGCACGACACACGCGCCGAGGTGCTCGAAGCCGAATTGCGCACGCGCGCGGAAGCGCATTTCGCGGCCGAGCCGGAAGACCGGTCGGCGGGTTCGCTGTTTCATCATCTGCTGCATGCGGTGCATCCGCTCGAGGGCGCGGTGCCCGGGCGGCTCGCGACCGCGCAGCGCTCGTTTCATCAAGCGGAAATGCTGGCGCGCGCGCTGCATCCGGGTGTCGATACGTGGAACATCACGCGCGGCGTGCTGGCGGATATCGCGCGGCGCGACGTCGATCACCGCGGCTGGATCAAACGGATCGGGCGCGAGTTGCCGCATCTCGCGCATATGCTGCCGCGTTTGCCACAACTGGCGGTTCGCTATCTGCAACACGAGCATGATCGCGTGCGCACGCCGCAGCAGAATGCGCAACTGATGGCGGAGATCGGCCGCGAATACCGGCGCACGCGTGTGCTGCTGTGGGCGTGTGCGGTGTGTGGCGGTGTGCTCGGCGCGGGGACGGTGCTGCTGATGTGGTGATTTGCGTCGGTTCGCGGTTCAACGCGTTTGACCGATTGCAGCTTCGAACAAGACGCCCGTTGCGTCTCCCGACAAGATGGCTGCTTTTCTCGTAACGCTTTCCGATGCTCGCTTCCTTTATCGCCGCTGTTTTCGTCGTGTTGTGGTCGACCGGTTTCGTGGTCGCGCGCGCGATCACGCCGTACGCGGATCCCAACCTTTTCCTGCTGGCGCGCTTCGGCGGCACGGCGCTGATATTCGCGCTCGCCGCACTGATTGCACGCGCCACGTGGCCGAGCGGGCGCGACTTCGGCAAACATCTAGTCGCGGGCGCGCTGCTGCAAGGCGTCTATCTCGGCGCCGGTTACTGGGCCGTCGCCCAAGGCTTGAGCGCCGGCGTGATGGCATTGCTCGGCGCGCTGCAACCGCTGGCGACGGCCGCGGTCGCGGCGCCGCTGTTCGGCGAGCGGCTGTCGCGGCGCGGCTGGACCGGCATGGCGCTCGGCCTCGCCGGCGTCGTGCTGGTGCTCGAACCGAAGCTGATCGCGGCCACGGCGCCGACGCCGCACGGCAGCGCGCCCGCATGGCTGGTCGTGCTGATCTCGATCGCCGCGATCGGCGCGATTACAGCGGGCACGTTGTTTCAGAAGAGTTCGCTGGCCAAGGCCGACATTCGCAGCGCGAGCGCGGTGCAGAACTTCGGCGCCGCGCTCGTCGCGGCGGTGCTTGCGCTGGCGCTCGGCGAACATCGCTGGATTGCGTCCGCCACGCTGTGGGGATCGCTCGCGTGGGGAATCGTGATGCTCTCCGGCATCAGCGTCACGTTGCTGGTGTGGATGGTCAGGCGCGGCGACGCGGCGCGCGCGACCGCGCTGATGTTTCTCGCCCCGCCGCTCGCCGCGCTGCAGGGTTATGTGGGGTTCGGAGAGACGCTGGTGCCGTTGCAGATCGCCGGGTTTGTCGTTGCGTTGCTAGGGGTGTTGCTGGCGCGGTCGTGATGGGTGGCGTGGTCGTGGTGAACCGCACGACTTGGTGAGCGACGCGCTTGCGAGGAGCGGCCCGGTCTTGTGAGCGACGCGCTCGCGACGAACCGCGCAAACTAGATAAACGACGTGCTCGCGATAAAACGGCGCGATCGTGCCAGGCAGCCCGCTCGCGATAAGCGTCGCGGTCCTGATGAGTGACGCGCTCGCGATAAGCAGCGCCACCGCGAATCAATCCGCCGTGTCCGCCCCAGCCGGCACTTTGGCGCGTGCCTTGCCGCCGGGCGCGGGCGCCCAAGCCGGGCGGCTCTTGCGCGCCGAATCCACCACGGCGATATAACGCCCGGCCCACGGCGTCACCTGCCGGTCACTCTTCAACACCCACAGCGATTTACCCGACTCGACGAGCGCCGCATATTCGGCGTCGAGAATGCCGTAGTGATCGATAAACGAATTGAGCGACGCGGGAATGCGCACGCAGCCCTTCGAATGACGAATGCCGAGCAGCGACTCGAGGCGGTCGGGGTCGGTGGCATGCATCTGGAAGCGCATCTGCGACATGCCGCCCTTGCCCCAGCCGCGCTCGCCCTGGGCCCAGCCGAGGTCGAAGATCCGCATGTCACGCTTGCCGTAGCCGCGAATATGGTTTTCGTTCTCCGTGCCTTCCGAGCGGAAATCCATGTTGGCCGGCGTATGTTCGAACACGCCGAGCGGCGTGATGAAGTGGTCGTACTCGCCCGGCCGCCCCGTCGAAACCGGCGACGCGCCGATCATCTGCCAGCTGTCGGCCGGCGCGGCGCGAAAATAGATGAAGAGCGCCTGCACGTTGGCGTTGCGATCGACCAGCACGACATACTCGCCCGACAGATCGCCGAGCATGTGCGCGCCGAGCGCGGCTTGCAGCCGATCGGCATAGGCTCGCTGATCCGCTGCAGACACTTTCAATTTGCGCGTGACGTTCTGCGCGAACACGCCCCGCAGCACGAACGCGCGACGCGGATCGACCACGCCGGCGGCATCGGGCATCGCGACTGCCGACGCATTGACGGCGGCCGCCGGACGATTCGGCGGCGTTGCCGCCGATGCCGCAACGGGTGCCGAGGCTGCGATCGCCGCACCGCATGACAACATGCAAAACGCTGCGCTCAACGCACGCGTCAAACGGCGAAAAGAAGGCAATGTACGCGCGATGCTCCGCACGGAAAGTCGATACGACATGCACGACACGTCGCGCGGACGATTGACCGACGCGAAAGTCAGACGGTCCAGTACAGGCTGGCCAGGCCGGTTGGGGTGGTTCATCGCGTGTTTGAGCAAACCTGATTATTATTGACTGCTCGCCGGCTCATGCGGCGCTCTCGGAACGAGGATGTTACTAAGCACATTGCGATCTGTCGATGAACATTGGACGATTCATTGATATCGCCGTAATGACCGAACACCTTTGCCGATCAATGCGGCAGATTCAAAGCGGCGCAAAGGTGAATTGAACCCAGGCCGGTAACGGTTCGACATTTGCGCGAGCGCGCGAGGAGCAAAGAGGAATCATGACGCAACAGGATCCAGTCGCACGCCAGGCAAGCATCTCTGAAGAAATGCACATCAGCGCCGAGTTCGACGCTGCGTATGAAATCGAGCGTCGGGTCGCTTTCCTCGCGAACTATCTGCGCGGCAGCGGCCTGAAAACGTATGTGCTCGGAATCAGCGGCGGCGTCGACTCGACGACTGCCGGCCGGCTTGCGCAACTCGCGGTCGAACGGTTGCGCGCCGAACATTACGACGCGCACTTCGTCGCAATACGTCTGCCTTACGGTGAACAGAAAGACGAAGCCGACGCGCAACAGGCATTGCGCTTTATTCGCGCGGACAAAAATCTCGCCATCGATATCAAACCCGCCGCCGATGCCATGCTCGCCGCGCTGGACCATAGCGGCGTGCTATACAAGGACGAATCGCAACAGGACTTCGTGCACGGCAATATCAAGGCGCGACAGCGCATGATCGCGCAGTACGCGGTGGCCGGTGCACGGGGCGGCGTGGTGATCGGCACGGATCACGCGGCCGAATCGGTGATGGGCTTTTTCACGAAGTTCGGCGACGGCGGCGCCGATGTGCTGCCGCTCGCAGGACTCAACAAGCGGCGCGTACGCGCCGTGGCCAAAGCGCTGGGCGCACCGGAAGTATTAGCGCACAAGGTGCCGACCGCCGACCTCGAAATGTTGCGTCCGCAACGGCCCGATGAGGATGCCTATGGCATTCCGTACGATGCCATCGATGACTTTCTGGAGCGCAAACCCGTGAGCGATGCGGCGCGCGCGACCATCTTGCGCTTTTACGACGTCACGCGTCACAAGCGGGCGTTGCCGTACACGCCGTTCGATTGACCGGTGCAGGCAAGCGGAGATTGACGAAGGGATGGATGCGCAGGTGATACGTTGAATGCGACAAGGTCGGCAATGCGCCAGCTTGGGCGCGCTGGTCACGCGCCGCATTCGGGGTGAAACGACAGCGTCAGGTTACTGAGCCGCCGGCGGTTCGTCGGTGAACAGATCGGCGCTGGCTTCCAGCGTCTGCCCGCCCAACTGCTTGCCGTGAATCTGCCGTGCGATCACGTCGCCCACATAGGGCACTTCCGCGTCCAGCTCGACCGTGGCGTAAGCGCTGGGCTTACCCGCGTCGACGACCTCGATGTTTTTCGCGTAATGCCCAAGTTCGTGCTTGAGGAATTCCCGCACTTCCTGCTCGCTGCACGATTCCGCGATATTGCGCACGATCAGGTTCATGCGGCCTACCCTCTGCGCGCGTTGCGGCCTGTGCCGCGATCCGCGGATTGCACGCGCACAGGGCGCAATGCGCCACGCTGTTTCGCCTGCGCGGCAGCGAGTTGGCGGATCAATGCAGCGCCGGCGGCGCCCAAAGCGGCCAATGACAAATAGAAGGCGATCATTTAATTCTCCCCTGCGAATTTCGTCCTGTACTCAGGATAGCCACAATCGACAATAAAAGCGATGTAACACAGTGTCGTCAAAAAACGGACTTAAATATCTCCGTTAATGCACTGTACCTGAATAAGCGGCGTCAAAAATAGCAAAACAGCTGTTCATTTCCCGCTACAGGCCCGGCAAACGCGTCAAACGCGGACGCTGAACGCTAAAACCGGGCCGCGACACGCATCGCCACGGCATCCTGCGGGGGACCTGCGCAAAAGGCGGACTGGTCGTCGCGATCAGTCTGCCGCTTGCACGTTGGCCGAACTCACCCACCATGCGTTCTTGCCCTGCGGCAGTTGAACCAGCACCGCGGACGGATCGTCGACGCCGTCGTCGGCGACTTCGCATACCGCGAGACCGTCGGGCAGGCGCTTCACCTCGCCGGCCGACTGGAACAGCGCAACACGTTGCGCGCTCAACGGCCGCAACTGGCGGTACACGTCGAAGCTGATGGCCGCGGGCACATCGCCGCGAATCTTCAGCGTGTCGGCCTGGCCGCAGCGCACCGGCTCCGCCGCGAACACCGCGGTGCTGCCGAACAGGCAGCCGAAAGAAACCGCCATCGCGGCAAGACGTGAATGGATCATGGTGATTCTCCGAAAACTAGATGGGGCCACGGCCTGCGAGTTGCAAGCCGCGCGACTGAATAGATGCGAATGAACGAAGCAGGCGCCACAGACGAGGCAGCCGGCTTCATGGCGGGTTGTCTCGGCCGGCGCCGTGGCCATTGTCGCCACCGGTGGCCACGTCGAGCCGGCTCACGTCGCAAGACGTTTGACTGAAACCCGAATAAACCACCGACCAGTTGCCGACGATCGCGGCTTGCGCTTCGGCGAGGCTCAGCTTGCCTTCGCAGACGCAGCGCTTGAGCATGACCGCCGCGCGCGCCTTGCGGCGCTCGCCCTGGTGGCCCGCCCACGGCAGAAGATCGAGATTGGCGGGAGCGTCCGGCGAACCGCCGAGCACGATCGGCACACGCCGGTCGAGCGCGAAGGCGGCGCCGTTGTCCGCATCGATGCCGCGCGCGGCGAGCATGCGGTCTTTGTGCGCCATCAGTTCGTCGAACGGCGGCGCAACCGTGTCCGCGTAACCGGGGCGGCAAATCGTGTCCCCCACCGATTGCTGCGTGACACGTTCGTCGAGCATGCCAAGGTCCTGCGCGTGAGCGTCGCCCATGCGCAACGTGAGCAGCGCCGTGAAGCCGAGCGCGAGCGCAAAGCGCGTATTGCCGAGGGGACGCGCAACGCCGCACCGGCGCGCGAGCGCCGGCGGAGCCGTGTCATACGTACTGCTGGTCGGGTCGCTGGAATGGTCGGTGCGACGCCTGTCTGCAATGCCTGCGTTCATTCGTCGGCGCGCCGGGAGCGGCACGCAATAGTTCAATTCGCAGACTAATTAAAACACATTCAATATGCTTAAGTAAAAAAGCCTGCCTATGCGCGCCGCGCGCATAGGCCGCATTTCGCGGATTTCACAGGCTGCGGGAACCGGCGACGCCACCACTCGCGCGTCGCCAATCCCGATGCCGCCCTACGCATCCCTCTGCCCGCTGACCCCGCGATGCCGGCATCCCGCGCGCGTCCCGTCTGCCACGCGACGCGTCAATCCGTCGCGACTCTCGGCACACGCGCCTGCAGAGCGCGGATCCGGAATAGCGCCTGCGTGTTGGACACGGTCGTGTCGTACATCTTCGCGAGATCGGCCTTTAGCGCGGTGCGCGATCCGCCGTCGAGATAGACCATGTGCCCCGATGGATAAAAGCGCGCCGACAGATTCTGCCGGACCTGCTGACTGAGCAACGGCATTTGCTGCAGATCGAGCACGGTCTGATAAAACGGCGTCACGAAATCGAAGAAGCCATTCGCCGACAGCACCTTCAGATCGGGATTGAGCGCCATCACGGCGGCCAGGTCGCCGGCGGTGTACAGAATGATGTTGCCCTTCGAATCGACGCCCTTCTGCGCGCCGGTCGGATCGATGTGACTGAAGTCCCAGTACTGGAAGGCCTGGTCGTTCAGGTCCGTGAACGACGAATTCGACGTGTACTTCAACTGCTCGTTCAGATACACGTTCCACATCGTCGTGTAGACACCGGTGACCGCCGTCATGGTCGGGTCGTTACCGCCGGAATTCGGGTCGATCTTGCCGGCAATACCCGTGCCGATCGCTGTCACCCGGCCGTCGTACTCACCGAGCGCGAGACCTTTGGATTTCAGCAGCGTGGTCAGGAAGAGCGAATTGCCCCGGCTGTCGTACGACGCGATATCCAGACTCCACGCGAGCAAGGTCGTTTTGTCGATGCCGGTGTATTCGCTGAGCTTTTCGACCGTTGCCGTGTCGGTGGTCGGAAATTTGCGCAGCGCGGCCAGATAATCGGTGCGCGCGAATTGCGCCACTTCCTCGGCGAACGTACCGAGATCGGTCGGCCGCGGCGCGATGCCGAGCTTCTTGTGATACCACGCGTCCGCGGCCGCCGTGGGCAGCGCGCCGACCGGGTTGCCGGCCTGCGTGTAATCGAGAATCGACGATTGCAGCGTAATGCCGTTCAAATCGACGCCGTCTTCGTGCAAGCGGTACGCCAGCACGCAACTGCGCGCCGTGCCATACGACTCGCCGAACAGGTACTTCGGCGAATTCCAGCGGTTGTTCTTGGTCAGAAAGCGCTTGACGAACTGCTTGATCGAGTCCGCGTCCTGGTCGACGCCCCAGAAGTCGCGGTTCTTCTTCGGCGCGATCGCCGCCGAGTAGCCGGTGCCGACCGGGTTGATGAAGACGAGGTCGCTCTTGTCGAGCAGGCTGTCCGGATTGTCTTCCATCGAATACGGCGCGGGCGGCGTGAAGCTCGGCATCGACGTCTTGATGCGGCGCGGCGCGAACGAGCCCAGCAGCACGAACACCGACGACGATCCCGGGCCGCCGTTATAGAAGAACGTGACCGGCCGGGCTTCTTCCTTCTGCTTGTCCTGCGTGAACGCCACGTAGAACATCCGGGCTTCCGGCTGTGAACTGCTCGGGTCGACGATAACGAGGTGGCCCGCCGTCGCCGTGTAGTTGATCTTGTGCCCGCCGATGGTGATCGAGTGATGCGTGATCGCGGCGCTTTCATCGGTTGCGGTGACGGAATCGTCCGGCCCGTTGCCGTAGGCGACCGGATCGAAGAACGGCTGATCGCCGGCTTTGTGCGGCGCGCTGGCGGGCGCGGGCGTGGCCGCCGGTGCGCCCGAAGCATGAGAATTGTGCGACGGCTGCGGACTAACAGAAGCTGACTCGGTATTCGTCATGATCGCTCCATGGGTTCGTTCACGTCTTCGTTCACGTCTTTTATGTCGCCCCGAAGGACTTCCTTCGAGGCGTGTGTTGCAGACTATAGTGCGGCCGCCACCTTCTGACCATTGGGACTGCCGAGCCCCGTGCAGGCATCCCAACCCGCGGATGCCGAGAAACTGCCGTTGTTGCCTTGCGTGATGTCGTTGCACACGCCGCTCGCCTTGTACAGCTTGGGGTTGATAAAGCCGGCCGGCTGCCCCTTCGCCGCATTGATGCGCGCGATCAGCGCGGCCCACAGCGGCGCCACCGCGCTGGTGCCGCCGACCACCGTCTGCGTACCGTCGATCAATACACTGTAGCCGGTCACTGGCGAAGCGTCGCCCGCCACGTCCGGCACGCCGCGCCCGCTGAGCGCCTTCTTGCCGCCGCTCGACGAGGTGGCGGACAAGCCCTTCTGCCACCCCGGCACCGGGAACGCCTGGCTCACCCCGCCGCCGGTCGCGCCGCCCTGCGCGCCGTCGTTCCAGACCGCCTCGTGCGAGATCGAGGTGCCCGACGCAGTGAGGCTCGTGCCGCCGCAGGCCAGCACATACGGGCTCGACGCCGGGAAGTCGACCTGGTCGCCGCTGCCCGCGCCATCGCTCGAACCGCTGTCGCCCGACGCCGCGCAGACCGTCACGCCGAGGGTCGCCGCCGACTGCAGCACGCTGTTGAAGGCCTGCAACGACTGGCTGGTCCAGTTCGACTCCGGGCCGCCCCAACTGATCGAAATCACCGACGGCTTGTTGGTCGTATCGTGCACCGCGCGGCTCACCGCGTCGATGAAGCCGGCGTCGCTGTTCTGTGTGAAATACACCGCGATCGACGCGCCGGGCGCGATCGCGCCGACGATTTCGATGTCGAGCGTGACTTCGCCGTCCGGTCCGTTCGGGTCGCCGGTCGGCTGGTTGCTGCCCTGATCGACGCCGACCGACTTCACCTTGGGCGATGCGACGCCGAGGCTCGCGAAGTAGGACTTGAGGTCGCTGGTGTTATATCCACCGCCCAGTTCGATGATGCCGACGCACTGACCGCCGCCGTCACCCTGCGGAAAGTGGTAGAGCGACGCGAGTTGCGGCGGCGTGAACGAAACCTGATGACCGCGGGCCGGCTGGAACGGCGGCCGGATGCGAAAGTGCGGACGCGCCTGCGGGCGGTTGTCGAGGCCGAGCACGGCTTGCACCACGCCGTGCAGATCGTCGGGCACGCTGATCGTGCCGGTACGCCCGCGAAACTGGCCGGTCGAGTGGTGTTCGTAGTGTTCCAGCTTGACGGCGAACGCGTCCTGGAACTGGGCAATCGTGCCGCTCAGCAGCACCGTGCGCGCGGCTGGATCTTCACGCACCACCGTCAAACCGTGTGCGGTGGCGAAGGCCTTGACCTTGGCGATGTCGTCGGGCGCGGCGCCGTAATCCTTGGCGAGCGTCTCGCGCGAGAGCGGCTTGACGCCGGGGTCGCCGGCTTCGATCTTGCTCATCAGCGCGTCGAACTGCGCCTGCTGCTGACGGCGCAGCATGACGAACACTTCGATCCGCTGCGCCGGATCGCATTGCCCCACGACTTTCGAACCCTGTTCCACTGTGCGTTCACTGCCTGGCAGCGGGTGCTTATTGACCATGGTCTACTCTCCGGTTAGCGTGGCGGCGCGCTCCACGGGGTGGAAGCAGCATGCCACGCGCCTGCACAACCTCATTGCCTGAAGCCGGCGGCAAGTTTGCTGATCAAGGACGTCAAACTGTCCGACCAATCCATTCAAACACAGTTCCGGCGCGCGCGGCAGTTGTCCGAATGGCTAACGTCGTGTCGCTCGATGCGCATCCTTCATCGCTCGCGCTATGATGCTGCAGCGGCAATCCAGCCGTTACGTTGCCTCGCGCGCCATCCGCGCGCACGATCAAAAGAATCAGAGGAAGCCCCATGTCAATTTCGATGTATCAAGCATCACTGCCCGTGTTGATCCGCGGCCTGACGAACCTGCAGGTCATTCTGGGCAAAGCCGAAGCGCATGCCGCCGCGAAACAGATCGAGCCCACGGTGTTCACCACCGGCCGGCTCGCACCGGACATGCTGCCGCTGACGCGTCAGGTCTATATCGCCAGCGACACCGCGAAGGGCTGCGCCGCGCGTCTGGCCGGCGTCGAAGCGCCGAAGTACGAAGACGTCGAACAGACTTTTGAAGAACTGATTGCCCGCCTTCAAAAGACGATCGATTATCTGAAGGAATTCAATGCGGAGCAGATCGACGGCTCCGAAGAACGCGCGATCACGCTGAAGATGCGCACGGGTCCGGTCGAGTTCACGGGCCTGTCGTATCTGCTCGGTTTCGTGTTGCCGAACTTCTATTTTCACGTCACGACGGCGTATGACATTCTGCGTCACAACGGCGTCGAACTCGGCAAACTCGACTATCTCGGCGGCATCAAGTAAGAGGGCGCGCCTGCGCAGGTTTGACGGTTGCGCAGATAGGGCAATGAGCGCTCACAGAGAGATGCATCATGGGGAGCGCAAAGATCCGCGTCCCGGCCAGCTCAAACGCGCGGCTGGAACGCGATGATCGCCATGCCGGCCAGCGTAAAGGCCACGCCGGCGGCGTCCCACAGCGTGGGCCGCACCTTGTCGACGCACCATAGCCAGGCAATCGCCACTGCCACATACACACCGCCGTAAGCCGCATACACGCGGCCTGCGGCGGTGCCGTGCAAGGTCAGGAGCCAGGCGAACAGCGCGAGGCTGAGCGCGCCCGGCACCAGCAGCCAGATCGAACCGCCCTCTTTCAGCCACCGCCACGGCAAATAGCAACCGACGATTTCAGCAATGGCGGTCACGGCATAAAGCAGAAAAGTTTTCATTGAGAGTGACAGCGAGTGATTGTGTTGCCACGAACAAGGTGTGGCTCTCTATTGGCTTTATTAACACAATCACTTTGCGTGCGGGCACGGCGCATGCGAGAGTCGCCGCATTGACTTTAATTGCCATTCGCCATGAGCATCGCGTCACCCTGCATCGACATCTGCAAGTTCGACAGTAAAACCGGCTTCTGCATCGGCTGCCTGCGCACGCGCGACGAATGCAAAAGCTGGAAGAAGATGAAAGACAAGCATCGCAGGAAAATCATCGAGGACCGCTCGCGGCGCGAGCATAAGCTGAGCAAGTAAGCGGCCTCTCTTGCGCGGTTGGCCGCGTGGGCGGTCCGAAGACGCGCCGCGCCGTATCCAGCCGGAATCAGTCCAGCGAGAGCCGCAGCGCGAAGCCGATCAGCGCCGCCGAGAAGGTCCAGCGCTGCAGCGTTTGCGCGAGCGGATGGGCTCGCATCCAGCCGGCGATCCGGGCGGCACCGATTGCATACATCACGTCGAAACAGGCGCCGATAGCGAGCAGCACCAGACCGAGCTCGACCATCTGCACGGCCACCGGCCCCGCCTCCGGGCGCACGAACTGCGGCAGCAGCACCGAGCAGAACAGCAGCGCTTTCGGGTTCAGCAAGTTGGTCAGCAGGCCTTTGACAAAAGCGGCCCGCAGCGGGCGTGGCTCGATGCTTGCGGTAGCACCCGCAGTTGTGCCGTCAGGCAGCGCGAACACCGGCGAACGAAAAATCTGAATCCCCACCCATGCGAGATAAACCGCGCCGCCATAGCGCACCACGTCGTACAGCCAGGGCGCGCTGCGCAACAGCGCGGCCACCCCGCATGCCGAGAGCGTGACGTGCGCCGCGCGCGCGAGACCGAGGCCGCCGGCAGCCGCGAAACCGCTGCGCACGCCGCGTCCGATACTGGTTTGCAGCACCAGCGCCATGTCCGGTCCGGGCACGGCATAGACGACGAAAAGCGCTGCGATATACACGGCCAGCAGATGTGCGGAAATCATGAAAGTCTCCTGTTTTCAAGGCTCTATCTTGCTATCGTCGGCGGAGGGTTTGCTGGCGAATTACCGGCCTCGTGTGCTCATGTTTGGAGGAATGCGCTAACATTGCGGCTTAAGCCTATGCTTTCCTCCAATCCGTGATCAGCACCACTGAGCCATGACAACCGACCTCGATAAAACAGACCGCGCGATCCTCGCCGCGCTGCAGAAAGATGGCCGCATGTCGAATGCGCGGCTGGCCGAAACGGTCGGCCTGAGCGAAACGCCCTGCGCGCGCCGTCTCAAGCGCCTCGAAAACGACGGCTATATCGACCAGTACCGCGCGATGCTGTCACGCTCCGCGCTCGGCTTCGGCGTGGTCGCGTTCGTCTACGTGCGTTTTGCCGTGCACGACCGCACGGTGGCGACGCGCTTCGAGCGCGAGGTGCAGGCCATCCCGCGAATCCTGGCGTGTCACAACGTGTCGGGCAGCGCCGACTACATCTTGCAGGTGGTGGCACGCGACCTCGACGACTACGGCACCTTCATGCGCGACGAGATGCGCAGCCTGCCGGGCGTGACATCGGTGGAATCGGCACTGTCGTTGCGCGAAGTGAAGGCCAACGGCGGCTTGCCGCTGTCCTGAACGCGAACGTGGCATAGTCACCCCTTTGAAAACGGCGCGAGCCGACCAGACGAATACGGAGTTCTCATGGATCACGAACAGGCGCGAGCCGAAGAAACCGCGGCGATGCAGCGCGTATTGACCGCGACGCAGCGCGTGCAGTCGGCGTTCGCGTCGCTGCAATCGCAATTCCCGCCGGCCGGCAGCGGCAAGCCTTCGCAGTTCGCGCTGCAAACGTTCGACGCCGCGCTGCAGGAACTCGAAGACGCGCAAGCCGCGTTCGACGAACTGCTTGGCGATCTGCTCGACGGCAATCGCTGAGACGCCTCGAAGCCTGCTTCGCGGTGTAGCGGCGGCGAAGCGCGCCCGAAATCGGCTCCATCGACTGGGCACGCTCGCCTGTACCCGCGAGTCACAAACGCGCGGCAACCGCCTCGTGTTTATTGCCAGTGCGGGCGCCGGACCAGGCCGAGTTGCACACGGAACCCGGACCGCGATATCAGCCCAATCCTCTCTGCGCCAGCGGCAAAAACATACCCTTCATTAGCCTTTCTTTCCTGTCCAAACTGAAAGACAAGACGCCTCCGGCAACCACAACGTGGCCTACCCCACGCCCCATAAAAGAATATTTGCTTCGTTTAACGAAGCATGTTGACTTCCTCTTGCCGGAGTGCCTAAAATTCGCCGTCTTCACAAACGGGGCCCATGCCTTGGACACCAGCAGTAGTCGACTTTCGAACAGCTTCACTGCCTGACCGGCCCGACGCCCGCGCTCTCTTTTCTTAGCCGCCGTCTTGCCAGCAGGCAGACGGTGCGCGCCGCAGTAACCCTCTCCGTGCACCTTGATTAGCGCCATCCGGCCGCGGACGTGCTTACGCACGTGCGTTTCGTCGAATGGCATCGCGTCGCGAGCCTCGGCTCGCGGCAGCGTTCGCTCGCGCCGTTTCGATTCGTTCGACACGGCGCGGCCGGGCGCGTGGACAAACACGTGCGTACTGAACGCCGATTAGGAGCCACCATGGACAGTGACAGTTATCCCATATGCCGCTTAAGTGCCGCTCAGTCACGACCGAGCGGGCACGCAAAGCTTTATTTGCCTAAGGAAAGCAAGTAGACGTCCTTCGCCGCGCCTGATGCGCCGCGCTCCGTGTCTGCTGGCTTTCCGCAATCCGCGTCAAGCCATACGCCCGGAGAAATAACATGTACTTCGCCATCCTCGTACCGACACTGCAGCAAACCCACACCCACAGCGACGCCGCTCTCGCGCTGCACGACACCACGCCGCACTGGCTCGCGGCAGCCTGGCAACGCCTCAAGGCGCTCGCGTCGCGCCGCGCTTCGCTGCCCGCTTCGCACACCGCTTCGTAACTACGCACGCCCAGCTCAGCGCGCCTTCGCGATCCGCCTGCGCCGCCGTCGTTCGACCGCGTACACCCTGCGAATCCTGAAGGCGCCCCGCTCAATCCAATCAAACCTACTCAGGCGGCTAGCATGTCCACTCCAATCAACGTCTCACCACCCCGCAGCGCCGTTCTCGACGACGCGCACCTCGGCGATATCAAGGGCGCGCTCGGCACCATCGCCCATCACGACACGGGTGCGCGCAACAGTTGGTGGGCCCGTGTGCGCACGCTGCTCGCGATTCTCGGGCCCGGCCTCATCGTGATGGTCGGCGATAACGATGCCGGCGCCTTCGGCACCTACACGCAAGCGGGACAGAACTACGGCACCACCTTGTTGTGGACCATGCTGCTGCTCGTGCCCGTGCTGTTCGTCAATCAGGAGATGGTGCTGCGTCTGGGAGCCGTGACCGGCGTCGGTCACGCACGGCTGATCTTCGAGCGCTTCGGCAAGTTCTGGGGCGCCTTCAGCGTGGTCGATCTGTTCATCCTGAACGCGCTCACGATCGTGACCGAGTTCATCGGCATTACGTTCGTGCTGCAATTCTTCGGCATTTCGAAAGTGGCCGGCGTCTGCATCGCGGCGGCGGTGACGATGGCCGCGGTCAGCACGGGTAACTTCCGGCGCTTCGAACGCTTCGCCGTGGTCCTGTGCCTGATGAGCCTGCTGCTGGTGCCCGTGCTGGTGTCGATTCATCCGCCGGCCGGCCAGATGGCACACGATTTTCTGATTCCCGGCTGGCCCGCCCACTCGAAACTCAGCGACGTGATGCTGCTCGTGATCGGCATTGTCGGCACCACCGTCGCGCCGTGGCAGTTGTTTTTCCAGCAGAGCTACATCGTCGATAAACGCATCACGCCGCGCTTCATGAAGTACGAAAAAGCCGACCTGTGGATCGGTATCGTCTTCGTGATGATCGGCGCCGTGGCCATGATCTCGTTCTGCGCGGCGCTCTACGCGGGCAAGCCGGAATCCGGCAATTTCACCGATGCGGGCGGCGTGATCGCCGACCTCGAAAGATATGCCGGCCGCACGCCCGCCGTGCTGTTCGCCGTGGCGCTGCTCGACGCGTGCATCATCGGCGCGGCGGCAGTGTCGTTGTCCACCGCCTACGCGATCGGCGACGTCTTCAAGATTCGCCACTCGCTGCATCGCGGTGTGTCGGACGCGAAGGGCTTCTACCTCGTCTACTTCGGCATCGTGGCGGCCGCGGCGACGCTGGTGCTGATTCCGGGCAGCCCGCTCGGCCTTCTGACGGAAGCAGTGCAGACGCTCGCAGGCGTGCTGCTGCCGAGCGCGACCGTGTTTCTGCTGCTGTTGTGCAACGACCGTGCGGTCCTCGGACCGTGGGTGAACTCGAAGAAGCTCAACGTTTTCACAGGCGCAGTAGTCTGGGTGCTCGTCATGCTATCCATCATTCTCACGGCATCGGTAATGTATCCGGACATCACGGGCGAAGCGATTCTTGAAGTGCTCGCGGGCGGCACGCTGATGGCCGTGGCAGGCTACGCGGCCACCGTCGTGGTCCGCAAGCTGCGGCGGGACTCAGAGAACTCCGCGGCTCACGAAAGCGAGCTCAGCCTGTCGAAGGAAACCCGCGCTGCCTGGCGCATGCCGCCTCTGGACGAACTGCCGGCGCCGCAATTGACGATGTCCAAGCGTGTCTGGATGGGTGTGCTGCGCGGCTATCTGATCGTGGCGGTCGCGCTGGTGATCGTGAAGGTCGTTCAGATGACGCTGCTGCACTGAATCGATAGCGCCGCGCCGCCGCCCGCTCCTCCGGCGAGCGGCGGCCGGGGCCTGCCTCGTTCAATGCGTGTCCGTTTCGATGACCGGCTCGCAGAGTATCGGAAAATTGACCGAGTTCGCGATATAGCACTTCTCGTGCGCCACGTGATGCAAGTGCGCGGCGAGTTCGACATCGCCGCCCGCCCGAACCACGACGCGCGGGCGTAGAACGATCTGTGAAAAACGGCCTTGCTTTGGATCGTCGAGCATGGTGCCTTCGGCGTCGTCGCGATACGCGGTCACCACGATGCCGGCATCCGCGCACAGATGCAGATACCAGAGTTTGTGACAGGCGCTGGCCGAGGCGACCAGCAGATCTTCCGGATTCCAGCGATTGGCGTCGCCGAGAAAGGCCGCGTCCGATGAACCTGGAATATCGGGCTTCTTGCCCGCGGCAATCACATGCTCGCGCCCATAGTCGCGGTAGCCGGAAGTGCCGCTTCCGCGATTGCCGGTCCACTGCACCGATACCTTGTATTTGTGCTCGCCGTACGCCATGCCCATCTCCTTGCTGTCGAAGCGGATCCGCTTGCCGAGGCGTGCATTTTATACGCGGCCATCACGCGATGGACGCACGCAGCTTGCTGACTAATTCCGCGGCGGCATGCCCTTGCCGGCGAGATTCGGCACACGCGGGTCCGGGTTCATGTTCAGGCTCGTGCCGTTTGCCCGCATGGTGTTGAGCGCGGGACCGGCGCCCGCGCCGCCCATCGTTCCCACGCCCGGCGACATCGGGCTCATGCCGGCGGCCGTTGCCGGACCCGTTCCCGCTGTGGCACCCGCGTTGTTGGTCATGCCGGAAGGCGCGCCATTGGCGGCAGCCGCACCGGTGGCGCCCGGCTGCGTGACCGACTGTCCATACGCTACGGCAACGGCACCGATCATCAGCGCCGACGCCACGATACTGCCCTTTACGATCTTCATAGCCAACTCCGTTACATCGTCGAATTGCGCGGCCGCGGGGTCCGCATTGCAGGCCGCTCAAATAGTATGACGACGCCCGACCCGCTTCGTTCACCGCCGCCAAACCGGAACTCGACGAACGATGCGCGATAATCGACGGCTTTCTTCACAAACTGCGCCGATGACCCAAGCCGCCTTCGCCCCCTTTCAGGATCTGGCCCGAACCCTCCTGCCGCACGCTGACGACGACAACGGCGACGGCTCGCACGACACCTCGCATCTGCAACGCGTCTGGAAAAACGCCGCGGCCATTCAGGCGGAAGAAGGCGGCGACGCGCAGGTGCTGTTCGCCGCCACGCTGCTGCACGATTGCGTAGCGGTCGAAAAAAACTCGCCGCTGCGCGCGCAGGCGTCGCGCCTGTCCGCGCAAAAAGCGGCACGCGTGCTGGCCTCGCTCGGCTGGCCTCAAGCGCAAGTCGAGGCCGCGGCGCACGCGATCGAGGCGCACAGTTTTTCAGCCGGCGTCACGCCGACCACGCTCGAAGCGAAAACGCTGCAGGACGCCGACCGGCTCGACGCGCTCGGCATGCTGGGCGTGGCGCGCTGCTTCTACGTCGCCGGACGGATGGGCCGCGCCTTGTACGACCCGGCCGATCCGCACGCAACACAGCGCCCATTGGATGACACGCGCTACACGCTCGACCATTTCCATACCAAGCTGCTGAAACTCTCCGCGGGTTTTCAGACGGCGACCGGCGCGCGGCTGGCGAGCATTCGCCATGACCGACTGCAACGTTTCCTCGACGAATTCAGCGACGAGATCTGAACCTGTAACCGCGCGCGCGAAGTTGTACAAATCCTTACAAAGGACCACGCTTTCCGTGTGCACCGGACGCAGTTTCGCGGCGTTATTGCAGGCACCTACCCGCGGAGTCCGCCATGAACACGAACCTCACTACCAGCCAATCGCAACGCAGCCGTATTCATCCGCTGGTTGCCGGCGCGGCTGTCGCCGTCATCCTGGCGAGCGCAACCGGCATCGCCGCGATGACCGGCCTGCTGCCGACTTCGCATGCCGTCACGGAACCCGCGCTGCCGGTCTCGGCAGCGGCGCCGCAGATCGCCAGCGCACCGATCGCGGCGCCGCAACCGGCGCCGGTTCAGCAGACAGCGCAGCAAGCCGCCCCTGCCCGGCCGCCGGTTCACCACCCGCGCCGCGCAAACCCGGTGGCCGCGCCGAACTACGCAAACAATCAGGGCTACCAGGCACCTTATGAAGCCGCGACGCCGCGGCCGGTCGCCGCCGACCCATACGCGGGCGAAGTCGTCGCCATCAATACGGTGCAGGCGCCCGAGCCGACCACGGGGCTCGGCGCGCTGGGCGGAGCGGTGGCGGGCGGGCTGGTCGGCAATCAGATCGGCGGCGGCCGCGGCAAGATTCTCACGACGATCGCGGGCGCGGTCGGCGGCGGACTCGCCGGTAACGGCATCGAACACGCGGTGCGCAAGCAGACCACCTACGAAGTCCAGGTCCGTATGCAGGACGGCAGCTACCGCAACTTCAGCTACCCGACGCAGCCGACCGTGCAGATCGGCCAACGCGTCCACGTCTCCGGCGATTCGCTTAGCGCTTCGTGAACATGCGGCCGGTTCCCAAAAAGGAATAAGACGGCTCCCTCGCGCGTTATGATCAATCGTTACGCCAGAACGGCTGATCGCGCACGATGGAGCACGCCTACATCCACCTCTTGCATCTGTTAGCCGGTCATCCCGGCTGGACGCTCACGGTCATCTTCCTGGCGGCCTTGCTGGAGTCTCTCGCCGTCATCGGCACTTTCGTTCCGGGCAGCACCGCCATGTTCCTCGCCGGCGCGCTGATCGGTACCGGCTCGCTGAGCCTCGGCTGGGCACTCGTGTGGGCGATCGCGGGCGCCATCGCCGGCGACGGCATGAGCTTCTGGATCGGCAGCCGCTACAAGGACCGGATCGTCCAGTTCTGGCCGTTCTGCAAACATCCCGAGGTGCTCGAGGCAGGCCACCGCTTCTTCCGCAAACATGGCGCGAAGAGCGTCGTGCTGGCGCGTTTCATCGGCCCCTTGCGGGCGATCGTGCCGGTGGTGGCGGGCATGCTGGGCATGTCGCCGCTGCGCTTCTACGCGATGAACGTGCTGTCCGCGCTGATCTGGGCGCCCGCCCATATCCTGCCGGGCATGATATTCGGCGCCTCGGTGCTGCTGGCCGGCGCGGTGTCGTTCCGGCTCGTCGTCATCATCGCGCTGCTGGTGGGTATCGTCTGGCTGAGCTTTCGCGCCGCGCGTTTTCTGCTCTCGCATGCCAATGCGTGGTCGAGCGCGGCGGGCCGCCAGGTGGGCAGCTGGGCCTGCCGGCATCCGGGGCCGTTCGGCCGTTTCGCGCGCAAGATGCTCGACCCCGGCACACCCGACGCCAGCAGCATCCTGCTGACGTCGCTGGTCGTACTCGTGTCGGGCGCGCTGTTTTTCGGCGTGCTCGACGACGTCATCAGCGGCGATCCGCTGACGCAAGTGGACCTCTCCGTCTATCACTTCCTGCAATCGGTACGCACGCCCTGGAGCGACACCGTTCTCGCCGGTCTCTCGACGCTCGGCAGCAGCTTCACGCTCGCGGCGCTGGTCGTGACGGTCGCGGTGTGGATGCTGCTGGAGCGGCGCTGGCGCACCGTCGGCTATTGGCTCGCGGCGGTGGTGTTTTCCCAATTGTTGATCTACGTGCTGCAGTTCGCGATGCGCCGCGCGCCACCCAATGCGCAGATGATCGGCGCCTATGTGTTTCCGAGCAATCACGTCGCCGCGACCGTCATCGTCTACGGTTTCCTGGCGTTTCTGCTGGCGCGCCGGGTCGGCAGGCTGGAGGGTGTGCTGGTGGCGGCCGCGAGTGCGATCGTGGTGATCCTGGTCGCGCTCGCGGGCCTGTACTTCGGCAGGTACTGGGTGTCCGACGCGATCGGCGGCGCCGCGCTCGCGTACATCTGGGTGGCGATCGTTGCGTTGACAGCGATGTGGCGGCACCCGGAAGCGCCGCCCGAACGCGCGTTCATGCCCGTCGTGGTGCTGGTGATCGTGCTGGTCAGCGTGGGCGTGCAGGTCGGTTTCAATATGCCGACCCCGCCGCCGGACAGCGCGCTGCGGCCGCCTCCCGTGCTGGTCACACAATCGCAGTGGACGCTCTCCGTGTGGAAGCGCCTGCCGTGCTACCGCTCGGACATGGGCGGCGACCGCAAGGAGCCGCTCACGCTGCAGTGGGTCTCGAACCTCGATTCGATGCGCGGACAGTTGCGCGCCCAGGGGTGGGTGGAGGGCACGGACGTCTCGGCGCACAGCCTGCTCTCGCTGGCTTCGCCCAACGTGGCCGCGGTGTCGCTGCCGGTCTTGCCGAAGCTCAACAACGGCGTGCCTTCCTCGGCGGTCTTCATGCGTCCGGGCGACACGCGCGACGAACGCGACGTGCTGCGTTTCTGGCCCAGCGGTTACGCGGTGGCGAATGGCATGTCCGTCACACCGCTATGGGTCGGCGCTTTCGCGCACGAACGGCTGTCCCGGCGGTCGTGGCCCATCAACATTCTGCGGGTCGACCGGGACATGACCTCGTTCGACGCGCACGAGAAGTCGAGTGCGGGCCTGGACGCGGCGCTCGTCGCCCGGGTCAGTTGCCATGGCGTGCCGGTGTCGTTGCTCGCCTCGCCGATGGAGTGAGCGCGTTCGCTGCTCCCGCGAAGAAATTACTCTGCGCTCAATCAGTTATCTCGCTTGGCCAGGAGTTGTCCACAGGGTTGCGAACAATTTCTGTGGGTAACTTGATCTCGCGTCGCACAAGGTCCACGAACATCTGTTCCGTTTGAATTCAACAACTTAGTTGTTGGCACACGGCCTCCGGTTGTCCGTATCATCGGGGCACGGCAGGTGTTTGGTGGGGAATATCGTGGGGGAAAATCGTTCGCAAACCATCAGCGAAGGGTCGCGCCTTAGACTTGGCGCCGCTGATCATGACCGTATCGTGAACGCCGGCACCGGCCTGTCCGGTCGCGTGCATGCCGGCGCGAAAGGAATCAGCGTCCACTTCCGCTATCGCTACCCTTCGACGGCGAGTCGCGTGAAATGCCACTTGGTGCATGGCCGCGCGTGGCGCTCGTCGCCATCTAGCTGAAGCTTGATGAAACGAAACTGCGTGTACAACGCGGCGGCGACCCGGCAGGCCAGAGGAAGCTTGTCGCGGACAAGCTGAAGGTCGAGAAGGCGCGGGTTGTCCAGGAACAGCAGGAACTGGCCGACCGGGAGCGTGAGCATGCGGAATCACAACTGATCGTGAAAGCCATGTTCGAAGCGTGGCATCCCGAAGCGATGGTGGACAACGCACCGGTCCGTGCAAGGGGTGTGACGCGAGCGCAACCTTGAACACGTTCATCGTGCCGCCTGCGAGATCGAACGCAGACACGACAAGCACCGCACCCGGATCAACCACGAACACGCCGCTGTAGCGGCTCGCTGAATGTGTATCGAACACCACGTCAGTACGGTAGCGCGAGTCACATGATGCGCCCGTCATGCCTCCGTCCTGCCCACCATAGGCCGGCGCACACCTCAGGATTCCAGTGGAGACCTCGCAGTTCACGACGGTTCCCCTAGACGCCCCTATAGCGGTCAAGCACATCGACAACCGAGATATCGAGGTCGATACCCGACGCATCGACCCGTTCCGCGTCACGCGGAAAGGATGCTGTGGTATCGCTGGTAGGAATTCTGCAGCGCCTGTTCAACGGTCCATCGATCTATGCGGTCCATCGCACGCCAATGCCATGCACGCCGGTAGCGGTCGCAAACAAGGTCCGCCACGGGATCGAGCAGTGAGTTTTTCGGAGCGGGTGTCTCGGTGGCGAACTGCAAGGTCACCATGCACGGCTTCTAACATTGAAGCCAGCGGGCATCAACCCACCGATCGTGCCAAGATCAGCCCACTCATCTAACGCCTGCATGAAGCCATGCGTAGCGATCACTATTTGCACAAGGGAAGCCGCTTGAAGAGCATCCAGGTTCTAGATAAATTTATGGGCTTGCCCGATTGGATCGGGGCGAGGGTTTTAACAATTTTTGGTGTTGTTATCGCAGCGACAGGCTATCTGGTCGGGCAGTCTTACTACATGACGCTGCTCGGCCAGTTTAACGTTGACAGTAGGGTATTCCCGCTTGATCAGCCCAATTACCTGCTAATGGGCATAAGAGGATTCGTCTTTTTTGCAGGCGGCATGCCCGAATGGTCGGCAGACATTGGGCAGGAGTCGCAACCCTAATTGCTTACTTTCTTGTGGGCGGCACGGTTGGAACAGTGGTTGGTGTTCGGATTGGGTTGCAGAAAGGCAAGAGGAAAGTCGTCACAACTCCTCCCCACGCTAGAAACATCTATGCAACGCAGTTGGCCCGCATGGTCAAGGGATTGTTTCTTTGTTTCTGCATAACCTTCTTGTGTACTCCAGCCTTGGGTATCGTTCTCGCGCTTCCTGCAGTCGTGGGAGAAGCTGCCGCACTTTATGAGTCCGGGTTGATGGTTAAGGACTCTGCTAAAGGGTGCGAAAAGGCGACGGGTGTGTGTATTGAGATCGTCAAAGATGGCAAAACGATTGCGACAGGTTTTCGAATCGCGCAGTCTAAGGACCAGATTGTGGTGTACCACGACGGTCAAACGCTCGAATTTGAGCTTACAGGCAAAGAAGTCCGCGCGATGATAAAGCCGATGTCGCTTGATTAAGTTTCTTACGCATGATCCATGGGCAACGATGTCGACTCTTATGGACGACTTATGAATTCCATCGTTGTTCAAGTCACTTGCAGCCTGGTACTGCTTCTCAGTGGTTGCACACTCGTGACCATCGAGGGCAGCAATAACACCATCAGCGACACGGGCGGACACGGTGGCGTGGTGCTCGCGCCGGATGATGGCAATATCGCCGATCATCCCCGCTTTAAGTGATGAACAACGCCACATTTCAAATTGAGATGGCACTGCGACGCAGAATGAAAGAATGCCGTTTTTGAGACATAGGTAGGCGTACAAATGACATTCAGGCTGGCAAACAGCGCGGGTGACGGCGCGCCCCGGAAGCCGTTGAGTATTTTTCTCCTGCCTATTCTTGCCTGGTTGACGGGAGCAGTACTGTCCGGTGACTGCCACCTCGGTGCGTGGGTAACGTGGTATGTCTATGCAGGTGATTTAGCGGTAATTCTTGGCCTGCTTTGGGCCTGTACATTCAAGAGGCTTCGCGGGGCGCTGAGAAACATCGCTGCCCATGTGACGGGAACCGCTGTGGTCGCGGGGCTGCTTGCTTGCGCTGCCATGTGGCAATGCTTTTCAGCCATGCCACGGTTCACCGCGCAGTCTTCGCGAACCTTTGATGTCACATACCAGCGAAGCAGCGGTTGGAAGGGTTGCCGGTTTGGCGTTAAGTTCAGGGACGATTTCATCCGGGACACCATCAGGATATGTGGACCGGCCTGGAACATTCCAGGCGATCGAAATTCCGGCCGGCTTCGCGTGCATGAGGCGACTGGTACGTGGGGCGTTTATATCCTGAACGTCGCGGCTATCCGGGAAGATAAGACCTAGGCCCCCGTATGTCAGACAGTGAGGGGATGACATGACCCTGCCACGTGAACGCTACCCGGCGACGGACCACGATCCGAACGAGAGCCTCGTCCGTATGGTGAAGACCGTACCGGACATCACGAACGAGCAGCGGTTCTACCCGAGGTGGATCTATCTGCCGAAAGCCTGCAACGTGGTTGCGCAACTGGTCGGTCCGGATGCGAGCTGGCACCCGCTGCGCATCCGGTCACTACTTACTGCATCCACGGGTGACGTATTTGTTGCGGACTAACATCAACCAGGACGGTTCCCTTGGCGCAGCAACACAGGCTATGGCTGCATCGGCCTGTTAAAGTGACTTGCTGATGCAACGCGCATCTGTTTATCGGTGAGAAAATTAGTATTACTATTTAACGGCGACGCCATACCCTGAGGTCGCACTTCCTTTGGGGTGGCCTTCACGGCACCCGTCTTTTTTGCTCGGTTGCCTCATTGATTATGGCCGTATCGGGTGCCTTGGGTCCGCCATTTCGTTAGCTTTCGATCGACGATGTCTGATGAACGTTGTTGAAGGTTCCTACAGCTCGCGTCAGCATTCCCTGGTCAAGGTTTGCGTGAATGCAAGGTGAGCGTAATTTTAAGAATTGTCGGATTTTCCGGTCATCTTGATCCCTATAGGGTGCTTGTGCGTCAAACAAGTAAAAAGTAAACCAATAGCGATAAAAATGAAAAGACACAGACTGTACGGAGAGGCGGCCGGATTTTCGGGCCGCCTAATGGCTGCGTTCATCTTGCTGATACTTGCGTTCAGCGCAAACGCAGACGACTGCTTCTCGCTGTACGCTAAGTCCGGCGCCACGCCGGGTTCAAAGACCTGCAAGCTCGATGTCACCAGCAATACGCCAGGCGGAATGGGCAACTACGCGTGTATCAATGATCTTGCCCAGATTGATCAGTGGTGTAATTCAACCGGTACTCCGCCGGACGATACCTGCCCGGTGGCGGACCCGGTATTTCCGGCAAATGGGATTGTCACGCTCTCTGAAACTGACTTTGCAAGCGGCGACACCTCGCCGCTTGTGTTTAGTCGTACGTATGTTTCGAAGCCATTCGACAAAGCGCAGACAGCGATGGGTGGGTTCTGGATCAACAACTGGCAGCGTAGGCTTGATCTAACCGCAATCAATGCAAGCACTCCGAGAGTCACAGCATATCGCGCTAACGGACAGCCCCTGATATTCAAGTCGAGTGGCGGAGCGTGGGCCGTACCGGGAACTGCAGGTATTTCCCTGACAAAATCTGGCGACGGATACTTCTACCTGAAAGACGAGCGACTCGGTACGACGGAAACATACTCGGACAGTATGGGTCTGTTGCACTCCGAGACAACCCGCACGGGTATGTACCGTGAGGTTGGGTACGTAGGGCAAAGGATTGAGTGGATTGTGCAGTGGCCCGTCGACCGGATCGGGCAGATTGCATCGCGGCTGACACTCAGCCTGACATACGACAGCAATAGTCGCCTCTTGAGCGTGGTGCCTCCTTCGGGCAATGCGACGCACTATGCGTACGATGCGAAAGGTAATCTTGTTTCAGTAACCGCGCCGATTGGATACGTTCGTCAGTACCTTTATGAGGATGCCCGCTTCCCCAATGCAATGACCGGGTTAAAGGACGAATCCGGTTCACGGATTGCAACATGGACCTACGATTCGAGTGGACGCGCGATCTCGGCCACTCATCCTGACACGACCCGTAATGTTTCACTGAGTTATGGCTCGGGCACGACAACGGTCGGCAACCTGGCTGGCAACAGCACATACTCCTTTAATGTTGGAGATACGTCTCGTCCTGGCTCTATTGTCACGCCCGGTGGCACGGTGTCACGCACGTGGGATATGTCCGGGAACCTGAAGCAGACAGTTACGCCGGATGGGAATACACAGTACACGTGGGACGGCGCCAACCGGCCAACCAAGGCATTTGCAACAGTCGCTGGCAGCAAGACAGTAACGACCATTGAGTACAGTGACAGCACGTCGCTGCGCCCGCATCTTGTCGCGACACCTGGGAAGATCAGGGCTTTCGTCTATGACACAGGAGGTAACGTCACCGGCTACGCAGAGTGGCAGACAACCGACCTGACGGGCGAACAGGGAATGCAGGCAGTTGCGGCGGGCAATCAGATGACAGTCGGGGCACGTTATGACCAGGCGGGCCGTCTTCTGTCTGCTACTGTCGTCCGGAATGGTGCGAAGACTGAAGACTGGACCTACACGTATGACGCGCGCGGCGACATCGCGACGACGCAGGACGCCGTATCGGGTTGGGCAATGAGAACCCTGAGTCGTGACGCCGAGAACCGCGCGACGCAGATAGCGGGTAATAGCGGTCAGGCGAGCGTCGGGTACGACGAGCGCGGTCGCGTAAAGTCCTTTCAGTATAACGAACCGGCAAGTTCGTTAAATGGTGGACTTGCCCGTGTACTGGCAGTCGATTACCGGTACGGTCCAGACGGTACGGCGTCCTCGCACACTGCTCAGGTG
The DNA here is from genome assembly GCF_046027355.1 of Paraburkholderia sediminicola. Classification (GTDB taxonomy): domain Bacteria; phylum Pseudomonadota; class Gammaproteobacteria; order Burkholderiales; family Burkholderiaceae; genus Paraburkholderia; species Paraburkholderia sediminicola_B. The sequence goes on along the minus strand of NZ_JAQQEK010000016.1, from coordinate 156,616 downwards.
TCAACGAACGGCGCCTGGTGGCAGCCGATCAGCGATGCCGAACTGGGAGTCTGGCTCACCAACTGGGAACTGGGAAATGATCCGGTTGCACCCCCAGCAAGCCTCACCGGACTGCAATCCAATGGCAAAGCCTTCGTTCCAGAAATCTGCGTTGAATGCTACATGGCCTGGAAGGCGTTGCCGACAGGTAAACTATTCGGCCATGAACTGGGCGAAACACTGCCGGCATGGCGCGAAACCACCGAGTTGATGCTGAGCGATCAGGCGCAGGTTCCATATGGCCGCTCAAAAAACTGGATTGCGCGCTCGCCCTTACTGCCCGGGGACGACCAATGAAAACGGTCTGCGATGTTCTCGGCGTGGCGCGCTCTGCTTTGGCAGTCAGAAAAGCCCGCTCCCCGGACTGGCAGGACGGCCGCCGCGCCCGACAGACCGACGACACGGAGCTGGTCGCTGCAATCCATGAGCATGTGGCGGGCTTGCCGACGTATGGATACCGGCGAGTCTGGGCACTGCTGCGGCGTAGTCATGAAATGACTGGTGCGCCGTGCGTGAACGCCAAGCGGGTCTATCGCGTCATGCGCGACCACCAGTTGCTGCTTCGGCGCCTTGGCCAACGTCGCGATACCCGCCGACATGATGGACGCATTGCCGTTGACCGGAGTAATGTCCGCTGGTGCTCGGACGGCTTCGAGTTCCGTTGTGACGACGGCTCCCCGTTGCGCGTGACGTTTGCACTGGACTGCCATGACCGGGAAGCCATCAGCTGGGCAGCGACTACTGGCAGCCATAGCGGCGACGTCGTGCGTGATGTGATGCTCGCAGCGGTCGAGCAACGCTTCGGCACAACGCAGGCAGACGCACCCATCGAATGGCTGTCGGACAACGGCTCTGCCTACATCGACCATCGCACGCGCAGCTTCGCTCGCGAGTTAGGTCTGGAGCCGTTGACTACGCCTGTCCGTTCGCCGCAGAGTAACGGCATGGCCGAATCGTTCGTGAAGACTATCAAGCACGACTACATCGCTTTTATGGAGAAGCCTGACGTCCCAACGGCGCTTTCGCATCTGGCCGGTGCCTTTGAACACTATAACGAGCGACACCCGCATAAAGCATTGAAATACCGTTCTCCCCGGGAGTTCCGGCGAACCGCTGCATCATCAACCTAACGGTGTCCAAGTGTCCTGAGTTGCAGGGTCAACTCCACACAAGGTCCACAAACATCCGTTCCGTCTCAGCACCGCCGATCACGGGCGCGTCGTGAACGATGGCAGCGCCATGTCTGTACGGAAGATGCCTTTAAGGCTCGTCGTTTGTTGCGGGAGCGAGCTGGCCACTGGTGGGCTGCGGTAAGCGAATCTCGCTGTAGCCCATTCTGTTCAGGTTGCCGACCGACTCAAGCAGCCCCTTCTCAACCATCAGCTTGATCCGCTGTGCGTAAAACACGTCACCCAAGCCGGGATACAGTTTCTGGTCGGCATACACGTTCATGGCCGTGCCTGCCACTCTCGCAACCTTGCGCCAGTCATCGACTACGTTAGCGAGGATAGCGGCATCAATGGCGCGTAGATCAACTGCCGTCAGGCGACTCACTGCTTCCTCCTGGGCCGCAGTCAATGGCGGGTTGTCGCCCGTAGGGTCGTAATTGTCGGGGTATTCGTGAACTGATTTAATCATTTGCCTGGTCCTTCTGAGCTTCAATGCGGAATTAATCTAACCATCCGGGCTGGCGCGTGCCCACATTATCGGCGCATCCGCGTAAGCGTTACGTATGTCGAGAATCAAAACCCTCCGTAGCGGGCTGGCATACAACTGCGCATGCAAGTTCTGAATTTCCCAGTCCAAACACCGCAACGTCCACGGCACGCCCCCTCATTGCCACCCGCCATTCGGCAGGCGACCGTGATACGGCGTATCCCGACAATGACCCCACGGCCCCAGCCAGTAGTCTGGAGGGCACGCATAGGTCGAAACCGGCGGCGCCGCATAGATCACCGGGCGCGGCGCGACATAGACCGGCGGGGCGTAATGGCAATGGCCCCAGGTACCGCGCCAGCCGTTCGGACCGCAGCCGTCGGCGGCATGAGCGGTACTCACCGCGAGAGCGGACGCGGCCATCACGGCGCCGGCCAATGCTGAACGAAGTGTCGACATGATGATTCTCCTTCACCCTTGGTTGTTTTCGATAAGCGTCGTTTTCGCGTGCTGCAGGACACATGATCGACGTCAAGAGTTAGGTGAAAGTGAGCACTAAGACCACGCTCGTCTGCAAGTCGATCGACGTCGGCGTCGAGGTAGTTTGCCCGGCGAACGAATGACATTAGCCCCAATCATTTCCGCTTGACTCACGCTGAAAATTTAGGCGATATCTTTCCACTGTAAACATATCGGTATTTGGCTTCGCATGTCCGCCATGCGTAGTCCGCTTTTTGCGAAACGCACGGCGGCTGCCATCACGCGAACCTCTCCCTCCTTTGGAGTCCACGATGAATCTCTTGCTGAGCTTTGCCCCATTCCTGGCTTTTGCGGTGATCGAACGCCTTGCCGGCGCGCAGGCGGGACTGATTGCCGGTGCGCTCGTCGCCGCCGCGCTGCTGGTGCGCGATCTCGTGAGCCCGGCTCGCCACGTCAAGCTGCTGGAAGTCGGCACCGTCCTGCTATTTGGGGCGTTGGCCATCTACGCACTGACCAGCGACGTGCACTGGTCGATCGCCGCGGTTCGGCTGCGCGTCGACGCAGGGCTCGCGCTGATCGTGCTGGCGTCGATCGCCTTGCGGCGGCCCTTCACGTTGCAATACGCACGCGAGACCGTCGGTCGCGAGCATTGGAACAGCGCGCGTTTCATCCACGTCAACTATGTGATCAGCGCGGCCTGGGCGCTCGCGTTCGGCATGCTGGTGCTCGCGGATATCGCGATGGTGTATGCGCCGGCGCTGCCCCATTCGGTAGGCGTGATGGCGACCGTGGCCGCGCTGATCGCCGCGGTCAAGTTCACGTCGTGGTATCCGGAGCAGCACGCGGCCGGGCAGGCTTCGCGCTAGCAGCCGCGTTTCGCAGCCCTGCGCTTCTCCATCGCAGCGCTCGGAACATCGACTAATTTCACGCTAATTCACGAGGATCACGATGACTCTGTACCGCACGGAAAGACCCTTTCGGATCTCCACAGATGCGGTTCGATCATCACGAGGATTAGCATCATGGACACGCAAATCGCCCTTTCCACCCAGTCCGACGACACCGCCAACTCAACCGTTGACGTATCCGGAGCAGCGCTGGAGCCGCCGCCATCGAACGAAGACCTGCTGCCGTTCTATCTGCTCGCCATGGCCGGCGCTTATTGACGACGCCGCGAGCCGCCACACCGCGTCATGTGGCGGCTCGATCCGCCATTTGCGCCAGCGGGATTTCGGCACGCCACGAGTCTCGGCCACCCGTCGCTGCGCACGCAGCGAAGTCTTCCAATCGTCCCACGTCCACGCTTGCGTCGACACGCACAAAACTCCTCATCCATTCGACCAGATCGGCACTCCGGATCATGCCGCCGCGCGTGCGTCGGTTATCATTCAATCGCTCGCCTACCGTGGCCTGGCCACACACGCGCGAGCTGCGAGTCAGGCACAACCTGACTGCTGCCGACAGGAAGATCATGAGAATTCTCCTCGTTGAAGACGATCTGCAGATTGGCCAAAGTCTGCTGCGTGCACTCAAGGACGCCGACTATAGCGTCGACTGGGTCAGGGACGGGATCGCCGGGCGCGACGCCATCGCCAATGCCGAATACACCGTCGTGCTGCTCGATCTGGGCTTGCCCGGCATGAGCGGCATCGAGTTGCTGAAGTCGGCGCGCTCGGCCGGCAACGCGGTTCCGGTGCTGATCCTGACCGCCCGCGACGATCTCGATTCGCGTGTCCAGGGTCTCGATGTCGGCGCCGACGATTACCTGCTCAAGCCTTTCGACGTCCCCGAACTGCTCGCCCGCATCCGCGCAGTGATCCGCCGCAAGGCCGGCTATGCGTCGTCCCGTCTCGGCGACGAATCGCTCAGCCTCGATCTCGACAAACGCACGCTGACCTGCAACGGCACCACGACCGTGCTCTCCGCACGCGAATTCGCGTTGATGCTCGCGTTTCTCGAACGCCCCGGCACGATCCTGTCGCGCGAACAACTCGAAGACCGTTTGTACGGCTGGGGCAAGGAGGTCGAAAGTAATGCGGTGGATGTGCTGATCCATTCGGTGCGCAAGAAGTTCGGGCTCACGGTGATTCGCAACGTGCGAGGACTTGGCTGGACCGTCATGCTCGGCGAAGCCGGCAAAGGCCGGGCGTCATGACACGCCTGCGCCGTGTCATCGCGGCGACTTCGCTGCTGGCGCTATTTGGCGCCACGCAGGCCACGCTCGTCGAAGCGAAAACCGTCCACTACGCGAACGAAACGGCCTGCCCTGTCGTCGCCGATCGCCCGGACCACAAGCCATCGATTCGCGAGCAGATCGCGCATACGGTGAACGGTGATATCGCGTACTACCGTTTCGGCCACGGCACGCCGATCGTGCTGCAAACCGGCTTTCGCGCGACGATCGCCGAATGGGACGCGGCCTTTCTGACCGATCTCGCCAGGCGGCACGAAGTGATCGTCTTCGACAACCGCGGCATCGGCCGCTCCGAACCGGGTGCGTCCAGCTTTTCCGCGCGGGACATGACGCTCGACGCGGCCGCGTTGATCGACACACTGCGGCTCTCCGACGTCACCTTCGTCGGCTGGTCGATGGGCGGCGCCATTGCGCAACAACTCGCACTCGACCCGCCGCTCGCCGTGCGGCGCATCGTCCTCATGAGCGCGCCCGCGCCGGGATCGCTCGGCGTGCCGGTGACGCCCGACGTCGAAGCCACCCTGTCCGGCAAATCGGGCACGACCTTCATGGACGTCATGCGGGTCCTGTTTCCGCCTACTGCGGTGGACGCGGCGCAGCGGTGCTTCCGTAAGAATATGTTCCAGCCGGCCGACTATCAGTCGCCCGCCATTTCGGCGACGGTGACCGAAGGCCAGTCCGCGCTGCTGCACGATTGGGCCGGCAACGAGGCCGCCGCCGCAGCGCTGAAAAACGTGCGCCTCTCTACCCTGGTCCTGACGGGCGCCGACGATCAGGTCTTGCCGAAGCAGAACTCGGAAGCACTCGCCGAGCAGATTCCGCATGCGCAACTGCGCGTCGTGCGCTCGGCCGGCCACGCGATGATGTATCAATACCCGCACGCGCTCGCCGCCGCGATCAACGCGTTCATCGCAAGGTCGCGCCCGCCCAGCAGCGGCCAATAAATCCCGAAGCCTCGGCCAACGCCGCGCGCGCTTCCGGCACGAACGGCGAGAAGCACTGCCACGCGTGGGGCATCGCATGCCATTGCGCGAACTCGACCGCGTTGCCTGCGCGTTGAAGTTTTACCGCGAGCTCGCGCGCATCGAAGCTCAGCGCCTCGGCGTCGCTGGTCTGCACGTGAATGGGCGGCAAGCCATGCAGCTTCGCGCGCGCGGGCGACGCCAGCGGCTCGAAGCGCCTGACGTTGCGAAGATACATGTCGGCGGCCGCTTCCATCGCGGTGCGGTTCATCGACAACGCGTTGTGGCTCGCGCGCCAGATCGTCGTCAGATCCGCCCAAGGCGAGAACAGCACGGCCCCCGCGGGCAGCGGCTCGCTCGCGTCGCGCAATGCCACCAGCGCGGCGAGCGCGAGGCCGGCGCCCGCCGAGTCGCCGGCGAACACAATCGAGCGCGGCGCGATGCGGCGCGCCAGCAACGCCCGATAGGCGTGCAGGGTGTCCTCCAGCGCGGCGGGAAACGGATGTTCGGGCGCGAGGCTGTAGTCCAGCGCGAACACGGCCGAGTGCGTCGAACGGGCCAGTTCGATGGTCAACGCACGGTGCGTCGCGGGGGAGCCGAAGTAGTACGCGCCGCCATGCAGGTACAGCACCACTCTCTCCACCGATTCCTGTGCAGCGCCGGGCGGACGAATCCATTCGCCCTTCAGTTCGGCATCGGCGTGACGGCGCATGCGCGGATAAAGGCATGCCGCGGCGAGCCGTCCAGGCAAGCTGTAGCGATGCGCGCGCAAGCGTAGCGCATGCACGTCGGGCGCCGGGCGGCGGCTCGAACTGAAATGCAACGCCATCACAAGTGGAATCGCGCGGCGCAGCCAGGCGGCCTGCCAGCTTTCGGCACGCGGTCGCGTAAGCGAGTCGAGCGGCACGCCATGATCGGTCGAAGTGGGTTGGGTCGGCTGAACGTTCATGATGATGATCTGATCGGAAAGAAATAGCCGATGCCATGGTCAGCGCGAATCGGCAATGCGAGCGGGGCTGTTTACCGCGAATTCATCGCGAATTCATCATGGCTTCGAGGTGACTGCGCCCCGCTCGTCCAGGCGGACGACGCGTTTACCGCGTCGCCATAATTGACGTTGCTTCATGCCTGAAAATCCTCTTGATCGTTGATTGTTGGTTCGTGGTACTGCCGGTTCAGGCCCGCGCCTCAACGGCGCCAGTAGCCATAGCCGTAACCCCAGCCGCCGTAATAGCGCGGATACTGCGGATGCCCGTAGTACCCAATCACGACAGGCGCCGTGTACACCGGCGGCGGAGGTGGCGGCGGCGGTGCGTAGTAGACCGGCGGCGGTACGTAAGCCGGCACCACCGGCACCATCGGAAACGCCGGCACACCTACGCCGACACCGACGAACACATGCGCTTCGGCGCAACTCACCAAGCCGGCGCCGAGCGCCGCGGCGACTACCAGATGGCGAATGACTTTCATTTTCTGTTCCCCTTGTCGATCGGTGCGAGTCGGTTGGCTGCATCGAATGACTGCATTGTGGTCACGCAGAATGAGGGGGAAATTAGCGGTGTGTCAGTTCGACATTCGCACCATGTCGAGGCGTGATTCGCCGGTTTCGAGCGCTCATTTCCGGCTCATTCTTCGCGCCTAAGCTTCATTCCATCGACGGGCAACGCCGGCTCCCATAGCCGGATCGAAACGCCCGTCGCAATACGGACTGGAGAAAATCATGTTTGCTGAACTTACGAAGAAATTGGGCGCCTTGCTGATCAACACCGAGGATCACGAACGCGAAGCCTTTCTGGCGTCGTCGGTTGATTTGGTCGATCTCGAACACCGCATCAACGTTGTCGAAACGCATGCGGATCCGGCACGCTGGTATGTGTCCAGCACGCCGCATGAATGGAGGATTTGAAGCGCGTGTTCCCGCCCACGCACTCATGCGTGATTCGCTCAATCGTCTCCACGAGGTTGGGGACGCGACTAGCTCGCGTGCTCCGGCCTAACACGCCGTTCACGCGGGCTATTGACGCGCCGCCACCCAGTTGCCGTGAAAACCGTTCGGCACGCGGTGCGGAATTTCCACCGTTGCAATTGGCCCCGCCGCGACCCGCAACGCGTCGAACACCAGCAGGTCGCTGCGCTGCTCGGCGCCGCGGTAGGCCACGGCGAGGATCCATCCGTCGCCCTCGGCGGCATCGATCGTGCGCGGTACGAAGACCGGCTCCGATGTCGCGTCGCCGTCCGCGAGCCGATAGATATCAAGCGCTCGCGGGTTCGCATGATCGACGCGGGCGATTTGCGAGAAGGGTTCGCCGCCATCGTCCGGATGCGCGGCCAGCCATCCATGACGATACGGCGCGCCGGCGAAACGCTCGTCGATGCGGGGAAATTCGCCGCTCACCTCGGCGATGATCCCGCTCGTGAAGACGCGCTCGCGGCCGCGCCGGTCGAGCGTCCAGCGGCACAGGCGCGCGTGGCCGGCGCCGTCGATTGTGCGGCCATCGGGCCACGTGAAGTTCGGCGGGGCGTCGAGCTGCATCACGTCGATGCAGATGCAATCGTCGTCCTCCCATGCGTTCATCACGTGAAAGACAAAGCACGCCGGTCCCTTCCACCATTCGACTTCACCACTGCCGTCGCGCCGCAAGACACCGACGAAGCTGCCAAATTGCGGCTCCCAGGCGTAGGGTGGCAAGCCCGCGTGCATCCGCGCCTTGCTTGCCGTGAGCGGCGTCACCGGAAAGAGCAGATGCCCTGCGCTAAACGCGAAGTCGTGGACCATGCTCGCGTAAGGCGCATCGAAGCGCTTCAGATGCGTCACGCGCCCACCCGTATCGATGCTGCCGGCCGTCATGCCCGCCCCCAAACCATCGGGTCCGCCATAGCCGAAAAACAGCAGCTCGCCGGTATCCGGATCGACCTTGGGATGCGCCGTGAACGCACCCTGCAACTCGCCGCCGAAGTCGACCTGGCCGAGCGTGTCCAGCGTCCGCGCGTGCAACTCCACCGGCAGATGCGCCTCCTCCAGTGCAAGCAGGCGGTTGCCGTGCATCAGCACATTGGTATTGGCGACGCCGTCATCGTTCGGCATCTCTTTCTGCGGCCGCGCGCCGAAGGCGGTGAAGTCGGCGGCCGCGCCTGCCCGTTCGGCAAGCCAGCGCTGCGTGCGTACCCAGCGGTTCCGATACGTCACGCCGCCGTTCGCGAACTCGAAGCGATGGACCATGCCATGCCCCGCGAACCAGTGCTGCGCCGGATCGGGATGAAGCGGGTTGGGGCCGTTGCGGACCAGCACGCCCGCCAACCCGGACGGCAATTCGCCGCGCACAGGCAGCGGGCCGCAGTCGACTTCGAAATCGATCGGCGCCAGGTTGGCGCGGTACCCATTCGTGTTCAAACGTTCGTTCATACGCCCGTCCAAAATTTTCCAATGGAAAGATTTTGACTTTAGCGACCCGTTTGGTCAACCCATCTTCTCATTGGAAATATCTACCTGATCGATGCGCTGTCAGGCGAGACACGGCTGGCGTGCTTGCGCAGCTTGTCGGCAGCGGCGCTCGGCAGACTGTCAAGAAGTCGAATGCACATACAACCGTGTTCGACCTGGTCGCGAGACGACTCCCATTCTCGGCAATGCGAACCAACAGACGGGCACACCGCATCAGTTTTCTCTAGAGTTGAAGGGTCGACCATCCAACACGCCGGTCGGCTTTGTCGCGCTGATCGTTCAGCGTGAGTTTCAATCAAAGGGAAAATCAAATGAGAACTTCTGTTCACCACGAAGTAATGACCTATTCCGACGAGCAAACCGGGGTTCGTCAACTTCAAACGGGCGCCCCCTTGGCACTTAAACACACCATCAGCCCGGACGAGATCCGGGATAACCTGCCCGCCGGTCAAGGCGGCGTCGGGTTTTTATTTCACGCTACCGACTGGGAGACACTTTCGTTTTCATTTCACAATGTGAAGCATCGAAACGCGTCATTCGAAGAAGAACTTTGGAACACCAAGCCTTTCATTGCCTCACCGATCTATTCGGGCTCCCAGATCATCGGGGCCAATATCGCCTGTCCGGTTCCGCTCGAGCTATGGCTCGGCAGCCCGCGCGGCATCAAGCGATTCCGCGAGACGCAATTCTTCCCGGCGCTGGAGCTGGCAAGACAGGCGGGCCTGAACATGGTGGCAATGGGCGCCTCCACGCCTTACGCCTGCAACTACGGAGCACTGCCGCGCGATACCAAGCCGCCGCATATCACCACGGGTCACGCCGCCACCGCGGCGATGCTGAAAGACTGGGCCATGCACTGCTGCAATGAACTCGATCTCGAGTTCGGCAAGACCAAGCTTGCTCTATTCGGCGCGGCCGGCCGGCTCGGCACGACGGTGGCCAAATACGCGCTCTACAAAGATGCACCGCGCGAGCTTGTTCTGATCGATCTGCCCGACAAGGTGAACCTGCTCACGGAGCAAGCCAAGGAGTTGATGGCGTCGGACCTGCTCGGCAAAACGCGGGTTTCCGTGCACACCTTCAGTCCGAACACTCCATTGCCGGACTTCGATGGCGCCATTCTGGCGAGCAGCACCAGCGTGCCCTACCTCACCGCAGCCGACCTCAAGCGCGCGCAGTTCTGGATCGACGACTCGCACCCTCGGGCGGCGAGCGTCGAGGCTGAACTCGCGTCACGCGGTCATACGCTATATATTGAGTGCTTCGCCCGTGGCCCGGCCGGACTCAACACCACCTTCCCGTTCCGGCTGCCGACCACGCGCGATTGCTATACCTGTTTCGCCGAAGGCTACTCCGCCTGGCAGGAAGGCATTGCGTCCGACTTCATCATCGGCAGCCCGCCCGTGTGGTCCGTCTCCTACACGCACAGCCTGCTGAAGAAGTACGGCTTCGCGGTCGGCCCTTTTCATGGGAAAAACGGCTCGCCGATCGAGCTGGATGCACAACTTCGCGGCAAGCGAGAATTGATGGGCTCGTAAACGTCATTGGAGGCCTGATGGTAATACCGCGCGAGAGCATGCGGGACGTGCTGGAACGAAGCCGGTTTGCAATACGATGGGGCGGCGCACTGGGCCTCCTGTGCCACCCCATCTACTACGTAGTCTGGACCTATGTCCTGCCGCAACCTTACGACAACCTCTTCCTTCGATTGAGTGCGGCGCTCGTCTGCATTCCATTGATTTTCCAGGCGCATTGGCCAAAGCGGTTCAACCATTACCTGCTGATCTATTGGCATTGCTGCCTGATCTACGTACTGCCATTCGTTTGCACATTTCTCGCGATCAGAAATTCCTTCTCCACCATGTGGATGATGACCGAGGTCATGATGATCTTCATCATGGCGCTGTGCATCGACAATCCGCTTTTGCTGATGGGCTGCATCGGCATTGGCGTGTTTTCCGGGGCGCTCGCCGCGGTGATCAGCTCGCCGGTTCCGATTGTCGTGAGCGCGGCCGATCAATCGAATCTCGCCTTGCTGCCGGTCGTCGTTCTGTGCAGCATGGCCTTTAGCCATGCGATCAGCAAAGGGCGCATCTTCGTCGAAAAGAACCGCGCGTTGCAGGCCCTCGCGGGTTCGATCGCTCATGAAATGCGCAACCCTCTCAGCCAGTTGCGCTACGTGCTCGATCGAGTGGAAGAAGCCTTGCCCGCGACGATGGGATCCAGCCGGCCGCTGGCACTTACACACGACAGGCACGACAGGCCCGAGAGCGCCGCGGGGCTTTATCGTCATCTCGCCCAAGGGCAGTTGTCGATCGAGCGTGGCCTGCGCATCATCGCCATGACGCTGGACGAAGTCAGCGCCAAACCCATCCGCCCGGACTGCCTCACTTATCTGAGCGCGACGAGTACCACGCGTAAGGCGTTGGAAGAATACGGCTTCGGCGACGAAAAGGAACGCGGCAAAGTCAGGCTCGTGGTGCGGGAAGACTTCACCTTCAAGGTCGACGAAACCGTCTATCTGTTCACCCTGTTCAACCTGATCAAGAACGCGCTGCACCACATCGCCACGCACCCGGCGGCCACGCTCACACTGACGATCGAGCAGCAGTCGGTCACGGTTCGCGACACCGGTCCCGGCATTGCGCCCGACATGCTGTCGCATCTGTTCGAGCCCTTCCGTACAGCGGGCAATTCGGACGGCACGGGGCTCGGACTCGCCTATTGCCAGCGGGCGATGCGCGCCTTCGGCGGCAGCATCAGTTGCCGTTCGGAAGTCGGCAAATTCACGGAATTCACGCTGCAATTTCCCGTCGTCCCGAAGAGCGAAATCGTGGACCACGAGCGGCAGATTTTTGAACGCGCCACGCCTGTCTTCAAAGGCAAGCGTATTCTCGTCGTGGACGACGACGCGGGCCAGCGCGCGCGAGCCTGTCGCGCGTTGTCGAAAGTGGGCGCCTACCTGAGCGAAGCGGAAAACGGCGCGATCGCATTGAGCGTGCTTCGGGAATCGGCCCCCTACGACCTCGTGTTGATGGACATCAACATGCCCGTTCTGGATGGCTACACGACCGCCGAGAGAATTCGCACGGGTCACGACTATCCGAGCTGGAATGTCCTGATTGCCGCCTTTACGGCCGAGCCCGGAACCGTGGTGCGTGTGCTCGCCCGACGCGCCGGCATGGACGAGATCATCAGCAAATCCTGCAGCGTGCTCGACTTGATCACGACGCTCCAGGCGCTCTTCGAAAACGGCAGCCGGCACCACTTGAGCCAGCAATCCGACGCGTTCTCGGGCAAATCGATCCTGGTCGCGGACGACGACACCTACAGCCGGCTGGTGGCCAAAGCCTATCTGGAGCGATGCGGCGCGAGCGTCGTCGAGGCCGAGCATGGGCAGGCCGTGCTCGCGCATCTGCAGGCGGACGGCGTGATCGACGCCATCGTCATGGATATGAATATGCCGGGAATGGGCGGTCTGGAAACGACCGCGTCGATTCGCGCCCGTGCCGACTCGTACGCCGCCGTGCCGATCATCGCCTTGACCAGCCAGTCCGATATCAAGGCAGTTCAAACCTGTCTCGCAGTGGGCATGAACGAAGTCATGATCAAACCCGTGCAAGCCAGCTCTCTCTATGCGTGCCTTGCGAGACAGTTTGCACAGCAACGTGGCTCGACCGTGTCGACGGATACCGGCCTACCGCCGGCCACGCCGCCCGGCAAGCTGCCAATCGTCACGGAAAGCGAACTGCTCGACGAGAAACACCTCGAAGAACTGGCGTCGCTCGACCTGCTCGACGAATCGTTCCTCAAAGGCATCGAGCAGATTCGCCAGCTCGTGGCGCGGCTTGCGGCCAGCGTCGCGGCCGTCGACCTCGAATCGACGCACGGCGCGCTGCACGTTCTGCTTGGCGTCAGCGGCAATATCGGCGCAAGAGCGCTGCACCAGTTCGCGCGGCAAATCTATCCGCGCGTGGTGGAAGGCGAATGGCCGGTGGAAACCGATTGGCTCGCGCGCATCAGCATATTGAGCGAGCGTTCAACCGATGCGCTGCAGACGTATTTCGCCACGGCCAAGGCACGCCGCGATCATCGGGATTTTCTGAGCGATTAGCAGTAATACAAGCGGCCATGCAGGCCATTCGATTTTATCGCGAGGCCACCGGACTGTCGGACGGTTCTTCGTCGTCAGCGGTGTGCATGTGGCTATTGAAACTGGGAAAGCCCATGGTCACCGTGGTGCCCGCGCCGACCGTGGATTCGATCCGCAGGCATCCACCGAACGATTGCATGATGCGGTTGCAGAAGATCATGCCCATGCCGTGGCCGCCGGCGCCGGCGTAAGTGGTGACCGGATCCTGCAGCAGACGCGCCTTGACCTCCGGCGCGATGCCCGGGCCATTGTCGCGAATGCGAATCCCGGGTTCAGGGAACGCCACCACTTCGAGGCGCAACGAAGGCGCGCTGCTGCCGTCGAGCGCGCGCAGCGCATTGGACAACAGCGAAGACAGCACGAGCGCCACGCAATTGGGCATGGCGTGCACGACAAAATCCCCTTCCACGTCGACCTTCACCCAATCGCGCTGCGACGCGACAAACGGATAGGTGTCGAGCAGCGTGGCGATCAACCGCGTCGCTCTGACCGCGCGCGTGCCGCCGCCCGAGGCGGACTTCTGGCCGCCGCTCTTGTGCACCGTCGCCCAGAAAGACGAGATCAGCGTCAGGCAATACTGCGCGTTGTTCAACATCGACTTTGCGGCGAGACCGATCTCCCGCTGACGCTCCGGATCGTATTGCTCGGCCACGTCGTTCTCGACGGAGCGCGCGAACAGCGAGATCGTGGCCAACGGCGTATTCAGCTCGTGGGCGAGGAAAGCAAGCGTCTCATCCATCGCCAGAAGCCGCTGTTGGCGCGTTTCCCGCTCCGTGTAGCGCGCGGTTGCCAGTTGCAGGACCTCGCGCACCATGTCCGTTCGCAGCGGCTTTTCGATAATGCGGAACACGTCGCCCGTATTGACCGTTTGCAGCAGCATGTCCTTGTCGGCATAGGCGGTCACGAGAATGCGCACGATTTGCGGATACTCTTGCGCCACCTGGCGCAGCAGATCGTCGCCATCGCGGCCCGGCATGCGGAAGTCCGTCACCAGGACGGCAATCTCCGAAGCATGCTTGCCTAGCACAGTCATCGCCTCGTCGGCGCCTTGGGCGACATACACTTTGTAATCGGCACTCATCGCGCGCGCGAAGTGGTTGCGCGACATCTCGTCGTCGTCGACGAAGAGAATGGAAAACGGCGGCTGCATAGGGTCACTCATCGCATTCCCAGCGGATGGCGGCGGGTCGACATTGCACGGAGCCCACGTTGCGGATGATAAAAACGGCTTGCCGGTGACACGCGCCGGACCGTTTTGGAGTTTGGAAGTATAGGGTATCGCGTCAGACAAAAAACAGGGAAACACCGCACGCCCTTACCCAATATGCATCGCCGCCGGTCAGACCGGCTCACTGCTTGCGAAGGCACGCCGCTTGCGTGCTGCCGGAACCGGACTTCTGTCGACTGCCTGTCGCGGCGGCACAGTATGGACGTCCGACTCCTTCCACCAGGGCAAGCGCTGTCATGGAACTGATCAACGATGGCGATACCGGCCGGGCCGGGCGCGTGCGCAGGCGGCGGCAGTCGCGCGTGCTGTCGCGATACGCCGGGCGGCCCCTGCGGCTGATCTGGCGTTACGTGGCCCGTCGCAAGCTGGCGCATGCGGTCGTGCTGGCCAGCGTCGTGGCGGCGGTCGGCTGCGCGCTGGGGTCGCAATATGGGATTCGTAATCTGATCGACGCGTTGCCGGGCGGCCGCGCCCAACCGCAACACGTGATTCACGCGTTTGCCGTGCTCGTCGCGCTGATCCTCGCCGACAATCTCTTCTGGCGCATTGCCGGCTGGATCTCGGCGCGCACGTTCGTGGGCGTGACAGGCGACATCCGGCGCGAGATGTTCGACTATCTCATCGTGCACGCCCCCACCTTCTTCGCCGACAAGCAACCGGGCGTCCTGTCGAGCCGGATATCGGCAACGGCCAACGCGGTGTACGTGATCGAAAACACGGTGGCGTGGACGGCCTTTCCACCGTGCCTGACCGTGGTCGGCGCGATCCTCATGGTCGGCGCGGTCAGCATTCCCATGAGCCTGACGCTGGTCGCCATTTCCGCCGGATTGGCTTTCTGCCTGTTCCTGCTGGCGCGCAAAGGCACCTCCCGGCACGCGGCGTTCGCCGCCCAGGCTGCTTCGGTCGACGGCGAACTCGTGGACGTCATCGGCAATATGGGGCTGGTCCGCGCCTTCTGCTCCGTGGTGATCGAGCGGCGGCGCTTCGACGCGCTGCTCGCCGCCGAGAGCGACGCCCGCAAGCGCAGCCTGCTTTATCTTGAGAAGCTGCGCCTGTTGCACGCGTTCGCCATCTGCATTCTGTCCGCTTGCGTGCTCGGGTGGACCGTGTGGCTGTGGAGCGTCGGCCGTGCGACCACCGGCGACGTCGTTCTGGTCGGCTCGCTCGGTTTCTCGATCCTGCACGGTTCGCGCGACATTGCCGTGGCGTTCGTCGACCTGACCCAGCATGTCGCCCGGCTTGGCGAAGCGTCGGAGACACTGCTGATCCCGCACGCCATGCCCGAGCCGACCAAGGCGGCGCCGCTCGACGTCCGGCGCGCCACCGTGGACTTCGAAGACGTGACGTTCGCCTATCCGGGCCGCCGCCCGGTGTTGAGCGGACTGAACCTGCATATCGGCGCAGGCGAGCGCGTGGGTCTCGTCGGCCCCTCGGGGGCGGGGAAATCGACCATCCTCGCGCTGCTTCAGCACTTCTACGAGCCGGGCTCCGGGTACGTGCGAATTTCGGGCCAGGACATTGCGCATGTCACGCTGCAAAGTTTGCAAGGCGCCATCTCGGTCGTGCCGCAGGACGCGTCGCTGTTTCACCGCTCGCTGCTGGACAACATCCGCTACGGCTGTCCCGACGCGAACGAGGCCGACGTGCGCCGCGCGTGCGAGGACGCCTACTGCCTCGATTTCATCGACGCGATGCCCGAAGGGCTCAACACCGTCGCGGGCGATCGCGGCACCAAACTCTCGGGCGGACAGCGGCAGCGCATCGCAATCGCCCGGGCCATTCTGAAAGACTCGCCGATCCTGCTGCTCGACGAAGCGACGTCGGCGCTCGATACCGCCTCGGAGATCGCCATTCAGGCGGCGCTCGAACGGCTCATGAAGCATCGCACCGTCGTCGCGATCGCTCACCGGCTGTCGACGTTGCAGTCCTTCGACCGGATCGTGGTGCTCAACCGCGGCCGTGTCGTTCAGCAAGGCACGCCGGCGGAACTGGGCGCCGTGCCCGGCATCTATCGCGATACGCTGGCGCGGCAGATCAGACGCACACCTGCGCCGCGCCCCGATCTCATGTGACGTCAGTGCCGGCGACGGGCGCGGGCGATCCGCTCAGACTCCGTCGTCGTTGCCACACAGGCGGCGCACCAGTTCACGCCCGCGGCTCGTCAACCTCAAGGTCGACGTGCCGCCCACTATCACGCCCTCCTCGCGCCGATCGATTTCGACCAGATCGTATCGGCTCAGCGCGAGCACGTCGGGATCGATGGCCTCCGGACGCCGCCCGGTGTCCGCGAGACGCAGCAGTGTCGCGAGTTCATGATGGCTCAGCATCGGTTACCTCGTCGGTTGAGTCAGGACAATGCGGTCATGCTAGTGCGCGAGTCCGACATTCAGGCTACGGTTGCGTTGCGTCAAGTTACGCGGTTACACGTCGGCACGGCGCGCGTGATTCCCCGGTTCCGCGATGACAGCCCGCGTCGTCGCTACTTTTTTCCGTATGGCCGCGCTCGCGCCTGGACAGACGGCATAGCGCCACGGCCCGGCCGACCGTAACAAATCGAAACGCCCGTCAAGGTCCTGTCGTGAGAATTAGCTCCACAGTCGGATAGACTCTGTTCGTGATTGTCTGGATTCCTGTCGCCGGCGACGGCGATGCCCCATCCTGGGAGTTCGTATGACGCTCTTCGACAGCAATTGGCCGGGCCGTCCATCGACGGCGTTCGCCGGGTGCCACGGGTCCGGCGGGAGACCGTCATGAGCGAAGCGTCGTCGATCCCGGTCAAGCGTCCGCGGCGTGGCCGCATCGTGTTCGCGCTCGTGGTGCTGGCGCTGATCGCGCTGGTGGTGTTTCATCTGTTGCGCTCGAAGCCGGCCAAGCCCAGCGTGGCGCCCCAGGTCGTGACGGTCGCCGCCGCCACCACGGGACCGATGCCGGAGACGCTGAGCGAACTGGGCACCGTGACGCCCGTCGCCACCGTGACCGTGCTGCCGCAACTGAGCGGCTACCTGACCGCCGTCGGCTATCGCGAAGGCCAGGACGTGCAGAAAGGCCAATTCCTCGCGCAGATCGACTCGCGCCAGTACGAAATCAGCAAGCGGCAAGCCGAGGCGCAACTCGCCAAGGACAAGGCGGCGCTCGCCCAGGCGCGCGCCGATCTCGCGCGCTTTACGCAACTCAACGAGCGCAAGTCGATCGCCGAACAGACCTATGCGGATCAGCAGTTTCTCGTCCAGCAGGACGAAGCGGCGGTCAAGGCCGACGAAGCCAACGTCGCGCAATTCGAGCTCGACCTGATCTACTGCCATATCACCGCGCCGGTGTCGGGCCGGGTCGGATTGCGCCTCGTCGACCCAGGCAACTACGTGACCGCGTCGAGTCAACCGGGCATTGCGGTCATCACGACGATGAAGCCGACCACCGTCGAATTCACCGTGCCGCAAACCGCGCTCGACAAGGTGCTGCAGCGCGTCAACGCCGGCGCGCAGCTACCGGTCGCCGTATTCAGCAGCGACAATTCCCGGCAAATCGCGACCGGCACGCTGTACGCGATCAACAACCAGATGGCGACCGCGACCGGCACCGTCACGCTACGCGCAACCGTCCCCAACGACGACGAGGCGCTCTTCCCCAACGAGTTCGTCAACGTCAAGCTGCTGGTCGATACGCTGCAAAACGCGGTGCTGGTGCCGACTCCCGCAGTGCAGAGCGGCGCGCCCGGCGACTACGTCTATCTCGTCAACGCCGACAATACCGTATCGGTGCGCAAGGTCACGCTGGGACCGGGCGACGGGCGGCATACGGTGATCACGGCGGGGCTTGCCGCGGGCAATGTGGTCGTCACCGACGGCATGGACCGCTTGAGCGACGGCGTGAAGATCAAGGCGTCCGCGACGCGGCCGGCTTCGGGTGCCGCGGGCGCTTCAGCGGCCACGCCGGCGGCGCCGCCGCCCGCCTCCGCGTCCACCGCACGGCGCACGCGTCCCGCGTCCGCGCCCGACACGGCTTCCACGGCTTCGTAGCACGCCACCCCGCCGATGAACTTCTCCCGCCTGTTCATCCTGAGACCCGTGGCGACGTCGCTGCTGATGATCGCGCTCGTGCTCGTCGGCCTGGTCGCGGTGCGCTTTTTGCCCGTCTCGTCACTACCCGACGTCGACTATCCGACCATCCAGGTCCAGACCTTCTATCCGGGCGCGAGTCCGAACGTGATGGCGACCACCGTCACCGCGCCGCTCGAAGTGCAACTTGGCGAGATTCCGGGCTTGCAGCAGATGGTGTCTTACAGTTCGGAAGGCGCCTCGGTGATCACGCTGCAATTCGATCTCTCGCTGAATCTCGACATCGCCGAACAGAACGTGCAGCAGGCGATCAACGCCGCCAACAGCTTCCTGCCGACCGGCCTGCCCGCGCCGCCGACCTATGCGAAGGTCAATCCGGCCGATCAGCCGATCCTCACGCTCGCGGTCACCTCGAAGTCCATGTCGCTGACGCAATTGCAGGACACCGCCAACAATCGCCTCGCCACGAAGATTTCCGAAGTCCCCGGCGTCGGTCTCGTGACGACCGCCGGCGGCAACGTGCCGGCCGTGCGCGTCGAAGCGGACCCGCAAAAGCTCGCCGCCTACGGCCTGAATCTCGACGATCTGCGCACGCTGCTTGCGAACGTCAACGTCAGCCAGCCGAAAGGTAACTTCGACGGTCCGGAACTCGACTACACGATCAACGCGAACGATCAGATCGTCGACCCGCAAGACTATCTCGCCACCGTGATCGCCTATCAGAACGGCGCGCCGGTCTATCTGCGCGATGTCGCGCGTGTGAGCCAGGCCGCGCAAGATGTGGAACGCGGCGCGTGGTACGGGCGCACGCCGGCCATCGTGCTGAACGTGCAACGTCAGCCGGGCGCGAACGTGATCGCCACCGTCAACCAGATCATGAAGCAGTTGCCGGCGCTCGAATCGACGCTGCCGGCCGGACTGCAGGTCACGGTGGTGGCGAACACCACCGGCGTGATCCGCTCGTCGGTTTCGGACGCCGCGTTCGAACTGGTGCTCGCCGTCGTGCTGGTCGTGCTGGTGATCTTCGTGTTCCTGCGCAACGTGCCCGCCACCATCATTCCGAGCATCTCCGTGCCGGTCTCGCTGATCGGCACGCTCGCCGTGATGTACCAGCTCAACTATTCGATCGACAACCTCTCGCTGATGGCGTTGATCATCGCGACGGGGTTCGTCGTGGACGACTCGATCGTGATGATCGAGAACATCGTGCGCTATCTGGAGGAAGGCAAGACGCCGCTCGAAGCCGCGCTCGAAGGCGCCGGGCAGATCGGCTTCACGATCCTTTCGCTGACGGTCTCGCTGATCGCGGTGCTGATCCCGCTGCTGTTCATGGGCGGCGTGATCGGCCGGCTCTTCAGCGAATTCGCGATCACGCTCGCGGTGACGATCGTGATCTCGGCGGTGGTCTCGCTGACCGTCGTGCCGATGCTGTGCGCGCGTCTGTTGCGCGCGCAGGCGCAGCGCCATCCGAGCCGCTTCGAGCGCATCAGCGAAGGCCTGTTCGACAAGACGCTCGCCGCGTACGAACGCGGCCTGCGCTGGGTACTCGATCATCAGACGCTGACGCTGGTGGTCGCGCTGATCACGGTCGCGCTCACCGCGATCCTGTACATCGTGATTCCGAAAGGACTGTTCCCGGTGCAGGACGTCGGCGTGATCCAGGGCATCAGCGTGGCCGACAACTCGGTCTCGTATACGGCGATGGTCCGGCGTCAAAGCGCCCTCGCCGACGCGATTCTGAAGGATCCCGACGTGGTGTCGCTCACGTCGTACGTCGGCATCGACGGCACCAATCCGACGCTGAACAACGGCCGCTTCCTGATCAATCTGCGCCCGCGCGACGACCGCTCGGTCACCGCCGAGGAAATCGGCCGCCGCATCCAGCAGGAAGTCGCCGACGTGCCCGGCATTCGTCTCTATCTGCAGCCCGAGCAGGACCTGACGCTCGACACGTCGATCTCGCGCAACCAGTACAACTTCGTGCTGCGCGGGCCGAACCAGCAGGCCTTCAACCAGTACGTGCCCGCGCTGATTGCGCGCATGAAGCAGATTCCCGCCATCACGGACGTCACCAGCGATCTGAACACCAACGGCCTGAGCGTGAACGTCGAAGTGAACCGCCAGCTTGCCGCGCGCTACGGCATCACGGCGGCCACGATCGACAACGCGCTGTACGACGCGCTCGGCCAGCGCATCGTCTCGACCATCTTCCAGCAGTCCGACCAATACCGCGTGATTCTGGTGGCGAAGCCCGAGACGATTCCCACGGTGCAGTCGATCGGCAATCTGTATTTGCCGAGCCAGACCAGCAGCACCGGCCAAGTGCCGCTGTCGGGCATCGCGAAGATCAGCATCACGCAATCGCCGCTGTTGATCAGCCATCTCGCGCAGTTCCCTTCCGTCACGATCTCGTTCAACCTCGCGCAGGACGCGTCGCTCAGCGCCGCCGTTGCGCAGATCCGCGACGCCGAGCACGCGGTGGAGCTGCCGCCGTCGATCACGACCTCGTTCCAGGGCGCGGCCCAGGCGTTCGAAGATTCGCTTTCCAGCGAGGTGTATCTGCTGATCGCCGCGCTGGTTGCGGTGTATATCGTGCTCGGCGTGCTGTACGAAAGCTACATCCACCCGGTGACGATTCTCTCGACGCTGCCGTCGGCCGGCATCGGCGCGCTGCTTGCGTTGATGATCGCGGGCAGCGACCTCGACGTGATCGGCATCATCGGCATTGTGCTCTTGATCGGCATCGTCAAGAAGAACGCGATCATGATGGTCGACTTCGCGCTCGAAGCGGAGCGCGTGCACGGCAAGCCGGCGCGTGAAGCGATCTTTGAAGCGTCGCTGTTGCGCTTCCGGCCGATCCTGATGACCACGCTCGCCGCCATGCTCGGCGCGCTGCCGATGCTGCTCGGCACCGGCACCGGTTCGGAACTGCGCCGGCCGCTCGGTCTCGCGATCATCGGCGGGCTCACGCTCAGCCAGGTGCTGACGCTGTTCACGACGCCGGTGATCTATCTGTTCTTCGACCGCGCCGCGCAGCGCGTGAAGAACCGGCGCCGCGCCGCGAATGACGGCGCCGCCGCGCCGCCGGAGAACGCGCCGTGAACATCTCGGCGCTCTTCATCCGGCGCCCGGTCGCGACCGCGCTGCTGGCGGTCGCGATCCTGCTGTCGGGTGTGCTCGCCTACTTCCGGCTGCCGGTCGCGCCGCTGCCGAACATCGCCTTTCCGGTGATCGCGTTGCAGGCGAACATGGCGGGCGCGAGTCCGGAAATCATGGCCGCCACGGTTGCCGAGCCGCTGGAGCGGCGCCTCGCCACCATCGCCGATGTGAACCAGCTCACCTCGATCAGTTACGTGGGTTCGTCGATGATCATCGTGGTGTTCGGCCTGAACCGCGATATCAACGGCGCGGCACGCGACGTGCAGGCCGCCATCCAGGCCGCGCGCGCCGATCTGCCGACCACGCTGCGCAGCAATCCGACGTATCGCCAGTACAACCCTGCGGGCGCGCCGATCATGGTGCTCGCGCTGACCTCCGACACGCTGACCAAAGCGCAGCTCTACGACTCCGCCGATTCGGTGATCCAGCAGCAGTTGTCGCAGATCGACGGCGTCGGGCAGATCACGCTCGGCGGCGGCGCGTTGCCCTCGGTGCGCGTCGAACTGGAGCCGGGCAAGCTGAACAGCTACGGCATCGGCCTCGAAGACGTGCGCGCGGCGATCGGCGCGGCGAACGCGAACAGCGCGAAAGGCCATATCGATCAGGGCGAGCAGCGCTACGTGGTGACGTCGAACGATCAGATCAGCAAGGCCGCGCCGTATCGCGACGTCGTGATCGCCTATCGCGACGGCGCGCCCGTCCTGCTGCGCGACGTCGCCCAGGTGCGCGACTCGAACGAGAATATCCGCAATGCCGGGCTCTATAACGGCAAGTCGGCGGTGCTGGTGATCGTCTATCCGACGCCGGGCAGCAACGTGGTACAGACGGTCGGGCAGATCCGCGCGCGCCTGCCGATCATTGAAGCCGCGTTGCCGAGCACGATTCACGTGAACGTCGCCATCGACCGCTCGGAGTCGGTGCGCTCCTCCGTGGCCGATACCGAGCGCACACTGTTCATCGCGGTGCTGCTGGTGGTGGGCGTGGTGTTCGTGTTCCTGCTCTCGCCGCGCGCCACGCTGATTCCGGCAGTCGCGCTGCCGCTGTCGATCGTCGGTGCATTCGGCCCGATGTATCTGCTCGGCTATAGCATCGACAATCTCTCGCTGATGGCGCTGACGATCGGTACCGGCTTCGTGGTCGACGACGCCGTGGTGGTGCTGGAGAACATCGTGCGTCATCTCGAGGCCGGTCTCGAGCCGAAGGAAGCCGCGCTGCGCGGCAGCGCCGAGGTCGGCTTCACGGTGATCTCGATGAGCCTCTCGCTGATCGCCGTGTTTCTGCCGATCCTGCTGATGCCCGGCATTGTCGGGCTGCTGTTTCACGAGTTCGCCGTGACGCTCTCGATCGCGATTCTGCTGTCGCTGCTCATCTCGCTGACCATCACGCCGGTCATGTGCGCCTACCTGCTCAGCCACGAACGCGCAATGCATTCAAAGGCACGCTGGGCACGCTGGGTCGAGGCGCAGTTCGAGCGCTTCAAGCAGGCGTATTCGCGTTCGCTTTCGACCGCGCTCGATCACGCGCTCGCGGTCGTCCTTCTGCTGATCGGCCTGCTCGTGCTCAACGTGTTCCTGGCCCGCTTCCTGTCCGCGACGTTCTTTCCGGAGCAGGACACCGGCATTCTGATCGGGCAGATCATCGCCGATCAGAGTGTCTCGTTCAACGCCATGGAAAAGAAGCTCGCGCAATTGCAGGCGATCGTGAAGCAGGACCCGGCGGTGGCGTCGGTTGCGGGCTTCACCGGCGGACGCGCGCTGAACACCGCCAACGTGTTCATTGAACTCGAACCGCTCGCGCAGCGCCATCTGTCGGCGACGGAGGTGGTCAACCGCTTGCGGCCCAAGCTCAACGCGGTCTCGGGCGCGCGGCTCTTCCTGCAGGCGCAGCAGGATCTGCAGATCGGCGGACGCCAGGCCGCTGCCGAATACCAGTACACGCTCACCAGCGACGATGCGAACGCGCTCTTCACGTGGGCGCCGAAACTCGTGACCGAACTCGGCAAATACCGCGGCAAGCTGGAGGACGTGAACTCGGACCTGCAGCAGAACGGCTTGCAGACCTACGTGAACTTCAGCCGCGCGACCGCCACGCGCTATGGTTTCCAGCCGAACCAGATCGACAATGTGCTGTATGACGCTTTCGGGCAGCGCACCGTGTCGACCATCTACAACCCGCTCAATCAGTACTTCGTCGTGATGGAAGTCGCGCCGGCTTACTGGCAGTATCCGCAAGCACTCAACCAGATCTACCTGAGCACGGCCGCGGGCAACGCGAACGGCACGCAGCAGACGCAGATGTCCCGCGCCACGGTCAAAGCCGTGCAACAGGCGGCGGCGGTCAGCAGCGCGTCGAGCACCAGCGCAAATACGAATTCGCTGAACGCCGATGCGGAAGCAAACCAGCAGACCAACAGCATCTCGAACAGCAAGGGTGGTAATTCCAGCGGCAGCGCGGACAGCACCGCGGCGGAAACCATGGTCCCGCTCTCCGCGATGATGACCTTCTCGAACAGCCATACCGCGACCCAGGTGAACCACCAGAGCGGCCTCGTGGCCGGCACCATCTCGTTCAATCTGCCGGCCGGCGGATCGCTGAGCGAGGCCGGCCAGATCATTGCGCAGGCCGAACGCGACATCGGCATGCCCGCGTCGGTGCACGGCGCGTTCGCCGGCGCCGCGCAAGCGTATGCGCAGTCGATGGGCGCCGTGCCGTTGCTGATTCTCGCCGCGCTGGTGGTGGTCTACCTTGTGCTCGGCGTGCTGTACGAAAACACGGTGCACCCGCTCACGATCCTGTCGACACTGCCGTCGGCGGGCATCGGCGCGACGCTGGCCTTGCTGATTTTCGGCACGCCCTTTTCGGTGATCGCGATGATCGGCATCATTCTCCTGATCGGCATCGTCAAGAAAAACGGCATCATGATGGTCGATGTCGCGATCCAGTTGCAGCGCCACGACGGCATGAACGCGCGCGATGCGATTCACGAGGCCGCGGTGGTGCGGCTGCGTCCGATCATGATGACGACCGCCGCCGCCGTGCTGGGCGCGGTGCCGCTGGCGATCGGCATCGGCCAGGGCGCGTCGCTGCGCCAGCCGCTCGGCGTGACGGTCATGGGCGGGTTGCTCGTGAGTCAGGTTTTTACGTTGTACACGACGCCGGTGATTTATCTGTACCTCGACCGGCTGCGCGCGCGACTCGCGAAATGGTCAGCGCGCCTGCCGTGGAATCGCCGCGGCGAAGCACCGGATACGAGCGCATGATGAAGACGATCTCCCCCACCCGACTGGCCGGCGCGATGCTGGCCTTATCGACTGTGTTGACAGGCGGCTGCACGGTCGGCCCCGATTATCATCGCCCGCCCGTCGCGACGCCCGCCACGTGGAAGGAACTGCCCGGCTGGACCGAAGCGCAGCCCGCCGCCGAGCGTCCGAAGGGCGACTGGTGGACGGGCTTCAACGACCCGCTCATCAACGAGTTCGAGCCGCTCGTGTCGGTGTCGAACCAGACCGTGCGCCAGGACTATGCGAACTACCAGCAGGCGCTCGCCGAAGTGCGGCTTGCGCGTAGCGCCCTGTTCCCGACGATCGGCGTGACCGGATCGGCGACGCGCGCACGGTCGTCGACCGGCAATTTCAATAGCAGTTCATTCGGTGGCGCTGCGGGCGCGAGCAGTTTCCAGCGCATAAACAACGCCGGCTCGCTCGAAGCCAATGCGAGTTGGGCGCCCGACCTGTGGGGCCTCGTGCGACGCAACATCGAGGAAAGCGCCGCCACCGCGCAGGCGAGCCAGGCGACGCTCGCGAACGCCACGCTCTCCGAGCAAATCGCGCTGGCGAACGCCGTCATCGATCTGCGCGTGACGGACGCGAATATCGACTTGCTCACTCACACCGTCGATGCGTTCGAGCAATCGTTGCGCGTCGTCGCCGAGCAGGACAGAGCCGGCACTGTGCCACCTTCCGATTTGGTGACCGCGCAGACGCAACTGGAGTCGGCGCAATCGAGTCTGATTGCGCTGGGCGTCGCGCGAGCTCAAAACGTTCATGCGATCGCCGTGCTGGTCGGCAAAAATCCGGAAGAGCTGGACATCCCCCAGAACACCACGCTGCCGACGCTGCCGTCCATTCCTGTCAGCGTGCCGTCCACGCTGCTGGAACGCCGGCCCGACATTGCCGCCGCCGAGCGCCAGATGGCGGCGCAAAACGCCGCGATCGGCGTGGCCGTCGCCGCGTATTACCCGACGATTTCGCTATCGGCGCTGGACGGCTTCACGCAGTCGCCGTTGGCCGGCCTGCTGCACATCGGCAACTATGTCTGGTCGCTGGGCGGCCAGGCGAGCGAAACGCTTTTCGATGGCGGCCAGCGCAGCGCGCAGATCGACGCGGCAAGAGCGTCTTACGAAGCGGCCGTGGCCAATTATCGCGGCACCGTTTTGACGGCGTTCCAAGGTGTGGAGAACGACCTTGCCGGATTGCGGATCCTCGCGCAGCAAGCCGAGGTGCTGGAGCGCGCCGTGCGCGACGCCACGCGCGGCACGGAGATCGCGCGCAATGAATATCAGGCTGGGACGGTGGACTTTACGACGGTCGCGACGGCGCAGGCGACGCAGTTGAATCTTCAGCAGACCGCATTGAACGTGCAGCAAACACGGCTGCTCGATGCGGCGTCGTTGATCGGCGACCTGGGAGGCGGCTGGTCCGCTAGCGAACTGAGTGATCCGCGGAAGCCGGGGCAACAGAACGCGTCGCCCTAGGCCGCGTTAGTCGTTGTCTTTCGCCACCACCGCGCCGGTGATCTGATGCCGCGCCAGCGATGCCGTGACGAAGCCGGACGCTTTCATGTCCTCGACGAATTTCGACAGGTATGCGGCCGCGTCGTCGCCTTTTGCTTTAGGTACGCCCATCGCCTGACGGATCACCATGAAGCGCTGGTCCAGTAGGCGCACTCCGCCTGTTTTGGCGGCGTCCTTTTCGAGCTGCTGCTTGACGCCGGCGGCCACGTCCAGATGCTGATCGAGAAAGCCTTGCACAACAGCAGGAGAAGTCGGAATCCGCACGAGCGTCGCGTGGTGTAGTTCGCGGGTCAGAAACAGATCGTAGGCACTGCCCTTGCCGACCGCGACCGTCACGCCGGATTGATCGACCTGCTCGTTGGTGGTGATCGGCGAGGCGGCGCGCACGAGATAAAAGCCTTCTATCAGCACATACGGCTTCGTGAATGCGATTTCCTGTCCCCGCTTCGGATCGACGGCGAAGAAACCGATGTCGGCCTTGTCCTGCTCGACGTTCTCGACCGAGGCGCCCGCCGACTTCACCGCGACCAGTTGCAGCGGCACGCCGAGCCGTTTGGCGAATTCGCTGGCGAGATCGACGGACACGCCGACCGGCTTGCCCGTCGCCGGATCGAGCGCGGCCAGCACGGGGTTGCCGAGATTGATCGACGCGCGCAAGGTACCGCTCGGAGCGAATACGGCCGCCATCGATGCACTTGCTGGTTTTGAAGTTGTGGCCTGCGGGGCGCTCGCGTCGTTGGGTTGCGCGAATGCGGGCAAGACCGCGCTGGATACCAGGATGGATGCCAACGTCGTGAACACACCGCTGTGTCGTTTCATGATTGAAAGCTTCTTCGTCGTGGATGGTGTTTGATCAGCGTAGGCGAGCGCTCGCCCTGACGTCAGCCTTGAGCATTCACGGACGCGCGCCGCATGCGCTCACGGCTGTTGATCAGATGCATGCGCATCGCGGCCCGGGCGCCTTCGGCCTCGCCACGCGCAATGGCTTCGTAAATGTCCGTGTGCTCGTGATTGACACGCGACAGATAGCGCTCGGGATCCAGATTCGCACGCGGCGCCTTGCGCGGGTCGAGCTGCGAAAGCACATCGACCAGATAAGGGTTGCGCGTGGCACGCGCGATCTGCATGTGAAACTGAAAATCTTCCGATGAGGCATCTTCACCGAGTCGCGCGCGAGCCTCGATAGACTGCAGCGCCTGAAAGATGTTTTCCAGATCGCGTGCATCGGCGCGTTGCGCGGCGAGACCGGCAGCCTCGGTCTCGATACAGGTGCGCAGCTCGAGGATCGCGAAGACGTCGCGCCCTCCCTGCAATTTCGTCGATTCGAGCTCAACCGCCCGTTCGACGTTCTCGAGGACGAAAGTGCCGATACCCTGACGTGTTTCGACCAGTCCCGAGGCCTGCAATCGCAGGATTGCCTCGCGAATCACGGTTCTGCTCACCCCTTGCGTCTGGGTCAGTTCAAATTCACTGGGCAGTTTCACGCCGGGCGCAAGGGCGCCCGAACGGATCTGCTCCGTCAGGGAATCCAGCACTTCCTGAGCGAGGCTACGTGGCCGACGCCTGATGCTTCCAGACGGTGTCGACGTTGGCATTGCACTATCCCCTCGGTTGTTTTGCGTTGAATCAGCACGGTGATTATAAGGTCAGGCGTCGTGTGGCCGAGCGACGCGGCCGTTGTTATACGGGATGTCAGATGGATCCACATCAGCCAGCTTAGTTGTACGATAACATACAGCAAGTCAGTACCGATCCATCCAAATCATTCGCCGTTTACCCTAATAAAACATCAACTCTCTTGTCACAGCTTAGCGCCATGTTATAGGATGTCTCACAGGTGTTGTCATACAGGTAACAAGCCGGCGGGTCTTCCGCCTGATCACGCCAGACAAAAACTACCGAGACAGGAGAACAGATGCGAAAAGGAGTCGTTGTACCCACGGTCGTGTCAGCCTTGCTAAGCGCAACGCCGCTCGCGGCGCTCGCCCAGACCAGTTTCACGCTCTATGGCGCCGTCGACGACGCCATCGCCTACACCAGCAACCAGAAGGGCAAATCAAACGTCTATCTGAAAAGCGGCAGCCTCGAGTCGAGCAAGTTCGGCTTCAAGGGAAGCGAGGACCTGGGCGGCGGCAATCAGGCGTTCTTCCGCCTGGAAAGCGGCTTCAACGTCAACAACGGAGCGATGAGCGACGCGGGCTATATTTTCAGCCGCCTTGCCTACGTTGGCGTGAGCAATGACCAGTACGGCTCGCTGACACTCGGCCGCCAGTACACGCCTTATCTCCTGTACGTCGGCGCTCTCGGTTCGGCGCCGGTGCTGACGGGCGCCACCGGCGCACACCCGGGCGATATCGACCAGCTCGACGTCGACAGCCGGGCAAGCAACGCCGTGACCTATACCTCGCCGAACATCGCGGGTCTTCAGGTCAGCACCCTGTATGCGCTCGGAGGCGTGGCGGGCGATTTCCCGTCAGGCAATACGTTCAGCGCCGCACTGAAATACAACTACAACAAGTTGGCCCTCGCCGTGGGTTACCTGAAGGTCACCAACAACGACACGCCGGGCAAGTTCAGCACCAACGCCACCGGAACGTTCGACCAGTCGCCGATCAATGCCGGCTACGTCAGCGCTCACGCCGTGCAATATCTCGCCGCGGCGGCGAACTACACGTTCGGGCCACTGCTGGTCGGCGTCAATTACGCGAACGTCCAGTACCAGCCTGATGCGGGCTCGCTCTTCAAGGACACCGCGGTCTTCAACAACTTCGGTGCCATCGCGACGTACCTGGTCAACCCGGCGATCTCCCTCGCCGCGGGCTACAGCTACACGCGCGCATCGTCGGCGAATGGGGTGAGCGATCCCGCGCGCTTTCACCAGTTCTCGTTCGAACAGACCTACAGCCTTTCGAAGCGAAGCACGATCTACCTCCTCGAAGCGTATCAACACGCGCTGGGTCAGACCTTGGGCGCTGCCGGCACGGGCGACATCGTGAATTCGGTGGCGATGGTCGGCCGCATTTCCAATTCGACACCGTCCTCGGGCAGCTCGCAATTCGTCGGGATGGTCGGCTTCCGGCATCGCTTCTAGCAATAGCCATCGACGTACGGACGGCCGCCGGTCCAGCAGCGCACGCTCGCGGTCAGCCGCCATGCGCAATGCCGTTCGTCAGCAACACACTGAAATCAGGAAGAACATGAAGATCGAAAAAATCAGCGGCGTGGTGTTCACCTACCCGTCCCGCCGCTCGGTGGACAGTGCCGGCCATTCGCATCCGGGCGAACAGAAGCAGGTCGAAATGGCCATGCTGACCGTGCAGGCCGATGACGGCAGCGCCGGCCACGCGTTCGCACCGCCCGAGGTGATCCGTCCGTTCATCCTCGATGCATTCGTGCGCAAGTCGCTGACCGGCCAGCATCCGTTCATGCGCGAGCAGATCTGGCAGGACCTCGCTCACTGGCAACGCGGAAGCGCCGGACAGCTCACCGACCGCGCGTTGGCGGTGGTCGAACAGGCGCTGTGGGATCTCGCCGGACGCGTCATGCAACAGCCCGTCTACAAGCTGATCGGCGGCTATCGCGACAAGGTGCCCGCGTATGGCAGCACCATGTGCGGCGATACGCTCGAAGGCGGTCTGGCCACGCCCGAGGACTATGCACGCTTCGCGGAAAAACTCGTCAAGCGCGGCTACAAGGCGATCAAACTTCACACGTGGATGCCGCCCGTTTCGTTCGCGCCCGACCCGAAAATGGACGTGAAAGCCTGCGCGGCGGTGCGCGAAGCAGTCGGCCCGGACATCGACCTGATGCTCGACGGCTTTCACTGGTACAGCCGCACCGACGCGCTGTACATTGGACGTGCGCTCGAGAAACTCAACTTCGCGTGGTTCGAGGAGATGATGAATGAACAAAGCATCGCGTCGTATGCGTGGCTCGCCGGCCAGCTCGACATTCCGGTGATCGGCCCCGAATCGATGTCAGGCAAGCATCACACCCGTGCGGACTGGGTGATGGCCGGCGCGTGCGACATTCTTCGCGCGGGTGTGCCGGGCGTCGGCGGCATCGGCCCGACGTTGAAGGTCGCGCATCTGGCCGAATCGTTCGGGATGGACTGCGAGGTGCACGGCAACGGCGCCGCGAATCTGGCCGTCGTCGCCGCCATCAAGAACTGCCGCTGGTATGAGCGCGGCCTGCTGCATCCGTTCCTCGATTACGACGAAGTGCCGGCCTATCTGCGCTCACTGTCCGACCCGATGGACGAGGACGGCTTCGTTCATCTGTCGCAGGCACCAGGCCTCGGCGAGGACATCGACTTCGACTATATCCGCGCGCATACCGTACGGACATACTGAAACCGGCCAGCAAAAGAAAAGCCGACCATAGGCTGGCCGTTGTCGGGAAGTAGAAATCATGCAGGAGACAGCAGTGAATGTGTTGCACCCTTTGAAGGCCGTTGCGCTCGCCACGATGCTGGTTCTGGCAGCCGGCCGGTTCGCCGTCGCGGCGACGCCGCCCGATCAGTTGCTGGTCGGGATGAACATGAACAATGTTCTGACGCTCGATCCGGCCTCGGCAACCGGCAATGACGTCGTGCCCGTGGCCGCGAATCTCTACGACTATGTCGTCGAACTCGACCCTCATGATCCGACGCAGGTCCGCCCCGGCATCGCCGAGAGCTGGACGATCGCCGACGACCGGCGCAGCATCGTTTTCAAGGTACGCAGCGGCGTGAAGTTTCAATCGGGCAATCCGTTGACCGCGGAGGACGCCGCGTGGTCGTTGGCGCGCACGCTGAAGATCAATCGCGCCCTCGCTTCGCCGTGGAAGGCTTATGGCTTTTCCGCCGCGAACGTGGAGCGTTCGATTGAAGCGACCGACGCATCGACGCTGGTGATTCATCTTCCGCGTCCCACCGATCCGCGTCTGGTCATCTACACGCTGGCGACATCGATCGGCGCCGTGGTGCTCGACCGCAAGGAAGTGCTCGCGCACGAACACAACGGCGATTACGGCGCGCAGTGGCTGACCACGCATGCAGCGGGCTCGGGACCATACGCGCTGACACGCTGGCGGCCCGAGGACGTCATGCTGCTGACGCGTTTCGACGGCTACTGGCGCGGCCCGGCGAAACTGCGCGCGGTGGTGCTCCGGCACATTCCCGAATCGCAATCGTTGCGCCTGATGATCGATCGAAACGATCTCGACGTGGCGATGGGCATGTCGGCGCCCGATCTCAATGCGCTCAAACATGACCCGAACGTCGCGGTCGAGTCGGTTGCGAGTGGTTCGATGTACTACGTCGCGCTCAGCATGAGCGATCCAAAATTTGCCGACCGGCGCGTGCGCGAAGCGATCCGCAGTCTGATCGACTACGACGGCATCAATCGCACCATCATGCCGAACTATGGCGTGTTCCATCAGCGTCCGGTGCAGTCCGCACTGCCGGCGTCACTGCCTGATCCGGGCTATGCGCTCAACGTTGCCGCCGCCAGAAAATTGCTGGCGGAAGCCGGCTTTCCGGACGGCTTCAAAACCAATATCCGGGTGCTGGCCGATCCCCCGTTCATGAACATCGCGACTTCGCTTCAGTCGACACTCGCGCAAGCCGGCATTCAGGCCGAGGTGCTGTCGGGCACCGGCAATCAGGTCTATGGCGCCATGCGCAACCGCGACTTCCAGATCGTCGTGGGACGCGGCGGCGGTGGCATGGAACCCGATCCGTACTCAAATCTGCGCGCGCTCGTCTACAACCCGAACAACGCGGCGTCGGCGAAGCTCACGAACTTCCAGGGCTGGCGGACTTCCTTTAGCGATCCGCAGATCAATCGCCTCATCGAACAGGCCGAACGGGAGCGCGACGGCGCTGAACAGATCCGGCTTTATCAGCAGGTGCAGCAGCGTTACGACGCGGATGTCGGCCCGATCTTTCCGATCTCGCAGATGACCAATACCGTGGTCCTCGCGAACGATGTGCGCGGCTACTTCGTGAGCCCGGCGTGGACCACGCGCCTGCGGGACGTCTACAAGCAACGCTGAATGCCGTTGGCCGCAGCCGAAAACAAGTGGAGCGAGACATGTCAGAAATAACACTACGCCGGCGGACGAAGCAGTCATACCGGCACACGCGGGTGCTGTCGCGGCTCGCCAACGTGGCGGCATCGCTGCTGGGCCTGCTGACGCTGACCTTCGTGATCGGTCGCGTCATGCCGATCGATCCGGTGTTGTCGGTGGTCGGACCCGACGCGGACCAGGCGCTGTATCACCAGGTCTATGTTCAACTCGGACTCGACCAACCTGTCTGGGTCCAATACCTGCGCTATCTGACCGACCTGCTGCACGGCAATCTCGGACGCGCCCTGCTGACCGGGCGGCCGGTGATCGAGGACATCGTGCGCGTGTTCCCGGCGACCGTCGAACTCGCGACCGTCGCGATCGTGCTGGGCACGCTGGCCGGCATTCCGCTCGGCGTCGCGGCCGCCACGCACCGAGGCCGCATCGCGGACAACGTGATTCGCCTCTTCAGTCTGCTCGGCTATTCGACTCCGATCTTCTGGGTCGGCATGCTCGGGCTGCTGTTCTTCTATCAGAAGCTGGGCTGGTCCGGCGGCGTCGGCCGGGTCGGCCTCGCGTTCGAAGCCGACCTCAAACCGCTCACCGGATTCCTGCTGCTGGACTCGGCGCTCGAGGGCAAATGGGCCGTGTTTCGCAGCGCATTCAGCCATATCGCGCTGCCCGCCTGCATCCTCGGCCTGCATTCGATGGCGTACATCAGCCGGATGACGCGCAGTTTCATGCTCAACCAGCTTTCGCAGGAATACATCCTGACCGCTCGCGTGAAGGGCCTATCGGAGCGCAGCGTGATCTGGCGGCACGCGTTTCCCAACATCATGGTTCAGTTGCTCACCATTGTCGCCCTCGCCTACGGCTCGCTGCTCGAAGGCGCCGTGCTGATCGAAAGCGTGTTTGCGTGGCCCGGCTTCGGGCAGTACCTCACCAGCAGCCTGCTGCTCGGCGACATGAACGCGGTGATGGGCTGCGTGCTGATCGTCGGGCTGGTTTTCATCACGCTGAATCTGGTCACCGACGCCCTGTACCGCGTCTTCGATCCACGCACACACTGAACGCCATCGAGTTCGAGACATGAAAATTTCCGGCAATTCCGCGACTTTCGGTGGACAAAGCACCATGACCCTGCCCGGCTCCGAAGGCCGCTTCGCCAATCTGCTGCGGCTCGGCCGGCGCATGCTGCGCAATCCGCTCAGCACAGCCGGCGCGTTCGTGGTGCTCGCGCTGGCGCTCATCGCGATCTGCGCCCCGCTGATCGCCCGGCACCCGCCTTTCCAGCAGGATCTGTCCAACGCCCTGCGCCCACCCGGCGGCGACTTCTGGTTCGGCACCGACGAGTACGGTCGCGACGTCTTTAGCCGGCTCGTGTACGGCGCGCGCATCACGCTGTATATCGTGGGCCTCGTGACGATCATCGTCGGGCCGGTGGGCCTCGCGGTAGGCACGGCGGCCGGCTATTTCCGCGGATGGGTCGATACGGTATTCATGCGCATCACCGACATCTTCATTTCGTTTCCGAGTCTCGTGCTGGCGCTCGCGTTTGTCGCCGCGCTGGGACCGGGCCTCGA
Organism: Paraburkholderia sediminicola; assembly: GCF_046027355.1. GTDB lineage: Bacteria > Pseudomonadota > Gammaproteobacteria > Burkholderiales > Burkholderiaceae > Paraburkholderia > Paraburkholderia sediminicola_B. Next base: position 122,822 of record NZ_JAQQEK010000016.1, on the reverse strand, counting down.
ACACGCGGTCCTTGCGATCGCGCTGACGTCGTGGCCGCCAATTGCGCGCCTCGCCAGAGCCGAAACCCTCTCGCTGCGAAACGCGGATTTCATTTCGGCGGTCAAGCTGCAAGGCGCGTCACCGATTCGCATACTCGTACGCCATATCTGGCCGCTGTGCCTCTCATCGGTGATCGTGCGGCTCACGATGAACATGGCGACCGTCATTCTCACCGCCGCGGGACTCGGCTTTCTGGGGCTCGGCGCGCAGGCGCCGTCGCCCGAGTGGGGAACGATGATTTCCGCGGGAAGGCGTTACATGATCGAGTGCTGGTGGCTCGTCACGGTGCCGGGCGCCGCGATCATGATCGTGAGCCTTGCGTTCAATCTGCTCGGCGACGGACTGCGCGATCTGCTCGATCCGCGAAGCGAATAAGGAACACCGATGGACCAGCCAATTTCTATTGCTCATACCGCTGCCAGCAAGATCGAAGTAGACGACCTGCGCGTGAGTTTCACCAGCGAGAAAGGGACTTTCGACGCGGTGCGGGGCGTGTCGTTCGCGCTCGGGACGGAGAAGCTCGCGATCGTCGGCGAATCGGGGTCCGGGAAATCGACGATCGGACGCACCCTGCTCCGACTGCATCCGCGCTCCGCGAGGATCTCCGCGAAAGCACTGCGGTTTGACGAGACCGATCTTCTCGGCGCGTCTGAAAAGACCATGCGCTCGATCCGCGGCCGACGCATGTCCATGATCCTGCAAGATCCGAAGTTCGCGCTGAATCCGGTCAAGCGGATCGGCCATCAGATCGCCGAGGCCTACTCCGCGCATCATCGGGCGAGCGCGAAAGAGGCGCACGAACGCGCGCTGGAGATGCTGGAGAAAGTCCGCATTCGCGATCCATTGCGAGCTTCACGTCTGTACCCTCACGAAATCTCCGGTGGAATGGGCCAACGCGTCATGATCGCGATGATGCTCATCCCGAAGCCGGAAGTGTTGATCGCGGACGAGCCGACCTCGGCACTCGACATCTCCGTGAGACTGCAGGTGCTGGACGTTCTGCATGAACTCGTGACTGAAAACAATCTTGGCCTGCTGTTCATCAGCCATGACCTGAATCTGGTGCGCGACTTCTGCGATCGCGTGCTGGTCATGTATGCGGGCCGGGTGGTCGAATCGATTGCGGCCGCAAGGCTCGATCACGCAACGCATCCCTATACGCGCGGCCTGCTGGATGCGTTGCCGAGCATGGAGCACCGGCGCGCGCGACTGCCGCAACTCGAGCGTGATCCGCGTTGGCTAACTGAGTAGGAAAACCGATGGTTATGATCGATATCAGGAATCTCGAACTCACGTTCGGCTCGGGCGCGGCGGCGAACCCCGTATTGCTGGGCGTCAATCTGAGCGTGGATGAAGGTGAGGTGTTCGGGCTGGTCGGCGAATCGGGATGCGGCAAGAGCACGATTCTGCGTTGTGTGGCGGGCCTCTACCGGGGCTGGAGCGGAGAGATCGCGCTGAATGGCGTCCAGATCGGCCGCAAGATCGATCGCGCCCGAAGCCGGCTGGTGCAGATGGTCTTTCAGGACCCGTTCGGATCGCTGCACCCAAGGCATACGATCGAAACCGCGTTGGGGGAGCCGTTGAAAATACATGGGCTAGACAGCATTGATACGCGCATCGACAAAGCATTGAGCAAGGTGGGACTGAATGCGTCTTTTCGCCGGCGCTATCCACACCAACTTTCCGGCGGACAGCGGCAACGCGTCGCCATCGCGCGCGCGTTGGTGCTCGAGCCGCGTGTGCTGCTTCTGGATGAGCCGACCTCCGCGCTGGACGTCTCCGTTCAGGCGGAAATTCTGAACCTGCTTTCGGACTTACGTCAGAAGGAGGGGCTGACTTACTTGCTCGTTACTCACGATCTCGGTGTGGTGGTGCATCTGTGCGATCGTGTGGCGGTCATGCTCAAGGGCGAAATTGTCGAGACACGCGGTGCCAGTGATCTGTCGACGGCGGAACTGGCGCATCCCTATTCGCGGATGCTCGTCGAATCGTCGCGCAGGGTTTCTCAGGTCTGATCGGTGCGGTTTGGGGTTGTTGAATCGAGCGTGCGGTCCCGGCCGACTCCGGCGTGATGGGTCGAGACCGCACGCCGTCCGCGCCCTCGCTCCCGCAGCGCCCCCTATCTCCTCAGGATAGCGACGCAAGCATGTTCGACAGCCGTCTGATGTGAGCCTTGAATGCGTCGCTCGCCTCACGATCGGTGGTGGGATTCAGATGTGACGTCTCGGCGAGTTGAGCTTGCTCGTGGAAATCGTTAGCGACCGCGCGTCGCACGTCGGGCGGTAACGACCGTACGATGGAGACCAGTAATGCCTCTTCGGCGTGAATCATGCCCAGAATCGAATGAGTGTCCATGGAACAAACTCCGTTGATGGCGCGATAAGTCAAATCTAGCATGCTCCGCGCCGAGTATTCCGGTTACTTCCGCATACCTCTCGTTACAAACCGCCGGCGGGCGGTTGGTTATGATGTGCGATTGCATCGCTCCGAGCACCCGTTGACTAATTATGAGGAATATCGGAAAAGCATTGGTAGTCGGCCTTGTGCTTGCAGAGGTCGCATTCGCCGTCTACCTACTGTCCCCAAAAAGCGACCCGTCGACGCGCGATCCCGGGGCCGTTACGGACGGCTCTGCAGCGCTCGCCTCGGATAAGGTTCAGTCCGGTACGTTACATGTGACCGCCGACAACGCAAACGGCGCCCCGTCGCCCGGCGCAAGCGCGGATAACGCCGCACGCGTCCCTGTGCAAATCCCCGCGCAATCTGTGCAGGGACACATCACGTCTGCGCCCGCGCCCGAACCGTCAACGGAGCACGCGGCGCAATTGCCACGGCAACCGGCACAACCGCACCCGCAAACCGTGCAAACGCCCGCGGTGGCCACCGTCCTGGCCGCCACCGATTCAAAAACAGCCACCGTTGTGCAACCCGGTCGCGGCCGTGACGGTCTGCACCGCCGCGATTCAACTTCAGTCTCCACTTCTGCGACGGACGAACTCGTCAAGGAATCCGCCAAGCTGGATCCGGCGCTCCCGCCGCCTCAGCCTGCTGAGCCATTTGTGCACGACGATCAGCCGCATCGCGGCTCGAATGCCGTCGCGGCAGCGATGACGCAACAACTCGTTAAAGAGTCCGCCAAGCTCGATCCCACATTGCCGCCGCCGAACCCGTCGGGCACGCACTAAGCGGGGGAACCGCCGCTCGTTCGATCGCGGTGCTCATGCGTTCGATTGCGCCGTAGTCTACGATGTAGTTCAAATCCATGCGCTCCGGCAGCAACACGTTTGCTACCTCAGCGCAGGCTTGGACGCATTCCCATCGCGGCGACCCTTGATGGAGGACGAGCATGGCCAACGACTCCCCCGACACAGCAGAACGCGGCGCAGGCTGGATCGACCAGCCCGAAGACGCGCAGGCGATCGCCCTCCTTGTCGAGAAAATCAAGGCGCAGCAAGCGACGATTGCCGCGAGTAGCACGACTCATCTGGACGGCCGCGTCGACCGCGGTCAGCATCAGAAGCAAACGCTCGGCGCCTTCGGCACGCTGCGAATCTTCGAAACGATACCCATTGCGCTCAAACATGGCCCCTTTGTGAAAGAGGACGAACTCGGACCGTCGCTTTGCTATCGGGTCGCCTGCCGCTTTTCGAACGGCCAGCCGTGTCCTTTTTCGGACCAGGCCGCCGACGTTCGCGGTGTCGCCGTCAAGTTCTTCACCGCGCAGGGCATTGAAACCGATCTTCTCATGACCAACGAGGGCGGCCGTTCGCACGCGCGAAACGCGGTGCAGTTCATGGACTTCGCCGATATCCTCGTCGCCCAGATCGCCAAAGGTGCGCTTGGCGCACTGGAGCAGGCGTCGATGGAAGTGTTGAGCGGCAAACTGGGCCCCGTCGAGACAGCCCGCATCGTCGCGATCCTGGCAAAGGAGACGACCCTGCACGCCGTCGAGAGTCTCACGACCGAGCGGTTCTGGGGCTCGGTCGTCAAGCTGGGCGCCGCGGCCATCAAGTACTCGCTTCAACCCGAAGATACAACCGTGCCGGGAACAAACGGCGACCGTAACGGCAACGACTATCTGCGCGAAGACCTGTTAAACCGCTTAAAAACCGGCCCACTCAAATGGCAACTCTGCGCTCAGTTCTTCGTGGATGAAGAAAGCACGCCGGTCAACGATGCATCGGTCGTATGGGCGGGCACGCCGATTGCGATAGGCGTACTGGAGATCGCGTCACCGCCCTCCGCCGACGACGAAGCGCGCATCAACCAGATGGCCTTCAACCCGGCCAACGGCTTCGAACCGCTAGGCATCACACACGCACGCAAGGACGTGTACGCAGCCAGCGCCGCGAATCGCAAGGACCGCGGCGTATTGTCGAGCGACGAGGCGCGTCAGTGCATTGGGCCGGTGTGAAGCCGGCATCCACTCGCGTCGACTATCGCAATAGCCTGGATAAGACAGCGCACGCCTGTATCGTCAGAAGCTGGTACGCAAACCGACGCGCGCAAGCGTCTGCGACCGGTTGCTCGCCGCGCCGTCCGGTTGCAGCAAACCGTTGATCCAGGCCCGCGTCACAGCCGCGTCGCCACTGGCGCGCTGATAGATCGCTTCGACATAGGCGGTGGTGCGTTTCGAAAAGTTGTACTGCAACGCGGTGGTGACCTGTTGCGCCTTGTTGTTCAGCAATACGTCGTTGCCTTTCATGTACGCGTAATCGAGACCGAGCGTCCACGGACCTGAGATCGTCCACGACGCCCCGCCCTTGTAGACGTCGATCTTCGCGCCGCTCGCGGTGTTTTTCGTGTTGGTGTAGAGCAGCATCCCCAGCACGCTGCCGAAGTTGTAGTGCGCGCCGAAGCCGAAATTGCGGATGCCGTCGTGACCATCGCCCAGTTGCGGATACTTCACCTCGACATACGCCGCGCCGACGCCCAACGGACCGTTCGCGTAGTTCGCGCCGAAGCTCATCGTCGAGTCCGACGAGAACGAGCCGGGTACGCCACCGAATCCATAGAGCGCGCCGAACGTAAAGCCTGCGATGTCGGGGCTGCGATACTTGACCGAGTTCCCTACGCGTGTCGCGCCCGCCATGCGGTCGAAATCGAACGAACCGGTCGGATTGTTCGGCACGCCCAACGCGGTGAACGGCCCCTGGCGAAAATCGTAAATGCCGCCGAACAGGAACGCGCCGTCATACAGGCCGAGCGTCAGCGTCTCGAACATGAAGTCGTACTGGGTGCCGAAGGTGAGCGAGCCGAAGCGGTCATTGGTGAGACCGACCAGCGCCGTGCGGTTAAAGATCTGTCCGGCGCCCGGAATCGTCGCGCCGCTGCCCAGATCGAACTGCGACGTGAGTTCGAAAATCGCCTTGTTGCCGCCGCCCAGATCTTCGCTGCCTTTGAACGTCAGCAGGTCCGGCGAGAGCACGCCGCTATCGAACAGCGTCGCGGCGCCGCCGTGCTGGTTGTTCACATACGTGACGCCCGCATCGATCACGCCTTGCAGCGTCACGCTGCTTTGCGCGCAGGCGATACCCGGCGCGATGCACGCGAACGTGCAGCCTGCCATTGCCAGGCGCTTCGGCTTGGTCCCTTTCATAGCTGTCTCCTCCAGTCGTTGTTGAATATCTGTCGTTGTTCGATGCGGATGTCGACCGGCGTGAGCGAGGCACCCTCGCACGGTCCATCGACGCACACGCCGTCTTCAAAGCGAAACATCGCGCTGTGATGCGCGCACATCAGCAATTCGGCGTCGTAGGCCCAGAACGTGTTCGGTTCGTAATTCAGTGGAATCGAAAAGTGCGGGCACACATTGCGGTACGCCCACGCGTCATCGCCGCGGCGCAGAATCACGACGCCTGGTGCGCCGGCCTGGTCAGCGGGGATCTCAAGCGCGCCGCCGTCGGGAATATCGTCGAGCGCGCAGAGAAAGCCTTGGTGAGGTTCGGCATTCACCGCGTTCATCGCCTCGCCTCCTCATCCCTGCCGCGCGGATAGCACGAAGTCGCGCTGTACTTCGAAGAACGGGCTTGGCAGCGCCCACTCTTTGGCAGCGGCCGCGTCGTGATTCGGCACGTAGTCGATTACGAGCGACGGCTTCGAGCCGAACACCGCATCGGAGTGGACATAGAGATCGCCCTCGGAGTAAAGCGCGGTGGTCAGCGTCTCGTAGCCGGGTGCAACGATCAGGAAATGGATATGGGCAGGCCGCATCGGATGACGGCCGGTCGCCATCAGCATCTGTCCGACCGGGCCATCGGTCGGAATGGGATAGCTGGTCGGTTTGATGGTCCTGAATGCGTATTCGCCGTTCGGCCCCGAGCGGAATTTACCGCGCAGGTTGCTCTCGGGTTGATCGGGATCCTGGCCTTCATACATGCCGTTGTTCGCCGTTTCCCACACCTCGATCAACGCACCGGGCACCGGCGCGCCGCGCTCGTCGACGAGACGGCCATGAATCAGCGTCGGCTCGCCTTCCGTTCGCGCGATGTTGGCGCCGAATTCTTCTTCCTTCGCGCCTTCGCGATAGAACGGACCGAGCAGACTGCTCTCGGTGGTGACGCCGCCGCGCCCGTGATTGATCGCATCGATCATGATCGACAGGCCGAGCGTGTCCGATAACAGAATGAATTCCTGGCGGATGCCGTTGCACATCTTGCCGGTGGCCGTCAGGAATTCGATGCCACGGCGCCATTCGTCCCCGGTTAGTTCGACTTCGCTGGCGAATGCATGCAGGTGTGTGACCAGCGCGGTCATGATCTGCTTGAGGCGCGGATCGGTGCAATCGGCAAACGTGTCGAGCACGTTCTGCGTCAACTGATGGATGGTTTTATCGTTCATGGTTGGCCTCATGCGCGGTGTGCCGCCGAACCCGCGTCGAGCGGATCGGACGCGCCGTCCGGCGAGCGTTGTTGAGAGGGACCCGCGTCGCGAAACACGACGCGCCGGCCCACGGGGAACAATTGCAGGCCGTAGCGGTGCGACACGAAGCCCCATAGTCCCTGCGGAAAGAACATCGTCACGACGATCGCCAGCGCGCCGAGGCCGATCAGATACCAGGTGCCGAAATCGGACAGGAACTGGTTCAAGAGGAAGAAAATCAGCGCGCCGAGGATCGGCCCTTCGAGCGTGCCGAGGCCACCGATCATCACGATGAAAATGCCGAACGCACTCCAGTTCACCGAGAACGCGGCGTCGGGTGAAATGCGCAGGTTGCCGATAAAGTACAGGCCGCCCGCCAGTGCGGTGCCGCACGCCGACACCAGATAGACGATCAGGCGCGCGCGCTTCACGTCGACGCCCTGGCTGCTGGCCGCCACCGCGTTGTCGCGCATCGCGGTCAACGCGAGACCGGCTTTCGAGCGCAGAAACAGATACAGCAGTCCGATCGCCGCCGCGACGATGGCTAGCGCCAGCCACAGCGTCAGCGATTCGCGCAGCGCACGCGGCACGTCCTGCAATGCGGTGAGACTCGTGCCCGAGCCGCCGCCGAGCACCGAGACGTTCGCCACCGTCAGCCGGAACACTTCCGCGATCACCCAGGTGCCGATCGCGAAGTAGCCGCCTTCGAGCCGGAACGCCACCATCGACACCGGAATCGCCACCACCGTCGCAATCACGGCAGCAATCGGCACCGCGATGAACGGCGAGATGCCGCAATAGTTGGCGAGAATCAGCATCCCGTATCCGCCGATGCCGAAGAATGCCTGCTGGCCGATCGACACCATCCCGCCATAACCGGCCAGCAGGTTCCACATCAACGCGAATACCAGGTAGGACGCCAGTTGCACGAAGTCGCGCATGGCGTCGCGCCCTGCCCACCACGGCGCGCTCGCCACCGCCAGCGCGACGATCAGCAGCACGATCACCGCCACGCGGCTCGCACGCGTCGCGCGCCGCACCTCGAAGCCCGCTGCGGGCTGGTTCAATTGCATGGTCATGTCGAAGCCTCTATGCGGTTTTGGGCAGCAAGCCCTGCGGCCGCGCCACCAGCACGCCGAGAAACACCACGTGGCCGAGCCAGATGCCCCAGCCGGGGTCGAAGTAAAAGCCCACCTGCTGCGCAATGCCGAGCGCCATGCCGCCGACGAAGGTGCCCCAGAACGACCCCATTCCGCCGATGATCACTGCCTCGAACGCATACAGCAGCAGCGCCGGCCCATCGGTCGGCGACACCGCCGTGCGCATCGAGTAGAGCGCCGCGGCCACCGCGATCAGCACGAAAGCGATGCCCATCGCCAGCGCATAGGTGCGGCGGTACGAGACACCCATCAGTTGCACGATCTCGCGATCGTCAGAGGTGGCGCGAAACGCGCGGCCGAGCGGCGTGCGGCCGAACAGCCACTGCATCGCGAAGGCGAGCGCCACCGTCGCCACCAGTGTGACGAGCGGCAGATAGCCGAGCGTGACGCCGCCCGCGAGCGTGATGCTCTGCGATTCGAAGCTGCCGGTGGCGATGGAACGCGGATCCGCGGAGAAGATCTGCTGCAACACGTTCTGGATCACGATCGACAGGCCGAACGTGACGATCAGCGACGGCAGCGGATCGCGGCTGCTGACGCGGTTCAGAAGCGCGAACTGCACGGCATACCCCGCGCCGAACGCGATCACGAGCAACAGCACGAGCGCGACGGCGAGCGGCAGATGAGCGAAGCTCGTCAAGGCGAACAGCACGAACACCAGCAGCACGATGAAGTCGCCATGCGCGGTATTGGTGAGCCGCATTACACCGAACACCAGTGACTGGCCCATCGCGAAGAGCCCGTATAGCGCGCCCAACAGCACGCCCTGCACGACGATATTGATGAACGTGTTCATGCGGCCACTCCAAAATACGCCTGCGTGATCGCCTCGTCCGACACTTCGGCCGACACGCCCGTCAACGACACGCGCCCTTCCTGCAGGCAATAGAAACGCGACGACACGCGGCGCGCCAGTTGCACGTCCTGCTCGACGACGATCGCGCTCATGCCATGCGAGACGATCTCGGGCAACGCCGCGTAGATTTCGCGCACGATCACCGGCGCGAGGCCGAGCGAAAGTTCGTCGCACATCAGCAGATCGGGGTTGCTCATCAGCGCGCGGCCGATCGCCACCATCTGTTGCTGACCGCCCGATAACGCCGTGGCCGCGTGATGACGGCGCTCCCGCAACGCCGGGAAAAGCGCATAGACGCTTTGCAGATTCCAGCGCCCTGGCCTTTTGCTGAACGCGCCGAGCAACAGGTTCTCTTCGACGCTCAAACTCGCGAACAGACGCCGTCCTTCCGGCACCAGCGCAATGCCCTTGCCGACAATGCTCGCTGCCGGCGTAGCGCCGACCGGCTCGCCGCGATACAGGATCTGCTCGGCAGTGCGCGGACGCAGCAGACCCGCCACCGATTTCAGAAAGGTCGACTTACCCGCGCCGTTCGAGCCGATCAGCGCGATCACTTCGCCCGGCGCCACCGTCACGTCGATGCCGAACAGCGCCTGGAAGTCACCGTAAAACGCGCTCAGCGCGCGAGTCTCCAATAGTGCCGACATGATCAAGCCTCCAGTCCGAGATACACGCGCCGCACTTCGGGGTCGTCCATCACCGCGGCGGGCAAGCCCTCCGCGAGCCGCTTGCCGAAGTTGATGACAAGCAGACGGTCAGCCACCGCGAGCAGCGCATGCACGACATGTTCGATCCACACGATCGTCACGCCACGCTCCTTGACGCGGCGAATCTCGTCGACGAGTGCGTGCGTTTCGGGTTCGGTGAGGCCGCCGGCGATCTCGTCGAGCAGCAGCAGTTGCGGCTGCGTCGCGAGCGCGCGAGCCAGTTCGAGCCGTTTGCGGTCGAGCAGCCCCAGCGTGCCGGCCAACTGATTGGCGCGGGCTTTGAGGCCGGTGCGTTCGAGCACGTCGACGCAGACGTCGTACGCGGCGTGGCCGGTCAGTTCGCCGCCAAAGGTCGCGCCGACCAGCAGGTTTTCAAACACCGTCATCCCGCCGAACGGCCGCGGCACCTGATACGAGCGGCCGATACCCGCCACGCAACGTCGATGCGGCGGCAAGTGGTTCACATCCGCGCCGTCGAATTCGACACTGCCCTGATCGGGCCGCACGTCGCCGCTGACGAGGTTGAACAGCGTGGTCTTGCCGGCGCCGTTCGGGCCGAGGATGCCGTAGGTTTCGCCGCGTTCGACAGCGAAGCTGATATCGTCGGTCACCTGCAGCGCGCCGTAGCGCTTCGACACGCTGGTGAGTCTGAGCACTGGATTCATCACTGCTCTCCGCGTTGATTTCAGGCGATCAGCTTCAGCGGGCCGGACAGCGGCACGCTCGGCGCGAGCTGGTTGTTGACGATCGCGAGGTCGAAGGGATGCTTCTGCCCTTTCACCCATTGCCCGCCTACAAGCGGCGTCTTCGCGACGTTCTTCACCGGGCCACCGCCCCAGGCGACGTGGCCGACCAGCGTATCGAGCTTCGTCGAGGCCACCGCGTCACGGATCGCTTCGTTCGAGTCGACGTCTTTCGCGCGCTTTAACGAATCGACGGCGATTTCGAATAGCGCGTGGGCGAAACCGATCGGTTGGGTCCATTGCTTCGAGGTGACGCGCTCGTAGTCGTCGGCGACTTGCCGCGCGGTTTGCCCTGTCAGCGACGATTTGAACGGATGAGAAGGCGACCACCACACCTCGGTGGAGAGTCCGTCGCCGAGATCGCCGAGCGCTTCGATCGAGGTCGGAAACAGCAGCGCCTTGCCGATCGAAATGACCTTGGGCTTCAGCCCTTGCTGACGCGCCTGAACGAGAAAGTTCTTGGCGTCAGGCGGAATCACGACGCCGGTGACGATCTGCGCATTCGACTGCTTGAACGACGAAATCTGCGCGGAGAAGTCCTGCGTCATGCTCTGGAAGCGGCCGGGGTCCTTCAGCGTGAAGCCCTTCTGCGCAAGCACGGGCGGAAAGCCGAGCTTCGCGTCGCCCCAGGCGTTGCCGTCGCCGTCGTTGGGAAAGAGGCCGCCTACGCTGTGATTGGTTTGCACCGATTGCCACATGCCGGTGTAGACGGTGATCACATCTTCCAGTCCCCAGAAGAAGTGATAGGTAAAGCGGAAGCCCTTCTTCGGATCGCCCTTTCTGCCGAAGAACCACGGCTGCCACGGCACCACCGTCGACACACACGGCATCTCGTTCAGTTCGCACGCGTCGCTCACGGGATTGGCGGTCTCCGGCGTGCCGGACACCAGCATGATGTCGACCTTGTCCTTCAGGATCAGGTCGTTGGCGACTTCGCCGGCGCGATTCGGATTCGACTGGCTATCCTTGACGACAATCGACACCGGATACGATTTGCCGCCAATCACGATGCCGTTTTTCAGCGCAGTCTGCATCTGCTGGATCGTGAAGCGATCCGCTTCGCCGAACGGCGCGAGCGGTCCGGTTTGCGGCGATACGTAGCCGATTTTCAGCGTGCGTGGACCGGCCGCGAAAACGAGCGGCGAAAATGCCGAGGTCGTAGCGGCGAGCGCACCGCCTGCCGCGAGGCTGACAAAGCGGCGGCGTCTCGCATCGAAGGTATGTGAGTCCATGGTTGTCTCCTGAATTTTTTTGTATGAGTGATTCGGGCGCGCTAGTCCGGCCGTCGGCCATCGAAGGCGGCTTCGAGCAAGGCACGCAGCGGTATTCGTTCGACCGGCCGCGGATTCCAGTACGGGTTCTTCAACGCGAGATCGAGTGCGACATCGAGATCGGCTGATGTGAGGCCGATGTCTTTTAGCGCGGTCGGCGCGCCGTGATCGTGTGCGAGATCGAATACGGCTTGCGCGGCGTCGTCGGCATGCAATGCGTGGGCGATACGCTTCATCGCCTCGGGTGCAGCTGCACGGTTATAGGCGAGCACATGCGGCAGCACGATGGTGTGCGTCTCTGCGTGCGGCAGATTGAAAGTGCCGCCGAGCGTATGGCACAGCTTGTGATGCAAGGCCATGCCGACGCTGCCGAGCACCGCGCCGCATAGCCAGGCGCCATACAGGCAATCGCCGCGCGCCGCGAGATCGCCTGGTTGCTGCATCACGCGAGGCAGCCCCTGGCCGAGCGCGCGGATGCCCTCTTCCGCCATCAGGCTGATGATCGGATTCGCGTCCTGCGCGTAGAGTCCTTCCGCCGCGTGGGCGATGGCGTTGATCCCACTCGTCAGCGACAACCCAGGCGGCAGCGACGTTGTCAATGCCGGGTCGTAGATCACCGTCTTCGGCAGCACACGCAGATCGCGGCCGGTCTTTTTGACGCCGCCCTCGGTGAGGCCGTAAATCGGCGTCATCTCGGAGCCTGCATACGTGGTCGGAATCGCGATGATCGGCAGCGAGGTTTCGAGCGCGATCGCCTTGCCGAGGCCTGTTGTGGAGCCGCCGCCTATAGCGATCGCGCAATCGGCGCCGAGGCTTGCGGCGAAGTCGCGTGCCGCGCGAGCGGTTTCGACCGGCACGTGCATCACGGCTTCGGCGTAGACGCCTGCCGCCCGCGAGCCGAGGCTCGCCGCGAGCGCTTCGGCCTGCGCGCGCTGTTGCGGCGTGGACAGCACGATCGCCCGCGTGGCGCCGAGCAGGCCGATCTCGCGATCGAGCTGCTCGAGACTGCCAACACCGAAAATCACGCGTGACGGCAAGCCGTTATAGATGAACGGTTCCATGGTGGTTCAACGCGGGTAGTAAGGCGGAATCTGCGCATCCACGTTGACCCAGATCGACTTGGGCTGCGTGTATTCGCGCATCGCTTCGAAACCCATTTCTCGGCCGTAGCCGCTTGCGCCGACGCCGCCGAATGGCGACGCCGGGCTCACGCGCTTGTAGCAGTTGATCCACACCATGCCGGCGCGAATCTCGCGCGCCACCAGATGCGCGCGTTGCAGATCGCGTGTCCACAAACCCGCGCCGAGACCGTATTCGGTGCCATTCGCGATGGCGAGCGCTTCTTCGTCTGTGCGGAATCTGGTGACCGTCATGAACGGCCCGAACACCTCTTCCTGCGACACCCGATGCTCCGGCTTCGCTTCGACGATGGTCGGCTCGACATAGCAGCCGTTGGCGAGCGCCGCATCGTCCGGCGCCTTGCCGCCTGCCAGCACGCGGCCACCCTGTTCGCGGGCGACATCGACGAACGAAAGCACGCGGTCGCGGTGCTGACGCGAGGTAAGCGGCCCCATCTCGGTCGACGGATCGAGCGGATCGCCGATTTTGATTGTGCGGCTCAACGCGGCGAACTTTTCGAGTACTTCGTCGGCGATCGATTCATGCACGATCATCCGCGAGCCGGCGATGCAGGCCTGCCCCTGGTTGTGGAAGATCGCGAACGCCGAGCCTTGCACGACGGCATCGATATTCGCGTCGCCGAACACGATGTTCGCGCCCTTGCCGCCGAGTTCGAGTTGCACCTTCTTCAGGTTGCCGCTCGACGCCTGCACGACCTTGCGACCCACCGCGGTCGAGCCGGTGAACGCGACCTTGCTGATCTCCGGGTGTTCGGCGATGTACTGCCCGGCCACATGACCCAAGCCCGGCAGGATGTTGACGACGCCGTCCGGGAAACCCACCTCGGCCATCAGTTCCGCGATCGCCAGACTCGACAGCGGCGTGAGCTCGGCGGGCTTCATGATCACGCAGTTGCCCGCGGCGAGCGCCGGCGCCATCTTCCAACTCGTGAACATGAGCGGGAAATTCCACGGCACGACTTGCCCGACAATGCCGACCGGCTCGCGGGTCATATAGTTCAGAAAGCCCTGCTCGACCGGAATCACCGAGCCTTCGAACTTGTCGGCCATGCCGCCGAAATAGCGGAACGTGGCCGCGGTGCGCGGCACGTCGAGGTTGCGTGTATCGCGGATCGGGTGGCCGGTATCGAGCGATTCGAGACGCGCGAGCTTGTCGGCATTCGCTTCGATCGCGTCGGCCAGCTTGAGAAGCAGGCGCCCGCGCTCCATCGCGGCGAGGTTGCTCCACTTCGGAAACGCTGCCTTCGCCGCCGCGACGGCGCGATCGACATCGGCCGGGCCCGCCATCGCGACGTCGGCGATCACCGAGTTGTCGTGCGGATTGAGGGAGGCGAGCGTTTCGCCGTTTGCAGCCGGCACGAAGCGGCCGCCGATGAAGAGTTGCGTTTGCATGTCAGTCCTGTGCAAGTAAAACCTGGACGCGACTTTCCCCACGGCGCCAGCGGTCTGGCGCCGTTCGATCGACGATCGGAGGGAATGCCGGAGAGTTACATCTGGATCGGATACGGCGGCAGTTCACCGCTTTCGTAGCGCTTGGGCAGATCGGGCGTCGCGTTCTCCCACACCAGCAGCATTGAACGCTTCTGCGAGTAGCCCTTGTGACGGATATCGGCGGGCATCGCGGCGATGTCGCCCGCGTTCATCGTGATGCGCGCGCGCGGCTCGCCGCTGTCCTTGTCGGCGACGTCCCAGATGATCTGGTCGGATAGTTGCAGGAACCACTCGACGCGGTCGTTGCCGTGGAACACCGGCAGCACGAATTCCTCGGTGGTCGGGCAGAACAGGCTCTGCTGGCACACCGACGTGACCGAGGGATTCCAGGTCACGTCCGAGCGCGACAGATACTTGAAGAGGCTGAACGCATGCAGCGCACCTTCGAAACCCGGCTCCGCGTGAATCTCCGGTTCGTCCTGGCCGACATCGGCAAACTGGCGATTGACGGGAAGATCGTCGCGCAACGGCGAATCGCCTTCGAGGCCCGGCATGCGCCTGGTGGCAATTCGCGTGCGCTCGATCGCGGCGATGTTGTCGCCATGTTTCGTGCCGAATGCGGAGCCGGTTTCTTCCGGCGCGGCGAACGGGTCGAAGCCTTCGTTGACCCAATCCTTCAGGATCGCCTTGAAGGTCGCCATGATGAGCGGCGTGTCGAACTGCTGGATATGGTCGACGCCCGCTTCCTTGAAGCTCGCGTTATACGCTCCGGCGTACATGTCGACCTTGCCGTAGTGATTGCGCGTGCCGATCACTTCGTCGAAGTTGACCCAGCCGTAGAAGAAGCCCCACGCCACGTCACGCATCATTGCGCGCAGGAAGTCGTCGGCATGCATCTGATGCGAGCGGAGCTGACCTTTGGCGGGCCATCTGACGGTGGCGAAATAAGCGTCGCGGCTGAATTCGAAATCGCCGAGGCAGAAGGTGCGATAACCGGTGACCGCGTCGGCTTCGCTCGCGGTGACGTTTTGCAGGGTGCTGAGTTTGTCCATGATGGGCTCCGGATGGATCGATCGTGTAGAGGGATTCAGTGGATGCAGATGTCGGCCCACTTCTCGACCGAATAGCGTCCGAGGATCGTCTGCACGAGCAGCACGCCTTTTGTCTTCGCTTCGAAGCGATAGGCGGCGCCGGCGGGCAGCAGTGCCTGATGGCCGCGACGCAGCCGCACATGGCCCATCGACTGGCCCGACGGCTGGCCTTCGAGACGCACGCTGCCTTCGGTCTGTGCGTCGACCAGCGGGCCGTCCGACGGCTTGATGAAATAGATGTCGATCTCGCCGTCGAGCACGACTGCGAACTCATCGTGCGACGCAGCAAACCACGGCGACGAACCTTCCGCGCGCAGCGTCTCGATCACGTACTTGAGATTCTTGCCGACGACGACTTTCTCGTAGGGCTCAGCGCGGCTCGCCACGTCGAATACATTCGACATGGCGTAATGTTCCGGTTTGCCCTTGATGATTTCGATGGAGCCTTTCCGAAAGTTGTCCAGGCTGCCGAACCAGGTTTGTTGCATGTCTGCCTCCAGTTGATCCACGAATGCGTTGCTTGCATCGAAGATTAAGCGGCGACAGGCACTACAGCAATGTTCTGAGGGTCGGAAAACGCGAACCCCGGGTGCTCCAAAATCGCGCCAGGGAAACTACCTGGTGGCGAACCCTCATGGGCCTCGGGTAGGCCTCAACTGTCGGACAGTTCCTCGCCGACGCTTTTCGTTTCGTCGTCCGGCGGCGCAATGCCGAGCGCCCTGTCCCACTGCGGTTCGCGCAGATAGCGCGCGCGCAGGAAGTCGACGAAGGCCTTGACCTTGGTGGTCGAGCGGTGCGAGGCAGGATACACCGCCGACAGCCACAGCGGCGGCGCCGCGTATTCCGGCAGCACACGCTCCAGCCGGCGTTCGAGCAGATCGGCGGCGGCGACCATGGTCGGCAGATAGACGACGCCCGCGCCGGCCCTCGCGAATTCGAGCAGCAGATGCACGCTATTGGTTTTGAGCACCGGATTCAGCGCGATTTCGAAGCATTCGTTGCCGCGCATCAGCGGCCACTTATCGCCCCAAGGGTAGTACGAATAGCGGGCGAAATCGTGCCGCAGCAGATCGAGCGGTGTCTCGATCAGCGGTTCTTCCTTCAGATAGCCAGGCGCGGCGCAGAGCACGCCGCGCACCGGAAAGAGACGCCGCTCGACCAGCAGGTTCGACGCCGGCGGATAGATTTGCAACGCCAGATCGAAGCCTTCCTGAACCGGATCGATGACCCGGTCGTTGACGGTCACGACGAATTCCACGCGTGGATATGCGGCGCGGAATTCGATCAGCGTCTGCGAGAAATGGCCGAGCGCGAAGCCCGGCAGGACGTGGATATTGAGCGTGCCCGCGAGCGCCTGCGGATCGCCGCGCGAGCGGCCGGACAAATCATGGACCTTGGTGACCAGCTCGGCGCACTCGCGGTAGTACGTCTCGCCGAGTTCGGACAGGCGCACCGCGCGGGTCGAACGATGAAAGAGCGGCACGCCGAAATGGTCCTCGAGTTGCTTGACGCGCGAGGTCACCACCGATTTGGCGACGCCTAGCTGGCGTGCCGCGCCGGCGAAGCTCTGCGCTTCCGCGGCGCGGACGAACGCTTCCATCGACATGAATAGGTCCATGCTGTCTCCTGTCGATCGGAGTTAGCGCTTTGGCGCTTACTCCGATCCCATGCAAAGCTGTCGACCGCAGTTAGCGCTTTAGCGCTTACTGAGGTCCCATGCAAAGCTGTCGATCGGCATCATCCGGTCTGTTCCGAGATGCTAACGCGAATCCGGCAGCGTCCGCTTTCTCACGGACTCGGATCAACAATCGCCGCCTGCAAACTTCCCTGCTTATTATTGACCGATACTGCCACAAGCAATGCCATGGCTGCGACAAATGCGGGCGCGGCCATCGACGTCAAAATGGCGATCATGCTGTAGCCGGCAGCCGAAAGCGCTCCGCCACCGAGCGCGCCGAGAATGCCTCCCAAGCGCCCGATGCCCAGCATCCACGCAACGCCGGACGCGCGCCCGTGTGTGGGATAGAACAGCGCCGCAAGGGCCAGCATCGACATTTGCGCGCCCGTCATGCAGACACCCGCCACGAACGTCGCGATCCCAAGCGACTGAACATTGGCAGTGCCTTGTCCCATCGCGCAGACAGCGACGCCCAGCAACAGAAATGCGAGCGCGACCACTCGCCAGGGATTGAAGCGGTCCATCAACCAGCCACAACCCAATGCGCCGATTACGCCTCCCGCCGGAAACAGTGCCGACACCAACGACGCCTGGCGCAAGGTGAACCCCGCGTCATGGATCATCGTCGGCATCCAGCTCGTCAGCATGTAATAGACAAGCAGGCCCATGAAGTACGCTAGCCACAGCATCAACGTGCCGAACCTGTAACGCGTGGAAAGGATGAGAGCAAGCGGCGCGTTTTCCTTCTCTCCTACCCGGTCAGATACAGAGAACTTTGAAACAGCCACCAGTTCACCTTGCGCAATTCTTCGAAGTACTCGACGAATCCGATCATCCGGCCAGCCCTTGATCACCATGAATCGCACCGACTCCGGCAGCGCAACAAGGGCACATGCAAGCAGGACAGGCGCAATACCGCCCACGAGGAAGATCGAGCGCCATCCGAAGTCGGGGATCAATGCAGCCGACACGACACCGCCCGCCGACGCGCCCAAGGTGAATCCGCAGAACATGACGTTCAGCAGCAAGGATCGACATCTCGCCGGCACATATTCCGACAATAACGTCGTCGAGTTCGGAAGTGCCGCGCCAAGCCCAATTCCGGTTAAAAAGCGAAAGACCGACAGTTGCCAAACACCCGAAGCGAATACGCAGGCGATCGTCCACACGCCGAAAAAGCAGACCGATCCGATCAAAACCTTGCGACGCCCGATCCTGTCGGCAACAGGCCCAGCCAGCAGCGCACCGATTGCGAGACCCACGAGCGCCGCACTCAGCACGGGTCCAAGCGCGATTTTTGTTACTCCCCACTCTTTCGCGATCGCCGGCGCAACAAAACCGATTGCGCTGGTATCGAATCCGTCCAATGCGACGATCAGAAAACAGAAAAACAGAATCAGCCACTGATAGGGTGAAAACCTACGTTCGTCAATGAACTGTTCGACGTTAAGTACATTCTGCTCGCCGATATCTCGTGTGCTCATGCAAACTCCGTGATCAAGCGGGCGGAGCGTTCGCCAGAACACTGTCCGCCTGCCTTGGTTGATGATTGCCCTGCGGATTCACGGAGCACGGTGCCCGTCGCTTCTATCGGGCAACTCGCGCTCCGTCCACGTGCCCAGTTAGAACAGGTGCCGAATTCCTGCCATCGCACCGAACTGACCCATGCCCGCCGCCGGCGTTGTGCCCCCGCCGCCCACGCTCGCGGAAAAGTGCGCCTTGGCGCTGTTCCACAAATACGTACCGCCGATATAGACCGCAGTGGCTTTCGATAAGAAGTAAGTGGCGCGAAGCGTTGTCATCGTTGCGCGCGCATCCTGGTCCCGGACCACGATCCGAAAACCTTCGCCATCGATCACAAAGCTCGGGGTCACGAAATACTCGGCGCCTACGAAGTAGAGATTGGACCGTACGTCGGGCGCTGCCACGGAGTTCGTCTCGACGTGTCTTCCGAGCCATCCCGCTCCGACCTTCAGCCCGGCAAATTTCACGTAACCGTTCGCCGCGATACGCGTGTCCTTGTCTGCGCCCGACGCAGTGGGAAAAGTGCCGATGCCGTCAAAGAAATTGGCCGCGGCGTTTGCACCGCCGCGCTGTTCGTCGTACGCAGTTGCAACGCCAAAGCTTGCCGCGTCGTATTTGAGCATTGCGCTCCACTCGCGACATTGGTTGAACTGGCCTGGAACCTGACCGGCGCATGTACCCTGTCCCGGCGAATTGCCGGTGCCAGCCGCATCGCGACCGAGCGAATACGAGGCGCCGACTGTCACCCCCTTGTAGCTGCCTTTGTAGACGATACTGTTATCGCTCCGCGCATTGGGCAAATAATTGTCCAGCGCGCCGATCCCGTGAACATCGGGGCCCAGCATGTCCGCATCAGACAAAGCCCAATAAATCATGTTGTACTGGCGGCCGAAGGTTAGCGCCCCCCACGGTCCATCGAGGCCGACCCACGCCTGGCGCCCGAAAAGCCGTCCTCCTTGTCCAATGTCTCCGGCTCTCGTATTGAAGCCATTCTCGAGGGTAAAGACGGCCTTCCAGCCGCCCCCAAGGTCTTCGGCTCCGCGGATCCCCCACCGGGACGGCAATTCCCCGCTGATGGCCGGCATCCGAACCACGTGGTCACCGGCGGAATTTGCATGAGACACGTACTCGATGCCGGTATCGATCAAACCATACAGTGTGACGCTGCTTTGTGCGAAAGCCGATGCACTCAACATCCCGAGACCGAACGCTGCAAACCTTCCATGCTTCATACTCCTCCCAATGATTGGCTAGTCGCTTCGTTATCCAAACTACTTTATGTGATACGAATCATTGGTCCGGAGCTTATGTTTGCAAATAAAAAGCAACAACACGGTGAAACACGGGGCGACGGAAATCCACGTTGCATCTGCCGAACGTTTGGAAAATTTAAATTCTCCTGTCAGGACACAGACGCATGTACTTTTCCTTCCGCGGCGTGATCAGCGATGATTTTCATACACTACCGCCCGTGAGAGAGAATCACCGGACGCCTCGAATATCGAAATGAATTGTGTTCATATGCCTATTGAACGCAGCAACTCGTTGCATCCACGGCATCTCAACCGGTTTCTATCCGGTGTGCGGCTCTTGAACATCATTCAATGTGGTATTGAAAATTCTCCCCTTCGTCCTCGAGAAGCGATGTGGCATCGTGACTGCAGCGGTGAGCGCCCAGTTGTTATGCGTCGACGGGCAAAGCCCACCATCTTCGGCGCGGCGTCGTCGATCCGGACTGCACATGCAGCCCTTCAGACCAGCGAGGACAAATTTGTCACAAGCCAATAACCCAAGCAGTAGAGACGAACTGATAGCGAAAT
The DNA here is from genome assembly GCF_046027355.1 of Paraburkholderia sediminicola. Lineage (GTDB taxonomy): Bacteria > Pseudomonadota > Gammaproteobacteria > Burkholderiales > Burkholderiaceae > Paraburkholderia > Paraburkholderia sediminicola_B. Next base: position 102,501 of record NZ_JAQQEK010000016.1, on the reverse strand, counting down.
GTCTGCCCTTTCTCGATGAGGTCAAGGATCTGACTACGGGCAGTGAGGTCGAACGGTGGCTCAATGAAAAATACGGTACATCGAGCGAGTTCTATAAAGATCTCAAGCGCCTGATCACGATTGGCGTAGTGGAAGAAGGCTGGGCGGCTAACGTTGAAATATCCGGACGCCGTTATCGGCGCGCACGTCTTGTCGACCCTTCAGAAGAGACCTTTGGATTCAGTATTACGGCTGTCTATATGGATAGCACCGGAAATGACCAAAACAATCCGGAAGGAAGCTTCCGGGGCGATTACCACGCGCATCCCTACGGCGAATTCAACATGGTGGTGTCGCTAAACGAAGGCGCGGCCCTCGCCGGTCCGAATGGCTGGTGTTATGGCGGTTGGACCGCGCCAGCGCCGGGCAGTCATCACTATCCGGAAACAAAAGGCGGTGCAATTATCGCGTTGTTCTTTCTGCCTGCAGGGCGCATTGCGTACAACGTCAAGGCGCCTGACGCAAACTGATCATGCGCAGGACCCGTCGATAACGGCGTGTTCTGCGCTTGTGTCGCGTCGACACCGGTTCCACTTCAATCTGGAAGCTGGAACGCCAGACTGATATCACGCCGGGCGCGTTGAGTTGCGCCCGGACACCGACAATCACCTTCTGGTCAGCTGCTTTGTCACGCCAACGAGGCCAAGACCGACACGTCGCACTTCGGCGTCCGCCCTCTCATCGGCGAGTCCGCCATTCTCGGCAAATGCCTGATGGGCAGAACCCAGCGAGAACCCTTGAGGAATCAGGATCGCGCCCAGCTTCTCAAGGACACCCCGCATTCCGAGCATTGCACGAATACCACCCATCGGTCCCGGCGATGCCGAAACAACCGCTGCTGCCTTACCTGCGAAGAGTGTCAGGCCGGAACTTCCCGTCGTGGTCGGCCGGCTTACCCAGTCCAGCATGTTCTTGAGCACAGCGGTGTAGCCGCCGTTATGCTCAGGCGAAGCGACTAACAGCGCGTCGTGTTCGGCGAACAATTCCTGCAGTGCTCGAACACGCTCAGGGACACCATGCCCACTCTCGACATCAGCGTCATAAATTGGCAAGGGAAAGTCTGCGAGTGTGATAAACGTGACCTCCGAACCATCCGTTCGTGCCGCAGACGCGGCTATTTCCAACAGTTTTCGATTAAGGGAATCACGGCGGGTACTCCCACAAAAGGCAAGGATCTTTACTGTCATATTCTGAGAAGTAGTGGAGTCAAAAAAAGGTTGAGGTGAACCGATTGAACAATTGCTGGCTGATCCACATCGTGTGTTCAGATGAACCGTGATCATGTCGCATACACACGTTGGGACACCATGCCCGGTGCGCATGGCTCGCGGGTTCTTCGGCAATGCGAATGCGTGCAGCGCAACTGCAACGCACGTGGATTCTGAAATTGGAGAACGACTGGTTGACCGGTCGAAAAATAACGGTCTTCGACTCTATGCCTCTTCGTCGAAGCCGACAAACGTTGCAAATCTTTCGACCGCCTCGCGCGGAATAGCGAGTCTGTTGACCGCTGAATCGTGGTCTGCGTAACCCAGCGACATACCGCACACCACGTCAAAGCCAGGCTCGAGTGAGAGATGCTCTGCGATGATCGTCTGATAGCGTACAAACGACACTTGCGGGCACGTATCAAGGCTTCGTGCGCGGGCTGCGAGCATGACCGTCTGCAGAAAGAGACCATAGTCGAGCCAACTGTACTTTTTCAGTCTCGCGTCGATCGTGAAGATCAGGCCGACCGGTGCCCCAAAGAAACCAAAGTTTCGACCTGTGGCGCGGGAGCGGCCGGCGACGTCCGCCTTGTCGATACCAAGGGCGCCGTAGTATCGCGCGCCGAACTCCTCCTGCATCGGGCGATAAGCCTCCGGCATGGGGTCTGGAATATGCTGCAGCGGCGGATGCAAATCCGCGACATGGGCGCGCACAAGCGCCTCACTCAGCGACTCCTTACTTCGTCCGCGCAGCACGTGAACCCGCCACGGCTGCATGTTCGAGTTGCTTGGCGCTGTGCGCGCGACATCGAGAATGTCAATGATGTCTTTCTGTGAGACTGCATCGGGACGAAAAACACGAACGGCTTTCCGTGACCGGATAACCGAATCGACGACTTGAGCGTCCGAATGCATTTGATGACCGGTCTCCGCGGCGTTAGGGATATCTATATGCATAGTGTCCCCATGATGGCATAGCCAGAAGATCAGGCGCGGTGAAAAGACTGCAAGATGATCTTGAAGGAAACGGGACCGGCTAGCTTCGAACCTGCCTGCCGATGTCGAGTATCTGGGCCCGCAGCCACTGCAACGCCGGGTCGTGGGCGTTTCGCGCATGCCACACCGCTCTGACCGCGGACTCAGGAGGCGGGTACGGCGTCGCCCGCGTTTTCAGCTCGCCGTAGCGCTCGAACTCGCGTCCTAATGGGGAAGGTACGATGGCGAACATCTCACTGTGACGCAGCAATGCAGGGATCGCCAGCGAATGAGCCACAGCGAGCCTCAGCCGCGGTCGCGCCGATCCCTCTGGAAAGGCATCTTCCAACGCCTGCCGATCGAACATTTCCGACTGCCGCGCCAAACCCCGTTCAACGATAAAGCCGCCAACAGCCCCCTCTTCCGCGCCACCGAGCGAGACGGCAACAAGTGGGTAGCTCAACAGGTCGTCGTGAGTAACCGTACGTTCGCCAATGGGATGATCCTGACGCATCACCAGCACATCTCTCTGCTGCCACACCATCATCGACTGAAAGCGCGGGGGCACCTCCGCAAAAATTCCAATGGCGATGTCGATCCGGCCGATGTCGATTTGCCCGGCGAGATCCAATCGCGTGGAAGGTCGTATCACAAGGTTCACCATCGGCGCTTCGGCGGCAAGTCTCTGACTGAGACGGCCGAGAAGAAGCATCGTGATGTAGTCGTTCGCCGCGACGACAAACTCACGTTCAGCGACGTCGGGCCGGAACGGCTCATCGCCCAGCGCCACTTGAATCTGGTGGAGCGCGTTGCGCAACGGCGATGCCATTGCGACTGCACGCGCGGTCGGCTCCATCCCCTTCGAGGTCCGGACGAACAGGTCATCCTCCAGTGCGTCCCGCAACCGCCCAAGTGCGTGACTCACGGCGGACTGGCTAAGATTCAACCGCTTTCCGGCAAGGACCAGATTGCGGTCCTCGAATACTGCGTCGAATACACGCAAGAGATTAAGGTCGATCCGGCCGAGGTTCATATTTTTGACTGGTTGGCGTTGCAGTCGGATCATTTTACTCGTGGTAACTCGCGCTTCGGCGACTACACTGCGAAGGCATCGACACAGGAGGATATGGGACGCGTCGGTGGCCGCTAAACTATCGTGGAAAATCGTGCCAGGTCGAAGCGTCGCGGGTTTCCATAAAACCATTTATTAAGTTTAAAGATTTTCAATTTGCAGTCGATATATCGACTGCAGCCGCTTGTCGCGCAGATGACCTCAATCCTGCAACGAAAAATAACAAAGCACGGCACTATGACCACCTTATCGTCATTGAACGTAGGCGTTCCTCTAACGGTGACGCCATCATCGAGTACGGCGAACAGCCTTGCTTCGACAGCAAGCGTCGTATCGGAAGATGCCGTCACCGGGACCGGGTCGACAGTTGTCACGATTCCCTACGCGGGCGTCGAATCGCCCATCGTGTACACGCAGCACGGAACGCTGGCGGGTACGGGACCGACCATCACCTGGGCTCACCGCAACACCGATGCCGTATCTCTGACGATGGCGGGCGACTACATGGCCGGCACGATGTCCGGGCAACTCTACAATCTGGGAAGTGCGCTGCTCGATCGCTTCAAGACCACGGGTAGCAATTTCTCGCAGTCGGTCACGATCGCTTCGGCGGGCGCGGTCTGACCCAGTACGACACGTCGGTATTGTCGTCGGTGAATATGCAGTTCGATGTGACGGGCGACGGCCCAAACAACGTGTCAGCCGATATCTCGCTGGACAGTTCAGCAAGGAGCGTGAGCGTCACGGACTCGGCCGGCACGATCAACCTCAAGGTCGATACGAGCGATTCCGCAGTCTGGGGCTCGGGCGCGCAACGCAACCAGGCCATCGCAAGCTATCTGGCGCAGTTCGACAACGCCGACGCGAAAGGTCACGGGAACACCGCGTTGATGTCAATGTTCAAAGACGCGTTCACGCAACTGAACAGCGATTATGGGACGTCGTCGCAACAGCTTCCCGATACGGCCTATGCGCCGTGGCTGGCCCAGTCGGATCATGCCATGTTGACGGGTCTGGCCGATTTCACCGGCTCGATGACCGATAACCCGGTGTCATCCAATCCGATGTTGGTGAATCAAACGGATACTTTTTCCTATCAGGTCTCGCAAAGCACGCGAACCGAAGGCAATCTGCTGGACGGCAAGATTTCGCAAACCCAGCAATCGCATCTGCAAGCGACTTACCACCAGGCGCTAGCCGGCGGCACGCTACGACTCGACAAATCGTTAGCGTCACAGAACTACGACTATGTGCAGATCAACGACGACGCAAGCAGCACAGTCAACATCGCAACGAAACGCGGCAAGTTACTTCAGGCGACGTTGAACCAGGCGTCCAATCAGTCTGTACGACAATCCGAGTACGTGAGAGGCGTGCTGGTGTCGGATGTCACCACGCCAACGAACACGTCGGATTCGAAAGATCTGCTTACCTTGCTAAAACCTTTCTTTGACGATAACCAGGCCGCACGGAACAGCAGTACATGGCAACAGACGCTTTCGGGCATACACGGGATGATTTTGCTAAACGAGAGTGCAAACTGAAATAGCCCGCGGCAACAAGAGTTCGGTCGCGGAGCGCTCGCTGACTCGCGCCCCGCGACCGGGCTTATCAATTGCCGCGATACATCAAGCCGACGCTATCAGGCGAGGCAGGCCCGCCAGACTGTGATCTGACCGATTCGTTACCACCAACGCCACTACTGTTTTCGTCAACCATTCTTGGCGAGCTTACTTCCGCGGCCATCGTCTGAGCGCTTTGACTGCGCTGCGCTGCTGGCTCGCCGACGTCCGGGCGATAAAAAGGTGCAGGGCCGTAACCGCTCGCAAACGCGGGAGCAGCCAGCGAGGCAGAGCTTGCGACTAATAGAGCAACGATAAATTTCGTCTTCATAAGGACTCCAATAATAAATTTGTTGAATACTCGAATGCACCCTGATCGGGTCCATTTTCGGCGCGCTATTCAACGTTGATGGGAAGAGGCAAAGGGCCTGCCGCGCGCTGACAAAGAGGCTCAAACGAACAACGCATTTCCCCTGGAATGTGAGCAATATTGCTGACGCCGCGGCGAAAGCACGAAACCGGTCGTCGTTGCGCCCGCAGCTACAAATGCACGGGCTATGCCAAGCGCGATCCGCTCATCCCATGAGCGACGCTAACCACCTGAAAATAAACAGGAGTTGATCTCAACCACAAAGGTATTTCGCGAGATTGAAAAGCCGCGATGTCTGACTGTATCGAACGCTTTTTTGAGCCGCTGTTTGCGGCAGTCCAACAAGGTTCGCGCATCGTGCTCCTGATGCACAAACGAACGCGTCAACGTTCACAACCCGCATTTGCCATGCAATCGGCCCCAGATCTTTTGTCAGATGTTTCTGTGCGCACGCAGATCATTTCGATTTGATCCATGTGTGAAATCCGTACTTCACGGACCGATCTACGTTCGATGCGAGTCGCTTTGAAACGAAATTGGCACGCAAAAGTGTCAGAATTTAGCGACAGAAATTTGTTTTTGCTTCGGTATCCCAGGGTGTGGGGTTACGCTCAACTTCGCAACAGCAACCTAACCGTCTGCGTGGAGAAATCGATGAAACGAATCGCTCTATCTACCGTTTCGCTTGCGCTGCTCAGCGCAACCGGCGCAGTACATGCACAAAGCAGCGTTACCCTATACGGCGTCATCGATGAAGCGTTCCAGTTCGTGCACAACGCCGATCCGGCGGGCAAGAACCTGTACCAGTTGGCTGGCGGCAACCTGCAGGGCAACCGCTGGGGCTTGAAGGGCACGGAAGATCTCGGCGGTGGCCTGAAGGCAATCTTCCAGTTGGAAAACGGCTTTGACATCAACAATGGCCAGTTGAACCAGGGTGGTCGCATGTTCGGCCGTCAGGCATACGTCGGCCTTGCACATGAGGCATACGGTACCGTGACGCTTGGCCGTCAATACGACCCAGTCGTCGATCTGGTTCAACCGCTAACGGCCGACAACTATTTCGGCAGCACGTTCACCACTCCGGGCGACGTCGACAACAACGACAACAGCTCGCGCACGAACAGCGCGGTCAAGTACACCTCGCCAACGTGGTCTGGCTTCCAGTTCGAAGGCATGTACGCGTTCGGCGGGGTGGCAGGCCAGACGGGTTCGCAGCAAACGTGGTCGGGTGCGGCAACCTACGCAACGGGCCCGTTCAGCGTGGCAGCAGGCTACATCCGCATGAACAATGCCAACTCGAGCGTGATACGGCCGAACAACGCCTTCACGAGCACGTCTGACGGCACGATCGATTCGATCGTCAACGGGGCATACGCAACGGCGAAGTCGATCGGCATCGCTTCGGTCGCCGTGCAATTCGTCACCGGCCCGTTCACGGCCAGCGTGCGTTACAGCAATGCGCAATACAAGCCTGACGGAGCGTCGACGTTCGTCTCGACCGAGCGCTACAACGTGGCCGGCGGCTATTTTGGCTACCAGGTGACACCGGCTGCGTTGCTGGGTCTCGGTTATACCTACACGCACGGTTCAGGCGACACGTCTGCATCGTACAACCAGATTTCACTGGGTGCGGACTACAACCTGTCGAAACGCACGGACCTTTACCTGGTAGGCGCCTGGCAGCGCGCGAGCGGCACGCAGCGGAACCCGCGCAGCTCGCCACCGCAGCAGCTACAACCCGCGGTTGCCTCGGTGGCCGACTACGGCTTCACGGGAGATTCGCGCACGCAAGAAATCGTCAGCCTCGGTATTCGTCACAAGTTCTAATCAGAGCTTGTTGCACGGCTGAAGCAAGACGCGGTCAAAGACCAGCGACAGGCGCAAGCCGGTGGCTGGTCTTTTTTCTTGAGTGAAGCGTTTTACCGCTTTACCCGTCGAGGAACCGCGTTGGTCTGGGGGAGTGCTAGAGAGCCTGGTTTTGCGTGACGTTGCCCGGCATCGTGCCATCGTCGCGAAACGTCGTTACAAGCCATGAGAATGCGGCCTGGTCATTGGCAAGACGTTGCGGCAATGCTTCCTTGAGAAACTCGACCCATGTCCTGATTTTTGCATCGAGATGCCGGGCAGAAGAATAAAGCACGTAGGCATTGCGTGCCTTCATCCTGTACTCGGGCAGGACACGCACCAACGAGCCAGTGCGCAATCCGGGCATCCCAACCGAAACCGGCAAAGGACCAATGCCCAAACCTGCCTGAACGGAATCATTGAGCATGTCGCTCAGATTGCACTGAAGAACTGTGTGGCCAGCCGAAAATGCTTCATGTCCATTTGGCCCGTCGAACATCCATTGATTGGATGACAGGTCGTCGGCAAGACGCACACATCGATGTTGCTTGAGATCAGTGAGTGTTTGCGGCACTCCGTACCGCGCCAGATAGTCCGACGACGCGCACAGGATGGACGACGTCGCACCAAGACATTCAGAGGCCATGCGCGGCTCAGGTGGATTCGAGGAGCAAAGAAGTAAGACGTCATAGTGGCTGAGCGGTATTTCCGTTACCTGCTGTGCCAGCGTTACGCTCACCGAAACCTGTGGATATCGCTCTTGATAGCTTGAAATCAGATGAGGCAGATGGTGCCGATCAAAGCTGGCGGTCACGCCGATCTTAAGCGTCCCGGACGGCTCGGAGTTCAATCCCAGGGCCTCCGCCTCCGCTTCTGCCAAACGCGTGAGAATCGCTTCACAGTGAAAAAGGTACCGCTCTCCTGCTTCAGTCAATGCCACCTGCCGAGTGGTTCTATTTAGCAGGCGAGTGTTCAGGTGCGTTTCAAGGTCCGCTATGGCGCGCGAAACCTGAGGCGTGCCAATCGCCAGTTGTTGAGCCGCCGCCGTAAAGCTGCCCGCGGAAGCAACCTGAGCAAAGGCACGGATGCCCTGCAGCATATCCATCGTTGGTTTCCGATCCAGTCGGCTTCACGGTGTTGGTCAATGCCTGGTATTGAACCAGTCAGGACACTTCACGAAGTGTATGCCTACCGGACACCGAATGCATCCACCTTGAACTGTGGGAGCACTGTTGCAGGGGGATTTAACGAATGGACAACAATGTATGTATATCAGACATGCACAACGCTCCGGGGAACGGTGCTTCGCAGGTTGTAGAGACGACGGACCGCGAAGTCATTGCCCTGTATGTGTATTAGTACGTGCGTGACACACTCAGCCTTCGAGACGTCGTTGAAATAGTGGCGAAGCGGTTCCGCGTACAACGACCCGTGCGCCGGATCAAACGCTTCACGCACGAGATCGTCAAGCGTTGAAATCGATTTGCGAGATCGCCTGGTCGTTCATGTCGGGTTGGCGAGACGCACGTGAAGGTTCCCGGCGAATGGATCTATCTTTACCCGCGCGGTCGACCGGGCGGATAGACGGTTGACTCCATGGACTGCTGACGGTCGCAAGCAGTCCTGGTTGACTGTGGGGCACGCCTGAATTCGGCCTGACATCAGGCCGGCCTGCGAGCGATCACGTCCTCCACCTCGTCACACCACGCGATATAGGCCTGTTCCGCCAGCACCCCGCGGCGCGCCACCAGCAGCGGTCCAAGCTGACGCTCGGTCAGCATGGCCTGTCTTGCGAGAAAGAATTCGAGTTGGACCTGGTGGTCCGCACGCACCTCACGGATCTGCTGCAACGCTGTCTCGCGCGGAAGCAGATCGAAGCACAACACCCGCAGTATCTGTTCGTCCTTGATGGCGGGGCGCGGCGAACCGTTAGCCACCCACGCCCTCAGCTTGTCGAGTCCAGCATCAGTCATGCTGTAGATCGAGCGTTCCGGCCCGCGCGTTCCGGGCAAGCGCTTCGATTGGATGAGTTCGTCCTTCTCCAGCTCGCGCAAAGCGGGGTACACCGAACTGTGCTCAACCGACCAGCAGTGCTGACCGACCACCTGCAGCCACTTGGTCAGTTCATAGCCGGAACGCGGCTCGTTGTATATCCCGGCAAGAAGAACATTTTTCAGCGGCTTTTCCTTGCTCGCTGCGGCTTCCTTCAGATCACTCACTCGCATTGCTCCTGGATTGCGTCAGCGCGCACATGATGACTATGTTTTTTTTGACATAGTCAAAACGGCGTGCCACTATGTATTTTCCTACATACTCGATGTTATCAGGAAGGCCATGTCCCAAGAAACTATTCTCGTCACCGGCGCCGCCGGCAGCGTCGGTTCGACCGCGCGCTCGGCCATCGCCATCCTGCTGGAACAAGGCCATCGTGTGCGCGCCATGGTGCGCAAGCTCGACGCCCGCGCCGACAGGTTGCGTGACCTGGGCGCCGAAGTCGTGGTCGCCGACATGCTCGACATCGTCGCCGTGCGCGCAGCCATGCAAGGCTGCTCGATGGTGTACTTCACGATGTCGGTTTCGCCCGACTATCTGGAAGCGGCCGCCAATGTCGCGGCCACAGCCAGAAGCCTCGGGGTGAAGGGCTTCGTGAATCTGTCGCAGATGACGCTGTCGCTGATGAGCGAGACAGAGACCACCGGCAGCCCGCAACAGAAGCAGCACTGGCTTGCAGAGCAGATGCTGCGCTGGTCCGGCCTGCCGGTGGTCTATCTGCGTCCAACCGCTTTCTTCGAAGGCTTGTTCCTGCCGGCGGCCAATGGCATCCGCAACGACAACACCATCCGCCTGCCGTTCGCCGACGGCAAGACCTCGCCGATCGCCGCCGCCGACGTCGGGGCAGCCGCCGCTGCTGTGCTGGCCAACCCGGAACCGCACATCGGCAAAGTCTACGAATTGACCGGCCCGCAGTCGCTGACGATGACCGAACTCGCACAGGAATTCAGCAGCGCTCTGGGCCGCACGATCCAATACTTCAATGTGCCGCCGCAGATCTGGGAAGCGAAACTCCGTGAGCTCCAACAGCCGGCGCATCTGACCGCGCATTTGGTCGTCATGGGGCAACTGCATCGCGACAACCGTTACGACCGCATGACCGACACCTTCCAGCAGTTGGTCGGCCACGCGCCGATTTCCGCCGCCGAATTTGCTCGCCGCCACGCGGCCGCGTTTACGCCTGCCTGATCCTCTCTTTTAACGGCAACCGACGATGGAATTCGTTCTCGCTTTTCAACAGCCATCGAACGCGTGTGAATCCACGCCGATCCGCTCAAGGCGGGCAGAGGTTTTGAACTTGGCTGACCGTGGATCGTTAGACATCAGTTGAAGTCCAGGACGCGTCAACCTCACATACTAGGCTCCTGCAGTCATACCGGCCACGCAAGCCGAACATATCGGCTTTCTGCTTAGTTAGCCAAACGAAGGATCTCATCATGTCGACGATCCGCTTTCACTACAAGACCCTTGTGAAGCCCGAGCAGTCTCTCGCCGGCCTCACGGACTTCGGGCCTGGTCGCTCGAAGCTCTTTGGCAACAGCGCCAGTGAATACCTCAAGGTTCATCAGCGTGGCCGACCGCCTAATTCTCCGCTCATTTTGCAAACGCACAATGCTTCACAGCACAGCCTGATTCACACATCGAATCACGCACCACTGGAGCGGAGCAATCATGCAAAACGACGGGAATGCAGCCTTTCGGCCCTATGTTGACGCCTTACTCGATCAACTGGAAAACCAATCTGATCGTGCAGTCTTGCGCTATCTCGATCATGACGTAACGGGCAGGATCCTGCGAAGCGCAATATTTCGCTATGCGCGGGCGCTTGCCGCGCTCGGCATCGGCCAGGGCTCCCTGGTCGCACTGCTCGCCCCCAATTGCCCGGACGCGCTAGCGATTCGCTACGCAGCAAACCTCCTGGGTTCGGCCACGATGTTCGTGCCTGCGTCTGCGAATGCCGAACGGCGCGCAGCCTTGCTGACCCGCATCCAACCGACGCTTCTCGTAGCCTTCCCTGAAACACTTCACCACATTCCCGTTGCGATGGAGGGCCACGTGGTCTTCGCGTTCGTCGGCGTCGGTCCCGCATCTTCACGCCTGGACACGCTCGCGCAAGCGCAGTCGGATCAGCCGTTACGCAGACGACTGAGGCCCGATGACCTCGCGGTCGTCGTCTCGTCGGGCGGCACGACGGGTGTGCCGAAATGCAGCCGACGGTCCTTTGCGACATATTCGAAGATGGTCGGCGCAGCGAACGACCAGAGCCGGCGTCAGCTTATCAATGGCCCGCTCGCCTACCTGTCGCAAGTGCTCGTCGACACCACGCTCATCGGCGGCGGTACGGTCGTGCTGAAGCGTCGATACGATCCCGCGGAGACGCTCGCGACAATCGAATCGGATCGCATCACCGACGTGCTTCTGGTCGAGCCTCAGCTATTCGAAACAATGGACCACCCAGACGTCGGCCGGCGCGACCTGTCGTCGCTGCGCTCCATTGCGCACATCGGCGGGTCAGCGCCCGCGGTACTGCGGCAACGCGCGATCGCGCGTCTGGGTCCTGTGCTCACTCATATGTACGGTGCAAGCGAAACAGGTCTCGTCAGCATTCTGCCGCCATCCGCGTACGAGGCGAATCCGGACCTGCTGGCTTGCGCGGGCCCCATTCGACCTGGCGTCGAAGTACGTTTGCGTCGCGCCGATGGAACGCTGGCGCGCGCGGGACAATGCGGAAACATTGAAGTCAGGTCGGCCGCTGTGGCAGACGGTTACTACCATCAACCCGTCGAGGAGGCACAAAAGTTTCAGGACGGCTGGTGCCTGACTGGCGACGCCGGCTTCATCGACGAGGCAACCGATCTGCACGTTCTCGGCCGCGCGGCCGATGTCGCGGAGATCGACGGACTGGCGATCGGCCCCACCCAGATCGAAGACGCCCTGTGCCACTTGCCTGACGTTCGCTACGCCGTGGCGCTGGCCGCAAACCAGTCTGCCGGCAAATACGGATGGAACGCGCTGATCGAACCGTGGGTCGCCGGGCAGGCGGACGTCGCGCAATGCATGCGCAGGCTCGAAATCGCGCTCGGCCCGTTGGTCGCCAGGCGGATTCATATCGTCGTGGCAGATCGCGTGCCGCTTACTGAACAGGGGAAAGCAGACCGCAACGCAATCGAAATGATCCTGCAAGGCGACTCGAGGTCGAGCCACGCCCCGCTTCGATCGGTCGCAATCTCGTCGCCGACTGGCGGCTGGGCGGTCGCCAGAATGCTTCCGCCAATGAACCCCATCCGGCCGCATGACACACCCATCATTTCGTTTTCCTCAGTTAGCGAACGCGTGAGGTGAACTGAATTGTCACGGCGATTCACCTGGAACATCTCAGGATTCATTTCGCCGATCTGTTCTTGCCGATATAGAGAGGAGTAGCAAATGCGTCACTATCAATGCAACAGTCCCGAGGCAGCCGGCCGCATCCTGGCGGCATGCCTGCTATCCGATGGACACCTCAGCCTCACAGAACTCGAGGCGCTCGATCGCTGCGGCATGGAAAGGCGCCTGTTGTTGAATCGACACCGTCTGCTCTCGATCGTGCAAACGCTGTACGAAGACCTGACGCGCTCCGGATACCTGAGCTGGAGCGACGTATGTCAGGTCGATCCCACGACGCTCGCCTGGCTCGCGGCTGATGTGCAGGACCGGCGACTCCGGCGCGACATCATGGAGTTGTGCAGCGAAGCTGTCATGGCGGACCGCGGCCACTGCGATCGCGAAGCCGAGTTCCTGAGACTGCTGGGCGACGCGTGGCAACTTCCGGCCCGTCCTGTCCGGCAAGATGCGTCAACGGGCACGTCCGCTTCGTACCGTGCAAGAATCAGCGGAAGATGATGGGCGTTTCACGTCACCCCGTCTGACGTGACCTCCTGAAAGCCCGGATCAGCCGCCCATTCGGATCCGCCAGGCCGTGCGCCGGATAGCGCATGGCCTGTTGCACCGCCAGTCATATAATCTGCAATGGCCGCGAGGATGACTCGACGTCAGTGTCATCATCTGCGCGATCGACGGAGGGCGGTTCCACATGGATCACTATGTCTTTTCTGCCGTTGTGCTTGGCCTCATTGTTTCGGGTGCGGCGCTCGGGCCGCATGTGCGCCAAGCCTGGCAGATCACCATTGCTCGGAAGACTCGCTTACCGCGATGCGGCAATGCCGCGGGACTATGTCTCTCGCGTTGGCGGTACGAGACTGCGGTGGCATAGATGACGCTCTTCGGCACGCTTGCTCAGATTAGCCGGACGGCTCTATTCGGGCTCGGGCGTGAACTGGCGGCCTGGAAGCCTTCCGGAGCGCGCGCGACATTCGGGGCCGAAGCGATGCTCTCGGTCGCACTCTCTGTCGCGCTTGCCAACGCGTTGCATCTATCAGACACGTGGTGGGCCGCAATCAGCGGCTTCGCGGTCATGCAAACGAGTTTTGCCGGCTCCATGCAGCGTGCCGCACACCGCATCATGGGTACGGTGATAGGCGCCGCGCTGGGAACCATGGCAGGGCCCTGGATTGGCGACCGCCCGTGGCTATTCGTGCCCGCGTTGGGGGCGATCGGCGCTGTCGCGGTGTATCGAGCCAACGGGTCCAAAGCGGCCTACGCCTGGATTCTGGGCGGCGCGACTGCCCTGATGGTGACGTACGAAGCGCACAAGTTCGCGTCCGTCCGCGCGACCGCAATATTTGCGGCGCTGCGGGTCGCCGAGGTCGCGGTCGGAACACTGGCTTGCCTGCTGGTGGCGAGCGTGTTTCATTTCGGGCCGAAGTGGTACCGAAAGAACAGGACGCCATTGGCGGCTTCAGTCGCTCGTGCAACGGGCGATTCGGGCGTGCCTTCCGCTGCGGTTTTGACGCCGCCATTGGAATCAGCGCGCTCGACCCGCATGCTGCTGTGCTTGCAGGCCGCGCTGTCCATCACGATCCTCGCATCCCTGACTTACGTTCTGCATCTGCCGGGTTTCGCGCAAGCAATGGTCACGGCGATCGCGGTGCTGATCGTGCCGCCGGGCCTGGCAGCTGACAGAACGCGGCAGCCGGTCATGGAAAAGATGGTGCAGCGCGTGGCCGGCTGCCTGCTGGCCGGTGTGATCGGCGTGGCGCTGCTCCCTCTGATGCAGGGGCAAGCAGTGCTGTGCATGCTCGCGCTGTCCATCGGCGTGTGGGTAGGATGTCACGTGCAAACGGGACGGGAAGGCGCAAGCTACGTGGGCCGGCAATTCACCATCGCGTTTATCATGGTATTTGTCCAGGATCATCATTGGTCATCCGACCCGCTGCCAGCGCTCATGCGGCTATCCGGCATTCTCGCCGGGATAGTTGTGTTGGCAGCGGTGATGCTCGTGACCAGCCGGCTGTATATTCCGCCCATGCCCCAGGATATAAGCCGTTAGACTCGTATGCACTTCGTATTGGCTGTACGTGGATCGCCTGATTCGTGAATGTCGCGATGGCGGCCGCGGCCCCAATCGTATTCAGCGTTGCCTCTTTCAGCGAAGCGTTACCGTGTTCAGCGATTACCAGAATCGCCCTTTCATTCGTCTCCGTTTTATCGGTGATGGGCGTGATCAAAGCACCTTGGCTTCGGTCTTCAGCTTCTCGACCAGCGTCGCATGCCCTGCGGATGCCGACGACGCGAGAGAGCAACGCGAGGCCGGCATTCGGATCACACCGTGACCTGACTCAGGCGTGGAAAACCACGCCGACTCGACGTCAAACCCGTCTGAATGAGATGCCACGTGTGCGCGAATACGCTCACCGCGCACCGGCCAGGAAACCGTGAATCTGCGCCACCACGGCCGCGCCCTCACCCACTGCCGACGCGACACGCTTGGTCGATCCTGAACGAACGTCGCCGATGGCAAAGATACCCTCGACGCTCGTCTGCAACGGCATCGAATGAACGCCCGCCTCCCCAAGATCGGTCCCCGTCAAGACGAACCCTTTGCTGTCGAGTGACACGCTGCATGTCTTGAGCCATTCAGTATTCGGTTCCGCGCCAATGAATACGAACAGATGATGTGCCGTCATGCTTCCTTCAATACCGCCGGCACCGCGGTAGTGCACGCGCTCGAGGCGCGCCGCCCCCTCGAGCGCGGTCAATTCGATGCGCGTATGAAGCGTCACGTTCGGCAGCGATGCGACACGTTCGGCCAGATAGTGCGACATGCTGTGCTCGAGGCTCGCGCCGCGAATGAACATATGCACATGCTCGGCGTGTGATGCCAGAAACACCGCCGCCTGCCCCGCGGAATTGCCGCCACCTACCAGCAACACCGGTTCCTTGCGGCACAGCCTCGCTTCGATGGGCGTAGCCCAGTAATAAACGCCACAGCGTTCGAAGCGCGGGAGATCCTCGACATCAGGTCGTCGATACTCCGCACCACTGGCGATAACCACAGTGCGCGTGGTGATGCGGCGGCCATCGGCAAGTTCCACGACAGGCGGTTGCTTGTGGCAATACAACGCCTTGACCTCGCACGGGATGCCGATATGTGCACCGAACTTCTGCGCCTGGACGAACGCGCGGCCCGCGAGAGCCTGACCGGTGATGCCGGTGGGAAAGCCCAGGTAGTTCTCGATGCGTGCGCTCGTACCGGCCTGGCCGCCGGGTGCGCGACAGTCGAGCGCCGCCACCGACAGTCCCTCGGATGCCGCGTAGACGGCCGCCGCCAGTCCCGCCGGGCCTGCGCCGACGATCGCCACATCGTAGACGTGTGTCGGATCGAACTCGGGAATCAGTCCGAGGCAAGATGCGAGTTGCCCCTCGTCGGGATTTCGCAGCACCGTACCGTTCGGACAAACGACAAGTGGAAAGTCATCGGGCTGCGGCGTCAGGCGTTCGAGCAGCGCAATGGCTTCGGCATCCTGCTCGGCGTCGAGCGTCATGTTCGGAAAAGAATTGCGGCGCAGGAAATTCTGCAACGCGAGGAGTTGTGGATGATTGGATGAGCCGAGCAGGACCACACCTTGGCCGCGCTCGATCACGAGGACACGCCGCAGAATCAGGGCGCGCATGATCTTTTCGCCAAGATCGGCTTCACTGATCATCATGGCGCTGAGTTCGTCGGGCCGCACCAACACCGCTTCGACATCTTCGACGACATGCGCGTCGACAACCGCGGGCTTGCTCGAGAGCTGCGTGACATCCGAGGTGAACTCGCCGCGCTGCGTATAGGTGTGAATGATCCGTTCGTGGCCGAGGCCATCACGGCCGACTATCCGGACTTTGCCCGACAGCAGGACGAACATTCCGGGGCAGAGACTTCCCGCACGGTAGAGCAATTCACCTTTGACGTAGCGGGACAAGCTGCCGAAGCGGCGCACCTTGTCGACTTCCGCATCGGTGAGGACCGGAAACATCTGTTGGTAGCGCGGATGATCGCGCACGCTCGGGTCATCGGCGAATGCGTCGTCGATACGGCTTTCGTCTGCGGACGGCTGAGGGATGGGTGTACCGCCTTCCAACCCCGATTCGTTGCTCATCGCGGCTTCTCCTCCAATGCTGATGGGCACCGCCAGAATGACGGGGCGCGACGACCGCCTACGCGATTGCAATGAAAAGAGTAATCGAGTTATCGCCGCCGGCCAAGAATTCTTGCATTGGTTCTTTGCGTCCGCGCCGGACTTTATGGATGAGCGTCATGCGCAAGCCCAGGACGGGACGGCGTGACGACCGCGTCCTGGTACAAGGAGAACCATCACCGCTCAGCGGCTATACATTGCATTCCAGTCCGCAGCCGACACGCCGCTACCCGACTGGGATGCGCTGCTCGACGCGCCACCGTAGTTGCTCGTCGATGCATCGCGTGCCGCCACCTTCGCTTCGGCGGCCTGGATTGCATCAGGATAGTGCGTCGGATCGCCGTCACCGACGTGGTAACCCACACTCTCCAGTTGCACGAGTTCCGCGCGGACCTGCGCACGTGTCGTGTGCTCCGTCGATTGAGCGAACGAAGCAGCGGGAATCACAAAAGCGCTGGCAATAAGGACTCCACGGATAATTGATTTCATGGCAAACACCTCGATAAATGTTGGAACCTGCCTGCAACAAACTCAGTTGTTTGAAGCGGTGAATGAAGTCTATGCTTCAACCTTGTCGGGGTTAACCCCCAATCAATCAAGACATCGTTTACCGGGTGCGCGTGAATGCACGCAACGACTGGCTCGCAATGCACGACTGAGCGTCCCGATTACATCAATCGCGATCTGATTGCGCCGCCCCGCGCGTCATCGATCGACATTGCTTTTCTGCGGTAGCATCATCACCACAACCCGGAGGCTCGAAATGACTGCGAAACCGCTGACGCTTGGCATCGATCACATCGGCTTGACCGTTCGCGATCTGAATCTCACTCGCGACTTCTTCATCAATTGTTTGGGATGGACGCAAGTTGGCGAGAAGCCGGATTATCCGGCTGCATTTGTCTCCGACGGGCAGGTGATGCTGACGCTGTGGGAAGTGCAGAATCAAGCGAGCCGCGTGGAATTCGATCGTAAAACGAACGTGGGCCTGCACCACCTGGCCCTGCGCGTCGGCAGTGAAGCAGCGCTCGAGGACGTGTTCTCCAAGGTGTCCCAATGGCCCGGTGTCGAAGTTCAATTTGCACCCGAACCCTTGGGTGCCGGCCCGAAGCGGCACACGATGATTTTTGAACCGGGCGGAATTCGGCTCGAGTTCGACTTCGACCCGCGAGTCCCGGCCGCCTGAGCGCGCACTGTTACGAGGAGCAGGCTCAGTGCGGTAAGCGGTCCGCGACTTTCGCCACACCCGCCGCAGCGCATACTTCGTCCTTGTCGCCGCCGGGCGCGCCGCCGATACCGAGCGCGCCCACTATCTCTCCGTTCACCTTGAACGCCACCGCACCCGGCAACGCCATGACGTTGTGCACGGTCGCGAGTTGCGGTGCGTACGGACTCGTCTTCATCAATTCGAAAAAGCCACTCGAGCGCTCAAAGCCGAATTCCGGCCCTAGCGTTACGACGGTGAACGCTTTACGCATGCTCGATTCAGCGGTGTGCACCGTGCTCCTGTCTCCGCGCAGTACCACTTGCGGGACGCCATCCATATCGAGCACCGTGGCGGTCACCCAGTAGTGCTTCGTTTCGCACACGCGAATCGCTTCTTTCGCCGCGTCGAGAGCGACGTCGAGCGGCAATGTGTAGTGGTAGCCGGACATCTGCGATTCTTGCGCCTGAATGGCCGGCGACATGAGCGACGCAATACATAGTGACGCGGTCAGACTAAAACGTTTCATGATTACACCGTGCGGCGCCGCCACGACGCCGTTTTAACAGATCGGTAAAGCGCGGTAGTGCGCACATAGAGCCCTGGTACATATGGGCTGATAAAACCGGCATGCGGTCCAAGCGAACTATAGGAGTCGCGGCGGCTGTTTGGCACGACCTCTCGCTGAACAACAGTTTTTCCTCGATGGAATAAATGCTTCCGGGAGGACGTATTGGTTGTTTTGCGTACGCCAGATGGAAAAGGTCTTGTGAACACGGTTGTTGACTCCGTGTATCAAGTGTTGTTTGCATGGCTGCGTTTTTCCCGGACGAGAAAGTGCGTAATCTCGCACCACGCTCTGAGGAAACGCCATGGATATGTCCGTCACACCTGCTCGCATCGACGCAGCCGCAGCCGCAGCCACGATTCGACTTGAATCGCATCCGGGATACAGCCGCGTATTCCAGCCGCACGAACTCACTGTCGGGCTGATTCTGCCGCTGGAAACACACCCTGGCATGCCCCATCCCACGATGCGCGACCACATTTCGATGGCGCAACGCGCGGAGAGCCTGGGCGTCGCGGCATTATGGGCACGCGACATCCCGTTCTTCGATCCCGCTTATGGCGACGCCGGGCAGATTTTCGAGCCGCTGATCTATATCGCGCAACTCGCTGCCGCCACGCACAACATCACGCTCGGCACGACGGGCATCGTGCTGCCGATGCGCGAGCCGCTACTGTTGGCGAAACAGGTCAATTCGCTCGATCAACTGACGGGCGGACGCGTTGTGATCGGCATGTCGAGTGGTGACCGGCCGTCGGAGTATCCCGTCTTCGGCATCGACTTCGAGACACGCGGCGAACGGTTCAGAGACGCCTACGGTGTCTATCGGAATGTCAGCGAACGCGCGTTCCCGCAGTTCGCCTCAGCGCGCTTCGGACAGTCGTCGGGTGGGCTGGATATGCTTCCCAAGCCGCCGTATGGCCGAACGCCCGCCATTGCCGTCGGCCGCTCGCAGCAAGCGTTGCAGTGGATCGCCGAGAACATGGATGGTTACCTCGGGTTCGTCCCGGATCCATCCGAGTTGCGCAGCTTCACGGAAGAATGGCGAAGCCTCACACGGTCCGCCGCCAACACGACTGCATTCAAACCACTCGCCTTTGGTGGATTCCTTTATTTGCATCCGAAGCCGGATCATCCGTTTACACGAATTCGCGGTGGATTCGCCATAGGCAGCCGTGCGTTGAGAGACTTTCTTGAGCAGGCGCGAGACGCCGGTGTCAATCATGTCGCACTCAACCCTCGGGTCACGCCGCGCCCGTATGCCGAGATACTCGATGAACTCGGCTCGATCGTGCTCTCCGCTTTCCCTCCTCAATGACGGCACCTCGGCGACTGTAACGTTGTCGCTGTTCAACTCCAGCACCGTGCCGCGCCGTTCTTCAACATGTGTAGCGGCGATCTACGCCTTGACGGGCGTCGTCCCGACAGCAGCCTGGTCGGCGCTTAACGCTTGTGCGATCGAGTCACGCAAGAAATCAATCCATGTTCTGATCTTCGCGTCGAGGTACTGGCGCGATGCATAGACCGCGTAAATATTCAGAAGCTGAAGATGATAGTCGGGCAGGACTCTAATCAGGGAGCCGGACTTGAACGCCGATCTTATCGTCAACGTCGGCAGCGCACCGATGCCCATGCCTTCGTGCAAGGCGGCCGCCATCGCATCGGGTACGTTGACCTTGAAGCGGGCGTTCTGCAGCCGGAATTCACGCTCTCCATCCGGACCGATCAGCAGCCAGCGTTCGGACGGAAAAATAGGCATCGCCACTTGCAGACAAATGTGATGCGAGAGATCGTCGACGGACGTGGGTGTGCCGTGCTTCTCGAGGTACACCGGCGCCGCGCACAGCACGCTGTAGACGGTCCCGAGCTGATGTGAAATGTAATTCGAGTCAGGCAAAGCATCCGGTGACACCCTGAGCGCGACGTCGTATCCCTCTTCGAGAAGATCGGGCACGTTCTGCGACAGCGTCAGATCGACGGTCACCGACGGGTAGCGCTCCTGATAGGCAGCGATCGCAGGCACGACATAGTTCTGCCCGATACTCGCCATGGCGTGCACCTTCAGCGTTCCCACCGGCTTTGCATGGGCGTCGGAGGCTTCGGCCTCCGCCTCCATCACCGAGGCGAGGATCGCATGGCAGCGGTTCAGATAGCGCTCGCCGGCTTCCGTCAGCGCGATCCGGCGTGTCGTGCGGTTCAGCAATCTCGTACGCAAATGCGCTTCGAGCTCGGAGACCGAACGGGACACATAGCCTGTCGTCGCATCGAGTTGCTGTGCGGCGGCCGTAAAGCTGCCGGCTTCCGCGACCTCGACGAAAATCTTCATGTTACGGAACGTATCCATACGTGCGACTCCACCGACGAGTTAAGGCTGCATTTGCCATCTTATCGCCAGGGGCGTCGACCTATGGACTGTTCTTAAGCTGCTACGCGACGCCGTGCCCGCCCGGCCGCAAGCATTGGCACGGCGCATCCGCTACCACCGCCACGAATAAAAACCGAAAATCTCGCGGAGTTTGCCGCCTTGAAGATTCGCAGCATGTTTTCTACGAGAGTCGTGCGAGGCGAACTCAGTACTTGCGTCGATCGCGCCGGTCAGGAGACCCTTGCCGAGCAGGCCAGCCCCGCGCCGCCGTCTCCCAGTCATTGCGGCACAGGCAGGCTAAGACGCCACATCAGATTGCCCCGCGCGTTCGTTTCGCAACGGGCATGGAAAAAATCGGTGTGATAGATGCGCGGACGTGCAAGCAGATTGCCCAGAATCGTCCGTTCGTGCATGTCGTAGGCGCGGTCGTCAAGGTCGGGACGTTCCGCTCTCAGGCGCACCCCATCCTCGCGAAAATGGCTGCGTCGAGCGCCCAACACCGCGAGGTCGATATCGCAGGCAAAGCGATCGTCCAATCCGGCCGGCACACGCTTATGCTTCGTCGCCAGGATCATTTCGCAGATGCGCTCGCCCGCGGCGATACGGTCATCTGCCCATTGCCGGAACCAGTCCGCGCTGCATTGCTCGTTGTCCCGTGCGCCGGGAACGTAGATCACGTCGTGACACCAGAGCGCAAGTTCCACGACATCGGGATGAGGAATCGCGCCACGCGCCTGGTCGAGATCGCGCAAACAGCGGCGGACATGACGCAGCGTATGGTAATGACGCGTCGGTTCGGCATACAGCTGCACCAGCTCGGCATAGGCAGCCTCGCCGCGCAAGCCGCCGCTGCGTGACCACAATGCGATGAAGCGCGCCTGCGTCTGACTCATTCCCGCCCCTTTCCACCATGCACGGATGTGTAAGCGTCCGGCGCCGCCCCCATCATGACCTCGTTGCTTTGCGCCGATCGACTCGCAATGCTCAAAGAAACTCCTCGCGAATGTCGATACTCGAGCGTTGTCCAACGTTCCGGTAGTGATGCGTGAGCCACGCGTCGGCCTCGCGCCGCCCGTTATCGCGCAGGCCGCAAAGGAAATCCCAATCGGCGTTGTACTTGCTGGACACGCTGAGCGCGCACATGGCCTCGTCGGATCGAATGGAATGGATCAGCATCTCCTTCATCTCGCCACCATCCACTTTGCCTTGCTGGATCAGATCGGTGACGAAGGCGATCGCGCGCATCTCACGCATCAGCGACGAATTGAAACTGATTTCGCTGACGCGGTTGAGAATATCGGCAGCCGTAATCGGCACGCCCCGGCGAACGAGCGGGTTGATGTGGACGATCACGACGTCGCGCGTCTTGCAGTGGTAAATCAACGGGTAGATGGCCGGATTTCCCATGTAGCCGCCGTCCCAGTAGTGTTCGCCGTCGATGCTGATCGCCTGGAACAGCGTCGGCACGCATGCGGATGCGAGCACGGCGTCCGCACAGACATCCTCGCCTGTGAAGAGGCGTATTTTCCCCGTCTCGACGTTGGTCGCGCACAGATACAGATGGATCGGACATTGTTTTCGCAACTCGGTGAAATCGACCTGACTGTCCAGCACTTCGCGCAGCGGATTGAGGTTGTTCGGATTGAACTGGTAGGGCGAGAAAATGCGCAGCGCCATGTCGGCGAACGCATAGAGCGGCGAATGATCGAACCCGAAGCTGTGCGTCCCTTTCAGCCACGGCATCCAGCGCAACGGGTTGTAACGCTCGGCGGATTGCGCCACGGCGTACCAGAAGTCGTGCAGCGCCTGCCGTGCGCCGTCCTCGCCCCCTTTCAGCAGCCCGTACGCGAGCACCGCGGCATTCATCGAGCCGGCGCTGGTCGCACTCACCCCTTCAATCGCAAGCCTGCCGTCCTCGAGCAAACGGTCGAGCACGCCCCACGTGAACGCGCCGTGCATCCCGCCTCCCTGCAAAGCCAGCGCGATCGGCTTGTGCTCGTCATCGCCGCGACGTCTTGTATTCTTCGTCGTCATTTCCCGTCTCCTCGCCTCACTGCGGATCGGTAGCACGCGCCCGGCGCAGTGCGCCGGTCAATCACGCGCCGTGCAGCAGCACGCCGATGCGCGAGTCAGCGCCATCGATCTTCGATCGTTCACCTCTCGCACAACGCCAACGCATCGAGCAAGGCTTTCGCCTCTCGCATGTCGGCCGTGTCAAAGCCTTCTGCCAGGCTGCCGTACACCTCGGACAACGCCTGACGAGCGTCGGCCGTTTTGCCCTGGCATTGCCACAGACGGGCGAGGCTCGATACGGCCCGCAATTCGAACGACCTGGCGCCCTGACGGCGGGCCACTGTGATCGCCTGATGAAAGCAGGCCTCGGCTTCTTCCGCGCGGCTGGCATCGCCGATACGATCGCTCGACGCGCCGAGCAGCAGATGCCCCTTGATCCGATGCAACTCCGCCTCGTAGCAGTGCTCGCCTGAACGGCTCACCATCGCCATCGCTTCGTCGATCGCGCCGAGGCCCGCGTCCGTCTCGCCCGCTTGCCGGTAGCTGTCGGCAAGCAGCGCTAAAAAGTACGAGTAGCCCATTTCCGCCCCAGTCGCCCGGTAGCCGGCCAAGCCCTCGCGTATCTGCGCAATCCCCTCCTGGAGGCTTCCCTGCTGGTTCAGCACCCAGCCGCGCAGAATCGTTCCCCACGCAAGCCAGAACGGCATCCCCTGCTCGGCCGCGAGCGACATGACGGCCTCCGCGTACTGGCGGGTCAGCGTCGCCTCGCCGCGAAACTGATGCAGTTGCGCCGTGTAGGTCAACGTCAGTGCCAAGGTCGAGCCGCCGGTATATTTCCGGCCCAGTGCAAGCCCCTCCTGACTCCGCTTGCTTGACTGATCGGGGTATCCCTGATGCCACAAGGTCCAGGCGATAAAGTTCAGGGCGCGCACGCCCGGATCGATCACGTGGTCGTAGACCCGCTCCTCGTGCCTTTCCTGGAGATAGAAAACCAGAGCTTGCTCCTGGTGGACACGGGCAGCGGCGAGATCGCCCTGGAAGAACCGGCTTGCCCCGAGCGCAAGATGCGCCTCCACGAGCCAGGCCGGTTTGCCGAGCTGGCGTCCCATGCGCAGCAGCCGTTCTCCCAGCTCGATCACGGTACGGTACTCCGCGCGCAGCTGGTAATAAGTCCTCAGTCCCAGTTGCACCGGGAAGATCTTCGATGTCTCGCCGATCCGTTCGCACAACGCCAGCGCGCGCGTGTACGCCGCCACGACCTCTGGCGCGCCGTAGCCGCGGACGGCCATCAAGGCGGGCCCCAGCGAAAGCAGCAGCGTCAGTTCCTGCTGGGCGCGTTCGGGCGTGTCAGGCAAATGCTCGAGCAATTCTCGCGCCGCGCCGAGATGACGCATCGCGTCCAGATGGGCGGAATGCTCGAGCGCCTGTTGCCCAGTGCGGTGCAGGTATTCCACGGCCTTCGGGACATTGCCGCTCAGCCGGTAGTGATGCGCCAATTCGCTCCAGTAATCCGCGATACGGGTGGAGAACAGCGCCTCGATGGCCTGCGCCGCACGCTCATGCAACGCGCTACGGCGCTCTGTCAGCAGCGAGCGGCCGGCGACTTCCTGGGTCAGCGCGTGCTTGAACGAATACTCGACCTCCGGAAACGCGGGACGCTCGTAGATGAATTCCGCGGCCTCCAGCCGGGCCAGCAGCTCCCGCAACGCGTCATCGGCCGGGGCGCCCGGCCCGTCGCAGATGTGCTGGACCAGACTGAACGAAAACTCCTTGCCGAGGACGGCAAGTGCCTGCAGCAAGTCCTTCTCCGCGACAGGCAGCCGGTCGATGCGGGCGGCGAGCACACCCTGCACGGTGGTCGGAATATGCAACGCAGCCGGCGTATGCTCGATCCGGAAACGGCCGGGTTCACCGAGCAGCGATTTCTCCTCGACCAGCGTCTGGACGACTTCCTCCATGAAGAAGGGGTTGCCCTCCGTCTTCTCAAGGATGAGCTGTTTGAGCGGCATGAGGGTGGGATCGTCCCCAAGCAGCGCCGAGAGCAATCCCTGGGCCTCCGCCGGGCCCAGCGGTTCGAGTCGCAACTGGCTGCAATGGCCCGCGCGTTCCCAGACCGGCTGATACTCCGGCCGGTAGTTCACGAGGAGCAGGATCCGTGAATTCGCCACGCGGTCGATGAGGCTCAAGAGAAACGCTTCAGTCTCGCGGTCCAGCCATTGCAGATCCTCGAACAACAACTCGATCGGCTGATCGCGGCTTTCCCGTGTCAGAAGTTCGATAATCGCGTCAATGGTCCGGTCACGCCGGATCTGCGGATCCATTTCCGCGAGCGCCGATCCTCGCTCGCCGATGCCAAGCAGGTAGAGAAGGTAAGGCACGAGATCCTCGAAGCTTCGCTCGAGGGTCAACGCCTTGCCCGTGACCTTTTCCCGACACTGCCGCTCGTCGTCCCGAGCGGTGATCTGGAAATAGTTCTTCAATAGCTCGATGAGCGGCAAATAGGCGAAGGCCTTGCCGTGCGAAACCGAAAATGTCTCCAGCAACACACGGTTGCCCTGAGAGCGCTCCTTGAACTCATGGAACAGGCGCGACTTCCCGACCCCGGCCTCGCCTGCCACCGCAACGACCTGCCCGCGTCCCTCTTTTGCCTGCTCCAGCGCCGCATGCAAATGGTCCAGTTCGATCTGGCGGCCGACGAATCGGGCAAGGCCGCGATATGCCGACAGTTGCAGGCGCGTGCGCAACGCGCCGGGACCCAATACCTCATACACGACGAGTGGTTCGGGGACCCCTTTGACCTGCGTGGCCCCGAGCGCCTTGAACTCAAAATAGCCCGTGGCGAGTTTGTGCGTCGATTCGCTCACCAGAATCGAAGATGGGGCGGCGATCCCTTCCATCCGGGACGCAATGTGGATCGTGTGTCCGACCGGGTCGTAGTCGGTGTGCAGATCGTCTGTGCGGATCGAACGCACGACGACCTCACCGGTGTGGATACCGACGCGAATTTGCAGCGGAATCCCTTTTTCCAGACGAATCCTGTCCCCGTGGCGGCGCATCGCATGCTGCATCCGCAGCGCCGCATACAGCGCGCGCTGCGGATGGTCCTCATGGGCGATGGGCGCGCCGAACAACGCCAGGATGCCGTCGCCAAGCGATTTGGCGACATAGCCCTCGTAGTAGTGGACAGCTTCCATCATCAGCGCGACGACTGGCTCGATCAGGCGCTGGGCTTCTTCCGGGTCCAGGTCGTGAACCAATGCCGTGGACCCCGCCATGTCGGCAAATAGCGCCGTGACGGTCTTGCGCTCGCCGGCGATCTCGCCGCGGGCTTCCATGGCCACCTGCTCGGCGCGGATGCGCTCGGCAAGGTGGTGTGGCGTGTAATGGACAGGCGCCGGGGACGGCTCCGAAACGGACCGGGACGGCAGGGACGCCCCTGCGGGCCCATCAGTCAGCGGCGCGCCGCACTCGCTGCAGAACTTCGCGGAAGACCCCGCCGCTTGCCCACAGCGCGGACATGTGCGTGCCAGCACGACGCGGCATGCTTCACAGAAGCTGGCCCCAGCGGGATTCTCGAATCCGCAGTTTGTGCAGCGCATACGATCCCTTCCCTTGTCCGGTGCCTGCTTCTAAACATTAGGCGCAGGACCCGTTTGCGACAAGAGCGCCCTCCAGACCGTCTCGTTAATTAGCCGACTAAAGGGCTTCTTCCAGGATGGCGCCATCGAGGCTGGCAATATTCCCGTTAGCCATTTGCAACAGGTCTGGGGCTAGCCTATCTTGAATCACTGAACAGGATTGCTGCGTGGGTTAAGTCAGAGGCCAATAGAAGCATCAGCCGGTCCATTCGAGCACAGAGCGTCAGCCTTCGAGTGCCAAAGGGAAGCGTTGAGAACAGCAGGGAGACGCGGCTATGACAACACCGCTGCATGGACAGATGATGGACGTGCCGCTGACGGTTTCTTCGTTGCTGGCGCATGCGTCACGCTACTTCGGCACGACGGAGATCGTGTCGAAGCGCGTCGAGGGCGACGTGCATCGCTACACGTATCGCGATTGCGAGCGGCGCGCGAAGCAACTGGCGCAGGCGCTCATCGCACTTGGCGTCGAAGCGGGTGAGCGAATCGGCACGCTCGCATGGAACGGCTACCGGCACCTGGAAACGTACTACGGCACGACAGGCTTCGGCGCCGTCTGCCACACGATCAATCCGCGGCTCTTTCCCGACCAGATTGCCTATATCGTCAATCACGCCGACGACAGCTATGTGCTGTTCGACATCACGTTCGCGCCGCTCGTCGACACGCTTGCGCCACAATGCCCGAACGTGCGCGGCTGGATTGCGATGACGGACGAAGCGCATATGCCGCGCATGTCGACGGACGTATCGTGCTACGAAGCGTTGCTCACGGGGAACGACGGTCACTTCGACTGGCCGCGCATCGACGAGCGAAGCGCATCGAATCTTTGCTACACGTCGGGCACGACGGGCAATCCGAAGGGCGCGCTGTATTCGCATCGCTCCACTGTGCTGCATGCGTTAGGCGCATCGCTTCCCGATGCGATGCGCCTGTCCGCGCGCGATTCCGTGCTGCCCGTCGTGCCGATGTTCCATGTGAACGCGTGGGGTATTCCGCACGCCGCGCCATTGACTGGCGCGAAGCTGGTGTTCCCCGGCAAGGACCTCGACGGCAAGTCGCTCTACGAGTTGATGGAAGCCGAGCGCGTCACGTGTTCGGCGGGCGTGCCGACCGTGTGGCTCGGGCTGCTCAACTACGTGCGCGAAGCGGGCGTGCGGTTCTCGTCGCTGGAGCGCACGATAATCGGCGGCTCGGCGTGCCCGCCCGCGATGCTCAGGATGTTCAAGGAAGACTATGGCGTCGAGGCCATCCATGGGTGGGGCATGACGGAGATGTCGCCGCTCGGTACGCTATCAAGACTCAACTGCGAGCAGATGCAGCGCTCGCCGGACGAGCAACGCAGGCTGCTCGAGAAGCAGGGACATGTGATCTATGGCGTCGACATGAAGATCGTTGGCGACGGCGGGCGCGAATTGCCGTGGGACGGCGTCGCGTTCGGCGATCTGCATGTGCGCGGGCCGTGGGTGATCGACCGCTATTTCCGCCACGATACGTCGCCGCTCGTCGACGGCTGGTTTCCGACGGGTGACGTTGCCACGATCGATCGCGACGGCTTCATGCGCATCACCGATCGCAGCAAGGACCTGATCAAGTCCGGCTGCGAGTGGATCAGTTCGATCGACATCGAGAACGTGGCGGTCGCCCATCCCGCGGTGGCGGAAGCGGCGTGTATTGCCTGCGCGCATCCCATGTGGGCAGAGCGGCCGCTGCTGGTGGTCGTCAAGCGTCCCGATACCGATGTGACCCAGGACGAGTTACGTGGATTCTACGAAGGCAAGGTCGCCAGGTGGTGGATTCCTGACGACGTCGTCTTCGTCGACGAGCTGCCGCACACCGCGACCGGGAAGCTGCACAAGCTGAAGCTGCGCGAGCAGTTCCGCGATTACATATTGCCGTCGGCACGCAAAGTTCAGAACTGTCCGCTGACCGATCGCGTGACGGCGGGCTCCGGGTCAACGCCTGTACCCGAATGATTGAAAAACCGGATGCACCGCGCCAGACACGAATGCCGACGGGTAACGAGAAAACAGAAGGCTCGCGAGACCTCATCGGCGAACAGTGCTTCCGCTGACGAACGGTTAGTACTAGCCTAGAAGATGAGGTAAAGCGGTGGACCGGCTGGCGCAAATCGCCGAAGTCACAATTGCCGGTCATCTGTGCGTCTTTACCGCTGTGCTGCCGCAACGGAGCGAGGTCCGATATGCAATTGTCCGCCGTCACAATCGTCAAGCCCGAAACGACCAACTTTATCCTCGGGCAAACCCATTTCATCAAATCCGTCGAGGATATTCACGAGGCAATGGTTGGCACCGTGCCCGGCATCAAGTTCGGCCTGGCGTTCTGCGAGGCTTCCGGCAAGCGCCTCGTGCGCCGCTCCGGCACCGACGAGGGCCTGGTCGAGATGGCTTGCAAAAACGCAATGAGCGTCGCCGCGGGCCACAGCTTCTTTGTCTTTCTGGGGGACGGCTTTTTTCCGGTCAACGTGCTGAACGCGATCAAGGCGGTGCCCGAGGTATGCCGGATCTTCTGTGCGACAGCGAATCCTGTCGAGGTGTTGATCGCGGAAACGGACCAGGGCCGTGGCATCGTCGGCGTGATTGATGGATTCTCGCCGCTCGGCGTCGAAAGCGAGGAAGACGTGCAATGGCGCAAGGATCTGTTGCGCACGATCGGTTACAAGCTTTAGCGGCAATCGATGATCGCGCCCAATGACGAACGTCTCTCCCCAACGAACCATGGAAAATCGACGCCTTTCACCGGGAACCCTGTGGCCTGCCATGCTGCGCCAGACCGCGCACGCGCTGCGCTGCGGCGCGCTGCAACAGATCGACACCTTCCAGGCGGTGATCGAAAGCGGCGGCATCCGTTTTGTCGTGCGGCAGGTCTCGAGCCTGATCCACAAGGAGCAGCAGAGCCGGCAAACGCGAGAGCTTCATGGAGGGGAGCGTCCCTCGGTGAATCCATTCCTACCGTACGAGCAGGATCTCTTTGTCGCGGATATCTCTGACACGCATCTGGCTTTGCTCAACAAGTTCAATGTGATCGACAATCATCTGCTGATCGTTACCCGTGATTTCGAATCGCAGGACGCGCTGCTCAACCTGGCCGACTTCGAGTCGCTGATTGCCTGTATGGCCGAGTTCGACGGCATTGGTTTCTACAATGCAGGCGCTGCCGCGGGCGCGAGTCAGGCGCACAAGCATCTGCAAATCATACCGTTGCCGCTCGGCGACTCTGAACCGCCGGTCCCCGTTGAGTCCATTCTCGCAACCACGCTCCCCGATGGTCTGCCGCAATGCGTACCAGGCCTGCCATTCCGGCATGCATTCGCGCGCCTCGAAGCCGGCGCGGCGATCTCCGTGGATGCGGCGCAATCGGTCCTCTCCTGCTACCGTGCATTGCTCGAAGCCGTCGACGTCCGGGCGGTCGAGGCCGACGGTGAACTTCGTCAATCGGCGCCGTACAACCTGCTCGTTACACGCCGATGGATGCTGCTCGTGCCGAGATTGGAAGAGCGTGTCGAGGGCGTATCGATCAACGCATTGGGATTCGCCGGATCGCTTTTCGTGCGCGACGCGGCGCAGATGGAAGTAATCGAACGGCTCGGCCCGATGGCCGCGCTGCAGCGAGTCGCGCTGCCAGCGGCCGGTCTGCGATAGTGCGTCGATGCGGCTGTGTGAGATGCACGCTCCGGACGACCGGCTTCGGCGCGGCGGACCCGGCCAACGGTCAGGCGCGTTTAGCCAGATAGGCATCGACCAACTCGATCAGTCGTTCCCGCCCGAAGCTCGCGTCGTGTCCAGCGTGGACCACTTGCACGGGCAATTCACGCAAGCGTTTCATCGTGCGCACATAAGTCGGAATGTCAGCACCGCCTATCTCATCCAGCAGCGGGCCATCGTAGATCGCATCGCCCGAGAACAGTGTGCCGGATGCCGCTTCCCATAGGCCGATGCTGCCCGGTGAGTGGCCGGGTAGATGCAGGACTTCAAAATGCCGGTTGCCGAGATCGATGATGTTCCCTTCCTTGACGATTTCCGTGACGGTTGCGGCACGCACGCGATAGTCGGACATCGAGTAATCAGCACTGGGAAGGGCCGTGATCAGATCGCCGTCGAATGGATAACCTGCTTCGCGATACCGGCGAATTGCTTCGGCACCCAATACCGACGCCAGAAGGGTGCCTGACTCACGCGGCGAGCGCAGGTTGTCTGCCTCCAACTCGTGAACCAGCGTGTGCTCGAACTCATGATGTCCGCCGATATGATCCGAGTGCGTATGCGTGGCAACAGCGGTGACGTCCTTCTGCAGCAGATGCCTGGCTGCATCCTGCAAACTGACGATACCCATTCCTGTGTCGATCATCAGGTCCCGGTCGCGGCCGCGCACATGCCAGATATTGCAGCGCATCAGCGGCACGACGTGGGGTTCCCAAAGCAGGGTAATTTCGTCACTGATGCGTTTGAGTTCGAACCATCGGTCGGCAATCGGTAATTTGGTCATGTGGGGTCGCTCATGGTAAGAGCTGTTACTTTGACACATTCGGCATCGCACTTCGGGAGCGTTGAGACTGGCATCGTCGATTTGGTGCGCAGGGCATAACAACCACTCGCCGGAGCAGCCTATCGAAGCTTCCAAGTTTCAACGGTCATCCTTAAGTCCGCGTCGACCAGTTGAATCCGTACCCATGAGCAGCCGATGCACAGATGTCCGCACAACCTCATTCCTTTCCCGCCGGTTTGACGATACCTTCCAACTGATAAAGCTCGATCTTGCGATAAAGGGTACTGCGCGAAACGCCCAAGGCGCGGGCGGCCTGCGCAAGGTTGCCGTGCGCATTGTGCACCGCGCGTGCAATGGCCAAACGCTCCGTTTCCTCGAGACTCGCCCCCTCGTCCCGCAGCAACGGTACGGCCCCGGACGTCGCGATTTCATCGAGCAACTCGGCAGGCAGATCATCGAACGACACAACGGGATCGCCGGACGTCAAAAGCATATTCTCGATCACGTTGCGCATTTCCCTTACGTTGCCCGGCCACGAATAGGCGCGCAACACCGCCATGATCTCCGCGCTCAGTTGGCGTTCGGGGACTCCGTGGCGCAAGGCAAGCTTCCGGTTAAAGTGCTCGACGAGCAGATCGATATCAATGTCCCGTTCACGCAGCGGCGGAATACGTATGCGCGTAACACTGATCCGGTAATACAGATCGCGGCGAAAGTGACCGGACTCGACCTCTTCGCGCAGGTTACGGTTGGTCATCGCCAGCAGACGCACATCGACGCGCCGCGGCTGCGTGTCGCCAAGCCGGTAGATGATGCCTTCTTCCAGTACACGCAACAGGACAGGTTGCAGCTCGAGCGGCATCTCACCGATCTCGTCGAGACAGAGCGTCCCACCATGAGCCAGCTCGAAACGGCCGGCCCGCCCTTCCGTTGTCGCGCCAGTAAAAGCGCCGCGCACGTGACCAAATAACTCGCTGGCAATCAGTTCTTTCGACGCCGCTCCGCAGTTATATGCGACGAACGGGCCGCCTCCGCCTTCTTCGCCATGAATTGCGCGCGCGAACAGTTCCTTGCCAACCCCTGTCTCGCCCTCGATCAGTACCGGTACGCGCCTGCTGGCAAGTTGGCGCCCACGATTGACGGCAGCCAGCATCGCCGCACTTCGCCCCTGGATCTGCGCGAAGCAGTTGCGCAGCGGATCAGCCTCTCCGCTGCGCTCCGCGACGCGCGCATGCATGGGCCGGGTTCGCGCGGGCACGACCAGCATCGCGCCAATCGTGTTGCCGTCGACAACGACAGGATTGAACCAGTCGGCGTGCAACCCTGCGGGCAAATGCTGCGTCCAGTCCTCCACGGCGGAAGTCTCGCTCATCCCCGGGAAACGCTCGCCGATGCCGACCGGCAATGCGACTTTGCCCGTGGTATGCACGAGCCGGCCACTGCGGTCTATCGCAACCATGCCGGTCGCATCCGACGACGACAAGCGTTGCAGACAAAAGGCCAACAAACGCATATGCTCGCGCGCGGCCTGCTCGGCGAGCACCATTTCGATCTGGCGCGCCGCGGTCACGGCCAGCGTGAGGTTGTTGATCTGATAGGTGGAAGGCGGTCCGGAAATATCGAGCACACCGATCACCGCTCCAGTGCCCGGTTCGCAAATCGGCGCCGCCGCGCAACTCCATGACTTGATGCCTTCACAGAAGTGTTCGGAACCGTGGATATAGGTCGGCTCGCGGGTCGCCAGCGCGGTGCCGATACCATTGGTGCCGGCTCTGCCCTCGCCCCAGTCGCCACCGATCGTCAAATGGATTTTTTCGCCCGCCGCCCGCGTGCGCAAATCGCCGGCAGCTTTAAGAATCACGCCGTCCTGGTTCGTGAGCAGCAGGATTGAATGTGAATCGGCGAAAAGGTCGGCCGTGACCGTGAACAGGCGGTCGGCCGCTGCCAGCAGGTCGCGATGGCGCCAGCACAGCGCCGCCACCTCGTCGCCGTGCACCGCGATCGGCGCCGAGACCGCAGTCGGACTGACGCCGGACTGCAAGCTGCGTTGCCATGAGTCGATGAGCGCCGGGGGAGCGGACGTCGACGGCTCGCCCGCCAGAAAACGCTCCCACGCGAGCATCGTACCCCGGTCGGAATGACGGAGATTGGCGCGCTGCGCGTTGGCCACGATGCTGCGCATCGCGGCCTGATCACCTAGACCCAACATGCTGCCAATCTGATGTCTCCTCGCCACAACTTTCCTCCTGGGCGATGGGTTAACGCGGAACCGGGCTCTGCGGCTGGCTTCGTCTTGACTAGCTAGGATGTTATGGCTGGGCGTATCGGGTGGGGCTTCTATTATTCAAACCCAGCAGCTAACGCGCGTGCAGTATAGCCCTGGATTTTCAACATGTCTTTTGGGGGAAACACGGTCAGCGCACTGGATCGCGCCCCTTTCTTAGCGTCCTTTGTCGTACCCCTGAATTCGTCACGCACGTTCGCCGAATGCGATCATCCATGCGTGCGCTCTCCGTCCCGCCGCAATTCGCAAGAGCGAGCGCCCAAGCAAGCACGCATGTCGATCACACCATTGCTTTAATGATCGCACCGGCGACGCCGCGTAAAAACGGCGCGATCGTTGCGCTTACATCGTTGACCAGAATACCTGTCCCACACAGCGTGATGCTCCCGCCCAGTGTGAGCTTGAGCAGGCGCGTCGGAGGCATCGCGCGAAGATACCGGGCAGTCATCGCAATTGCGCTGAAGTGGCGGGCCATTCCTGTAGCCATCGTTCGTCTCCTTCTACCGGTGGCCGCCTGGTTCGTGCGGCAGCGGCCGAGCTGTGCCGGTCCCCGCTACGGAGACCGGCTATGTCGATCTCACGCGTCTATTGGCGGCCGAGCAGTTCGGCGCCTGCGCCTAGCGCCGGTCCGGCGGTCGGATCGATCGTCTCCGGCTTCTTGGCGATCAGCGTCTGGGTGGTGAGAATCAGCCCCGCTACGGATGCCGCATTGCGCACCGCGCTGTAGCTGACCTTGACCGGATCGATGATGCCGGCCTCGACGAGATTGACGAATGCGCCGCTACGCGCGTCGAGACCCATGCCAGGTTCCGCCCGCACCGCTTCGCTTACGATGGCCGCGCCGTCGAGGCCGCAATTCGTCGCGATGTGAAAGAGCGGCTTCGCCAACGCACGCTGCAAGAGCCGTGCGCCTTGCTGCACGCTGCCGTGGCTACGGGCAATGACGCCCTCCAGGTCGGACGAGACCCGCAACAAGGCCATGCCGCCGCCCGGCACGACGCCTTCGGCAATCGCCGCGCGCGCCGCGTGAATCGCATCGTCGATCAGATGCAGTCGACGTTTCTGTTCGACCGGCGTCGCGCCACCCGCGAGAATCAGCGCGGTGCCGCCCGACAGTTTTGCAAGGCGCACCTGAAACTTGTCGCGCTCGACGTTCTCCGGCGCCATCTCATACTGGCGCGCCACCTGCTGACGGCGCGCCGCCACCGCCGACGGATCGCCGCCGCCGGCCGTGATGATGGTCTGGTTCGACGAAATGCGCACCTGCCGCGCGCTACCGAGGTCGCGCAATTCTGTGGCTTCCAGCTTCCCGCCCAGGTCGCGGGCAACGACCTTGCCGCCTGTGACGATTGCGATGTCCTCGAGCATCGCCTTGCGCCAGTGTCCGTACTCCGGTGGATGAATCGCCGCCACAGGCATGCCGCCGTTGTCGCGCCATGCGAGCAGCGTCATCACACAGGCCGGCGCCACCTCCTCGGCAATGATCAGCAGCGGACGTTTGCTCCGAGTCGCCAATGCCTGAAGCGCCGCGACTTCTTCCTGCGATTGCAGCCGCTGGTCGGTCATCAGAATGAGCGGGTTATCCAGCACCACCTGCATTCTCTCGATGTCCGTCACCATGTGGTGTGACAGGTAGCCACGATCGAAAGCCATCCCGTCCACCACCTCCAGACGGGTTTCGACTGTGGTGCCGTATTCCACGTCGACAATCCCATCGGCGCCCACCCGCTCCAATGCTTCGGCAACCAGCTTTCCGGTGAATTCGTCGTTGGCTGCCACCACCGCCACGGCGCGCACTTCGTCGCCGCTGCGCAGGGGCGTCGCAGCGCGCTTGAGCGCGTCGATTGCCTCGTTGACGGCCAGTTCCAGACCTTGCACCAGTTCGACAGGGTTGGCGCCTTGCGCGAGGCAGGCGAGGCCGTCCTGGACCAATGCGTCGGCCAGAACGGTGGCGGTGGTCGTACCGTCTCCGGCGACTTCGTTGGTTTGCTTGGACACCTCGCGCACGACTTGCGCACCGATATTCTCGAAGGGATCTTCGAGTTCGATCTCGTTGGCAATGCTGACACCGTCGCGCGAGATGATCGGCGTGCCGATTGGCCGGTCGATGATCGCGTTCATTCCGCGCGGACCGAGCGTGCCTCGCACTGCCTTGGCCAGTTTCGCAACACCTCGACCTAGCGCCATGCGCGCGTCGTCGTCATGCAACATGATATTCGGCATGATCCTGCTCCTCCTGATCCGGTTGGTTCGGATTGCTGTTTTTTACTCTGCTGCGCCGCGTGTCTCTCGTGCTGGCGCGAACGTACCTCCGGGCTTCGAGCCACCAGTGCGGACGAAATGCACCGGTTTGATCTCGACCGCTGGCGCTGGGGTGCAGCTTTCGCCATAGCGCGCAGCCAGAAGACCGCGGCATAGCGCGCCGTTGAATTCGGCATTGACGCCAACCCTTCGCAACGCGCGCAGGTATGCACCCAGCTCGTCAGGATTCAGCGGTGCGCCTTGCGTGTCGATAAAAGCCGGCTCATCCGTCTGCTCTGCGTCGTCGATACGGCGCCCCGCTACAAAACGCCGCTCGCGATATCGCGCGACCAGGCGCTGGGTTTTCCCGTCGTCCGCGCTCGTGCTTGCAAGCGCCGACAGCTGCGCCATGCTCAGGCGCACCAGCATCGCAGGCTCGTTGCCTTGCGCCAGCAGCCAGCTTAAAAGTGCTTCCTGTCGCCGCTGAAAAGCCTTGACGAGAAAAATGCGCCGCACGTCCTCCACTTCTCCATTCGCTTCGCTGCCAAAGGTTTGCTGGAACGACCGTCCAGCGGCTACGCCTCGATTGATCTCGGTGGCATACATATGCTCGTCGAGTGTGATCGTGATGGCTGTCACCCATGGCAAGGCCGCTATCGCCTGTCGCATGTCGTCCGCCATCAGGTAGGCGAAGTTGGCCGCACACCAGTAGGTCGGCAGGCGGAAGCCGATCGACACGCAGCCGCCGTCGACCTCCACCGCGGTGACGAAACCCAACTCCGTCACCGACTCATCGAGTTCCGGGTCGTCGACCGCCTCCAGCCGGGACCAGACCTCGGCGACCCGGTCGGAAGCGCTCTTCGACACGATGGCAGCCGGTGCTTGCACAGTGCGCATGGTGCTCATGCGCCGACCGTTGCCGGTTGCCGGACGTCCTCCAGCAGCGCCTTTTGCGCCTCGACGTCGATGCCGTACAACCGCGCCGCGTTGAGCCCAAGGATCTTTTTCTTGGCCGTCAGCGACAACTGCACGCCGGTTTCCTTACTCACCGACTCGGGCAGTTCGAAGGCCATGAACTTCTCGATCAGCCATTTCGGCGACCAGATGCCATAGTCGCTGCCGTAGAGGATCTTGTCCTCGCCGATCCAGAACAGCAGCTCCGAGATCACATGCGCGAAGTACTCAGGCCGTGTATGGATGAACGGCAGCACCACGGCGAGACCACCGTAGACATTTGTCTCCTGGGTCGCGATCCAGCAGAAGTCGTCAAGCCGTGGCAAGCCACAGTGCTCAACGATGAAATTCAGGTTCTGAAAGCTGGTGGCGGCGTCGTCAACATCGGCCACGTCGAACGCGTCGCGATTCAGCGGCAGAATCGTCGGTCCCTTGTGGACGTGGATGTTCTTGATGCCCAGCTTCTCGCAGCGTTCGAAATAACGCTGCACGCCGGGGTCAGATAGCTTGTAGCCCTTGCTGTCGCCGCGCCACTCCGCAGTGTAAAGCTTGACGCCCTGGATCTTGTAGAGGGACGCAAGCTCCTCGAGACGATCGAGTCCGGCTTCCCCATCGCGCGGATCAAATGCTCCGTTGACGATAAAGCGGTGCGGATACTTCTGCTTCAGCACGTAGTTGGATTCGGTCGTGTTGAAGCCGTTCTTGTAGAAGTCCGTCAGATAGGTTGGCTGACAGATCGCCATGTCGTCGTAGCCCGTGACGAACAGGTCGTTGTACATCGCCTCTTCGCCGTACTTGTCGAACTTCTCCTTCGGCCACAAATACTCCTTGGGGCTCAGGTTCGAGTGATACGCGTAGAAGCAGTCAATGAATTGCTGACCGTGCACGTTTTTAAGGTTGGCCTTGCTGCCGTCCCATAGATGAACGTGTCCGTCGATGACGAAGATTTCCTCACCGTCCGTGGTTCGATACATGGCATTCGTCTCCTTGGTTGCATGGGCGGCCCGTCGCCGTCGAGGGCACCCGGCCGCCTGATTAGCTGGCGGGGTGTTCGCTCACTCGTAAGCCATCGCATCGTCCATATTGCCGAACAGCACCACCGTCTCGTCGTCGATCATCACCATCCGCCCGTAGTGGGTCGAGGTGGAGATTTCGAACAGATGCGGCGTCATCTCGCGACCGAGCACCTCGCTGATCTCGCCCATCTTGAACTCGATCTTGCCCTGCCCGTCGATACGGATCATCGCGGGCAGATAGGTCACCGTGATGCCGGGCTTGGCGGACATCAGTTCGGCAATCGCACGGGCCTCGACGCTGTCGTTCATCGTCACGCCACATTGATGCGAAATGGTCTGTTCGAAGCGGACGTCCTTCATCGACTTGAAAATATTGTCGGTATGCACTGACATTGCGTACTCCTCTTCGCGGTTGGTTCGATGGGTTCGAGAAGCGCTCAGGCGCGGATCGACGATGGAAAGTGAACGCCGATTTCTCTTGCGATCATCTCCGCCCGCTCTATCGAACTGTTCAGACAGTCGTTGAACTGGGCCGTCTTCACATGCGGAATCGACCAGATCGGCTGCAACTGTTTTGCTGCCGCTGAGGCCAGCGCACCGTGTTTCTCCAGCCACTCGCCGAACAGCTTGCGATTGGCTTCGCCGTGCTGCGGGTCGTTAGCGAGCATGTGGAACAGTTCGACGGCATTGGCCAGATTGCGCTCATAGTCCCCTTCCGCCGCGGACACGACGGTCGGAGTCAGAAAGTCGTTTTGCGAGGCAGCGACCTGCATGATGAATCCGCTGCGAAACAGATCCGCCACGAGCGGTTCGAATACGACGTTCACGGCGAAGTACTTCTCGAGAAAATCGGTGGCGCCGCCGATGGTCTCTATCGCCCGGCGCGTGTCCTGCCAGATTGGATCGGTAAGCCAATGCTGCTTGCCGGCATCGAGGTCGAGATTGGGCAGGTCCAACGCGATCTCGCCCAAATAAAGCGTCAGGTCCTGAGCAAATCGCAGCTTGTACGACGCGTTCGTGAGGATGGCGCTATTGATCATCTGGGTGTAGCCGTAGCGCTGCGCATGCATCGTTGCTGTGCCCAACCCGAACTCCGCATGCTTGTATGCGCCCAGATGCTGTTCCAGCACCTTGATCCAAGTCTTGTCGAAGCGCTTTACCGCCCCTGAGCGTCGCGCGTTCTGGATCGCGCCGGTGATCATGCCGACAATGGTCGACTGACGCTGGTAATGGGTACGCTCCCACTCTTCGTCAACAGCGCGGAACTGATGCCAGTCCGAGCTTCTGGCCGCCGTCCAGGTTTTCGAATACGTTGGCGTGCCGTCAGCGAATGCAAGAATCCAGTCTTGCAGCAGATACCGATTCGGGTCCGGCTGTACATCCACGGTCATGTCTTCGTAGTGGCTCGCCTTGCGTCCCTTCGGCTCGAAGTAGTTGTACTTGCGGCTGTCCCAGCCGGAAAACTGGGCCGCGCCGGCCGCGCCCGACTTCACTGGCGACTGCTCTGCCAACGTACTCATGTTAGTCCTCCATCGTGTTTCGGTTATAGGCACTTCGAATAGGCGTTTTGCCAGATTCGGTCAGCGAACCGCCTGCGTGAACTTGTCGAAATAGAGCCGCTCGGGTGCGACACCCGCCATCTGAAGAACCGGCATCACCGCCTCGATCATCGGGGTAGGACCGCATGTGTAGGCGTCGATCTCGCCAGCAAGCGCCTCCGCGCGCAAGGTGCGGCTGAGCACTTCGTGGATGAAGCCGGTCTCGCCCGTCCAGCCGTCATCCGGGTCGGCATTCGAGAGCGCCGGAATAAAGCGGAAATCCGGCAGCTTTTGTTCCAGCTCCGCGAACTCGTCGAGATAGAACAGATCGCGACGGCTGCGCGCACCGTAGAAAAAACGGATCGGTCGCTCTTCACCGCTTTGCACGTGATCGCTCAGGATCGACCACAGCGGCGACATCCCGGACCCTCCGCCCACCAGCACCATCGGTCCCGGTTGGTCCTCGCGCCGGAAACAGGTGCCGTAAGGCCCCTTCGCGACCAGCCTGTCGCCTGGACTCAGACCACCGTCCAGTTGCGACGAAAACGCACCGTCGGGATATTTCTTGATGATGAATTTCAGCGTTGATTCGCCGTCAGGTGTATTCGCCATCGAGAAAGATCGCGTGATGCCTGCGCCTGGAATCGTCAAGTCGACATACTGGCCGGCCCAAAAGCGCAACGGCCTCGACAACCTCACTTCCAGCAGCCTGATGTCGTGCGTGAGCGCGGTGATCTTCGTGAGCGTCGCATCATATTCGCTCACCGCGATCGAGCGGCGCATCAGGTCTTCGTCATAATTCAGTAGCTCGACGGTCAGATCGCTATAGGCAAGCGTGCGGCACAGCAGGATATGGCCGGATTCGCGTTCGTAGTCGGGCAACGCGAACGTCGAGTATTTCTTGAGTTCGACATCGCCTTCCACCAGCAGCGACTTGCAACTGCTGCACTGCCCCTCCTTGCATCCATGCATCACCGCAATGCCCTGGCGAAACGCTGCATCGAGCACTGTCTCGCCTTCCGCCACCGACATCTGCACACCAACCGGCTCGAAGTAAACGGTATGGAATACTTTGTCGTCGCCTGTGTCCGTCATCTCGTGCCTCGTCTCTTGCGTGTCGCTCATCTTGTGCTCCCGATCCGTCCGGCGGCGATACAGGCGCCGCCGGATCGGATAGCTTCGTCAATTCACCGGATTGATCTTGAAGCCGGCGCGATAGTCGGCAATGTGTTTCTCGCGCTGCTCCGGTGTCATGGCGCGCAGCAGCACGATCGGGCTCTGGATCGTGTAGCCGCGCACGTGGTCGAGTGTCCACATCTGCCTGTCGTCAAAGCGCAGATGCGGTTGCGGCACGAGCGTCTTGCCGTCGTTGCGCACAAAGCCGAGATCCTTGATGCAATCGGCCAGATCCCAGCCGTGGTAGCACTCTTCCCATTGGCGGCGCCCGCTGAAGCGGCCCATGGCCGGGGTCGGTCTGCCCTCGTATTCCGGCGCGAACGCCACCTTATGCGTCCAGCGGCACAGCTCCGAGCAATACGTGTACAGTTGGCCGTCGACCTCGTCGACCACGAAGTCTTCACGGATCAGACAGGGCACCAGACAGCTCCAGCAACGGTGCGGATACACGTAACCGTTTTCCTGATCGAACAGCATGTTGGTTTCGCCCGGCACGCTCTTTTTCGCGTACCACTTCCAGAAGTCGCCGAATTCGGCGTACCAGCCGGGGTACTTGTGTTCGAACCATTCGAAGTCTTTTTCGGTCTGCGCTTCGATCCGCCAGAAGTTGACGGGCCAGCCCACGGAGAAGAACTGTGCGACCTTGTGGACATAGTTCTGCTTGACAATGCGGTCCCAGGCGGCGGCGACATCGTCGTGGTGAATCTTGATGCCGTACTTTTCCAGCGGCAGCATGTAGGTGCGGTAGTAATCCTCGTAGATCCACCGGTGCCACAACTCGGCGTACGATTCCTTGTTCTTGTCGCGGTCCGTGGTGCCGTACTCGATGAAGGTGCCAATCGCGGCATCGACGATCGCGTGGTTCTGCCAGAACGCATAGCGCAGGTCGCGCTCGAGCAGCAGATGGTTGTCCGGATCGTTGATGATCGACATCACCAGCGAGTGACCATTGCCGATATGGCGGCTTTCATCCGACTGCACCGAAAGGAACACAGTCGGCAACGCGTAATCGCCGTTGCGGGCGGCTTCCGATGGCATCGCAACAAACAGCGTGTTCGTGAACGCCGTTTCGGCCACCACTTGAAGGAACACGTTAGCGGCCGTGACCGCGTCGCCGGTGAGGAACCCCTCGGCGAACTGGCGGCCGATCGTGGTCGCATAGCACTTGCCAAACGCGGCTTCAGTAATGTCGAACCCGGCCGGATCGATATAGTTTTCCATGTACCACTTTTTCAGGTTCATCTGGATCGTGGAGTGCCGGAACTCGTCGACCATCTGCATCGTAAAGCCGGTGCGCAGCTCTTCGCCCGGTGCGAGCCGGCCGAGCATCGCCATCGAACGCGCCGCCGAAATCTCGGGAAACGGAATGATGGCGAGGAACAGCTTCATCCATTCCACCCAGCGAGGCTGGACGTTGCGGAACATGTCGCCGCGCAAT
Source organism: Paraburkholderia sediminicola (assembly GCF_046027355.1). Classification (GTDB taxonomy): domain Bacteria; phylum Pseudomonadota; class Gammaproteobacteria; order Burkholderiales; family Burkholderiaceae; genus Paraburkholderia; species Paraburkholderia sediminicola_B. Next base: position 60,878 of record NZ_JAQQEK010000016.1, on the reverse strand, counting down.
GCCGCGTCGAGTGCGCCGTAGACGCGGTTGTCCTTTTCCTCCTGCATCGGAAAATAAGAGCGCAGCACCTGTTTCATCGGGTCACGTGGCGCCTTGCTGATCTTGTAGTCCGTCGGGAAGGTCATGGCCTCCTGGACGTAACTCGGAGTCCAGCCGAGATCGGCAACGCGGCGTGCCGCTTCGCCAATGCTGATCCCGCGCTGGGACGTGATCTTGTTGAGCGTTAATCCATCAGACATTGAGCTCTCCTAGTTCCATTTCGATAACTGTCGCAATGCGACGCTTCGGGCAGGGCCGGCTACCGCCAGGACCAGAGTCAACAACACGGGCGGGCCGTCTCGCTGGCAAGCGAAAAGTTCGGGAGAAGGAACGGAAGGACAAGCTTGCTGGGCCGGTCTTCATTGATCGTGTCTCCTGCTGTTTTCGGCTCGCGTTTTGTGACGTCGACGCTTTCGGTTTGACCTGCACTGATAGAGCGATAAGCGTGCCAGAAGGAATCCTTTATTCCGCATCAAGCCTGGTAACGCGCACGGGCTTCTGCTAAAAATTCTTGCAATGCGCCATGTTGTGTTCTGCGACAACTCCGCCTCACGACGCTGTCCGATATTGGGACGTTTGGATCGGGTGGCGGATGCTGGATCGATCGTCTAAATTCTTTCGGATATCTTATTTTTAATAACGACTAATAGAGTAAACCGTGCCACGCTGCTACGTCGCAACGCTGCCGTGGCTTTCACTCGTAAGAATCACGCTTCGGGCAGCGCCGTCGGACTCTTTTCCTTCAGCGACAAAGCGTGCCGTAAGAATTAGCGCGCCCAGCGCGAAATCCTTGCCGTACGCTTCGATCATCTCGTCCGCCACGGCGCCAAGGCGCTCGAAGAACTGCTCTTTGGGTGTGTGTCCGTTATGCATGGTTGTCTCCGTTTTGACATGTGATGGGAGCACGGCCCGTTTATCTGCGGCGTCCGAAGCGGAACAGCTCGTCCGGCAGAAACACCAGCGCCAGCTCGCCCGCCTCGGTGCCCAGAGCGAGCCGCCCGCCGTCCGGCGACCAGGCCATCGCGCTGACCGCGCTGTTGCCGGATCCCTTGATGAACAGAATGTCGCTACTGCCTGGCTGACACAGCAACACCGCACCGCTGTGATAACCCACTGCAATCAGCGGATGAGCCGGATGGCAGGCCACCTGGCTTACCGGCGCCTTGCCGGGAACGCCGCATTCGTGTGGCTCATCGTTCGCGCCGGGCGGATCGAAGCGCCAGCACACCGCGCGCATGCCGCCGCTGGTGGCAAGAAAGCGGCCGTCAGCGGAAAACGATAGCGAGCGAGGCTGCCCGGGATAGCCGCCCATCTCGATGTCTGCGCCGTCGGGCAGCCGCCAGCCATGCAGCGCGTTCTCCTCCATACCGCTCACGAGATAGCGACCATCAGGGCTCCACGCCACGTTACGGTGATAGCCCGGCCACGCAAGCTGACGCTCCCGGAGCGTGTCGGCCGCCCAAAGCGTGACGCCACCATGATGCGAGATCGCCAGTTGTGTACCAGCCGTGTCGAAAGCCAGCGATGTTGCCGATCCGGGCAGCATCAGGCAGGCGGGTTTGGCCCCAAGCCAATGAACCCGGCGGCCGCTTGCATAGGCTCGGCCACCCGCCTGGCTGGCGGCCACGCGGTCGATCCATGCGCCGGCCTCATGCGCGACGAGTTCGCTCGTGCCATCGAGGCGCAGATGGACGAGACGGCCGTCGTCACCACCGCTCAAGAATCCGCCCGCAGGGTCGGCGGCGAGGGCCAGGCACGTGCCCTCATGCACGCTGAAGCGCGCGAGCGGCGCTGGCGGTGCTTGCGCCTGCACGACCTCGACGCCGCCGCTCTCGCGTGGTTTGAGTCGAGGGCCGCCGTCCCAGACACCGGTGGCGAGCGCAAGCGTACCGTCGCCGAGGGCGAATCCAGCAGTTTGCCCCGCCGTGTCCCACACGACTTCGACGACGGACGCGTCGGTGACCCAACACGCCCCAAGCAGTTCGATCAGAACGGGGGGCGCGTTCATGAGTCGATCTCGCAGTACCGGATGCTCTCCCGCAACTCGCGCCGGTCGAGATTGCGGCCGATAAACACCAGGCGGCTGTCACGGTGTTCGCCGGCTCGCCAGGGCCGGTCGAAATCCGTATCCATCGTCATGTGCACGCCCTGAAACACGAAGCGATGCTCCGATCCGGCGAGATCGACGATACCTTTTGCACGCAACAGGTTCTGGCCTTGCTCGACCACCAACTGCTGCAACCAGGAGAGAAAGCGCGTACGTTCGAGCGGGCGCTCGACGCGCAGCGATACGCTATCGATACCGTGGCTATGGCGACCCTGTTTGACGGGGGCGCCTGCGCGAAGCGGCACGTAGTGGTAAGTCCGCTCGCCGCGTGATGATTCACCGGCCTCACCCGCCGATGTGGCAAGCGCCATGCGCGTGAGATCGAACGCTCCGCGATCGAGCAGCACGGCAAGCGGTATTTCGCAGCGCACACTGGTCCGCCATTCCACAGTCGGGTTGATGCGCCGCACGGCGTCCTGAACCGAAGTGAGACTGGCCGCATCGACGAGGTCGATCTTGTTGATCAGTACGATGTCGGCCTGCGCGAGTTGCTCCGCGGCCTCGCGGCTGTCTGCGAGGCGCGCCTGCAAATGCGCAGCATCGGCCACGCAGATTATGCTGTCGAGCCGCGTGCGCTGCCGGATCTCATCATCGATAAAGAAGGTTTGCACTACCGGCGCGGGGTCAGCCAGACCGGAAGTTTCAATCAGGATCCCGTCGAAGCCATCCTTACGCTTGACCAGGGCCGCCACCACGCGAATCAGATCGCCGCGCACCTTGCAACAGACACAGCCGTTGTTCAATTCGATGACCTCGTCTTCCGCGCCGACGACAAGACCACCGTCAATGCCGATCGCGCCGAATTCGTTGACGATCACCGCATAGCGCCGGCCGTGCTGCTCGCGCAGAATACGATTGAGCAGCGTGGTCTTGCCAGCGCCGAGAAAGCCGGTGAGCACCGTAACCGGAATCCGATTCATTGCCAGCCCCCTTGTGTCTCAGACGACGCTCGACTGTCCAATCGGGCCAGCTCGTTCGCAAGCCGCTCCCGCTCGGATTCGATCGCCCACAACGCGCTTTCGGCCTCGCCGAGGCGCTCGCGCAATTGCTCGATATGCGACGTTCCTTCCGACGAGACACCGTCGCGCTCCTCGCAAGCCAATGCGCACGCCAGTTCGATCTCCGCGCCCGCGCGTCTGCTTTCTCCGCGCAAGTGGCGGGAATTGACTTCGGTCAGTGCAATAACCAGACGCATGCGCTCGAAAAGCGAGGCTGCGTCACGCTCCACAGTCACGGCAATCTCCACGTCAAGGTCCGCCCGTCGAGGCGTCTACGGAATCAACACCGCCCGGCCCTTGACCTTGCCGTGGTGCAAATCCTTGAGCGCCTGGTTCGCCTCGCTCAGACGGTATTCCCGTGTCGACAGATGGACGAGGCCACGGTCGGCGAGCGCCATCAGTTCCACGAGTTCGGGATAGGTGCCGACCAGGTTGCCGACGATGGTCTTCTCGCTGGTGATCATGTCGATGGTCGGCAACTCGATCTTTCCGCCATAGCCGACGATGTAGTAGAAGCCTGCGTTGCGCGTCATGGCGAGGCCCTTTGCGATTGCGTCGCCTTCGCCGACAAAATCGATTACCGCTTCGGCGCCGTTGCCGCCCGTCAGATCGAGTACGCGCTCCACTTCATCACCGTCGCCCTTGACCGTGTGATGCGCGCCGCAATCCTTCGCGAGCTGCAGCGCGACATCGGAGCGGTCCACTACGATGATTTCAGCCGCGCAAAGCGCGTTCAGGACCTGAATGCCGATATGCCCCAGACCGCCGGCGCCGATCACCACGGCAAATTGACTGGGCAGCAAATGGCGCGACGCTTTTTTTGCGGCGCGGTACGCGGTCAAGCCGGCGTCGGTATACGGCGCGACGTCCTTCGGCGCGAGCGATTTCGGCAACTGGATCAGCGAGCGTTCGCCCGTCAGCAGATATTGCGCGTAGCCGCCATTGGCATTGATGCCGGGAAACCGGCTGTCCGTGGCATGCATATCGTCGCCACGCCGGCAGGCGAGGCAATGTCCGCTCGTCACGAGGGGATGGCAGATGACCGGGTCGCCCACCTTGACACTCTCCACACCGCGGCCCACCTCTTCGACCCAGCCGGCGTTTTCGTGGCCCATGATGTAGGGCAACGTGACATCGACCTTGCTGCGCCAGATGCCTTCCACGACGTGCAGATCGGTGCGGCACACACCGGCGCCGCCAATCCGGACGATGACATCAGTGGGTCGCTCGATCTTCGGATCGTCGACATCTTCGTAGTGCACGAATTCTTCGCGAGTCAATGACTCGTCGTACTGATGCAGCACGGCAGCTTTCACTTTTTGTCTCCTCCGTTTATGTATGGCCGGCCAATGCACGAACCGTAAGAGCGGCGCTTTGGCGCGCGGCCAATACAGACTAGGCAATGTCCATGCCAAAGGAGGAGAAAGCAATCACGCTACCCTGAGAAGGCGCGCGAGCATGGAGAAGCGGTGTTATCCGCAGCGACCAAATGGCTCGCGTGCTGGAGTACTGTCGCAAAATCGGACGCTTAGTTTGGTGAGGATCGGCGGCGTGTCCGAAAATGGGACGCATTGGGCGTGAAGCAGTTGCGCCCGATAGCACGTCGCCGAACGGCATTCCTGCGACGGCGTGGCCGGCTGGTTGATCCACAGCATGCCGACTTCCCGTTGCTGCAACAGCAGACGCCGTAGGTTTTGAAACAGTAAGACTAGAACTTATGTCGGATTCCGACACGAGCGACCGCTTGATGACGATTCGAAGAAGGCGGCAAATCGGCGATGTTCGCAACCGCCGCGTGTCCGGTCGAGTCGTTTCCGCTAACCGTCTGCCATGCGCCTGAAAGATAGACATCGGTGCGCTTGGACAGCGAGTGATTCACACCGGCAGAGATCTGATTGTATTTGGCGCCCCCAATGCTTTGAGTCACGGCGTTCCCTTTCAGAAAGTTATAGGCCGCTCCGACCGACCAATCCGGGGCAATCAGGTACTGCAGGCTGACTTCCGCGTCGTTGAAATCCGCACTGCTTCCGCCAAGCGCGGCAATGTTCGAATAGCGAATGTTCGAATAGGTCGCGCCCATGAGGACGCGTCCGAACCTATATGAACCGCCGGCCGCTACTACCTGGTAGGTTCTTGCCGACGCATAGCCGCTGTAGATCGGGCTCGCGGTCAGCCCGTTCGACGTCGCGGTATCGGTTGGGTTGCTTCCGAACAAGGACGCCGCCGGATTGTTGACGTGTGAATATGCCACGGACATGCCAAACGGGCCCCTCACGAAATGGGCTCCGAATGAGTACGCCTGGTTGGTTGCAAGCGAGCCCGGCACACCGCCGAAGCTATAGAGACTTTCGAAACTCAAACCGCCGAAGTTGGGACTCTGGTACTTGACTGAATTGTTCTGGCGACGTGTGAAGTTGAAATTGTCGAGGTCGCCGGGATGTGCAGCGTGATCCGAGCCAAGATTTGAATCACCGAACTCGTATATTCCTACGTAGTCGACGATGGGATCATATTGCCGCCCGAGCGTCAGGGTGCCATACCGCTCACTCGACAATCCGACAAAGGCCTGACGGCCAAATTCATCGCCGCCTTGCGCGAGATTTCCAGTGTTGAGTTCAAAGCCGTTCTCGAGCGTGAAGATCGCCTTGAGGCCGCCGCCGAGATCTTCGGATCCTTTGAGTCCCCAACGGGACCCATTCAGCCCGTTGTTGGCATCGAGTCGGAACAGTCTGCCGCCGCTTTTGCTGCCGGCAACAGGCGCATTGCTGATTGCTTCGAAGCCCTCATCAATGATGCCGTATAAGGTAATGCTGCTTTGCGCGTGCGCGGCAGGGACAGACACAACAAAAGCACATGTCACTATGACTTTTTTCATTAGCAAACTCGCAGGATGCCGGCGTCGCCCGCGGCGCGTGGAAAGCGCAAGCAGGTCCGACGATGCCGGAGCGGAAGAAAGAAGACAACAAATCAAAGCCAATGGACGAAACGAACGCCGGCCCGATTTATTCCTCTGACTTTCAGAAAACGAGTCCGCGAAAGTTCTTGCAGCTCCGCATAACGTGGGCGACTGCGGCTGACCAAGCGCTAGCCGAGATGTGTTATCGGGAGGATTCGCACACACGCCGAGTGGTATGCGCTGGATATAGCAAAGACACGGCCCTTCGATGCGGATCACAATCCCGCACGCGGTCGCTCCGTTTCAATCTTGACTTGTCGACAAAGTCGGTTCGCACCGGCTTTGCGCTCTACTACAGCTGCTTGAATGGGACCGCTCGCCGTCTCTGGCGCCATGCTTGACGATCCCACATCGAGCGCCTGGATTTTCAGCCGGCTACATCGACGAATCTATGCGTCCATACGCACCCGTCGTCGCCGTCGGACCTGCCGCGAAAAACAGCGTGTTGGAAGGCTGGTTGTCGGCGTTGTTGCCGAACGCCAGACCCCAGAGTCCTGGCTGCGTCACCTTCGAACCATCTGCCTGCGTGAGCGGCCCTTTGGACTCGCCAGTCGCAGGATCGAACGCATTGATGGTGCCGTCGCCGAAGTTGCCGATCAGTAGGTCGTTGCTGAACGCGCCGAAATTGGCCGGCGCCATGGCGATCCCCCACGGCGAATTGAGCGGCCCGTTCGACGCGATGCGCCTGATCAGGTGGCCGGCAGTATCGAATGCATCCACCACGCCGTTGCCCGCACCGCTTTGATCTCTGTGACCATCGGGCCCAAGCTTCGCATACGCCACATAAATCGTATTGCCGACGGCCTGGATGCCGAACGGATTAAAACCCGCAGGTACATTCGGATCGCTGAAGGCGCCGGCAGCCGAGACTTTCGTGAAAGTCTTGTCGAACATATCAACTTTGCCGTTATGGAAATCGGCGGCGTACAGCGTGCTTGTGCCGGCGTTGCTGGCGATCGCAAGGCCTGTGTATTCGGCTGCGCCCGCGCCGTCGTCGTGAACGGTGACCGCCTGCGTCGGCAGCACCTTAGGCGACCAGGCCGCGATCGTGCCGGCGAGGGTGGCAAAAATGAATGCCGCGTTACCGGTTGCGCCATTCGCGGTGACGGCAAAGTCCGTAGTACTGTTGAAAACGATGCCGGTCGGACTCGCGGGTTGGCCGCTTGCCGCCGGCGGTAGTGTGACGACGAGCGACTGCACCACGCCATTGCCGTCATACAGCGACGACTTCTGTGTATTGTTGTCCGATACCCAAACGGGGGTGGTCGGACCGAACGCGATGCCCCAGCCGTTTTGCAGATTGGGGTCGACGTGCGGCGCGGCGACGCTGCCGTCGGACACGAGAATAGTCGACTTGAATGTACCGGCGGTCGCTGTGGGCATGTTGTTGTTCGAATTACCGCCGCACGCAGCAAGTGCGAGCGTGGCCGCTCCAGCAAGCGAGAGAACAGTTGCAAGCTTATGCATGTCACCTCCTGATCCTTGAGTGATTTGCTTATGGTCCCCGCGCGGCACGACCACTGGCGACGCGCGTCGACCCTTTTCTGTTCTGAACGAGCGCACCAACCCGCGGCGGCGTCGATGGCATTCTTGCCCCGCGACCTTTGCGTCGGTGGTGCGACGTCATTGCGCATTGAACGATCAAGCACACGTGTTTATTCCGTGCGATCCGTATTTGAGTCACCAGAGGTTCAGATTGTGGGGTGGTGGTGCGCACGGACGTTGATATTCACTCGCGGTGCCCAGATGGCAATTGCCTTTCAACGGCAGCGACAGATCGCCTTGACTGGCTCACCGTGAAAGCACGCGCAACCTCAGAAGGCTGACGGGTTAGTAAGATGGCCACCGCCGCGTGCGAACCCACGTTATAGAGTGCTAACCGGTTGCGCAAATGGGTTCAGCTGCGCGAACAGCCGAATGCCCCAGGAGGGATGGCATGGCCCCCTCCTGCTATGCCCGAGAGGCATGCCCCCCTGCTTACAAGGTCTTTGCCGCACCTTCGACGGAAACCTATAGTCGTTGCACCACCATGGTCAAAGAGTGGCGTACGAAGCTCTTTTCTGATTGCTGAAATCCTCGCAGGCCAGGGCTGTACCGCCCAGGATAACAGTCAATGAATCATTAGCTGGATCAGTGACGCGGTGAATCGCTCACGGAAACTTTAGGAAATCACATGTCAGCCCAAAAAGTGGCACTGGTTACCGGTGGTTCACGCGGTATCGGTGCGGCAATCGCAAAACGTCTGGCCGCGGATGGAGCGAGCGTGGCCTTTACATACGCGAAGGACGCCAGCGCGGCTTCGACCGTGGTCAAAGAGATCGAACTCGATGGCGGAAAGGCTATTGCAATCCAGGCGGACGCTGCTGACGTCAAAGCTGTCGAGGCCGCGGTCGAAAAAACTTTTGCGACCTTCGGCCGGCTGGATGTGCTGGTGAACAATGCCGGCACGGCCATTCCAAAGCCGTTCGAAGACACGACGTTGGAGGAAATGGATAGAGTGATCGACATCAACATCCGCGGTGTATTCGCTACGACCAAGGCCGCGCTGAAGCACCTGAGTGATGGTGGCCGCATCATCATGATCGGTTCGGCGGTGGGCGAGCGTGCCATTGCGCCCGGGCTGGTGCCCTACGCAGCCACGAAAGCAGCCGTCCGGATGTTCACCCAGGCGCTGTCCAGAGAGTTGGGAGGCCGGGGCATCACGGTCAACAACGTGCAGCCGGGTCCGATCGATACAGATCTGAATCCCGCCTCAGGCGATTGGGCGGTGCCGCAGAAAGCCGCCACAGTACTCGGTCGCTATGGACGCGTTGAGGAGATTGCCGCAATGGTAGCTTTCGTCGCCGGCCCAGAGGCCTCGTACATTACCGGCGCGAATCTTACGGTCGATGGCGGGATGAATGCCTGAGCTTGGGGACATAATCGGCTAGCTGATTTGAAGACGGACGCCATCCACCCACGGATGGCGGTCCCCGGCCGCTTCATTTGCCAAAAAGCGCGTAGATATTGGATGAGCCAAATCAATTGCGGCGCATCCATGAAGAAGATACTGAGTGCCATGCAAACTTCATCTGGAGAACGGTCATCGTCCAACTCATGAAAGCGGCTGTGTCGCCGCGGTCGACGAAGGCGTCACTCATGTGAAGGAAGGCGATCGGATCTTCCGCATCATTATTGCGCTGCTGAACGAATATGAAGAGATCGACTCCGCTCGCGTGATTAAGGACATCGGCAGCGCGCCGGAAGTAACGGCGTGTTCGGCACCCCGAAGGAAACCAGAGGACGTTCCTAGTTGTGCGCGCGGACCCGTTTGCCCACTGCATCGGCATGACGCGCGGGATCGCCGTGCGAAGCGCCGCGCCCTGCACCGTCCGCCTCCTCATAGCATGCGAACAACTGGCAGACAGCTCGCGGGTCCAGACAGCCATGCAGCAACGCGCGGAACCGGTGGTCGCAGAAGCGCTGCGCGACATCAGCCAGCAGTCGCAGATGCGTGTTGTTTGCCCATTCCGGGACGAGCAGAATGACCACGTCGCTCACCGGTTTGCCATCAGGTGCATCAAACGGAATCGGCTTTGCGGGACGAACGTAAAAAGCCATGGCCCGGCGCAGCGTTCGTATTTGACCGTGCGGAACGGCTACGCTCTGGCCGAGGCCAGTCGAGCCTAGCGCTTCGCGTGCTGTGAGTCCCGCCGTCACGGTCGTTGCCGGTAGCCCATAGTGCTGTTCGAAGAAGCGGCCAAACTGCGCGAAAAGTGTCTCCCGGTCAGCCACGTCCAGACCAAGCAGAACATGATGCGGTGAAAGCAGTTGCGCCAGGGCGGCCCCGTTTTCAGCCGCTTCAACGCCACCGGCACGCGACAGCGGCTCGCCATCCATCAAATCTCGCCAGGCGTCTGTCGGCGCGTCGGGGATTTCAAGCAGCCGCCCTACCTCAGCGGCCGGTGCCAGATGCGCGAGCCGTTGAATCGCCCCGTTGACTGCGTCCTTGGGCAGATAGAGCGATAACCTCACGCGCCCCGTTCCGTGCAGAGGCGCGACGCGAATGGTCCATTGCTGATCACCGCAGTCCCGGATCAGCGCCTGGCGCAACGGCGTGGCGTGCTGGGCGTCCAGGGTGATGCGCATCATCACGTTGCGGCTTCGCGCGGCCTGCGATCGGCCATGCGGCAGCGTTTTACCGAGTCCAAGAAGAGTCCGTAGACCATCCAGCGCGCGAGTCATGGCGGCTCCTGTGCGTTATCTGCTATCAGGTTAGCCAAATCGCCATTAACTTGGCGTAAAAATCGTTGCGGGCCTCAGACCGATCAAAACATTGTCGACAAGCGTCTCCTGTCGCTTTGCAAGGCGCCGATCTAACTTCTCGCCGATGACAGTTCGGCGCGCTTGCGCTGCAGGAAGCGGCGCACTGCCGGATCGCGCTCGAGTCCGATCGCGAGATCGTACGCGCCGAGCGCTTCGGCCGTCGCGCCTGCACGCGCGAGAAGATTGGCGCGCGCGGCCCAGTACGGCTGATAGTCGGCCAGCCGCGGATCGTCCGCATACGGCTCGAGCGCGTCGAGCGCCGCCTGCGGGCCGTCCCGTTCCGCCAGCGCGAGCGCGCGGTTCACCGCGACCACCGGCGACGCTGCAATCGCGAGCAGCGCATCGTAGAGTTGCACGATCTCGTCCCAGTTCGGGCGATGCGTCCGGCAGCGGTAGACGTGCGCCGACTGCAGCGCGGCCTCGAGCTGAAAGCGTCCGATTGCGTTGAATGCGCTTGCGCGCCGCAGCAACGCGTCGGCTGCGTCGATCATCGGCGCGTTCCATGTCGCCGGGTCCTGAGCTGACAGCGGCACGTAGTCGCCAGCCGCATCGCGTCGCGCATCGTGCCGCGCCTGCGCATACAGCATCAGCGCGAGCAGACCAAGCGTCTCTGGCTCCTCGGGCAGCAGTTCGACGAGCAGTTGTGCAAGAAATAGTGCCTCGCCGGCAAGATCGCGCCGCTCGGTATCGCCGCCGACCGGATCGGTCCACCCTTCCGCATACGCCGCATAGACCGCTTCCAGCACCGCAGCGAGCCGGCCGGGCAACTCCTCGCGCTCTGGTACGCTGAACGGAATACCCGCTTCGCGGATCTTGTTCTTCGCCCGCACGAGACGCTTGCTCATCGCGGCGGGCGACATCAGGAACGCGGACGCAATCGTCTTCGCTTCGAGCCCCAGTACCACCTGCAGCATCAGCGGCGTGCGAATCGCGGCCTCGAGCGCAGGGTGCGTGCACGCGAACAGCAGCGCAAGCCGCCGGTCGGGCAGCATGCCCGCTTCACGCTCGTCGATCTCGTCGGCGAGGATCGCAAGCTGGTTCGCCACGTCGTCGCCGACACGGCGATGACGCGCGCCATCGACCGCCCGGCGGCGCGCAACCGTCATCAGCCACGCTTCGGGATTCGCGGGGCAGCCGCGCTCCGGCCAGTCCGCGAGCGCGGCTGCAAACGCGTCGGCCAGCGCGTCCTCGGCCGCGGCGACGTCGCGCGTGCGCATCGCCAGCAGCGCGACGAGCTTGCCGTAACTGCGGCGGGCGACCACCTCGGCAATCGAATGCGCGGCGCCGTCAGCGTCACGGCCGCCGCCGGACGGACTCATGCAGCAGATGGCGCGTCGTAGGGGGCGGTCCAGACCGGGCGCACTTCCATGAGGCCGTGCGCCGCGCCGGGACAACGCGACGCCCATGCGATCGCCGCGTCCAGGTTGGGCACGTCGATCAGGTAGTAGCCGGCGAGTTGCTCCTTCGAATCGGAATACGGTCCGTCAAGCACCTGCGGCTTGCCGTCGACGAGCCGCACCGTGGTGGCCGTGTTCGTGTGCTGCAGCCGGTTGGCGCCCACCAGCACCTCCGCTTTTTTCAACGATTCGGTGTACGCCTGATACGCGGCAACCCCTTGCTGCCGCTCGCTGTCGGTCATCTGGTTCCAGCCGTTTTCTTCCGAATAGATTATCAATAGGTATTGCATATGAGCCTCCGTCCTGGGGTTAAGGCGGGTGAATTACACCGGGCCGCCACTACAATGACGCTCGGGCCGCATGCTGACGGACAGGCGGCGTCGAAAAAATCGCGAACGGCGCACCCGCCTTAATCGTTCGCCTCCGTCGAGGACCCTGCGCACCGTCACTTCGGGCGAGCACGCCATCCCCTCCGCGCGGCTATCAATTTCACCGCACCCTTGCAGAAAATCCAATCTTGTTTGGATATTTCGGCAAGTTTTCGGGAAGTGCAGCCTTAATTGTGCGTCCACACCTATCAACCTCATTATCAGTAGTGCCTTCGCGCATATCGCAAAAATCCGATATATGATTCGTGTTGTAGCGATGCAGCCGTGAGGGCGCTAACCGACGCCCTCGCCTGCCTGTTGTTTGTTGACGACCCTGAAACCCACCCAATGACGCTCGACATCGACGCGATTCACAAAGCGCTTGCCAATCCTGTTCGCCGGGAGATTCTCGGCTGGCTGCGCGAGCCGTATGCGCATTTCGGCGACCAGGAACTGCCGCTCGATTACGGCGTGTGCGCGGGCAAGATCGACGGACACTGCGGCTTGTCGCAGTCCACCGTGTCGGCCCACCTCGCGGCTTTACAGCGCGCGGGTCTCGTCACGTCGAAGCGAGTGGGTCAATGGGTGTTTTTCAAACGCAACGAGGCCGTCATCCAGGCGTTCCTCGAGCACATGAACACCGAGCTCTAGGCGCTGTCATTCGCGTCGCCGCGCTTCTTTCATCAAGCAGTTTTTTCAGGCCCGGGCCGTGCGCCCTCGGCCAAAGGTGAACTCATATGCCGACTCTTTTCGATCCGCTGCAAATTGGCGACATCACGCTGTCGAACCGCATCATCATGGCGCCGCTCACGCGCCAACGCGCCGAAGAAATCCGCGTGCCGAATGCGCTGATGGCGAAGTACTACGCTGAACGCGCGAGCGCCGGTCTGATCATCAGCGAAGCGACTTCTGTCACGCCACAAGGCGTCGGCTATGCCGAAACGCCGGGCATCTGGTCGCACGAGCAGGTCGAAGGCTGGAAACTCGTCACGAGCGCCGTGCACGCCGCCGGCGGCAAGATCTTTCTGCAACTGTGGCACGTGGGCCGTATTTCGGACCCGCTGTTCCTGAACGGCGAACTGCCGGTGGCGCCGAGCGCGATCGCGGCACAAGGCCATGTGAGCCTGGTGCGCCCGGAGCGTCCCTACGTGACGCCGCGCGCCCTGGAGCTCGATGAAATCGCCGGCGTGGTCGAAGCCTTCCGCAAAGGTGCGGCGAACGCGAAAGCAGCCGGTTTCGACGGCGTCGAAGTGCACGGCGCGAACGGCTATCTGCTCGACCAGTTCCTGCAGGACAGCACCAACAAGCGTACCGACGCCTACGGCGGCCCGATTGAAAACCGCGCGCGTCTGCTGCTCGAAGTGACCGACGCCTGTATCGACGTATGGGGCGCGAACCGTGTCGGCGTGCACCTCGCACCGCGCCGCGATGCGCACGCCATGGGCGACTCCGATCCGGCTGGCACCTTCGGTTATGTGGCCCGCGAACTCGGCAAGCGCAAGATCGCGTTCATCGCCGCACGTGAAGCGCTCGGCGACGACCGTCTCGGCCCGCAGCTGAAGAAAGCCTTCGGCGGCCCGTACATCGCAAACGAAAAGTTCACCAAGGAAACCGCGCAACAGGTGCTCGACGCAGGTGAAGCGGACGCGGTGGCGTGGGGTCAACTGTTCATCGCGAATCCGGATCTGGTGCGCCGCTTCGCGACGAATGCGCCGTTGAACAAGCCGAATCCGGCGACGTACTATGCACGCGGCGAAACTGGCTACGTCGATTATCCGACGCTGGAAACCGTGGAATAAGTCTTGAAGCGAGCTGTAAAAGAAGGCGAAGCTATGCGGTGAGTCGACGGAGGTGAAGCCGCTGAGTCAAAGCGGCACATGCATGGCAATACGCTAAAAAACCGCGCGGCGGGTGTGACATGAACGATATGTTCCGGTCACACCCGCCGCGTTTTTTACGCCTGCAAAGGAGCACGCATATCACGCAAGATCACGCCGCATGAACACCCGCTTCGATTCGTCGAGCCCGCGCGCGATATGCGCGTCGCGCCGCGCGATCAAGGCCGCGTCGAGTTCGGCTTCTTCGATATCGCGAAACCCGAGCCGCCGATAATACGGCGCATTCCACGGCACCTCGCGAAACGTCGACAGAATAAGCTGCGTGAGTCGTTGCGCGCGCGCACTGTGCGCGACCTGCTCGATCAGCGCCGCGCCGATACGCTGCCCCGCGTGCGAGGTGAGCACATCGAGTTCCTGCACGTAGATGCGCGTGGGCTGCGGTTCGAACATCACGAAACCGGCACACGTTGCATCCGCAGCCACGGCAACGATGATTTCCCGCGCCGCGATCTTGCGCTCGACGAGTTCCAGATCCATCGGCGGCGCATCCGCAATACCCGCCATATCGACGCTGAGGAAGCGCTGCCCCGCTTCGAATTCGATCGTGCGGATCGCGTTAGCATCGTGCGGCTCGGCAAAGCGGAAGGTGACAGCGGTAGCGTGTTGCATGGAAGTTTTGGCAGATTTGTGCTGATGGTTATTCTCGATGAAACGCCCCGATATTGACATCACCTCCGAGAAATAGACAAGTCAGCGCGCCGCCGCGGGACTAAACTCCTGAAGATCCGAATTTCTCTTCGACCCAAGATGGATCTGATGCATGTGCTGCAGGTCGCCCTGCACTTCGACCAGCACCTGAGCGGCCTGATCGTGCAATACGGCACCGCCGTCTACGCGATGCTGTTTCTCGTCGTGTTCGTCGAGATCGGTTTCCTGCCGCTGTTCTTCCTGCCCGGCGATCCGCTGATTTTCATTTGCGGCGGTCTCGCGGCCACCGGCGCGCTGAACGTCTGGCTCGTGATTCCCGTGCTGTTCGCCGCGACGGTGGCCGGCAGCATCGTCGACTACGCAATCGGGCGGGCGATCGGCGAGAAAGTCTATACCGCCGACTATCGCTGGCTCGACAAGAATGCGCTGCGCAAGGCGCACGCGTTTTACGAAGCGCGCGGTGGCCTGACCTTTCTGCTGTCACCGTTCATCGCCGTGGTGCGCACGTTCGCGCCGTTCGTCGCGGGCGTTTCGCGCATGACGTTCGCGCGTTTCGTGTCGTTCGTCACGGCGGGCGCGGCACTGTGGATCGTGTCGCTGGTGGCGGCCGGCTATCTGTTCGGCAATGTGCCGCTGGTGCGCGATCATATGAGTTCGATCGTGCTGCTGGGCGTCGCGCTCGGCGTCGGCTCGCTGCTCGTGAGCGCCGTGTGGCGCTTCGTCAACCGGCGCTTGCGTGCGCACTGAAATTCGTGGAGATCGTCATGACGCTGTCTGCCTTGCTCGTTTTCGCCCTCGCGCTGATCGTCGCGGCCGGCACGCCGGGACCGAGTATCGCCGCGTTGGTCGCGCGCGTGCTGACCAATGGCTTTCGTGACGTACTGCCCTTTCTCGCCGCCATGTGGATCGGCGAGGCGCTCTGGCTCACCTGCGCGGTGGCCGGGCTTGCGGTGATCGCGCGCAGCTTCGGCATGGTGTTCGTGGTGCTCAAATTCATCGGCGTGGCGTATCTGCTGTTTCTCGCCTGGAAAATGTGGCGCGCGCCGGCCGACGTGCAAGGCAGCGAGTTGCCGAGCGGTCGGTCGCCGTGGCGCATGTTCGTGGCCGGTCTGCTCGTCACGCTCGGCAATCCGAAGATCATGATGTTCTACCTCGCGCTATTGCCGACCATCATCGACGTGTCGCGCATCGGCACCGTCGCGTGGTTCGAACTCACGCTCACCATGCTGATCGTGCTGATGGCCGTCGACTTCGGCTGGGCGCTGCTCGCCACGCGTGCGCGCAAGCTGCTCACCACCCGGCGCGCCGTGAAGATCGCCAACCGCGCGAGCGCGACGGTGATGGCGGGCGTCGCGGCCGCAATCGCCACGCGCTGAAGACTCACGGACGCCCTCGCGTTCAGCCAATCGGTCCGGACGCCTGCACTGCGGTTCGCAGCGAAGCCAGCAACGCTTGCCACCATTCGCCGTGCCGCAGCAGAAACACGCGATCAGGGAAATGGTGACGCGCCACATGCTCCTGCGGCACCGTATCCCAACCGCGATGCTCGACGGTCACTCGCGTTCCGTCGCCCACCGCTTCGAAACGCACCTCGACGTGCGTGTGCTGTGCGTCGGTGAAACTGGCCTGACGCCAGCCGAAGGCGAGGCGCTCGCCCGGCTCCCAGACCGTGACGCGGCCAATCTCGAAGACGCTGCCGTCCGCCTGCGTCTCGATCAGGCGGCCCTGTCCACCCGCTTGCCCGGCCGGTTCGAACGACAACACGCCTGCGCTTTGCGGCGTGAACTGAAAGAGCTGATTGGGCCGCCACCATGCGCCGATCTCGCGCGTGAAAACGTCGAACGCGCGTTGCGGCGACGCGGCCACGCGCAACGACACCTGCACGCGCGAACTCATCCCTGTTCCTCCAGATGCGCTTTGAACGACAGCAATTGCCCGGCCCACATGGCCTCGGTCTCTTCGAGCCATGCCTTCAACTCGCTCATCGGCGTCGAGCGCAGCACGTAAAGGCGCACACGCGCGTCGACGCCGTCATGCGATTCCTCGATCAACTGGCTCGAGCGCAGCACACGCAAGTGCCGGCTCATCGCTTGAGGCGACAGGCCGGTGGCTTGCGCGAGTTCGCCGGCGCGCATCGGCTGACGGCTGAGCAGATCGACCACCTGACGCCGGTTCGGATCGGCTAGCGCGGCCAGCGTGCGGTCAAGCGAGGCACTGGCAGGCAAGGCCATGCGTTACACCCATCCTTCGATCTTCAGACCGCTGACGCGCTCGGCTTCCTCGCGCGACACGGTGCGAACCGTCTGGCCGAAGCTCCATACGTGCCCTTCCGGATCGCGAGCGGCGTAGACGCGGTCGCCGTAAAACTGATCCTCCGGTTCGCGCGTAATCACCGCGCCCGCGGCGCGCGCGCGAGCGCAATGCTCGTCGATGCCGTCGCGCAACTGCACGTGCACCGACTGCGTGTTCTTGCCGCCGATCGACGCCGGGCTGGCCGCGTTTTCCGACCATTCGCGGCAGACCATCAGATAGCTGTCGCCGAAACGCATTTCCGAGTGGCCCAACTGGCCGTCGTTGTCCGTGATGACCATCTGGCGCTCGAAACCGAACGCCTGCTCGAGCCAGTCGAGCGCGGCGAACGGGTCTTTGTAGTACACCGCGGATCCCAACGAAGGACGATGAAGCGGCTCGCTCATGATTGTCTCCTTTTGTAAACCTAACGGTTGATATTTAACACTATAGTTAAACAAATCGAGAAAGCAAGGACGACATCAGCAATGATTCAATCCTCGCCGCACCGCCTCGTTCTGTTGACTTTCATTCTCCCCACGCCGCCTCCCTCATCTTGACTCCAGCCAGATACGAAGGTAACCTTCGTAGGTAACCTTCACATCTGTCATGGCATGAGCAAGAGCGATCTACCCGCCGATACCGAAGCCCTGCACGCCATGGCGGAAGACCTGCGCGTGCTGGTCGGCAAACTGCGCCGCCGCTTGCGCGAAGAGTCGCATCTCGGCGATTTCACCCCTTCACAGGTGCAGGTCCTCGGCTTGCTGGAGCGCGAAGGTCCGGCAACGGTCACCGCGCTCGCTCGCGCTCATGGCATGCGTCCACAATCCATGGGCGAAACGCTTTCGGCTCTGAAAGCCGCCGGCCTCGTCAGCGGTGCGCCCGATCCGAACGACGGCCGGCAAACGGTCCTCTCCCTCACACCCGCCTTTCGCAAGAAGATCAAGGCAAGCCGCGCGGCGCGCGAAGACTGGCTGTTTCGCACCATCCAGACGCGCTTCTCGGCGGCCGAGCAACGACAACTCGCTACCGGCGTCGACTTACTCAAACGCCTCATCGACTCGTAACTCTCAGGAGCACCTCATGGCACTCACCACGCTCGACGCAAAGACCGCCCTGGTCGTCATCGATTTGCAGCAAGGCATTGTCGCGCTGCCCACCGCGCATCCCACCGGCGAAGTCGTCAAGCGCTCGGCCGTCATCGCCGACGCGTTTCGCCGCCACGGCCTGCCCGTGGTGCTCGTCAACGTGGCCGGCGGCGCGCCGGGCCGCGCGGAACAGGCGCGCCACGTCGGCGACTTCCCCGCCGGCTTTGCCGACCTCGTGCCCGAGATAAACGCGCAGCCGTCGGATCATCGGGTCACCAAGCGCACCTGGGGCGCGTTCACGAACACCGATCTCGAAGCCTATCTGCGCGAACAAGGCGTCACGCAAGTGGTGCTCGTGGGCGTGGCCACCAGCATCGGTGTCGAGTCCACCGCGCGCTACGCAAACGAACTCGGCTTTAACGTCACGCTCGTCGTCGACGCCATGACCGACCTCAATGCGGACGCTCACACCAACAGCATCACGCGCATCTTTCCGCGTCTCGGCGAAACCGGCACGACGCAGGAAGTCCTCGAGTTGCTTGAGCGCTCGCGCGCATGATGCCGAGTTCGACCACACCTCGCAGGCTGCGCCCCGGCCTAACCCCGCACATGGAAACAGCCCGGTGAAAGGCACGTTCCGTTCGCTGCGCAATTTCAATTACCGGGTCTGGGCGAGCGGCGCGATCGTTTCCAACATCGGTACGTGGATGCAGCGCACGGCGCAGGACTGGCTCGTCCTCACGGAACTCACGCGTCACAATGCGACCTCCGTGGGGATCGTCATGTCGCTGCAGTTCGGCCCGCAAATGCTGCTGTTGCCGCTCACCGGTTATGCGGCCGATCACTTCGACCGTCGCAAGCTGCTGTTCGCCACTCAGGCAGCCATGGGTTCACTCGCATTGGGCCTCGGCATTCTCACCGTCACCGGGCTCGTGCAGTTGTGGCAGGTCTACGTGTTCGCGGGATTGCTCGGCTGCGTCACCGCGTTCGACTCGCCGGCACGCCAGACCTTCGTGTCGGATCTGGTCGGCGAGGACGATTTGTCGAACGCGGTCGGGCTGAATTCCACCTCATTCAACGCCGCGCGCATGATCGGGCCCGCGGTCGCGGGACTGCTGATCGCTTCTGTGGGCACCGGTTGGGTGTTTCTCATCAACGGGCTTTCCTTTGTCGCCGTACTCGGTTCGCTGCGCATGCTGCGGTTGAGCGAACTGCATCTGAAGCCTCGCGCGGTGCGCTCACGCGGCAGTTTCGTGGAAGGCTTCAAGTACGTCTGGAAACGTCCCGATCTGAAGGCCGCGCTGTTGATGCTGTTCCTGATCGGCACATTCGGCCTGAATTTCCCGATCTTCATCTCGACGATGTCGGTCACTGCGTTTCATGCGGGCGCGAGCGAATACGGCGTGTTGAGTTCGACCATGGCGATCGGCTCCGTGACCGGCGCGCTGCTCGCCGCGCGCCGGGCCAAACCGCGCATGGCGCTGCTGCTCGGCGCGGCGGGCGTGTTCGGCCTGGGCTGCACCGTGGCCTCGTTGATGCCGACGTCCGTGCTGTTCGGCCTTGCACTGATGGCGATCGGCGTGTCGACGCAAACCTTCACGACGTCCACCAACAGTCTCGTACAACTCACCACCGAGCCCGTCATGCGCGGCCGGGTGATCGCGATTCTGCTGGCGATTGCGTTGGGCGGCACGCCGCTCGGCGCGCCGGTCGTCGGCTGGGTCGCGGACCATTTCGGCCCGCGCTGGGCGCTCGGCGTGGGCGCGGCTTCGGGTTTTGCGGCGGCGGTCGTCGGCTTGCTTTATCTCGTGAAGTATCGCCAGTTGCGTGTGTATTTGGAGGGCGGGCGTCTGCGCTACAGCGTCGACGATCCGCGTCAGGCGGCCGCTTACGTCAGCGCCGCTGTCGCGGTGCAAAACGCTGTGTTGAGCGAAGCGGAAGAAGACTCGTCTTCGGGCGTTTAACGCGCCTGAGCTGGTCCTCACGCAAAAAAGCCGCGCCTGAATCAGGCGCGGCTTTCTCATTGCAACCAACCCACCGATAACTTACTTCGCCACCGGCATCGTAAACTCAGCACCCTTTGCGATGCTGTCCGGCCAACGCTGCATGATGCTCTTGTAGCGCGTATAGAAGCGCACTCCCTCTTCGCCGTAAGCGTGATGGTCGCCGAACAGCGAGCGCTTCCAGCCGCCGAACGAATGCCACGCCATCGGTACCGGAATCGGCACGTTGATGCCGACCATGCCCACTTGAATCTGCCGGCCGAACGCACGCGCCACACCGCCGTCCGACGTGAAGAGCGACACGCCGTTGCCGAACTCGTGCGCGTTGATCAGTTCCACGGCGCTCGCGAAATCGGGCACTCGCACCACCGCCAGCACCGGGCCGAAAATCTCTTCCTTGTAGATCTTCATGTCCGTGCCGACGTTGTCGAACAGCGTGCCGCCGACAAAGAAGCCGTCTTCACTCGCCACCGGATGCGCACGGCCGTCAACGATCAGCTTCGCGCCTTCCGCCTCGCCCGACGCGATATAACCCGCCACCTTGGCCTTATGTTCGGCGGTAACCAACGGGCCCATTTCCGCGTCGAGATGTTCGCCGTTCTTGATCACGAGCGATTTGACGCGCGGCACCAACTTCTCGATCAGCTTGTCGGCCACGTTGCCGACCGCTACCGCCACCGAGATCGCCATGCAGCGCTCGCCCGCCGAACCGTAGGCCGCGCCGATCAGTGCGTCGACCGCCTGGTCCAGATCGGCGTCCGGCATCACCACCAGATGATTCTTCGCGCCGCCGAGCGCCTGCACGCGCTTACCGCGCTTCGACGCTTCCGTATGAATGTATTCGGCGATCGGCGTGGAGCCCACGAACGACAGCGCCGCGACGTCCGGGTGATCGATCAGCGCATCCACGGCCACCTTGTCGCCGTTGACGACGTTGAACACGCCGTCCGGCAGACCGGCTTCCTTCAGCAATTCGGCAATCCGCAGCGACGCCGACGGGTCACGCTCCGACGGCTTCAGCACGAACGTGTTGCCGCAGGCGAGCGCGACCGGGAACATCCACATCGGCACCATGACCGGGAAGTTGAACGGCGTGATGCCCGCGACCACGCCCAGCGCCTGACGCAGATTCCAGTTGTCGATACCGCCGCCGATCTGGTCGGTGAAATCGGTCTTCAGCAGGTTCGGAATGCCGCACGCGAACTCGACCACTTCGATGCCGCGCACCACTTCGCCTTGCGCGTCCGTGAACACCTTGCCGTGTTCGCGTGTGATCAGCATCGCCAGTTCGTCGTGATGCTTGTTCAGCAACTCCTTGAACTTGAACAGAATGCGCGCGCGCTTGATCGGTGCGGTTTCGCTCCAGGCGGGAAAGGCGGCCTTGGCGGCCTGCACCGCTGCATCCACTTCCTCGACCGACGCCAGCGCCACCGAACCGGTCACCTTGCCGGTGGCGGGATTGAACACGTCCTTGAAGCGGCCGCTGGTCGGCGTGGCCGGCGCGCCGCCGATGTAGTGGCCCAACTGCTGCACCGCCAGCTTCGCTTGTTCGTTCACTGCATTCATGTCCTTACCTCGTGTTCGGGATAAACCACGGCGCGTCACCACCGGGCCATAGGCAAAAAATCGGGCTACGTCGCGCAGCGCCAGAGCGGCGATCCGCTCGTCGGCAGGCTCCATCGAGACCTGCCAACTGTATCGACGGCGCCGGTCATATTCCCGATACAGCCGGATAAAACCGCGCCTCACTGTATTGTTTTTTGCGTGGCAACTGTATTGGAATACGGAACTCATCCGGGCGTCAGTCAGGTGACGGCGCAACCCGTCAAAAGCCGCCCACGCCGCGCGTCACCAGCGCATACGGCCCGCTCGTCAACTGTTCCCGGAGAAATTCGATGCACACCTGGATCTTCGCCGACGACGATAGACGCTCCGCCGTCACGGCCCACACGTCGGCGGACTGCAGGTAGTCAGGCAGCACGCGCACCAGTTCGCCGGCGCGCAGGCTCTCGGCCACGTCCCAGATCGACACCATCACCACGCCGTAGCCGTCCTTGGCCCACTGCACGACGATATCGCTGAGATTGGACGCCACGGTGCCCGTCACCTTCACACTCTTTTCGCCGTTCGGACCGCTCAGCCGCCAGACGCCGAAGCGGTCGTCACGTCCGCGAAACAGCAGGCAGTCGTGCTGGGTCAGCTCGGCCAGTTCGAGCGGCGTGCCACGCCGTTCCAGATAGTCCGGCGACGCGCAGAGTATTCGCGTGCTCTCCACCATCTTGTGCGCGATCAGGTGCGGCTCATGCACTTCGCCCACGCGAATGTCGATATCGAAGTTCTCGCCGACGAGATCGGCGCGCCGGTCCAGCAATTCCAGCCAGATCTCGAGATTCGGATGACGCTGGCGCAGCAAGGCGAGAATCGGCGACACATGCTTGCGGCCGAGCCGCAGGCTCGTGCTGATGCGCAGCAAGCCGCGCAACTCGGTGCGGCGATCGGCAAACGCATCGGCCATGCCCTGCACGTCGTCGAGTATTTTCTGCGCCCACTGCAAAGCGGCTTCACCGTCGCTCGTCACGCTGACCCGGCGCGTGGTGCGCTGAAAGAGCTTCACGCCGAGACCGGCTTCCAGCATGGCAATGCGCTTGCTGACATGCGAGGGCGACAAACCCATTTCCGTCGACGCCGCCACGAAACTGCCCCGGCGCGCGATGTTGCAGAACAACTGCAGGTCGCGCAGGAAAGACTCATTGCTGGCTGTGAGCGCATTCTGATTTTCCATTTGGCCGCATTGTGTCCGTGCAGAACCACATTACCCTAGCCTTAACGAGCCGATCGGGCAAGCCACGCCGGTCGGTTGAAATATTCGGGACACCCAGGCACTGGTTAACCCTGTACCGCCGCTCGATTGGTGCGCTGCACACAGCAACGTTCGAGCATCCGGAAACAGGTCACGCTGGCCGTGTCCCGGTAAGTCCTGGCTTGCATAGTTTTGCTTTCAGGACGCCAATGAATCAGCCGTAGAAGCTGATCCAAACATTTCTGTTCAGGAGACAACATGGAAACGAATACACCAGCAGACGGCCACGAGCACCGCTCGCAGGCTCGCAAAGCAACCGCCAGCGGCTGGATCGGCTCGGCACTCGAGTACTACGACTTCTTCATCTACGCTCAGGCAGCGGCCCTTATCTTTCCACAGTTGTTCTTTCCATCGGGCAATCCGAAGATCGCCATCGTGGCTTCGCTCGCCACCTACGGCGTGGGTTATGTCGCGCGGCCGATCGGCGCGGTGGTGCTCGGGCATTGGGGCGACACCCACGGCCGCAAGAACGTTCTGCTCGTCTGCATGTTCCTGATGGGCTTCTCGACGATGGCAGTTGCCTTTCTGCCTACCTATCACAGCGTCGGGCTGCTCGCGCCCGCCCTGCTGGTGGTGCTGCGCCTGATCCAGGGCTTCGCCGTGGCCGGTGAAATCTCGGGCGCGAGTTCGATGATTCTCGAACACGCACCATTCGGGCGGCGCGGTTACTACGCCAGTTTTACCCTGCAAGGCGTGCAGGCGGGCCAGATTCTCGCCGCCGCCGTGTTCCTGCCGCTCGCCTACTTCATGGAAGAGAGCTCGTTCAATTCGTGGGGCTGGCGCATCCCGTTCCTGATGAGTGCCGTGGTGCTGATCGCGGGCTACTACATTCGCCGCGAAGTCCATGAAACACCCGCCTTCGCCAAGGAAGACGCGAGCGGCAACGTGCCCAAATCGCCGATTGTCGAAGCTTTCCGCTACAACTGGCCCGATATGGTGCGCGTGATTCTCTGCTCGTTGATGAACGTGATCCCGGTCGTCGCCACCATCTTCGGCGCGGCCTATGCGGTGCAGGCGTCGTACGGCATCGGTTTTTCCAAGAGCGTCTATCTGTGGATTCCGGTGATCGGCAACATCGTCGCCGTGCTGGTGATTCCCTATGTGGGCAATCTGTCCGACCGGATCGGCCGGCGCCTGCCCATCGTCGTCGGCGCGCTCGGCGCGGGTCTGCTCTCGTTCGGCTACCTGTACGCGATCAGCATCCGCAACGTGCCGCTCGCCATGGTGATGTCGATCCTCATGTGGGGCATCATCTATCAAGGCTATAACGCGATCTTCCCGAGCTTCTATCCGGAGTTGTTCCCGACCCGCTCACGCGTCTCCGCGATGGCCATCGGCCAGAACATCGGCACGACGATCACCGCCCTGCTGCCCGCGCTGTTCGCCTATGTCGCGCCGCCCGGATCGACCAATGTGCCGCTCATCATCGGCACGATCACGTTCGCCATCACCATCGTTGCCGCGGTGACCGCATGGACCGCCCGCGAGAACTACCGCGTCAAGTTGAGCGATCTGGGCGAACCCAATGCGGTGCCGATCGATAAGGTCAGCTACGACCGGATGCGGGCCGAGACCATGGCTGAAACCAAAAAAGCCCTCGCGTAATCCATTTCGCCCGAACTTCGAAGGAATCGATCCATGAACAGGACCCGGATCGCCGTGGCCGGCGCGGGCTATATCGGCCGCGCTCACATGGCTGTCGCGCAGCAGAGCGGCACGTGCACGCTGTCGGCGATCGTCGACCCGTCGCCGGCGGTACAGGCAATCGCCAGCGAGGCCGGCGTGCCGCTTTACCGGACGCTCGAAGAAATGCTCGAACGCGACCGCCCGGACGGCGTGATTCTGGCCACGCCAAACCAGTTGCATGTGGAGCACGCGCTGACCTGTCTCGCGGCCGGCGTGCCCACATTGCTCGAAAAGCCGATCGCATCCACGGTCGACGAAGCGGAAACACTGGTCGCCGAAGTCGAGCGCTGCGGCGTGCCGTTGCTGATCGGACATCACCGCGCACACAGCCCGATCATGGCCCGAGCCAAACAACTGATCGACGAAGGCCGGCTCGGCAAACTGGTCGCGGTGATGGGCAGCGCGGTCTTTTTCAAACCGGATGAGTACTACGCCGACGCCCCCTGGCGGCGCGAGCCGGGCGGCGGGCCGATCCTGCTGAACATGATCCACGAGGTGCACAACTTGCGCATGCTGTGCGGCGATATCGTGGCCGTGCAGGCGTTTTCGTCGCACGCCACGCGCGGCTTTCCGGTCGAAGACACGGTGGCGATCAACCTGCGCTTCGCGAGCGGCGCGCTCGGCAGCTTCATGCTGTCGGACACGGCCGCGAGCGCGCGTAGCTGGGAACAGACGTCGCAGGAAAACAAGGCTTATCCATCGTATCCGGACGAAGACTGCTATGTGATCGCGGGCACCTTCGGCTCGCTCGCCGTGCCCACCATGCGCCTGAAAACCTATGGCAAGGCCGAGGACCGTTCGTGGTGGAAGCCGTTCCAGGTCGGCGTTGCCGAGATGACTCGCGACGATCCGCTCAAGCTTCAGCTCGAACATTTCGTGCGCGTCATTCGAAAAGAAGTGGAACCGCTCGTGAGCGCCCGCGACGGCCTGCAGAATCTGCGCATTACCGAGGCGATCGTCGAAGCAGCCAACGCCGGCTCCGTGGTCAACACGACGCCCGCGGTCGCCGCGGCGCATTGATATCGCATCGCCTTTACTGAACCCATTACTCCAGGGACGCCCCATGAAAACGTTCGTGATGCTTCACGGCATCAACCACAATATGTTCGGCAAGCGCGACCCCGCGCAATACGGCACCGTGACGCTCGCCGAAATTGACAACAGCCTGCAGGCATTGGGCAAGGAACTGGGCGTCCAGGTCGAGAGCTTTCAGACCAACAGCGAAGCCGCCATGTGCGAGCGCATCCACCAGGCTTTCACCGACAATGCCGACGGCGTCATGATCAACGCCGGAGCATGGACGCATTACAGCTACGGCATTCGCGATGCGCTGGCGATCCTGACGGTGCCGGTGGTGGAAATTCACATGTCAAACATCCACGCGCGCGAAGCGTTCCGGCATGTTTCCGTGTTTGCGGAAGTCGTCAAAGGGCAGATTTGCGGCTTTGGCGTCGACAGTTATCTGCTGGGATTGCGGGCGGCTGTGTCGGCGGCGGCCGCTTAAACAACGGTGAATTTGCGTCGCCGCGTTCGGGGTCGTTCACCGTCGCGCGGCGAATGCTCCATCAGCGCCATGCGTCAGTCAATTCATTGGCCAGCACCATCTTCTCGCGGATCACTTCGACAAAGGCGGCGTCGGCAGCACCCTGTGCCTTGAGGAATTTGAGCGCGGCGGAATGCACGGTGCGCATCGCCCGTCCGTCGATTCCGCTCATGCGCGCCGCGCCGCGACGCGTCTCCTCCACCAGATCGCGTGCGCTGCCGAAGTCGGGCGACAAACCGCTCTGCGTTTCGAACCCGGCGCGCAAACTGGCCGCGTAATCGCGCGAGGTTCCAAGCCGGTCCATATCGATCAGCAGATCGACACCGTCCGCCATGCGCAACGCGCACAGAATCCACAACGCGACGAGTGCCCGATATGCGTTATTGCCTTCCGCCGTGCGCGCATAGTGCTCACAAGCCATCGCATAAGCGTCGTCCGAAGTGGGCGCCACAGGCGGCAGGCTCACGCCGCAGATCTCAATGGCCTGCCTGACTAGCGGCTCTGATTGATTCAGCCCGAGCACGCGAAACGGCGCAGCCACGAAAAACGGATTGCTCCATTGCTGACTGAGCAGCCACCCCGAAGCGAACTGCGAGGCCGGATTTCGCAACACGCCCACGTGCATGGCCTGCGGAAAAGCCTGCTTCAGCCACGGCAGCCGGCCGGACGAGCGGCAAAACTTGAAGACCGGCACGCTGCCTTGTTCGGTGGTGCGCTCGCACAGATTGCGTAGATAGGGCTGCAATGCGGCAAATTCCGCATCCGGTACGCTAGCGAAGCGATCGAGACTGAAACCCCTGCGGTATCCGTCCACACCGCGAGCGCCTTCGCGCAGAAACGGACGATATTCGTCGAAATACGGCGCGTCAAGTGGCGGGTGGCCCGACGTCAGCGTGGGACGCGACGCGGACACATCGGCAAGGCTCAGGTCCGCGAGCACGTTGCTGAGCGGCTCATAAAAGCCGGTCACGCTGTCGAGTTCGCGCAGACGCGACCAGACCCACGTTCCCGCGCTACGCCAGCCGGTGTGCAGAAACACCGCCTGTTTCAAGGCGCTGTTCCGCGCGGCATCGTTTGACGGGCCATTCGACGGCTCATTGGACAACGGCATGTGGACTTCTCTTCAAATGAAAGCAACAGGTAATCGGCGCAAACGCATACTTTAGCGGCTCGCGCCGCCGACTGCATGACAGAAGCATCACTTTACCTTGCAAGCCGCACCGCATTTGTCGGCGCGTGTGCCAGACTGAACTGGAACCGCGCATCCAAACGCTTTAAGCTGCCAGACTTCCGAACTCAAACGTCGCTCACATGAACGATTCGGCCGATATCCGCTTCCTGTTGACGCTGCGCGAAAGCGGCAGCCTGATCGCCGCGGCGCGAAAGCTGGGCTTGTCGCCCTCCGCGGTCACGCAGCGCCTTCAGCAATTGGAAAAGAAACTGGGCGCGCAACTGGTGAACCGCACGGCGCGCCGCCTGCAATTCACGGAAGAAGGCACGCTGCTGTGCGAACGGGGCGCCGACCTCGTCCAGCAGTTCGACGCGTTGTTCGAAGACCTGCAGATACGTCGCGGCGGACTCGTCGGCACGCTGAAAATCAATGCGCCGCTGGGGTTCGGGCGGCGGCACCTCGCGCCCGCGATTGCCGATTTCCAGCAGCAGAATCCGGATGTCGACGTCGCGCTCACGCTATCCGACAAGCCTCTGACCGAGACGATGGACCGCTTCGATATCGTCGTGCATATCGGCGAGCTGCCGGTGTCGAATCTGATCGGCTACACGATTGCACCGAATGCGCGTTTCGTCTGCGCCGCGCCCGCGCTGATCAAGCGAATCGGCACGCCGGATTCTCCGGATGAGTTGAGCAGGCTGCCCTGCATCGTGCTGCGCGAGAACAACGAAGATGTCTCGCTGTGGCAGTTCAGTAAGGGCCGCACGCGCCGCAGCGTGCGCGTGTCTGCTCATTTGAGTTGCAACGATGGCGATGTGATCCGTCAGTGGGCATGCGAAGGACGCGGCGTGATCCTGCGCTCCGAATGGGACGTGGCCGACGACCTTGCGAAGGGCAAGCTCGTCCGTTTGCTGTCGGGATGGAAAGCACCCGATGCCGACGTCATGGCGCTCACGCATCAACGCGCGGGCCTGCCGGCGCGCACCCGCCATTTCATGCAGTATTTGCAAAGCAGGTTCAGGCCGCAACCGCCCTGGCGGCGATAAATGTCGCAACGCGCTTGCAAGAAGACGCAAACTGAATCATTCAATCAGACTGAATCTATGAGTTAATCCATCTGAACGTTGTGTCGCTGATGAAACTTTATAATCAGCTCATCGTCCGCTGCTGGTCAAATCAAACATGACTCTCGCCCTCGCGCCTGCCGCCTATCCCAAAGCGGTCCTGTTCGACCTCCTGACCGCCCTGCTCGACTCGTGGACCTCATGGAATCGCGCGGCCGGTTCCGAACAGGCCGGCCGTGCATGGCGCGCCGCCTATCTGCGGCTGACCTACGGCTGCGGCTCATACATTGCGTATGAACAACTGGTGCGCGGAGCCGCCGCACAAGTCGGTCTGCCCGAATCCGCCGCGCTCGCGCTCGAAGCGGACTGGCTGACGCTCACGCCGTGGAGCGGCGCCCTCGACGCGCTGCAAACGCTCGCGCCGCATTGCAAATTGG
Source organism: Paraburkholderia sediminicola (assembly GCF_046027355.1). Taxonomy (GTDB): domain Bacteria; phylum Pseudomonadota; class Gammaproteobacteria; order Burkholderiales; family Burkholderiaceae; genus Paraburkholderia; species Paraburkholderia sediminicola_B. Next base: position 32,021 of record NZ_JAQQEK010000016.1, on the reverse strand, counting down.
CGGTCGTCACCAACTGCTCCACGCGTCTCGGCACACAGGCGGCCCATCTGTTGCCGGTCCGCTGGGACGCGATTGTCACCGCCGAAGAAGCCGGCGTGTATAAACCGGACCCGCTGCCGTACCGCCTCGCGCTCGAAAAACTCGGCGTGCAAGCTCATGAAGCAGCGTTCGTGGCCGGCTCCAGCTACGACATGTTCGGCACCGCCGCCGTCGGCTTGCGGACGTATTGGCACAACCGCGTCGGCCTGTCACTCGTAGACGGCGCGCAGCCGCCCGAGATCGAATCACCAACGCTCGACAAACTCGTTCCGTGGCTTGCCCAATTCGGCACAAAGCAGCATGACCTTGCATGACCCCATTTCCCGGTGAAAGCATGAAACTCGACCAGATTGAAACCCCAGCCGCATTGATCGATATCGCACGGATGCAAAGGAACATCGCGCGAATGCAAGGGCATATGAACACGCTAGGCGTCGCGTTTCGTCCGCACGTGAAGACCACCAAATGCATCGACGTGGTCCGTGCGCAGATTGCCGCCGGCGCGCGCGGTGTCACGGTGTCCACGTTGAAGGAAGCGGAGGCGTTCTTCGCCGCCGGTGTCGACGACATTCTGTACGCCGTCAGCATGGCCCCCTCCAAGCTGCCGAGAGCGCTCGCGCTGCGCCGCCAGGGCTGCAATCTGAAGCTCGTGGTGGACAATCCGACCGCCGCCTCGGCCATCGCCGCATTCGGCGATCAACACGGCGAAACCTTCGAGGTGTGGATCGAAGTGGATACGGACGGGCACCGCTCAGGCATCACACCGGAACAGGACACGCTGCTCGAAGTCGGCCGGATTCTGCATGAGAACGGCGTCAAGGTGGGCGGCGTGATGACCCATGCCGGTTCGAGCTACGAGCTCGATACGCCGGAAGCGCTCGCCGCGCTCGCTGAGCAGGAACGCGCGGGCTGCGTGCGCGCGGCGCAGCGGTTGCGCGAAGCCGGCATTGCATGCCCGGCGGTCAGCGTCGGCTCGACGCCGACTGCCCTCGCCGCCACGCAGTTAGAGGGCGTCACGGAAGTGCGCGCCGGTGTGTACGTGCTGTTCGACCTCGTCATGCACAACGTCGGCGTGTGCGCGCTCGACGACATCGCGCTCAGCGTGCTCGCCACCGTGATCGGTCATCAGGCCGACAAGGGCTGGGCGATTCTCGACGCGGGCTGGATGGCGATGAGCCGGGATCGCGGCACGTCGAAGCAGTCGCACGATTTCGGCTACGGCCAGCCGTGTCTGCTGAACGGCACACCGCTGCCCGGCTACGTGGTCAGCGGCGCCAATCAGGAGCACGGCATTCTGTCTCCGATAGTTGAAAACGCGGTCGCCGGCGACGATGTCACGCAGCGCTTCCCGATCGGCATGAAACTGCGCATCCTGCCGAATCACGCGTGCGCCACCGGCGCGCAGTTTCCCGAGTACCACGCGGTGGCGCCGGACGGCAACAGTGTGGAGTGGCGGCGCTTTCAGGGCTGGTGAAGCGAGGGGCGCGAGCGCCTGACGACAACGCAGCGAGCACCCCGAACGCAGCGGCACCCGACTCGGGCCGCTGACCCGCTACATCACTCCTCCGCTTCCTCCAGACCCGCCAGCAGATCGTCCACCGCCCGATACACGCGCTCGACGATCTCCGGTCCCACCTTGCGCTCCAGTTCGCGGTAATGCGCTTCGAGATCCTTCGAAATCACGCGCACCAATTCCACGCTCGTGTCCGTCAGCGACACCAGCACGCGCCGCTGGTCTTCGGCGAAACGCTCCTTGGTCACCAGTTCCATGCTCTCCATGCGCGCGAGCACGCCGGCCATGCTCGGGCTCGAAATCGTGCAGATATCGGAGATGTGGCGCGGCTCCATTGGGCCGTGCTCGTTGAGGGCTCGAATCACGCGCCACTGCTGTTCGGTCAATCCATGCGCGGTAATCAACGGACGAAACCGCTCCATCATTTTTTCTCTGGCGCGCAGCAACAACATCGGCAGGTTGCGGTGCAAAACTCGGGTCGAGGCGGAAGCGGACATGTTGGAAGATGATTAAAAAGCAGCCGTCGAAGCTTAAGGGAAAACCCGCGATCAGCCGACAGGCTATTGACCATGGATGATATCAAGCGCAATACTACTAACATGTTAGTGTTTTTGCCGAGAGACAGCTAATTTATGTTTGCACTTGCCGATCATCTGTTGCATCCCGAAGGCGAGGCGTTGCCGCGCGATGTGGATGCGCGCACCGCGGCCGCGCTGCTCGCACGCGGCACGGCCTGCCGCGCGCCGGTTGGCGGCGCTGTCTACGGAACCTTGCTGAACGACCGCGCCGCGCTCGAGGCGCTGGGCGACGCGGTGCACGCCGCGCCATATAAAGCGCCGCCGAAAGCACCCGTGCTCTATCTGAAGCCGCGCAATACGCTCGCCGGGCACCGCGCGCGGGTCGTCGTGCCGGACGATGCGTTGGGCGTGGAAGTCGGCGCATCGCTCGGCATCGTGATCGGCCGCACTGCAACATGCGTCGGCGTCGAGCAGGCGTTCGACTACATCGCCGGCTATACGCTGGTCGCCGATCTCAGCGTGCCGCATGCGAGCGTGTACCGGCCATCGGTGCGATTCCGGGCGCGCGACGGGTTCTGCGTGATCGGACCGGCCGTGGTTGCGGCGCGTCATGTTGCGACGCCGGACAATCTGGCGATCCGGGTTCAACTCGGGTCGCGAGACGCGTTCACGGCGAGCACCGCGTCGTCGGTACGCAATGTGGCGCAACTGCTCGCGGACGTGACCGATTTCATGACGCTCAACGCGGGCGACGTCATCACGCTCGGCGTGCCGCACGGTTCGCCTGTCGCGCATATCGGCGACACGGCCACGCTGTCGATCGGCGCCATGCCGCCGCTCACGGTATCGTTCGTCGGCGCCGAAGAACAAGAAGGAGAACAGCCATGATGCGCGGCCGCGTTGCGTATGCAGGCGCGATTCACGAAGCGTATCCCGACGCCAATGGCGTGCGTCTCGCGGATGGCCGCGTGCGTCGCGAGGATGAAGTGGTATGGCTCGCGCCGATCGAAGTCGGCACGATCTTCGCGCTCGGCTTGAACTACGCCGAGCATGCAAAGGAATTGCAGTTCAACAAGCAGGAAGAGCCGCTCGTGTTTCTCAAGGGACCGGGCACGGTGGTCGGACATCGCGGCTTTACACGCCGCCCTGCCGACGTCACCTTCATGCACTACGAGTGCGAACTGGCGGTGGTGATCGGGCAAACCGCGCGCAACGTCACGCGCGAAGCCGCCATGCAGCATGTGGCGGGCTACACGATCGCGAACGACTATGCAATCCGCGACTACCTCGAAAACTACTACCGTCCGAACCTGCGCGTGAAGAATCGCGACGGCGGCACGGTGCTCGGCCCCTGGTTCGTCGACGCCGCCGATATTGAAGACGTCACGCAACTCGAATTGCGCACGTTCGTGAACGGCACGCGTCAGCAACACGGCAACACGCGCGATCTCGTCACCGACATCCCGGCGCTGATCGAATACCTGAGCAGCTTCATGACCCTCGCGCCCGGCGACGTGATCCTGACCGGCACGCCGGAAGGCGTCGTCAACGTCAATGCGGGCGACGAAGTGGTCTGCGAAATCGACGGCCTGGGCCGTCTCGTCAATACGATTGCATCCGACGCGGACTTTAACCGCGCCTGATCGACTGCACGAAAGGACAAGGCAATGCGAATCGAACATCTGATCAACGGCAAAGCAAGCGCCGCGAAAGACTACTTCGAAACTGTCAATCCGGCCACGCAAGACGTGCTGGCTGAAGTCGCGCGCGGCGGTGCGGAAGAAGTCGACGCCGCCGTACGCGCCGCCAGGGACGCGTTTCCCGCATGGGCCGGCAAGCCCGCCGCGGAACGCGCGAAGCTGGTGCGCAAGCTCGGCGAACTGATCGCGAAGAATGTGCCGGAGATCTCAGAGACCGAAACGAAGGACACCGGCCAGACGATCTCGCAGACGCGCAAGCAGCTCGTGCCGCGCGCCGCCGACAACTTCAGCTATTTCGCCGAGATGTGCACGCGTGTCGACGGCCATACGTATCCGACCGATACGCACCTGAACTACACGCTGTTCCATCCGGTCGGCGTGTGCGCGCTGATCTCGCCGTGGAACGTGCCGTTCATGACGGCCACCTGGAAAGTCGCGCCCTGTCTCGCGTTCGGCAACACCGCGGTGCTGAAGATGAGCGAACTGTCGCCGCTCACCGCCTCGATGCTCGGCAACCTCGCCCTCGAAGCCGGCATCCCGGCCGGCGTGCTGAACGTGGTGCACGGCTTCGGCAAGGAAACCGGCGAACCGCTGGTCGCGCATCCGGACGTGCATGCGGTGTCGTTCACCGGATCGACGGCGACCGGCAACCGCATCGTGCAAACCGCGGGGCTGAAGAAGTTTTCGATGGAACTCGGCGGCAAGTCGCCCTTCGTGATTTTCGACGACGCCGATTTCGAGCGCGCGCTCGACGCCGCTGTGTTCATGATCTTCTCGAACAACGGCGAACGCTGCACGGCGGGTTCGCGCATTCTCGTGCAGCGCTCCATTTATGCGCGCTTTGCCGAGCGTTTCATCGAGCGTGCGAAGCGGTTGAGCGTGGGCGATCCGCTGTCCGACAGCACCATTGTCGGCCCCATGATCAGTCAGGGCCATCTGGCGAAAGTGCGCAGCTACATCGAACTCGGCCCGAAAGAAGGCGCGACGCTCGCGTGCGGCGGCCTCGACATGCCGGAGCTGCCCGACGCCATGCGCAAAGGCAACTTCGTGCAGCCCACCGTGTTCGTCGATGTCGATAACCGCATGCGCATCGCCCAGGAAGAAATCTTCGGCCCGGTCGCCTGCCTGATTCCGTTCGACGACGAAGCCGACGCAATCAAACTCGCCAACGATATCGCCTACGGCTTGTCGAGCTACATCTGGACCGAGAGCAGCGGCCGCGCATTGCGCGTCGCGGCAGCCGTCGAAGCCGGCATGTGCTTCGTCAATAGCCAGAACGTGCGCGATCTGCGCCAGCCGTTCGGCGGCACCAAGGCGTCGGGCGTGGGCCGCGAAGGCGGCACATGGAGCTATGAAGTGTTCCTCGAACCGAAGAATGTTTGCGTGTCGCTAGGCTCGCATCACATTCCGCGCTGGGGCGTTTGAACCATCGGTGCCGGCGCATGAAGCGCCGGTGTGTTTTCGGCGCGGGCGCTTCATGCGCCGCGCAGGAGCAAGACAGCAACTACGTTGCATGCGACCAGAGTAAGGCGCTAAAGCGCCCACTCCGGTCGACACAGGAGACCGCGATGGGCAAGCTCGCATTGGCAGCAAAAGTGACTCACGTCCCGTCGTTATATCTGTCCGAACTCGACGGTCCGCATAAAGGCTGCCGTCAGCCGGCGATCGACGGCCATCATGAAATCGGCCGGCGTTGCCGCGAACTGGGCGTGGACACGATCGTCGTGTTCGACGTGCATTGGCTGGTGAACAGCGAATATCACATCAATTGCGCGTCAAAGTTCGAAGGCGTCTATACGAGCAACGAACTGCCGCATTTCATCAAGAACATGCCGTACGCGTATCCGGGCAATGTCGGCCTCGGCAACCTGATTGCCGAAGTCGCCAACGAAATGGGCGTGAAAAGCCGCGCGCACAGCGAGACCACGCTCGAACTCGAATATGGCACGCTGGTGCCGATGCGCTACATGAATGGCGATCAGCATTTCAAGACCGTGTCGGTCGCGGGCTGGTGCATGTGGCACGACCTCGACACCAGTGCCCGCTTCGGCCTCGCGGTGCGCAAGGCCATTGAAGAGCGTTATGACGGTACCGTCGCGATTCTGGCGAGCGGGTCGCTCAGCCACCACTTCGCCAACAACGGCACAGCCGAGCAGTTCATGCACAAGGTATGGAGTCCGTTTCTCGAGCAGATGGACCGCAGGGTGGTCGAACTGTGGGAAGCCGGCGACTGGAAGACCTTCTGCGAGATGCTGCCGCTCTATAACGAAAAATGCTGGGGCGAAGGCGGCATGCACGACACCGCGATGCTGCTCGGCGCGCTCGGCTGGGATCGTTACGACGGCAAGGTGGAAGTCGTCACGCCGTACTTCGGCAGTTCGGGCACCGGCCAGATCAACGCGATCTTCCCGGTTACGCCGCTGCCCGCCTGAGACACGAGGAGTCGAACGTGCCACATCTGACATTGGAATACAGCGCCAACCTCGCCACTGAAGAGAGCGTTGGACAGCTTTGCAAAACGCTCGCCCAGTGCCTCGACGCGCAACGCGAGAACGAACAGCGCATCTATCCGCTCGGCGGCATCCGCGTGCGTGCGTTGCGCTGCGAACAGTACTGCATCGCCGACGGACGAACCCACGCCGCGTTCCTGCATGCGAACCTGAAGATCGGCGCGGGCCGCTCTGAGGCCGCGAAAAAGGCCACCGGCGATGCGTTGTTCACGCTGATCAAGCAGCACTTCGCCACTGAATTCGAACAGCACGGTCTGGCGTTGTCGCTGGAAATCAATGAATTCAGCGAAGCCGGTACGTGGAAACATAACAACTTGCACGCGCGCCTGAAGGCTGAATAGCGGCACTGAGAGAATCCATCATGCTAGACGAACAGACTATCCGCGACCTCGCGGCGCAACTCGACCACGCGGAGAAAACGCGCACGCAACTGCGCCACTTCTCCGCCAGGTTTCCGCAGATGACCGTTCAGGACGGTTACGCGATTCAACGCGAATGGGTCAAGCTCAAGCTCGCCGAAGGCCACGTGATCAAGGGCCGAAAAATCGGCCTCACCTCGCGCGCGATGCAGCGTTCGTCGCAAATCGACGAACCCGACTACGCGCCGCTGCTCGACAGCATGTTCATCGAAAACGGCCAGGACATTCGCGCTGACCGCTTCATTGCGCCGCGCGTGGAAGTGGAACTGGCATTCGTGTTGAGCAAGCCGTTGAAGGGCCCCGGCGTCACGCTGTTCGACGTGCTGGACGCGACCGCCTACGTGACGCCGGCCGTCGAAATCATCGACGCGCGCATCGAACAGTTCGACCGCGAAACCAGGGCACCGCGCAAGGTCTACGACACGATCTCCGACTTCGCGGCGAATGCGGGCATCGTGCTGGGTGGCCGTCCCGTGCGTCCGTTGGACGTGGACCTGCGCTGGGTCGGCGCGTTGCTCTACAGGAACGGCGCAGTCGAAGAAAGCGGTCTCGCGGCCGCCGTGCTGAATCATCCGGCCACGGGCGTGGCCTGGCTCGCCAACAAGATCGCACCGTACGACGAAACGCTCAACGCGAACGACGTGATCCTGAGCGGTTCGTTCACCAGCCCGATCCCCGCGCGCGCGGGCGACACCTTCCACGTCGACTACGGTCCGCTGGGCGGCATCGGTTTGAATTTCATCTGAGCTCATTTGAGTCGACACGACATGTCTCTCCCGCAAAACACATTCAAACGCGCTCTTGCCGAGGGCAAGCCGCAATTCGGCCTGTGGGCCGCGCTCGCCGACGCCTACGTGACCGAGTTGCTGGCGACCGCCGGTTTCGACTGGCTGCTGATCGACAACGAGCATGCGCCGAACGACGTGCGCAGCACGCTCGCGCAATTGCAGGCGGTGGCTGCGTATGCATCGCATCCGGTGGTGCGTCCGGTGCGCAGCGACAGCGCGTTGATCAAGCAATTGCTCGACATCGGCGCACAGACGCTGTTGCTGCCGATGATCGACACCGCCGAACAGGCCGCCGACGCGGTTGCGGCCACGCGCTATCCGCCGCAAGGCATTCGCGGCGTGGGCAGTGCGTTGGCGCGCGCCTCGCGCTGGAACCGGATACCGGATTACCTGAACACAGCGGCAAACGAGTTGTGCGTGCTGGTGCAGGTGGAAACCGTGCAGGGCATGGAGAATCTGCCGGCGATCGCGGCGGTGGATGGCGTCGACGGTGTGTTTTTCGGTCCGTCGGACCTGAGCGCGTCGATGGGACTGCTGGGCAAACCCGGCGATGCCAGCGTGCGCGAAGCGATCCGCAACGGCATCAGGACGGTGCGAGACGCGGGCAAAGCGGCAGGCGTACTGGCGCCTGACCGGGAGATTGCAACCGACTATCTGGCAGCCGGCGCCTCGTTCGTCGCCGTCGGCACGGATACAGGCCTGCTGAGCCGGGCAGCGGCGGACCTGGCGGCGTCGTACAAAAAGACCGCGGCGCTGGCTGCGTCGCCCAGGGGCGGGTACTGACCGAATCCGTTCAGCGCAAACACGCGGACCCGCTGCGTGCGAAAAGGAACGCCCTATTCCCCCGCGGGCCACGGCAAGCCCGACGCCGACCAGTCCAGTTCCACGCCGATCACGGAGCGCTCGGTGGCGAATTGCAACGCCAGCGTCACCGCGATACATGGCCTGCCGCTCGCCAGCGAGAGATAAGGATTACTCGACACCGCCACGCCCGGCAACAACACCGCATTGCGAAAATACGGCCGATGATCCCAGCGCGCATCGCGCGGATTCGCCACGGGTTGCAGCGACGCCCCGTCGGTGCTCCAGGCCGGCCCCTGCACCTCATGACCGATCTGCCTGCCCGCGTCGTCGAGGATGAAACAACTGATGCAGCGCTCGAACCTCGCCAGCGAAGCAAACGCTTCTTCCATGGCCACGCCGGCCAGCAACGCGTCGGCAGCGAGCCGCAAGGCAACCCGGTAAGGCTCCACTTCGGTTTCGAACAACGCATACTGATGCGCCCGCCCCTGGGCGATCACATCGAAAGCCTCGTCGATGCGCCGATGCACCGAGTCCGGCGGCGCGATCTCTTTAGCCGGCCGCCCCAGCAGATAACCCTGCGCGAAATCCACATTCGACTCCACCGCGAGGATCAGTTCCTCCGTGGTCTCCACGCCTTCCACGACCACCAGCATCCCCGCCAGGTGCAGCAGCGACACGAGCTTCGGCAGAATCGGCTGCTCGGTGCCGTGGCCCGTCGCGCGAATCAGTTCGCCGTCGAGCTTGACGAGGTCCGGGCGAATCCTGAACAAGCGGTCGAGATTCGACTGGCCGGCGCCGAAATCGTCGACGGCAATCAGGAAGCCGTGCTCGCGGTACAGCGCCGCCGCCCGCGACATGTCGTCGACGCTGCCGCCATGCGATTCGAGAATCTCCAGAATCACGCGCTCAGGTTCGAGACCCACGGCCCGCACGATCTTCGCCAGTTGATCGGCGTAGCCTTCGGCAATGAACGTGGCCGGCAGAATGTTGAGGAAGAGCCACGCGTCATCCGGCAGCGACTTGCGTGCATGGGCCAGATGCACGACGTGACTCGCGCGGTCGAGCGCACCTTCGTCGCTCGAGGGTCTGGGCGCGAACAGCACCGCGGGCGGCACCAGCGTGCCGTCGTCCTGCTCGCCGCGCAGCAAAGCCTCGAAGCCCACCTGCTTCTGATGCGACAAACTGTAGAGCGGCTGAAAATGCGAGGTGAGGTAGTACTCCTCCCAGCGATGCCGCCGCACGGCCGCCCCGCGCTCGCCGGGCCCGTCGTCGGCCAGCAGTTGCAGCGCTTCGCGTGGCAGCGCGCGCTCGGCGCACACCCGGTTTCGGCCGGAATGCTTGGCGCGCAGCAACGCTTCGTCGGCGCGATCGAGCAGCACCATGATGCTTTCGCCGCTGCGGTGCTCTGCCACGCCGAAGCTCGCGGTCAGACGGCCGTCCGGCCGCTCGATTGCGGCAATCGCCTGGCGCAGCCGTTCGGCCACATGAAGCGCGCCGGTGAGACCGTCGCGCAGCAGCAGCGCGAATTCCTCGCCGCCGATCCGGCTCACGCTGTCGTCCGCGGAAACCTCCTCCATCAGCACCTGGGCGACCTGGTAGAGCGCATGGTCGCCGATCGCATGGCCGAAGCGGTCGTTCAAGGATTTGAAGTTGTCGATGTCGAGAAAGATCGCGCTGATCCGCGTATCCGGCGTGACGGTGTCGAGGCGGCGCTCGGCCTGCTTGACGAACGCACGGCGGTTTTGCAGGCCGGTCAGCGGGTCGGTCGCGGCGAGTTGCGCGAGTTGGCTCTCCAGCAGAAAGTGGTTGCGGCGAAACCGGTAGAAGCCGAAATGAAACACCGCGGAAGTCGGCACGCCGATCGCCACGATCCACATCCATACGACGGTGTCGACGTCGTGCGCCAGCGGCGCGCCGAATAGCAGCGCGAACGCCGTCGCATAGAACAGCACGCTGCCGGCGACGAAGTGCGTCGGCGTGAGCCACAGCGGCGCGGCGCAGATCGGTATCACGACCAGCGCGGGCAACGTCCACAGCAGCGGCTGCGCGACGCCGACGATGTTTATCGCCATGCCCACCACCAGCACCTGCGAGTAAGCGACGCCGATCAGGCCGAACAGCCACGTCGACTTGGCGCGCGGAATCGCCAGCACCAGCAAGGCGAGCAGCAGCGCGCACGCGAGCCGGTAGGCGAGCGGCGCGGCCGGGCCATCGACCAGATTGCGCGCCCCGATGAAGCACAGGAACGCGACCACGGTGAACGCCATGGTCACGGTGGACAGCGGACGCTGGTGCTCGAGCGAGCGCCGGTGAAAGCGATCGCGCAATCCGGAATCGGACGGATATGGCGTTGAGGTGGAAAGCATATTGATAGTTATCAGGCTGGTTCCGGTCACTCTGCCAATGGATATCGGCAAATGTCTGATAAATATTTATGCCTTCCACACAAATAGAACGAAGAATTCTCCTTCGCGGCCCCGCCGCCCTACGCCGCCATCACGCGATTGCGGCCCGACGCCTTGGCGGCATACAGCGCGCCGTCCGCTCGCGCCATCAGCTGGGCGAGCGATTCATCGCGCCGAAGCTGGTCCACGCCGACGCTGAAGGTGTACCGCAGCCCGCGCGGCAACTCGTCCGGCGCGGCCGCGGCGAGGCGGGCCCGCAGACGGTCGAGCAGGCTCACCGCCTCGGCGGCCGTAGTGGCCGGGCATAGCACGCCGAATTCCTCGCCGCCCAGCCGGCCGAACACATCGCCGACCCGCAGGTTGCGGGCGACAAACGTGGCGAAGTGGTTCAGCACCTGGTCGCCGGCGGCGTGGCCGTAGTTGTCGTTGACGGCCTTGAACGAGTCGATGTCGATGATCGCCAGCGCCACCGGCGAGCGGGTTCGCAGCGACGCGTTCAGCAGCGCGTCGCCGATCGCGAGAAACGCGCGGCGCGACAACGCGCCAGTCAGGTCGTCGACATTGGCCAGCCGTTCGAGCCGTTCGGCGAGGCGGTCGTGTGCCAGCATCACCACGCCGATCGAAAGACAGGGCGGCGCAAGAATGCCGAGCGCGAGAAAAATGATGTTGGACGGCGACACTTGCAGGAGGCCGGTCTGTGTCAGCAAACCGAAGCCGTACATGAGCCCGCGCGAAGTATGTCCGGCGCATAGCAGGACGGCTGCCACCGCGAGGAAGTAATAGCTGTAGCGCGGCCGGTTCGCAGGACGGCCACGCAGCATGACCACGGCGAGCGCGGCGTAGAGGCCCGCGTGAAATGCCGACACCAGCGCGACACGCGCGTTGAAGTCCGGCGCGGCGAAGGTCCAGTACGAGATGCCGAACACCACGACGGCGAGGCCGGCGTAAGCCGGCCACGGTCGCGCGCGGCGCCCCAGAAAGCGCAAGCAGCCTTCGACCACCAGCAGCAGCGAAGCCGCCAGCAACACGTTGGACGCCACGAAGGTCAGCCAGCGCGACGCGTGGCCCTGCAAGGCGAAAGCGAGCAGCGCGACGATCGCGACCGCGTTGGCGGAGATCCAGTAACCGACGCCTGGAATCGCCGCGCGCCACAACGAGCCGAGCACGGCCATTGCCATGGCGCTCGACAACACGGTGACCAGAAGAATACTGAGTGGATTGAGCATTGCAGTGAATGAATCAAATGGCATCGTGACGATGTGACACGTACGCACGTGCTTTTTCCGTGCGCAACCCGATGCAAGTTCGCAAGCTTAGCGGCTCGGGCAATAGTTGGGCATGCAAGGACCCCGAAAGATTTAGAAAGACTTACCGGCGACAGTGATGCCGCTGCTTGCGCGCAATCGCGAAGCGTTGCATTTATCACGAAACGAAAGCGCTCAATCAAGTGGCGAAGCCAGCCGTTAATCGAGCCATGACCGAAGCATTCTTACCGGACAATCATGATGGGTAAGCGAAACGGCGATTCAGGCAGCAAAAATTACTTAATCGAAAATGCATCCATTGCAATCGATTGCGCGTATAAACAGACGAATGGAAAGTGGCTAAAAATTAATGTCTTAAGTAGACTGCTTCGAAGTGTGGTGGACAGACTAGACAACCCGGTAAAACTAACCTAGGCCGCGTGCAATACGCGATTTCCCGCAACACTTTTTCTTTGCACCCGGCCGTGGGCCTCCGATTTTTTTAAGCGGCTGACGCAACGGCCATCCCCGGAAAACATGGTCCCAATTCTCGATTACCTGCTGGAACGCCAAATCTCGCCGCAGTGGCGCGGCATGCTCACCGCGTTGGCCACCGAGTTCGAAGCGCAGATCGGCCGCGACGAACTACGCCAATTGATGCACCGCGTCGGCAGCCGGTTTGCGGCGGCGCATCCGCTGCCCGCCTGCGACTCGACCGCCGAACTCGCGCGAACCTTGAACCTGTACTGGCATGACATGGATTGGGGCTACGTCGAATTGGCGGACGAACCCGAGTCACTGCGCATCGTTCACTACTGCGCGCCATTGCAGGCGTTCGGCGGTACGGCGCTGGCATGGACGCCGGCGTTTCTCGAAGGCGTGTATCAGACCTGGTTGAGCGCGTTGGGCGCGCAAGGCTTGTCGGTCGCGCAAACGAGCGGGTACAGCGAGGACACCGCGATCGAGTTTCGTCTGGGCCGTCATCCTGTTTGAACGAGGTGCGTTGAAGGACATGTGGCCTGGGTACGTCGGCCGCGTTGTGAATAGACAAAGCAGCAACACGCGGTAGAGGAACGCGCCAGACCGGTGCGCGTGAAGTAGCAGTGAAGTAGCAGGACAGGCAGGACCAGCGTTTCAGGGCCGCGAGCACAAGTCAGGATCGGGGCAGGGGTAGGCATGAACAAGACGGCGGCACTATGAGCTCATCGAGCGACATCGAAAAACTCTTCGATCATTTTGGCGGTGACGCCAACGCGTACCAGGAAATCGGCCGCGAAAACGAAGCGCGTTCGGCGCGCACCCGCTGGCCGCTGTTAGTGACACTCGATCTGACCCAGCCGACGATTCCCGCCATCGGGCAGCGTCGCGAGGCCAAGCCTCAGTCGCCGGCGGTCGAAACGCCGGTGGCCGTCGATCGTCAGGACACCACGCCAAAAGACGCGGCGGCCGTGACGCGCGCGAAGGCGCCGCTGTTCACCCGTTCGCATCGGCGGGACATTCCGCCGGTCGCCGTGGCCGCGCCGGCGAGCGTGCCGAAGGGCGCGTCGCGTTTTGGCGAGATCGAATCGAAAAATGACGCGACGTCGCAAGCGGGAGTCGGCGCTGGCCGAGTGGAAGCTGTCGCGCCGGTGGCTGCACAAGCCGCGCCGGCTGCGGCTCCGGCTGCGGCTCAAAGCGCGCCGGCTGCGACCCCGTTCGCTTCCGCTGCGATTCCGGCACAGACAACGCCGCTCGTCCCCATGCCTCACGCCGCACAACCGGCCTCCGTGCCGCCGGCGATTCCGTTGCGGCCGCCGGTTATGCAAACGGTCGCGTCCACCGCTCCGAACTGGGCGCAGACCCCGGCGCCCGCGCGTGCTTACGCGAGCTCGACCGCGCCGATCGCACCCGCCGCGCCAACGCAACCCGCTTCAATCCTCGGCAAGCTCTTCGCGCCGGAACCCGCATCCGCACCTACGCCGCCGCAAGCGGCCGCGACCCGCGGCGAATCCGCGCCGTTGCAAGCGATCTTCGACCGCCTGCGCGGCACACCCGGTCAATCAGCCGCAGCACCGGCCGGCGCCGCGCGCGCCGTCACGCCCGCCACCTCCAACTCGTGGCTGGTCAACGGCCCTCGTCGCTCATGAAAGTCATCGCGGTGGTGTCCGCCAAAGGCGGGGTCGGCAAGACCACCCTCGCCGCCAATCTCGCTTCCGTGCTGGCCGCCGGCGGCCGGCGTGTGATCGCGCTCGATCTCGACCCGCAGAACGCGCTGCGTCTGCACTTCGGCGTGCCGCTCGACAGCATCGACGGTTTGTCGCGCGCCACGCTGACGGGTGATCCGTGGCAATCTGTGATGTTCGACGGCGTCGACGGTGTGACGGTGCTGCCCTACGGCGCGTTGCTCGAAGACGACCGCCGCCGCTTCGAGGCGCATATCGACCACGAGCCGCGCTGGCTCGCGCAGTCGTTGCAGAATCTGCGCCTCGACCCGTCCGACATCGTGATCATCGACACGCCGCCAGGTTCCTCCGTGTATGTCCGCACCGCCTTGTGCGCGGCCACCTTCACGCTGAACGTCGTGCTCGCCGACGCCGCGTCGTACGCCGCGATTCCGCAGATGGAGCGGCTGATCGGAACCTACGCGGCGCCGCGCGCCGAATTCGGCGGCGAAGGCTATGTGATCAACCAGATCGACCAGTCGCGCCAGTTGACCAAGGACGTCCTCAAGGTGTTGCGCCAGATGCTTGGCGCGAAGCTGTTCCCCGGTGTGATCCATCTCGACGAAGGCGTGAGCGAGGCGCTCGCGTGCGACACCACGCTGATTCACTACGATCCACTCAGCCAGGCGGCCGCCGATTTCAAGTCGTGTGGCGCATGGCTGACGGCGGCGCTCGACGCGATCGCCGTCTCGCCGAGGAACGTCGCATGAGCACGACTCCGTCGCCGGGTCTCGAGCCCGCCGAGCCGTCGCGGCTCGAACGCTTCGTCGACGCGCGTTTCTGGAACAGCCGCATCGTCACCGGACTCGTCACACTGTTCGCGCTGGTGATGCTGTACTTCGTGTTCACCGTGCCGCTCGCCTTCTACGAACAGTTGACATTCGCGACCTGCTGCTTCGTGACCGCGCTGATGTTCCGCCGCCTGCAAGGCCGTTACGCGACGATGGTGATGATCATGCTGTCGGTGGTGACCTCGGGCCGCTATATGTACTGGCGGCTGACCGCGACCACCTACTGGGAGCATCCGCTCGACGCCGGCTGGGGTCTGCTGCTGGTCGCCGCCGAAGTCTATTCGACCATCGTGCTGCTGCTCGGCTACTTCCAGACCGCGTGGCCGCTCAAGCGCACGCCGATGCCGCTGCCCGCCTCGCGCGACCAATGGCCGAGCGTCGACGTGTTTATTCCGACCTACAACGAGCCGCTCTCGGTGGTGAAGCCGACCATCTACGCCGCGCTCGCGCTCGACTATCCGGCCGAGAAGATTTCGATCCACGTGCTCGACGACGGCCGCCGTCCCGAGTTCAAGGCGTTCTGCGAAGAGGTCGGCGTCAACTGGACGATCCGCACGCACAACCGCCACGCGAAGGCCGGCAACATTAACGAAGCATTGAAGATCACCAGCGGCGAATACCTCGCGATCTTCGACTGCGATCACATTCCGACCCGCTCGTTCCTGCAGATCGGCCTCGGCTGGTTCCTGCGCGACAAGCTGCTGTCGATGCTGCAAACGCCGCACCACTTCTTCTCCGCCGACCCGTTCGAGCGCAATCTCGGCACCTTCCGCAAGGTGCCGAACGAAGGCGAGCTGTTCTACGGCCTCGTGCAGGACGGCAACGATCTGTGGAACGCCACGTTCTTCTGCGGCTCGTGCGCGTTGCTGCGCCGGACCATGGTCGAGGAGATCGGCGGCATTGCGGTCGAGACCGTGACTGAAGACGCGCACACCGCTTTGAAGCTGCACCGTCTTGGCTACACGACCGCGTATCTGGCGATTCCGCAAGCCGCGGGGCTCGCCACGGAAAGTCTCTCCGGCCACATCGGCCAGCGGATTCGCTGGGCGCGCGGCATGACGCAGATTTTCCGGATCGACAATCCCCTCACTGGCAAAGGCCTGAAAATCGGCCAGCGGCTTTGCTATCTGAACGCGATGATGCACTTCTTCTACGGCATCCCGCGTCTGGTGTTCCTGACCGCACCGCTGTCGTATCTGTTCTTCGGCGCGCACGTGATCGAAGCCGCCGCCAGCACGATCGCGATCTACGCGCTGCCGCACATGATGCACGCGAGCATCACCAACTCGCGCATGCAGCGCTCGTTCCGCCATTCGTTCTGGGCCGAAGTGTATGAATCGGTGCTGGCCTCGTACATCACCGCGCCGACCCTGCTCGCGCTGATCAACCCGAAGCTCGGCAAGTTCAACGTGACGGCCAAGGGCGGCCAGATCGAGAAGAACTATTTCGACTGGGCGATCTCGCGGCCCTATCTGTTCCTGCTGTTGCTGAACCTGATCGGCTTCTGCGTGGGCGTCGTGCATATCTACTTCAACTGGCATGTGCGCAGCGTGGT
Organism: Paraburkholderia sediminicola; assembly: GCF_046027355.1. Lineage (GTDB taxonomy): Bacteria > Pseudomonadota > Gammaproteobacteria > Burkholderiales > Burkholderiaceae > Paraburkholderia > Paraburkholderia sediminicola_B. Next base: position 15,534 of record NZ_JAQQEK010000016.1, on the reverse strand, counting down.
GCAGACCACCCTCCTCAATCTCGGCTGGACCACGTACAACATGCTGATTCTCGGCGCGAGCGTGGCGGCCGCGAGCGAACGCCGGCAAATTCGCGCGGTGCACCGCGTGGCGATGCAGATGCCCGTGATGCTGAAGTTCTCGACCGGCCGCACGCTCGCCTGCGAAACTATCGACTACTCGGAAGGCGGCGTCGGCGTGGCGCTGCCCGCCGCGATCCAGGTGCCGATGCACGAGCGTGTGACCGTGTCGCTCTTTCGCGGCGACGAGGAATACGCGTTCCCCGCGACCGTCGGCTTCACCGCGCCGGGCCGCGTGGGCCTGCGCTTCTCGGCGATGACGCGCGAGCAGGAATACGAGTTCGTCAAGACCACCTTTGCACGCGCCGACGCCTGGACCGGCTGGGCGGAAGGACGGCAGCAGGACACGCCCCTGCGCGGTCTGTCGCATGTGCTGACGGTCGGCGCGCGCGGCATCGCGGGGCTGTTCGAGCATCTCTATGCCGACCTTCGCAGTTCGATGAAAAGCCGTCCAATGGACGTCAAGAAGCTAAAAACGAAAGACTGATCTATGCGCAACCGGATGGCGAAGGGCAACATCGAACGCTCGAATCACGAGCGCAGTGGGACCGGATTGAGGATGCATGGCGTTGGACGCTCCGGCTCACAACGGCTGATGCGCGGCCTCGCGTGCTGGCTCGCGTTGCAGACCGCGCTGGCCGCGCCGCTGGCGTCGGCGGCTGAAGTCGTGGCGGCGGCCGCCGGTGGCGCGAGTGCGGCGGGCGCTGTTCAAAGCGCCAGTGCAACGCCAGGCGCTCCGGCTGCGACCGGCGTCGGCAGCGTGAGCGCGCCGAGCCCTGCCGTGCCCTACGACCCGAACGCGATCGCGCAACCGCAACTGGCGACACCGACGCCGGCGCTCGCCGCGTCGTCGGTGAAAGCGTTGGGCATCAGGACGCCGACCACCGCCGAGCCGGGTACGCTGGTGCCGGGAGGGCGTCGTCAGACGCTAACTTTCGCCGACCTCGGCGCGCTCGATCCGCTGCAATTGCGCGGCACCGACGGGCAGAACGGCGTGGCGTTTTCCGTGCGCGGCGATGAAGTGGTGACGGGCGCGGTCCTGCATCTGGTGTATAGCTACTCGCCCGCGCTGCTCGCGAATATCTCGCAGCTCAAGGTGCTGGTGAACGGCGAAGTCGCCGCCACCCTGCCCGTGCCGCACGAACAGGCCGGCATGCTGGTGGCGCGCGACGTCTCGATCGATCCGCGCTTCATCACCGAGTTCAACCATCTGAACGTGCAGTTGATCGGCCATTACACGACGAGTTGCGAAGACCCGGCGAACTCGTCGCTGTGGGCCACCGTCAGCAATGCGAGTTCGCTCGATCTGACGTATGCGTCGCTTGCCAGCAAGCCGGATCTGGCCGCGCTGCCGCAGCCGTTCTTCGATCGACGCGACGTGCGCCGGCTGGAGTTGCCGTTCGTGTTCCCGCAAAAGCCGGGCAACGCCACGCTCGAAGCGGGCGGCATCGTGGCGTCGTGGTTCGGCGCGCTCGCCGGTTATCGCGGCGCGGTGTTTCCCGCACAACTGGACAACGCGCCGCTCTCGGGCAATGCCGTCGTATTCGCGACTTCCGATCAACGCCCGGCCGGCATCAACATCCCGGCGATCTCCGGCCCGACCATCGCGGTGGTCGATCGCGAGGCGCCGGCGCGCGGCAAGCTCCTGCTCGTGCTCGGGCGCACCGAAGCCGAACTGAAAACCGCCGCGAAGTCGCTCGGTATCGGCCAGAACACCTTGACGGGTCAGAGCGCGACCATCACGCAGTTGAACGAACTCGCGCCGCGCACGCCGTACGACGCGCCGAACTGGCTGCCGACCAACCGTCCGGTGCGCTTCGGCGAACTCGCCGATCCGCGCGATCTGACCGTGTCCGGTTACGACGCCGACGCCGTGCGCGTGAATCTGCGCGTGCCGCCCGATCTGTTCATGTGGCACACCAAGGGCGCGCCGATCGATCTGCGCTACCGCTACACGGTGCGGCCGCTACGCGACCGTTCGTCGCTCAACGTGAGCGTGAACAACGGTTTCGTGCAGGCGCTGCCGATTCCGGCCGAATCCGCTTCCGTGTTCGAGCTGAGCCATTACTTCGCCACCGTGCTGCCGGACAAGACCGCCGAAGCGCGCCGCACCCTGCATATTCCGCCGCTGCTGCTGACGCCGCGCGCGCAGGTGCGCCTGCACTTCTACTACGACATTCCGAATACCGGCGAATGTCACGGGCGTCTGCTCGACAACGTGGTCGGCGCGATCGATCCGAACTCGACGATCGACCTCTCGTCGTTCCCGCACTACATGGCGCTGCCCGATCTGGCCGCGTTCGCCAATAGCGGCTTCCCGTTCACGCGCATGGCGGACCTCTCCGAGACCGCCGTGATCCTGCCGAACGACGCCGATTCGAGCGACTACAGCCTGTATCTGCTGACGATGGGCCGCATGGGCACCTCGACCGGCTATCCGGTGACGGGCGTCACGGTCGGCACCGCCGACGACGCCGACAAGTTCGCCAGCAAGGACCTGCTGGTTTTCGGCGCGCCGGGCAAGCAGCCGTTGTTGCAGCGCTGGGCGAAGTCGATGCCGTTCTCCAGCGACGGCGACTCGCGCACCTTCCAGCTCACCGACATCGTCTTCAAGCTCGAGGACTGGTGGCATGGCGAACGCGGTGTCGAGCGCACGCCCGCGCGCGCCGATCTGACGCTGGTGAGTTCGAACGGCGATGCGTTGCTGACCGGTTTCGAATCGCCGCTGCAAAAGAACCGCAGCGCGGTCGCGCTGGTGAGCGCGGCTGGCCAGTCGGACGCCGATCTGTCCGCGGCGCTGCTCGACTCCGACGTGCTGCCGCAGATTCAAGGCGCGATGGCCGTGATCCACGGCCGCACCGTCACCATCACCTCGAACGGTGAGGCGTATTACGTCGGCCATCTGTCGCCGCAGGAGTATCTGCGCTGGGCGCTGTCGTCGCATCCGCTGCTGTTGATGCTGGGCGGCGTGCTCGCCGCGCTGATCATCGCGGGCCTGTTCTACCGGACGCTGCGCTCGATCGCCGCGCGCCGCCTGAAGGACTAATAGGACTGATATGCGGGTTCGAATCAACAAGAAAATCGGCGTGGCGCTGACGCTCGGGCTGGCGGCGTCCGCGAGTTTCGCCAATCTCGTCAAGGTGGCGCAGACCACCGCCGCATCCGGCGCCTGCGGCGACTGGAGCGGCTATCGCGCGTTCGTCGAGCGCTTCGTGCAGGCCGACGGCCGCGTGATCGACTACTCCACGCCGGCGCAGCAAACCACCTCCGAAGGCCAGTCGTACGCGCTCTTCTTCGCGCTGGTCGCGAACGACCGCGCGACTTTCGACCGGCTGCTCGGCTGGACGCGCACCAATCTCGCGGGCAATCAGTTCGACGCGCAAAACATGCGGCTGCCGTCGTGGCAATGGGGCAGGAAAGCGGACGGCTCGTACGGCGTGCTCGATCCGAATTCCGCCTCGGACTCCGACTTGTGGATCGCCTACGATCTGCTGCAAGCGGGCCGCCTGTGGCATGAAGCGGGTTATACGCAGTTGGGTGAAGCACTGGCCACGCAGATCGCGCGTCAGGAAATGACCACCTTGCCGGGCGTCGGGCCGATGCTGCTACCCGGACCGCAAGGCTTCAAGAATGGCGGCGTCACACGTCTGAATCCGAGCTATCTGCCGCTGCCGGTGCTGCGCTCGCTCGCGCGCGAAATGCCGAACGGCCCATGGGGCAAGCTCGCCGACAGCGCCTACAAGCTCATCAAGACCACCGCGCCGCAAGGCTTCGCGCCCGACTGGGCGGCCTGGCAAAACGGCCAGTTCGTGGTCGATCCGAAAAACGGCGACACCGGCAGCTACGACGCGATCCGCGTCTATCTGTGGGCCGGTCTCGCCTCGGCAGCGGACCCGCTCGCCAAACCTTGGCTTGCGGCGCTCGGTGGCATGCGCTCACGCGTCGCGCAAACCGGCTTTCCACCGGAGAAAGTTTCGTCGACCACCGGCGCGGCAAGCGGCGAAGGACCGCTGAGCTACTGGGGCGCGCTCGCGCCGTACTTCAAGGCGCTCGGCGACGAGCACGGCCTCGGCCTCGCGCGCACGCATCTCGCCGCGCTCGACGTCACTGTGCCGGGCCGCGAACCGGTGTACTACGATCGTGTGCTGGGCTTGTTCGGCACGGGTTTCATCGACGGCCGCTATCGTTTCGACGAAGCCGGACGTCTCGTGCCGAGTTGGAGAAACGCATGCGACTGAGCGCCTTCGCGTTGTCATTGCGCCTCGCGCTGAGCCTCACGGCCGTCTGCTGCGTGGCGACGGTTTCGCCGGATGCGCTGGCGCAGGCGTCGAAAGATCCTTTGAACGTGCTGATCGATCAGGGCAAGTACTGGCAATCGCATCAACGCGGCGACCTCGCCGAGCAGGCGTGGCAGAAGGTGCTGCGCATCGATGCCAAGCAGCCCGACGCGCTTTTCGGCATGGGCATGGTGCTCGCCGACCGCAAGGACGGCGCCGGCGCGCAGCAATATCTGGCGCGCCTGAAAGCGGTCGCGCCGAACTATCCGAATCTGGATGAGCTCGGCCGGCGCCTGGGCGAATCGAGCCTGCGCGACCAGACCGTGAACGACGCGCGGCGGCTCGCGCAAAGCGGTCAAAGCGCGAGCGCGGTGCAGGAATACCAGCGCGCGCTGAATGGCAAACCGGCCACGCCCGAATTGCAGCTCGAGTATTACCAGGCGCTCTCGGCCACGCCGCAAGGCTGGGATCAGGCGCGCCGCGGCCTGGAACAACTCGCGCGCGACAACCCCGACGACCCGCGTTACGCCCTCGCCTACGCACAGCATCTGACCTATCGCGATGTGACGCGCCGTGACGGCATCGCGCGACTGCAGAAACTGGCGGGTGACAGCACGGTCGGTGCGTCGGCGAAAAAGAGCTGGCGTCAGGCGCTGTTGTGGCTCGACGCGCGGCCCTCCGACGCCCCGCTCTATCAGGCGTATCTGCAAACCGCCGCCGATGACGCCGCAGTCAAGGCGCGCTTCGATTCGATGGTGCAGCAGGACAGCGCGGCCCGCGCGCGCTCGCAGGAAAACGCTGCCGTCGACGCGCGCGGCCGCATCATCGCCGACGGCTTTTCCGCGCTCGATCGCAACGACGTGGCGACGGCGCGGGCGAAGTTTTCCTCGGTGCTGGCCACTAGCCCGAACGACACCGACGCGCTCGGCGGCATGGGCATCGCCGCATTGAAGCAGGAGCACTTCGCCGAAGCCCGCAACTATCTGGAACGCGCGTCGCGCAACGGCAATCCGGCGCGCTGGAAAACCGCGCTCGACAGCGCGACCTACTGGACCTACACGAGCGACGCGATCGGTGCGCGCAGCAACGGCGAAGTCGCGAAGGCGAAGTCGCTGTTCGAACGCGCGATCGCGCTGAATCCGTCCGACGTCACCGCGCAGGTGCTGCTCGGCGAAATGCTGCTCGCGAACGGCGACCCGAGCGGCGCCGAACAGGCGTACCGGATGGCGCTGCGCCGTCAGGCCGACAACCCCGACGCGGTTCGCGGGCTGGTCGGCGCACTCGCCGCGCAAGGCCGCGGCGACGAGGCGCTGCAGTTCGCCAATCAACTCAACAGCGAACAGCAGTCGAAGGCCGGCGGCATCAACCGTCTGCGTGGCGAAGCGCAGGCGGCGCAAGCACGCGCGGCCGAAGCACGCGGCGATCTCGGCAGCGCGCGCAGCCTCTTCGAAGACGCGCTGCTGAACACGCCCGACGATCCGTGGCTGCGCCTCGATCTCGCGCGCATCTATGTGCGCCAGGGCGCGGTCGCCAACGCACGCAGCATGATGGACGGCCTGCTCGCCGCGCATCCCGACATGACCGACGCGTTGTACGCGAGCGCGTTGTTGTCGGCGGAAACGCAGGACTGGTCGGCGGGTCTCGCGCAGCTCGACCGCATTCCGGTCGCGCAGCGCACCGACGCGATGACGACCTTGCAGCACCGCTTGTGGGTGCATCAGCAAGCCGATCTCGCCACGCGAATGGCGCGCAACGGGCAGACGCAACAGGCGCTTGCCACGCTGCATGCCGCCGAACCGGTCGCGGGCAACAGCCCCGAATTGATCGGCGTGATCGCCGCCGCTTACAGCCAAGCCGGCGACCCGAACCGCGCGCTCGGACTCGTGCGCGCCGCCATGAACGCGGCGCCCGGCAACACCGATCTGCTGCTGCAATACGCGGGCATTCTGTCCGCCACGCAACAGGAAACCGAACTCGGCATGGTGATGCGCCGGCTCGCGTCGATGCAATTGACGCCGCAGCAACGCACCGACTTCGGCAACCTGAATCTCGGCATCGTCATCAAGCAGTGCGACGCGGTGCGTCAGCGCGGCGACCTCGCCAGCGCCTACGACGTGATCGCGCCGTGGCTCGCGGCCATGCCCGACAATCCCGATCTGCAAGCCGCGCTCGGCCGCCTCTATTCGAGTGCCGGCGACGATCGCAACGCGCTCGCCAGCTATCGCGTCGCGCTGCAACGCAAGCCCGACGATCTGAACCTGTTGCAGGCGACCATCTCCGCGGCGGCCGGCGCGAAGCAGTTCAGCTACGCCGAAACGCTTGCGAAACAGGCCTTGAACGCGGCGCCCGGCGATCCGGGCTTGCTGGCCACGGTCGGCCGCATGTATCGCGCGGAAGGCAAGCTGTCGCTCGCGTCGACATATCTGCAACGCTCGCTGGTCGCCGCCAACACGCCGCTGATGGCCAACGTCCCGCGCAGCCCGGCGAGCAACGTGCCGCGAGGCTGGGAAGTGGCGATGCGCAGGATCGGCGCGACGCCGCTGCCGGGCACCAATCCCTTCGAAGGCAAAACCGCCACGGTCACGCCGACCGACGCCGACAACGCCGCGCTCGCCGGCGGCAGCTATAACGCCGCGCGCGCAGCGCTTCCGTATTCGCAGTCTTCCTTGCCGACACAGACCGTGCCGAACTATCCGCCGCCTACGCAACCCGCGCCTTACGTCGCACCTTATACCGCGCCGGCGCAGCCTTATGCGCCGAGCCCGGCGCCCGCCGCCCTGCCGTATAACGCGCCGCGTCAGGGCGCCGACTCGGGTGGCTATGGCCAGGAGACTTACGGGTCGAGCCAGTCGGGCGCGCCGTTGCAGCCTTATCCGGGGCAAGGCCAAAGTCAGCCGCCGATGCAGCAGGCGCAGATGCCGCCGGTGCAGCAGGCTCCGCAGTACAACCCGGCTTATCCGCAGCAGGCGCCTTATTCGCAGCAGCAGCAGCCATACGGCGCGCAGGATGGTTATGCGGCCACGCCCTGGCCGATGTCGCCGGCTGCACGCCAGGCGCAGGCCAACGCAGGCTCGATGCAAGCGCAACCGTATGGCACGCCGGGCACGAGCACGAGTTCGAAGCGCTCGACCAGCAAGAAGCAAAGCGCGTCGAAGAATAGCCGCAACGCGCCGGCTTATGCGCAGGCGCCGTATGGGCAGCAGCAAGGCTATCCGCAGCAACAGCAGCCTTACTACGGTCAGCAGCCGTATCCCCAACAGCAGCAGGGCTACGCGCAGCAACCTTATCAACCCTACCCGGCGCAACAGCAACAACAACAGCCTTACCAGCCGTATCCGCCGCAGCAGCAGGCTTACGCGCAACAGCAGCCGTACATTCCGCAGCCGCCCACCGGTTACGCCCAGCCGTACTACCCGGCGCAACCCAGCGCGAACGGCAACGGCAACACCTACGCGCAGCCGAACGTGGCGAACACGCAAACGCTCGGCGTGGCTGAAGAGTTGGCGCAGGTCAACCGCGAGCAGTCGAGCAGCATCTCGGGCGGGATCGTGTTCCGTAACCGCAGCGGCGAGGACGGCCTGTCCAACCTCACCGACATCGAAGCGCCGATCCAGGGACGCATCCGGGCGGGCAACGGCCACGTCGTCGTCACGGCGACGCCCGTCACGCTCGACGCCGGTACTGCCGCCGGCAATGTCTCGACGCTCGCGCGTTTCGGCGCCGGCCTGTCGAACGACGCGTCCACCGCGGCTGCCAAGGCGGGCACCAACAACTACGGCAACCAGACGGCGAGCGGCGTGGGCCTGTCGGTCGGCTACGAAGGCCGCAGCATCAGCGGCGACATCGGCGTGACGCCGATCGGTTTCCGCGAGACCAACATCGTGGGCGGCGCGCAATACAACGGCGGCATCACCGACAAGGTGTCGTATTCGCTGGCCGTCGCGCGCCGCGCGGTGACCGACAGTTTGCTGTCCTATGCCGGCGCGCACGATGCCGGTTCCGGCCTCGAATGGGGTGGCATTACCTCGACCGGCGGCCTTGCCAGTCTCGCATGGGACGACGGCACGAGCGGCCTGTACGTGAACGCGGCGGTGCAGTACTACAAGGGCGACAACGTGCAGGGCAATGTCGCCGTCAAGGGCGGGGGCGGCGTCTACACGCGCCTGCTGAAAGACGCCGATCAGACCTTCACTATCGGCGTGAATACGACGGTGATGGGCTACAACAAGAATCTGTCGTACTTCACGTATGGCCAAGGCGGCTATTTCAGCCCGCAGGAATACGTCATTCTGAACTTGCCGATCGAGTGGACCGGACGCAACGGTGCGTTCACGTACGACTTGAAGGGATCGATCGGGGTGCAGCACTACCGCCAGGACGCGTCGAATTACTTCCCGCTCAATGACGGATCCAACCGGCAGGGTTCGGCTGTGCAGAACGCGGCGCAGTTCGGTACGAGCGTGCAGAGCAACGCGCAGTACCCGAGCCAAAGCAAGACCGGCGTGTCGTATTCGCTCAGCGCGGTGGGCGAATATCAACTCGCGCCGCAACTGGCGTTCGGGGCGACCGCTTCGCTCGGCAATGCATATGAATATCGCGAGTATCTCGCGGCCGTTTATGTGCGGTATAGCTTCAGCAAGCAGACCGGTTTGCAGCCGTTCCCGCCCACGCCGCTTGTTTCGCCTTATCTGTCGTTGTCGAATTGATACTGGTGTGATTTCCGGCGGCGGCTCGAATCAGGTCGCCGCCGCCGGAAGCACCTCGCGTCAATCGTCATCGCGCCCGGTCGCGTAACGCCGGCAGTGCTCCAGATAGCCAGCAGCATGGCTGCTCACCAATTCGACGATACCTGTCCACAGCCAACCCGGCGCATCGAGCGTCTTCGAGCGGTTTCTGCGTAGCTCGGTAAGCCACGCCTTGCGCTCGGCGCTATCCATTTGCCGCGCGTGCGCCTTGCCGACCACCATCGCCAGAAAGCGCGCTACCTTCATCGCTTCGTCGCGGGTGAACTGCTCGATGGTCAGCTTCATGTCCTGCGGCAGCAGTTCACGAATCACGACGGCGCGATCCGCCAGACGCGCCGAGCGCATCCGCTCGCCGAGCGACGGCGACAGATGCCGCGCGCCCTCCACCACCCGCTCCGCGTTATCGCGCGGCATCCGCACGCCGGCATAGCGCGGCGCGGCGGCTTGCGCGGCTTCCTTGATATCGATCAGGCACAGGTCGTCGCCCTCCACTGCGGCGCCGTCGATGTCGAGCAGCACCGCATAGCGCAACCTGCCGAGCGAACTGCAGCCTTTCACCCAGTAGGCGGCGTCGAGCACTTCCACGTCGGCCTCGTCGCCCGCGCCGCGCAGCACCGTGGCGAGCCGCGCCAGCGTGCCTTTCTCGAACAGCGCCTCGATCTCGCGACGCTCGCTTTTCGCGAGCGGCCAGAAGCGCGGGCCGAGCGGAATGCTCGGTTCGAGATCCTCAATGCGCTCCTCCGCCAGATGACGCCACGAACGGCGCACCGCTTCCCTCATTACCACTCGCACCGCTTCGGGCTTTTCCGCGTGGATGTCGGCGTCGCCCGCGGCGTCGTCGAAGGCGCGCTCGTAACCGTCCGCGATCGCTTCCATCATGCGTACCGTCGTCACGCCCGGCAGGTCCGAACCGCGCGCGGCGGTCGCCAATGACAGGCCGAGGCGGATCAGGTCGTGCGCCGGATTGCCGATCACAGTCTGGTCGAGATCGCGAATCTGGATTTCGACGCGTCCTTGCGCATCGGCGACGGGTCCGAGATTGCCGGTATGGCAATCGCCGCAAATCCAGATCGCGGGACCCTCCGGCAAAGCATGGCCCTCGATGCCCTCGAGCCATTCGTAGAACTTGCTGGTGTTGCCGCGTACATAAGCGTGCGCCGAGCGCGCCATTCTGGCGTTGCGGCGCGTGATCAACAGCGCCTGGCGCGCATCCGCTTTAGGCAGCTTGTTTCGTGTGATGTTCTTCTTTGTCATAGAGCGGTCCGCTTTTTATCGACGTTCAAATTCTGCGTGGCGTCCAGGCCCACGGTGCGCCGGTCGGCGCAGGCGAACAAATGGACGACAGCAGGATTCGCGCCCGCGTGATGAATGCAGTCTGTAAGCGACACGCGGCGACGGGCATCACGCCGGCATCTTTCGCATGAAATGCCTACCTGTGTGCTTCTTTCCGCTCTCCGGGGCACTAGGCACATCGCCCAGGTAATTCTTGCGAACCCGTTTGCGGACAGGGTTCGGCTAAACCCGACAACGTATGCGTGACGGGTCACCGGCCCGGCGTTGTGGCCTACAATTGTCGCAGCCACGCGCCCGCTATCCGCCGGCACGCGGTGCACGGCAGAAGATTCATCCCACCTCCTGCTGAGAGTGCAAGCGCGTCACGCGCGCCGGCAGAGTGGGGACACTTTCATCGACGTGACCTCTGTGGAGCGCAGCATGCCATTTCCGGCACAAGATCACGGCTGCTCTGGCTGGCGCGGGGAGATGGCGCAGCGCATCAGCGCATTCGACTGGGCCGCCACCGGCCTTGGCGTCATCGAAAACTGGCCGCGCAGTCTGACTGCCACCGTGCAGTTGCTGCTCGCCTCGCCGGTGCCGCTGGTGCTGCTGTGGGGCAAGCCCGGCTACATGATCTACAACGACGCCTACGCGATCTTCGCGGGCGGACGCCATCCCTATCTGCTCGGCTGCCCTGTCGAACACGGCTGGCCGGAAGTCGCCGACTTCAACCGGCATGTCATGGCCACGTGCCTCGCGGGCGGCACGCTGTCGTATCGCGACAAGGAGCTGATGCTGCTGCGCGACGGCAAACCCGAAGACGTGTGGATGGATCTCTACTACAGCCCGGTCGCCGACGACAGCGGCGCGCCGGCCGGCGTGCTGGCGGTGGTCGTCGAAACCACCGCGCGCGTGCTCACCGAACGCTGGCGGCAGCGCGCCGAGGGCGAACTGCACGAAACCAACGAGCGGCTGCAACTCGCGCTCAATACCGGCACGGTGCTCGGCACATGGGTGCTGGACATGCGCACGGGGAAGGTCAGCGGCGACGAACGTTTCGCGCGCACCTTTTCCTTTCTGCAAGAAGAAGCCGCAAAGGGCGTCGAGCGCGATGCCGCCACGCAGATGCTTCATCCGGACGATCAGGCGCTCAACGAGCGACTGACCGCCGAGGCGATACGCACGGGCCAGCCGTTTCGCGCCGAGTTTCGAATCCGCCGGCCCGATGGCGAGTATCTCTGGGTGCAGGCAAACGGCCAGTGCGAATTCGACGAGCATGGCGAGCCGACTCGCTTTCCCGGCGTGCTGATCGACATTCACGAACGCAAGATCGCCGAACAGTCGCTGCGCCAGTTGACCGAGACGCTCGAACAGCGCGTCGCCGACGCGCTCGCGGCACGCGCTTTGGGCCGAGGAACAATTGCGCCAGGCGCAGAAGATGGAAGCGATCGGCAGCCTCACGGGCGGCGTCGCGCACGACTTCAACAACGTGCTGCAGGTAATCAACGGCAACCTGCAAATGCTCGCCGCCGATGCCGGCGGCCACCCGGCCACGCTGCGCCGCCTGTCCGCCGCGACGGACGCCGTCAAACGCGGCGCGAAACTGGCCGCGCATCTGCTCGCCTTCGCGCGGCGCCAGCCGCTTTCGCCGACCGTGCTGAACCCGCGCCGCCTGCTCCGCGGCATGAGCGAGATGCTGCATCGCGCGCTCGGCGAAACCGTGCGAGTTGATACGGTCCTGAGCGACGATCTGTGGAACGTGCAGGTCGATCGCAATCAACTGGAAAATGCGTTGCTCAATCTCGCGATCAACGCGCGCGACGCGATGCAGGCGGACGGCACGCTCACCGTGCGCGCGGCCAACCGCGTGCTGGATGCCGCGTTCTGCCGCGGCAAACCGGAACTCTCACCGGGTGAATACGTGGTGTTTTCCGTCACCGATACCGGCGCCGGCATGCCGCCCGAGATCCTGCAACGCGTGTTCGAACCGTTCTTCACGACCAAGCCCGACGGCCACGGCACCGGCCTCGGCCTGAGCATGGTGTTCGGCTTCGTCAGGCAGAGCGGCGGTCATACGTTGATCGATAGTGAAGTCGGACGCGGCACCACCGTCTCGCTGTTTTTCCCGCGCTGCTGTGAGGCCGAAACCTCGGAAGCCGTCGACGAGACCGCGGCGCCGAGTGGCGGTGGCGAAACGATTCTGGTCGTCGAGGACGATGCCGACGTGCGCCTGACCGCCGTCGAAATGCTCGCGCAACTCGGCTACAAGGTGCTGACCGCGTCGAGCGGCGACGCGGCGATCGAGTTCATCGACAGCGATGTGCCAATCGATCTGCTGTTCACGGACGTGGTCATGCCCGGCAAGGTGAAAAGCGTGGAACTCGCGCAGCGTGCCGCGGCGCGCTCGCCCGCGGTGCCGACACTCTTCACTTCCGGCTATACGCGCGACGAAATCGTCCATCACGGCAAACTCGACGCCGGCATCACCCTACTCTCGAAGCCGTACCGGCGCGACGATCTCGCCCGCAAGGTGCGCGGCGTGTTGCGTGCCGGCGCGGCCACGCCTGCCGGCGGGTGCTTGCCCGTGTCCGTGGCCGATGGTCAGATCGCCGCCTGCGTGCCGCCCGCCGTGTACGACCCAGGCAGGGAGCCCAGGCAGGAAAGCCAGCATGTCGCCGCCGAGGCTGCGCCTCGAAGTCATTCACCCCTGGATGCGCCGCGCTCGCCCGGCACACCCGCTCGCGTGCTGCTGGTCGAAGACGACGCGGATTCACGCGAAGCGTTCAGCGATCTGCTGAACGCCCTCGGCCTCGATTGCACCGCGGTCGCGAGCGCCGAAGAAGCGCTGCCGCTCGTGCCCGCGCAACACTTCGACATCCTCTTCACGGATCTCACGTTGCCCGGCATGTCCGGCGACAGTCTTGCACGCGCCATGCTGCGCCAGCAGCCGGGGATTCGCGTGCTGCTGGTGTCGGGCTACGGCAAGAGCGCGCAGATCGGCGACGCCATTCCCGGCGCGCGGCTGCTCGGCAAACCGCTCGATATCGCGGAGCTGCGGCGCGAACTCGCGGACTGGATCGATCACACCGAAGAAGCGTCCTAGCCGGCGCACGCCACGCATTCAACCGACTTCGCCGATGGACATTCGCTGCGGCACCGCAGGCTGGACCGACAAGACGCTAATTGCCTGCAAGCGCTTTTATCCGCGTGGCAGCAGCAGCGCTGAAGCACGTCTGCGGTTTTATGCGTCGCAGTTCCCGTTGGTCGAAGTCGATTCGGCTTACTACGCGATGCCTTCAGCGAGCAATGCGCAGTTGTGGTTCGAGCGCACGCCTGAAGGCTTCACGTTCAACTTCAAGGCGTTTCGTCTTTTCACGGGGCATCAGACTTCGCCCGACGCGCTGCCGCGAGACATTGCGATGGCGCTGCCGGAAGGCATCACTGGCCCGCGCAAGAAGAACGTGTACTACCGCGACATGCCTGACGATATCCGCGATGAGTTGTGGCGGCGCTATCTGGAAGCGCTCGAACCGCTGCGCGTGAGCGGGCGACTCGGCGCCGTGCTGTTCCAGTTCGCGCCGTGGATCACGCGCGCGCCGGATGGCCTCGCGCTGGTCGAGGAATGCCGGGCGCGGATGGCGGGGTACATGATGGCGGCTGAGTTTCGCAATCAGTCGTGGTTCGATGACGAGCATGCAGCGTGGTCGCTCGAATTTCTGCGCGAGCGCGGCATCGTGCATGTGATCGTCGATGCGCCGCCGGACGTGAGCAATCGCGTGCATACCGTGTGGGAGGTGACCAATCCTGAGTTGGCGATGGTGCGTCTGCATGGGCGCAATACGCAGACGTGGAGCGCGACAGGCGCGGCGAGCGCCGCGGATCGCTTCGACTATGACTACAACGAGGCGGAGCTGACGGAACTGGCCGTCCCGATCCGGGCGATCGCGCGACGGGCGGGACGCACGCATGTCATTTTCAATAATTGCTTCGAGGATCAGGGGCAGCGGAATGCGCGGACGCTAATGAGCATTTTGGGGGCGATTGCGAACTCGCTGTGACGCGGTTTGGTTGGTCGGTTGGTGAAGGCGGTAGCCGGCCAATAGTTGCCGTTCGTGCAACACTGAAAGCCGTCGTTCCGATGGCTGGTTCACCGCGCAACCTGCCGAATGGTTGACGGACGCACGTAATCGGCGTTGACAGAGCGGAAGCGAACATTTCTCCGAGGTTTCGAGTTGCTTTCAGCGTTGCGAGATCTATACCAACTGAGGGCAGATGCCCAAGATGCCCAACAAGCAGGTCTCGTCCGTATCATGGAGGCGATGTTATGCGGCAGCACCGTCTCCCTAAAGTTAGGCCATCTTTTACTCACCTCAGCTATTGAATAGAGGAATAAGTTATGACCGCTCCAAAAGGCAATGAACTACGGGATTTGCTACCCGAGGACGCTTTCTCAACCCCGAAACTACTCAACGGCCAAGGCTTTCAACTTCGCCCCACTCGCGTCAAAGTGTACAAGCCAACTGGAGCACCGGTTTATTTCTACGATGTGGTGACGGATGACAATACCCGCGTTGGTATCGCAAACTTGATTCTCGAAAAGGACTCGCAACAAGTTTCTGAATTAGGTCATGTTTGTGCGAGGCTGTCGGAAGATCAGGACAGCGTGGAACTACTCAAGCAGGTAGGAGAATTGCTTATTTCACATGGCCATGAATGCGGGCTAACAGAAATTCGCATCGTTGTCCCTGAGCAATCCGAAAAATCAGTCCAGGCATGTGCGTCGATAGGCAAAATTTGCAACAAGGCGTATCTAGATCGAAACGGGGAGAAATTTGTTTGGTTTGGATATTCGGCCAATGGGAATTCAGAACAAACGGCCTAACGATTCGGTCCCACGGATAGTCAGCCAGGTTCTCTGTCTGACTGCCGACCTCCAACCCACGTTGAGCGACAGCTTTTAGATCGATTTGGTGCGTTCGCCGTCGGGCCGGGTTCGGCCGATGCTGTTGAAAAAGTCGCTGACCGTCTCTCTCACAAGGTTTTTAGGGGTCTTCCTACCCTTAACCTGCGTTCGCCAGCGGTTTGTAGGCCGATCTAAGAGGTCGTTTTTCTCACCGGCGATTTGAGAAAGCAGAGCAGCGACTTTTTCAACAGCATCG
>NZ_JAQQEK010000159.1:0-305 GCF_046027355.1 Paraburkholderia sediminicola | reverse complement strand
GCGCTCGGCACGGTGTCGACCTTGCTGTTCGTCCCCGTCGTCTACGGGATGGTGCATGCGTGGCTCGACAAACGCCGCGCGGCACGCAGCGAAAAAGTGGAATCCGCCGTCCCCGCCCGCACTCTTTGATTTCGACGAGACCTTTCCCATGAACGATTCATCACTTCCGCCGGAGTTGGGTGGGCAGGCAACCACGGGTGTGGAAACCGCCGGCACCGCTCACGCCGCTGGCGCTGCGCAAGCCGGCGCGTCCGCTCAGCCTGCAAGCGGCAACGAAAGCATGCACGCCGCCGGCTCCGCGTCCC
>NZ_JAQQEK010000158.1:0-309 GCF_046027355.1 Paraburkholderia sediminicola | reverse complement strand
CAGTTTCAAGGGGATTCCCTATGCCGCGGCGCCCGTAGGAAACCTGCGATGGAAGGAGCCACAGCCCGCGCCAGCCTGGAGCGGCGTACGTGATGTCACCCAGTCCGGCGCGCGATGCTGGGGCGCGGCGCCCTTCGGCGGTCCGATCGTCACCGGCAATGTGAGCGAAGACTGTCTGTTCCTGAATATCTGGAGCGGAGCCAGAACCCGCGGCGCCAGGCTTCCGGTCATGGTGTTCATTCACGGAGGCGGCTTCCAGTACGGCACGGCCTCGGACAGTTCAACGTATGGCGTCGCGCTGGACGGAAC
>NZ_JAQQEK010000157.1:0-309 GCF_046027355.1 Paraburkholderia sediminicola | reverse complement strand
TAGTTTCAAGGGGATTCCCTATGCCGCGGCGCCCGTAGGAAACCTGCGATGGAAGGAGCCACAGCCCGCGCCAGCCTGGAGCGGCGTACGTGATGCCACCCAGTCCGGCGCGCGATGCTGGGGCGCGGCGCCCTTCGGCGGTCCGATCGTCACCGGCAATGTGAGCGAAGACTGTCTGTTCCTGAATATCTGGAGCGGAGCCAAAACCCGCGGCGCCAGGCTTCCGGTCATGGTGTTCATTCACGGAGGCGGCTTCCAGTACGGCACGGCCTCGGACAGTTCAACGTATGGCGTCGCGCTGGACGGAAT
>NZ_JAQQEK010000156.1:0-312 GCF_046027355.1 Paraburkholderia sediminicola | reverse complement strand
CAAAACGCCAGCGTGTCGACGCGCCGCCGCCTACGAACGAAGAGACGATGACACCGGAGGTTCTTAAGCAGCTGGCGGATCAAATTCCGCCGGAGCAGATCGCGCAGAACCTGAATGTGGAGCCTGACGTCGTCAACCGGCTAATTGAGCAGTATCTGTTGGGCGAAACCCAGAAGATACACCAGGCGTTTCTGACCGAACAGGCCGGCCAGCCCGCGGCCGCGGCAGATGCGCCGCCAGTCCTCCCGGAGGTCAGGCAGGAAGTGATCCGCCAGTTGAACGAGGGCCACGTATCAGCCGACATCGCCAATA
>NZ_JAQQEK010000155.1:0-334 GCF_046027355.1 Paraburkholderia sediminicola | reverse complement strand
AAGCAATCTTTCGATCACCTTTAAAATACATTGATACAATCACAACCCTGATTCACCTACTCGGACACCCATCTCTAAGTATCCTTTCGTGAATCTCTTTACTACTTCTTCCTGATTGTTAAAGAACGACAGCCGATATAAAGCTCTGCTTCATATCACTCTGACTGGCTCAATCGCCAATGCCTGTTTCACTACACCGCAAACCCCTTTCAAGGTTCGCCGCAGTAAAACCGGCATTGAGGATTGGTGGAGGATGACGGGATCGAACCGACGACCCCCTGCTTGCAAAGCAGGTGCTCTCCCAGCTGAGCTAATCCCCCAGTCATGCAACTTC
>NZ_JAQQEK010000154.1:0-338 GCF_046027355.1 Paraburkholderia sediminicola | reverse complement strand
GGGCAATCTTTCGATCACCTTTAAAATACATTGATACAATCACAACCCTGATTCACCTACTCGGACACCCATCTCTAAGCATCCTTTCGTGAATCTCTTTACTACTTCTTCCTGATTGTTAAAGAACGACAGCCGATATAAAGCTCTGCTTCATATCACTCTGACTGGCTCAATCGCCAATGCACAGCACTCTGCTTTGACTGCTTGCAGAACGCTACGCATTGAGGATTGGTGGAGGATGACGGGATCGAACCGACGACCCCCTGCTTGCAAAGCAGGTGCTCTCCCAGCTGAGCTAATCCCCCAGTCATGCACAGATAAATCTCTACCTGTTGATA
>NZ_JAQQEK010000153.1:0-356 GCF_046027355.1 Paraburkholderia sediminicola | reverse complement strand
CACGACGGCGATTTTCAGCTATGACGCATTCAATAGGCGCACGGATCGGACAGTCAACGGCCACCGGATGCAGACGACCTGGATCGGTGATGAACTGAACTTCATGGTGCCGGATGGTGACTGGTCACAGCGGATTCGGGTGTTCTCGCCGTATCAGGCAGGCTGGCCGGATGAGCTGATGTTCCGGCGTATTGGCGATGACGCGAGCCAGGACAGGTATGTGCTGCGTGATGCGAATAACAATGTCATTGCGTTGACCGATGCCGGTCAGCAGAGTCAAACGCAGTATGGCTATGAGCCGTACGGCGCGACGATTCAGACAGGGGTTGCGGATCCCAACGCGCAGCAGTACACCG
>NZ_JAQQEK010000152.1:0-372 GCF_046027355.1 Paraburkholderia sediminicola | reverse complement strand
CCAGACCGGCCAGATGCTGGCTGCGCTGGCGAATCTGCCGCAAGCAACGTTTGCCTCGAAGGTTGTCGTCGCCGACGGCAAGGCAACGGTGTCGCGTGAAGTGGACGGCGGCGCGGAAACGCTGTCTTTAAAGCTCCCCGCAGTCATCACCACCGATCTGCGCCTGAACGAGCCGCGCTACGTGACGCTGCCGAACATCATGAAGGCGAAGAAGAAGCCGATGGAAGTCGTCAAGCCGGAAGACCTCGGCGTTGATGTCACGCCGCGCCTGAAGACGCTGAAGGTTGTCGAGCCGCCGAAGCGCTCCGCCGGTGTGAAGGTGCCGGACGTGAAGACGCTGGTCGAGAAGCTGAAGACCGAAGCCAAGGTGCT
>NZ_JAQQEK010000151.1:0-384 GCF_046027355.1 Paraburkholderia sediminicola | reverse complement strand
GCTTATAAGCGGGTCCCCAGGCTTGGAGGGGGCAGCGGTACATCTGGAATCTGTGCCCTCGCACATTCGGCGCTCATGACACAGCAGTCATACTTCCCGCCTCGCGCTCCGCGCTCGCCGGAGCGGTCTGCTTGAGACCAGTGGCGTCGTTTGGGTGCTGCGGGGCCGTCGGCTTCGGCTCGGCGTTGCACAGGAATGGGGTGATTCGAGGTGCCGCGGGCGCGGGAGAAGCCTGGCGGTTGGATGAAGTACCGCGACGGCGCGCGGAGCGCCGCCGGAAAAATGAGCGCCTTGTCACGAAAGCGGAATGTGCGAGAGGACAGATTCCAGATGCACCACTACCTTGACTGCGCGAGGGACCCGCTTATGGGCTAGCGGTGTGAA
>NZ_JAQQEK010000150.1:0-424 GCF_046027355.1 Paraburkholderia sediminicola | reverse complement strand
GGGTTCGGCGCCGGCGTGGCTTGCTGGTGCCAAAGAACGTTCGAAGTTTTTGATTGATGGCGTTAGCCGAGTTGCGGATTCTGCCGCTGCGAGCAAGGCGAAAGCCGTCGCGAAGAAGCCCGCGACAACAACTGCGGTAGCGAAGAAGGCACCGGTGAAGAAATTGGTTGGCGCCAAAAAGGCGGTTACGAAGTTGCCAGTCGCAACCGCGCCAGAAGCTGTGACCGCTCAAGCGACCGCGTAAGCCAGGACACAGAGCTCGCTTTTCGTTGCGTCGGGACGCGCGATTAATGGGGTCTACCGCGAACGGGCCCGCAGCGCATCCAGACGCGCGGCGCATTTTGCGTTCGAACCACCGCGCTTGTAGGCCAGCGTCGCCTTTGCACTGTCTGGAACGACGTCGCCGGGAGCACTTCTGTCCCAA
>NZ_JAQQEK010000015.1:0-213227 GCF_046027355.1 Paraburkholderia sediminicola | reverse complement strand
CAGGCTCCCCTGCAGCAAACAGAAACCCCACCCCGCAAAGGTGGGGTTTCTGCGTTTACCGCGGCCGGAAAACAGACGAAGCGGGCGTGAAAACCACCCTCACTCCCTGTGCCCATCCGCAACGCATCGGCATAGCCCGTCAGTTCCAGATAGGCCCGTCCGACATCCACACCTTCGCGGCTCACCCGCACCGCGCCCATCCAGTACACTGCGCCCGCCAATCGCCGGAAACTCGTCGACGAGGCTTCCCTCGCTGTCCCCACATCGCGTGGTCGACTAAGCCCGCTTACGCACCGGCGTCTGATGCGACATGCCTGCGGTAAACCGATCGAGTCGTTCGCTCGCATCGGTGATTGCCCAAAGGGGCGCGCTATGCAACTGCCGGTCGTAATTCGTTGCGATCACCGCAAAAAGCGCGAATCCGGCGTCGTCCAGTTTCCACTTGCCGGTCTCTCGGCCGATATCGAACACTGCGGACACCACGCGTTCCGCCGCACCCAGTTGCTCACCAGTCGCCGAGCCGAAGCCCGATTCCGCCAGAAAGCCCGTCAACAGCATGATCTGCGTGAGCGTCTGCGCGTCGGTCATGCTGCCCGCACCGCGGCGCAAGGCGTCGAGTGCCAGATGGACCCGCAACGCGAGGTCGTCGGCGGTCTGCCGGGCGATCGGCAACAGCATGGCCTTGGCATGCCGGGCACGCGCAGCGCCAGTGTGGCGGGATAACGGAATAGGTTGTGCCATGAAGGTCCAATGTTTATGCCTGTGCAGATGCAATAACGGCGCGGCCCGTAAAAGGTTGAGCCCTCGTTGTGCATGCCACAGGCGGATCGACTGGAACGCCGGCTAGAGGCTGCTTTCGGCGCGATTCCTTCGCGGACCCGGCGCGTGCATCCTTCCAATCTGAGCGCGCGATGCCTTTCGATCTTCCTTCATGCGAAGGCATTTCACCCGCCCAGATCCCACACTCCGCGACGCCGATATCGCGAGCGCGCCACGCCTTCTGCCGTATGCCGGGCGCATCAAACCATTTGCATCTCGTCAGAGAAGACGGCCGCCGTTCTCCAAGCAAGGCACCCACCGGGCGTCCATAGCGGAATTGCCCGCAACCCGCAACCCGACCTCACTCCTCATCACCTTCATCCGAAACCGGCGCCACACTTCGCGCCCGCACGCGCCGTCGAATCTCCGAATCCAGAATCAGACGCCCCCGCAATTTCCCCTTCATCCGCTTCACATAGCGCGGCGCCTCGGTCATATGAATCACCATCAACTCCCGCACCTTCTCCACATCACGCTCACGCGCTGCCTTCGTAATCGCTTTGTGAATCTTGACGTTGGCCTGACCGAACCGCTCATGCTCAGCTTGCGGCGTGTCGTTACGAAACTCGATCAGTTGCCGGATCATTTCGTTGATCAACTCGCAACTGAAACGCAGGAACGGATTCGGATTCGCCGCCGCGAGAATGTCGTGGAAATTCACGTCCTCCTGACGTTGTCGCACGATGTCCTGGCCGCCGTGTGACGAAGCCGGTCGATCGCAACACGCAATGCTCGCGTCGAGCGCCTCGAAATCCTGCTCCGTCAGATGCGGCACTGCCCCTGCCGCGAGCTCCGGCTCCAGCAGTTTGCGCACGGTGTAGATGTCGTCGATCGATACGTCCTTGAAGAACAGATAGTTCTGCAGAAGTTGCAACGTACGATCGAGCGGCACCTCCACCACCATGCCGCCGCCGCTCGGGCCGGTGGTCACTTTGATAAGACCTTGCACCTCGAGCGATTTCAACGCCTCGCGGATCGTGCTTTTGCTCACCGAAAAGAGCTGCTGCAACTCCACCTCGCGCGGCAGGCGGTCGCCTGGCTTCAGGTCTTTCTCGGTGATGAGCCGCTTGATTTCCTCCGCGACCAGATCGCCGCGTTTTTGCTGCTTGATCTCAATCGCAGCGCCAGCCTTGGCGCGGTCCATGGCCATTTTCGAATCTCCCAGTTTGCCCTGCACGATCTTCGATCGATTCACCGGCGCCGTCGCAGCCCGGCAGGCCGCTTCGATGCCGCCAGGAATTTTGCCTTATTGACACCCGAATTTATTGTACCTACGATCAAGTCCAACCTATTTATCATGATAAATAGAACAAAGCCGATGTGGTGGAAAACTTCACGGCGGCCAGCAAGCAAGTAGTCGTTCGCGCAATGCGTGCAGTTTCGTAGTCGGTCAGTGCGTGTCTCTTTCCTAAGGAGCGTCATTTTGAATCGCCGAAATATGTTGAAGCTGGCCGCGTTGTCGGCCGTTCCGGGGACGTTGGGCTCGCTGGTCGCGCGAAGCGCGTTCGCGCAGGCCGGCACCTTGCAGTTCGCTTGTCCGGTGCCGATGTCGGGTCCATTCGCGGCGAACGGCAAATACGCCGACCTCGGCATGAAGCTTGCCATCGAGCAATATGGCAAGGTGCTGGGTCAACCGCTCGCATATACGGTGCTCGATACGGAAGGCAAGCCTGCAACCGCTGTGCGCCGTGTGCAGGAAATCGCGCAGCAGAAGAACGCACGCTTCTTTGCCGGCGGTATTCTGTCCTCCGAAGCATTGGCAATGGGCAAGGAAGTCCAGAAAGCAGGCGGCATTTTCATCACGACGGCAGGCGCGGACGAAATCACCGGCAAGGACTGTAACGACGCCACGTTCCGCTGGTCGGTGCCGACCTATGGCGCGATCGAGCAGACCGTGCGTCCGCTGATCCAGATGCTGCCTAAAGCGAAACGTTGGTACACCATCACACCGCAATACGTGTTCGGCGACGGTTTGCTCTCGGCCGCCAAGGCGATCTTCAAAGAGAAGGGCATCGAACATGTGGGCAACAGTTACCACTCGCTCAATGAGAAGGAATTCAGCGGCTATCTAACGAACGCAGTCGCGGCGAAGCCTGACGTGCTGCTGATTCTGAACTTCGGCTCGCAGTCGTCCGATACGTTGCGCCAGGCCGTCAGCTTCGGCATGAAGAACAATTGCACGATTCTGATGGCTTGGGCGTCGGGACTCGAGCAATTCGAATCGCTCGGCGCAGACCTGTGCGAAGGTGTCTATTTCGGCGCACAGTATTGGCACGGCATCGATTCGCCGCTCAACCGCGATCTCGTCAAACGTTCGAACGCCGCGTTCAAGGCAAACCCCAACTACAGCCTCGCCGGCTCGTATATTTGCACGAAGATCCTGCTCGACGGCATCGTGAAAGCAGGCAACGTCGATCAGAAGAAAGTGGTCGCCGCACTTGAAGGCATGAAATACGATGGTTTGACAGGCCCGGAAGAAGTACGCAAAGGCGACCATCAGGTGCTAAAGAACTATTATCTGTTGAAGGGCAAGGCGAAGAACAAGATGAAAAACGCCGACGACTACGCGGATATCGTGAGCTCAGGCCAATCGTTCCTGCCGCTCGACAAAACCGGCTGCAAGATGGCCTGACGCCTGCGTGCCGCATGCGAGCGCGGCGCGGCGCACATATCGCAACACGGCATCGCGATTCCCCTACGCACCACCCTTTAGACGGACGCCATGAACGTTTATCTCCTGCAGATCGTCAACGGCATCGGAGTGGGAATGCTGTATTTCCTGCTCGCGGTCGGTTTGTCGATCGTGTTCGGCCTGCTGCGCTTCGTGAATTTCGCGCACGGCGCGTTCTATCTGCTCGGCGCGTACTTCTGCTATCAGGCGATGCAGTGGTCGATGAGCTTCTGGACCGCGCTCGCGGTCGTGCCGATCGTCGTGGGCGCGCTTGCGTGGGTCGTCGAGAAACTGATTCTGCGGCACGTCTATGCGCAGCAGCATGAGTTTCATATTCTCGTGACCGTGGGTCTCGCGCTCGTCGTGCAGGAATGCGCGATCCTGATCTGGGGACCGCTCGGCGATAACGTGGCCGTGCCCGACGTACTGAACGGCGTGGTGATCTGGGGCAGTTTCGTGTATCCGAAGTACCGTCTCTTCGTGATTGGCTTCACTGCGGTGCTGGCTGCGCTTCTGTGGTGGGTGCTCGAAGGCACGCGGCTCGGCAGCGCGGTGCGTGCGGGCAGCGAATCGACTGAGATGGTCTCGCTGCTCGGTATCAACGTGTTGCGTGTTTTCAGCCTCGTGTTCGCGCTCGGCGCTGCGACTGCCGCGTTGGCGGGCGTGCTCGCCGCGCCGATTCGTGGCGTCGATCCGTTCATGGGTATCGAAGCGCTCAGCGTCGCGTTCGTCGTGGTGGTGGTCGGCGGAATGGGTAATTTTCTTGGCGCGCTGGTCGGCGGATTGCTGGTGGGGATCGTGCAAAGCGTGATGAGTACCTTGTGGCCGGAAGGCGCGCGATTGATGATCTATGTCGCGATGGCCGCCGTCCTGTTGCTGCGACCGAACGGTTTGCTCGGGAGGGCGGCATGATCGATACGTCGAAACCTATCGTGCAGAGCGCTTCTTCCGCAAGGACACAATCGAGCCTGAAGCATTCATTGCACCGCTATCGGTTCCTGCTACTGGCGTTGCTGGTCGTGTGCGTGTTGCCGCTGACGTTGCGCTCGGGATCGCTGGCTACTGAAGTGCTGGTGTTCGCACTCGCCGCGCTCGGCTGTAATCTGCTGCTCGGCCACACAGGTTTGCTGTCGTTCGGGCAAGGCATTTTCTTCGGGCTCGGCAGCTATTGCGCGGGACTGGTCCTTACCAAAACGGGCTTGCCGGTGTCTGTGGCCTTGCTTGCGTCGGCCGTCATCGGCGCGGCGGCCGCAGCACTCGTCGGCTGGTTTTCAATTCGCCAGCGCGGCACCTACTTCGTCATGCTGACGCTTGCGTTCGGACAACTGTTCTACTTCCTCGCCTACACCACGCCCGACCTGACCGGCGGCGACAACGGCTTGCTAGACATTCCGCGCCCGGCGCTTGGACTGTTCGGCAAAACGATCGTGCCGTTGACATCGCCATGGCAGTACTACGGTTTCGTCGCCGTGTTGTTCCTCGTGGTCTTCTGGCTGCTGATGCGCGTATCGCACTCGGTATTCGGCCGGACGTTGCTCGCGATTCGCGACAACGAAGCGCGCGCCGCTGCGGTTGGCTACGACGTCAAACGCTTCAAACTGATGGCGTTTGTCATCTCCGGCGCGGTCACGGGTCTGGCGGGCGCGCTGCACGCGTTGATGACCGGTATCGCGCCGCTTTCCAACATCGACTATCACACGAGCGAGATGATCCTCGTGATGACCGTGATAGGCGGCACAGGCAATCTTTTCGCCTCCGTATTGGGCGCCGCGTTCTACGTGCTGTTCGCCGACTGGCTGTCCACTTTGTGGCCGCGCTGGCTCTTGTTGCTCGGCATCGTGCTGATCGCCGTCAGCCTGTTCATGCAGCGCGGTCTGTGGGGATTGGGCGAACGCATCTGGCAATCGCTACGCCGCAAATCATCCGCCGACGCAGACAACGACGCAGACAAGGAGCCCGTATGAGCGAACCCATTCTGCGAGCGAGCGGCGTTGTGAAGCGCTACGGAAAATTCACAGCGCTCTCCGACGTCAGTTTGAACATCATGCCGCGCACGGTGCATTCCGTGATCGGTCCAAACGGCGCGGGCAAAACCACGCTCTTTCACGTGTTGACCGGCACGCTGCCGATCACCGAAGGCAAGATCGTTTTCGACGGCCACGACGTCACGCACGAGCCGGATCATAAACGCGTGCGGCGCGGCGTCGCGCGTTCGTTTCAAGTGACGAGCCTGTTTGCCAACCTGAGCGTGCGCGAAAATCTGCGGCTCGCCGCGCAAGGCGTCGACGCGGTGCGCGCATTGAATGCGTGGACGCCGCCGCACGGCGCGCTCACACATGCGGACATCGTGAACAGTGTGCTCGAACGGCTCGCGTTGCAGCGGTTCAGCGAGGTATCGGCAGGCGCGCTTTCGCACGGTCAGCAGCGCCGGCTCGAAGTCGGCATGGCGCTCGCCGCGCGGCCCAAGGCGATCTTTCTCGACGAGCCGACCTCGGGCATGGGCATCGACGATCTCGACGACATGAAGCAGTTGATTCGCGGCCTGCGCGACGACTACACGGTCGTGCTGATCGAACACAACATGGGTATCGTGATGGACATCTCCGACACGATCACCGTCATGCAGCAAGGGCGCGTACTGGTGGAAGGACGTCCCGACGACATTCGCGGCGACGAGCGCGTGCGCAGCGCCTATCTCGGCAACATGATCACCGGAGGCCGCGCATGATTCTCGACGTACAGCAGATTCACGGTTTCTACGGCAAGAGCCACATCCTGCAAGGCGTGTCCCTGCAAATCAACGATGGTGAGACGGTCACGCTATTGGGCCGCAACGGCGCCGGCAAATCGACCACGCTCAAGTCGATCGCCGGCGTCGTCACGCCTCAGCGCGGCACGGTCACGTTCAACGGCGCCAGGATCAGCGGCATGCCGCCGCACAAGATCGCGTCGCGAGGTGTCTGCTTCGTACCCGAGCATCGCGGCATCTTTCGTCTGCTCACCGTCGAAGAGAACTTGCGGCTTGGCGCGCGCAAGGATTCGCCGTGGCAACTCGACGACATCTACCGAATTTTTCCACGCCTGAAAGAACGGCGCACGAACGGGGGCGCGCAGTTATCCGGTGGCGAACAGCAGATGCTTGCAATCGGCCGCGCGCTGATGAATCACCCGCGTTTGCTGATGCTCGACGAACCGGTCGAAGGCCTCGCGCCGGTGATCGTCGAAGAAATCGTCGCGCAACTCAAGCTGATCCGCGAGGCCGGCGTGGCGATTCTGCTGGTCGAGCAGAACCTGGAAGTCTGCACACAACTCGCGGATCGCCATTACATCATCGAACAGGGCGTGATCGTCTATTCGGGCGACAACGCATCGTTTGCTGCGGACGACTCGATCAAGGACCGTTATCTCGGCGTCGGCGTGGTCTGACGCGCACTCAGTCTTCAACACGAGGAAGGATCGATGCAAGTTCATGAATCAACAACCGTCGCGACGTTCGCCGATCTGCGAGTCGACGGCGCGCGGCTCTGGGACAGTCTCATGCAACTCGCGCGGATCGGCGCCACGGAGAAAGGCGGTGTGTGCCGGCTCGCACTCACGGAGTTGGATCGCCAGGCGCGCGACCTCTTTATCGCGTGGGCGAAGGAGATCGGCTGCAGCGTGCGGATCGACGCGATCGGCAATATTTTCGCGCGCCGCGCGGGTTTGCGTGACGACCTGCCGCCGGTGATGACCGGCAGCCACATCGACACGCAGCCTACAGGCGGCAAGTTCGACGGCAATTACGGCGTGCTCGCGGGACTGGAAGTGCTGCGCTCGCTGAATGATGCCAATGTGCGGACACTCGCACCGCTCGAAGTCGCGGTATGGACCAATGAAGAAGGTTCGCGCTTCGTACCGGTGATGATGGGTTCCGGCGTGTTCGCCGGCGCATTCACTCTGGAGCACGCGCTCGAACAAAGCGATCGCGAAGGCATCACGGTGCGCGATGCGCTGTCGCAGATCGGATATGCCGGCGAAGCCGAAAAACCACACGACGTAGGCGCTTATTTCGAAGCGCACATCGAACAAGGGCCTGTTCTCGAGGCGAACGACAAAACAATCGGCATCGTGCAAGGCGCGCTCGGCCAACGCTGGTACGACGTGACGGTGCACGGCATGGAAGCGCACGCCGGCCCGACACCGATGGCACTACGCCGTGACGCTCTGCTGGTCGCGGCGGATCTGATTCACGCCGTCAATCGCATTGCGCTCGATCACGCGCCTCACGGCCGCGGCACGGTCGGCTGGCTCGACGTACATCCGAATTCACGCAATGTGATTCCAGGCCGCGTGACGCTCACCGTCGATCTACGCGCCGCCGACGATGCCACGCTCACGACAATGGATAGCGCGTTGCGCGCCGCATGCTCGCTAGCGGGCGAGAAAACCGGCATCACGGTGGACGTCGAGCAAGTGGTGTACTTCCCGCCGCAACCGTTCGCCGCGGAACTGGTCGGCGCCGTGAAGCAGGGCGCGGACACGCTCGGTTTTTCATCGATGGACGTGATCAGCGGCGCCGGCCATGACGCCGTTTATCTCGCGAGAGTCGCGCCCGCGGCGATGATCTTCGTGCCGTGCAAAGACGGCATCAGTCACAACGAAATCGAAGACGCCCGCGCGGATCATCTCGAAGCCGGTTGCAACGTGCTGCTGCAGGCCATGCTGAACGCCGCGCAGAAAGCGGGGAGCGCAGACGCATGAAGATCCTCATCGCGCGCATGAATCACGAGACCAACACGTTTTCGCCGGTGGCCACGCCGTTGGCAGCGTTCGGCCGTAACGGTCCGACCTATGGCGAAGACGCGTTCAACGACAACAAAGGCATGCAGACGGCGATGGCCGCGTTCATCGACGCAGCCGAGCATGAGCATGCCGACATCGTGACGCCCGTGTCGGCGTCGGCGAATCCGAGCGGGCCGGTCGAGGCCGCCGCTTACGATGCAATCTGCGAGGCGATCGTGTCGGCGGCAGCAGGTTGCGACGCTGTCATGCTCGATCTGCACGGCGCGATGGTCGCCGAGAATTCGAACGATGGCGAAGGCGACCTGCTCGAACGCGTGCGCACATTGCTGCCGGATGCGCCGATCGCCGTCGCGCTCGACTTGCACGGCAACGTCACGAAAAAGATGATCGACAACGCGGACGTGATCGTCAGCTTCAAGACCTATCCACACGTCGATATGTACGAGACCGGCGCGCATGCGGCGCGTCTGATGTTCGACCTGGTCCACGGCAAGGCGAAGCCTGTGATCGCATGGCGCCAACCGCCCTTGCTCACGCACACGCTGCGCAGCGCGACTGCCGAAGGCGCGATGAAGCGCGCCGTGGATGCCGCGCGCGCCGCCGAGGCCGACGGCATGCTCGCGGTGTCGGTGCTGTCTGGCTTCTCGCTCGCTGATATCGAGGCGCCATGCATCAGCGTCGTAGTGGTGGGCAACGGCGATCCTGCTCATGCCGAAGAGGTAGCAGAACGCATCGCGGAGCAGATCTGGAACGAACGCGAGGATTTCGTGTATCGCAGCGCGCCGCTCGCTGAATCCGTCGCACAAGCCGCCTCGCTCGCAGTGGACGCCGACAAGCCCGTGCTCCTGCTCGATCACGGCGACAACTGCATGTCGGGCGGCACATGCGACACGATGGATCTGCTCGAAGAAGCCTTGAAGCAGAAGCTCGACGGCATCGTGAGCGGGCCGTTGTGCGATCCGCAAGCGGTTGCGGCGTTGATGTCGGCCGGCGTGGGCAGCACGGTGACGGTGACCATCGGCAACAAGGTCGCGAGCGATGCGCTCAAGCCGCGTCCGCCGCTTGCCGTGACCGGCGTGGTGCGCGCGTTGACCGACGGCGAGTACGTGATCAGCGGCCCGACATACACCGGGCAGCGTGCCTTCATGGGACGCGCCGCGGTCCTCGACACGGGCACCGTCAAGCTCGTGACGACCGAGCGCACGCACGAACCGTGGGACCTGGGCGTGTTCGAGAGCGTCGGCATCGATCCGCGTCGCGCGCGTTTCCTGTTGTTGAAATCGCGCATGTATTGTCGGCCCGTTTTCGTGCCGATCGCCGCGGCGCTGGTGGAATGCGACAGCCGCGGCGTGACGAGTTCGGACTACGGCCTGTTCGCTTTCAAGCGCGTGAAGCGGCCGGTTTTTCCGCTCGATACGCAGACTGAGTGGCCATCCGCGAATTGAATCGACAGAAGTGCTGTCAGGGGCTTGTGCAGAGCGCACGGGTTCTCTATAATTCGCGCCTCTAAAGGCTCGTAGCTCAGTTGGTTAGAGCACCACCTTGACATGGTGGGGGTCGTTGGTTCGAATCCAATCGAGCCTACCAACGCATCCGTGACGTAGACGAAAGCGGCTTCGCTTTCGTCTACTGTCAGGTTCTCGCATCACCTCGGCGCACTGTCTGTTGTGCCGCTGTCCTGTCAGTTTCTCCCCTCCGTATTGCCTTCAATTCGACGCAGCGTGACTCGTTCGCCGTGAGTGCCTTTGTGCGTCCATCGTTGCCGTCTCACGTCGTCGTGAACCAATGCGCGGTACAGTTAAGCCTCCCGGTTTCGCCACTGAATAAACTGCCGTCAGCGCGCGACGAAAGCGCGGGCAGCTCAAAAGGAAGCTGACGCAATGAAGAAGCTCATCAACGAGGTCTCCGCGGTTGTTCCGGACATGCTCGACGGACTCGCGGCGCTCAATCCCCATCTCTCCCTGTTGCAAGGCAGCACGATCGTCGTGCGAGCGGATGCCGAGGCCGCCGCGGCGCGCGGCGAAGTCTCGCTGATCTCGGGCGGCGGCTCGGGCCACGAGCCCGCGCACGGCGGTTATGTGGGCTCCGGCATGCTGAGTGCGGCGGTCGCGGGTGAAGTCTTCACGTCGCCGTCCACCGACGCCGTGCTCGACGCGATCCGCGCGGTGGCCGGCAAGGCCGGCGCCTTGCTGATCGTGAAGAACTACACGGGCGACCGCTTCAACTTCGGCCTCGCGGCAGAGATCGCGCGCGCCGAAGGCATCCCCACGGAAATGGTGATCGTCGCCGACGACGTCGCGCTGACGGCAAGCGGCGATCATGCGGGCCGTCGCGGGCTCGCGGGGACCGTGCTGGTTCACAAGATCGCGGGCGCGGCTGCCGCGGCGGGCCGCCCGCTGGCGGAAGTCGCGCGGATCGCGCGCGACGTGGCGGCTTCGCTCGGCACGATGGGCGTCGCGCTCACCGCGTGCACGGTGCCGGCTGCGGGCAAGCCGGGCTTCGAATTGGCTGACGGCGAGATCGAATGGGGGCTTGGCATTCATGGCGAACCGGGTGTGGAGCGCGGAGCGATGGAGCCCGCCGGCGCGATCGTCGACAAGCTGCTGGCGAAGATCGTCGGCGATCTGTCGTTGCAGGCCGGTGTGCGGGTGGCATTGCTGGTGAACAATTTAGGCGGCACGCCGTCGAGCGAATTGAGCATTGTGGCCGGCTCCGCGCTGCGTTATCTGGCGGCCCGCGGCATCAAGGTGGAACGTGCGTGGGCCGGCACGTTCCTGAGCGCGCTGGAAATGGCCGGCGTCTCGCTGACGCTGCTGCGCGTGGACGACCAACGGCTCGGCTGGCTCGACGCCGTCGCACATACCAGCGCGTGGCCCGCGCTCAGCGGCCGCATTGCACAGGTTTCCGTGCGGCCCGCGCCTGCCGAGCCGGAGCGCGCAAGCGGTGCGACGCTGTCGCCTGAAGCGACGTTGCGCCGCGTGATCGAAGCCGTTTGCGCGTGCCTGCTGAAAGCGGAGCCGACGTTGACGGACATGGATCAACGCGTCGGCGACGGCGATCTCGGCATCAGTCTGTCGCGCGGTGCACGCGCGATACTTCACGAGCTCGATGGCTATCCGGCTGAAACGACGCCGGGCGCCGTATTGCGCAGCCTGTCGGCGACGCTGCGGCGCGTGGTCGGCGGTACGTCGGGCCCGCTTTACGCGGTGATGCTGGTACGCGCGGCGGTCGCGCTCGAACAGTCAGGCGGATCGACGCCGAAGGAATGGGCGGCGGCGTTCGGCGCGGGTGTCGACGGCTTGATGGAACTGGGCGGTGCGCATCCGGGCGATCGCACGATGGTCGATGCATTGAAGCCGGCCGCCGACGCATTGCAATCCGCTCTCGCACGTCAGGATGCATTGGATGCCGCGTTGCAAGCGGCCGTCGACGCGGCAACCGAAGGCGCCTCGCAAACGGCGTCGATGCATCCACGGCGCGGGCGCTCGAGTTATGTCGGCGATCGCGCGCTAGGTTACGTGGATCCGGGCGCGCATGCGGTGGCGTTGTGGCTTTCCGCGATTCGCGAGGCGCTGAAGAAGTAAGCGAGTCAGCGCAAACACTCGCTTGTCCGAAACGAAAAACGGCTAACAGCAGAGCAGAGGTCCCATGTTTTTAGCCGTGCGAGCAAAGCACCAACGCTCACGCTTTCGCATCAGCACGCTGTCACGGACGAAGCAGATCAAAACCAGCCAGCGCAACCACCCCGCTCACCATGATCAGCGCCACCGAATGCTGTCCGAAGTAAAGCAGGCCGGCAGCCGACCAGCACGTCAAAGCAAATGCGGCAATACGTTTCATGCTTTAAAACCCCAACGCGACAGCCAGCAACCCGCTGATCACCCCACACACCACCACGGCCAACGCCACGACCGTCAGCACACGCCGCGGAAACGAGCGTCCGAGCATGGCCATCGACGGGACACTGATCAGCGGCAGAGTCATCAGCAACGCGCCAGCCGGGCCGGCCGCCATGCCGAACGAGAGCATGGCCTGGATGATCGGCACTTCGCCCGCGGTCGGAATCACGAACAGCGTGCCGGCGATGGACAGCGCGATGATCCACAGCAGGCTGTTGTCGATATCCGGTCCGACATGCGGAAACAGCCACGTGCGCGCCGCGCCGAGAATCAGCACGAGCACGATGTATTCGGGAACGAGCCGCAGCGTCATCGTGCCGAGGATTTTCACCCAGCGGGCGAAGGCGGTGCGGGGCACATCGCCGGCGACCAGTTGCGCCATCGCTTCGCGCGACGCTTCGGCTTCCTTCGGCGTCACCATGCGGTTCACCAGATAGCCGAGGCCGAAGACCATCACGATGCCCAGGGCGAGGCGCAGGCCCATCCACTGCCAGCCGAGCACGAAGCCCATGAAGATCAGCGTAGCCGGATTCAACGCGGTATTGCCGAGCCAGAACGCGATAGCCGCGCCCGGCGCCGCCTGACGCGCACGCAAGCCCGCCACGACCGGCGCCGCGCAGCACGTGCACATCATGCCCGGCAACGACAACAAGCCACCCTTCACGACGCTGCTGAAATCGGTGCGGCCGAGCGCGCGCGCGACCCATTGCGGCGGAATCAGCGCCTGCACCGCCGAACCGAGCAGCAGCCCGAGCACCATCGCTTGCCAGATCGCTTTGCCGTAGGCGAAGGCGTAGTCGATGGCAGCCTGCCACGACGCCGCCGGCGCGCTCGCCGACGTGCCCATCAGGATGGATTTGCCGATGGAGTGCTGGCTCGCGGCCACGAACGCGCGGTTGTAGTACGGG
Source organism: Paraburkholderia sediminicola (assembly GCF_046027355.1). GTDB lineage: Bacteria > Pseudomonadota > Gammaproteobacteria > Burkholderiales > Burkholderiaceae > Paraburkholderia > Paraburkholderia sediminicola_B. Next base: position 200,148 of record NZ_JAQQEK010000015.1, on the reverse strand, counting down.
AACCACTTCACATAAAAGAGGCCGACCACAGCGATCAGCAAAAAGACGATCCAGCCAAGAGCGACTCGTGGTTGTCGAAGGGTTGATTGCATGGTGGTCTTAAATGTTGGTTTTAATCAGATGACAGCGAGCGCGCTGCGGTCGTACTGCGCAAGCAGCGCTCTTGCCTGGTCGACGACATCGGTGTCGTTGGGGCGGAAATTCCATTGCAGTGCGCGCGGCAAATGGACGAAATGCTGATGGCTGCTGCGCGCATACGCCGGATCGTAGTGACGCTCGATCAGCTCATGCGCGAGTTCGGCACGTCGGTTGTCGTCGACGAGCTTTTGCCAGCCGGTGACACGTTCCCGGCTATGCAAACCGATCATCCGTTGCAACTGCCCCTTCAGTGAATCGGGATCGTCGAACAGATGGGCATAGTCGTGCAGCAGGAATGCCGCGCGATCTTCGCGGCTCGAAATCACCTCGACGCAGCGACCCTGATGAAACGTGTCGAGCAGCGCGAGCGGCAGCGCGACCGAGCCGATGCGCCGGCTCTCCGCTTCCACGAACACCGGCCGTGCCGGATTGAACGTGCGCAACGCGCTCACGAGCAGCGTATCGAAACGTTTCTGCGACGGCTGCGCCACGCCGGCCCAGGCGCCGAGCAGCGAGCCGCGATGCGCGGCCAGCGCTTCGAGATCCAGCGTCTGCGCACCCGCGGCGTTCAGGGCCGCGAGCAGGCGCGTCTTGCCGCTGCCGGTCGGGCCCACCAGCGCGATGTATGAGAAGGTCTTCGGCAAGGTGCCGAGCGTGTCGAGCGTGGCCCGCCGATAGGTTTTGTAGCCGCCATCGAGTTGGCGCGCCTGCCAGCCGATCATATTGAACAGCGTGGTCACCGAACCCGAGCGCTTGCCGCCGCGCCAGCAATAGATCAGCGGCCGCCAGTTGCGCGGCCGGTCGGCGAAAGTCGTTTCCAGATGGTGCGCGATATTGCGCGCGACCAGCGCCGCGCCGATCCGCGTGGCTTCGAACGGCGATACCTGCTTGTACGTCGTGCCGACCAGCACGCGCTCTTCGTTGCTCAGCACGGGCGCGTTGAGCGCGCCCGGAATATGGTCTTCCGCAAACTCGAGGGGCGTGCGCACATCGATGATTTCATCGAAATCACCTGCTTTTTCGAGGCTGACGAGTAGGTTTTTCAAGGAGTTGGGGATAAAACGGGCCGGCTGCGGCAGGTTGAAATTATCGCATGCGCCGTGAATCCAAGCCGGTGGGCGCGTAGGGCTGCTTCCCGCATGCGCCCCCCACGCCGTTGCTCGCGGCTCAGATGACCTCGACGCGTCCTTCTCCACTGACCATTTCGCCGATCACACACGCCTCGCCGAATCCGTCGGCGCGGAACAGGGCGAGAACCTCGTCGACGGCTTGCGGCGCGCACGAAACCAGCAGGCCGCCCGAGGTTTGCGGGTCGGTGAGCAGGGTGCGCGCCGTCGCAGGAAATGAGGAGGGCAAAACGATGTTTTTACCGTATGCGTCCCAGTTGCGTCCCGACGCGCCGGTAAAAATGCCGGCTTCCGCGAGGCTCACCACGTCCGGCAACCACGGCAAATCCGCGTAGCGCACGCGGGCGGTCAGGTTCGAGCCGCGCGCCAGTTCGAGCGTATGGCCGAGCAGGCCGAAGCCGGTGATATCCGTGAGCGCGTGCACGCCGTCGAGCTTGGACAGGTCCGCGCCCGGCCGGTTGAGTTTGGTCGTCGCGCCGATCATGGCGGCGTAGCCGGCGGCGTCGAGCCGGTCTTTCTTCAGCGCTGCCGAGAGAATGCCCACGCCTAGCGGCTTGCCGAGAATCAGCACATCGCCCGCGTGCGCGTCCGCATTGCGTTTGACGCGCTTCGGATCGACCACGCCGATGGCGACGAGGCCGTAGATGGGCTCGACCGAATCGATCGAATGGCCGCCGGCGAGCGGAATGCCGGCCTCGGCGCACACGGATTCGCCGCCCTTCAGCACGGCTGCGATCACGTCGTGCGGCAGCACGTTGATCGGCATGCCGACGATGGCCAGCGCCATGAGCGGCTTGCCGCCCATGGCGTAGACGTCGGACAGCGCATTGGTCGCCGCGATGCGGCCGAAGTCGAACGGGTCGTCGACGATCGGCATGAAGAAGTCGGTCGTGGCGACGATCGCCTGCTCGTCGTTGAGCTTGTAGACGGCGGCATCGTCGGCGGTGTCGTTACCGACCAGCAGATCGGGAAAGAACGGCAGCGGCGCGCTGCGCTTGAGCAGATCGGCGAGCAGGCCAGGCGCGATCTTGCAGCCGCAACCGCCGCCGTGCGACAGACTGGTCAGACGGGGCGACGCGCTTGCGTGGCTGGGGGTATCGGTCATTGTGGCGGGCATTTCAGGCTACGAATGACCGCCATTATGATGGTTGTTCGGGCAATGCGCAGGGAACGGCCGCCGCCGGAGCGATCCCGGCAGAACAGGAAACGCGCCGTGCATTCCTCCGCGCCTGCCCATAACGCGCCCCACGCTCGCGATGCGCTTGCCGCAAAGGTGCGACAAAAGGACTGCAGCCGCACTCGTTACTTGTTGCTGCCCGTCCCCGTGCCATAGAGGCCGCTATCGAAGCCGCCCGCGCCTTGGGACTTGTGACCCTGCCCGCCAGTCTTGCCGCGCGAGTTCGCCGAACCGCCATCTTTCGTCTGCGGCTTGTGCGATTCATGGACCGCGGACGCGGACGCATCCGGCGCCGATCCCATCGAAGAGGTGCGGTTCTCCTGCTGCGACGAACCACTGCCTTGTGTGATCTGAGCAATACCGTGCGGACTCGTCGCGAGCATCGCGACACCCAGCGCGAGCGAGACAACGCTGACCGATGCACGCGATTTCACTGCGCCGTAAAGATTGCCCGCGAGAAAAGACTTCAGAAGTAGGTAGGTCATAGGTGCGCCAAAGATCTGGAGTAAGTGTCGATCCGTAACTCACAGACTCAGCAATAACAATGCCTCGACTTTTATAAACCGGCTGTGGCACTTCATATTTAGTTGCACTGTAGAAGGCTTAAGTCTCGCTGCAGGATTTCATACCGGTCTCTATAATCGTTATCAGTGTCCCCATTAAGAGCCGAGGCCATCCAATGCCCCAAATGTCCCGGCGACAATTTCTGAAGATCTCCGCCACCACGCTAGCCGGATCGAGTCTCGCCCTCATGGGCTTCTCGCCGACGCCCGCGTTAGCGGAAGTCCGTCAGTACAAGTTGTCGCGCACAACCGAAACCCGCAATACCTGCCCGTACTGTTCGGTAGGCTGCGGCATCCTGATGTACGGACTCGGCGACAACGCCAAGAACGCAAAGTCCAGCATCATCCATATCGAAGGCGATCCCGATCATCCGGTCAATCGCGGCACGCTGTGCCCGAAGGGCGCGAGCCTGATCGACTTCATTCACAGCCCGAGCCGTCTGAAGTATCCGGAGTATCGCGCGGCGGGCTCGAATGAATGGAAGCGCATGTCGTGGGAAGACGCGCTCGACCGCATTGCGAAATTGATGAAGGAAGATCGCGACGCCAACTTCGTCGAGACCACGGCAGACGGCAAGAAGGTCAACCGCTGGCTGACCACCGGCGTGCTCGCTGCATCGGCCGGTAGCAATGAAGTCGGTTATTTGACGCACAAGACTGTCCGCAGTCTTGGCATGCTCGCATTCGACAACCAAGCACGTGTCTGACACGGCCCGACGGTGGCAGGTCTTGCCCCGACGTTTGGCCGTGGAGCGATGACGAACCATTGGGTCGACATCAAGAACGCGGATGTGATTCTGGTGATGGGCGGCAATGCGGCCGAGGCGCACCCGTGCGGTTTCAAATGGGTCACTGAAGCCAAGGCGCATCGCAAGGCGAGGTTGATCGTGGTCGATCCGCGCTTTACGCGCACGGCATCGGTTGCGGACTATTACGCGCAGATTCGCACTGGCTCGGACATCGTGTTCCTCGGCGGGGTGATCAACTATCTGCTCACCAACGACAAGATCCAGCACGAGTATGTGAAGAACTACACGGACATGCCGTTCATCGTTCGTGAGGACTTCTCGTTTACCGACGGTCTCTATTCCGGCTACGACGCCGACAAGCGCAAGTACGACCAGAGTTCGTGGGATTACGAACGCGGCGACGACGGCTTCGCCAAAGTCGATCCGACCTTGCAGCACCCGCGCTGCGTCTATCAACTGATGAAGCAGCACTATTCGCGCTACACGCCTGAACAGGTCGAAAGCACGTGCGGCACGCCTAAGGAAAAATTCCTCAAGGTGTGCGAGATGCTCGCGTCGACGGCTGTCCCAGGGCGCGCCGGCACGATCCTGTACGCGCTCGGCTGGACGCATCACTCGATCGGCGCGCAGATCATCCGCACCGGCGCGATGGTGCAATTGCTGCTAGGCAATATCGGCATTGCGGGCGGCGGCATGAATGCGCTGCGCGGTCACTCGAACATTCAGGGTTTGACCGACCTCGGTCTGATGTCGAACCTGTTGCCGGGTTACATGACGCTGCCGCTGGAAGCCGAACAGGACTTCGACGCCTTCATCGCGAAACGCGCGAGCCAGCCGCTGCGGCCGAATCAGTTGAGCTACTGGCGCAACTATCGCGCTTTCCATGTCAGTTTCATGAAGTCATGGTGGGGCGATAACGCGACCGCCGAAAACAACTTCGGTTTCGACTATCTGCCGAAGCTCGATAAGTCATACGACATGCTGCAGGTCTTCGAGCTGATGAATCAAGGCAAGATGACCGGCTACATCGCGCAGGGCTTCAATCCGCTCGCCGCGGCGCCGAACAAGGCGAAGATCGGCGCGAGTCTGGCCAAGCTGAAGTGGCTTGTCATCATGGACCCGCTCGCCACCGAAACCTCCGAGTTCTGGAAGAATTTCGGCGAGTTCAACGACGTCGATCCCACGTCGATCGCGACCGAGGTATTCCGTTTGCCGACCACCTGTTTCGCGGAAGAGCGCGGTTCGCTGGTCAGCTCCAGCCGCGTGCTGCAGTGGCACTGGCAGGGCGCGGAGGGCCCCGGAGAAGCGAAGAGCGACCTCGAGATCATGTCGGGGCTATGGCTGCGCATCCGCGAGGCTTACAGGAAGAACGGCGGCAAGTATCCCGATCCGATTCTCAAGATGAGCTGGCCGTATGCCGACCCGGAAAGCCCGACGCCCGAAGAGATCGCCATGGAGTTCAACGGCAAGGCGCTCGCCGACGTCACCGACGCGACCGACAAAACCAAGGTGCTCGCCAAAAAGGGCGAACAACTGGCGAGCTTCGCACAGTTGCGCGACGACGGCAGCACCGCGAGCGGTTGCTGGATCTTCTGCGGCGCATGGACCCAGGCGGGCAACCAGATGGGCCGCCGCGACAACTCCGACCCGACCGGCATCGGCAATACGCTGAACTGGGCGTGGGCCTGGCCGGCAAACCGGCGGATTCTGTACAACCGTGCTTCATGCGACGTCAGCGGCAAGCCGTTCGATCCGAAGCGCAAGCTGATCGCGTGGAACGGCAAGGCGTGGACGGGTGCGGACATTCCCGACTTCAAAGCCGACGAACCGCCCGAAAACGGCATGAATCCGTTCATCATGAACGCGGAAGGCGTGGCGCGCTTCTTCTCGCGTGACGGTCTGGTGGAAGGGCCATTCCCGGAGCACTACGAACCGTTTGAAACGCCGCTCGGCTATAACCCGCTGCATCCGAACAACAAGGCGGTCGTCAGCAGTCCGGCGGCGCGCGTGTTCCCCGATGACCGGGCCGCGTTCGGCACGCACGAGAAATTCCCGCATACGGCGACCACGTATCGTCTGACGGAGCATTTCCACTACTGGACCAAGCACGCGCGCTTGAACGCAATCGTGCAGCCGCAACAGTTCGTGGAGATCGGCGAGGATCTGGCGAAGGAGGTGGGCGTGGTGGCCGGGGACCGCGTCAAGGTGTCGTCCAATCGCGGGCACATCATTGCCGTGGCGCTCGTCACCAAGCGGATCAAGCCGCTGATGATCGAAGGAAAGAAAGTCCAGACAGTCGGATTGCCGCTGCATTGGGGCTTCAAGGGACTCGCGAAGCCGGGCTATCTCGTCAATACGCTAACGCCCTCCGTGGGCGATGGGAATTCGCAAACACCGGAATTCAAATCGTTCCTCGTCAAGGTCGAAAAGGCATAGGGAGAAGAGATGGCACTGCAATCACTGGACATCAAACGCCTCTCGGCCACGACCTTGCCTGAACCGCAAGTGCGTGAGCCGGCCACGGGCACGGTCGCCAAGCTCATCGACGTGTCGAAGTGCATTGGCTGCAAGGCGTGTCAGACCGCCTGCATGGAATGGAACGATCTGCGCGATGAAATCGGCACGACAACGGGCATCTACGACAACCCGCGCGATCTGAGCGAACATTCGTGGACCGTCATGCGGTTCTCGGAATACGAGAACACCGAAGGCGATCTCGAGTGGCTGATCCGCAAGGATGGCTGCATGCACTGCGAGGATCCCGGTTGTCTGAAGGCCTGTCCGTCACCGGGCGCGATTGTGCAGTACACCAACGGCATCGTGGATTTCCACGAGGAAAACTGCATCGGCTGCGGCTATTGCATCACCGGTTGCCCGTTCAACGTGCCACGCATTTCGAAGAAGGACAACCGCGCGTACAAGTGCACGCTGTGTTCGGACCGCGTGGCGGTCGGCCAGGAACCGGCTTGCGTGAAGACTTGCCCGACCGGCGCGATCATGTTCGGCACCAAGGAGGACATGAAGCAACAGGCTGCGGACCGGATTGAAGATCTGAAGGAACGCGGTTTCCAGAACGCCGGTTTGTACGATCCTGCCGGCGTGGGCGGCACGCACGTGATGTACGTACTGCATCATGCCGACAAGCCCACTCTATATCACGGATTGCCGCAGAATCCGAAGATCAGCGTGATGGTGACGCTGTGGAAGGGGCTGGCCAAGCCGCTGGCGCTCGCAGGTATCGCGTTCGCGGCGCTGGCCGGGTTCTTCCACTACACGCGTGTCGGTCCGAACGAGGTGTCGGAGGCGGATGAAGCCGAAGCCCAGCACGAAGCCGACGAAGTACGCCGTTCGCGGGAGGCATCCAATGAAGCACCCTGAGCATACCGAACTGAAGGACGTGAAGGGCAACAGCCTGATCGTGCGCTACACGCCGAATGAACGTACGAATCACTGGATCACCGCGATCACGTTCGTCCTGCTGGCGCTGTCCGGCCTCGCCATGTTTCATCCGGCCATGTCGTGGCTCTACGCGATCTTCGGCGGTGGGCAATGGACGCGAATTCTGCATCCCTTCGTCGGCTGCGTGATGTTCCTGTCGTTTCTGATTCTTGCGTTGCGCTTCTGGCATCACAACTATCTCGACAAAGCCGACCTTCAGTGGATGAGGCAGATCGACGACGTGCTCAACAATCGCGAGGAAAAGCTCCCCGCGATCGGCAAGTACAACGCCGGTCAAAAGCTGCTATTTTTCACCATGGTGATCTGCCTGCTGCTGTTGCTGGCGAGTGGCATCGTGATCTGGCGGCGCTATTTCTCGTTCTACTTTCCGATCGAGATCATCCGGCTCGCGGCGCTCGTGCATGCCGCGGCGGCATTCGTGCTGATCGTCGGCATCGTCGTGCATATTTATGCGGCGTTGTGGATCAAGGGCTCGATCGGCGCCATGACGCGCGGTACGGTGACCTACGGCTGGGCGCGAAAGCATCATCCGAACTGGTTCAAGGAAATCATCGGTAAATAGCGGGCCACGCAGAGGCAACCCAGGCAGCGCGGCTTCCGGCGTGCTGCATCCGAGCCGCCGCTCTCGTTCGATGAACGGCGGCGGCTCCTTAGTTTTCAGAGGTCGATACTGTGGTTCAACGTATTCTCGAAGCCGGCGATATCGAATCGCTCGATCATTCGGCGATTCCGCGCATTCGCATGCCGGAACGGCTCGCGGTGTTTTCCGCGCGCGCCGCGCGGCTGCGCCAGCTTGCGGCGCTTAACAACCCGATCGCCGGCTATTTGCGCCTGATGGCCGTGCTCGCCGATGCGCAGCAAGCCGTGATGGCGAGCTTCAAGGCGCAACCGCCCAGCGCCGAGTTGATCGCGAGTGCGCAGCAGCATTCCATGCCGCTGATTCCGGCGCTTTCCGGCGTGCGCGATCCGGCGTGGCGCGACGTGCTGCGCCAGTTGCTCGACAAAGTGGCGGCGGCGGCCCCGCTTACGCCGCCGCTCGAAGCGCTGATCGACCGGCTGCGCACGCTCGACACCAGCGCGCTCGAATTTCAGGCTGACGCAATCTTCGCGCAGCGCTTCGAAGAAGTCGATCCGGCGAGCGCGCCGTTCATCGTGGCCGCGCTGCAAGTGGTGTGGACCGACCTCGCTGCCGATATCGACAAGCGCGAGGTGCCGTACATCGAGACGCTCGGCCTGTGTCCCGTGTGCGGATCGCATCCGGTGGCGAGCATCGTGCGCGTGGGCGGCGCGTATGACAATTACCGCTACCTGCAATGCGGCCTGTGCTCGACCGAGTGGCACATGGTTCGCACGAAGTGCTCGAACTGCGATTCGACCAAGGGCATCGCCTATCACACGGTCGGCTCGCCGGAAGCCGACGAGGCCACGCGTGAAGCGGAATCCAAGAACGCCGCGTTGAAAGCGGAATCGTGCGACGAATGCCATACTTATCGAAAGATCGGCATTCAGTCGAAGGACTACGATTTCGAACCGTTCGCGGACGATCTCGCCAGTCTCACGCTGGATCTGTTGATGGGGGCGGAAGGTTACCGGCGGGCGTCGCCGCATCCGTGGCTGTGGCCCGAACAGGGCGTCAATGCGGATGACGCTTCCGGCGAGTCTGACTAGCAGCGAGTGGATGTGACTGGAAAAGGGATTGCCTCGTGAGCGATGTAAGCGGCTCTGAATTGCGGGCGCTGATGGCGCGCGTGCCGTCGGTGGAAAAGCTGATGGCGTCGGTCGAGTTCGCGGCGTTGATCGGCGAATACGGGCGCACGCAGGTGTTGAGCGCGGTGCGCGAGGCGCTCGACACCTGGCGCGCCGGCGCGCAGTCGGGCGATGCGTCCGTGAGCGCGCTCGACGTCGCGCAACTGAAGAGTTCAGTCGAAGCCGCGCTGCGCCAGCGCAACGAGTCGCGCTTGCGCAGCGTTTTCAATTTGACCGGCACGGTGTTGCATACCAATCTCGGCCGCGCATTGCTGCCCGACGAAGCGGTGCAGGCCGTGATGAAGGCGCTCACGCAACCCGCCAACCTCGAGTTCGATCTTGGCACCGGCAAGCGCGGCGATCGCGACGATCTGATCGACGATCTCATCTGCGAATTGACCGGCGCCGAAGCGGCCACCGTGGTCAACAACAACGCGGCTGCCGTGCTGCTCACGCTGTCCGCGCTGGCGTCGAAGAAAGAAGTCATCGTGTCCCGCGGCGAGCTGGTTGAAATCGGCGGCGCATTTCGCATTCCCGACATCATGAGCCGCGCGGGCGCGAAACTGCGCGAAGTCGGCACGACGAACCGCACGCATCTAAAGGACTACGACGAAGCCATCGGCCCGCAAACCGCGCTGCTGATGAAGGTCCACGCCAGTAACTATGCGATCAGCGGTTTCACCAAAGAGGTCGGTCTGGATGAGATTGCGCCGCTCGCCCACGCGCGCGGTCTTGCGGTTGCCGTGGATCTCGGCAGCGGCACGCTGGTCGATCTGAGCCAATGGGGTTTGCCGCGCGAACCGACGGTGCGCGAAACCGTCGAGGCCGGCGCCGACCTCGTCACGTTCAGCGGCGACAAGTTGCTCGGTGGTCCACAAGCCGGTTTGATTGTCGGGCGGCGCGATCTGATCGCGAAGATCAAGAAGCATCCGCTCAAGCGTGCGTTGCGCGTCGGCAAACTGACGCTTGCGGCGCTGGAGCCTGTGCTGCAGTTGTATCGCGCGCCGGAGAAACTCTCGGAGCGGCTCACCACGTTGCGTTTGTTGACCCGTCCCGCCGACGACATCCGTCTCGCCGCGGAGCGCGTGCAGCCCGCGTTGCAGCGCACATTCGGCGAACGCTATGCTGTGACGGCGGAGCCGATGTTCAGCCAGATCGGCAGCGGCGCTTTGCCGGTCGACGTGCTGCCGAGTTACGGTCTAGTCGTCAGAATGGCGGACGGTAAACGCGGTGGCCGTCAATTGCTCGCGCTCGAAAAGATGCTGCGCGAGATGGCGCGGCCCGTGATCGGCCGTATCGCGGACGATGCGTTGCGCCTCGATCTGCGCTGTCTCGAAGCCGCCGACGAAGCGCAACTGATCGAGCAACTGAAAGGCGCGCGCGCATGATCGTCGGTACGGCGGGACATATCGACCACGGGAAAACGAGCCTGGTGAAAGCGCTGTCGGGCGTCGATACGGATCGGCTCAAAGAAGAAAAGGCGCGCGGCATTTCGATCGAATTGGGCTACGCGTACGTGCCGCTCGAGAATGGCGACGTGCTCGGCCTGATCGACGTGCCGGGCCACGAGAAGCTCGTGCATACCATGACCGCGGGCGCGAGCGGCATCGATTTCGCCCTGCTCGTGATTGCCGCCGACGACGGCGTGATGCCGCAAACGCGCGAGCATCTGGCGATCGTCGAACTGCTCGGTATTCAGCGTGGCGCCGTCGCGCTGACCAAGGTGGACCGCGTGGACGCGCAGCGTCTGCAGGAAGTGCACGACGAAGTGCGCGCGTTTCTGAGCAGCAGCGTGCTTCAGGACGCGCCCGTGTTCGATACCTGCGCGGTGCGCGCCGACGATCCTGGCGTGGCCGCGTTGAAGGCCCATCTGCACGCGGCAGCCGCGGCGTGGCGTATGAAGCGCGATGACGGTCTGTTTCGTCTCGCAGTGGATCGTGTCTTCACGCTCTCGGGCCAAGGCACGATCGTGACCGGCACCGTGGTGTCGGGCCGCGTGGCGGTCGGCGACACGATGCTGCTCGCGCCGAAGAATCAACCGGTGCGCGTGCGCAGCATTCATGCGCAGAATCGTCCGGCGCAAAGCGGACGCGCCGGCGAGCGCTGCGCATTGAACCTGGCGGGCATCGAGAAGAGCGCGATCGATCGCGGCGACTGGATCGTCGATCCGCGGCTCTCGCAGGCGTCGCAGCGAATCGACGTCATGCTGACCCTGCTCGCCGATGCACCGCTCACGTTGGAGCACTGGGCGCCGCTGCATGTGCATCTGGGCACGCAACACCAGGTCGCGCATGTCGCGTTGCTCGATGGCGACACACTCGGCGCCGGTCAGCGTGCCCGCGTTCAACTCGTGTTCGAGCGGCCGGTTTGCGCGCTGCCGGGCGATCGCTTCGTGGTGCGCAACGCGCAGGCCGATCGCACGATCGGCGGTGGCCATGTGCTCGATCCGTTCGCGCCGTCGCGCAAGCGTCGCTCGGCCGAGCGGCTGGCGTGGCTCGATGCGCTTCAGACGATGCTCGACACCGGCACGCTCGACGCCATCTTCGCGAGAGCACCGCATGGCTTGTCGCGCTCGCTGCTGGAAAGTTTGACAGGCATGCCGGCGGCCGCGCTTGCGTTGCCGCCCAACACGCGTGTCGTGGCACTGCCAGGCGAGGACGCATTGCTAGTCGCCGACACGCTCTGGCTAGCGCTCAATACTCGATTGACGACGACGCTCGCGCAGTACCACGAACGTTCGCCGGACGAGTTGGGCCCGGACGTCTCGCGTTTGCGGCGCATCGCGGCGCCGCTGGTGAACGACGCGCTATGGCGCGCGCTTGTCGACGATGCCGCGACGCGTGGCGAGATCGTCAAACACGGGCCCTGGCTGCATCTGCCGGGCCACACGGTGACGCTCGACGACGCCGATCGCGCGCTCGCGGCGACGTTACTGCCGGCGGTCAAAGCGGGGCATTTCGATCCGCCGTGGGTGCGTGATCTGGCCGGCGCGCACGGCGTATCCGAGGAGCGTGTGCGTCAATTGATGCGCAAGCTCGCGCGGCAGGGCGAGCTGTTTCAGGTCGTGCGTGATCTTTTTTATCATCCGGAGGTGATTCGGGAACTGGCTTCGATCGCGGCTGCCGAGGCGCAAAAGAATGCCGGTATGGTTGCGGCCGCACCGTTTCGCGACGTTACCGGATTGGGCCGGAAACGCGCGATTCAGCTTTTGGAGTTCTTCGACCGGGTTGGGTATACTCGCTTCCACCGTGGCCTGCATCTGCTGCGCACGGATAGTCGCTGGCTCGATCTGCTCTGATCATCGGCAACGTGTAGTTCAATCACCGTAGGAAGGCATTCGTGTCCGGTGGCGCGGCTGGGCTTCAAACCCAGTTGAGGGTGTCAGACGCTCTCAGGTCGGTTCGACTCCGGCTGCCTTCCGCCAGTCAAGCCTTCCCGGGCATTCCTGCAAGTTCCGAAAACGTACGGTAAGGCGCTGATTTAAAAGCGTTTTATGGGTAACGATGTGCTTGCTGCTTCCACCGCGATCCCGCACAATTTCCCCATGAAGTATGGGTAGGACGATGGGTAAGCGGGTAGGAGGGTGTCATGGCGGGACGACAACTGCACCGGCTCGGCGCACTGCGAATTGCGAAGAAGGTGGCCCCGGGCCACTACGCCGACGGAGGTGGCCTTTACTTGCAGATCGCCGACAGCGGCGCGCGCTCGTGGGTATTCCGGTTCAAACTCAATGGGCGTGTTCGGGAGATGGGTCTCGGTCCGGTTTCGCGCGTCTCGCTTGGCGAGGCGCGGAAACTGGCTACCGGTTACCGTGAGATGGTCAGGGACCAGATCGATCCTATCCTGGCGCGGCGTGAGCAGCAGCGCCGAAAGTTGCTCGATATCTCGGCGGATGCCAACGTGACGTTTCGTGAGGCAGCCGAAGCATACATCCGCGCGCGGGAGCCTGAGTGGCGAAATCGCAAGCATGTCCAGCAATGGGGCAACACGCTGAAGACGTACGCTTATCCGGTGATCGGAGAGGTCCGTGTGCGCAACATCGACACGGCGATGATCATGCACATTCTCCAGCCGATCTGGACGAAAAAGGCAGAGACAGCACGTAGGGTGCGCGGTCGCATCAAGGCTATCCTGGACGCGGAGGCTGTGCTTGGCCACCGCGTCGGCAGCAACCCGGCACGTTACGTTGACCATCTTCAAATCGTGTTGCCGCGATCGAAGAAGCGCTCGCAGGTCAGACATCATCCGGCGCTACCCTGGGAAGAACTGCCGGCGTTCATCCGGGAGTTGGAGCAACGCCCCCGACGTGCCGCACGGTTACTGCACCTGCTCATCCTCACGGCGACCCGCACGAACGAGGTCCGCTATGCGCGGCCGGAGGAATTTGATCTGGATAACCGTGTCTGGTCTATTCCCGGCGACCGTACCAAAAGTGGCCGGCCACTGCGCGTGCCGCTTTGTGAGCAGGCCATCGACATCGTGCGCAGCGCGCTGCCCAAGGCGAAATACGGGTATCTGTTTCCCGGTTGCACGGAAGGGCATCCCTTGTCAAACATGGCGATGCTGATTCTCCTGAAACGCATGTCGCGGCATGGCATCACCGTGCACGGATTCAGGTCGACGTTCCGCGACTGGGTGGCGGAGTGCACGGAATACCCGGATTCGCTAGCGGAAGAAGCCTTGGCTCACGTGATCACTTCGCAGACGGTGGCAGCCTACCGGCGTCGCGACCAGCTTGAACGACGGTGCCTGATGATGGAGGATTGGGGAAGGTATTGCGGCAAAGAGCACAAGAACAATGTGTCAGAGGCGTCGACTGCATCACAGGCGTTCGCTGCATAGTTGCTTTTTGAACGCGCGGAGCATTGCGCGAAATGGTGCAGCAATCGATAAGCTCATTTTTATCTGCATGTCTTGGCTTTGACATCAGACGTTATGGAGGCGATCGATGTCGAATGCGAGGCCCCGACGACGGATCGGCGGCTGTGTGCTTCATTCGAAGTATTGTTCTTTGCATTTCGTCGAAGCCCCATCGCGTGCCGCGAGAGGGTCCCTTTTCGGAAAAGCTGCTATCACATCACGAAGATGCTGGTCGTAGTGACGCTCATCCTCTCAACGTCGCAGCAGACAGACAGCTATTTCGGTGCCTACCAATACATTCTTCGATGTTGGCGCGCTGAGCTGATCTAGCACCTTGCCAAAGCTATGCCATAGGATCCGGGCCGACGCGGGAACGCTTGTTAGTCATACCAAGTTTACTGATATCTCGATCAAGCTTGTCGAGTGGGTGCGGTTTGTACATGGCGCCCAAAGCAATTTGCGCAACAGGGTGATCGCCTTCAGCTTTGGCGCAGCGCGTAGCAATGGGACCACTTCGCTCTCCCAGACACCGGCGAACGGATCAGGGCGCGAGCGCCAATAGCGCCGGGGCTGCTGTGACGGTAGTCCGGCTTCGTGTTCGACACGCCGCGCCGTGCGCTCGCTCATGCCTGACTTCGCCGCAGCGAGCTTCTGTGGATGGTGTTTGCGATGGTTCATGTAGAGGCGGACCTGCTGGTCGGTGATGCGGCTTCCAGACATGGGCTGATCGCCTCTTTTTAGGTTCAGTCAGCCATCCTAAGCCTCGCCGATCCGGCGCCGCCGGCAGTTCGTCGCCTCCGGCGACTACGCCGCCTCCGACTCCTCACTACCGGCCAAGATGAATGTCGCAACACCGGACGTAGTCATTGTCGCCCCCCAGGCGGGTGTTGAACGCTACCGTACAGACGTATGTACTCGCAGGTGAGAGGTTCACCACATGCCACAGACCTGGCGCAGCGCAATACATATCGCGCAGACACCAGCCTTCAAGACTATCGCTGGTCATTCGAGAATAGTTTGAAGCCCCAGCACCTGTTCAAGGGAGAACGGCCAATGCGAATCGCACAGATTGCCCCGTTGCACGAGGCTGTTCCTCCGAAATTATATGGCGGCACCGAGCGTGTGGTGTCTACCTTACCGAGGCGCTCGTCGACCTGGGGCACGACGTGACGCTGTTCGCAAGCGGTGACTCGCGCACGAAGGCGACGCTCGATGCAGCGTGGCCGCGTGCATTGCGCCTCGACCCGTCGACCCGCGACGTGCTCGCCCCGCACATGCTGATGCTCGAACAGGTGCGCCGTGTTGCCCACGAATTCGACGTGTTGCACTTCCACCTCGACTATCTGCCGTTCTCGCTGTTTTCGCGGCTCGACACGCCGTTCGTGACGACACTGCACGGCCGCCTCGACCTGCCGGAACTGCAAGCCGTGTTCAATACGTTCCCGAAGGCGCCGGTCGTGTCGATCTCCGATTCGCAACGTTTGCCGCTACCGCAGGCAAACTGGCTCGACACCATTCATCACGGTCTACCCGAAGAGCTGCTAACGCCGCAAACGCAGAATGAGCCGCCATATCTCGCTTTCCTCGGTCGTATGTGTCAGGAGAAACGCCCCGATCTCGCCATCGAGATCGCGGCACAAAGCGGTCTGCCCTTGAAGATCGCCGCCAAGGTGGACAGAGCTGACCAGGAATACTTCAGGACCGCGATTGAGCCGCTGCTGTCGCAGGCGCACGTTCAATTCCTCGGCGAAATCAACGAGCAGCAGAAGCCCGGGTTCCTCTCAGGTGCAAAGGCGCTGCTGTTTCCGATCGACTGGTCCGAGCCGTTCGGCCTGGTCATGATTGAGGCGATGGCGTGCGGGACCCCAGTGATTGCATTCAATCGCGGCTCGGTACCGGAGGTGATCGATCACGGTGTCACCGGCTATATCTGCGAAGACGTACAGGGTGCCGTCGGTGCACTGCAACGTCTCGATGACCTGTCACGTACAGAGATCCGAGCTCAGTTCGAACGTCGCTTCAGCGCCAGGACGATGGCGCGGAATTACGTCGACAGCTATACGTCCCTCCTTCAGGCATCAAGGCGCCCGGTGTTGCGACGTGCCGCCGCGGGTTGATCGGCGCCTGGACAGCCTTCCAGGACGAAGCGATGACGCCGGAATCAAGTTTCCACATGAAAAGCTGGACCTGCTCAGAAAAGCGCAATGGATCAGGCTATTGGGTATCTGGATCAAGCCGGCAGACATACTGACTGGTCTGCTGGTAAAACCAACCGCTGCGCCGATGCGCCAGAACGACTGGAAAGTGATGCGCGGGTTGCGAGTCAGATCCGGCTTGTCCATCGAGACCTGTTTAGCGTTTTTGTACGCTGTCGTACCGCGTCCGCAGCCACTTTGGCGTAGCGTCAAAAGTATTCCGAAACCACCTAGAAACGATGATGCTGCGACGAACATTCATATGGAGTACGCCGGGATCGATCCTGGCTGTTGGCCTCGCGGTCTCCGGCTGCACGACGACCGGAACATCCGACGCCAGTAGCCACCAGGCCGACAAGCGTCACACCATCGACGCGGGCGTCGACTCGACCCTCGCACGTCTGTACACGACCGCCAACGGCTCACGTGAACTGGTCGGCAAGGCGCGTGGTGTACTCGTGTTCCCGTCGGTCATCGCCGCTGGCTTCTGGGTCGGCGGCCAGTATGGTGAAGGCTCGCTGCGAGTCGGTGTCAGCACGGTCGGGTACTACAGCACTACGACCGGTTCGATCGGGCCTCAGATCGGCGCGCAATCGAAAGCCATCATTTTCCTGTTCATGACCGAGGATGCTCTCGCCCGATTCCGTAACAGCGAAGGCTGGTCGGCAGGCGGCGACGCGTCAGTGGCGGTACTGAAAGTCGGCGCGAACGGCAACATTGATACCACCACCGCGACGGCGCCGGTCGAAGCGTTCGTGCTCACGAACAGCGGGTTAATGGCCGGTGTGACGCTTGAAGGCACGAAGGTCACCAGGCTTAAGTCACTATAACGAGCGACACAGGCGGGACAGGTTTGTGTCTACTTATCGGCTTCAATCTTACGGAGGGGGCATGCACATTCTCACGAACGCGGGCCCGCTGGTTTCGCTGATTGCCGGCATTCTGATTCTCGTGGTGCCTCGCCTGTTGAATTACATCGTTGCGATCTACCTGATCGTCATCGGACTGCTCGGTCTGTTCGGGGGACATCTCCACTGAACCGAAACCGCCCATCAGGAAGCACGTTGTGAGCATTGGTCTCTTCTAACGGTGGTTTCAGGACATCGGGGCATCGATCGCCGGATGCAGAGAAGGAGTATCGAACATGTTGCGAAGCATAAAGAGTCTTCATGGATGCACCGTCGCGGCGCGTGACGGCGATATCGGCAGCGTCGGTGATATTTATTTCGACGACGAAGCCTGGGGATTGCGCTACCTCGTGGTCGACACGGGAAGCTGGATGCGTGAGCGGCAGGTACTGATTTCGCCGTATTCGGTCAAACATATGGACCGGGAATCCGGCACCGTCCACGTGCATCTTACGCGGCAACAGGTACTGGACAGTCCGAACATCGACACGAATAAGCCGGTATCGCGTCAGCATGAAACCGAGTACCTCCTTTACTACGGCTATCCGACGTACTGGGGTGGTTTAAACCTGTGGGGGATGGGCTCCTCCCCGGCATTCGACATAAAGGACGTGCCGCCAGATCCAGCATCGGAGGCGCTCCCGCGCCCCGACCCGGACGCACATCAGGCGCCCGTGGATGTCCATCTGCACAGCACAAATGCCGTGGAGGGCTATCACATCGAGGTGGCCGATGGCAGCATAGGCCACGTCTCCGGTTTCATCTTCGACGATGTTGCATGGGCCATTCGTTATCTGACCGTCGATACGCGAAACTGGTGGCCCGGTGGCAAGGAGGTGCTGGTGGCAACGCGATGGATCGACCTGATCGACTGGGTTGGCTCGATCGTTTCTACCCGACTCAGTCGCGATGCAATCAGGAACAGTCCTGAGTACGACGACTCCGTTCCGCTCAGCCGCGATTACGAAAAGAGACTCCATGAGTTTCATGGCAGGGACGGATACTGGTGAAGTGAAGATAGCGCGGGGCAGCGCGGTGTGTTCGCGTGCCGTGGACGTAGCCGCACGGGAGCACGTTGCCCCGCAACGTAACGCTTGAGCCCCGGACCTATCCGCGATTTCGTGGGCGAGGCATATCATGAGCCCCTGTCTGCGCGGACACCCTACGACCGCTTCCTGAAGTGCGCTTTCGCGTCGCCGTACGAGGCTTGTGTCTTGCCGACGACCTGTTCGATCCTGCCTTTCACCCTGGTCGTTGCATTTCCAGTGGCTTTGCCGACCACTTCCATCAGCATTCCTTTTGCCTCCTTGACGCGGCCTTTCACCTGATCCCTGTTCATAACATTGCTCCTTGAAATTGTCGGATGCCCGGGCCTCACGACACGTGGCCGGCCGCGCGTTTTCAGATGAAACGCCCCGCAACGACGGTCGCGAAGAATCCTTCGGACAAAAATTTCGCGCCTATATCCTGCCCAGAACGAGTAGCACTAGCACGACGATCAGCACCACGCCTAGCAGACCGCTAGGCATATAGCCCCACGAACGGCTGTGCGGCCAGGTCGGTATCGCACCGATCAATATGAGTACCAGCAAGACTATCAATATTGTTCCCAACATGGAACTTCTCCCTTCCGACTCCGTGTTTTGACGAGACCGGTCGCCGCGCTCTCGCTAGTTGCCCGGAATCTTCATGGTTTTCGCGAGGTATCTCAGCAACGTTCAATTTGATGCTGGCGGGCATCCGCGACACTCCTGAAAGATCTCTACAGTAGAGTGAGCGTGACCTTGATTTGCCACCCAGTCGGTACGGTGGTGGACGCCTGGATCTCTTTGTTTGTAGTGGCCGCCCCGCGTTCACGAGGACCGCGTGCCGACGCACAGCCAAGGGGTGCCCTCGTTGCTGGACTGGACGTTCAATTGTGCTTTGGCCGGTCGGGAAATGGTTCGGTGCGAGCCATTGGACAATCCGTCCTCATGAACGGAAGATTTGCCTCTTATATCGCCTTCAGATCAGGCAGCAACCGGTCGAACTCCCGTCTCACCACGCCATAGCATTCACACACGCGTTGTTCCAGCCCCGGTCGATCCAGGACCTCGATGTGGCCATGACTGTAGCGAATCAGCCACGCGTCCTGCAGTTTCAGCGCCGCCTCCGTCACACCGGATCTCCGCACGCCAAGCATGTTGGCGATGAGCTCCTGCGTCATCGTCAGCTCGTTCGACGGCAGGCGGCCCATGCTGAGCAGCAGCCAGCGGCACAGTTGCTGGTCGATCGAATGATGCCGGTTGCAAACGGCGGTCTGGGCCATCTGCGTGATCAGTGCCTGCGTATAGCGCAGCAACAGCCGCTGCACCGCGCGGCATTTTGATCGCGAGGTCATCATCCTTTGTGTTCGCTGGTACCTGCGCTACAAACTCAGCCTCCGGGACCTCGTGGAAATGATAGCTGAGCGGGGACTGTCGCTGGCGCACACAACCATCTTGCGTTGGGTAAGACGCTACTCACCTGAGTTTGTCAGACGTTGGAACCGGTTTGGCACGGCCACCGGTCAGTCATGGCGTGTTGATGAGACGTATATCAATTTGCGGGGCAAATGGGTCTATCTGTACCGCGCGGTGGATCGGGCCGGCCAGACGGTGGACTCTCTGCTGCGCGCCAAGCGCGACGTGAAAGCAGCCAAAGCCTTCTTCAAGAAGGCGATCAAACATCAAGGCCAGTCGCCGCAAACCATCACGCTTGATGGTTCCGCGGCTTCGCATCGTGCGGTGCGCGAGATGAAGGCCGACGGTGAATTGCCCAAAGGCACGATGGTATGCTCCTCGAAGTACCTGAACAATTTGATCGAGCAGGATCACCGCAACGTTAAGTCCCGCACCAACGTCATGCTTGGGTTCAAGCAATTCAGCAATGCCGCAATCACGATAGCCGGAATTGAGTTGATGCATCGCATTCGCAAGGGCCAATTTGGCCTCGCCGGACTGCATCTCAAAGAAGCTACTGCGCCTGCGGTCTGGAACGCGGTCCTCTCGGATCGATAAGGTATCCTACCAACCTGAATTATATCGACTCATCGAAATATTTGCACAGAGCAAAAATTGCCGCCCGTGCCAGGGTGGCAGACCTGCTTACAAGGCGCCGAGGCTGATCATTTCATTCTCGTCGTGACCACAATCGTCCGCCTAGCCGGCGGTTCGCTTTAGCGCGAACTCCGGTCCGTCGATCTTTTAGGTGGGGCGGCGGTAGTGGGTCGATAGTGCCTGGTCGAATTGCTCGGAAGCGGCCATTGTGGAGCGGCCGTGACGACCATGGCATGAACGGCATGCGAAGGCCGCCGACGACCAGTCATTCGCCAGTTTTGTCTCTTACGGCTCACCCAACCTGAAGTTTCGGCTTACCATGGTTGGCATAGGATGCTGGCTCCGGTTAGCCGCAACGGCGCCAGCACGGACGCTCGTCGGCTCGGCAGCGTGCGCGGCGCAGCGTGCCGATCGAGCGGGAAGCAAGGAGCGACCACGATGCGGACACGAAGTGTGAGCCAGGGACGGCGCGATTTTCTTCGCAGGTCGGGTGCCGGGCCGTCCACGTTGCTGCTGTTGGCCCTCGGAAAAGCAAACTATGGCCGGGCCGACGAAGTTTCAGCTACACCCGCCTGCACCGACGCACAAGAACCGACCCGGCAGCAAACGGCAGGTCCGTTCTTCCTGCCGCATTCGCCGCAACGGGGATCGCTGCTCGAACCGGGCATCAATGGAACGAAGATCGTCCTGACCGGACGGGTGTGGTCGACACGATGCAGGGCGGTGTCCGGGGCTTTGCTCGATTTCTGGCACGCCAATGACGCGGGCAAGTACGACGTCGAGGGGTTCCGGCTGCGTGGCCATCAATTCGCCGACAGCGAGGGACGCTACCGCCTTGAGACCATCGTGCCGGGGCTATATCCGGGACGCACACGACACTTCCATGTGACGGTGCAGCCGCCCAACGGGCCAATCCTCACCACCCAACTATACTTTTCTGGCGAGCGACGCAACGCTCGCGATTCCCTCTTCGATGGCCGGCTGCTGATGACGATTCACGACGACGGCGAGCAAAAGGCTGGCCGGTTCGATTTCGTGCTCGCGTTCACGTAGCGCAAGTCGTCGTGAAGCCGCGACTTGTTGAGAGTCGAGGTTGACTCCGTAGCGACGATACGGATCGCGTGCAGTAGTCGGCCGAGCCCGTGTGGAAACTGTTTTCTTTTCCCTAAAGCTCAGCTCGCCAGCCGGACCAATCAAGTTTGACGATTACGGCCCGCGCTAACGTAACGTTTCGAGCGTAAAAAAGGCCCTTGGGACCCTAGGTTTCAGCCATCCTCATTGCCTTTATTGTCCCGGCAACCCCAAGTATGTTCATGACGCGCTTGAGGTTGTACGCCAATACCTGAAGACTCATTTCGGTGCTCACCCGTCCGAGCGTCCGGGTCAGGAAGTGTGTGGCACCCATCCAGTGCTTGAGCGTATCGAATACATGCTCAACGGTACTTCTTCGGATGGTCATTGCGTCGAGCTTCCGGTCAAGCCGACGCTGCATGGCTTCCAGGATCTGTTCGTGCTCCCATCGTCGGATGCGGCGATAGTCGCTGGGAGAACATCGCTCCTTGAGATGGCAACGCGGGCAGGCGCTGGGCCAGTACACCCGCAGATTCATGTCATGCTCGACGGTCTTGAATCGAAGAATTGCGCGCTCGCCGGCGGGGCATCGATACTCGTCGTTCCTTGCGACGTAGAGGAAGTCGCGCTTGGTAAAGAGCCCTTTCTTCCTTGATGCCGAGGTCAGTGGTTTCGGCACATACGCCTTGATCCCGGCCAGTTCGCACACGCGGATATCCGGACCGCTGAAGTAGCCCCGGTCTGCCAGCACCTTCAGCTTTGGCTTGCCCATCGCGTTCTTCGCCAACAAAGCCATCCTGCTAAGTTGCCCGTGATCGCTTCCGATATTCGTCACCTCGTGTTCGACGATCAGATGATGCTTCGTATCCACGGCGACCTGAACGTTGTAGCCGACTGCTCCTGTTCTTTTTCCACCACTGGCCATGGAACGGGAATCCGGGTCGGTAAGCGACAACTGTCTGTCCGGTTCTTTCTTCAACCGCTCCTTGATCTGTTCGAGCTCGCGCATCCGCTGGCGTAACAGCGCAATCTTCTCGTACAGGCGCACGGTCTTCACATCGAAACCTGTCGGACTGGTCCGGTCTGCCGTTTCAATCATGTCGAGATATCGCTGAACGCTTTCCTCAATCTGCTGCTGACGCTTGTCGATCTTGCCTGCCGTGTAGTTCCTGTCGCGGCTGTTCACAGCCTTGAATTTGCTGCCGTCGATGCCCACCATGTCGCTGGATAGTAGCTTCAGTCCACGACACAGTTCGACGAAACGGACGACATACGTGGCGGATGGCCGGGCCGTTGTCGCGGCGAAAGTCGGCGATCGTCTTGAAGTCTGGCGCCAGACGTCCCGTCAGCCACATCAGCTCGACGTTGCGTTGACATTCACGCTCGAGACGCCTGCTAGACGGCACCCGGTTCAGATACCCATAAACGTAGATCTTGAGCATCACGCCTGGGTGGTAGGACGGGCGGCCCGTGACTGCGGGCGTGCTACCGTTGAAACCAAGTTCCGCAAGGTCCAGTTCGTCGACGAAAGCATCGATGACCCTGACCGGATTGTCCTGTCCGATGTAGTCATCGACGCATTCGGGAAGTAGTGCGACCTGCTTGCGGTCATCGCCTTCAACGAATCGCTTCATGAGTCACCCGGTCTCAATGCGTTGATTCAGTTTAGGCGATCAATGCGTTTTCACACGGCCTCGGCCATTCTCGGACGTTCGACGACCTTCCACGTATGGCCGCAGTGTTCCTCGGAACAGCCATCTAACACGCTTATCTTACGGAATCCCCTTCTCCGACCGCGATGCATGTACCTCGGCTTCGAGTGCCGCGACCATCTCGTCCGCGGCCAGTTTGAGTTCAGGTACATAGCGGCGTTTCGCCTCCGCAAGCGTTACTGCGCGCGACAGAAAAACGACGTTCAGGCTCGCGAGTACGCGCTCGCGCGAAACGATCGGAACCGCAACGGCGCCGATCTTGTTCTGAGCCGTCCAATCCCCGTGATTCGAACCGAATCCATCAACGCGTACGCGTCGGATGAGATTGCGAATCAGCGCATCGCTGGACGCCAACGCCTTTTGTTCATCGCCGCCGGCACCCGAACGCAGCAAGTCCAGAATGTCCTCGCGCTCGCTGTCTGGACACATCGCGAAATAGGCACGGCCCGACGCTGTGAGAAGAATGGGCAGGCGCCGGCCGACCATCGACCGATGAAACGATAGCTGACTGAACCGATGCGTCGTCTCGCGAATAATCATTGCGTCGCCGTCCGGGGTCGTGAGATCCGAAGGCCACGCCACGCGCTGGAGCAATCGACCCATGATCGGCGGTGCGATGGTCGCGATGCGCTCGTCGTCCGTGAAGCCTTCGCTCAGCGAACGGACGTCGAGCGTCAGGCGAAAGCTATCGTCCGACGCACTGCGTCGAACGAACCCCTCTTCGACCAAAGTCTCCAGCAATCGACGCACCGTGGTGCGGTGCAAGCCGATTGCGTCGCTGATCTGCTGGCTCGTGGCGCGGCCGCTTTCCATCGCGTTGAGCGCACGCAGGACCTGGAGGCCGCGCGCCAACCCCCGAACGTTCGTGTACTTCGTCACGCGATATTCTCCTTTTAAATCAGTCATGTGCATTCTATGCACATTTTTCAGATTTTGTTGAGCGGTCGAAGGGCGCCCCATAGACTGCATCAAAACCAACTATTCAAGGAGACGCATCTCGTGACGCATGTCACGCATGTGCTCCTGACTCTGACTAACCAAACAGTATCGGACGCGACCACGGACCCCATCCGGTCGCGAACTTAGGAGACAGACATGCATCCCGACATCGACACGGTTGTCGTCAGCGGCCGTCCCGAGATTGTGTCAACCGACATCGCCATCATCGGCGCCGGACCCGTCGGCCTCATGATCGCCAACTATCTGGGACTGCAGGGCGTAGGCGTCGTGCTGATCGAAAAGCTGGACCAGATCATCGACTACCCGCGCGCCATCGGCCTCGACGATGAAGCCTTGCGCGTGTTCCAGTCGGTCGGCCTTGCAGAGGAACTGCTGCCCCATACGACGCCGGATCACTGGATGCGCTTCGTCACGCGCACGGGCCACTGCTTCGCATCAATCGAGCCGCGCACCGACGAATTCGGTTGGTCGCGCCGCAATGCTTTCATTCAGCCGCTTGCCGACCGCATCCTTTTTCAGGGGCTGCAGCGCTTCCCGCACGTACAGGTGCTGTTCGGACACACTGTATCGGGCTTTGCGCAGGACGACACCGGCGTGACGATCGACGCACAGGATGCGTCCGGCGCGATCAAGTCGATCCGCGCCGCCTATCTGATCGGCGCGGATGGCGGCAACAGCTTCGTGCGCCGCATGCTCGACGTGCCGTTCGAAGGGCGCACCAAGCCAAACCAGTGGATCGTCGTCGACGTGCGCAATGATCCGATCGGTTCGCCCCATGTCTACATGCATTGCGACCCGGCGCGGCCCTATGTGTCGGCGGCGTTGCCGCACGGCATCCGGCGCTTCGAATTCATGGTCATGCCGGGGGAAACGGAAGAAGAACTCTCGAAGCCAGAGAACATGGCGGCGCTGATCCGCAAGGTGGTCGCCGATCCGGACAAGGTCGACTACATCAGGAAGCGCGTGTACACGCACAACGCGCGTCTTGCGAGCACGTTCCGCGTGAAGCGCGTGCTGCTCGCGGGTGACGCCGCACACATCATGCCGGTGTGGCAGGGGCAGGGTTACAACAGCGGCATCCGCGACGCGAACAATCTCGGCTGGAAACTGGCGATGGTGGTCAAGGGCCTGGCGGGCGACAGCCTGCTCGATACGTACACGACGGAGCGGCGTGCCCACGCGCGGTCGATGATCCATCTCTCGGAAGTTGCAGGCGACATCTTCGCGCCGACGAGCCGACTCGGCACGAAGTTCCGTGACGGCTTCGTCCGGTCGCTCGACATGCTTCCTTTGCTCAAGCGCTATTTCGTCGAGATGCGCTTCAAGCCGATGCCGCGTTATGAATCAGGCGTGGTGCTGTTGCCCGAACGCGAGCATCGCGACGGCTTCCTCGCGCGCCTTCTGGAACGCTCCGGTCATTCGGCGCTCGGCCGGATGCTTGGGCTGATGAGCGAGAAACGTGAGTCATTGATCGGCCGTCTCGTGCACGGGCGCGATTGCGCGAGCCAGTCACCCGTAGGCCGCATGTTCATCCAGCCGCGCGTGCGTTCAATCGATGGCGCCGTCGTGCGCCTCGACGATGTGATCGGCAATCGCTTTGCGATCATCGGGTGGGGTTCGGACCCGACCTTCGGATTGACGCCGGAGGCACGCGAGACGTGGAAGCGAATCGGCGGATGCTTCGTGATCGCCAAGCCCGATACGCAGCTGGCCTATCGCGACGACGTGCCCGCAGGCGTGATCGCAATCGGCGACATGAGTAATCGACTGAAGGACTGGTTCACGCGCGTGCCGCAATCGGTCGTGCTGCTGCGCCCGGACCGCTTTGTCGCGGGCATGTGTTCGCCGCAGCAAGTGTCGTCGGGCATCGCGGAACTCGCCGGCAAGCTGGGGCTGCAAACGCTCGCTTTGCCGGACATCCATCCCGCGCATGACGTTGCATGCGAAGCGGCCGTCGCGGTCGAAGCAGGAGTCTGATATGCCGATTCTTATCGAATGTCTGTCTCACACGCCGCTGCACGGTTACTACGATCCCGCGCCCGAGATCGTGGCGGAGGTGGAACGTGTGCAGCATGAAGCTCGTGCACGCGTCGAAGCCTTCGATCCCGAGTTGGTGATCGCATTCGCGCCCGACCACTACAACGGATTCTTCTATGACGTGATGCCGCAGTTCTGCATCGGGATCGCGGCGACGGCCATCGGCGATTTCAACAGTCTCGCCGGCCCGCTCGACGTGCCTGAGGAGACCGCGCTCGCGCTCGCCGAGGCCGTGCTTGCGAGCGAAGTCGATGTGTCCGTGTCGTACCGCATGCAGGTGGATCACGGTTGCGCGCAAGCCCTGAACGTGCTGACGGGCGGTCTCGATCGTTACCCGGTCGTGCCGGTATTCATCAATTCGGTGGCATCGCCGATGGCGTCTTCCCGCCGCTCGCGCCTGCTCGGCGATGCAATCGGCCGCGTTCTCTCGCGAACCGGCAAGCGCGTGCTCGTGATCGGTTCGGGCGGCATCTCGCACGAGCCGCCCGTGCCGGAAATCGCGGGTGCGAACGCCGAGGTCGCCGAGCGGCTGATTGCCGGGCGCAATCCGACGGCCGAATCGCGTGCGGCGCGGGAGGCGCGCACGGTGGCGGCAGCGAAGTCTTTCACAGCTGGCGACAGCCATCTGCATCCGCTTAACCCCGAATGGGACCGCGCGTTTCTGGAGCTGCTCGCCGCCGGCGACATCGCCGCCGTCGACGGCATGACCAACGCCGCGATCACCCGCAACGGCGGCAAGTCCGCTCACGAGATCCGCACCTGGATCGCCGCTTTTGGCGCGCTCGCCGCGTACGGGTCGTATCGCGCATCGCTCGATTACTACCGGCCCATCCCCGAATGGATCGCGGGCTTCGGCGCGATGCATGCACAACCCGAGACCCAAGGAGACTGTCATGTCCAATGAGCAAGCCGTCCTCGCACTGGCCGCGCGCCTTTGCGAAGCCGAACACACAAGACAACCCGTCGCACCGGTACGCGGCGAGATTCCCCCCGACGATGCCGCGCTCGCATATGCCGTGCAGCGCGCCCGCGTCGACGCGCGATGCACTGAAGGCGAGCGCGTGGTCGGCCGCAAGATCGGTCTCACGTCGGTCGCGGTGCAACGCCAGCTCGGCGTCGAACAGCCCGACTTCGGCACGCTCTTCGCATCGATGGCCTACGGCGACAACGCGCCGATGCCGTATTCGCGCCTGATACAGCCGAAGGTCGAAGCGGAGATCGCGCTCGTGCTGGAACGCGACCTCTTGCAGGAGAAGCACACGTTCGCCGATCTGATCGACGCGACCGCTTACGCGCTTGCCGCGATCGAAGTGGTCGACAGCCGTATTCAGGACTGGGACATCCGCTTCGTGGATACGGTGGCCGATAACGCGTCGAGCGCGATGTTCGTGCTCGGAAGCCGTCCCGTGCCGCTCGCGGGACTCGATCTCGCGGCCTGCGCGATGACGCTTTCGCAGGACGGCGAGGTACTTTCCCGCGGCAACGGCCCGGCATGCCTCGGGAATCCACTCAACGCAGCCGTGTGGCTCGCCGATCGCATGGCGCAACTAGGCACGCCGCTTCGCGCCGGCGACATCGTGCTGACAGGCGCGCTCGGGCCGATGGTAAGCGTCACGCGACCCGGCACGTTCACCGCGCAAATCGACGGACTCGGCAGCGTCCGCGCCGCTTTCACCGACTAGGAACCCCCATGACAACCGACAAATTCAAGGCCGCGATCATCGGCTCCGGCAACATCGGCACCGATCTGATGATCAAGATCATGCGACACAGCAAGCATCTGGAAGTCGCCGCGATGGTGGGCATCGACGCGGCATCGGATGGCCTCGCGCGCGCCGCGCGGCTCGGTGTCGCGACTACCCACGAAGGCGTTCAGGGACTCACGTGCCTGCCCGTATTTGACGACATCGAATTCGTATTCGATGCGACCTCCGCGGGCGCCCACGTGAAGAACGACGCGTTCCTGCGCGCCCTCAAGCCCGGCATCCGCCTGATCGACCTCACCCCCGCGGCCATCGGCCCGTACTGCGTGCCGGTCGTCAACTTCGATGCGCATCTCGAGAGCCGCAACGTCAACATGGTGACCTGCGGGGGCCAGGCGACCATTCCGATGGTGGCGGCCGTATCGCGGGTGGCGAAAGTGCACTACGCGGAAATCGTCGCGTCGATCAGCAGCAAGTCGGCGGGACCGGGCACGCGCGCGAACATCGACGAATTCACCGAGACTACCTCGAAGGCGATCGAAGCCGTGGGCGGCGCGGCGAAGGGCAAGGCCATCATCGTGCTCAATCCGGCCGAGCCGCCGCTCATGATGCGCGACACGGTCTATGTCCTCTCCGAACTCGCGGACCGCGCGAAAGTCGAGGCATCGATCGAGGCCATGGCCGCCGCGGTGCAGGCCTACGTGCCGGGCTATCGCCTCAAGCAGAAGGTGCAGTTCGATGAGATCGCGGCCGATGCGCCGCTCAACATCCCGGGACTTGGCTGCTTCAGCGGGTTGAAAACTTCCGTGTTCGTCGAAGTGGAAGGCGCTGCGCACTATCTGCCAGCGTATGCCGGCAACCTCGACATCATGACCTCGGCCGCGCTCGCCACTGCCGAATGCATGGCGCAATCTCTCGCGAACGCATAAAGGAGCATCGACATGAGCAAGAAAATCTACATCTCCGACGTTACGCTGCGCGACGGCATGCATGCGATCGGTCATCAATATTCGATCGCAAACGTGCAGGACATCGCCCGCGCACTGGACCGGGCGAAAGTCGACAGCATTGAGGTCGCGCACGGCGATGGCCTGCAAGGCTCCAGCTTCAACTATGGCTTTGGTGCGCACAGCGATCTCGAATGGATCGAAGCGGCGGCGGATGTCGTAAGCCACGCGAAGATCGCGACGCTGCTTCTGCCCGGCATCGGCACGATTCACGATCTCAAGGCGGCATACGATGCAGGCGCGCGCGTCGTGCGCGTGGCGACCCATTGCACCGAAGCCGACATCTCGAAGCAGCACATCGAATACGCGCGGGAACTCGGCATGGACACCGTCGGCTTCCTCATGATGAGCCACATGACCACGCCCGACAAGCTCGCTGCCGAAGCGAAGAAGATGGAGAGCTACGGCGCGACCTGCATCTACGTGGTCGACTCGGGCGGCGCGATGAACATGAACGACATCCGCGCGCGCTTTCGCGCGTTCAAGGACGTGCTCGATCCCGCCACGCAAACGGGTATGCACGCGCACCACAACCTCAGCCTCGGCGTCGCGAATTCGATCGTCGCCGTGGAGGAGGGGTGCGACCGAATCGACGCGAGTCTCGCGGGCATGGGCGCGGGGGCGGGCAACGCGCCGCTCGAAGTCTTCATCGCGGCAGCCGGGCGCCTCGGCTGGAATCACGGCACCGATCTCTACACACTGCTCGACGCTGCAGACGATCTCGTGCGGCCGTTGCAGGACCGCGCGGTGCGCGTGGACCGCGAGACGCTGGCGCTCGGCTACGCGGGTGTCTATTCAAGTTTCTTGCGGCATTCGGAAGTCGCGGCGAAGAAGTACGGCCTGAAGACCGTGGACATTCTCGTCGAGCTTGGCAGGCGCCGCATGGTGGGTGGCCAGGAGGACATGATCGTCGATGTCGCGCTGGACCTGAAGCGCGAACTCGAAACGCGGATCTGAACGGATGCACTCATAGCCCCAGCATCATCGCCACCAAGAGCGACGCTAAACCTACATCGGAGACTTTTCATGAACACGTCAGCACCGCGCCGCGCAAGCGGCGCCATCACAATCGCCCTGTGCCTCGTCGTCGCGCTGCTTGAGGGACTCGACCTGCAATCGACCGGCGTCGCCGCTCCGCGCATGGCGCGCGAATTTCACCTGGCCGTCGCGCAGATGGGCTGGGCGTTCAGCATCGGTGCGCTGGGGCTCCTGCCGGGGGCCGCGATCGGAGGACGCCTCGCCGACCGGATGGGCCGCAAGCGTGTGCTGACGTTGTCGGTTGCACTCTTCGGCCTCTTCTCCATCGCGACGACGCAGGTCTGGAACTTTGAGAGTCTGCTCGCCGCCCGCTTCATGACGGGTCTCGGACTCGGCGCCGCGATGCCCAATCTGATCGCGCTCTGTTCCGAGGCCGTGCCGCCGCAGCAGCGCAGCACGGCGGTCGGAGCGATGTATTGCGGCATGCCGTTCGGCGCGGCGATCGCGGCGGTGATCGGCATCGTGAGTCCGGGCGATGAAGGATGGCGGCATATCTTCTACGTCGGCGGTATCGGACCGTTACTGACCCTGCCGTTGCTCGCGCTGTTCCTGAAGGAATCCGCTCAATTCATCGCGACCAGGTCCGGCGAGGCGGCCCATCATGAGGCGGCAGCGGGGGTTACGCAGGCACTGTGGAAGAAGGGTCGCGCCGGCACGACGCTCGCGCTGTGGGTGAGCTTTCTCGGCACGCTGATCGTGTTGTACTTTCTGATCAACTGGCTTCCGTCGATGGTGCTAAGCCGGGGGCTCACGCGTACGCAGTCGGGCGTCGTGCAGATGATGTTCAACGTCGGCGGCGGTATCGGCGCGATCGTCATCGCGGGTCTGATGGACAAAATCGGCCGGCGGCCGACGGTCATGGGCATGTATGCGGGTATAGCCGCGGCGCTTGCTGTGCTCGCCAGCGCGAGCACCGGCGCCACGATGGCGTTCGGCGGGCTGCTGGCGGGTCTCTTTCTCGTCGGCGGGCAGTCGGTGCTGTATGCGCTTGCCAGCAGCATCTATCCGACGCAACTTCGCGGCACGGGAGTGGGCGCCGCCGTCGCGGTGGGCCGCATGGGCTCGATCCTGGGGCCGCTGATCGCAGGGCAGTTGCTGGCGATCGGCCAGAGCGCGTCGGTGCTGGTGATGGCGAGCATCCCGCTAATCGCGGTGGCCGCCATCGCGGCGCTGCTCGTGGTGGCCCGGTTTCCGCGCGGGCAACTCATGGCGGTGGCGCACTAACCCGATAACCCACGGTGGGTCTTTGCAACGTAGCGCCCGCTCCGATACGAACACTGAAACGAGGTAACTTGAAATGACAGCAGCGATGAAGCTTCAAAGCGAAACGGCAACCAGCAAATTCGTGAGCATCGGCGAAGGCGATGGCGAACTGCGCCTGCACTATAACGACGCCGGCCACGGCGACGAGACGGTCGTGATGCTCCACGGGTCGGGCCCGGGCGCGAGCGGGTGGGCGAACTTCAACCGCAACGTCGACGCGTTCGTCGACGCCGGATATCGGGTGATTCTGCTGGACTGCCCCGGTTGGGGCAAGAGCGATTCCGTCGTATGCAGTGGCTCGCGTTCCGAACTGAATGCGCGCGCGCTTGAGCGGTTGCTGGATGCGATCGGCATCGCACGCGTGCACATCATCGGCAATTCGATGGGCGGGCACAGCGCGGTCGCCTTTGCACTGGCGAATCCCGAGCGTGTCGGCAAGCTGGTGCTGATGGGCGGCGGTACGGGCGGTCCCAGCCAATTCGTGCCGATGCCCACCGAAGGCATCAAGCTGCTTCAGGCGCTCTACCGCGAGCCGACGCTCGACAACCTGAAGCGGATGCTGAACGTCTTCGTGTTCGACACCAGCACGCTGACCGAGGAACTGATGCAGACCCGTCTGGAGAACATGCTGGCGCGTCGCGATCACCTTGAGAACTTCGTGAAGAGCCTGGTGGCGAACCCGAAGCAGTTTCCCGATGTGGGCCATCGTCTTTCGGAGATATCCGCGCAGGCACTCGTTATCTGGGGACGCGACGACCGCTTTGTGCCGATGGATGTCGGGTTGCGTCTTGTGTGGGGCATGCCGAACGCAGACCTGCACGTGTTCAGCCGATGCGGCCACTGGGCGCAGTGGGAACATGCCGCGAAGTTCAATCAAATGGTGCTGGAATTCCTGGGGCGTTGAGGCGCTTCACGATCATCAAGCGCGTGAAGTCGGTGTCCGATCAAAAGACGAAGCGCGGCGATTCCGTGACCGTCAGGTTCACGTCGGACAACGGGCAGTCACGAGCGGTCCTTTAGGGGCCGCAAGGGGTCGTGCACTGCCGCTCGGCGACGTTCAAAGCGGCCGTTCGCCCGGACTGGTCGACCATCGTCAGTTGAGGAAACCATACCTGCCGTTGACGCCTTGAGGGACCAACGACCGCTGTGGCCGATGACATGCCGTGCCGGGTGCGTAGCCGAACGGCCGTTGCGCCCCGGAAGCTGCCCCCGACTTTGTACGTGCCTGAAGGGTGGTTCAGGGTCGATTTCGGGCCTACGCGCTGTCGGCCTTTTTACCTACTGGAGCTTCGACAGAAAGCGCTGCTATTGAAGAATGGTCGGCGCCCGGGTCTTCTTCGTTCGGGTAGTCTTCGCAGAAGATGTGGACGGAGGCGGGTTCATGCTGGCGCGCCTCGGCTCGGACATCAAGCGCGTGCACTGCGGACGCGGCGCCGAAACGGGTGTGCTGGCAGCGCTCATGGCGCAGGCCGGCCTGCAATCGCGTCTCGATACCTTCGAGCATGGCGACTGGGGCTATTGCCGCACGATGGTTGCGCGCAGCGACGGTTTCGATCTGAACGCAATTACCGCGGGCCTTGGCGAAGATGTCGTTGCGTTTCGCCGAACCGCTATCAAGTACTACCCGGTGGGGGCCGAAGTGCTGGGTGTGATCGACACGATCACCGCGCTCAAGCGCGAACACCAGTTCGCGGCCGACGACGTCGAGCGCCTTGAAATTGGCACGCCGGCGTTCTTCGTAAAGGCTGAGGCGCACGAGTTTCCCGAGCGCGACGCCCAGATTCATTTCAACTCGGAATATGGTGCCGCGATGGCATTGGTGCGCGATGTACGGCCAGTCTACGACGACCCGTCGATCCTGACCTATTGGGCAAACGTCTATCACGACCCGGCGGTGCGCCGGATCGCATCCCGTATCACAGACGTGGTCGATCCCGAAAGGGATCGGCAGAACCCGTACGGCATCGATTCGACGGTGCGTGTCGAATTGCGCGATGGCCGACGTTTCGAGGGGCGGACGGGCTATGTCGACCGCGCTGACTCCAGTGGCACGATGCAGTTCAATACGATGACCGAAGCGCGCATCGTCAGCAAATTCCATGCGTTACTGGAGCGCCTCGCGCCGCACGAAGCGCGTTCGCGAATCATCGACGCGGCGCTCAATATCGGCGCCTTGCGAGACGCCAACGCGTTGTGGGCAACGTTGCAGGAAATCACAAAGAGCAACTGATTTAGGTCTCAGTGGGAAGAGTCGATTTCCGGGTCGACTCCCGTCTCACGGTACAACAGACTGCGACACGCAGCCGTCCGAAAGATCTGGAGAGAGACACCATGATGCAATTGTCATCTGCAACGCCGACGCCCGATCCGCTCGCCGCTACTGCTCACGATTCGCTTTATCGCAAGGTCACCTGGCGAATCATTCCGTTTCTGTTCATGGGCTATGTGATCGCGTTTCTCGACCGGATCAACATCGGCTTCGCGCAGTTGCAGATGAAGCACGATCTCGGCTTCAGCGACGCGATGTACGGGCTCGGCGCGGGCATCTTCTATGTCGGCTATGTGTTTTCGAGGTGCCGAGCAACATGCTGCTGGCCCGTTTCGGGGCACGCTTCACCTTCACCCGGATCATGGTGCTGTGGGGACTAACCTCGGCCTGCATGATGTTCGTTTCGCGGCCCGGTGAGTTTTACACGCTACCATTTCTGCTCGGCGTGTTCGAAGCGGGCTTTTTGCCGGGCATTACTGTCTACATCAGCTACTGGTATCCGCCGCAACGCCGCGCCGGCATCATGTCGATCTTCTTCGCGGGCACATTGATCTCCGGGGTGATCGGTGGTCTTTTCTCCGGCTGGATCATGCGCGATATGGCGGGCGTCGCCGGTCTGTTCGGCTGGCAGTGGCTGTTTGTGATCGAAGCCGCGCCTGCCATCGTTCTCGGCGTGTTCGCGGCGTTCTGGCTCGACGACGGACCGCAGCGCGCCAAATGGCTGAGCGATGACGAGAAACGTAGCCTGCTCGCGCAACTCGACGCAGAGGCGAATCCGCTGCTGGCGCGCGCAAAGAACGCGTTGCTCGACGCACTGCGCACGCCTCGCGTGTATCTGTTCGCGTTCGTCTATTTCTCGGTCGCCTGCGGAGGCTTGCTCATTAATTTCTGGATGCCGCTGATCATTCGTGACTTTGGCATTCAGGGAATCGTCTCGATCAGCCTCTATACAGCGATCCCGAATGCAATAGGCGCCATCGGTCTGCTGCTCATCGCGCGATGCTCTGACAGGCGCCGCGAGCGCCGCTGGCACTTTGCAACGTGCACGCTCGGTGGTGGGATCGCGTTGTTTTTGTTGACGCTGCATATCCCGAGTTTCGCGGTAATGTTGACCATTCTTTCGGCTGCTGCGGTGCTGATATTTGCAGCAGTGCCGATTTTCTGGGCAGTACCGTTCGAGCACTTGTCGAAGCGTGCGGTCGCGCCGGGCATTGCGTTGATCGGAAGTCTCGGCATTACTAGCGGGATCGTGACGCCGTGGGCCGTCGGTCAGATCAAGACGCTAACCGGCAGCATCGACAACGCCTTATACATTCTTTCCGCGTTGCTGGTTGTGAGCGCGCTGGCTTTCCTCGCCGGTGTGCCGCGTCGCGCGGGACGCCGCAATCCTATCGGCACGGAGACCCTGTCATGAGCCTCGCTGGAGTCATTGCAACCTATGGCGTGACCACGCCCGGCAGTGCAATTCCTGAGCAGGTTTACAAGGCAAGGGCGCGTTGCGGCGGTGGATGCGATCAGTTGCATGATCGCCGGCGCACGAACGGACGTTGCCCGCGCGGTGGGAGCGACCCTGGAGGATGTGCCGTCCGGGCAAGGCGCCAGCGTGATTGGCAGCACGCGCCGGATGAGTGCGCGAGATGCGGCAATGGCCAACGGAACGAGCGGGCACGCGCTCGATTTCGACGACGTGCTGTGGTCGCAATATGGCCACCCCAGTGTCGCCGTACTGCCTGCCGCACTCGCAGTCGCTGAGCTATGTGCTGCCAATGGCCGCGAAGCGCTCGCGGCGTACGTGCTTGGCGTCGAGGTTGTGTCCCGGCTGGGCCGCTTCGTCAATCCGACGCATTATGAGCACGGCTGGCACACGACTAGCACTATCGGCGTGTTCGGCGCGGCACTCGCGGCGGCGCGGCTGATGCATTTGAGCGTCGCGCAGACCGCGACCGCGATCTCGATAGCCGCATCGATGTCGGGCGGCGTGCGGCGTAATTTCGGCAGCATGACGAAGCCGTTCCACGCGGGCAACGCTGCACGCTCCGGTGTGCATGCGGCTGAACTCGCTCGCGCCGGAATGAGCGCCGACGGCGAGGCGCTTGAAGGTCCGGCGGGCTGGTTCCTGGTGCTCGGCTCGCGGCAGATGCCGGACGATGCGGCGTTGCAGGCTGCGCTCGCCGACGGCTGGGATCTGCTGACGCCAGGAATCGCATTGAAGCGCTACGGGGCGTGCGGATGCACCCATTGCGCGTTGGATGCGCTCATCAGTCTGAAGCAGACGCACGGCTTCAAGGGAGCGGATATCGAAACGATCGAGTGCGTCTCGCATCCTCTCGCAAAGAAGGTTCTGCAACACTCCCGACCGAACACTGGACTGGAAGGCAAGTTCAGTATGGAGTACTCGCTGGCGGCGGCCGCCGTGGACGGGATGTTGACGTTGGCTCACTATGAAGACGCCTCCGTGCAACGCGAGGACGTGCGCAGACTGATTCCGCGGGTGCGTTTCGTGATCGACGAGGCGCTTGCGAGCGTTCCATTGGCCGATGCAGTCCCCGCAGTCATCACGGTACGTCTGCGCGACGGCCGGGCCTTCAGCGAGCAAGTCGACGTGCCGCTTGGGGATCCGCGTCGCCCGCTCTCGGATGCGGATCGACGCCAGAAACTCGCCACCTGCGTTGCCCCGAGTGCCGATGTGGCCACTGTTGACGCCTTGTGGAACCGGCTCGAGCGGCTGGGTGCCGAAAACGACTGGCGCTCGCTGTGGACGCTGGCGGCGCAAGTTGCTTAACGTTTGACGCCTGATTGGGGATACTTTGGAACTACACCGTGCGACTGTACCGCCCTCGCGCTTTCGCTTTGAAGGCTCGACATACCGAATGCGCAACCACGATCGCGCACATCCGTCCGAATACCTACTTCCGGCGAAAAATTTCAAATGTGGCCGGCAGTTCTGCGGCGTCGAAGCCCTTGGCCCTTGTTTTCTCCAAATAATCTGAGAATAGCTGGAGCAGGCTATAGTCGACTCCGGCCGATCTTGCTCGATCGCGAAGTGTTTGAACACCGTATGAGTGAACAACAATCGAGGCTTCGTGTCCCGTGTAGTCGTTTCGAGAAAGAGAATCTGTCGCCCTGGCAATCGTCTTGTCTAAGACATGCCGGAAAGAGTCAACCGCATTTTTTAGCGTTTCGACTGATACGTCTGCCGCTTGCAACATGGCGGCGCTTTGCAAGAAGCCGAAGGTCGTTGCGTAGTACAGCGTCAACAGGCCGCCGTCGAGATGATTTGCGGCGGCCGGATTTTTTCCAACATAGGTAAATCTGCCGCCCAATAATCGAAGGTGGTCTTCGTAGTGGTTATAACTTGCTTCGGGACCCGAAGCCAGCAGCAAACACTCGGCGGTGCCGACGGCCGCGGGATAGTCCATGATCGCGCCGTCAAGATAGGAAAATTCGGCGTCCTTTGCCCAAGCCGCAGAGCGAGCGGCCTCATCTCCAGTTCCAGTGGTCAGTTGTATAAAAGTCTTGCCGCTCAACAGCGCCTGAACTCTCGGTTCGCGGAATAACGTGTCGCTGATATCGTAGCTACTCAAGCAAACGACGATTAGCTCGCTCGCTTGCACCGCATCTTCTACGCTGTCCGCTAGCTGAGCACCGAGGGCCACAAGCGGTGCGGCCTTTTCCTTGTTTCTGTTCCAAACGGTGACTGCATTTCCGCCTCGCAAGAGCGGCGCGACCAAGGCACTTCCCATCTGCCCCAAACCTACGACCGATACAGTAATTGGTTTCATCATGCTCTCGAGTTGTGTAAAGACAAGGGTCTGACAGCCTGTAAGAAGCAGTTTGCCGGCGGCGCGCTACAACATGGATTGTCAGAACTGACTGGAAACGACATTTGGCTGCGTCCGGCAACTCAAACATTCAGCTTGTTCGGAATTGGAAAACGGATCCCGGTCAGAAATGGCTTTAATGCGGGTCAATTTGCGAAGTGCTCGCTTGGCGCCACGATGGCTGTGACCTGTACGGAGATCCTTGGTCTCGTTTCATGGCGTGGGCGAGGACGCTGCGGTTTTTTCTTTCTTCCGCTGCTTCAATGTTTTGATGGTGTGATGTCTACCGCTAGCTCCGCCCATCTCTGCTCGATTATTGTTGCCGGCGGCGCTGGCACCGTGCGGCGCATCCTTTCCAGATCCTGTACCGCTGCTGATTCCGTTTGCAGTACCACCGCCGCCCACGGCTCCGCCGCCGCTAAACGCGCCAGCGCCGCCACCCTGTGCAAATGCCGGGGGAATGGTAATTAACGCGAAGGCGACTGCAACAGCGAAAACTGTCTTCATCGGTTGCTTCTCCATATAGTTGAAAGGCGGGCATCAGGCGCCGATGTGTTGAGCCGAGGCAAGCGTGTCGTCCGTCAGTTCCGGGTGACTACGTCTGCTAATTGTTTCGGCAGGTCGATCATGTGCGATCGAAATATCTCCGCCTAGGTTCGCGCGAGCCAAGTTTTGTGTGAATGTGGGACATCCATTCGGACGCTCTCCCTCATTTGCTGCGACACGGCAGCGACCGTCAGCTTGATAAGCAGCCGCGCTTGCGTTGGCATTTTGAAAGCCAAGTGCGTTCAGCATGTCAGGCATCGGAATTCGCCGGCTCGAACCAGACTTGGCCGTTTTGCACACGACACCGGCTCTCACGCACCTTTTTTCTACCCAGCTTTCGGCCCATGCTCTTGTAAGATGCGCGGGCCTTGACTTCGCGGGTCAGCATCCGGCCGTCGAGATTCGGCCGCTATTCGCGCGGTAAACGCTAACGGTGGTTTGACGTAGCTCCATGACCGGGTCCGTCGGGTGGGAGATGTGACCCGTTCGCCGCAAGACGATTGGATTTTCCTCTGGAGATTTGCAGTGACTCAAAACGCGCGACGAAGCGAAGTTTCGGTATTCGGACTTGGCGCAATGGGTGGAACCCTTGCCAGGGCGATGTTGGCGGCTGGCCATGCCGTCACCGTGTGGAACCGAACGAAAGGGCGGACGGATGAACTCGTGGCGGCGGGCGCTTTGGAAGCCCAAGCGCCTTCAAACGCCGTCGAAGCCAGTCCGTTGCTTGTAATGTGCACTATCGATAAGGTCGCGTGCGAGACAGTACTACGAATGAGCGAGGTTTCAGGTTTGCTCACGAATAAGACCGTGGTGAATTTGAGCACGGGGAGCTCAGACGACGCACGCCGTATTAGCGAGTTTGTCGAGCGACAGGGAGGACGATACGTTGACGGTGGGATCATGGCGTACCCGCGCGACATTGGAAAACCCGGCACGACGATACTGTATTCGGGCAATGAACCAGGTTTCTCCGAAAACAGGAAAGTACTCCAATCGATGGCGGGCAATGCCGTATTTCTTGGAGATGACGCGGGAACCGCCTCAGTCGTTTACCTGGCGCTATATGCCTACTATTTTGGCGCGGTGACTGCCTTCATGGAGGGGGCTGCACTGGCAGAGAAAGCGGCAGTCGCTCCAGAGGCTTTTAGAAAACTCTCTGGCATAGTCGAGACGATGCTCGCCGATGGCCTGGTCGATATAACCAGGCGCCTTGACGAAGGGGATTATTCGGGTGATCAAGCGACGATCGATGTGCATCACGCGGGTCAAACTGCCGTGCGAGACGCTTATATCCAGGATGGCATCGGTTATGAAACAACGAAGGCCTATATGAGTTACCTGGAGAAGGCGCAACGCGAAGGCAACGGCGATAAAGATATCGCTGCGATGTACAGCGCTGTCAAGACGCGCAACTAAAAATGCAGTCGTCGTCAGCGCGTTTCAAGCGCGCTGGCCTCAAAGGCTACCTTGCTGAGGGATGGCTTCATCAGCCCTAAACGCGGCTTTTCCATTCACTCATTGTATCCAGTGTTCTTGAGATGCTTCTGCACTCACTCTTTCGGGTGAACTGCGTGGGCGTTCGGCACGTCCATCAAGTTTTCATTGGCTCAAGCACTACAGACGGGTTCTTGCTGAACTGTCACTACTGCGCGCGAGCGTTGCGCACTGCAGGACAGTCATTCGCTTCCTGACTATCAGTCGTGCCGGTGTCATTGTCCGCCTGGGACCGACAATTGTCCCTCGAAAACATGTTTCGCGCGATACGCCTGCTCTAACCTTATTCCATCGCATATGGAAATCAAACGAAACGCGGTGGATAGCAGTATTCATTGCTGACAGGTACGTGGAAGCCGTTCTTCACGGATCTTTCGATTTGAGCGATTAGCCCGGCCGTTAGCACGGCGTAAACCGCAGAGGACGTGATGTCGATTTCTCGAACGAAACTACTTGCCGCAATTTCATTGGCGGCTATCTTGTTTGACTCGACGGCGGCGGCAGTCGCTGCCGATCTGACCTACGCCGGCGCAGAGGCCGGTGCCGGAAAAGACGGTGTTCCGGCTTTTGACGGCGCTAGTAGCATCACGCCGGGATGGACGCCGGAAAAAAGTCGCGCAGACTCCTGGAAGTACAAGGGTGAGAAGCCGTCCTTCGTCATCGATGCATCGAATGTCGATAAATATGCGGACAAGCTCACCCCTGGACAGATAGCCCTACTGAAGACAAACAAGGGTTATTCGATGCCGGTCTATCCTTCACATAGGGATTGTGTGCTTCCTGCGTTCGTCCAGGAAAATACCAAGGCCGCCGCCGGCAAGGCTACGATCGGAGCCGATGGGTGGTCGTTGAACAACGCACAGATGCCAAGTATTCCGTTCCCAGAACCAAAATCTGGCATTGAAGCAATGTGGAATTTCCTTACCCGCTATCACGGCGTCGGTATGGAATGGACTGATGGCTACACGATGGTCTCCGCGAGTCCCGGACAGAGCAACCGAATTGACATTCGCTGGAAGCAAACATATTACTTTCCGTGGGGCAAGAAGGGGCAGACTACGCCTATGTCGAGCAACGAGTTGCTCATGGGCGCCTTCTATGGTTACAACACGCCAGCCGCCCTTGCCGGGCAGGCCGTTGTGAATCGTGTTTATTTCAAGGAAGACAGCGAGTCATACTATTACTTCACTGGTCAACGTCGGGTGCGCCGATTGCCGAGCTATTCTTACGATGCTCCACTCATTGGCTTTGAGAACCAGTACACAGTCGACCAGAGTCTTAACTTCTTCGGGCTCCCTGACAGATTCGACTGGAAGCTCGCGGGCAAGAAAGAAATCTACGTTCCGTACAACGCGTTCGGTATGCTCGATACAAAGACATCTGCAACGGACGGCGCACAGGACCACTTCATCAACCCGAACAACCGCCGTTACGAGTTGCACCGGGTATGGGTAGTCGAGGGAACGGTGAAGTCGGGAACGCGCCACATTATGCCGAAGAAGGTCTTTTACCTTGATGAGGACTCTTGGATTGCGGTCGCAGGTGACGACTACGACACTCAAGGAAAAGTCTGGAAAGTCAAGGAATCGCCTGCAATCCCCATTGCCGAGCTGGGCGGTGCATGTACTGCAGACCAGTTTGTCATGTACGACGTCAACTCGAGCCGTTACGTTGGCGATGGTCTTGTGTTCGGAGGAACGAAGCCGCCGAAGTACTTCCTGGATAGCGGCGACAACCCGATTCTACGCGACGACTTCTATACGATGCAAAGTCTACAGCAGCAAAGCAGCCGCTAACCGGTTGCACTGCGCGAGCCTGGTTTTGCATGGCTCATCTTGAAGGGTGACGCCTTGTTTATCGGCCTGACAGCTTCCGCGGT
This sequence comes from Paraburkholderia sediminicola, assembly GCF_046027355.1. Lineage (GTDB taxonomy): Bacteria > Pseudomonadota > Gammaproteobacteria > Burkholderiales > Burkholderiaceae > Paraburkholderia > Paraburkholderia sediminicola_B. The sequence goes on along the minus strand of NZ_JAQQEK010000015.1, from coordinate 159,349 downwards.
CAGGCCGTTTCTATTGGTGCGTGTTAGCACGACGCAGAAGCCCAACGGGTAATGGACCGGCAAAGAGAGCAAGTCGCCCTTGACGCTCCTTTGCAGATCGTCAATGTCACGTCTCGGCACGGCTTCAATAGATCTTCCCCCACGGCTACGCAACTTGTGAGCATGGCCAGAGCTAGCCTCTTCTAACTTGGCCCCTGCAAACCACACGCTTGGCCGTTTCCAACATTGGCTGACAAATTTCCGCTTATTACTGTGCGGTTGTCGGATCCTTATGCGCCGTGGTCTCGAAATCTATCGTGGTGAAGGCGTCGCGCGAGTCGGTTCTTACTCACGTCCGCTCGTGAACAAAATTGAACGTTTAGGGGAGAAGCATGAAGCTTCGGAAGACTAAGTTAGCATCCGTTGGCGTATTGACTGCAGTAGCAGCATCGTGTGCACAGGCTTTCACGTTCACATACGGCGACATATCAGGAAATTTCGACTCAGCCTACACTGCGGGACTTGGGTATCGGCTACATGGCCCGAGCTGCGCGCTGACGGGGGATTCCGCAGTTTGCGGTGGCCCCGCCAATACGGCTCAATGGTCTAACGGAGATGACGGCGACCTCAATTATCACCGGAACAAACTGTTTACCGCTTATTTGAAGGGAACGAACGAGCTGTATCTGGATGACCCAGCGATCGGTGCCAAGTTCCTCGCGCGTGCGACGTACTTCTATGACTTTGCCGCCGCCAACACTGATCGTACAGAGCTGAGTTCGGCCGCGTACGCGCAAATGGTGCGAAATATTCGACTACTCGACCTGTGGGCTGAGAAGGACTTTCGCATCGCCGATCAGTCTGCACACATCCGGGTGGGTAACCAGGTGATCAACTGGGGCGAGAGTCTCTTTCTCGCTGGTGGTATCAACGCAACCAATTCCTTCGACTATCAGAAGCTTCTCGTCCCCGGCACGCAATTGAAAGAGGCGGTTTTGCCCGCACCGATGGTCGAGTTTTCGTCGGCACTGGGGCGTGGCCTCACTATGTCTGCGTACTACCAGCTCGGATGGAACGGCAATATCTATCCAGCGGTTGGCTCCTATTTCAGTACCTCGGATTCGCTTAACAACGGAAACGTGCCGCTCAGCGTAAGCACAACGAATGGCAACGTTAGCGCGTCGGACGGTGCGACCATTGCGGGTAATGGCTCTCGTAGTGCGTATGGAGCAGCGAATGGTGCTCTTGTCAACGGCGTGTTTGCCGGTGCGCCATACAACGCCATTGGCGTTCCCGTAGCGGGAAATGTCTACGGTAAGAATAGTGGGCAGTACGGGATTTCGATGCACTACAAGCCTAAATCGATTGAGGCTGATTTTGGGCTTTATTACCTCCGCTACAACGATAAGAGCCCGGTGCTCAACATTACCTCTGCGGGGCAGTATCAATATCAATACCTGAATAGTCGCCAGCTCTTCGGCGTGAGCACAAACTTTCAGATCGGTGATTGGGCCATCGGCGGGGAACTGTCCTACCGTCCCCACGATGCGGTGTCGCTGTCTGGGTGCTACAACGCAGGCGGTGCCATCGACGCTTCCAATGCAGCGGCCGGATCGTGTCCTCTCTGGGAGGATAAAAAGAAAATTAATCTCGACTTGACGGCACTTCTAGGCATCACGCCGGCAAACTATCCGTTTATTCTCAAAGGGCTCGGTAACGCCAGCGCGGCCAACCTTTCCCTTGAACTGGGCTTGACGAAATATCCTGGCGTCAGCTCATCCGGCGAAATTGTTCGGACCGTCAACGGACAGCAGGTGGTGCAGGTGCCGGCAGCAGGTTACATCACCTGGCTGAACAACCCTTCCAGCGCGAGCGCTTCGCCGATTGGCGTCGGGACGTCAACTTCGGCTGGAGCCGTCGTCGACTTCAACTGGACATACGACGGCACGTTGATTCATGGCTGGCAGGTGACGCCTGGAGCGACCTATTCGCGCACTCTTTTCGGCAACACACCGACGTACAGCGCCAACTACCTCCATAACGCAAGTTCTCTCAATGTCTATGTGCTCTTCAACCAGAATCCGGCAACGTGGCAAGCCGGTATTAACTGGACCACATACATGGGCAAAGCACCTTACCAGTACTACCGTGATCGCGACTTCGTTGGTGCATTTGTAACTCGCAATTTCTAGCAGTCGGTCCTCCTGCTCGGGGGACGTCGCTTTTTTTGAGGAAGAGACCGTGCTTATACGTGTAATTGGAAAACTCGAGCGTTGGTTGTTCGCGCATCGAGCCATAACCCTCATCGCCTTCTTGCTTTTCACGGTTGTGATGGGAGCGTTCGCAATCCAACTGCGTATGGAGGCGGGCTTTGAGAAGCAGATTCCCATCGGGCATGAGTACATCAAGACATTCCAGAAATATCGCGACGACCTGCTGGGCGCGAATCGTCTCACGGTAGTCGTCCGTGCAAAGCATGGAACCATCTGGAACCAGGAGGGGTTGACGCGCCTATACCGCGTCACTCAGGCGGTTGCCTATCTTCCCAACGTCGACCGTCTCGGCGTGCAGTCCCTCTGGACGCCAAACAGTTTCGTGAATGAAATCACAGAAGAGGGTTTCCGCGCTGAGCCGATTATTCCAGGGACGGTAACGCCGGAAAATATCAGTGCATCGCAGGTTGAGGCCGCCAGGAAGGCGACAGACCAAGGCGGCTACATGGGGTCACTTGTTTCGCGAGACCAGAAGGCGGCGATGGTGACGGCATCGATCAACGAGGTCGGAGCCGACGGCAAAGTGCTCGACTACGTCGCCTACAACAAGTTGATCGAGGAAAAGGTCCGCAAGCCTTTCGAAGACGCCGGCTACGAGGTCCAGATTATTGGTTTTGCGAAGCAGATTGGTGACATTGCAGATGGTGCGCAGGGAGTCCTGCTGTTCTGTGGGATCGCATTGCTTTTGACAGGAGTAGCGGTCTATTGGTACTGCCATTCCCTGCGCTTCACCATTTTGCCAATCGCATGCTCGCTTACGTCGCTCGTTTGGCAGTTCGGAACGTTGAGGCTTTTGGGATTCGGGCTCGATCCGCTGGCCGTTCTTGTCCCGTTCCTCGTCTTCGCGATTGGTGTTTCGCATGGCGTTCAGCAAATCAACTTTATCGTACGTGAGCTTGCTCATGGAAAGACGACAGAGGAGGCCGCGCGCCACAGCTTCACCGGTCTCCTGATCCCCGGGACGCTAGCATTGGTTACGGCGTTCGTCTCGTTTATCACGTTGCTGCTGATTCCGATTCCGATGATTCGCGAACTGGCGATTACGGCGTCGCTTGGCGTTGGATACAAGATTCTCACGAATCTTGTGATGCTTCCTGTGGCCGCGTCATGCTTCACGTTCACGCGAGAATATGCGCAAAAGGCGATGCGCAAGCGCGAGAGTCGTGCCCGATGGCTCCTGGTATTGGCCCGTATCGCCGAACCGCGCAATGCAGTTATCACCTTGTTTGTGGTCGCAGGAATCTTTTCCGCCGCTGTCTGGGAAAGCCGGGACCGCGTAGTTGGGACGTTGCAGCCTGGGGCGCCCGAGTTGCGTCCCGACGCGCGCTTCAATCGGGATGCCGTGTCGATCGCCGGCAGCTTCGACGTAGGGCTGGACTGGCTAACTCTGGTTGTCGAAGGACCGGCAAACTCGTGCGAGTCACCGGCTGTCGGCCAATACGGCGATGCGCTCGCGTACGACATGAAAACTGTCCCTGGGGTTGTATCAGTTAGTTCATACGCGGGGATGTTGCGCACCTACAACCAAGGATATAACGAAGGTAATCCCAAGATGGGCGTCGTGCCAATTGACCCGGGTAACTACTCGTCACTTAGTGCGGAAATCAATCGCGTTCGCGGGTACATGCGTCCGGATTGCAGCATGACGGCGGTCCACCTTTATCTTTCCGATCACAAGGCATCGACCATTAATCGGGTGATCGCGACAGCTAAGTCGTTTGCCGCGGCTCATAAGACCGAGGGCGTCCAACTCCGATTGGCCGCGGGCAATGCGGGTGTCCTCGCAGCAACGAATGACGAGGTGGAGAAAAGCGAACTGCCGATGATGCTGTACGTCTATCTGGCGATTGTCCTGCTCGTTTTTGTTGTCTATCGGGACCTCCGCGCGGTCGTTGCGTGTTGCTTGCCACTGACCGTGGGCACATTCATTGGCTACTGGTTCATGAAAGAGTTCGAAATTGGACTGACTGTCGCGACGCTTCCCGTGATGGTGCTCGCCGTCGGCATTGGCGTGGACTACGCGTTTTACATCTACAACCGGCTCCAGGCTCATCTTGCGGGCGGCGAACCTATCGTCAAGGCTCTCGAACACTCGATTCTGGAGGTTGGTATGGCGACAATCTTTACGGCGATCACCCTGGCGATCGGAGTAGCGACCTGGTCGTTCTCGGCACTCAAGTTCCAGGCTGACATGGGCAAGCTGCTGGCTTTCATGTTTGTCGTCAACCTTGTCATGGCGATGACGGCGCTGCCGGCGCTGGCAGTTGTCCTCGAAAAGATTTTTCCGCGGCGTCGACCTGTACGGGCGCCCGGGGTTCTCAGTCACTGAGGTGTTTCCATGACAAATACTTTTCCCGGTATGTTTCGCTCGCCCTTGACCTCATCACGGAAAGGAGCCCGATCGTGTGTAGCGGCCGCCTGTTTGCTGGCGGTATCAGGTTGTGCTCTCGCTGCGGATACGCCCAGCGGCAAGCCAGCACTCGCTGTCACGCCGGCGCCGCATACCGTCGGTGCGCTCAGCGCCACAATGCTAAGCGCCGCAACGGTTGGAAAGCGGGTTGTGAGCGTCGGCGACCACGGCGCCATCTTGCTGTCTGACGACGAAGGCGAGCATTTTCGGCAGGCTACACTCGTGCCGGTTAGTTCGATGCTGACGTCTGTTTCGTTTGCCAACGACAAGACTGGATGGGCCGTTGGCCAGTGGGGCGCAATCCTGAGGACCGACGATGCCGGCGAAACGTGGCGGATTCAGCGGGTCGATGTGGCAAACGACCGGCCATTCTTTTCTGTCTACTTCAAGGACAAATCTGAAGGGTGGGCGGTGGGACTTTGGTCCCTCATGCTTCATACGACCGATGGTGGTTCGACATGGCAAGAAGTCGCGTTACCGCCGCCACCCGGCAGTGCCAAGGCCGATGTCAACCTTTACAGTATGTTTGCCAATGCGAAGGGCGAGTTGTTCATTTCGGCGGAAAGGGGGTTTGTTCTACGGTCGACTGATGCGGGAAAATCGTGGACTTACCTTACAACCGGATACGTGGGCAGTTTTTGGAGTGGCGCTGCACTGAAGGACGGTACGCTGCTTGTCGGCGGCCTTCGCGGCTCGATCTACCGCAGCAGCGATGACGGGCAGAGTTGGAGTAACGTCTCCACCAGCGTTCATAGCTCAGTGAACGGTATTCTCCAGCGTTCGAATGGAATAGTCCTGGCCGTTGCATTGGACGGCGTCTCAATGCTGAGCAACGACGAGGGGAAGACTTTCGGAGCGGCACAGCGTTCTGACCGATTGCCATTGACGGCTGCCACCCAGACGCAGGGCGGAAAGGTTGTAGTCTTCTCCGACAGTGGTCCCGTGAAGCAATGACCTCTGTGTAGAGAAGTCCGCTCGTCCGCTCTGAGCTTGCCGCGTCTCAGTTTAGCTAATAGAACTGCGCATGGTCGACTACCAATAGCGGTCGGTCACCATGCGCAATTTTATGGCGACGACGCCAGGATCGGGACGGTATTCGTCGGGACGAGTTGCTCATGCTATCAAGAGAGTTGATGATCATGAACTATTACCGTGGCTATTCCCTATTCGTTGACGAAGTGAGTCATTCCGACGGCAGCTTCAGTGCCTACGGGATCATTTTCTACAGGAACGAGTTGCTGATGCGATCGCGAGAAAGCGCGCGGTTTGAAACTGAGGATGCTGCATCCAGCTATGCGTTGCTGTGGGCGAGAACGTGGGTTGACGAATGGGACTTGCAGATCGCCGCATAACGCATGCTCAGATAGTTGACCTATCTTGCTCGCGGTACTTGCCGTTGCGGAAGAAAGGCATAAATGCTCGCGTAGGCGACCTGGCCAACTGGCCGACGCCTGCAGGGGTTGATGCCAGGGATTTTCATGGAAATGACCATGATGGGCGATGGTCGCCATCTATACACACATTGCTTTGCGTATTTGTCTTGTGTCGGAGGCACGACGGGAGACGACGTTACGCCGTCGTCTCCAGGCAATGCTAGACCGCTGTGACTTCCGACTTGTTCAGCTCGAGAAAATCGCCCAACTCAAGGTAGTCGACCTGCCAGAGACTTCCGCCGCCGAGCTTGGAATTGTGGAAGGACCGGAAGCCCATGAGTTGCTGAGCTCTCGCACTCATCGTGCGAGCGATCTCAATAGGTACGACAAACGGATAAGCCTCTTCGGGCACCAGCCATCCACAACAAAATGCCAACGCGAGCGCACGTCGGGGCTTGGTGCTTCGGTTTGCGCCACCGCCGTGCAGCATCTTTCCGGAGTACAGGAGCGCGTCGCCTTTCTCCATCACGGCCGCAATAGTTTGGGATTGATCGCCTCGGTCTTCGAAGTCGGCCCACTTGTGGCTGCCCGGAATGACACGGGTAGCGCCCATTTCTTCCGTGTAGTCCGAAAGCGCTACCAGGCAGTTGCACATGACTTCAGGTGCTTCGGCGCCATACTTGCGAAATATCGGGTAATTCTCAAGATCCCGATGCAGCATTTGAACTTTCTCACCTGGCTGAAGTTCGATCACTTGAGCCGCATTCATCCAGTACGAATCGGAGGTTTCGAGCATCATGGTATCGACATACGAGAGCATGGTTTCGTCGTCGATCATTTGCTCACGAAACACCTTGCTTCGTGCAACTAGCTGAGTCAAACGTTTGGTCTGTCGGCCAGCGAACTCCTCCATCCATTCATTGCCTCGGACGCCTTCATGCCACTTCGAAATGATGGGGTCAATTTCGGCGTTCATCGCGTCGACTTGCCTGGCGAACAAGCCCTTGATTATGACGCCGCCGTCAGCATCGATAATTCGTTTCACTTCGGTCGCCGGTGTGCCAGCTGGGACTTCCTGGAGGCGTGTTGTATTCGAGGTTGAGGACATGGGTTGGCTCCGTGACAGATATTCAGATAGTTTCGTTACGCTGATTCTTGGGATCCGAGCATCGATACTGTTTTTGCGTTTAAGTTGGTTGGCAACTCGTAAATCGCGGGTTAAGTCTAGTCGGCCACATATCAATAACAATGTGCGCAAGGGACATTTGAGTTTGAGCACGGGCCTCAGCTCACAGATACCGGCATTAACTCATTCGATTCAAGCGGAGGCTTTGCGGGCACTTCAGGTTCAGGTGGGAGAAGTTCGGAAGATCATCGGCCAGGTAGACGCGGAAAGGCCGCAGCACACAAGTGATTGTCCGTTGCTAACCTCGCCGTGTTGAGGTTGCATGCGCAGAATTGATGGTGATCTGTGGCGTTTCTTTTGTATATGTGCAACGTTCTAATCGCCCAACGTGTTTACGTTGGAGGCTAGCCTCTATCATTCCAGGCCACACTCATGAATATCATCTTTCCTTGTTTGGACGACGTATCGTTTGAAGACGGACACGCCGTATTTGAAGCTATCGTCGACGGTGAGTCAGTGAGCTGCCTGGTTACAGAGAGTGCACTGAGCGCAGCATCCCGTGTCGACCATATCATCCCGAAGAGGGACGCATTTTCTATTGGTCAGTCGACCATTTTTGAGGCGATTACCCGGCTTATCAGAACCACCCCGGGCGTGTCGGTTGTCCTCACATGGGCTGATCTTCCCATTCCGTCGGCCTTATTTTCCTAGGCGCACTAGCGTGGTACCTCCGCATGTCCAATTCCGGCGGACGGAGTTTGCCCTCTCGAGTGCCGCAAAGCCGGCGTCTGAATACATCTGGATCGGAGGAGGAAGAGCGGCCTGCTCCCAGGAATAACGTGCGCTCCGCGGTCAAGCGGTTTGAGCGCGCCACGTCCGGACGCTGCACGGGACGGTGTGCAACTGACCGTTAATCACAGCCGGCAGGCCTTCGTGCACATTTCGGCGAATTTTTGTTGGCGATAGTCTGGCGTTGCGGTGATCTCCAACAGGGTGAAAGCCGCATTCGTAGGCAGGGTTCCACCCGAATTGCAGAACCCTCGGGCGCGCACCATCCTGTTGGGTCGAAGAGGTTGCACGCGCTTTGACTTTTGCGGAAGCGCCGGCCGGCTCGATTACTTTACTAAATGGTTGCGATGATGAGCAGGATTCATGAGATTGTAAGTAAAGAGCAGCATCATCTGCACGATTTTTTCGTCAAGGCGGATGCGGATGTGGTTCATCGAGACCTGGAAGACAGATTGCGAGCATTGAGCAACGACGAAGTCGCCGGCGCTGAGTCTTTCGAAGGGAGTGGCCGCATAGCGTTCGAGTCACTGTTGTGGTTAGTTCTCGCTGCTGCTGTATATGTCGCGACGTGGGTGATGGCTACGAATTAAGGGCAGGAGAATTCTGATGAGCACAGTGACTGACAATATTTCCGGCGGCTCCGGTTCAGCCAGTGATTCGACAGCAGCGCGGCTGCCGACTCGGCCGGGTGAGCGCATCTACAAGAGTTATTTCTCATTCTTGTGGAGTGGCGTGGCATTCAGCGCGTCTACGCTAACCTACGCTATCGGCGGTGCGCTCCCATTTGTCGGCAATACGTCGTTGGCGATCATCGGGTATGTCTGTGGTTTGATTATCTGCATGGTGCCGACCGTGTTAGCCGGCATGCCTTCATATCGATACGGTATCGATACGATGGATGCAGTCAAAACCGCTTTGGGGGTGCGCGGTGCGGTTGTGATGCTCTTCGGCATTCTTGCCTCGAGTCTCGGCTGGACTTTTGTCCTGCTGGCTTTGTCGTCGCGAGGATTTGGTGTTCTTGTCCACTCGGTGTCTGGAGCGGGGGGAGGCGTCAATGAAACATATGTCGTGGTCTTCGCTTTTGCAATGCTTTTAGTGCTGTGGGCCTTGTCAAATCGTGGTGCAAGCGGAATGGAGCGAGTGACGGCGATGGTTGCGCCGGGCCAATTGATTTCGGCTGCGATTTTGCTCGGTCTTTTGATTTACAAGTTTGGTTTGTCGCAGCTGTTCCACGCAAACGTGCCGGCCGACAAAGCTTACACCCATGACCCCGCTCAGAGCCTGGCTTTAGCATTCGAATTTGGGTTCGCAAATGTGCTGACGTTTATTCCCTTTGTGGGGGGATTGACCCGTCTGGTATCAAGCCGTAAGCACGTAATGGGGCCGATGGTGACGGGTTGCGGAATTGTCGGCGCGGGATTCGTATCGATGGTCGCTTCGCTCGCGGCAGTCCTTAGTGGGACTGCCGACCCCACCATTTGGGTGGTGTCGGTCGGGGGCCGGTGGTTTGGGTCCGCGCTTCTACTCTTCATGCTGCTCGCGAACCTGGGCACGATGGTCGTGTTTGTGTATATCGGGGCCGTCGCGAGTCAGCAAATTCGTGTGCTGGCGGGTATTCGCTGGTCGTGGCTCATCGCAATTCTTCTATCGCCAGGTGTTTACCTCGCTTTTAGAACGGAGTGGCTGCTTGAGAAAATTATCGCATTCATGACATACAACGGCTTGTTCTTTGTTGGGATTCTAGCTGTGGTGCTGACGGACTACTTTCTCCTTCGGCGCCAGCGAATCAATGCGGCGCACGTGTTCACGCATTCGCACAACGGCGCGTACTGGTTCTGGGGCGGAGTCAACTGGATTGGAATCTTGATGGCAGCGTTTGGATGCGCGATTTATCTGTGGATGTATGACCCGGTTTCACTCAGAACAGTTGGAATGTTCCGATATATTGGCGCTGGCGTGCCAGCATGCTTGAGCACAGCGGTCGGATACTATTTGTTAATGAAAGTTTTCGTAGTGCGTGGTCGAAGAGGCGGATACCCGGAAGGAAAACGGTACGAGAGTTCGAAGATCGAGGTCACGCTTTAAGCGTTGCAGTCGAAGGATGGGCATCGGCGGCCGGACGAGTTTTTCGCCGGCCGTTTTGTTTTCCTGGGCGCGGCATGCTCCTTCTGCTCGCCGATAGTAGATATTGTTTGGCAAGAGATTATTCGCGAGGACGCGGCATGCGACTGTCAATGGAAATCCCAGCTACTTACCACCAGTGACATCGAGGAACGTGCCAGTGATGAAGGAAGCCTCGGCGCTTGCTAGCCACAAGATCGCACGCGCGACCTCTTCAGGCTGGCCGCCTCTTCCCATGGGGATCGAGTCCTTGACGCGATCCACCCGTCCCGGCTCTCCGCCGCTCGCGTGCATGTCAGTGTAGATGTGCCCGGGGCGAACACAGTTGACGCGTATCCCATCTCGCGCGACTTCTTTTGCAAAACCGGTAGTGAATGTCTCAACGGCGCCCTTCGACGCAGCGTAGTCGACATACTCGTTTGGACTGCCGAGCCGGGCCGATGCCGACGAGATGTTGATCACGGCGCCGCCCCGCCCGTTGTGACGATAGGACATCCGCTTTGCCGCTTGTTGTGCACAGAGGATGGGGCCGATCGAGTTGACCGCGAAGATACGCTGCATCCGCTCGAATTCGAGATCCTCTAACCGGGACTGCGGCGCGAGTACCGCGGCGTTGTTCACCAGTACATCGATCCGGCCGAATTCCTGATCGATTGCCGCGAATAGCTGTGCGACCTGCTCAGGATTCGCGCTATCCGCACGCATCGGTAAAGCCCGGCGTCCAGCAGCTTCTACATCAGCCGCTACCGCAAGCGCGGCAGACTCGTTGGAGACGAAGCTTATCGCTACATCGTAGCCTTGTACGGCAGCGAGCCGGGCCGTTGCGGCACCTACGCCACGACCTCCGCCCGTTATCAGAATGAGCGGTGCCTGCGGGACGGAATCCATTTAGCGAACCTTCGGGTGGTGGTGGGAGAAATAGTTGGGCTGGGCCAACCGGGTGCCGGCGGCTCATCGGCGGTTTTGGCCGATCCGCCTCAACGCAGACAGACACGAGGATAGCTATGGTGTGATGTTGAGGCAAAGCAGATTAACTACCGGTCCGAGTTAGAAAAACTCTTTCGATAAAAAGCAGCTCGAACGTCTGCTCGACCAGTTGTCGTTTGAATTCGCTTGGAACGTTCAGGCGCTACCCACTGTTTCGTTCTTGTCATCCTCAAGCGCGGCCAATTTGGCTCCCACCAATACATTTGGTGAGAGCCAAAAAGATACCTCCACTGGCTGCTGCCCGGAGAAGGTCGCAGCGAGGCGCTTACAACTTAAGCAGCGGTCTGAAGCAGATTGAAACGATATGAGGAGCGGGGAATGACAAGCTTCGCTGCCGGCTCATCAATCGGGTGGTTCGACATTGCGCGATACTGTCGCGGAGCCTGACCTGTCCATCGTTTGAAAGCGTGGCTGAAATTGGCTGCGTCACTGTAGCCAAGTTTCTCGGCGATTATTTCGGTCGTCAGGCTGGTGGATGCGATGTATCGAATGGCCATCGTCTTGCGGACATCGTCGAGCAACTGACTATAGGAAGTGTTCATCGTGTCAAGCCGGCGCCTGAGTGTTCGTGCCGACATACATAAGGTGCTAGCCACTTCGGGTAGTGTCGGTATCGACGTGGAGGCATTTGCCAAAATCGAACGCACGCTCGACGCAAGGTCGAACTGGCAGCCATGCGCTTCGAGCAGTTGATCGCAGGCCTCAAGGCAGGCTTTATGAGTGTGTGGATTCGACTGTGATAACGAATGATCGAGCCATCTAGCGTCAAAGCGAATTTGGGTGACTGTATGCTGAACGACGCTATCGCAGTGCAGCAGGACGCCTGCTTTGTTGCGGTGCTCTGCGGATGCCGAGTGTAAATGCAGGGACGAAGGCTTGAAATGAGGGATTTGTAAGTCTCGCAGGAATGTCAGAACTTTTGCCAATTCGAATTCGAGGCAGTATTCAGTGTCCTCGCCGGACAATCCGCCCGGTTCCGCAAATGAAAGCGTTGCCGTCGGGCCGACGACCGTCAAAGTTGGGCCACATTTCAGATTCAGCAGCGGCGCATATTTGCGTGCAACGGATAGCGCCTCGCGCAATGTGTCACCGCTCCAGAGCGCATATCCGACGATGCCGAAAGCAGTAAGGTGCGCGCGCGTTCCCGCCTTCAGGGCGAGCAGTCGGTCACCAGTGAGCGTTACAGCATTCGTGAGTGCGATCACATGTTGCTGGACGGAAGTTTTGCCCTTGCCTTGATGCATCGCGGCAGGCGCCAGCCCCGTACCCTCCAGGATGGCGGAGGCGCAAATGCCTATCGATGATGCCGTATCTGCGATTAGCCCAATTTCCGCCGGGTTCAGCGCGGCGAACGCGACAGCCGAATCTATGTGTAACCGTTCCATGCTCGCTCCGTAGGCGCTTTCAGCATTGTTGTCCTTCGCCTGCTACCAGGGGAGCATCGAATGACAAATAATTTGGTGACGTGACCTAAGTCTAGAGGTGCATCGACCAAAAAATCAAGGCGAAAATAAAAGCGTGGCACAGGTAGAATCCCCTATATACCGGGATTTCTGCCCTGAAACGGTGCGTAATAAGTGTCGTACTTTGGTGCTATGCAAGAACAGTTTGTTTTTTGTAAGGATGAATAGGACGGGTGTTTTGACCTATAATGTCCGTTGGACATAGAGGAATGGTTCCGTGAGAGACGTTCACTTGCCAGCGAAGTCTGGTGCTCAAGTCGATTCAACAGAAACCCAGGATGGTGCCGCAGGCGCCGGTTCCGTGCAGCGGCGCAATCGTGAGCGCCGTATCGCCGAAATTCTTGATGCCGCGACCGAAATTTTTCGGGAGGAGGGTTACGCGAGCTTCGCTACGCGGAAAGTTGCCGCGCGTGCCGGTCTTACCCTTAGCAATCTTCAGTATTACTTTCCGGACAAAGACGAACTGCTCTCCATCATCATTGAGAGATTCCTGAGGGGCTACCTCGAAGCGTACCTCGCCATAGCGACGCGTGTCGGAGTGACGGCGCAGCGCAGGTGCGCGGCACTCATTGAGCAGATTTTTGAGGACATCAACAAGTCGTCCGACGCGGAGAAGTTCCTCTTCGAGACGTGGGCATTCGCTCAGCACGAATCGTACGTATCGGTGCTGGTCGAACGAGCTTACGAGGAGTACAGGGGCATATTTGCAAAACTGCTCGCGGAAATTAACCCTGACCTCTCGCCTGACGAGTGCAAAGCGCGGGCATCCGTGCTTACAGCGCAAGCGGAGGGCATGATGATATTTGCGGCGCGTAGTGACGATTCCGAGAAGGATTTCGAGGAGTTCGCGCGCACCACCAAGCGAAGTGTTAAGGCGATTGCCGGTCTCACCGGCAAGGGCCTAAGCAGTGAGTTCAGCGAAAAGCAGAACTTTGGATCGGCAAAGGATCTCCCCCGCACGCAGAACGTCGCCCGGGAAAGCTTGTTCGGCTCCGAAACGCACATCAGCCGAGGGCACTACGAAATTACCGTTAGACGGAACGCCTCGGAGCCAAGTTATCTTCGCCCGACTATGCAGAGTCGCAAGCGCGAGGCGAAGATAAATGAAATTGTCGCCGCAGCAGCCAATGTGCTCGCATCCGAGGGATACGGGAATTTCACACTGGCGCGCATCGCGAAAGAGGTCGGAATGTTGGCTTCAGGGCTCCAACATTATTTCCCGACTCATGACGACCTTCTGAGCTCTACCATCAATGCGCTATTTTCCGCCTATTACGACCGCTGGTCGGAGATGAGTAAGCCGAGCGACAAGAATGCAATTGATCGTCTGCGCGAAATTATTGAAGACGTTTTCGTAGAGGCTTGCGACCCGCGTGTGTGCCGATTCTCCTTTGAGATGTTTGCCTTGGCCGAACACTCCGCGTTCACCCACCAGCTTCTGAGCAGGTCCTACGCCGAATATCGGCAAATTTACGTCAGTCTCGTCCGTGAGATCGACCCCGAAGCGTCCGGGCGGGAATGCTTTGCACGGGCAACGCTCATTGCGGCACAGCTTGAGGGTTTGATGGTCTACACATACAGCGCCGGGCGGTTGACCCCCGCGCTGGATGCTGTTTTGGAACTGATTACGAGCGTGTCGTTAGAGATTGCTCGCGGAGGGGCGGGTAAGGCCAGAGGCGGCGCGCTCTAGCGATTTTGGCTTCCGCTACTTGAAGTGGAATTACCGCCGCGCGGGTGTCGATGCTGCAATGCTAAAAATAGAAATCTCAGGCCGACAACCGTGAAACTGGCGTGATCGTCTGCTGACGACGGAATCCTGACGACAATAAAGAATACTGTCTCTGCTTTCGTTCAATGCACGGGTCGAAGCCGCAAGAGCTGGAGAGGCGGGCCGCGGTTTTTCAGTGGTCGCAACCGAAATGAAGCGGCTTGCAGACGGCACTGACCGACTTGCAAAAGGGATCGCCGTCAAAGTCAGCCGTGTTCGGTCCGCGATGGCCGATCGAAACGGCAGCTCAATACCGCTAACGTGGCCACGACACTTCGCCAGTTGGCCTTTCCCGACATGGCGCCGGTTGATTGCGGCCCTATCATCTATCGGTATGCCGGCGCATCTCGGACGCGCCGGCAATTTTTCCTGAGCAGCAGTATGGACACGATAGCTATGACAATCACCCCCGCCGCAAACATCATGCTGACCGACCCGTTGCATGCACGTGTCGACTACGCGCCGGAATTCGACCATGGGAGCGCATACGTCAACGGCAAATTCTGCCCCATTGACGAGGCTAGCATTCCGATTACCGACAGCGGATTCATCCAGGCCGACGGTGCGTACGATGTCGTGAGCGTAAGCAAGGGCTTCTTCTTCCGGCTGGACGACCATCTCGACCGTTTCGAAAGCGCCTGTGAGAAGTTCTATCTGCGCAATCCGCATGACAGGACCGCAATAGCGGAAATCCTGAACAAGCTTGTCGCGCTTGCGGGCACCCGCGAGGCATACGTTTGGTGGGCGGTAACCCGTGGCCCGACGCCCGCAAAGCGTACGAATCCGGCTAACTATGAAAACCGGTTCTATGCATTCGCCATTCCCTACCGGTTTATCGCAAGCGACGAACAACGTGAGCGTGGGCTTGACTTGCTCGTGAGCAAGCGGTACATCCGCATTCCGCCGAATTCGGTAGATCCGACCGCCAAAAATTTTCACTGGATGGACCTGAAGCTTTCATTGTTCGAAGCAGGGGAGCAGGGTCGGGAGTGGAGCGTTCTGTGCGATGCCGATGGGAATCTTACCGAGGGCCCAGGGGTGAATATCTTCTTCATAAAGAACGGAGAATTGTTCACTCCTGACTCTGGCTGTCTTGAAGGCATTACCCGAAAAACTACGTTAGAAATTGCCGCTGAACTCGGAGTCTCCACCCACGTCCAGGCCGTGAAGGCCGGTGAACTGCGGGAGGCAGACGAGGCGTTTTTAACTTCGACTGCAGGCGGCATTATGCCGGTCAACAGCGTCGACGGAGTTGTTCTCGGCGGAGAGAGCGGGCCCGGTCCTCTGACGACGAGGTTGCATAACCTCTATTGGTCAAAGCGCTGGGACGGTTGGCTCGGCACAGAAGTTACGTACATAAAGTAGCCTGACGCAAGTGGCTTTCCAACTTCCGGGGGCCGACTAATTCATTCGAACGCGCGTGGTGACCACACTTCTGGCGGGTGGTGGTGCGGCACGTCCACGCGTGCTCGCATCGCAAACGTGCCTGATCGTCCCTGTAAGTGGCCACCTGTCGAAACATATTGGCCGTCTCAAACATGTCTTGAGAGGTCGCGACTGAATAATATTTTTAAAAGATTGGCACGGTGACTCCAGCTTATCTTGCGAAACACTCAGCGCATTTAAAGTCGTCACCGCGCACCTACGAAACCCCTTGCAGGAGCATTCATTAATGACGTTGAAATTACAAGGCCGCGTAGCCGTGGTTACAGGCGCTAGCTCTGGTATCGGCCGTGCGGTGGCACTCGCGTTTGCAAGGGAGGGAGCGTCGGTTGTGTGCTCGGACATTCGTAAGTCGGCAAATGCGGATGGCTACGAGCCCGACCTCAATATCGACACGGATGACCTGATCGTGCAGCGAGGCGGTTCCGCACACTTTGTGTCGTGCGATGTGACTCGAGCAAATGACGTTAAATCGCTAGTGGCCGCTGCCGTGGAAAGGTTCGGGCGCCTCGACGTGATGGTGAACAACGCGGGCGTCGCGTTCGACTTCGCTACGGTGGTCGAGGAACGCGAAGAAGACTTCGATATCACCATGGCCGTCAATGTAAAAGGCGTCTGGTTGGGTTGCAAATACGCAATCGAGCAGTTCTTGAAGCAGGAGCCAGTCGAGTTGGGCAATGGCGGCATTTTTCGTGGCAAGATTGTCAATATGGCATCGATGGCCGGTCTCGTCGGACTTGCCAAGGAGCCCGCATATTGTGCTTCGAAGGCAGCTGTTGTGGGGCTCACGAAGGAAATCGCAATCGACTTTGCCGAACATCAGATCAACGTGAACGCTATATGTCCCGGCTTTCTCGCGACATCCATGGTTCGTTCCGCCCTCGAAGATGAGGCGACGAGCAAGTGGTTGCATGGACTCACACCATGGCCTCGTTTGGGCACGGTTGAAGACGTTGCGAAAGCAGCGCTCTTCCTTGCATCGGACGACGCGGAATGGATGACTGGCTCCATGCTTACCGTGGACGGCGGATTCGTTGCCCGCTAATGCGGCTAGCTGAAGGCATTGGAAAATAAAAGGCTGATATGAATCGACTCAAAGACAAAGTAGCGATTGTCACCGGTGCTAGCAGCGGAATTGGGCGTGCAATCGCGGTCCATTTCGCAAGAGAGGGGGCGAAAGTCGTGGTCGCCGACCTCCACGAAGGTCGAAATCCTGGTGGATTCGAAGATGAATTGGCCGCGACGACAGTGGAGGAGATTGCGAAGAACGGTGGCGACGCATTCTTTGCAACTTGCGACGTAACAAAGCGGCAGCAGGTCGCGAAACTGGTCGATCGCGCGATTGAACACTTCGGAAAACTCGACGTCATTGTGAACAACGCCGGCATCTATCGCGCAGGAAAGCTTGTTCACGAGTTTGACGAGAAGGACCTGGACGCGTGTTGGGATGTCAACCTGAAAGGGACGTGGTTCGGCTGTCAGGAAGCCATCAAGGCGTTTCTGAAAAGCGGCGGGGGCACGATCGTCAATATCGTTTCAACCGCGGGCATCAGTGGACATCCTAAGCAGTCTGTCTACAACATCTCGAAGGGTGCGGTGTCGAGTCTGACCAAATGCGTGGCGATCGAATACGGAAAGGATGGTATCCGGGCCAACGGCATCTGCCCCACGTACGCAAAAACCTCGATGACGCGCGGGCATTTTGACGACTCCAACTACGTAAAGGCATTCGCTGAATCCATTCCGCTCAAGCGGTGGGGCGAAGTGGATGACGTCGCGAATCTCGCAGTGTTTCTCGCAAGCGATGAATCGAGCTACATCCACGGCGCGTTGATTCCGGTCGACGGTGGTGAGACGCTCGGGCGTTACTCCGTTGAAGATGAGTTGTGACGTCGTGAGTTCGTCGCGCTAACGCGGATGCTTGTCTGAAATCGACGCAGCGAACAGCGAGCGTTTCGCCTTCTGTGTGAATTTGAAAAAGCTTTTATAGACTTAAAGACTGGAGATGTTGCATGAAGAGCCACCTCGATGTCATCGTTTTGGGTGCCGGTTTCAGCGGAATCGGACTCGGTGTGAAACTGTTGGAAGCAGGGAAGCACAATTTCGCTATTCTTGAGCAGGCCGATGACATTGGCGGTACGTGGCGTGACAACACCTATCCGGGCTCTGGATGTGATACGGAATCGCATCTTTATTGCTTCTCCTTCGCTCTCCATCCGACTGTCAGTCGAATTTACGCGCGGCAGCCGGAAATCCTCGCTTACATGAAGCGTATTGTCGACGACAACGGCCTTCGTCCGTATATCCGGTTGCGAACGAAGGTCACATCGGTAAGGTGGGATGACGAGAGGCTTCTGTGGAGTGTCGAGCTTGCCGACGGCAGCGTGCTAACCGCTCGCAATTTCGTTGCTGCGTGGGGGCAGCTCAACCGTCCGCAAACTCCAGTCATTGAAGGACAAGACACGTTCAAGGGTGTTCAGTTTCATTCGGCCCGCTGGAGACACGACATCGACCTGGTCGGTAAGCGAGTTGCGAGTATTGGCAATGCCGCGAGTGCCGTGCAGTACATTCCCGAAATCGCACCTATTGTTGGGCACCTCGACGTTTTCCAGCGCAGTCCGAACTGGGTTGTTCCCCGCATGGACCGCCCTTACACGGAGAAGGAAATCAAGGACTATTGCACCATCCCCGACTACTTCGCGACTCATCGTGAGGAACTGTTCGAATGGCGCGAGACCACGTTCCTGCGGATGAAACAGGGTAGCGCAGAGGCCGAGGAGCTTGAGCGTATCGCGATCGAGCATTTGCGAAACCAGGTGCCGGACCAGGAATTGCGTAAAAAACTCACACCCGACTATCCGCTCGGTTGCAAGCGAATTCTGCGGTCCGACGACTACTTCCCCGCTATCGTGCGCGAGAATGTATCGCTTGTTACGTCAGGTGTTTCTCGCATCGAGCCGGAAGGCATCGTCACGGCCGACGGCGAATTGCATCCAGTCGACGTCATCATTTACGGAACCGGATTCGAAACGCAGTCGTTCCAAGGACCTGTCGACGTTTTCGGGCGCGAAGGGCACAGCCTCCGCGATACCTGGAAGGAAGGCGCTTATGCCTACCTCGGGATGTGTGTGAGTGGTTTCCCGAATTTCTTTGTCATGTACGGCCCCAACACAAACCTAGGTCACAACTCCATTTTATCGATGCTCGAGGCGCAGTTCGGGTACGTTATTCAGGCTCTGACCGCACAGGAGAATCTTGGTGTTGAGGCGTTGGAGGTACGGCCGACCGTCGTTGCCCGTTTCAACGCAGAGTTGCAAGGTGAAATGGACGACGCGGCGTGGTCGGGGGATTGCAATAGCTGGTACAAAAATGCGTCGGGGAAGGTTATCAACAACTGGTCTGGTACCGTACACCAATACCATGACAAGACTCGCAGCTTCGTTAGCGACGAGTTCATGGCTTTGTCCGCTTCCGAGGCCGTCCGCCAAAGCTAATATTGGTGAGGAGCGACGCTCCTCTGAACCTTCAAAGCGAGGAGACACATGAGCTTGGAGCCGGACGTCCTGGCCTATCTGGACCTGGTGGAACGTGCGAAGCGGCCGCCATTGTTCCAGCTGCCCGTGCCGGAAGCGCGCGCCGCATACGCGCTGGGCTGCGAGATGAACGGATTGCCGCGCGACGCCTCAGTAGCGACAGCAGACATGGTCGCGCATACGTCAAGCGGCCCGCTTAATCTCCGTTCATACTGGACCGTGGAATCGGAACGGTCTCTCGCGCCAGGACTTGTTTTCTTCCACGGCGGGGGCTGGGTCGTTGGCTCACTGGACACGCATGATTCGATTTGCCGTGAACTTGCTCGTGCGTCAGGGTGCCGGATAGTGGCGGTGGACTACCGGTTGGCGCCTGAACATCCGTTTCCAGCTGCTATCGATGACGCAGTCGCTTCGTACCAGTGGATCGCGCAGAATGCAGAAGGGCTAGGCATCGACGAATCCCGGCTGGGTGTTGTCGGCGACAGCGCGGGCGGCTTTCTTGCGACGTTCGTCTCTCTGTCTGCCGGCGACTACCCGAAAGAGACCCGACCGAAGCTACAACTGTTGTTCTATCCGGTAACGGACCTCACGGCTGAATCCGCAGGCTATTTGCGCGTTGCGTCCGGTTTGCCCTTCACGTCCGTAACCATGCGTTGGTTCCGTGACCACTACGTACAGCGCGCCCTTGACGCAGACGATGTGCGCCTGGCACCCTTGAATGCTCTGGATCTGACTGCATCGCCCGATACGTTGATTGTCACTTCGGGTTTCGACCCGTTGTGTGAAGAAGGCACGGCATACGCACGACGGTTGCAGGACGCTGGGGTACGTGTCAACCACCTCCATCTCGCAGACCAGATTCACGGTTTCCTTACGCTCGGTCTTCGTATGAACACGGCTCGGACTGTGCTCGACTGGGCATCGGCCTACACGCGGCAGAAGTTCATGCTGAACGACGTTCCCGTGCGCTAGTCATTGCGGCGAGACCCCGCCGACATTACGTCGTCAGAAGCTCAAGTGCGATTCTGACAAAGTACTCGCGCCTGCTCGGCGAACTGTTTCACCTGCGCATTGGACAAAATGATCGAATCGACGCGCGGTGGAAGAGACCGTATTTAAAAACTTCTAGAGGCAAGCATGAATCCCTTCTCGTTTGAAACCACGCCATCAATCCGCTGCGGCTCCGGTATCAGCAAGGACGTTGCGGCAATCGTCAAGCCGACGTTGGGACAACGGATTCTCATCGTCACCGACGCCGGCATTCGCAAAGTAGGATTGCTCGCGCCAGTGGAAAAGAATCTCCGCGGTGCTGGCGTCGAGGTCAGCGTCTACGACGATGTCGCTGCGGACCCGCCTGAAGCAAACATTCTGGGTGGGGTTGCGGTGGCGAGGGAGAGAAGAGTGACTGGCGTGCTTGGCATCGGCGGTGGCTCGCCGATGGACGTAGCGAAGGTCGTAGCTTTGCTTGCCGGCAACAACGGCCACCTGACCGAAGCGTATGGAGTGCGCGTTGCTAATGGCCCGCGCTTACCGCTTGCGCTCATTCCGACGACTGCCGGTACTGGATCAGAAGTCACGCCCATTGCCATCGTTACGACGGGTGAATCAGAGAAGAAAGGCATCGTCTCTCCGCTGCTTCTCCCCGACATCGCGATCCTTGACGGAGAATTGACGCTGGGTCTCCCCGCAGCGGTGACAGCCGCGACTGGTATCGACGCAATCGTTCATGCGCTCGAAGCCATCACTTCGGCATCCACGAACAACAATCCGATTTCGAAAACTTTGGCGCTCCAGGCTTTGAGATTGCTGGGGGCGAATATTCGTACGGCGGTTTTTGACGGCGCAAACGCGGCGGCCCGCAATGCAATGTTGCTTGGCTCCTGTCTCGCTGGACAGGCATTCGCGAATTCACCGGTGGCCGCGGTGCATGCGCTCGCGTATCCGGTTGGCGCGCGCTATCACGTGCCACATGGTTTGTCGAATGCGCTCATCCTTCCACATGTTATGCGCTTCAATCTGAGCCATGCCGATGGCATGTATGCGGAGCTCGCTGCAGAACTGTTCCCGGAGCTGTCGCGTTGTCCTTTGAGCGAGCGCGCGTCCTCATTGATTGACCAACTGCAGGCATTGAGTCGCGAATTGGGTGTCGCACAGCGTCTTCGCGACGTCGGCATCCCGGAGGATGCACTCGCAACACTGGCGTCAGATGCCATGAGGCAGACGCGCCTGCTGGTCAACAATCCTCGCGAGGTCACTGAGCAGGACGCCCTTGCGATCTATCAGGCAGCGTTTTGAACGCCTCAGTACGGACCTACGTCTCTAACGACTCTATTCCAGGTTGAAATCAACATGTCGAATGCACGATTTGCTACTGCCGTTGCTCTGAAAGACGAGAGTCTGGTAAAAAATTCCTGCTTTATCGATGGCGAGTGGACCGGTGCCGATAACGGCGGCATTATCGAGGTCACCAATCCCGCAACCGGCGAAGTGCTGGGCACCGTACCGAAGCTGGGGGCTGCCGAAACCCGGCGCGCGGTCGAGGCCTGCGATCGGGCGTTGCCTGAATGGCGCTCGAAAACAGGTAAGGAGCGCGCTGCCATCCTGCGGCGCTGGTACGAACTCATGCTGGAGAATCAGGATGATCTTGCGGTCATCATGACAGCAGAGCAGGGCAAGCCGCTCTCTGAGAGTCGAGGTGAAATCGGCTACGCGGCGTCGTTTCTCGAATGGTTCGCGGAAGAAGGTAAGCGTGTCTACGGCGACACCATCCCCGCCCATGCTCGAGATAAGCGCATTATCGTTTTGAAGCAACCCATCGGGGTTTGCGCAGCGATTACGCCGTGGAACTTCCCGGCGGCGATGTTGACTCGCAAGATCGGTCCTGCGCTTGCCGCAGGTTGCACAATGGTCCTGAAACCCGCCAGTCAAACGCCGTTCTCGGCGCTCGCCCTGTGCGTGTTGGCCGAACGGGCCGGCATGCCGAAGGGCGTCATTGCTTGCGTAACCGGTGCGGCTAGTGCTATCGGCGGTGAACTTTCGAGCAATCCCATTGTGCGTAAGCTGTCCTTTACCGGGTCGACTGAAGTCGGCAAGGTTCTATTGGCCCAGTGTGCGAGCACGGTAAAAAAGGCGTCTATGGAGCTGGGTGGCAACGCTCCCTTCATAGTATTCGACGACGCGGACCTCGATGCGGCTGTGAAGGGCGCCATCGCGTCCAAGTATCGCAATGCAGGCCAGACGTGTGTGTGTGCCAATCGGCTGCTTGTGCAGGACGGCGTGTACGACGAATTCGTGGAAAGACTTGCTCGGGAGGTGTCGAAGCTCAAGGTCGGCAACGGATTGGAGACCGGAACGCTTGTTGGGCCGCTTATCGACCATAAGGCGGTCGCAAAGGTCAAGGAGCATGTGTCGGATGCCGTTGCAAAAGGCGCCAAGGTCGTGCTCGGTGGAAAGAAGCATGCGGCCGGCGAGAACTTCTACGAACCAACAATCCTTTCCGGCACCACGCCGGACATGCTCATTTTCCGTGAAGAGACGTTCGGACCGGTCGCGCCTGTGTTCCGCTTCTCTACGGACGAAGATGCGATCCGGTTGGCCAACGATACTGAATTTGGCCTCGCGTCCTACTTTTATAGCCGGGACATCGCGCGGGTCTGGAAGGTCGCGGAAGCGCTCGAATACGGCATCGTAGGCATCAACGAGGGGCTGATATCGACGGAGGTCGCGCCGTTTGTTGGCGTAAAAGAAAGCGGCTTGGGTCGTGAAGGTTCGAAGTACGGCATTGATGACTACCTTGAGTTGAAGTACCTCTGTATCGGCGGCGTGCAGTAAATCGATTTCTGCCATTGAATTGGGCTCGGCGTGATCTGGCGGCGCTTCCAATAAGCGGGCGCACCGGCCGAAGCAGACAAGCGGTCTGCGCCTCGCTGTCCGTCGTCGCCCGTATTACGTAGTCTGCCGCTGCCGCTGGCTATGCAGGCACACCGCTCAAAGCCATCAATTGTTTGGCCCGTAACCGCAGAAGTTTGGCCGTCTCGAACATGTGCGCACAAATCGCACGCATTCATCATTTGCGAAACATCTACAGGTTGCTTCACTCCGCGCTGCCACTCTAGTACGGGAACATCCACCGCAGCCTGCGTCGTAGCACTACGTCCGTTGTCGCAGCAGCCGAATGGTTCAAGCGCGACCTCTGATAAAGCCCATTGATTTCGAAGGAAGCATTTATGTCCGCTGCAAAATGGCCGGAAGCACACAGCCAGTCCAAAGCCCTTTACGACCGTGCCAGCAAAGTTATGCCCGGCGGCATTACCCGCATCCTGCCATGGCAGGAGCCTTTCCCGGTGTATGCCGGAAGCGGCTCCGGAGCCTATGTGACGGACGTCGACGGCACGCGCCGGCTGGACCTGCTGAACAACTTCGCCTCACTTATCCACGGTCATGCTCACCCGGCGATCGTGGCGGCTATTCAGGAGCAGGTCACCAAAGGCACCGCATTTACCCTGCCGACGGAACCCGAGGTGGCGCTGGCGGAGGCCATTTGTGCGCGCGCCGAAGGCTTTGAGTGGATTCGATTCTCTAACTCCGGTTCCGAAGCGGTGATGTGTGCGATCAAAGCCGCACGTGCAATCACTGGCCGCTCCAAGATTGTCAAAGCCGAAGGCGTCTATCACGGCTCCTACGATTACGCCGAAGTCAGTCTGGACTCGTCACCGGAAAACTGGGGCGACGACCCCAAGTCGGTCGGATATTCAAACGGTACGCCCGAGGGCGTGAAGAACGACGTCGTCGTGATCCCGTTCAACAACGTCGAAGCAGCGGAGCGTATCATCCTGGCGAACCGCGATTCCATTGCTGCGATCATCATCGATCCGGCTCCGAGCTACTTCGGCTTCGTCCCGGTATCGCATGCCTTTATCGAAATGATCCGGCGAGTTGCAACCGAAATCGGCGCTGTGTTCATTCTCGACGAGGTCATCACCTTCCGTGTGCACAGCGGCGGTGCGCAGACGCGCTTCAATATCAAACCCGATCTGACCGTGCTTGCGAAAATTATCGGCGGTGGCTTCCCTGTGGGAGCCGTGGCAGGCCTGCGCAAATTCATGCAGGTGTTTGATCACCGCGAGGGCAAGCCGCTATTGCCTTGGAGCGGTACTTTCACCGCCAACCCAATTACCATGACCGCCGGCAAGATCGCTCTGGACCTGTATACCCAGGCGGAGTCGGATCGCATGGACGCGCTGGGAGACCGTTTGCGTACTGGCGTGACCCAGGCTTTCGCTAATGCGGGTTTTCCGGGTCAAGTCACCGGCTTTTCGTCGATGTTCATGGTGTTCGGTCATCAACGCGAGATTAACGATTATCGCTCCGGTTATTCCAGCAAGGATGAGATGAAGCGGGTGACCAGGCTGCAAAGAAATCTTGTACTCGAGGGTTACCACATCGCCAAGACGGGTAAAGCATTCTTGTCCACTGTCATGACAGAGGGGGACGTCGACGGGTTTATTGCCGCGACCGAGCGGGCAGCGACACGAGCTATGGCCGAGGTCTGAGCAGCTACAAGCTCAGGTCACTAAGCGTGACGAATTGACGGTGGCCTCCCGAAACCAGGCTGTGTCCCGCGACAACATGTTCCTATGCAGTGCTGGCGGTTAAGCTGAGTCAACTCGTAAGGCGCAGTCATGCTTATGCGCGTCTAAATATGATGTTGACGTTTTTTTATTCGTTTGGAAATCCGTTATGAGTATCGTCCTGAATCACACCATGTTGCGTGTTCGCGACCCGCAGATTTCGCTGCGTTTCTATCAAGAAAATTTCGGTATGAAGCTGGTTAATAAGTTCGATTTTCCTCAGGGAAAATTCTCGCTTTATTTTCTTGCCCCTTCAGATTCGGAAGAGAGTTCTGGCAGTGTGGATTGGATCCCGAAACAGAAGGGACTCCTGGAACTGACTCATAACTGGGGAACCGAAGCCGATGCCGACTTTGCTGGCTATCACAACGGAAACACGGAACCCCGTGGGTTCGGCCATATCTGTTTCTCGGTACCAAACGTGAATACGTTTTGTGACGAACTGGTTGAGAAAGACGTGACGTTCGTGAAACGGCCGAACGATGGCTCGATGAAGGGCATTGCGTTTGTTGCTGACCCGGATGGCTACTGGATCGAAATCATTGATCAACAGTCGTTTGCAAGTGTTGTCTCGTGAGGGGCGACCGAACCCGCACGCAGTCATTTTTCTGGAAATAAGGAAACAGCCATGGCCCTCCAAGATATCACTCCGCTTAACCCCGCATTGATGGACACACTGGTAAAACATAGCGACACGGAGGGTTGGTATCCAGATCCGAATGATCCGGAACGCTCGTTCACGAAAGTCCTTTGGGCCGGTCACGAATCGGGGCGAATCGCCCTGTTGTATCGGTGGTTGAAGGGATTTCAGGCCCCTCCGCACAAACACATTGGGGCGTCGCACACCTGGATCATCAAGGGAAAGCTGCAGGTGCGTGATGCGGTGCTCGAGAGTGGCGACTACGTTTACGAACCGAACGGCATGATCCACGGTGCGACGACGGCGCTCGAGGACACGGAATACCTGTTCCTCATGGAAGGGGCAATCATTTTCTTTGACGAGAACGGCCTCCTCGGATACGAGAGTTGGGAAGAATATATTCGTCAATTGCAGACTCAACCGCGCCTCAGCGAACAGCGTGCTTGAGTTGGCGCGATCGGCGTCGTGAACTCGGCCCATAGTCGTACGTGAGTGACTACCTTGACTCAAGGCGGCTTTGGGCCTCAGTCGACAGACTGGCTGGTTAAGACAACGCGAAAAGCGACATGGCAAAAAGCCTGGAATATATCCCTGTGCCGTTTTTTGAGGACAATTATGCGTGGGTCGTTACCGACGGGACCTTCGCGATTGTCGTCGACCCGGGAGTGGCCGAGCCAGTCGAGCGGTTCTGCAAATCAAGAAATCTGCTTATAAAGGCGGTGCTGCTTACGCACCATCACCGCGACCATGTTGACGGTGTTCGTGCATTGCTTCGCTCTTGCGGACAAGCAGATACACCGGTTTTCGGCCCTGACCGGGAGCCGATAGCGTGCGTCACACGGCGAATGGGCGATGGGTCTGAAGTTGAAGTGAGCGAATTGAATTTTCGCGCTTCAGTCATTGCTACACCTGGGCATACGCACGGGCACATCGTCTTCTTCCAGAATGGCGTAGACGGTCAACCAGGCCATCTTTTCGCCGGCGATACGCTATTTGCAAGCGGATGTGGGCGACTTCTCGAAGGGTCGGCCGAGGAAATGCTTGCATCACTGGATAAGCTTGCCGCTCTACCGGCGTCTACGCTCCTGCATTGCGCTCACGAATACACACTGTCCAATTTACGGTTCGCAGCCGTTTGCGAACCAGGCAACGAGCAGATCCTTCGCTGGCAAGAGAAAGCCGCCGCACTCAGATTGGCGGGGCGACCGACACTGCCTACAACCATCGGGCACGAGTTGTCGGTCAATCCATTTCTGCGGGTTCAGCAGCGTGAGCTTCAGGGTGTGCTTATCCAACGATTTGGATTGCCGGTGCCTCATCGACTTGCGGCCTTCATTCTGCTGCGTGTATGGAAGGACATGTTTCAGGGAGAGTACCCAGACCTCATCAACCGATGACGTTTAGAACTTATCGGCTTTCTGAAGCGTCCGAGTTCATTCAAACGCGCATTGTGGGAATGCGCTTATCTAATGGCCACCTGGCGCAGGTGTACGTTAGCGGATGCTGCCCGGCTCGGCAATCTGCCGGTAACCGCATCCACAGGGCACCGTCGCCTTGCTGTGTCGTCGTAGCCAGAAACTCATGAGAAACCATGAATAAGCCAATCAGTGATCTGTCGAAGGCAGACATCGCTTACCAGTTCCACCCATACACTAACGCTCGTCTGCACGAGCAAACCGGGCCATTAGTCATTACACATGGTGAGGGCGTCTATGTTTTTGACGAACACGGTCGCCGCTACATCGAGGCCATGTCTGGACTTTGGAGCGTTGGTCTCGGATTCAGCAATGAGCGCCTGATCAGGGCTGCAGAGACGCAGCTCCGAACGCTGCCGTTCTACCATCTTTTTTCGCACAAGTCCCATGCGCCAAGCATCCTGTTAGCGGAAAAGCTCATTGAGCTTGCTCCGGTTCCAATGAGCAAGGTCTTCTTTACGAATTCCGGGTCTGAGGCGAACGATACCGTTGTCAAGATGATCTGGTATCGAAACAACGCGCTGGGAATGCCCGAGAAGAAAAAGATTATCAGTCGTTTGGGCGGCTACCATGGCGTGACAGTCGTCAGTTCGAGCCTCACCGGACTGCAGGGCAATCATCGCGGTTTTGATATTCCGCTCCCGGGATTCCTACACGTCAGCAATCCGCATCAATACAGATTCGGGCTGACGGGGGAGACTGAGGAGCAATACGCCGACCGGCTTGCGGCAGAACTCGAAAATTTGATTCAGAAAGAAGGGCCGCACACAATCGCTGCATTCTACGGCGAACCTTTGATGGGGGCCGGTGGCGTTATTGTCCCACCGAAGACTTATTGGGAAAAAATCCAGAAGGTTTGCCAGAGACATGATGTTCTCGTAGTAGCCGATGAGGTCATTTGCGGCTTTGGGCGGACCGGAAACATGTTCGGTTGTGAAACATTCGGAATCAAGCCCGATGTGATGGTTCTCTCGAAGCAACTGTCTTCCTCGTATCAACCTATTGCGGCGGTATTGGTGAGTGACAA
Source organism: Paraburkholderia sediminicola (assembly GCF_046027355.1). Classification (GTDB taxonomy): domain Bacteria; phylum Pseudomonadota; class Gammaproteobacteria; order Burkholderiales; family Burkholderiaceae; genus Paraburkholderia; species Paraburkholderia sediminicola_B. The sequence goes on along the minus strand of NZ_JAQQEK010000015.1, from coordinate 131,312 downwards.
GGTATTTCAACCGATCGCAGAGCAGTCGCACGATCTTGGTACCTTCGGACACGGCTTCACAGGTGGTGGCCATCCGGTTGCTTGCGCTGTTGCGCTTGAAAACATTCGGATTATTGAAGAGGATGGTTTGGTCGTGCACGCTCGCGAGATGGGTCACCGTCTGCACAGTGCCTTGTCTTCGTTGATCGATCATCCAATGGTCGGCGAAGTCCGTGGAGTTGGTCTTATCGCTGGGGTTGAACTGGTTCTGGATAAAGCTGAGAAAGTTGCGTTTGCGGAGAAAGGTAGGTTAGGCCGGGAGTTCCTGGGTAGAGCACACGCGAATGGGATGATCGTTCGCGGCATTCATGACACGATTGCGCCGTGCCCGCCGCTGATTAGTTCGCCGTCGGAAATCGACGAGATTGTTGAAAAGTTTGGGCGTACGCTAGATGAACTCAGGCTTGCGCTTCATTCTGCGTAATCGAATGACAAACAGGGCATCAACTGAGTCCATCGATGGCGGCTCGGCCAGATCGAGGATCGAATCGCTCGCTGGTCCGACCGAATGCTCAGTTGCCTGATATGCAACCGGGGCCGCCGACGATCCTCAGCGTATAAACCGTAGACGCGCCTAGTTGCTGTGGCGCGATCGGCTCGACCAGCCACGAAGGCAACTGATTCAGGTCCAATTCGCTTGGGCCGAGTTCGATTTTGGCAGCTGCCAGTGTGATGACCAATGTCGGAAGAGCGGCATGGTTGAACACGACAAAAAACGGATCGTTATAGGCCAGGCTGCCGCTGGTGGTCGTCTCCTTCTGCGTTGTCACCATGCGCTTGGCTTTGTCAGCCTCGACGGACCAGGCGTGCGCACGGCCTCGGGTCCGAACCGCCAGTTGCAGCGTGGCCGCATCGATCTGCTGTAACGCAACTGAGGGCACGTGGGCCGGATCGGTCGCATCGTCGTCATGCAGCGACGGGTGTGTGAGTTCATCACCGGCAGGATCTTCGATCCGGTACAGATGGCTGTCGACTTGTTCGCGCCGGCACGAGGGATAACAGCTTGCCTGCGGCACGTCGATACGCTTGATCAGATGTCCATCGGGGACAAGCGTGGTTCGATCGACAAACTCGATCACTTCATAGTGGCCCGCATCGCCGGTGGCGCAACGGATGGCTTGATCCGACGCCGCGCCGCCGGCCATAGGCGCGCCGGCATGCGCGAGCGCGATAGGCAAACACGAAGCTGCAAAGGCCCGTGTGAAGGCTCTCATCGACGCTCCAGCATGTGACGTTGACCCGCCATGTCGTTGCGCGCTCGCAGCCTCGTTCGAATCAGATTCAGATCGGTTCAGACCAGTTCGCGTGTGGCGGCTTCGAATTCCTTCAGATCGAAACCCGGTGCCGCTGCTTGCGCGATCGTTGGCAAGGCGGCGCGGGCCAGCAACTTGCGCGATGCCATATGGTCACCCGGCCTGTTACACGATTCCACGGCGATCAGGCGGCCGGCGCGGAAGCACAACACGCTCAATTGCCGGCTCTCGCTCGAACCGAGCAAGACCGTTTCGTCATGACCATCGGAGAGTCCCGCGATCTGCAGTTTCAGATCGCCCTGGTCGCTCCAGAACCACGGCAACGCGGAGTACGCCACCGGCTTGCCCATCAGACGCGCCGCGACATTGCGCGCCTGGTCGACGGCATTCTGCACTGACTCCAGGCGAATCGGCGCGTCGCTCCAGACCGACGGAAAATTGACCGCATCGCCAATGGCTGAAATCGACGGATCGCTGGTCAGCAACTGCGCGTCGACGCAGATTCCGTTCTGCACGGCGAGGCCCGCGTCGGCGGCGAGATCGGTGTTGGGCAGCACGCCGATCCCATACACGACCAGTTGCGCGGGCAACCGGCGGCCGTCGCCCGTTTCCACACCCACCACGCGGCCGTTTTCGCCGACCAGTCGCGTGACGGTCTGTCCGAAGTCGAACTTCACGCCCCAGCCTGTGTGCGCAGCGCTGAACAGCGTCGACATATGAGTGGAAAGGGCGCGCGCCATCGACCGTGTGCCGAGTTCGACAACGTGAACCGATAAGCCCTTGGCCGCCGCAACCGCCGCGAATTCAAGGCCGATGAAACCGGCGCCGATCACGACCACGTCGCGCACGGCCGCTACGCGTGGCGCGAGTGCGTCAGCATGCTCAAGCGTGCGAATGCCGAACACGCCGTCGAGTTCGATTCCCTCGATGGACGGCACGCGGTTGCGCGCGCCGGTGGCGAGCACCACATGGTCGTACGGCACATGCTCGCCACTGGCGAGTTCCACACGCTGCGCGTCGCGTTCGATCCGCGCGACCCGCGCCTCGATCCGCTCGACCCGCTGCTGCTCGAACCATTCATGCGTGCGAAAGCGCAGCGCGGTCGTGCCGATCTTGCCGAGCAAGTAGGCCTTCGATAATGGCGGACGTTGATACGGCACGCCGGGCTCGTCGCCGATCAGCGTGATGCGTCCTTCGAAACCTTCCTGCCGCAGCGAGGCCGCGGTCTGATATCCGGCCTGTCCCGCGCCGACGATGACAACGTTGTTCAATGACATGAGAGGATCGAGAGTACGAGTAATCAGGCCAGATTCAGCGAATCGAATTTCGGGTAACGACCGAGCGGCAGCAGTGTGATCGCGCCGAGCAGAAAGGCGCCGCCGCAGATCGTCAGCATCGTCGTGTATGAGCCGGTCACGGTGTAGATCCGGCCGAACAGCCACGGCGCCAATGCCGACGCGATGGTGATCAGCGCGACGTGCATGCCGAACAGGCGGCCGTAATCGCGCATGCCGAAGTAACGCGCCATCAGATAGGCGGCAATGTCGAATTCGGCGCCGGCGCCTAGCCCGATCAGCAACGTGGCGAGCGCGAGCGTGGCGGCGTGATCGGCGCTAGTGGTGGACAGCAGCAGACATCCCAGGGCGGGCATGGCCAGCGCGACGGCAGCCACGGCAGGTGCCCACAACCGGTCGATCAGGTAGCCGACCAGCAGACGACCACCTATCAGCGAGAGCCCGAAGCTGCCGAATATATGACTCGCTTCGGCCGCCGAAAGCCCCTTGTCGCGCAAGAGCGGCACGGTATTGCTGACCATGGAGACCGTAGCGGCCACGACGAGCGAAAGCGCGATGTTGAGCGTCCAGAAGCGTGCCGAACCAATCGCGTCACGGAATGCGAGCCCCGTGTGCGCCCGCACCGGCGGCGCGGCGCGATGGCCGGCGGCACGCTTGCTACCGTCTTCGTGGGCGTCGTGCCTGCTCGGCGTGTGCAGCCACATCAGCACCAGCGGCAACACTAGAACCAGAGGCAACGCCGCGAGTAGAAGAAACGCGGCTTGCCAATTCCAGCGGCCGATCACCCACGTCACGGCCGAAGGAATCAGAATCGCCGAGAGGCCGGTGCCCGACAGCATCACGGCCAACGCCAGGCCGCGATTGCGCTCGAACCACAGATTGACGAGATGTGTCCACGTAATGTGCATCGTGCCCATGCCGGCGATCGGCAGCAGTGTGCACATCAGATAAAGCCAGCCGATCGAGTGGCCCATCACCTGCATCAGCGACATTAACGCGTAGACCACGGCGAGTCCGATCAACGATGCGATCGTCACATGCCGCATCCCATAGCGCTCGTTGAGCCAGCCGACGATCTGCGCGCCGATCACTGCGCCACCGAACAGAAAGCTGATTGCCGGTTGCAATTCACCACGGCTCCAGCCGAACGCATGTTGCAGCGGAATCACGAGCGAACCGAATGCATACAGCAGCGAAGCGTTGGCGGCGACGCCGAGCCCGAGCATCGCCATCAGCACGGGGCGCCAGCCGGCGCGGAATTCGGTGAGGTCGATGGCGGCGGATTGAGACGAGTCAGAAGGGGACATCGGCGGTTCCTTTACGGATCGGCAGGCGGGCACTGTGCGCGCGAGACGCGCCTGGAAAACAGTCGCCCGTCAGTTTGATATTCCACATACAGAAATTAATTCTACATTCAGATTGATGCGGATAACTCGGTACATCCCCTGGGATGGCGCGTGATTGGCCGCGCCATCGCCTTAAGCTGAGCCGCGTCATTGCTTGACCAGCAACACGCTGGCGCCGAGTGGCCCGCCGCCTGCCGCTGCAATCGCCACCTCGTGCGGCGCGACCTGGCGTTCGCCGGCGCGGCCCCAGAGCTGCGTACAGGCTTCGTGCACATAGCCGAGGCCGTGCGTGCGTCCGCCGGACAACTGGCCGCCGTTGGTGTTCAAGGGCAACTGGCCGTCGCGCGCAATACGCCGGCCGCCTTCGATAAACGCGCCGCTCTCGCCGCGCGGGCAAAGACCGAGGCCTTCCATCCACAGCATCGTCAGGATAGAAAAGCCGTCGTAGAGTTGCGCGTTGCCGACGTCTTTCGGTTGGAGATCGGTACGCGACCACAGCATGCGGCCGACGTCGAAGCAGGCGATTTCCGTCAACGAAATCTGGTCCCACGACCACGGCTGATGCAAAGCGGAGCCGATCGCTTCGAGCCGGATCGGCGCATTGGGTCCATTGCGCGCAAGGTCGGCGCGTGACAGCACGATGGCCGTGGACGCGTCGCAATGCACGTCGCAATCGAACATGCGCAGCGGCGTGGAAATCATGCGCGACGCGAGGTAGTCGTCCATCGTCATGGCGCTGCGAAACACGGCTTTCGGGTTGAGCATGGCGTTGGCGCGACACGTCAACGGGATTTGTGCAAGTTGCTCAGGCGTCGTGCCGTACTCGTGAAAGTGGCGTTGCGCATACAGCGCCATCAGGTTGATGCCGGAGACGACATTGAACGGCGTGTACCACTGCCAGAAATAGCTGCCGTCGCGGCCCACCGTCTTATTGGTGAGGGCGCTTGCGGTTTTGCTTTTGAGGCGCGCGCTCGCCTCGGTAATGGTGCGAAACACCAGGACGTGCTTGCACAAACCGGCGGCGATTGCCATCGCGCCGTTCACCAGACCCGTAAGTGGCCCGGGCCCTTCGTAGCCTGCTCCGTACCAGTTCACCTTCAGGCCGAGCACATTCATCAGCGCATTCGGCCCGACCGGCGAAAACGGATTGCCGTTGTCGTTGTCGCCGGGCCAGCACGAAATTCCGTCGATGTCCTCGCGAGTGAGGCCCGCGTCGGCAATCGCTTCGAGCGCGGCATCGACGCTCAACTGCATGGCGCTGCGGTTCGACGGGCGGCCCACTTCCGACTGGCCGATGCCGCTAATCGCGACGTTCTTCTCGAACAGGTTCTCGCTCATGCCGCGCTCCGTTCGGGATCGGCTTCGAAGAGTGGCAGCCACACGTCTTCCTGCTGTTCAAATTTCACACGTACCGGCATGCCGATATGCACGTCGCTGACTTCGCCGCCGACGATATTCGTCACGAAACGCAGGCCTTCTCGCTCCGCGAGTTCGACGATCGCGACGACATACGGGACCGGAAGATCCGGCAGCCACGCCTGATGATTGACCGTGAAACTCACCACCTTGCCGCGCCCCGAGACCGGCTTCGCGCCGACCTGCGACGACATGCAGCGCGGACAGAGCGGCGCCGGCGGGTGAAACAGATAGCGGCATGCATCGCAGTGGTAGACGTTGAGCAGGCCGTGTTCACCGCCTTGCCAGAACGGCGCGGTTTCAGCAGTCAGAAGAGGAAGTTTTCTCGGCATGGATGCGCTTGATTTCGTATTGCCTGGCAGTTGACCGTGTGTTGATGTCACCATAATATATGAACAGAAACGCGAAAAATGTATTAAATTAGCGAGAACGGTGCAGGGTTTTCCCGCCAGGGAAATCACTCAGAAGCCCGGTCAAACACAGGAGACAGGCGTTCATATGCCGACCAATCAACTTATCCATCGCAGGGTCATCGTCACGGGCGGTCTTGGCGCGTTAGGGCGCCAGGTCGGCGCTGAACTGAGCGCACGCGGCGCCCGCGTCGCGCTGGTGGATCGCGCGGCAAGCGTGACGATCGATGGTGTCGAAGCAGTGTTCGGCGGTGTCGATCTTGGCGACGCGGCCAGTACGTCGAATGCGTTCGGGCAGATCGCCGAGCGGCTCGGCGGCATCGACGCGCTGGTCAACATCGCGGGCGGCTTCGCGTGGGAAACGCTGGAGTCGGGCAGCATCGAAACGTGGGATCGTCTCTATGCGATGAACGTGCGCACGGCGGCGATCGCTTCGCGTGAAGTCCTCGCGTATCTGCTGCGCGAGAAGAGTGCGCGCATCGTGAATGTCGGCGCGCTCGCCGCATTGAAAGCCGCTGCAGGCATGGGCGCCTATGCGGCGTCGAAGGCCGGTGTCGCGCGGCTCACCGAAGCGCTCGCCGAGGAGTTGAAAGACCGCAACGTCACCGTCAATGCGGTGCTGCCGAGCATCATCGACACACCCGCGAATCGCGCGGATATGCCCGACGCCGATACGTCGCGCTGGGTCGCGGCGGACAAGCTTGCCGCTGTGATCGCATTCCTGCTGTCGGACGATGCCAGTGCGGTGACCGGCGCGTGTCTGCCGGTAGCGGGGCGCGTGTAATGGGCGCCGCGCTATCTCCCGAGCTGAACACACAGCGGCTGCCTGGCGTCGCACTAAGCTGGAACGACGGTTTCCTGCTCGGCTTCGCGGCCATGGACGACACGCATCACGAGTTCGTCGATTGTGTCGCCGCTTTGCAGCGATGCGATGAAGCGTCCTTACCTGAGACGCTCGCGGATTTCGAAAGGCGTGCGGTCGCGCATTTCGAGCAGGAAGAGCAGTGGATGCAGCGCACCGGCTTTCCCGCCGCGCAGTGCCATGTGGACGAACATGCGGCGGTTCTGCACTCGGTGCGCGAAGTTGCACAGATGCTGCGCGACGGCGCTGCTTGCCAGGTTGCGCGCGAACTTGCGGAAGCGCTCGCCGATTGGTTTCCCGGACACGCCGATTACATGGACGCGGCCTTGTCCCACTGGATGAGCAAACGCACCCACGGCGGCCTGCCGGTGGTGTTGCGACGTGCCATGCCGGGACTCTCCACCGCTGCGCCCGATCCATCTTTTCAAGCCGGAGCCATCCGATGAGACTCGTGACTTTTCAATTGGCCGACGGCGTGCAGCGCTCGGGCGCGCTGTTCGACAACGACCATGCGGTGCTGGATTTGCGCGAGGCAAGCCGCATCGTGCGTGGCGGCGACAGTGTCGCGTTGGCGAGCGTGCAGGCGTTGCTGACGGGCGGCGATTCGCTACTCGAAGAAGCCCGCGCGCTGCTGGCGCGTGCGCCCGCCGACGCAGTGCGCGAACGCAGCACCGTGAAACTGCTCGCACCGATTCAACCGCCCACGCAGATGCGCGACTGCTCGTGCTTCGAACTGCATCTGCGGCAGAGCTTCGCTGCGGCTCGTCGCGCACGCGCCCTGCGCACGCCCGACCCGGAAGCGACATTGACGGCGATGAACACGCGCGCCGACGATCGCGTGATCGACACTTTCAATCGTCAGCCGATCTACTACAAGTGCAACCGCTTCGCCGTGATCGGTCCCGACGACGATGTGATCTGGCCGGCCTATAGCAAGCTGCTCGACTTCGAACTGGAATTCGGCTGCTACATCGGCCAGCGCGCCAAAGACGTCTCGCGCGAGAAGGCGCGGACTCACATCTACGGCTACACGATCTTCAACGACATCAGCGCGCGCGACGCCCAGGCCACCGAAATGGGCGGCATGCTAGGGCCGGCCAAAGGCAAAGACTTCGACACGGCGAACGTGATGGGTCCGTGTCTCGTCACCGCTGATGAACTCGGCGATCCCTACGATCTGACGATGATCGCGCGCGTGAACGGTGAGGAATGGGGACGCGGCAACACGCGCGACATGCGTTGGCAATTCGAGGACGTGATCGCTCATATCTCTCGCTCCGAGACCTTGCATCCTGGCGAATTCCTTGGTTCGGGCACGGTCGGCAACGGTTGCGGACTTGAACAGCTCCGCTATCTGAAACCGGACGATGTGGTCGAGCTGGAAGTGGAGGGGATCGGCATCTTGCGCAGCAGAATCGTGCGGCCGGTCGTGCAGGAAGTCGAAGCATGAGTGGCGTTCAAGCCGACGCCGGGCAGCCGGTGCAAAACTCGCGGGCGGGTCTGTTAGCCGGCCTGAAGGTGATCGACTTCGCCATCGGACTCGCAGGCAGCGCCAGCGCGCTGTATCTCGCCGAAGCCGGCGCGGACGTCGTGAAGATCGAGCGGCCACGCCATGAGTCCGAGCGCGACGCGGCACTCTTTCATGTACTCGATCGCGGCAAGCGCCGGGTGACCGATGGCGACCTTGCCGCGCAGCGCGACCTGCTCGATAGCTTGTTGCCGGATGCGGACGTGCTGGTCCACGACCTCACACCCGCCGAAGCGGCCGCATGGTCGCTGGACGACGCGCGATTGCGGCAACGCTATCCGGCGCTCATCGTCGCGAGCGTCGGAGGGTGGCCGCGCCGTCACGCGCTCGCCGACGCGCCGGTGCGCGAAACGTTGGTACTCGCGCGTCTGGGCATTCTCGACGAACAGCCGGGGCATCGGCTTGGTCCCGTATTTATCCGCATGCCGTTTGCGAGCTGGATCGCGAGCTGGCTGAGTGCGATCGGCGTCGTGGCGCGGCTGATCGCGCGTGAACGCGACGGGCATGGCGGCATCGCGCACACGAGTCTCGCGCAAGCCGCGCTCGTGCCGATGACGATGCACTGGTCGCGCGCCGCTCAGCCTACGCTCGTATTCGCCAAGGGACTCGACAAGAGCGTGCCGATTCCGTTGCACTGTTGCGCGGACGGCCGCTGGATTCACGTGCATTACTCGCCCGATGCCGCACCGTGGATGGCCGAGGCGCTCGCCGCGATGGGCCCGGACGAAGTGGCGCGCGCCAATGCGCAGTGGCCGCCGAGCCATGTCGCGCCGAACTTCGGTGCGAACCGGGAAATCATCGCCACGCGCAACGCGCAGGACTGGGTCGAACATTTCTGGGCGCACGACGTTGCCGCGCAGATCGCCGCGCCATTCGGCGAGATTTACGCCGACGAACAGGCGCGCCTCAACGGTTATGTGGTCGGCGTGGACGATCCGGATTTCGGCAGCACGTCTCAACCCGGACCGGCTTATCACGTCGATCCACCAGCATGTGTGCGTGGGCCTTTGCAAGTTCCGATTGCAGCGCGCGGTATCGGTTGGTCGGATACAAATCGCTTTAGCGCCACTCCTCGTGCAGATTCTCATGCTGCGACTGGCGAGCGCACGTCGTCACATGCTGCTTCGGCTGCTTTACGTCCTCCCCTCGACGGCCTCAAGGTGCTGGACCTCGGTGCCTATCTCGCCGGTCCGTTTGCCTGCATGGTGCTCGCCGACCTCGGCGCCGACGTCATCAAGGTCGAGCCACCTGCGGGCGACGCGATGCGCCGCCTTGAGCGCGCCTTCGCCGGCACGCAGCGCGGCAAGCGTGGACTCGCGCTGAAGCTCGGCGCGGAAGGCAGCAAACCGGTCATCGAGGCGCTCGCGAACTGGGCCGATATCGTCCATCACAACGTGCGCTTGCCGGCGGCGCGCAAGCTCGGCATCGCGCCAGACCAGTTGCGCGCCATCAAGCCGGCGCTCGTCTGCGCGCATGTCAGTTCGTATGGTCCGCGAGGTCCACGCGCCGATTGGCCGGGCTTCGATCAGTTGATGCAGGCGGCGGTGGGCTGGGAGACGGAATCGGGCGGCGAGGGCAATCCGCCGAGCTGGCTGCGCTTTGGTGTCGGCGATCATCTGGCGGCCTTGTCCTCGGTGTTCGCGGTATTGCTCGCGCATCTCGCGCGCGTGCGGACCGGCGAGGGACAGGTGGTTGCGTCGTCATTGCTCGGCGCGATGACGATGACCGCGAGCGAAGCTATCGTGATCGATCAGGAGCACGCGTTGACGCCGATGGCGCATCTCGACGCGGGGCAGCATGGTATCGCGCCTACGCATCGCCTTTATCGCTGCAAGGATGGGTGGATCGCCGTGGCGGCACTGAGCGCGGCGGAATCTAACGCCTTCACGCGGATCGCTGGCGAGAAACCCGAAGCTACGTTTGCCGCGCTCGATGTAGCGGCTGCGCTGGCCGGGTTGCACGCAGCTGGCGTACCTGCCGAACCCGCATTGGAATCGCAGTGCGACGTCTTCCTCGACAGCACCGAGCACGCCGCCGCCGGCCTGCATGCCACCTACGGCCACGCGGTCTACGGTTCGCTGCAGCAGATCGGCGCGCTGTGGGATTTCGACGACCTGCCGCTCGTCATCGAACGCGCACCTCCCGCGCTCGGCGAGCACAGCCGCGAGCTGCTGGAGATGCTGGGCTTCGACGCGCAACACATCGACGAGCTGGCCAATCAGGGCGTCACGCGCATTTGAGCGCCACATTTGAGCGCCTCATTCGGGCGCCACGGAGACACTGATGAACGAACTGGATTTCACTGGCAAGAACGTGCTGGTGGTGGGCGGCTCGAGCGGTATCGGCAACGGAATCGCCCAGGCGTTTCGGGAGCGCGGCGCGACGGTGCATGTGTGGGGCACGCGTGCTTCGGTCTCCGACTACGCCGATTCGATCGATTCGAATCTGAAGGGCCTGCATTACGCCCAGGTGGACGTGTCGGAGTCGGCCAATATCGAGCGCTGCGAACTGCCGTTCGACAGGCTCGACGTGCTGGTGCAGGCGCAAGGAACGGTGCTTTACGACCGTCAGGAGTTCAAGACGCCGGGCTTCAAAAAGGTGCTCGACATCAACCTGACCAGCCTGATGGCTTGCGCGGACCGTTGCTTCGAATCGTTGAAAGCGGCACGCGGCGCGATGATCATCGTCAGTTCGGCCGCGGCGTTTCATTCGACGCGTGGCAACCCCGCGTACAACGCGTCGAAAACCGGCGCCTTCGGTCTGACCCGCACGCTGGGCGAAGCGTGGGCACGCGACGGCATCCGCGTGAACGGCATCGCACCCGGGCTCGTGGAAACCAAACTCACGCGCGTGACGACCGCGGACCCGAAGCGCCTCGAAGGCGCGCTGCGGCGCATTCCGCTCGGCCGCCTCGGCACGCCCGCGGATATGGCCGGTGGCGCGCTGTTCCTTGCGTCGCCACTGTCGGCTTACATGCTCGGCCAGACCTTGCTGCTCGACGGCGGCATGTTGCTCGCCTGATCTTTCATTCGCACGCTTACTTCGAAAGGCAACCGCATGTCTTGGGACTTTGAAACCGACCCTGACTTTCAGGCCGAACTCGACTGGATCGAGCAGTTCGTGCGCGATGAAGTCGAACCGCTCGAACATGTTTTGGGCAGCCCGTGGAATATCCACGACCCTAAGTTTCAGACGCTCGTGAAGCCGCTGCAGCAGCAGGTGAAGGATCGCAAGCTGTGGGCGTGCCACCTCGGCCCCGAACTAGGCGGCCCGGGCTATGGGCAGGTCAAGCTCGCGCTGATCAACGAGATTCTGGGGCGTGCGGTGTTCGCGCCGATCGTGTTCGGCTGCCAGGCACCCGACTCGGGCAATGCGGAAATCCTCGCGCATTACGGCACTGAAGCGCAGAAGACGCGTTATCTCGCGCCGTTGCTGGCGGGCGATATCGTCTCCTGCTTCGCGATGACCGAACCGCAAGGCGGTGCCGATCCAAAGGTTTTCACGACCCGCGCGGTGCGCGACGGTGACGACTGGGTAATCAGCGGACAGAAATGGTTTGCGTCGAACGCGCGGTTCGCAGACTTTTTCATCGTGATGGCGATCACCGATCCGGACGTGTCCGCCTACAAGGGCATGTCGATGTTCATCGTGCCGGCGGGCACCGCGGGCCTGAACATTCTGCGCAACGTGGGCATGGCCGACGAACCCGAAGCGACGCACGCGTATCTCGCCTTCGAGCAGGTGCGCGTGCCGGCCGATCATATGCTCGGCGCGTCCGGCGAAGCCTTCGTGGTCGCGCAGGTGCGGCTCGGCGGCGGCCGCGTGCATCACGCGATGCGCACCATCGGTCTTGCGCAGAAAGCGCTCGACGCCTTGTGCGAGCGCGTGCTGTCCCGCCACACACAGGGCAGCGTGCTCGCGGACAAGCAGATGGTGCAGGAAAAAATCGCGGACTCGTGGCTCGAACTCGAGCAGTTCCGTTTGCTGGTGATGCGCACCGCGTGGCGCATCGACCGCTATCAGGACTACCAGAAGGTGCGCAAGGACATCGCCGCCGTGAAGGCCGCGATGCCGAAGGTGCTGCACGACATTGCGGCGCGTGCGCTGCATGTGCATGGTTCGATCGGCGCTTCGTCGGAGATGCCGTTCGCCGGCATGATCTCGCGCGCCTTCCAGATGGGTCTCGCCGACGGCCCGACCGAAGTGCACAAGGTCACCGTCGCTAAACAGTTGCTGCGTGAATACGAGCCCTGCGCTGAACTGTTCCCCGCTTACCACCGGCCGACCGCAGCCGCGGCCGCCGAGCGCAAATTCCGCGCGGCGCTCGGCTAACTGCTCAAAGGGAGTAGGTGATGATGAATTCCGGCTGGCAAGCGGCCGTCGACCTCGAGCGGCTCACGCAATGGATGGACGCGCGGCAACTCGAAAGCGGGCCGATCGTCGACGCGAAGCCGCTCACGGGCGGCACGCAGAACATCCTGTTGCGCTTCCGGCGCGGTGCGCGCGAATTCGTTTTGCGCCGGCCGCCTTTGCATGCGAGACCGGAAGTGTGCGCGACCATCGCTCGCGAGGCGCGCGTGCTGGGTGCACTGGCGGAAACGGCAGTGCCGCATCCGAAGTTGTTCGGCGCGTGTATCGACGATTCCGTGCTCGGCGCACCGTTCTATCTGATGGCGCCGGTCGAAGGGTTCAACGCTTCGGCGGCCGCGTTGCCGGAATTTCATGCGCAGCCGCAAGCGCAGCAACGCATGGGCTATTCGATGGTGGATGCGCTGCTGCGACTCGGCGAAGTCGATCCATTGGCTGCCGGTCTCGGCGACTTCGGCAAACCGCAAGGCTTTCTCGAACGCCAGGTGGCGCGCTGGCGAGGGCAACTGGAGCACTACCAGGTGCATGCGGGTTGGCCCGGTCCGGCTTCGCTACCTGGTGTGGTCGAGGTCGCGGAGTGGCTTGACGCGAATCGCCCCGCGCCATCGCGCACTGGCATCCTGCACGGCGATTTCCATCTGGCCAACGTGATGTTCCGCAACGACTCGGCGGAACTCGCGGCGATCATCGATTGGGAACTGGCCACCGTCGGTGATCCGTTGCTCGATCTCGGCTGGCTGGTGGCGACGTGGCCGGATGCCGAAGGCCAAGGCGCGGGAACGATACGCGTCGCGCCGTGGCTCGGTTTTCCGGGCGCCGCCGAACTGGTCGACTATTACCGCGAGCGCAGCGATCGTGATTTATCCGCGATCGATTGGTACGTCGTGCTTGCGCGCTTCAAGCTCGGCATCCTGCTCGAGGGAAGTTACGCGCGCTCGTGCGCGGGTAAGTCATCGGCGGAGTTGGGCGATAAGCATCATGCGTCGGCGGTGCGCCTGCTTGGACAGGCCAAAGACCTGATTGCGCAGCTCGCGTAGCGTCAGGCGCTTGCCGCGGCACGTAGCGCAATCGATACGAACAGAACAGAAACACGGAGACAGGTATGGATATCCACAACAAACGCGTGATCGTGACGGGCTCAGCGAGCGGTATCGGCGCGAGCGCCGTAAAAGCGCTGGTCGCCGCGGGCGCGAAAGTGGCGGCGCTCGATCTGAACGACGAAGCGGGCCGCACCATCGCCGCTGAAGCGTCCGCAAAGGGCCCCGGAGAGGCGCATTATTTCCGCTGCGACGTCAGCCAGCGCGTGCAAGTCGATGACGCATTCAGCGCCGCTGTGGAGCGCATCGGCGGGCTCGACGCGCTCGTGAATATCGCCGGCGTCGAGCGCAAATCGCCGGCTGAGTCGATTACCCAGGAAGACTGGGACCTGATGTTCGACGTCAACGCGCGCGGCACGCTCAACACCAATCAGGCCGCCTTCGCGCATCTGAAAGAACGTGGCGGGCACATTATCAATTTCGCGTCGGCGGCGGGCGTGATGGGCGTGCCCGGTCTCGCGCACTATTCGGCGGCCAAGGCAGCGGTGCTCGGCTGGACTCGAACGGCGGCCAAGGAGTGGGGCAAGTACCGCATCACAGTCAATGCTTTGGCGCCCGCCATGTGGACGCCGATGTACGAAAAATTCCGCGCCCGGCTAGACGCCGAACAACTCGCGGCGCACGACGCTTTCATGGCGCAGCAGATTCCGCTCGGCGGCCGCCTCGGCGACCCCGACACGGCGATGGCGCCCATGCTGCTCTTTCTCGTCAGCGACGGCGCGAACTTCATCACCGGACAGACGCTGGCGGTCGACGGCGGCCTGATGATCCCTTGAACTCGGCGGCACGCCATGACTGAACGTTTGCAAGGCCAGGTCGCGTTGATTACTGGCGCGGCCAGCGGGATAGGCGCGGCGACGGCCCGGCGCATGTCGGCCGAAGGCGCGACTGTCGTGCTAGCCGATATCGATGCCGACGCCGGTGCTTCGTTAGCGCGGGAACTGGCGAACGCTTCGTTCGTACGCACCGACGTAAGCATTGAAGCGCAGGTTGCTCAGGCGGTCGAGCATGCACTGCATATGCATGGGCGGCTCGACTGCATGGTGAACAACGCGGGACTGGTGGGCGCCTTCGGCTCGATTCTGGAGACCGACGCCGCCGCCTGGCACGCCACGCTCGCTGTGCTGCTCGATAGCGTGTTTTACGGCATCAAACACGCCGGCCGCGCGATGGTGCGGCAAAAGAGCGGCTGCATTCTCTCGGTAGCGAGTACCGCCGGCGTGATCGGCGGACTCGGCCCGCATGCGTACACCACGGCCAAACACGGTGTGATCGGACTCACGCGATCAGCCGCCTCGGAACTCGCCCCGCTTGGCGTGCGCGTCAACGCGGTGGCGCCGGGTACGACCGTCACCAACATGATCGTGCAGGGTCGCGGGAGTCTCGAAGCCGCACTCGACGCAGCCGCCACGGCATCGCCGCTCGGCACACCGCTGATGCCGGAGGAAATCGCCGCCGCACTCGCCTACCTTGCAAGCGACGACGCGCGCCATGTCACCGCACACACGCTGGTGGTCGATTCCGGTGTGACGGTGGCGGGGGCATCCGGCAGTGGCCAGTTTCATCAGCGCGCGGCAGGTTTCATGGGCCGCATGCCAGAAGCAGCAGATCGAACCAATTGAGCAAGGCGCAGCGCAATGACGCGCCGTGCACGCATTTCGAACATCACGCCGCAGCCTGCACGACATTCGCGTAGCGACGGCGTCCATAAACGGCCATACCCCGCCATACAGGAGAAAGACCCATGCTGATCGACGTCCACGCCCATCTGTTCACCCCCGCGATGCTCAAGCGTCACGAGTTCTGGGGCCCATTCATGAAGACCAAAGGCCTGACTGTGGGTCATTTTTCGCTCGGCACGACGCAACCGTCGAAAGCGCGCGATGACGACGAAGCCGAAGCGAATCTGCTCGCGCGCATGACCCATGACGCACGCCGCAAACTGATGACCGAGCGCGGAGTCGACAAGCTGGTGCTGTCCACGCCGTCGCATGCGTTCATGTACTGGGCCGGCGAATTCGGCGACGAATACGCACGCATTTGCAATGACGAACTGTCCGCGTTCTGTGCAAAGGATCCGGATCACTTCGCGTTCTGGGCTCATGCAAACCTCGCTAATCCGGACGAGGCCGCACGCGAAATCGAACGCGCGGTGACGCAACTCGGTGCCAAGGGCGTGTGCGTGGGCGGCGCCAATTTCAATGGCCTTGAAGCGCACAGCGAGGAATTGTTCCCGGTGTGGGAGCAACTCGAAAAGCTCGATGCGCCGATCATGGTGCACGGCTTCAACCAGTCCATCTACTGGGGCGAAAAGCATACGGACGACAAGTTCGAGACCACCTCGATCGTCGGCGACTGTTTCGACGAAACGCTGTTCTTCTGGAATCTGATCAACGGCGGCGCGCTCGATATGTTCCCTGGCTTGAAGACCTATATTACGCACGCAGGCGGCATGGCGATTTTCCAGCTTGGACGCCTGAATGATCTCAATCGCGTGATGGCCCCGGACTCGCGCAACAAGCGCCCGGTGATGGACTATCTGCCAAACTTCTACTTCGACCTCGATGTGCATGCAACCGGTTTGCGACGCGGCGTGGTGGAGGTGGTCGGCGTGGATAACCTCTTATACGGCACGAACTTCGGCGGCGCGTATGAGCACGGCGATCTCACAGAAGGCCTCGGGCTGTCCGAAGCGGATCGCGAGAAAATCCGCAGCGGCAATGCGATCAAGCTGCTGAAGCTGGATGTCAACGAACAGGTTGCCGCCTAAGCATCAGCGAAAGAAGAACTCAACGCTCAAGGAAGTCTGCAACGCGAGCCGGTGCGATGCCCTGTTGCATCTCGCTGGCGAGCTTCGATAGAAAAGACGGAGACACGCGCATGACGACAGGCAACTGGTGGGCGGCGGCCCTTCGCGAATCGGTGAACGGCGAGAAGCCGCTCGCAGTGGTGTGCAACGGCGAGGGACTCGTGTTGTTTCGCAATGCGGCTGGCGAATTGGGCGCGCTGGAGGATCGGTGTCCGCATCGGCGTGTGCCGCTTGCACTCGGCACGGTTACGCCGAAGGGACTGCAATGCGGCTATCACGGCTGGACCTTCAACGGCACGACCGGCATGTGCACCACGATTCCGAATCTGCGCGAGGACGAGCGCGTGCCGTCGCGATACGGCGCGCGTGCCTATCGGGTGGCTGAAAGTCGAGGCTTCGTGCACGTATGGCTAGGCGAGGGGAGTCCCGGCGACTCGCCGTTGCCGGGCGCGGATTATCAGCCGCAGGGCGCCGAGTTCAGCGGTACGGCGGTCGTCAACATCGCGCACGACGAGTATCTCGCGGCGATGCTCGATGGGCCCGAATGTCTGCTTGAATTCGGCAGCGTGCGCATCACCGATTTCTTTCTCGGCGATCCACGCGTGGAAGCCGGGCGGCTCGTGGTCGATCGCGGCGCAGTGTGGAAGACGCAGATGTTGCCGGCGGCCTTCGTTGTCGATCATCCTCTGATCGTGCGCACGGCGGTGCCGCTCGAAGGCGGCACGATCCGCGTCGAGCTGCTGGACGCGGACGAAGCGCCGCTCGTGACCTTATGCATCGCCTCCAGTGCTAACCGGCGTGGCACCACCAGCGTGTGCTGGCGCGGCTTCAGGCACGACACGCGAGTGGCCGGCGCGCCGCTGCGCTGGCTTATCGCGCGACGTCGGGCACGCGCACCGTTCCGGATCCATCCGATGATCGACGGTGCCGCGCTGGCCGCGTTGCTGGTGGCGCCGTCGCGTGACCTGGCCGCGGCTCGCGCCGCGCGGCGTGCGCCACTGAGCGAGGCCGCCTGAGTTGCTTTCTATTTCGACAAGGAGCATCGCACGATGAATGCCGTCACCGAAACACTCGCCGACGACGTGGCCAATGCCGCCGCTACACCATCCAGATCCGCGCGCCGCGACTGGACACCGCTCAACTACGATTTGCGCGACGCCTGGTTCCCGGTCTCGCATAGCCGCGACGTGACGGAAAAGCCGATTCGCCGCATCGTCCATTCACAGCCATATTTTCTGTGGCGGGACCACGCGGGTCAGCCGCTCGCCGCCGAGTTTCGCCCCGAGCAACTGGAACAGCATCGTGCACAGGCTAGCGCGCTCACTGGCGGCTCCGGCTTATATCCGGTGGTGGAACGCTACGGCTATATCTGGGCGTGGTACGGCAATCCGGATCACGCCGATGCGCAATTGCTGCCGCACATCCCGTTTCTGCCGCTCGACGGCAGCTTGCCCGGCTATACGCAGCGTACGGTGCGCTTCGATTCGACATCGGCGCTCTCGATCGAAAATCTGATCGATCTCACGCACGCAGATTTTCTGCATGCGAACACCATCGGCGATGGGACTTCCGAGTCCGACATTGTCGAAACGGAATGGACTTCGGAGACGGTCACGCGCACCCGCATCGTGACACGGAAATCGGTGGCGCCGATCATGCGCTGGGTCGGCGGCGTGCGCTCGAAGTACCAGGATTTTCGTGCGGTGCTGCACGTGCATTTGCGCAGCAATGTATGCATTTCCTACCCGCGTTTCCGGCCCGGCTACGACGTGCCGAATCTGCAACCGTTCGTGCCGGTAGGCCGTCATCGCTCGCGCTGTGACGTCACCTTCAATACGACAGCCGCGCCAATTCCGTTGCGCTACGTGATGCCGCGCATCGCGTTCGTAATCCAGCCGCAGGACAATTCGGTGATCCGGCCGCAGAACGAACGCTATTTCGATCCGGACGACCGGCTTGATCTGCATTCGCGTTTCGACGCACCGGGCACGCGTTACCGCTTCCTGATGGATCAACTGGCGCAGCGGCAGGCGCGCGGCGACTTCTCCTACGGATCCGACGCGGAGCCGGGACGCGATATCCGTGCGCTGCTTGGCATGATGGATTGACACGGGGCGCGGGCTTGCGGTGAGGAGCATGACGCCCGCGTATTTCGCTAGCGAGCGCGGATGAAATCGCGGCAGAGTTCGAAGAATGGATGAGTGCGATTCGCGAGCGCCTGTACCACGTCGAAATGATCGCAGTCATCGATCCGGTAATGCGGCATGAAACGCTGCGCATTGCCGAATGCCGTTTCGTAAGCGCGGGCCTGCTGATGAAATGCCGGTGTTTCGGCGCCGCCCACCGCGATCAGTTGCGGCGCGTCGGTCGCGGGCGGATTCCGGAGCGCGCTCACGGCCCGCGCCTGCTCGCGGTCGAGCCGCAGTCCTTCGTTGATCGACGTGTCGCACAGTGGCTCCAGGTCGAACAGCGCTGAGATCAGGATCGCGCCGGTGAGCATCCGCTTTGGTAACTCATCGCCGAACGTATCCCAGTGCGTGGCCATCATTCGCGCGGCCAGGTGGCCGCCCGCCGAATGGCCGCTAACGAACCAGCGCTCGCGCGAACACCCCAGTTCGCCGGCATGACGCCATAGCCATGTCAGCGCCCGCTGCGACTGCGCGACGATCTCTTCGACCGAAACCGCCGGGCACAGCGTGTAATTCACCAGCACGACCGACACATCTTCGGCCACGAACGGCTCGGCCACGAAGCTATACACCGACTTGTCGCCGCGTTGCCAGAACCCGCCATGAAAAAAGATCAACAGCGGCGCATCGGCGGACGCAGCGGGAAAGTAGTCCAGACGATCCCGTTCGCCCGGACCGTACGCCACATCCAGTTGGGCGCCGGGCAAGCGCCTGAAAGCGGTTGAACGTGTAAGCCATTCCTGCAGCAGGCTGGCTTCGAATTCGGGGCGCAGCAGGCGCATGTTGTACTGCGCTTCAAGTTCGGCGGACACCGGAGTCGTTGTGGACAGCGTCATGGCGCGATCACAGCGGAGCGAATCCGAGCGCATGACGGAAACGATTCTTCACGAAGACACCATCGCGTGAAGGCAGCGCGCGTGGCAGCTCGTCCGCTTTGACATGCACCTGCGCAAAGCTAAGGCCGGCTCGCGCATTGATCCGGGCGGCCAATTCTTCAACGCCGTCGAGCGAGTGAATTTCCGCAGCCTGTTCGATGCCGCATGCGCGCGCCACCTGCGCGAGTCGTGTGCCGAGACTGCTATGGCTGCGCTGCATGCCCGTCTCGCCGAAGTGACCATTGTCGAGCACGACCACGGACAGATTGGGCGGTTGCTGCGCGCCGGCGGTCGCGAGACTGCCGACGCCCATTAACTGTTCGCCGTCACCGGTAATCGCCAGCACGGGGCGCTCGGGTTGGGCGAGGGCGAGACCTAGTGCGATCGAGGTCGAGCCGCCCATCGCGCCCCACAGATAGAAGTAACGGTCCGAATCGCCGGAAGCGAAGACGTCGTAGGTAGGCGAACCGAGACCCGTCACCACCAGCGCGTTCGGGCACAGCGCGAGCAGACGCGCGACGAATTCGCGCCGATCGATCGACGCGGAAGATGAGATCGAGGATGAGGCGTTCATTTGCGTTCCCACTTTTTGCGTCCGATGAGCCGCTGCGACAGCAGCACGGCAACTTGTTGACCGCCTTCGAAGGCAGCGTCGAGACCGGCGGACACCATGTCTTCGACTTCTTCCGGCGTGGAGGCGCGCAGGACGGTGATCCCCATCAGTTCGAGCGCCGCTTGCGTTGCCTGGCCCATCGGGCATTGCCACGGATTGAACTCGGCATACTCGCCGCGCATCGTCACCAGCGTCAGAAATGGGAAGCGGCAGCTCTGCAGGAGCGAGAACATGTTCACGCAATTGCCCACGCCGCTGCTTTGCATCAGCAGCACCGCGCGTTGGCCGCCGAGCCATGCGCCGCTCGTGAGCGCGACGCCTTCCTCTTCGGTGGTGAGCACGATGTCGCGCATCTGCGGGTCCTGCTGGACACGGCGAATCACGTGGGCGTGCCCGGCATCGGGTACATAAGCGACCTGGCGCACGCCGCCGCTTTTCAGAATGGAGAAAATGTTCTCCTGCCAGTTCGATACTGGCGACTCGGTTGTGCTCATGTCTCCTCGTGAATCCGTAAATGAGTAACGCTATGCTAGGGCGAGAGGCGGGTGCCGCGCCAATAACAAAGGTTGCTGGTGATATCAGCTTTTGGCATGGACGCGTGGCGCCGTACGCCCTCAACGCATCACGAACGGATTGGCGCTGCCTGCGCCCGTGTTGATCCACACGCTTTTGGTTTGCAAGTACTCGTGGATCGCCTGGGCGCCGTTTTCGCGCCCCAGGCCCGAATCTTTATAGCCGCCGAAGGGCGACATGAAGCTGACCGCGCGATAGGCATTGACCCAGATCGTGCCCGCCTGCAACCGCTCCGACACACGAAACGCGCGGCCGATATCCGAGGTCCAGACGCCCGAGCCGAGTCCGAAGCGCACGTCATTGGCAATGCGCAGCGCGTCGTCTTCGTCCTTGAAGCGAATGATCGAGAGGACCGGGCCGAATACTTCTTCCTGGGCGATGCGCATGCCGTTGTCGACGTCGCCGAAAATAGTCGGCTCGACGAACCAGCCGCGTCCGCATTCGGGCCGTGTGCCGGCGCCGCCGCCGAGCAGGAGCGTGGCGCCTTCGCTTTGTGCGGTATCGATGTAGCGCAGCACCTTGTCGTATTGCGGGCGTGTGGTGATCGGGCCGACCTGCGTATCCATCGACATGGGATCGCCCATGCGCGCGGTGCGAGCGAGCTTCAACAAGCGCTCGACGAAAGTGTCGTAAATCGAGTCCTGCAGCAGTAACCGTGAACCGGCAATACAGGTTTGCCCAGTCGCGGCAAAGATGCCGGCGACCGCGCCGTTCACGGCGTCGTCGAGATTCGCGTCGGCGAAGACGATGTTCGGCGACTTGCCGCCCAACTCCAGACTCACATGCTTGAAGTGCCGCGCGGCGGTCTCGTTGATCGCGCGGCCGGTGCTGTCCGCTCCGGTGAAGGTGATCTTGCGCACCAGCGGATGTTCGACGAGCGCCGCGCCCACATCGCGTCCGAAACCGGTCACGACGTTGACCACACCCGGCGGAAAGCCGGCTTCGGCAAACAGCCTGACGAATTCCAGCGTGGACGCCGAAGTGAATTCGGACGGTTTGATCACGACCGTGCAACCCGCGGCGAGCGCCGGTGCAATCTTCCATGCCGTGAGCAGCAACGGCGAATTCCACGGCGTAATCGCCGCGACCACGCCGAGCGGTTCATGGCGCGTGAAGTTGAAAAAGCCCTTTTTATCGAGCGGAATCACGCTGCCTTCGATTTTGTCGGCGAGACCGCCGAAGTAATAGAACCACTGCGGAATGTAGTTCAGTTGCCCGGCCATTTCGGCGAGCAGCTTGCCGTTGTCGCGCACTTCGGTGGCGGCGAGCTTTTGCGCGTCGCGTGCGATCAGATCGCCCAGACGGCGCAACAGTTCGCCGCGTTGCGTCGCGCTCAGTTGCGGCCACGCGCCGCTCGTGAAGGCGCGGTGCGCGGCCTGAACGGCCAGATCGGCGTCGACGGCGGAGCCTTCCGCGATTTCAGCCCAGGCGTCGCCGGTATAGGGGTTATACGACTCGAACCAGCGTTGGCTTTGCGGCGGCGCATCCTGTCCGTCGATGTAGTGCACATAGCGTTGCATGTCGATTCCTGTTTCGAAAGAGGGCGCGGTGGTGAGCCGGTCAGGCGGCTTCGTCGACGACCGGATTGCTCAGCGTGCCAATGCCTTCGATCGTGATCTCGCAGACATCGCCGCCATTCAGCGGGCCGACGCCGGATGGCGTGCCGGTGAGAATCACGTCGCCGGGCAGCAGGGTGACCGCCTGACTCAGATAGGAGACGATGAAGGGCACGGAGAAGAGCAGATCCGAGGTGTTGCCGTCCTGCCGCCTCGTTCCGTTGACGCTCGACTGCACGCGCAAATTGCCGGCGTCGAGTTCCGTGACGATTACGGGTCCGAGTGGGCAAAAGGTATCGAAGGCCTTGCCGACCAGCAAACACCCGTAGCCCATTTCGCGGTTCTGGATTACGCGTTCGCTCACGTCGTTTGCGCAGGTGTAGCCGAACACGTAGTCGAGCGCATTGGCGACATCGATACGGCGGGCCTTTTTGCCGATCACGATCGCCAGTTCTGCCTCGTGATGAACCACCTGGGCCTCGCGCGGCCGCACGATCGCTTCGTTCGGGCCGATTGCAGCGGTGGTCGGCATCATGAAGAATTGCGGAATCTCGGGCGTCTTCGCGCCAGCCTCGGCAATGTGACCGATGTAGTTCATGCCCACCGCGAACAAGCGGGGCGCGGGCAGCGGGCAAAGGAGTGTCGCATCGGCGAGCGCATCCGTCTGGCCTGCCGACGTGATGCCGTCGAAGGGCGAGCCGCTTAGGCGCTCCAGGTGCTCGCCTTCGAGCACGCCGTAGTGAACGGCATCACGCAATTGATAGCGGGCGATTTTCATGTGGGTCTCCTGAGGTTGCTACAGCTTGCCGAACTCGAGGAAAGCGTCATACGGATCGCGACCGCTGCGGATGGCCATACGCATGCGCGAATCCGTGCTCATTGTCTTGACCGTTTCGGTGATGACGAACTCCGCATGTTCGCGCGCGATCAGGAGCGTGCCGTCGCGATCGCCGAGGATGTAATCCCCAGGCGACACCGTCACGCCGCCGATGACCACGGGAACCTCGGTGGCCTCCAGCCGCCAGCTGCCGACGATATCGATCGGGCTGGTATAGCGGGCGAAAACCGGAAAGCCGATGGCCTCGATTTCGTCGGCATCGCGTGAACCGCCGTCGATGTAATAGCCGCGAATGCCGCGCTGCTTGAGCGCCTCAGCGGCGAGATCGCCCATTGCCGAGCGCGCATGGTCATGCGGCTGGCACACGACGACATGGTCGCGCGGCGCGCCTGAAAGCACTTTGGAAATGAATAGTTCGAGCGATTCGCTAACCGAAATCGTGGGATCGGCGCGGCCGGTCACGGTAAACACCGGTCCCGCGAGTTTCATATTGGGTGCAAGACCTTTGATATCGCGCGGCAGTTCGTGGACCGGCAGGCCGTGAATGCGCAGGACGTCAAAAAGGCCGGGCGTGTTGCAGGTGGCCAGTTGATCGGCGAGTGATGTCATTGGAGTTCTCTTTGCCAAAGGGCGGATAACGCGGATGTGCGTGCGATGCCTTGTCTCCTGGCGGCGCATCCGCGGCTAGGGGATTCTAGGAGCCGCCTGCGCGGCATGTCGAATCACAAAAGTTGATGCTTCGATCAGTCAGGCGCATGGCTGGGTCCAATCCAACGCGCGCCTTCCCACGCGCCGCTGC
Source organism: Paraburkholderia sediminicola (assembly GCF_046027355.1). Lineage (GTDB taxonomy): Bacteria > Pseudomonadota > Gammaproteobacteria > Burkholderiales > Burkholderiaceae > Paraburkholderia > Paraburkholderia sediminicola_B. The sequence continues at coordinate 107,446 of NZ_JAQQEK010000015.1, read as the reverse complement.
AAGCGATTTCTCTCACGCAGTTCTGCAGTACGCTGGTCGCGCATCTAACCGCTGTGGAGGACCTTCTTGTCGTCGGAATGGCCAGATAAATCCGCCGTAAAAAGGCCTCTGCGTCGATTCGCGCGGCGCTGAACTCTCCACGTTCGATCTCCTGCTGAACAGCGACGCGAGGCATCACCGTCGCGCCGTATCCCTGCGCAACCAACGCTTTCTGCACACTCAAAGCGTTGGTCTCCGCAGCGAAGGTGATCCCGACTCCGGCCACCGCGCAGGCATGTTCGACGAGACTGCGCAACCGATGCGGCGCACTCGGCAGAACCAGCGGCGCTTCTCCAAGTGCCGCGATGGAAACCGGATAGTCGTCGCTCAAGCCGATCGAAGCCAAGCCGACCAGGCTCAGCGACTCTTCCACCAAAGGCTTGACGTCCAGAGCCGGCGAAGCCGCGGGGTCGTACAGCAGCGCGGCGTCGATCTCACCACTTTCGAGCCAGCGCAGCAGATGGTCGGTATAACCCACTGACAGCGACACCCGGATCTGCGGAAATGCCCGCTGTAAGGCACCCACCAGCGGCGCGGTCAGCAATTCGCAGCTGCTAGGCAGCAGGCCCAAACTCACCGCGCCGGACACGAGTCCAGGCGTCGGCCGGATCTCCTGCTGTGCCGACTCCAGTTCACGCAATGCGCGTCGCGCACGATCGAGCAGGATATGACCGGCTTCGGTCAGCTGCATGCCGCGACGATCACGCTCGAATAACGGCGCGCCCACATCGTCTTCGAGCAACTTCAATTGCCGCGATACCGCGGGTTGCACGATATGCAGCAACTCGGCGGCGCGCGTCGCGCTGCCTGTGTCGGCGATCGCAAGGAAGGTGCGAATCTGACGGATATCCATAGCAAGTCCAGTAGTTCAAAACCATGCTGCACGCAATCGGCAACCACGCATGTCAGTGCGTAATACGCCGATCAGTTTTTGTCATTCGACAACGAATCGCACGCAATCCTAAGATGACTCCCTGCCAAAACACCATCGCGTTCAGCCGAGCGTTTTCGCGAGTGCTGCGCATATCGGAGACGAGCCACATGACAGTGAAGCCCAACCTCATCGGCGGGGAATGGCGCGAGGGATCGAGTTCGATCGAGAGCATCAATCCGTCGGATACACGTGAAAGCATCGGACATTACGCGCTTGCGGACGCGACGCAAATGCGCGAGGCGGTCGCTGCCGCTCGCGCGGCGCAACCTGCGTGGAGCGCGGCGACGACCCAGGTGCGCAGCGATCTTCTGCTGAAGACCTCGATCGAACTCGCTGCCCGCAAGGAGGAAATCGGCGAACTGATCTCGCGCGAAGCGGGCAAGACGCGCGCTGAAGGTATCGGCGAGGTGTTGCGCGCCAGCCAGATCTTTCAATTCTTCGCAGGGGAGGCCGTGCGTTATGGGGGCGAGAATCTGCCGTCGGTGCGTCCCAATATCAACGTGCAGATCAGCCGCGATCCGGTGGGCGTCGTCGCGTTGATCACGCCGTGGAATTTCCCCATTGCCATTGCCGCTTGGAAGCTCGCGCCGGCGCTCGCGTTCGGCAACACCGCCGTGCTCAAGCCTTCGGAGGAGACGCCTGGAGTGGCGTGGGAACTGTTTCGTGTGCTGGAGCGCAACGGCTTGCCGGCCGGCGTTGCGAATCTGATCAACGGACGCGGTGCGGACGCCGGTGAGGCGCTCGTCGAAGGTGTCGACGCATTGAGTTTCACCGGCAGCGTGCGCACTGGCAGAGGTCTCGCGCAGCGTGCGATCGCCAACATGGTGCGCGTCCAGCTGGAAATGGGCGGCAAGAATCCACTCGTCGTTCTCGACGACGCGGACCTCGGCGTCGCGGTCGAATGCGCGCTCAACGGTTCGTTCTTTTCGGCGGGCCAGCGTTGCACCGCATCGAGCCGCCTGATCGTGACCGAGGCGATCCACGACCGATTCGTCGACGCGCTGCGCAAACGGATGCGCTCGCTGAAGATCGGCCACGCATTGACGGCCGGTACGGACATCGGCCCACTCATCAATCAACGTCAACTGGACATGGTGCAAGGCTATCTCCAGACCGGGCGCGACGAAGGCGCAGAACTGGTCGAAGGCGGCCAGTTGCTGCAACCCGGTACGCCGGGCTTCTTCATGCAGCCCGCGTTGATGACGGAGACCTCGAACAGCATGCGCATCAATCGCGAGGAGGTATTCGGTCCGTTCGCGACTGTCATCCGCGCAGCCGATTACGACGAAGCGCTGGCGCTCGCCAACGACACCGAGTACGGCCTCTCGGCAGGAATTTGCACGACCTCGCACAAGTACGCGAGCCACTTCCGCCAGCACGTCAGAAGCGGCCTCGCGATGATCAACCTGCCGACTGCGGGCCTCGACTATCACGTGCCGTTCGGCGGCACCAAGGCATCGAGCTACGGTCAGCGTGAGCAGGGCACCTACGCGGTGGATTTCTATACCAACAGTAAGACGGCCTACGTCGGTTACTGAACCGGCCCGGCACCACGGATAACGATGGACGACAACAGGACCTGAGTGATGGAAAAGATCGGATTTATCGGCCTCGGCCGCATGGGCAAGCCGATGGCGGCCAACTTGCGCAAGCACGGCTTCGAGTTGGTCGTGATGGATTTGAGCCGCGCAGCCGTGGCGGAACTGGTGGAGTTGGGTGCGCGGGCCGGCGAAAGCGTCGCGCAGATCGCACGCGATTGTTCGATCGTCGTGACGATGCTGCCGAGTTCGGTGGAAGTGGAGCAGGTCGCGCTCGGCGCCGACGGCATCTTCGCCAACGCCGCACGCGGCAGCGTATTGCTCGACATGAGCACGATCGATCCGCTCGCCACTGACCGCCTGGAAGCGCAAGCGCGCGAGCATGGCCTCTCGGTGGTCGACGCACCGGTGGGCCGTCTCGCCGAGCATGCGGACCGCGGGGAATCGCTCTTCATGGTCGGGGCGAGCGACGCGGATTTCATCCGAGTCAAACCCCTGCTCGACGCGATGGGCACGACCGTCTATCACTGCGGCGCCGTCGGTACCGGTGGGCGCACCAAGCTCGTCAACAACTACGTGGCCGTGACGCTGTGCCAGGTGAACGCGGAGGCGCTTGCTTTGTCGCAGCGTTTCGGCCTCGACATCACGAAGACTTTGCAGGTGCTCTACGGCACCTCGGCGAGCAATGGCCAACTGCGGATGAACTTCCCGAACAAGGTGCTCGCGGGCGACACCACGCCGGGCTTTACGATCGACCTCGCGCACAAAGACATGGCGCTGGTGCTCGGCGCCGCGCACGCGGCGAAAGTGCCGATGCCGGTGGCGGCGGCCGTGTTCGAGTCGTTCAGTCTCGCGCGGGCGAGCGAGTACGGCCGCATCGATTTTTCCGGCATCGCCGACGCGATCTGCGATCTGGCGAAGATCGACAGGGCGCGCGTGCCGAAGGGCTGGACCGCTTCCTGAACGTAAAGACATGGCTTGCTGCCTCGTGGCGAAAACCGGATGCGAGCACGCATGAACGTGCGCGCTTCGCACCCTAGGGGATTATCCGGAGCAAAAACTCAAAATATGTACACAGATCGTAAAAGTGTTTATATTAACAATTCAACCCCACGAAGGGTAAGTCAAGGAGACAAGCATGTTGACGCAGACCAGTCCCACACTGGCGGACGGCACCAAGGTTGCTGATCTGGTGAACGTCGAAACGCGAGAGGTGCAAATGCGCACCCTCTCGGACCCCGAACTGTATGAACTGGAGATGGAGCGGATTTTCGGCAAGACGTGGCTGTTGCTCGGCCACGAAAGCGAAATTCCGAACTCCAGCGACTTCATGGTTCGCGACATGGGGTCGGACTCGGTGCTGGTCACGCGGGACAAGTCGGGCGAGATTCACGTCATGCTGAATGTCTGTCCACACCGCGGTATGCGCGTCTCCACGCTGGATGCCGGCAATACGCAAATCCATACCTGCATTTATCACGGCTGGGCGTTTCGTCCGAACGGCCAGTTTCTGGGCGCGCCGGTCGAGAAAGAATGCATGCACGGCAAGATTCGTACTAAAGACGAACTCTCGTTGAAAAAGGCGCGCATGACGCTGTACGGCGGCCTGATCTTCGCGACATGGAATCTGAACGGCCCCTCGTTCGAAGAATTTCTCGGCGACGCCAAGTGGTATTACGACATGCTGTTCAAACGCAGCGACAAGGGCATCGAAGTGCTCGGGCCGCCGCAGCGATTCATCGTGCGAGCCAACTGGAAGGCGGCAGGCGAGCAGTCGTCGGGCGACGGGTATCACACGCTGACCTTGCATCGCTGGCTCGGCGAAGTGGGCGCGTATTCGAAGAAAGACGAAAAAGGCGGCGATCTGAGCCCGGAGATGTACGGTGTCGAAATCAGTTCACCACATGGGCACGCGCTGCGTTGCATCGACCTCGGCCGCAAGATTCGCCGTCTCACCGGGCTCGATCCGGATCAGCTAACGGTCGAACAGAAACTCGACGTGCTGCCGCCCGCGGGCATGACAAAGGAAATGGTCAGCCAGCTCAAGCGCAATCTGAACGAAGGCCAATTGCAGGTACAGACCTCGATGCCGCCGCAAGTGGGCGGGATGTTCCCGAACGTGTTGTTCGGCTTCCTCTATATTCCGCAGGCCGACGGTTCGGTGATCGGCTCGATCACGCTGCACGCGTATATTCCGCGCGGGCCGGACAAGCTCGAGTTCGTGAACTGGATCTTTGCGGAGAAGGCCTGTCCGCCCGAGGTGCGCGAGCAGATGCTCAAGCAAACCATCCAGTTGTTCGGCACGTCGGGCATGGTCGAGCAGGACGACTCCGACACATGGCCGCACATGACGCTCGCCGCGAAGGGCGCGCAGGGCAAGAAACAGACGCTCAAGTATCAGGCGATCTATGAAACCGGTGCGCCGGCGGGCTGGCCGGGTCCGGGCATCGTCAACGAAGGCTTCACGAAGGACGACACGCAATGGCACTGGTGGCTGCACTGGCGCGAACTGATGACCTCGGAAAGCTGAGCGCCGCGCGCCAATCAAAGCCATTCAAGGAGACAGGGTGATGAGCGAAGTAAAAGAAGCTGTGGACCAGGCGGCAGCGCCGCAACGCGCTCGCGTGCCGCTCGGTTCAGCCGTATATAACGCGGTGGTCGAGTTTCTGTATGACGAGGCGGTGCTGCTCGACGAGATTCGTCTGGAAGAATGGGGCGCGACGCTCGCCACCGATCTCGTCTACGCGGCGCCGCTGCGGCAAACGCGGCCGTATGCGCAGCACGCGTCGTCGGTGATTCGGACGATGCAGCACTATCACGACAACTATCGCTCGATCATGGGCCGCATCATGCGTCTCACGGGCACCAAGAGCGCGTGGGCCGAAGACCCGCCGTCGCGCACGCGCCGGCTCGTGACCAACGTGCTGGTGTATGAGGGCGATGCGGCCGGCGAATATGTGGTGCGCAGCAATCTACTGATAACGCGCAGCCGTTTCAACTTCGATGAACTGGATCTGATCAGCGGCGAGCGTCATGACGTACTGCGCCGCAGCGGCGAGACGTTCAAACTGGCGCGCCGCGAGATCATTCTCGACCAGGCCGTGCTCGGCACACCGAATCTGGCGATCTTTCTCTAGTCGCCGTGGTTTCTTGAGGCTTCGCGAGCCAAGGAAGTTGCCCCCTGTTTCCGGGGGCTTTTTTATGGCCTGTGGCTTCTAGTGATTCATTCGTCGAAGGCTAGCCACGCCTTGTCGTCGGCGCACAGGTCGGCGGGGCGCGTTGCAAAGTCGAGCGTGGAACCGACGATACGAATCGCCTGTTCGGCTCGCACCGGCTGTTGTGCAAAACAGTTGCCGTTGGGGCGCGCATGCACCTGAGCGTCGAGATTCATGCCGCGCCCCTTGGCGATGCCCGTCGCGCGTCTGAGCACCAGTGCCGCCTCGGCCTCTTCACTCGGTAGCGTTGTCAGCGCCCAGCGCGCCATACCGTGATACAGATCGATGCCCGCATACGGCGGTGGACCCTGGATCACCGTGCCCAGAACATTCCATTCGAGTAACGAAACGCCGTCACGCGCGAGCGTCGAACGGGTGCGATCGTTTACCCGCATCGGCACCTCGATGTCGTATTGACGCCGTAGCGTACCGCGCGCAGCCGCGGCGATTGCCAGGCCGGAAAGTTCGAACAGATGGGTGCATTGTTCGCTGGCGTCCGTGATGCGCGTCACTTCGTGGGCCGTTTGTGCGAGTGCCATGCCGACCAGCGCCTGCAATCGTTCAGCCGCTTGCGCGCACAGTGTGTAGGGGCGGCGCGGCGATGCGGCCTCGATGGAACTCACCTGTCCATGCGCGCTCGCGACTTCGACACGGAAGTGATGAAAGTCGTCTTCGAGTGCCGCGCGCGTCACGCGCTGGGACGTCTCGGTGCGACTGCGGATCACGATGCGGCGCCTGAACATGAAGAAACCCTCGAAAACAGCGTAAAAACATCAACGAAGCCCCATTGCGGCCTGCAAAATACTGACACCTCAATTCTTAAAGTGTACGATATCGCAAATTATGTTCAACAAACAAGAGGCGTCGGCATGGCTTTGCTTAAGGAGAGGGTGAGTCTCGTCACAGGTGCCGGCGGCGGCATCGGCCGCGGCGTCGCGCGCGCATTTGCGCGGGAAGGCGCGGCCGTGGTGATCGCCGAGATCGACGAGCAGACCGGCTTGCAGGTCGAACGCGAAATCAAGGAACTCGGCGGTCGCGCGCTGTTCGTCAAGACCGACGTGACGAGCAAGGCTTCGATAGAGGCAGCCGTGCAGAGCACGGTGGCGCATTTCGGTAGCATCGACATTCTCGTGAACAATGCTTTCATTCCAACGCCCAACGTGCTGTTCGAAGACAAGACCGACGAGATGTTGCAGCAGACCCTGACATCTTCGCTGTGGGCCACCTGGTGGGCGATGCGGGCGGTGATGCCGTCTATGCGCGAGCGCCGCTGGGGCCGCATCGTCAACTTCTATTCGATCGATACCGAGACCGGCGCGTGGCTGCATGCCGATTACAATACCGCCAAGTCGGGCATCGTGGGGTTGACGCGTAGCGCGGCTTCGGAGTGGGGACGCTTCAATATCACCGTGAACGCGATCGCGCCGACCGCAATGGGGGCGACCTTCTTCAAGCTGGCCGAAGAGAATCCCGGCTTTGCCGAACGTTCGGCTGCGGCGCGCCCGCTTGGCCGCTGCGGCGATCCTGAAGAAGATATCGGACCGGCAGCGGTGTTTCTCGCGTCGGAGATGTCGCGCTTTATCACCGGCGAGACGCTGCACGTGGACGGTGGGCTGCATTTGCCGGGCTACAACTCGCGGCCGGCCAATGTGCCTGTGCGTGAGTACTGAACGATATAACGGGCACGCGGCCGAGTACTGGGCCGTACATAAAACGAAAGGGGCCCCGCGGGCCCCTTTACTGCTAATCGCCGGCGAAACAGAACACGATCAGCGTTTGGCCACCTTGATGTCGGTTGCCTCGATATCCCAGGTGGACGCCGTCTTGCCCTCATCGCGCAACTGGTACTTCAGAATGCGGCCTTGCGGGTTCTTCGGCAGCGTTGCGCGAAACTCGATGTAGCGCGGCAGGGCGTAATATGGAACGGCGTCGGTGGCCCAGTGGAACAGGGCTTCGGCGGTTAGCGCGGCACCCGGATTCAGAATGGCGGTGACTTTGACATCGTCCTCGCCTTTGTCCGATGGCACGGCATGGACCGCGACCTCGGCGATATCCGGGTGGCGCGCAAAGGCCGATTCCATCTCGAAGCTGGAAATATTTTCGCCACGGCGGCGCAAATAGTCTTTTTTGCGGTCTACGAAATAGAAGAATCCATCGTCGTCGAACTTGCCTATATCTCCGGTATGGAACCACATGTTGCGCATCAGCTTCAGCGTCTCCTCGGGACGGCGCCAGTAGCCCATGAACATGACGTCCGGTCGCAGCGGACGGCAGACGATTTCGCCCGGCGTATTGGCTGGCAGTTCGCGATCGAGATCGTCGACGATCCGCACGTCGAAGTCGGCAATGCGCTTGCCGGACGAACCGGGCGCCGCGTATTCGCCGCCCGGCAGCGAGGTGATCACGCACGCTTCGGTAAGACCGTAGCCGTTGCCGCCCACCTGTTTGGCGCCGAAGCGCTCGCGCCACACCTGCTTGTTTTCTTCGGTGAACGGATTGCCGCGGACCGTATGAATCTGCCCGAAGCAGCGCTTTGCCGCCTCGTGATCCGGCGCATTGGCGAGCAGGCCGCCCATGCCGCCGAGAATCGACGCGATGGTCGCGCCGCTGCGCTCCACTTCGGGCCAGAAATTGGACACCGAGAAACGCGGGATGATGGCCACGCGCGCGCCCACCAGAATATTCGACAGAATGCCCACCGCCAGCGCGTTCATGTGAAAGAGCGGCAGCGGCGTGATCGTTACGTCGTTGGCACTCGCGGGGCCGGCGCGCAATTGCAGGCGTGCCAGATTGCACATGAAGTTGTAGCTGATCATGCAGCCCTTGGACGGGCCGGTGGTGCCGGACGTATAGATCAGGCTGGCGAGGTCCCAAGGGTTCGGCTTGCGCTCGAACGGCGTGTCGTCATGGCCACGGTGGGCGTCGAGCGGCGCGAGCGGCAAAGGTCCGCAGGTGGAGGCCGTCACAGCCGCCGCGCTCGCCTCGGCACTGCGATACAGCACCTGTTTCACTTCGGACAATTGCGCCGCAACTGCAGCGACCCGCTCGAGATAGTCGGCTTCGCAGATCACGAGCGGCGCGCCGGCATCGGCGATCTGATGGCGCAGGAATTCGCCGCGCAATGCCGTATTGATTGGCACGCTGACCGCGCAGAGTTTGTTGACGGCGAGCCACGAGATCACGGCGTCGATATTGTTGTCGAGCATCGTGACGACGGTTTGCCCGGCCTGAATGCCGAGCGACGCCAGCGAATGGGCAAGGCGGGTGGAAAGACGATCGACGTCCGCATAGGTGTAGAGCGCGCCCGAAAAGTCGAGCAGAACCCGGTCCGGATGCGCCGCGACGGCGCGCTCGAGTGCGGCGATGACGGTGTCCTGTTCGCCGAGCGACCACGTCTCTGCTCTTCCCATACCAGCCATATCAACCTCTCCGAAAATGAACCGGGCATGAACCGGGCAGCTCGCCCTCAAATTCTAACCCCAGAATTGAATTCTAGTGTTTGTATTCCGATCCTGATCTGCGGGGAAACCCGCACACTTTTATAAAAACTGATCAACTTATGGCTAAACAGACCGCTTCACCGAAAACCGGCACGTCGAAAGTCGCTGTCAAACAACCGGCGAAGAAACGCGCCGTCGCCGAGAAGAGCAGCAAGAGCGCGGCGCAGGCCGTGGCGCCCGTGCCGAAAGCACGCAAGAGCCGGACGCCTGCCGTGCAAGCCGCGGCCGCAGCGACTTTGGCGCCGGCGGCCGGAGCCGTTGCAACGCCCGCTGCTCCGCGCCGCCGGCGCAGCAATCGCCGCTCCGAGCAGACCATCGACAACATCTTTGAAGCGACGGAAAAGGTCGTGCTGGAGTCGGGTGCGGACCGCATTTCGATTCTTGAAGTGTGCGAAACCGCGGGCGTGTCGCGCGGCACGTTCTACCGCTATTTCGCCTCGCAGGACGAATTGCTCGAAGCGTTTTCACGCCACAAGCGCGAGAACTTCCATAAGACGCTGGCTGAACTGCTGGTGCGCTACCAGGATCCGGACGAGCGCTTCGACGTGGTCATCAACTACCTGCAGGACTACCTCGATGCGGGCAATTCGCGGCGCATGCTGCTGGTTGCACCGGAGTTCGCGCTGCGTTTCTTCAAGCGCATCTTTCACGACGCCGTGGTGCGCTTCCAGGACTTGCTGGCGCCGGTATTCGACGCCTGGGACGAACGCCTGGGCGTGAAACTCGACCGCGAACTGATTTGCGATTTGCTGATCCGGTTCGTCATGAGCGAACACCTGGTGTCGAACGAATCCGAACGTGGCGCGATGCAACGCCGTATCGGGCGTCTCATCGATTCGATCCGCTTTGGCGGCGTAACGCGCGCGCGCCGGTGAGCGTCTGGTGTTCACGAATCCGCTCGCGCGCACGCCGCCGCCTCGGCAACGGTCTTGCGGCCGGTCTCATGGCCGCAGCCAGCGCGTTGTGATGCGGGATCGCAAGTGGTCGGCCGTAGCGAAAGGCAAACCGAAGACAGGCAATGAAGAACCAGAAGCGCCCGAGAGGAGGTCGCGTAAACGTTAATTTGAACACATTTGCATTAAGTGACTAATATTGGCATGATGGCGAACAGTCTGATCTGCTTCGCGCATCTGGCTTTCGTACGTCCGGGTGTCGGTGAACTGCAGACAGGTCAATCCCACATCTGCGCCGTCGAGCGCCAGGAGACGTCATGCTCATCGACCTACACGCCCACGCTCCCCACCCGGGCTACTACAACCAGCATCCCCATTGGGGCCCGTTCTTCGAACAGCATGAGGACGGAGACGTCAAGCTGCGGGTCGGCGACTGGATCCTGACACTGGGCTCGCCGGAGCGCAAAGCAGCGGTGCGTTCAGGCAAAGGACTGAAGCTCGACGAGTACTTCGCGCGCTGGGCCAATCCGAACGTTCGCCTCGCCGGCATGGATGCCGCCGGCCAGAATGCTCAAGTAGTCTCCGTGCCTTCGCATTGCTACATGTACTGGGCGGAAGCGGACTTTTCGGTGCGCTACGCGAAGAAGGTCAACGACACGCTCGCCGAATACTGTTCCGCCGCGCCCGATCGTCTGATGTTCTGGGCGCATGCGCCGTTGAATGTGCCGGACGAGGCCGCAAAGGAAATCCGCCGTGCGTGCGGCGAACTCGGTGCGAAGGGGCTCGTGGCCGGTGGCGCCAATTTCGGCGGCCTCGAATTCGATTCGCCGGAACTCGATCCGGTCTGGCAGGCGCTGTGCGATCTCGACCTGCCGATGTTCATCCACGGCTACAACCAGTCGGTCACGTGGGGCAAGAAGGCGAACGAGGACCGCTACGAGACCACGGCGATCGTCGGCATGCAGTACGACGAAACGCGCTGCTTCTGGAATCTGGTCTGCGGCGGCGTTTTCGACCGCTTCCCGGATCTCAAGGTGTACATCACGCACGGTGGCGGCTATGTGCCGTATCAGCTCGGCCGCCTCGCTCAGTGCAATACCAATCTCGACTTCGCGCACAACAAAAAGCCGGTGCTCGAGTATCTGAAGAACTTCTATTTCGACGTCGAGTTGCATGAAGTGCCGATGCGCCAGGCGCTGATCGACATCATCGGCGCAGACCGGATTCTGTATGGCAGCAACTTCGGCGGTAGCGATGCGGTGCGTCACGATCTGACCGACGGTTTGCGTTTGTCGGATGAAGACCTGCAAAAGATCCGCTGGCAGAACGCCTGCAAGCTGCTGCATCTCGACCCGTCGAAAATCGGCGTGCCTGCGCCCAAGCAGGCGGTGAGCGCATGAAGCTCGCGCGCTGCACGGACGGTGGCGCGCCGTTCTGGGCCGTGGTGGATACGGAGCGTGGCGAAGCGACCCCGATCGCCGGGGCGTTCGCAGAATGGGCGCCCGCGCTCACGGCGAGACCGGAGAACGGTTCGGACGCCCTCAAGCTCGCAGGCGAGCCGCGCAAGCTGGCTGAGTTGCGCCTGCTGCCACCCATTGAGCGCGGCAACCGCGTGGTCGTCGCCGGCGCCAACTATGCGAAGCATCTGAACGCCGACTTCGGCATGAAGAGCCACAGTCAGCCGGTTGCGTTCCTGAAAGCGTACGGCGCGCTGATCGGCGCGCACGATCCGATTCGTTATCCGCCGCTCACCATGGAACTGGACCATGAAGTCGAACTGGTTGCCGTGATCGGCGCGCAGCGGGTGGATCGAAACGATCCACTCACTAGCGTGCTGGGTTACACGGTGGGCAACGACGTTAGCGCGCGCGATCTGCAACGCAGCGGGCCACCGGGCGTCGGGATGGATCTGTTCGCCGCGAAAAGCCAGGATCGTTCGACGGGACTCGGCCCCTGGATCGTCACGCGCGACGAATTCGCATCCGGCAGTCCGGCGTTGCGAATGACTCTGAAAGTGAACGGCGATACGCGGCAGGACGCATCGTCGGGAGAGATGACCTGGGACGTGGCGGCGCTGGTGCGTTTCGTCGACGAACGCTCGAGCTTCGAAGCGGGGGACGTGTTGTTCACTGGCTCGCCGGAGGGCACAGGCCAGGGCACTGGCCGTTTCCTGAATCCCGGCGACGTGGTGGAAGCCTTGATCGAAGGCATCGGCGCCTTGCGTAATGTCGTATCGGCAAAAGAATCAGCGTGAAGGGAGACAGCGGCATGACTCTGAGAAACAACAAGGTGGTGGTGGTCGGTGCGGGACTGATGGGCACGGGCATCGCGCATGCGTTCGCGAGCTCGGGATTTCACACGGCGCTAGTCGACACGGATGAAAATGCCTTGGAACGAGCCCATAAGGGCATTGGCAAGATTCTCGATGACGGTGTGCGCCTAGGCAAATTCCAGGTCACGGCGGCCGATGCCGCGAAGGCGCGGCTTGCGATCAAAACCGATCTCGCCGCAGCGGCGAATGGCGCGCATCTCCTGATCGAAACCGTGTCGGAGAAACTCGCGGTCAAGCAGGCGGTGGTCGCGCATGCGGCAGACGTGATGGCCGACAGCGCGCTGTTCGCGACCAACACGTCGGCGCTCAGCGTGACCGAGATCGCCACCGCGGTGGCGCATCCCGAACGCGTGATCGGCATGCATTTCTTCAACCCCGTGCACAAGATGAAGCTGGTCGAACTGGTGCGCGGCCTCGCCACGAGCGACGAAACCGTCGCGCTGACTCGCGAGTATTCGGACGCGATCGGCAAGACCTCGATCATCGTCAACGAATCGCCTGGTTTGACGACGAGCCGCATGTCGGCGCTTGCCGGCAACGAAGCAATGTGGATGCTGCAGGAAGGTGCGGCCAGCGCGGAGGATATCGACACGGCGCTGCGCCTCGGCTTCAATCATCCCATGGGGCCGCTGGAACTCGGCGACCTCACCGGCTGGGACACGCGCCTGTCGGTGCTGAGGTATCTCCATCAGACGCTCGGCGACAAGTTTCGCCCGTGTCCGTTGATCATCAAGATGGTGGCCGCCGGGCGCCTCGGCCGTAAGACCGGTCACGGCGTGTATCGCTACGAAGACGGGCAGCGGGTGCCCGGGTCGGGTCTGAAGGGGAGTTCGTTATGAGCAGCGATGTCGTGATCGTCGGTGCGGTGCGCACGCCGATCGGCAAGTTTCGCGGCTCGCTCGCCAGTGTGCGTGCCGATCATCTTGGCGCGCATGTGATCGATGAACTGGTCAAACGTGTCGGACTCGCACCGGATGTCGTGAACGACGTGATCTTCGGTTGCGTCACGCAGATCGGCGAGCAGTCGGCCAATATCGCGCGCACGTCTTTGCTCGGCGCGGGTTGGCCGGACAGCATTCCCGGTCTCACGATCGACCGAAAATGCGGCTCGGGCGAAGAAGCGGTGCACGTTGCCGCCGGCCTGATTGCATTCGGTGCGGCCGACGTGGTGGTGGCCGGCGGTGCGGAAAACATGAGCCGCGTGCCGATGGGCAGCAATCGCGATCTGCATGGCGAAGCGTTCGGCTGGATGGCAAGCGAAAGGTACGAGCTGACGAGCCAGGGCGAGGCCGCCGAGCGTCTGTGCGACGAGTGGGAACTTGGACGCGAACAACTCGATGCATTCGCGGTTGAGAGCCACCGGCGTGCGGCGGCCGCGGCGGCGGAAGGCTGGTTTACGCGCGAGATCGTCCCAGTGCCGGTGCAGCGTCTGCGCGAGAAATCGCTGGAAGGTGATGCACCGCTTTTCTCCGCGGATGAAACAATCCGTCCCGGCACGCATACCGAGAAACTCGCCACGCTGAAGACCAGTTTTCGCAGCGAAGGGCGTCTGACAGCGGGCAATTCATCGCAGATTTCGGATGGCGCTTCGGCGGTGCTGCTGATGTCCGCCGCCAAAGCCAAAGCATTAGGCGTGAAAGCGCGGGCACGTGTGCGAGCGGTCGCCACCGTCGGCGCCGATCCGACGCTGATGCTCACAGGCCCGATCGCCGCAACGCGACAAGTGCTGGCGAAAGCAGGCCTTGGCATCGACGATATCGATCTGTTCGAAGTCAACGAAGCATTCGCTTCGGTGCCGCTCGTGTGGATGAGAGAACTCGGCGTGCCGCATTCAAAGCTGAACGTGAACGGCGGGGCGATCGCGCTCGGGCATCCGTTGGGCGCGAGCGGGGCGCGCATCATGACCTCGATGCTGCACGAACTGGAACGGCGTGGCGCGCGCTATGGCTTGCAGGCGATCTGCTGCGCGGGTGGTCTCGGAACGGCGACGATTATCGAGCGGCTGGACTGAATCGCGGGCCGGCCTGTCGAGAATGATGCTGGAAAACAAACGGCGCGCTATAAACAGCGCGCCGTTTTTTCACGCGGCAGAAGCAGGTGACCGAAATCAGCGAGTGAAATCAGCCAGCCTCATACTTACTTCGCGAGTTCCGCATCGATTGTCGCCACGAGGCGCGGATCGTCCGCGGCCACATCCGGCGCAAAACGCGCGACCACATCGCCGTTACGGTTCAGCAGAAACTTTTCAAAATTCCACAGTACTTCGACCGGATCACCCGACTCGATGCCATAGCCTTTCAGACGCTCACGAAACGGACCATCGCCGATTGCCGACGGCTGCGCGCCTGTTAGTGCCGCATACAACGGATGCTTGTCTTCGCCCGTCACCGAGATCTTCGAGAACAGCGGGAAGTGCACGTCGTAGCTGGTCGAGCAGAACGATTTGATTTCTTCGTCCGAGCCGGGCTCCTGGCCCTTGAAGTTGTTGGCCGGAAAGCCCAGCACTTCAAGCCCGGCTGCGCGTTTGTCCTGATAGAGGCTTTCCAGCCCCGTGTACTGCGGCGTTAGCCCGCATTTCGACGCTACATTGACGACCAGCAGCACTTTGCCGCGATACTGCGCGAGGTTGGCGGGTGCGCCGTCGATAGTATTAACGGGAATGTCGTAGATCGGTGTGCTCATTGCGAGTCCTCTGGTTGCAGACAGATGAAAAAACTCTGACTTGCACTGTACGTGATTCTGCTCGATCTCGTGCGGCGTGCCTTCGTGCGAGTGCAGGTTACTGTTTGATGAAGTAGCGCACGAATAACTGGCCGGCCGTGAAGCGAAAGAGTTCGACCGTTTCGATCGCGCGCTCGGTGCCGACCACGACGTTGCGCACGTAGCAGGCAGCTTCGTTGCCGTTAATGATCTTCGCTACCGGCTCGGCGCGGATATTCGCCCGCTGGTTCTCCCACATATGCTCGAGGACGGCCCAACCGTCTTGCGGCGGCCGGCCGATATATTCGATCGTGAGCCCTGCCGGTGCGACGCGGCGGTAAGCATCGAAGAATGCGGCTTTGTTGCCGGCATTCCAGTGCTCGGTCTGGTCGTGGAGGAAGGCCGCGATGGATTCGGTCGTTTCGTGAGTAGTGGACATGGTCATCTGTTCTGGAGGGAACGCGCCCTCATGGTTCAAGGATGCGTTCGGAACACGTCAGAGATCCGCACCGCGCACATTGCGCGCCGTGCCGTTGCGTCGATCGGATTCGCCCCAGCCGAGCCAGCGGTCCGGCTCGCGCGTATCGCCGACGCGACGCCAGCGGCCCTCCTGCTGCGCCGTAATGGGAAAGCCGCCGACGAAGTCGATCATCTCGCCCTTCGGACAAGGCAGATATTCCCATTCTTCACGCCCGTCGAGCACGATACGCGCGCTGTCCACAAAGTAGCTGCCGTCCTTGTGCGTGACGCTGCCTTCGATATCGGTGGTGGTGCGGATTTCGCCCTCGTGGTTCTGGAAAATCGCATAGCCGAGGTTGTCGTGACCGACCATGAAGGAGCCTGCATCCCACGTGCCGTCTTTATAGACGGTCGCGAACGACCACCAGATCACATGCATCTTGTTGTTGACGACCAGATCCTTCTTGAAGTGGATCGCACCTCCTTCGGCCATATATGCCTGGTCGAAACACATCAGGCCTTTGACCTTGCGGCCGTCGCAGGTGCCGGCGATATCGTAGATCTGCGAGACGTAGAATGTGCCCCATTCGGAGCCCGGCAGATACCACTGCATGCCCTGGCCCAACAGCGGACCGCTCAGATCGAACAAACCGTCCTCTTTCCAGCTCAGACGTTCGGCGGATGCCGTCAGTCGCCACGCCGCGCCTGGTTCGCCTTCCAGGCTCGACCAGCACGCGGTATCGCCTTCGAGCCAGCGCTTCGGGAATAGCGTCATCGCGCGCGGTTCGATACGCGACTTGTCGATCCGTAAATGCTTGCCGTCCACCTGCGTCGACAGGTAGATGAATTTGGTCGGGTTCGGCGTGCTGCCGGGTTCGTTGACGGCGCGCACGAACGCGTAGATTTCGCCGCTTTCATCACGCACGCAACCGAACGGCATGCCCTTGGTCAGTTGCAGTCCGTAGAAGCCGCGCAGGTCGTGCATTGCGCGGCCACTCACTTTATGCGGTGCGACCAGTGTCTGAAATGTGAAATCGCCGCGCTCGGGAACGGTGTCGAAGTGCTTCATGGTTTATTCGAGAGAATTCGTGCTGTAAGGACGCGCAAGGTGCAAACGCGCCGGTATGAACGCGGTATCAGATCCAGAATCAGTCCCAGACGACCGGCACGGACTTCGCACCACGCAACTGGGCGCCGGCAATTTTCGGTGCCGGTTTGCTCGGGTCGAGCCGTACATTCGGGAACAGATCGAGAATCGCGTTCACCGCGCATTGCAATTCCACTTTGGCGACAAACTGCCCGATGCACATATGCGTGCCGAAACCGAAGCCGAAAGAAGGCTTGGGCTTGCGGTCGATATCGAAGGTGTCGGGGTTGTCGAATGCATCTTCGTCGCGGTTCGCGGAAATAACCATGCATTGCACCAGTGCGCCTTTCGCCACCTTCACGCCGCCGATCTCGACGTCGCGCGCCGCTTGTCGCACCTTGAAGGTCGCGACCGGTTCGAAGCGCACGGCTTCGTCGATCAAACGCGGGATCAACATGCGATCGTTGCGTACGCGCTCGACCAGTTCAGGACGCTCGAGCAGCAGCGTCATGACCGAGCTGAAGGTGCGCGTGGTGGTCTCGCCGGCTGCGGGCAGCAGCGAGCGCACGAAGGTGGTCACCTCGTGGTCGTCGAGCATGTGGCCTTCATACTCCGCACGCATCAAGCGGCTGATCAGGTCGTCGCCATGGGCGCCTTCGGCGCGGCGTTGCACCACCACTTCTTTCACCGCGTCGTAGAGATGCTTGACAGCGGCGCCCGCGAGCGGCCCATAGATCTTGATCTTCTCCGGGTCGATCTGATTGCCCGCCACCATCGAAAGCGCCCACGTGGCGTATTGATTGAAGCGCGCGGTGTCGTCGGTAGGGAAACCCATTAACGCGTACATCTCGCGAATCGGAAAGTACAGGCCGAAGTCCATCAGTTCGGCCTGCTTGTTCGGCACCAACGGCTCAAGGAAGTCTTGCCGTATCACGCGGTCGAGCTCGGGCCGCCAGCGGTTCACTGTTTCCGGCATGAAGACGGGCTGTAGCAGGCCGCGTGCGCGACGGTGCGCGTCGCCGTCCATCGCCAGCACGATCAGCCCGTCGAAGAACGCACCGAGACCCTCGGCGATGAAGCCGCTGGTGAAGGTAGTGGCATCGCGCATGACTGCCATCACGTCCTGATACTTGAAAAGCGTCACTGCGCATTGCGCGGCTTTGGCGCCCGCGTTGGTCGGCACGCCGAGGCGGGTGGCGACGAAATCTCCCGGCATCACAGGCTGCGTATGGCGCATTTCGCGGCACAGCGCCTGCAAATCGAGGTCAGGGCCGCGGAAAGTGTCGGAGACGGCGTGATAGGCCGCCTCCAGATCGAGCGTGAAGCCTTCCTGCGTGGGTGCGTTCATGTGTCTCCTCATGGGTCTGTTCGGTCCGGCTGCACGATCGGACTTTGCGATGTGAGCGGACGCGATATCCGTGTTGTCGTGCAGCTTAGCGAGCAACGGCTGTGCTGTCCGCTGGCTTCGTTTGACGCGCTGTCAAACTCGAAGGGATACGGGTTGGTCGCTATTGGCGTCCCGGCGGAAAGCGGCTTATATAGACACATTATCTGTAAATGTTCATGTCGAGGACGCAAATGTCGCACGTTCAGACGGCGAACCCAAACGTCTCCGACCTCTACACGGTGGCCGGCAGCGGCCGTCTGGTGCGGCGCGAACGGATGGCGCCCTCGCATTTATCGGTGGATGCGCATCTGACGACGCCCTCGGTGGAGGTCAACGTGCGCACCTTCACGCTCGCCCACTCGCTCGACGCCGTATTCCGTCCGTCGCTGGGCTACCTTGATCTGTCGCTCGATGCACGCGAGCGCGGCGCATGCGGTGCATTTCGTGGCGCCGCCGGGCAGACAGCATTCGGCCGCCTCGGCGAGAGCGTGCTCGTGCCGGCCGGTCAGACCTTTCATGTGCGTTGCGATCCGATGCAACGGCGCGTGGTGTGCTGCATGTTCGAGCCCGCGCGCTTCGATCAGCTACGCGACTGGCAGTGGGACGCTGCCCGGCTCGAACGGTGCCGTGATTTAAGGGTGCCCCAGGTGCGAGACGCGATGCTGCAACTGGCCGCCGAGGCGCTCAGTCCGGGCTTCGCCAGCGCGGCGCTCGCGGAAAGTCTGTTGATGTCGATGCTCGTGCAGATCGCGCGGCACGTTCGCGGCGCCGATCCGCGTGGCAACGAAGGCGAGGGGAGCAAGCTCGCGCCGTGGCAGTTACGCCTGATACGCGAGCGCGTCGAGAGCGCGTACGGACCGTCACCGGGTGTGATCGAGCTGGCGCAGGCATGCCGTATCAGCGCGCGGCACCTGTCGCGCACTTTCAGGAACAGCACCGGCATGACATTGAGCGCTTTCATTGCCGACGCGCGCATCCGCCAGGCCAAAGCACGGCTGGCCGATGCCGACGTGCTGGTGAAAACGGTCGCGTATGAATGCGGCTTTGCTAATGCAGCGGCATTCGGCGCGGCGTTTCGCAAGCTCACCGGGCGCACGCCGCGCGCCTACCGGCTCGATATGTTGGGCTTACAAACGGCGCCGGAGCACGACATGTCCGTTCAACGATAGTTTGACCGCGCAGCGCGACAACTGGCGGTTCTGTTCGGCGGCTCGTTTTCATAGCATTCATGACACGCACCGCGAACCTTTGCCGCGAGCGGTCCGAATAGTGCAAACAGTCCGAACGGAGACACCATGTCCACGCTGTACCAGCAGCTCCTTGCCGACCCCGCCGCGCTCGTCACCGCCTGCTATGACGACGCCTTCCGCTTCACCCCGCAACAGATCCTCGACGTCCAGCTAAGCGGCGCACGCCGGCGCTTCGGCGAAATGCGCGCGAAGATTCCGGTACTCGATCGTCTCGCCGCCGAACAGGGCATCGAGACGATCGAGAGTATCGACGACGTCGCGCCGTTGCTGTTCGCGCACACGGTGTACAAGTCGTACCCGCTGTCGTATCTCGAACGCGGCCAGTTCGACAAACTCACGCGCTGGCTCAACGGTTTGACCACGGAAGATCTGAGCCACGTCGACGCATCGGGCATCAAACTGATCGACGACTGGATCGATCTGCTCGACGCGCAAACGAATCTGCGCGTGTTCCATACCTCGGGCACCACGGGCAAGCTGTCTTTTCTACCGCGCACTGATTGCGAGTGGCGCCAGAACATCACGCTATCGGCGAGCCGCATTCGCGACTGGCGCGGTCCGGGCACCGGTCCCGACCTGATCGCCAACCCGCGCCCGTTGATTGCGCCGACTTATCGCAAGGGGGCAAGCGCGGCGGCTCGCGGCAGCGGTTATCAGGTCGAGATGTACGCGGGCGGCGAGCACAACGCATTGTTCATGTATCCCGACGCGCGTTTTTCCGCGGATGTCGCCTCGCTATCGGGCCGTCTCGCGGCAGCCGAGGCACAAGGAGAACTCGGCTCGCTGCACATCTCCGAGGCGTTGCTGGCCAAACGCGACGAACTCGTGCGAGTAGAGCGCGAACGTCCGGAGCAGTTGCGCAAGTTCTTCGCCGAAGCGATCAGCCGATTTGCCGGCTGCGACGTCTACATGGGCGCGGTCTGGACGATCCTGTACGACACCGCCGCCGAAGGTCTCGCCCGAGGCGCCCGTCAGGTATTCGGCAATGGCAGCGTCCTCCACACGGGCGGCGGCAAGAAAGGCAAGAACATGCCTGATAACTGGCGCGAGCAACTGGTCGAGTTTCTCGGCTTCGATAATTTCTACGAGTTTTACGGCTGCAGCGAACAGATGGGTTTTTGCATGCGCTGCGAGGAAGGCCACTATCACGTACCGCCTACCACCATCGCATTCCTGCTCGATCCGGCGACCGGCAAACCGCTACCTCGCAAAGACGGCTTGACGGGGCGTTTCGCTTCACTCGATCTGCTGCCAAGCACGTACTGGGCGGGCCTCGTAACCGGCGACGAAATCACGCTGCATGGTTACGAGAAACCCTGCAAGTGTGGCCGTGGCGGCCCCTATCTGCTGGCCGCGATTCGCCGCTATAGCGAGAAGGAAGGCGGCGACGACAAGGTGATCTGCGCCGGCGCACCGGCGGCGCACGATGAAGCACTGAACTTCCTCACCGAACTTTCGGAGTAAGCCGCCCATGAGCACTTCCTACAACGTGCCGCTGATCATTCGCGGCAAGCTCATCGAAGGCGACGAGCTGACATTCGGCGGCCGACGCGGCGGCGTTTCATTCACGGCGCCGGACATAACGCGTCACGTCGACGAACTCACGTTGCGCGCGCCATCGCAGATGGCCGATTTGTACACGCTGAGTCTCGAACAGATCGTCGACTATCTGGTCGAACTCGGCCAGCACCTCAATTTCGCCGATAACCGTCACTTGCAACAGGCCTTCGAATTGTCGTGCGCCACTTCGGGTCTGTCGGAAAGCATTTTGCGTTTTCACTACACGCGCACGCCACGCCTCTTTCAACGGGACGAGTTGTACAACATCGTCGCGCGTTCGGTCGGCGCCGAGTATCTGGAAGGCTGGGTCGAGCAACCGGGCAGTCTGCCGGGCGTGACCGCGCGCACGCGTGCATTCGGCGCACGCTGCGTTCATGTGATAGCGGGCAATGCGCCGGTCGTCGCGGTCCTGACGCTGATTCGCAATGCACTCACGCGCTCCGACGCGATCATCAAGGCGCCGTCGAACGATCCGCTGACCTCGATGGCCCTGGCCCGTACGATGATCGACATGGCGCCGGACCATCCGTTGACGAAGCATCTGAGCGTCGCTTACTGGAAGGGCGGCGATGAAACGGTGGAGCGGCATATCTACGATCCTCGCAAAGTCGAGAAGCTGATTGCATGGGGCGGCTTCGATTCCGTCAAGCACATCACGCGCTATCTGCAGCCGGGCCTCGATCTGATTACGCTGGATCCGAAACTGAGCGGCACGATCATCGGCCACGAAGCCTTCGCCGATGAGCCGACGCTCACGAGCGTAGCGCGGCGCCTCGCACTCGACATCGGCGCGCAGAACCAGGAGGCCTGCGTAAGCGCGCGCGTGATCTACGTGCAGTCGGGCACCGATGAAGCCGGCCTCGCGCGGTGCGCCAGGCTCGCCGAACTGACGTTCGCGGCACTGCAGGCGTTGCCTGAAAATCTCTCCACGCCTCACAAGGCATTCGATCCGCAACTGAAGGAAGAACTCGACGGCATCCGCATGATCGGCGACGACTACACGGTCTTCGGCGGCAGAAGCAATGAGGGCGCGTTGATCGTTTCGCACGACGGCGCGCCCGTCAGCTTTTCGCGCATCCTCGGTTGCCGCGTGGGCAATCTGGTGCCGATCGATGAGATCGACACGGCGGTGCGCTCAGTCAACGCCTATACGCAGACTATCGGCATTTTTCCAGAAGCACTCAAACACACGTTGCGCGACCGGCTCGCGTATCAGGGCGCGCAGCGGCTGGTGTCGCTCGGTGCGGCGGCCACCTTGCAGCACAACCTCGATCGGCAGGACGCGATCGAACCGATTCGCCGCACCGTGAAATGGGTCACTGAAGAGACGGCCGATCCGGTGCTGGTGGAATCGCTGGCGGGTTAGCGCGGTTGGGGCGCCTTTCAACAATCAACCTTAAAAGAAGGGATGTAGCGTATGAATTCGCTTGAAGGAAAGGTGAT
Organism: Paraburkholderia sediminicola; assembly: GCF_046027355.1. GTDB lineage: Bacteria > Pseudomonadota > Gammaproteobacteria > Burkholderiales > Burkholderiaceae > Paraburkholderia > Paraburkholderia sediminicola_B. The sequence continues at coordinate 85,109 of NZ_JAQQEK010000015.1, read as the reverse complement.
CATGATTACCGGCGCGAGCAGCGGCATCGGCGAAGCGACGGCCAAACGGCTCGCGCAGCAGGGCGCCAAACTCGTGCTGGCCGCACGGCGCGCGGACAGGCTGAAGCATCTGGCGGAGCAACTCGGCGGCGAGGCCAACGTGCTGTGGGCCGCTACCGATGTCACGCAACCAGCCGAGCTGCAACAACTCGCGCAGAAGGCGCGGGAGCGCTTCGGCCGCGTCGACGTGCTGGTCAACAATGCCGGCATCATGCCGGTATCGATGATCGCGCAAGGCTGCGTGGATGACTGGAACCGCATGATCGACGTGAACATCAAGGGCGTGCTGTATGGCATCCACGCGGTGCTCGGCGGCATGCTCGAACAGGGCACGGGACACGTGATCAATATTTCGTCGGTTGCGGGACTCACCGTGGGGCCGGGCGGCGCGGTTTATTCGGCCACGAAATTCGCGGTGCGCGCGATCAGCGAGGGCTTGCGTCAGGAATGCGCGGGCAAGGTGCGCGTGACCTCCATCTGCCCAGGTCTCGTTGCGAGCGAACTCACCGACAGCATCACGGTGCCGGCTTTCCGCGAGCGCGCCCAGAAACTGTTCGAGGGCGCGATGTCGCCGGACGTGATTGCCGACGCTATTGTCTATGCGATTACGCAACCGGAGCAGGTTGCGGTCAACGAGATCGTCGTGCGTCCGCTCTCGCAAAGTTTCTGAAGCAGAGAATGGCCGGCGGCCCAAAAACGCGGCGCTTATTACCGCCGATCAGCACTACAATGCACTAGCCGAACACCGCCGCGGATTGCGTTCGAGAAAGGCGCATTCAACCGCGTCAGCGGTGCTTCGTTTTCCCTGCATTGTGTGCTGCCTATCCATGCCTTCGACGCTCACCGATACCGCCGCGCCAGCTACGTGCGCAGCACCTTCCTCGCCTTCACGCAAACGCGCCACACTCGGCCGCCTGCTGAAGGAGGCGCGTCTGGCTTTTTCGGAAAAGGGCCTCGCCGGTGCTCGTGTGGACGATATCGCAAGGGCAGCGGGGGTGACCAAGCAACTCGTCTATCACTATTTCAGCAGCAAGGAGCAGTTGTTCGCCAGCGTACTCGACGAGTCCGCGCAAGACGTGCTGGCCGATCTGCTGGCACTCGAACTCGATCACCTGCCGCCGGTGGAAGCGCTGCGAGTATTTCTGCAACATGCGATCGATCAATACCGGTCCGATCCCACGCTCGGCTCGTTGGCGCAGGAAAGCCTGCGTTTTCACGAGCACAACGCGCATCCCGTCGAACGCAATCGCTTTGTCGATCTGGCGCCCGCGCTGGTCGCGCAGATGGAGCGCATCCTGCAGCGCGGGGCGGTGAGCGGGGAGTTCCGCGACGGCGTGGATGCGCGCATGTTCTACGCCGCGTGCGCGCTGCTCACTACTGGCGGTTTCACCAATCACTACACGGTGTCCGCAGTCGCCGGTTTCGATACCACATCCGCCACGGGTGCGGCGGCATGGCGTGAATTCTCGGTGGACTTCGTGCTTTCCAGCGTGCTTGTCGACGGCCGGCCACCCTTGAAGCGGCCGGCGCTGACCGCGTTAGCAGACACCCCACGCGGCGAGAATAGCCGTCACGAAGCCTGATTGCGTCGTGCCGCGGCGCGCGGCCTGGCCGAGATAGCGCTGCACCCGTTGCGCGGCGATGCGGCCCGGCATGCCGTTCACACCACCTCCCGGATGAATGCCCGCGCCGCCGAAGTACAAGCCGCGCACGGGCAACGTAGCGCCGCCCAATCCATAAGCGGGCCGGAACTTGTTCGAACGCATCGTGCTGGTGTCGATATGTACCACGCAGCCGTTGACCGTGTTCAGACGCTGTGTGAAGTCCGGAGCCGCTTCCATGCGGCGCGCGATCTCGAACTCTTTCAGGCCGTCCACATACTCGCTTGCCTGATCGATCACCTGCTGCGTGACGCGCTCGCGAATCGCATCCCAGCCCTCGCGCGGCTGGGTCGGCATGGCGGGCGGATATAGATAGACCGTGTCCTGTCCAGCAGGCGCCTGTGACGGATCGACCGCACTGGGCGCCGTGATCGTCAGGTAGGGCAAGGTGGGTACCTCGCCGCGCGCCGAAGCCCGGAAGTTTTCCAGTACCGCTTCCGTGGTGCCAATCAGCAAGCAGGTCTTGCGCAGATCGAGACCGTCGCCACGTTTCGCCTCGAAGCGCTTGAGCGAAATCTGGCCACGCAGCGCCATGTCGACCTTCAATGGCGACGCGCCGTGCGCATTGGCCGGTGCATGCGCGATGCGCGTCAACAGGCGTTTGTCGACCCGGCCGGGTGTCACCAGTTCGAGCGCGACCTTCGGATGGCAACTCGCGATGACCGCATGCGCATAGAACGTGCGGCCGTCGGCGAGACGTACGCCACGCGCGGCGTAGTCATCCGCGATGATCTCCGCGACACTCGCCGAGGTCATCACTTCACCGCCCAGTTCGCGCAGCCGCGCGGCCATTGCATTGGACAAGGTCTGCATGCCACCCACCACACGGCCCACGCCGAAGCGGTGCAAAAAGCCGAGCAGCGCGTAATAGATGCCGCTGCCGTCGGCTGTAATCGGACCGGCGAGGCCTGTCAGGCAGCACATGGCGGAGATCGTGACCGGATGCTCGAAGTGTTCCTGCGCAGCCTGATAAGCAGAGCCTGTGAGCAGCGCCATGAGTTCGGGTTTCAGCTTGCGATTGCGTAGCGCCGCCTTGAACGCTTCGAATTTGGCTCCGAGGTTTTTATCGGCGGGGTCCACGCGCATCATCGGAATCGCCATGTCGATGAATGCGAACACGACCTTGATGAAGGAAAGAAACGCGTCGGCGTCTTTCGGACTGTAACGGCGAATCTCGGCCGCGGTCTTCTCCGGGTCGCGCCAGAACACGAGAGAGGTGCCATCAGGATGCAGATACACGTAGCCGGGCGTCAGTTCGATCTGGCGAAAGCCGTGTCGCTCCAGCTGAAGTTCGGCCGGCACGCGCGGATGCACGCGCATCGACATCATGTCGAGTGCACACGGATGAACCATGTGCTGCGGCGCGCCATCCAGCAGATACCCCGACGAAGCCATGCCACCCACCTTGTCGAGGGCTTCGAGCACCAGCACCTTCTTGCCGGCCTCGGCGAGATAGCAGCCCGCGGACAGTCCGTTGTGCCCGCCACCGACGATCAACGCGTCGTAAGTCACTTCTGTTGCCATGTGTCTCCGTCCTTTTTTGTTGTCAGGGTGCAGGGGCGTTTGCGTCGATCGCAGTGCGCGCCTTTTGTCTTGCCTCCATGTCTTAAGTGGATCACAATCTGCAAATCTGTTCAATATAATGCGCTGACCTTGGGTCAAACGGTTATCGGGCCGATCCCTGAGATGGCGCGTCGAATATCAACGATGGAGACAGGCATGAGCACACCCGCCGCAGCAACTTCGCTTGAAAGCGCCTTCGCGGGCGTCGCGGACAACTACAAAGGCAGCGACGTCGACCTGTATGCGATTTATCGCGACATGCGCCGCAATTCGCCGGTGATTGCGGAAGACTTCATGGCACGCCTGGGCGTGCCGAACATCGCCGGTCTCGATGCGAACCGGCCTACGTTTACGCTGTTCAAGTACAAGGACGTAATGTCGGTGTTGCGCGATGCGACGAATTTCACCAGCGGCTTCATCGCCGAAGGACTCGGCGCGTTTTTCGACGGATTGATCCTGACCGGCATGGATGGCGAAGCGCATCGCCGCGCTCGCTCGCTATTGCAGCCGGTGTTCATGCCCGACGTGGTGAACCGCTGGCGTGAAACGAAAATGGCGCCGATCGTGCGCAACGAATATATCGAGCCGATGGTGCCGAAGCGCCGCGCCGATCTGATGGATTTCGGCCTGCATTTTCCGATCCGTTTGATCTATTCGCTGATCGGTTTTCCGGACAACCGCCCGGAGCAGATCGAACAATACGCGGCATGGGCGCTGGCGATTCTGGCTGGTCCGCAGGTCGACGCGGAAAAGGCCGCTCAGGCCCGCAAGGCGGCGATGGAGGCCGCTCAGGCGCTCTATGACGCGGTGAAGCGCGAAGTGACCGAAGTGCGCAAGAACGGCGCACAAGGCGACGACCTGATTTGCCGGCTGATCCGCGCGGAATACGAGGGCCGTCATCTCGACGATCACGAGGTGGCGACTTTCGTGCGCTCATTGCTGCCGGCGGCCGGCGAGACCACCACGCGCACGTTTGGCTCGCTGATGGTGGCGTTGCTGGAGCGGCCCGAACTGCTCGAACGGGTGCGGGCGGATCGTAGCCTCGTGCCGAAGGCAATCGACGAAGCCGTGCGTTTCGAACCGGTGGCGACGTTCAAGGTGCGTCAGGCGGCGCAGGACACGGAGATTGGGGGCTTCAGCATTCCGAAGGGCGCGATGGTGCAATGTATCGTGTCGTCGGCGAATCGGGATGAAGAGGTGTTCGAGAACAGTGAGAGCTTCGATATCGACCGCAAGCTCAAACCGTCGTTCGGCTTCGGTTTTGGTCCGCATATGTGCATCGGTCAGTTCATCGCCAAGGTGGAACTCGCGGTGGCGGTGAATACCATCCTCGACTTGCTGCCGAACCTGCGGCTCGATCCGGATATGCCGAAGCCGCAAATCGTCGGTGCTCAGTTGCGCGGACCGCACGCGCTGCATGTGATTTGGGATTGACCAGAAAAGCCGTTGACGTAAAAAAAGGCGACCCATATCGGGTCGCCTTTTACTGCTGCAAGAAAGGCTATTCGCCTAGATTTGCGAAGCGGGCAGGTGCACGACAAGACCGTCGAGTTCCGCATTCATGGTCAGCATGCACGACAGGCGGCTATTGGCCCGGCGTGGTTCGGCCGTGCTGTCGAGCATCGCGTCTTCCATGTCGTCGACCGGCGGCAATCTGTCTTGCCACGCTTCCTCGACAAACACATGGCACGTGCAGCATTGGCATGCGCCGCCGCAGTCGCCGCTGATGCCGGCGATGTTGCGTTCGAGCGCGCTTTGCATCACCGTCGCGCCGACGGCTGCGTCGACGTCGACACGTGTGCCGTCGTGCGCGATGTATGAGAGTTTGGGCATGGTTGTCTCCTGATAGCGTTGTTGAAGCGCCGGTTTTCAAACGGGGTGGGCCTGCGCTGAGCGTAAATGGCAGCCCTACAGCGACCGGCTGATAATTTCCTTCATGATTTCCGACGTGCCGCCGTAGATACGCGCGACGCGTGCGTCGACCCAGGCCTTGCCGATCTTGTACTCGCTCATATAGCCGTAGCCGCCGTGTAGTTGCAGCAGTTCGTCGAGCAGCTTGCCTTGCAATTCCGAGCCGACCAGTTTGCACATCGCACCGACTTCGGCGGTCAGCTCGCCGCGCATTGCCTTGCCCAGACATTCGTCGACGAAGGCACGCAGCATGGTGGCTTGCGCCTTGACCTCGGCCAGCTTGAAACGGGTGTTCTGAAAGTCGAACACGGGTTTGCCGAAGACGCGCCGGTCGCGCGTGTATTGAACGGTTTCGTCGAGCAAGGCGTCGACCGAGGCGGCCGCGCGAATCCCGATGATGGTGCGCTCCCATGCAAGCTGATGCGTCAGATAACCGAAGCCCTGATTTTCTTCACCGAGCCGGTTGCCGACCGGCACGCGCACGTTGTCGAAGAAAAGCTCGGAGGTGTCCTGTCCTTTCAGTCCGATCTTCTCCAGCAGCTTGCCCTTGGAAAAACCTTCGGTGTCTTCTTCGACGCAGATCAGCGTGAGATCGCGCGATTGCGGATCGAGCTTGGTGGCCGTCACGATCAGACCAGCGTTGCCGCCGTTGGTGATGAACGTCTTCTGCCCGTTGATCACGTACTGATCGCCTTCGCGCCGCGCGCCGGTGCGCATTGAACGCAGATCGCTGCCGATGCCCGGCTCGCTCATCGCGATCACGCCGATCAGTTCGCCGCTCGCCATGCGCGGCAGCCAGCGCTGTTTCTGCTCCTCGCTGCCATATGCGACGAGGTACGGCGCGACGATCTCCGAGTGTGTGGTAAAACCGATGGCCGTGGCATTGACGCGCGCCAGTTCCTCGATCATCACCGCGGAATGGCCGAAGTCGCCGCCGCTGCCGCCGTACTCCTCGGGCACGGTCGAACACAGCAGTCCGATTTCCCCAGCTTTGCGCCACAGGGATTTCGGCACGATGCCGGCGTGTTCCCATGCATGCAGATTCGGCACGATCTCGGTTTCGATAAAGCGCCGGGCCTGCTCGCGAAATAATTCGTGGTCTTCCCTGAAAACGGTCCGCATGGTCATGTCCTGCGAGAGTGTTGCTGTACGTGTGGTGGAATGGATGCGTCTATTGCGCGTGACTTATCTCGCTCGTTAAATCATCTGTCCGTGTAGCGAGGCGGCCGTTTGTCGAGAAACGCGTTGACCGCTTCCAGATGATCGTCGGTGTGATGCGCAAGCGCCTGATACGCGGCGGATAACTCCAGCAAGGAATCGAGCCGCATATGCTGCCCTTCGCGCAGAAGCCGTTTGGTCAGGCGCAGTGCATGCGACGGATTGTCGGCAATGCGCCGCGCCATGGCCTGGGAATGCGCGAGCAGATCGTCGGCGGCGACCACATCAGCCACCAGGCCCCATTCGAGCGCTTTGGCCGCATCGATCGTGTCGCCCGTGAACGACATCACGCTCGCGCGCTGCATGCCGATCACGCGCGGCAGCAGCCATGCGCCGCCATCACCGGGCACGATGCCGACTTTCACGAAGCTCTCGGCGAACAGCGCCTTCTCCGAGGCGATGCGGATGTCGCACATGCACGCGAGATCCAGTCCCGCGCCGATCGCCGGACCGTTGATGGCGGCGATCACCGGCACGTCGAGCTCATACAGTGCGAGTGGAATGCGCTGGATCGTATTGCGGTAACTGTCGCGCACCTCGTGCGGCGAACCGGCGAAGATGCCGCCGCGCTCGCGCATGTCTTTCACGTTGCCGCCGGCACAAAACGCGCTGCCGGCACCGGTCAATACGAGTGCTTTGATCGTGCGGTCGCGGCGCACCCGCTGGCACAAATCGACCAGTTCATCCATTTGTGCGGGTTCGGACAGTGCGTTGCGCGTCTCGGGACGGTTCAGCCACACGGTCAGTACGCCGTCATCGCGTTCGACATTGAGAAAGGTGTCGCTCATGCCGCGACTCCTTGCGACGCTGCCATTACGGGCCGATCGAGTGGCGCGAGGCGTCCCGCGGTCAGCGCCGGCCATAATCCTGCGGAGCCGGCTGCGCACACGGCTGCGCCCAGCCGTTGCGCCCACACGGTCGCGTTGCCGAATTCGCTGCGCCACGACCACAGCCGCCGTGTCGAGTGATGCAGCGCGTGTTCATGGGTAAAGCCGATCGCGCCATGCACGGTGTGCGCCACGGCCGCTGCGAAACTCGCTGCCTCGGCGCTGCACACTTTGGCTGCGGCGATCGGCAGCGCCGCGAAGCCGCCGGCGCCGTCGAGCGACGCACTGAATGCGCACTCCGCAGCCACCGCTGAGGCGGCCGCATGCTCGGAGAGCACGGCGATTTGCTGTTGCAGCGCCTGGAACGCGCCGATGGGCTTGCCGAACTGCACGCGCTCGGTGGCATAGAGAATCGTCAGGTCGAGCACCGTCTGCAAGGCGCCTGCAATCTGCGCGCTGCGCAACATCGCTGCGCCTAGTTGCAGCGCGTCGGCTTGCAGATCGCCCGGCAAAGGCACGCAACTCACGCAGGCGGCGCGCTCGAAATGCAGATCGTCGCGCGGTTCGCCCGCGATGTTCTGGCGTAGTGTCGTTTGTGCGTCGGCCGTGTCGAGCAGCACGAGGGCCGGCTCCTTGCCCGCGGTGATGGCGACCACGTGGGCTACATGACGGCCCCATGGCACGTCGAGCAGCGTGCCGCTCACGCGGCCCTGTTGCAGCGTCACCGAGCCGCCGCCTGCGATGCCGAGCGGCGCGTTGATCGCTTCGAGTCCGCATTCGCCGAGCAGCGCATTGGCGAGCAGTGTTTCGGCGAGGGGCAAGGGCAGGTTATGACGGCCCGCCGCGCGCGCTACGACGAATAGATCGGCCCAGTTCGCGCCGGCGCCGCCTTGCGCTTCAGAAGCGGCCGCGACGGCGAAACCGGATTCTTCGATGGCGCTCCATAATGACGCCGGCCAGGCGCCTGCTTCGCTGTCGCGCAGCACTTCGGGCGTGACGATGTCACCGAGCAGTCGCTCGATGGTGGATTCGAAAATTTCTCTCATGGCGTTTTACCGCAGTCCAAGTCCGCGGGCGATGATGCCGCGCAGGATTTCGCGCGTGCCGCCGCGCAGGGAAAAGGAAGGCGCCATCTGCATCAGGTAGGCGAGTACTTGCGTGTGGTCGTTGCTGCCGCCGGTACTGGGCAACGAATCGAGCAGCAGTTGCGCGACTTCGGGAATCTCCTGTTCGAAAGTCGTGCCGAGATCCTTGACGCACGACGCGGCCCACGCGGGGTTTTGTCCGGCGGCCAGTTCCGCAGTGACCGAGAGCGACATCTGCCGCAACGTATAGAGCCGCGCTGTCAGACGGCCGATTTCACGCGCCTGCAAGGCATCGGGCCGGCGGCCGATCGCATCGATCAGCGTATGCAGCAACGCGATGCTGCTGAGAAAGCGCTCGGGGCCACTGCGTTCGAAGGCGAGTTCGGCGGTGACCTGGTCCCAACCCTGGCCTTCGGTGCCGACCAGCGCGTCGGCGCCCAGTTGCACGTCGTCGAAGAACACTTCGTTGAAGTGCTCGCCGCCGGCCAGATCACGGATCGGGCGGATCGTGACGCCCGGCGCTTTCAGGTCGATGATGAATTGCGACATGCCTTCGTGCCGCGCGCTGGATTTATCGCCGGTGCGCACGAGCGCGATCATGTAGTGCGAGTAATGCGCGTTGGTGGTCCACAGTTTGTGGCCATTGAGCACCCAGCCGTCACCTTTGCGTTCGGCGCGCGTGCGGATCGACGCGAGGTCCGAGCCGGAATTCGGTTCGCTCATGCCGATGCAGAAATAGCTCTCGCCGCGGCAGATCGCCGGCAGATAGCGCTCGCGCTGCGCCTCGGTGCCGTAGCGCAGAAGCAGCGGACCGCTCTGGCGATCGGCGATCCAGTGCGCGGAGACAGGCGCGCCCGCCGCGAGCAGTTCCTCGATCACGACGTAGCGCGCAAACGGCCCGGCCTCGCTGCCGCCATAACGTTTTGGCAGCGCCATGCCGAGCCAGCCGCGCCGCCCGAGTTCGCGGCTGAAGGCGGGATCGGCGCCCATCCACGATTCGGCACGCTTGAGCGGCGGGCGCGTTTTCAAGGCCTCGGAGAGGAACGCGCGCACCTGCTCGCGCAGCGGTTCGGCGTCGGTGGGAATGCGGTGATAGCGAAAGGCGGTAGCGGACATAGTTCGGATGGGACGCAAAGGAGCGGGCACCGGGCTGCGCCGATCACGGCGGTGGACGTCGAGCCCTTTACGCAAGCCGCCCCGGCCGCATCGCTCGCCTGTACCACGAAGCCGATATGTGCAGCGCGGCCCGGTCTGTGTTGCCGACGCCGTGGCGATGCGTTGCCACGGCGTGAGTGGACCGCTTTACAACGCGGCCTGTGCGTCGGCCGCGGCGAACATCCGGTTGATGTCGCCGGACGTCACCGGCTTGTTCGGATCACGCACTGGCGCGGCGCCGCCCATGCCAAGCGCGGGCTCGATGCTCACGTGTTTCGCCTTGGCGCGCAGCGCGCCGACCGTGCAATTCTCGCGGCCGAGGATCGAGAACGGGTCGTAGGAAAACTCGCGCATCGCGTTCAGGTGAGTGATCTTGTTGATCACTTCATCGGAGACGTTTTGCGCTTGTGCCTGCTCCCAGAACACGTCGGCGGAATTGGGCCATGTGCAGTCAGAGTGCGGGTAGTCGCATTCCCAGGTGACCTTGTCGAGGTTGATCGAATCGAGATTCTTCAGACCGAACTGATCTTCGATGAAGCAGGTGATGATGTGCTCGTTGAAAATATCGCTCGGCATCTTGCCGCCGAAATTCGACATGGTCCATGCGTGATGGTGACGATGCGTGAAGTCCGCGCGTTCGAGCAGATACGGAATCCAGCCGATGCCGCCTTCCGAGAGCGCCATGCGCAGCGTCGGGTATTTCTTCCACATCGGCCCCCAGATCCAGTCCGCGGCCGAATTGGCGATCGAGATCGGCATGGAGGTGATCCACGCGTCGATCGGCGATTCGTCGGAGGCGTGGTCGGCTTTCGCACCGGTACCGATATGGCAGCAGATCACCACGTTGTTGTCCGCACAGGCTTTGTAGACCGGATCCCAGTGATCGTTATGGATCGACGGGTAGCCGTGCAGCGAAGGATTGTCCGAGAGCGACAGGGCGTGCACGCCTTGTTTGGCCATCCGTTCGATTTCAGCCGCGGCGGCTTGCGGGTCCCACCATGGCGTGATCATCAACGGCATGAAGCGGCCCGGGGCGGCGTTGCACCAATCGTGCAGATGCCAGTCGTTGTAGGCCTGGATCGCTGCGAGCGACACGCCGCGATCTTCATAAGCCTGAAAGCGCTGCCCGGCGAAGCCAGGGAACGTCGGGAAGCAGAGCGAACCGAGCACGCCGTTGGCGTTCATATCGTCGACGCGGGCTTTGATGTCCCAGGTGCCGCGCCGCATATGTTCGTAACCGAGCGGCTCCATGCCGTACTCTTCTTTCGGACGACCCACGACGGAATTCAGGCCCATGTAGCCGGTGGCTTTTTCTTCGAATTCCCAAACATCGCGGCCACTGCGTTGCACGACTTTCGGTTCGCGGCCCTTGTATTTGGCGGGCATGTGGCGTGCGAAAGCGTTGGGCGGCTCGATCGCGTGATCGTCTACGCTGACGAGAATGAGGTCTTCCAGTTTCATCGGGGGTCCCCGTAGTGAAGGGCTCACCTGCGATTCGGCGAGCCGGGTTTGGAGCAAGTTGGTAGTGAGATAGTAGATAACAAGTTGAACACAATCAACGATAATGTTCACTTAAACGCATGTGACGAGGCGTTTTTAGGGTTTACAGGGAGAAGGGCGGGGGGATTTTTTCGTGAGCGACGCACTCTGGCCGCACGTCCGCGGCGCAGCGCGTCGCTGAGTTTGCGTGCGGAGGGCGCCGTCCGAGGCGAAGGTGGTGCGAGTGAGGGGACTCGAACCCCTACACCTCATGCGGATGCGGATCGATACTTCGAAAAGGAATGCTGATGTCTCGAGCGAACGTCGAGACTGCAACGGCGCGCCGGCCTGTGAACAAAGCGTAACGCGAAAAATGCCAACGCTCCGGGCGCACGACCACCGCGCCCGAACGAGAAGAAAAACTCAGAAGAGCACTGACTCCAGCCGGTGAGCCAGATCGCGAACGGCCTCGCCTAGCGCATCGACTTGCGCCTCCCCGCGGTCGCCCCGAATCATGACCGTGGACACGGTAAACGCGATGTTGTCGCTCTTGTCACAGACAGCGGCTGCGATCGCCATGACGCCCGTGGCAAAGTACCCATCATCACTGGCCCAGCCACGCCGCCGCGCTCGATTCACTTCGCGCACATAGGCCTCGAGCGAAATGGGCCGCGCCCAACGCAGTTGTTCGAATTCTTCGCGCAACTGTTCATCGGTGAGGCCGAGGCGCGCGGCGAACAGGCGTCCGCTGGCGCCCATCAAAATCGGCAGCCGCTGTCCAGCCGGCATATCGATGTGCAAATCCGTCGGACTCGACTCCGAACTCACCAGCACGATCCGGTCCGCGCCGAGCCGGCGCCACAAGGTCACGGTAACGCCAAACTCGGCGGCAAGATCCTGCATCAGCGGCGCAGCCAGTTGCAGCCGTTGCCCTTGCGTGACCAGTTGCTCCACCAGTCGCGCCAAACCGAGGCCAGCTGAATACGTCTTCGACAGCGCGTTGAAATCGACCACGTCCTCAGCAACGAGCGTGCGCAGAATGTTGAAACAGGTACTCGGATTGATCGACAGATGCCGCGCGATATCAGCGGCTCGCTCCGGCGCACCTGTGTGCGTGAGATAACGCAGGATACGGATGGCATTCGCAACGGGCTTCACCGTCACCGCGCTGGTTGCGCCACGGCCTCCCGGCACTTGATCAGCAGAGCGGCGCGCCACGCTCGCTCGGGTTCCTACCGACTCGCTTGCAGCAATGTTCTTCTTCGTCGTCATGGGTGGCGGTCTCTTGGTTGCCGTCCGGGCACTGGCATGTGCCGTTCATTTTCTGTCCTCGCCCGCATGAAACGCGGCGCCAAAGGGTGTTCACGGTGTTCTGAAATCGTTCTACAGGCAGTGATTATATTCTGTAGCCAGAATAGTCCCGGCGCAAAGCCTTTGTTCATAGTGGCTTACCCGATCAAAGACGTACAGTCGACGATGCCTCCGCCCGCAACGAGACGTCTCCGTGAAGACACGTCGCCAGGGTCAACCCGGATCATAAAATAAACACATTTGAATAATGTGTGCATATAATTTCCAGCCAATAGCCATGCATGGCCACGCACTCAAGGAGGAGACATGAATTCGGAGATCAGGGCATCAGTGGTGCTGCGCGTGAGCGCGGATCGGAGCCGCTGCTGCGGTTATGGACTCTGCGCGCAGCTGTGTCCGCAGGTCTACAAACTCGACGAGAACGGCCTCGTTTATCTGGAAGCGGAAACGATTCCCGCCGAACTCGAGGCAGACGCGCGCGAAGGCGCGGCCGCCTGTCCCGCTGAAGCGTTGAGCGTCGAAGCAATTGCCGGCTGAGCCGACGGGAGACCGATCGTATGGGACGGTTCGAAGGAAAGGTTGCGCTGATCAGCGGCACAGGTGGCGGCCAGGGCAGGGCGGCTGCGTTGCGCTTCGCGCGGGAAGGCGCCAAAGTGTTCGGTTGCGATCTGAACGCGGCAGCGCAGGCCGAAACCATCGCGTTGCTGCGTGACGAGGGTTTCGACATGGCGGGCGCGGGCAGCGTCGATCTGGGCGATCCGCAGGCGGCACAGGCGTGGATCGAAGACGCGGTCGCCACTTACGGCGGCATCGACATTCTGTACAACAACGCATCGGCGGCGCGCTTTGGTCCGATCAGTGAGATGTCGGTGGACGACTGGCGCTACACGCTGCGCAACGAGTTGGACATCGTGTTCTATCCGACGCGCTTTGCCTGGCGTCATCTCGCGGTGCAAGGCGGCGTGATCGTCAATATCTCGTCGGTGGCGGCTTGGGGTGCGTCGGCGGCGACCGGCATCGGCGCGCATTCGGCGGCAAAGGCCGGCGTGATCGCCCTCACGCGGCAACTCGCCGTGGAAGGCGTCAAGCATCGGATTCGCGCCGTGAGCATCAGCCCGGGCGTGGTTGTGACCCCTGGCACCAAACCGTTCCTCGATAACCCGGCCACGCGCTCCATGCTGCTCGCCGGCATTCCAATGGAACGCGCGGGAGAAGCGGAAGAAATCGTCGCGACGGCGCTGTTCGTCGCGTCGGACGAGGCCTCGTACATCACCGGCACCGACATCGTCGTGGACGGCGGCATGCTCGCGCTGTAACAGCGCCGGGCATGCCTGACAGATCACTATTTCAGGAGACGTCGTGGATATTATCGGCATCGGCTACCTCGGCTTCGAGACGGCCAACATGGATGAGTGGCGTACCTACGGCCCCGAAGTGCTGGGTCTGCAAATCGGTGCATCGCCGGAAACGGACCGCGATTCGCTGTACTTCCGCATGGACGACCGGCGTCACCGCTTTGCGTTTCATCCCGGCAAGGTCGACCGGCTCGCGTATATCGGCTGGGAAGCGCGCGGCAAGCTCGAATTTCAGGCGGCTGTGGCGCGGCTGCGCGAAGCCGGCGTCGAAGTGACCCCAGGCGACGCAGAACTGCGCGGCGTGCGTGACGTGGTGCGTTTTCGCGATCCGGTCGGCTATCAGCACGAACTGTTCTACTCGCAGAAGTGGATGCCGCGCTCGTTCATCCCGGGCCGTCCGCATGGTGGCTTCAATGCTGGCGCGCGCGGCCTCGGGCATATCGTGGTGATCACGCCGGAATTCCCGCCGGAGCTGGAGCACTTCCTGACCGTCGTAATGGGTTTTCACTACTACGGCGCGGGAGCGGGCAAGGGCAAGACCGCGTTCTATCGCTCGAAGCTGAACACGAGCACCAGCCACGATATTGCCTACGGACTTGGGCCGAACAAGATGGGCATTCAGCACATCGGCCTCTTCGTGAACAATCTTCGTGACGTGGGTGAAACCTACGACATCGTCAAACAACGCAAGCTGCCGATGATGATGACGCTCGGCCAGCACACGCAAGACCCGCACGTATCGTTCTATCACTTCTCGCCGGGCGGTTTTGCGTTCGAGATCATCACCGAACTCGAGCCATGGCACGGCGACGGCTTCGAGCTGAATCCGGAAAAGTTGAGCACGTGGGGCCACGAACTGGTCGGTCCGATTCTCGGGCCGAGCGTGCGCACGCCGGAAGAAGTGATGGACGCCGAAGGTCTTGCGATTCTCGCTGCCAGACGGCAGCCAGCCTAGCCATGAAGCTCGCGAGAGTCCGCGACGCGGCGGGCGAGAGTTTCTGGGCCCAGGTCGACGAAAGCGCGCGCGAAGTGCAGCGCATTCGTGCGCCATTCGAAGTGTGGGCGCCAGTGGTTGCGGAGGATGGCAGTGCGGCACTCGAACTCGATGCGCGCCGTTTACCGCTCGCGGAACTGCAATTGTGTCCGCCGGTGAACCCCGGGGCGCGCGTGTTCGGCGTCGGTCTGAACTATCTGTCGCACCTGGCGCGGCTCGGCCGCAAACAGGCGCCGCCGCATACGCTCGCCTACATCAAGCCCGCGTCGACGCTGGTGCCGCCGGGCGGTGAGATTCAGTATCCCGCCGTCACCAATCAGCTCGACTATGAAGTCGAACTGGTCGCGGTCGTTGCCCGTGCATTCGGTGACGAACCGCAGGCGAGCGCGTGTCTGCTCGGCTATACGGTCGGCAACGACATCAGCGCGCGCGATGCCGGCAAGCAGCTCGGCTCGCTCGATCTGTTCACGCAAAAAGCGCTGGACAGCACCGCGCCGATCGGTCCGGGATCACTACGCTCGATGAGTTCGGCGGCCCTGGCCAGCCATGCGTGACGCTGAGTTTGCGCATCAACGGCGAGGAGCGTCAGCATGATACGACCGACCAGATGATTTTCCCGGTCGACGAATTGCTGAACTATGTGGATGCACGCATCGCGCTGCGTCCGGGAGATCTGGTCTTTACCGGCTCGACGTGCGGCGTAGGGCTCGAAGATGGCCGCTTCCTGCAGCCAGGGGATGTGATCGAAGCGCAGATCGAGCGCATCGGTGTGCTGCGCAATCGGATCGGCGCGAAGCGCGTGCTCTCGCCGATGCGCGCGATCGGCAGGTTGGGGCGTGCCGAATAAACAGCTTCGATTGACATGCGCGATTGGCGGATGCGAATGGCAAGCGCGAATGGCTGACCTTACGCACCAGAGTCACACGGCGGCTGAGCACTCACGCTCCGCCGCCGTTTTTGTTATTCACCGACGCTGCTGCGCAGCGTGCAAAGCGGCAAGCGTGCGCGCATACGGCTTCACGCCCGAGCCGATCAGCCACAACCCGAGCAGCGCAGCGGGTGCCGCCGTACACGCCACGGCATAGCGCAAAGCGCCGTCGTGATGAAAGACGTGATCGGTGACGAGCGCAACGGCGGTCGGACCTAGGCCAATGCCAAGCAATCCCGCCAGCAGCAGATACACGGCAATCGCCTGGCCGCGCATCCGGTTAGGGACCAGCGCCTGGATCGCTGCGGGCGCCGCCGACTGCGCAATGCCCAGACCGAACACGCTGACGAACAACAGCGCGAATGCAAGGCGCGCATCCGGCATCAGCGGCCACAGTACGCACGGTAGGGCGAACACCGCTGAGCCGAGCAGCGCGACGTGAAAGCGCGCCGCTGTGACGCCGCGCGCGCTCCATGCGTCGCTGAGAAAACCGCATACGAGCGTGCCGCCCGCGCCGGCAATGGCGATGATAAGGCCGAGCACCGGCCCGGAATGCGAAGGCGGCATACCGAAGCTGCGCTCGAACAATGCAGGCGCCCAGGCAAGCGCGCCATAGCCGATGATCGACAGCAAGGCCGGATAAGTCAGCACGCGGGCAAACGTCGCGGAATGCAGGCGTAGATAACGCACGAAATCACCTGCAGAAGCTTGCTCGCTCGCATCAAGTTCGGCGCTTGCAATAGTCACTTCCTTGCGCGCAGGTTCGCGTACTGTCGCGACCAAAAGCAAGGCGAGCGGCACGGCGGGCAGCGCGGCCAGGACAAACGCGAGGCGCCACGCTGGCACGCTGCCGAAGCCCGCAAGCGCAAGACCGTGCGACGGAATCGCAGCAAGCAACCATCCACCGAGCAGCAATGACGCGCCTGAACCGATTGCAATCGAAACGTAATAGACCGCGATTGCCCGGCCACGCTGCGTCGGCGCAAAGTTGTCGGCGATCAGCGAATAAGCGGCTGGCGCGAGCACGGCTTCGCCGATTCCGACGCCGACCCGCGCGAGTAGCAGATGCATATAACTCTGGCCGAAGGCGAATAGCGCGGTGGCCACGCCCCAGAACAGCAGTGCGACGAAGATCAGATTGCGGCGGTTGCGGCGATCGACGAGACGGCCAAGCGGCAAGCCGGCCAGCGTGTAAAAGATCGCGAACGCATAGCCTTGCAACAGACTGAATGCCGTATCCGAGATGCCGAACTCTTTGCGCAAAGGACGCACCAGCAGGGCGGGCAGTTGACGGTCGAGCTGAGACAGCAAAGTGGCCGCGAATAAAACGGCGATGACGTACCACGCGTAGCGGGCCGATGGATAGCTTGACGCCATACCTGATGCCGTCGCAGTAGACGAGGCGTGCTGCGTCCGTGGCGTTAAAGCGGTGGGCAAAGCGGAACTCCTCGAGGCAGATGGACGACCGCCCGCGCGAGGCGGGCGGTGTCATACGTCATGGAATGCAGCGTGTTGAAACATATGCTGCGAAAGCGCGCTACTTCGCCGCCCGCTTACTGTTCGACCACGGCCTCGCCACGTGCTTTCACCGCTTCGTAGAAGTCGCGTTTGAGCGTCGGATAGTAGGCGATCTGTCCACCCATGCCGCCGGCGATATCGATCGATGCCGCGCTGATGAAACTCGCGTAATCGCTCGACAGGAACAGCGCCATGCCCGCGACGTCTTCCGGCTTGCCGAAGCGGCCCATCGGCACGACCTTCAGCACCATCTGGTCGAACTCCTCGCGCGTGCAGCCTGCCGGCATCTCGCGATAGTGGCGGTCCCATTGGCCCGTGTCGATCCAGCCCATGTTCAATGTATTGACGAGAATGTTGTCTTTCGCGAGCGACATGCCGAGCGATTTCGACATCGCCACACAGGCCGCGCGATTGACGACAGACGGAATACCGTCCGGTGTCGGCACCACGCCGGCGAGCGCATTGATCTCGATGATGCGGCCCCAGCGCTGCTTGCGCATATGCGGCACCACGGCCTGCACGAAACGGAAATGCCCCATTTGCAGGATGTTGGCGTGTTCGAGGATCTGTTCGGGCGTCAGTGTTTCGAGGTTGCCGCCGCGGCCCTGGCCGGCATTGTTGATCAGCACGTCCACGCCGCCCCAGCTTTGCGCCACGTGTTCGACGAACTGTTTGACGCCTTCGGTATCGGTCACGTCGACCGATTGCGCGATCACGGCCGACGCGCCGCGAGCCTTCAGGTCTTCCGCCACCGCCTCGACGTCGGCGCTGGTGCGAGCACAGATGGCGACGCGCGCGCCTTCGGCTGCAAAGGCCCGCGCAATCGCGCGGCCGATGCCGCGTGATGCGCCAGTGACAATCACGCGCTTGCTGCTCAGGTCGATCTGCATATGTCTCCTCATGTCGGGCGCCAGGATAGGCGGCCCGCTGAATGGTTTCTGGTTTTCATAATCTAAACAGAAATGCGATAAATGTACAGATAAACATTCCGCGTCAAGCCGTCCTCATTACCGGCTAGTCCATCGCGACATGAGCGTCGGCGGGCGTGGCCCTCGAATGACGGGCGGGGCGGATGATGGCCAGTAAGGGAATCACCAGCAAGGTGGCGATGAACATTAGCTTGAAGTCATCGATATACGCGATCATCGAGGCTTGCTGGGTAATCTGCATGTCCAGCAGCGCAATGGCGCCTGGTGAATGCAGATCGACCTGGCTCCGCACCACAGGGTCGTACACGGACACATGCGTGGCCAGCGATGCATGCGCCACCTGGGTATTACGCGTAATGAAGGTTTGCACCACCGAAATCCCGATACTGCTGCCGATATTGCGCATGAGGCTGTAGATGGCGGTGCCGTCGCTGCGCAAATCGCCAGATAGCGTGGAGAAGGTGACGGAACTGAGCGGCACGAACACGAGGCCGAGGCCGAAGCCCTGTACGACACCCGGCCAGACAATGTCCGATGGCGATAGCACCAGCGTGTAGTGCGTCATTTGCCATAGCGCGAATGCCGAGATCAGAAAGCCGGTAACGAGCAGCACGCGCACGTCGAAACGGCCGATCAGCCGGCCCACCACCATCATGGCGATCATCGTGCCGACGCCGCTCGGCGCACTGACGAGGCCAGCGGTGGCGGCGTCATAGTTCATCAGCGATTGCAGCATCGGCGGCAATAGCGCGCGCGTGGCGTACATCACCGCGCCGACTACGAAGATAAAGAACACGCCGGTCACGAAATTGCGGTCCTTCAACAACTGATAGCGGAAGAAAGAGCGTGGCCCCGCGGTCGCCGTATGCGCAATGAAAAAGGCAAAACTGACGACAGCCAGTAGCGCTTCAATACGAATTTCCATCGAACTGAACCAGTCGAGCTGCTCGCCGCGATCGAGTAACGCCTGCAATGCGCCGACGGCCAGACTGAGTGTGGCAAAGCCGAAGAAATCGAAACGTTCGCCGCGCTTTCGGCGGTTCTCTGGCAGATAGGCAAGGGTACCGAACAGCGCGAAGGCGCCCACCGGCAAATTGATGAAGAACACCCAACGCCAGTTATAGCTTTCGGTCAACCAGCCACCGAGCGTAGGTCCGAGAATCGGTCCCACCATCACACCCATGCCCCACACGGCCATCGCCTGGCCCTGCTTTTCGCGTGGATTGATATCGAGCAGGATGGACTGCGACAGCGGCACCAGCGACGCCCCGAAGATCCCTTGCAGCAATCGCGCGATGATGATTTGCGGCAGCGAGTCCGCGAGTCCACATAACCCCGAGGCGATCGTGAAGCCCGTAATCGACGCGGCCAGCAGATGCTTGACGCCGAAGCGGGTGGCGAGCCATCCGGTGAGAGGCGTGGCGATCGCCGCGGAAACGATATACGAGGTCAGTACCCACGTGATCTCGTCCTGCGATGCGGATAGCGCCCCCTGCATATGTGGCAGCGCCACGTTGGCGATCGTGCTGTCGAGTGATTGCATCAGCGTGGCCAGCATGATCGACACGGTGATGAGCGGCCGGTTGAGCCCGGCTCCGGGTTGCAGCGGCTGGGCGGCTGCCGTGGAATGTCCTGCCATAACGTAGAGGTCTCAGTCGCGTCGCGCGCAAAATTGATAAGCGTGCTTATTGTAATTGAGACAGATATCGACGTCATGTTCACATTTGGTCGAGTGGACTCGTATAATCGCCGGCATGGAAAACGGCCACGACAATCGCTTGGGCTTTCTGATCACGGACGCGGGCCGTTTGTGCGGCCGGCTTTTCGATGAGCGGGCCAAGGCTCGCCTCGGGTTGACGCGTGCACAGAGCCGCGTGCTCGCTTACCTGTCGTGGTACGGCGAGACGAATCAGGCGAGGCTTGCCGAGACGCTGGAGATCTCGCCGATTTCGTTGACCAGGCTGCTGGACAGGATGACCGAAGGCGGCTGGGTGGTGCGGGTGGCGGATGCACACGACCGCCGGGCTTACTGTGTGCAAGCGACCCGCAAGGCGCGCGCAGCGCTCGCCCAGGTGCTGGACGTCGGGGACCGGGTTGCCGATGAAGCTTTAGCCGGCCTCGACGCTCACGAACGTCAGATGCTGATCGGCTTGTTGCATCGCATGAGGGCGAATCTGGCACAGGCGTTGGCAAGCTGCGGCACTGAGGAAGCGTGAGGTGGCCTTGTTCCCACCCAGCCTCTGACCATGCGCAGAGAGCTACGCGCTGTGCGTCCGACGTTACGCTCAACATCGGCTCAACAAAATCTCCGCCAGCTTCACCGGTTCGCTGATCATTGCGTTGTGGCAGGTATCGAGCTCGATCACTTCATCCACGCCGCCCAGATTGCCGATGAATTCGCGCTGCACCTTCGGCCTTAACGCGCGGTCACGTTGCGTCAGCACCCAGCTCATCGGCACACGCGGGAACGCCGAACGATCGACTGGTTCGGTCGTCACCCGCGTGCTTTCTGCGCACAGACCCGCCACGACGCGTAGCTTCTGTTCCCGCGTCATGCCGTTGGCAAATACCAAGCGCGCGATGAACGCGGGTAAGGGCGCGCTGACGGCCGTGCGCCGTGCGGCTCGCGAAGCGATCACGTTCATCGGCGCGTGCAAGGTATCGAGCACCGTTTTGCCGTCCGGCGGGATGCAGCAGGCGATGAAAACCATCCGTTGCACGAGCGCAGCACCGAGCCGCGCCGCCACACCGGGCAACGTGATGCCCGCCATCGAGTGTCCGACCAGCATCACGCGAGTCGGCCGCGTCGACAGAATCTGCGAGGTCACGCTCTCGACGCATTGCGCGATGGTCAGCGTCGCGAGGTCGCCCGGTTCGTTACCGTGGCCGGGCAGGTCGACGGCGAGTACCTGCGCTGAAGGATCGAGCGCGCGCAATGCGTCGACGGTGGGCTGCCAGCACGCGCCGCTGTGCTGGCCACCGTGCACCAGCACGATGGTCGGCTTGTCGGCGGTCTGCGGCGTCGCCATCGAAGCATCGAAGCCCGAGCGCGCATGAGACGACGGCAGGGCGCTCAATATGCTTCTCTACCGCGCGCGGCAAACAGCGCACGCATCGGCGCCAGCGTCGGCGCATGGCTCGTGAAGCCGCCATCGACGGGCAGCGTCGCGCCGGTGATGAACGCGGCCTCGTCCGAAGCGAGAAAGCACACCACGTCCGCCACATGCTTCGGTTCGCCGAGATAGGGTGTCAGGTGGCCGTCGAGAATCACCGCCTTGATGTCGTCGGGCAGCGGGTGCGCGCCACCGTTCTCCGCGACCACGAGACCGATCTGGATCGTGTTCGAGCGGATGCCTTGCTTGCCGTACTGCGCGGCAATCGACTTGCTCAAAATCGTCAAGCCGGCCTTCGATGCCGCGTACGCGCTCAAGGTGAAATCGCCCTGCGCGCCGAAACCAGACGACGCATGAATGATCGAGCCGCCGCCCGCTTTCAGCATCGCGGGAATCGCGTGCTTCGAACACAGCATCGGGCCGCGCAGATTCACCGCCATGGCGCGATCCCATGCTTCGACATCGACGTTGCACACGTCGCGGTCGCCACTGCGCTGCGCGGCGTCGAGCACGGCCGCATTGTTGTGCAGGATGTCGATGCGGCCAAAGCGCTCCAGCACCGCCGCGATCATCGCCTTAACCTCGGCCTCGGACGAGACGTCGGTACGCAGCCCGATCGCCCGATCCCCGATTGAGGCGGCCACCGCCTCCGCCGCGTCGCCATTGATATCCACCACCGCCACGCACGCGCCTTGCGCCGCGAGACCGCGCGCGCAGGCCGCACCGAGTCCGCCGCCCGCGCCCGTGACGATAGCCACTTTGCCTTCTAGCTTGCCCGTCGCCTGCGTGCCGCCGTTGCCTCCAATACCGCTAGTCATCTGCTCAGTCTCCAGTGAATACAGGGGTGCGCTTTTCCTTGAAGGCCAGCGCCGCTTCCTTCACGTCGTCGCTCGGCGCGAGTAGCGCGAACAGATCGAGCTCGCGATCCAGCCCGCGGCGCAGATCGAGTTCGAGCGCGGCGCGTGCGGCCTGCTTGACGTAGATCGTCGCCGCCGGCGATTTCGCGGCGAGCCGGTCCGCCAGCGTCTGCACTTCGGCGATCAGCGTTTCGGGCGTCGCCGAAATGCGCGTGACCAGGCCGATTTCCTTCGCCTGCTGGGCGCTCATGCGGTCGCCGGTCAGGAGCACGTCGAGCGCGCGGCCGTGGCCGACCACTCGCGCGAGGCGCTGCGTGCCGCCACCGCCGGGAATCAGACCGAGGCCGGTTTCCGGCAACGCGAGCACGGTATCCGGCGACGCGAAGCGGATATCGCAGGCGAGCGCGATCTCCAACCCGCCGCCCATGCAGAAGCCATGCAACGCGGCGAGCACCGGCTTCTGCACCTGATCGAGTGCTTCGATCCAGCGCGAGCGTTCCATCCGCCGCCGCACTTGCAGCGACGATTCGGGCCCGCGCTTTTCCTTGATGTCCGCGCCCGCGCAGAAGCCGCGCGGACCTTCGCCGCGCAGCAAGATCACGTGAACGTCGGGATCGGTGTCGAGGAGTTGCAGTGCCTGCGGTACGCCACGACGAATCTCGTCGTTGATTGCATTGATCTGTTCGGGCCGGTTCAGCACGATCCATGCGGTCTTGCCGCTGCGCTCGATGCGTACAGTGGGGTTGATCGTCAGCCCATTCATGGTTGGGGTCCCCTCGTCGGTAGTCAGCATTTAGCGGGGTGCCTGAAATTCTTCGAACTCGAATAGCTGGCCGTCCAGTTCGGCGGGGTGGATGCGAATCAGCGATCGGCCGCCCACGGCCTCCGACGATTCGACCCAGTCGAAGCCAATGCCGCGCGCCTTCAGTTCTTCCGCCTTCACTTGCAGGCCGTTCACGGCGATGCGCACGAAGTAGGGGCCCGGGCCCCAGCTGTTCAGATAGCGGCCGGCCTCGCCGTCCCAGCGGGTCGCCTCGAGCACGTCGAGCGAGGCGCTATTGGGCAGCGTGAAGCCCATTCGCGCGCGCCGATAACCTTCGCCGACCAGCGTCTCCACCGCGCCGACCGGTTCCCAATCGAGATTCGCCGAGCAACGGCGCAGGGTGTCGTCGAGATCGCGCACGAGAAAGCCGCGCGCGGTGACGCGCACGAGTTGGCCCGGCTGCAGATCGCGTGGTTGCGGCGCGGGCGTCGCGAAGGTTTCCGGCGGCAGTTGCAGCGGCTCCATCGGCATGATCTCGATGCACAGGCCGCCGTCCACGGAAGGTTCGTACTCGGGACGCTCGGGCGTCACGCCGACCCACAAACGGTCGAAGGGCATTTCCGGCGTGCGCTGCGCCATCCGGAAGGGCAGGCGGCGACGCATCAGGCGCTCGACAGTCTGCTCGAACTTCGGACCATGCGCGGCCACCACGATCGAATGCGTGAGAATCGGCCGATGCTTGCCTTGAAACGCTTCGAGGCTCTGCAGAAAATGATGGAACGACGGGTCGCCCGGGTTCGGACGATCCAGATGCACTTGCGGCTCGACGCGCGTCGGCGCCACGGCCAGCGACTTGTGCACGCGCAGAAAATGGGCGATGTACGGATGGTTGTCGAACGCCTGGCGCCAGTTCGGGTGTTTGTGAATCCCCAGCTTGTTGACCAGCAATTCGGTCATCCCGTCCGGGTCCGGAACCATCATGTCGGCGGTCATCAATAGATCGAACATATCGGCGAATCTCCAAAGAGTGTTTGAATGGACGGCGTGTCAGGATGCCTGGCGGGCCACCGGCGCGGCGGCGCGCAGGCGGGTGGCCGAGGTCGCGGGAACGGTGCTCTGCGTGGCCTCGGCGGGTTCGCTGCCGGAGCCGCCGCGCAGGCGTTCGGCTTTCGGCCGCAACAGGAAGTACGAGAGCGCGGGAATCAGCACGAGCGCGCCGACCATGTTCCACAGGAACATGAAGGTGAGCAGGATGCCCATGTCGGCCTGAAACTTGATCGGCGACCAGACCCACGTGACGACTCCGCCCGCGAGCGTGAAGCCGACCAGCATCACGACCTTGCCGGTGAACATCAGCGCGTCACGGTAGGCCTCGCGCAATGTAGCGCC
Organism: Paraburkholderia sediminicola; assembly: GCF_046027355.1. Lineage (GTDB taxonomy): Bacteria > Pseudomonadota > Gammaproteobacteria > Burkholderiales > Burkholderiaceae > Paraburkholderia > Paraburkholderia sediminicola_B. The sequence continues at coordinate 61,014 of NZ_JAQQEK010000015.1, read as the reverse complement.
GGCGCGTTGCCGCGCGAGTTGCACGGAGAGCAGATACAGCGCGTAATCGACACCGATACCCACGCCAAGTGCGATCACCGGCAACGTGGCGACCTTCACGCCGATGCCGAGCAGCACCATCAGCGCTTCGCACAACACCGAGGTGAGCATCAGCGGAATCAGCGCGACGACCACGGCGCGCCACGTGCGGAACGTGATGAAGCAGAGGATCGCCACCGACGCATACACCAGCAGCAGCATCTCGCGATTGGCCTGTTCGACCACGATATTGGTCGCGGCGTCGATGCCGGCCGAACCTGCGGCCAGCAGAAAGTGCCGATCGGGTGTGTCGTGCACGGCGGCGAAGTCGTTCACCACGTGCACCACGCGCGTCAGCGTCTCGGCCTTGTGGTCGCTCAGGAAGACCAGCAGCGGTGCGACCGTGCGGTCGGCATTGGTCAGCTCGGGCATGGCCACGACGACGTTGGAAAACGCGTCGCCGGAGACGAATGGGTCACGGTTCACCGTCAGCCACTTGGGCGAGCCTTCGAAGTTGCCAGCCGTGTATTGCCGCACCACGCCGGCCGCCGATACCGTGCCGCGCACGCCCTCGGTCTCGCGCAGCTTCGCTTCGAGGCGGTCCATTTCGGTCAGCGTCGGAAAGCTCTCCACGCCGCCGGCCGGCGTCTTGACGATCACGGCGAACACATCGCTCGACAGGTTGTAATGCTGGTTGATGAAAGCGTTATCGCGGTTGTAGCGCGAGTTCGCTTTCAGTTCGGGGGCGCCGGAGTCGAGATCGCCCACCTGCAGGTGCGTGCTGATCGCCAGGCCACCAATGAACAGCAGCAACGCGCCGACCATTGCGCCGATCGCCCATTTGCGGGTGGAAAAGCGGTCGAAGGCCTGATAGCTGCGCACCACGAAGCCGCGCTTTGCTTGCGGATCGGCGCTCAGGCGAGCGCGGCGCACCGCGGAGCGGCTCACGCCGGTGTACGACAGCAGCACCGGCAGCAGCACGAGGTTGGTGAAGATCAGCACGCCTACGCCAATGCTGGCGGCAAGCGCGAGGTTGCGGATCACGGGCACGTCGATGATCATCAGCACCGCGAAGCCGACCACGTCCGCGAGGAGTGCGGTCAGGCCGGCCAGGAACAAACGCCGGAACGTATGGCGCGCGGCCGCATAGCGATGCACGCCGCGGGCGACGTCGCGGGTAATGCCGTTCATTTTCTGCGCGCCATGCGACACCCCGATCGCGAACACAAGGAACGGCACGAGAATCGAATACGGATCGATCGAGAAACCTAGCCACTGCACGATGCCGAGTTGCCAGATCACCGCGGCGGCGGAACATAGCACGACCAGACCGGTGCTGCGTAGACAGCGCGTGTACGCATAGAGCGCGAGCGCGGCGATCAAGGCCGACACGCCGAAGTAGATCAACACGCCGTCGAGGCCGTCGATCAGATCGCCCGCCAGCTTCGCGAAGCCGACGATGTGAATCTTGACGTTGCGGGTTTCGAGCGAGCGGACCTGTTTTTCCAGATCGTGCGAGAGCTCGCGGTAATTCAGCGGCGCACCGGTGGCCGGATCCTTGTCGAGCAGCGGCACGAACACCACGCTCGAACGCTCGTCGTTGGCGACCACCGAGCCGCCGATGCCGGCGCGCGCCACGTTGCGGCGCAATTCGTCGAGGCTTTTCGCGGAGCCGTCGTAGGCTTCGGGCATCACCGGGCCGCCGCGAAAACCGTCCTCGGTGATTTCCGTCCAGCGCACCGAGGGCGTCCACAACGACTTCATGTAGGCACGGTCCACGCCGCGCATCAGGAACACCTTGTCGTTGATCTTTTGCAGGGTGCGTAGATAGTCGGCGTCGTAGATCGAGCCGTTGGTGTTCTCGACCGAGATGCGCAGCGAGTTGCCGAGCGCACGCAATGACGCGGCGTTGTCGAGATAGTTGCGCACGAACGGATGCGACTGCGGAATCATGTTCAGGAAGTTCGCATTGACTTCCAGCCGCGTGGCGCGCGCGCCGAACAGCGCCGTCAGCAGGATGCAGACGATCACGATGAGCGCGCGATGATTGAAAATCAGCCGCTCGACGGGACCGCCCGAGCGCCGGTCGAAGGGCTGCGCCGGTTGCGGTTGATCCTTCGCTGCCGACTGATCGTGGGGGTTATGCATGTTGAACACCTCTAGTGATGCGATTCAATGCTCAGCGACGCGCGCCGATCGCTTCGACACTCATGCCGCTCGACCCGCCGAGCGCCACGCGATCCGCGCCGTCCGCGGCAATGCCGGCGAACAGCATCGGCGTATCGGCCGACACGCGCTGGAACACGCCGCTGACCGGATCGGCGACCAGCAGCATGGCGCGGCTACCGCAAATCACGATGCGGCCGTCGCCGAGCACGGTGGCGCCGTTCAAGGTGGAGTCGGTGCCTGTGTCGGCCTTTTGCCAACTGGCGCCCTGATCGGTGCTTTTATAAACCGTGCCGCGCAGACCGAACGCAAAGAGCCGCTTGTCATTGCCGACAATGCCGAAGAAGCTGCCCGTGTAGCCCGATTGCAGCCGCTTGAATTGACCGCTCGCGCGATCGAGTTTGAACACCGTGCCACGCTCGCCCGCGATATACACCTCGCCGCCCACGCCGCGAATTGCGTTCAGGTTCAGAAAGTCCGGGTTGTCGATATGTTCGAGGCCCGGTTGCCAGGTCTTGCCGCCATCGCTCGTGACGGCGAACGAGCCGAACGAGCCGACCGCGTAGCCATGGCTTGCGTCGTCGAACCAGACGTCGAGGTAGGGCAGTGAAGGGCCGGCCTTGGCGTTGTTTTCTTCCTGCTTCAGATAGCTCTGCCAGGCCGCGACATTTGCATCGCCTCGCGCAGCGGCGGCGCGGTAGTAGGCGACGAAGCGCTCGTTGGAGACGCGTCCGTCGAGCTGTTTGGTCCAGCTCGTGCCGCCGTTGGATGTGTGCAGAATCACGCCGTCGTGGCCGACCGCCCAGCCTTCGGCAGCCGTGGGAAAGGTGATGGCCGTTAGATCGCTTTGCACGGGGCTGGCAACCTGACGCCAGTGATGCCCGTGGTCGTCAGATACGACGATCACGCCGCGCTGCCCCACGCCGACGAGGCGCTGACCCGCGCTCGCCACCGCCGTCATGGGGCGGGTGGCTGGTGAGACGGCGGTTTCAGCGGGCGCGTCGAGCGGATCGATAAAGCGCGTCGCGCTCGCTGTCTGGGGTCCGGCGCCAGTCGCCGCGGCGAACGCCGGCGGGCACGCGAGTGCCGCAACGAGCGCGGTAACACTCGCCGTCATGTATTGCACTGACCGGAAAGTCATGGGTAAGTCTCCGCGGACACTGGTTGACAAGTTGTCGTCAAAACTCTTGATGAAAATGCATCATCAAATTCAGCGGCGCGCCGGCCGGGCCGACTCCGTCCAGTCAGCGCGCCTGAACCGCTTTAGCGCACGCCCGCGCTTTGCAACGCTTGGGGCGTGTAGTACGCCTGATTCGGCAGTTCGTCGTACGGGATCATGTGCGTGACCGGATCGCCCTGATCCGCGATCACCGCGTAGTTGCCCTTGGTCAGGTCGTAGACCACCTGGATCGGCTGGCCGACGCGCGGCTTGTCGTAAGGAATGATGTCCAGCGTATAGGAGGTGCGGTAGAGCGCATTGCTCTGGTCGTACGCGTCATACGCCACGATCAGCCACGTGTCTTCGTCGATGTAGTACGTGCGATGGCTGTAGACATCACGCTGACCCGTCTTGAGGGTCGCCTCGACCACCCACACCCGGTGCTTTTCCCAGCGCACGACATCCGGATTGGCGAACTTGTCGCCCACCAGATTCGGCGACTGATACGCGCGATAGTTGTTGTACGGCACGATGATTTCCTTCTCGCCCGCCAACTTGAAATCGAAGCGGTCCATGCGCCCCTGGAAGCCGCCGATTTCGTCGAACAGCAGCGTGCCGCCGATACCGGCCATCGGCGTGTCGTATTTCAGTTCGGGCGCCACGCGGACACGCCGTTGGCCCGGCATGTAGATCCAGGTGGTGTCGTCCTGGTCACCGTTATTGGAGCTGTATTTCGCCAGATACAACTGACCGACCTGCGAAGCCGGTCCGAAGAAGTTCGTGTAGGTCAGGCGGAAGTACAGGTCGTTCAATTTGCTCGCGTTGCGGTCGTAGAACGGATAGATGAACTTGGATTCCTGATCGCCCATCAGCGTCTTGTGGCCCGCTTCGTCGACAAAAATGGTGCGGAAGCGGAAGTCGGTGCGCACGCCCTGGTAGCGCATGTTCTGATTCCACATTACCTCGTAGCCGTCTTTCGGAATCGGGAACGGAATGCAGCCGAACGCGCCTTCCACGCCGTCACCCTTGATCTTGCCGACAAGCTTGGCAGTGGTCGCGCAGCCCACCGTGTTCTTCAGCACCCAGTCCGGATAAGTCATGGTGCGGCGCGTCTTGTACACGTCGACGCGAAAGCCCGGGAAGCGGTCGAGCAACGCCTTGGTGCCGGGCGTCAGTTCGTCGGCGTACTTGGCCTGATTCGCCTTAGTGATCGATTCGACCAGCTTGTCTTCCTTGAACGGATCGGGATAGCGGCCGCTGCCAGGTTTGAAATCGGCGGGGACCGTGAGGTCCTTCACGCCGCCCGCGTAGGCGGGGATCGAACCGTCCGCGTTGCCGGCTTTTTTCGCGCCGAATTCGGTGAGCTTGCCGCCGCCTAACTCCTTGGCTTCGTCGGCGCTGACCGCCGCGAGCACGGGCCCACTGGCGGCAACCGCCGTCGCCATCGTTGCCAGTACCATTGCGAGTTTCATGCTTGTCTCCAGAATGTGTGTCAGAAAAACCAGCTGGTGCGAAACGGCTTTTTATCCGGCGCCCGTGAGGGCGTCCGTGACAGAAAGCGGGCGCGACCGTCGCCCGTCAGAATGAAGAAGAAAACGTGAGCGAAACCCAATTCTTGTCGTTGTAGAAAGTCGGACCGTTGCCCGTTGCGTAATACGAAGGACCGCCGCTCGGCAAACCGTTGGCGAGACCGAAGTTGGTCTGGCCGCCTGCGTGCGAGTGATAGCCGTTGTATTGCAGCGTGACGTTGTATTTGTTCTGAATCAGCGCGTGCAGGCCAAAGGTGTAGATCATCGAGCCTTGATTGGTGCCGCCCAGACTCGGCGTGTTGCCCCACAGGCCGTACTGGAGGAACATCGGGGCGTCGATGTCGACGCCCGGAAATACCTGCAGCCATTGCGGATCGAATTGCACCGCGAGCGCCACCGAATTGTTGGTGGAGCAACCGGCCCACTTGCTGCCGCTCGGACATTCGGCCGAGTTGCCCACGCCGCTATAGAGCGCGCCGTTGCTGGTGGTCTTGACCTTCTGCGTGAAGGCGATTTCGGCCAGCGCGCTGCCGGTGTTCCAGAACGGCGTGCGCGACAAGCCCGCCAGTACGTTGCCAATCACGTTGACGACGTCGCCGCGCGCACCTTGCTGGCCGCTCAGGTCGCTCGCCAGCGGGCCGGTGCCGCTGTTCAGCGCGGTGTTATGCCGGTAGGACACTTCGAAGCCCGTGCTGAAGTCGCCGATCTGGCGGTCGAGGCTCATGCCGTACAACTTCACGTTCGAGCCATAGGCGAGGTGATAGTTGGCCGCGCCGGTTGTCGGATTCACGCCGAGCAGCACCCACGGCTGCGTTTCCGTGAGATTGCGGTAGTAGAAGCCGAACGTGCCGCCGAGCCATTGCGGAGCCCACGTGACTTTGGCGCCGTAGTCGTTGTGAAAACCGTTGTTCGGCATCACGTCGTTCCCGCGCGGCACCGAGCCCTCCAGCAGATTCGGCCCCTGGAAGCCGAAACCGACCGTGCCGAGATACGTGCCGCCTTCCGGTAGACGGGTCGGCATGTATTCGGCGAAATACTGCGCGGCGAGTCCGACCGTCGGCGTGAGTTGAGTTTCGAACAGGATCTGGGCGCGCGGAATCGCGAGCTCCTTCGCCTGCGTGCCGGGCGACGCGGCGCCCTTGATGTTGTCCGAGGCGTTCTGACCGTAGTTGATACCTTCATTGCCGAAGATCAGCGCATTGCCCCAGTACTGAGTCAAGCGCCCGACCTTGATTGCGCTGGGCTGGCCGTTGATCTCGAACTTGTAGAACACGAACGCATCCAGCAGGTCAGCGCCTTGCTGGTAATAGCGCTCGGTATAGCTGCTGTAGTGATTGCCGCTGTACGAATTCAGGCTCGAATAAGGCACGCCAGGATAAGCCATGCCTGGATTGTTGTTCACGCCGCCGCCGTACGCGAAGTCCTTCCAGAGCGAAGCGCTCACGCGGAAACCGAACTTGTCCTGATAGATCGCATCGAGTTCGGTCAGGTCGGACACGCGGTTCGTGACGATGTCGCCGGCGTGCTTGAACTTGTAGTCCGATTCGCTGTAGAGCGGGTTATTGCCGATCGAGTCATTGATGCCCTGCGCACGCATGCCCAGGTTGTAGCTGATCGTGTTGTCCCAGTTGATGTTCAGATCGGGGTTCGAACTGAGTTGCACGGCGCCGGCCGTTGCAGCCCAGCATCCCAGAGCCATCGCAATACCGAGGCTCATCCGGTTTTTCTCGAATCTGGCGCAGCTGCTCATTCCCTTCATCTCCTTGTCTCCGTGGCTCCCTGGCGGGGCTGGGTTTTTGTTTGACGCTGGCGACGGCACGGTGCTGCTGGCCTCGTGGGTTCCACGCTGCCGCCCAGGGAATTAGACACAGTGTTCAACTCTGTGCAGTCTGCTCGTCGGGACTAGTTGGATTCGCCTGGATTCGGAATTGAATTCTATAGATAGAATTTCAGCTCCGACTCTCTCGTTTTCCCTTATTCGAAACAAAAACAATGAACGTGTTCATATACGAGCAGCTGACGTGGGCGAGGATCCGATATGGTGCAGGATCAGGCTGCGGCGGGCTGAGCACGGCCCAGCGCATCGCGCCGGGTGGTTCGACGCGTGGAATAGCCGGCTGGGACTGAAATGAAGGGTGGGATTGCATGCTCGACCGTCGGGAGGTGACACCGGCCAGTCGGACCGTCCGCTGGCTCTTTCTTAAATTGATCACCAGAATCGAACCTGTTCAACTTATCCGCTATCAGGAGTTACCCGGCCTTTTGGGCGCCCTGTACAGGCACTATCCAGAGATACCCTGGAGATGTGACCTAATAAGAGACACATTTGAATTATGTGTTCATAATCATCCGGAAATTGGCGGCGGCGTTCGATAGCGCGCCGCCGCCGGCGACGGACAAAACCCGTGAACTCGTCACAGGAAGGATCGATGGCTTTTCGTGAGCATTACGACTATGTGATTGTCGGAGCAGGCTCGGCGGGCTGTGTGCTGGCCAATCGTTTGTCGGCGGATTCAGGCGTGTCCGTGCTGCTGCTCGAAAGCGGTCCGCCGGATCGCAGTGCGCTGATTCACATGCCGCGCGGCATCGGCAAGATACTGAGCCCGGGCGGGCCGCTCGTTTGGAGCTATCGGGCCACTCAGCGCAGCGGCCGCGGCTCGGAAGACTGGCTGAAAGGGCGCACGCTCGGCGGTTCGAGTTCGGTCAACGGCATGGTGTATCTGCGCGGCCATCCGCAGGATTACGACGACTGGGCAGCGGCGGGCTGTACCGGTTGGGGCTGGGCTGACATGGGTCGATGCTTCAAGGACATGGAAGATCACGAACTCGGCGAGGCGCAGTGGCGCGGTGCGGGCGGTCCGCTGAAAGTGTCGATGCATCCGTCGGGCGATCCGCTTTGCGAGGCGGTGATCGAGGCGGCAGAGCAGAGCGGCGTGCCGCGTGTCGGGGATATCAATGGCGCGGCGGACGCGGCAATCGGCTACCAGCCGCGAACCATCTGGCGCGGTCGCCGTTGGAGCGCGGCCAAGGCGTTTCTTGATCCGGTGCGTGGCCGGGCGAATCTCGACATCCGCACGGGTGTCGAAGTCGAGCGGATCAATTTCATCGGCAAGCGCGCCACCGGCGTGTCGCTGCGCACAGCCGAGGGCGCCATGGTAACGGTCAACGCCCGGCGCGAAGTACTGGTGAGCGCGGGCGCGTTGAACTCGCCAAAGCTGCTTCAGCTCTCCGGTATCGGCGACGGTAAGCGCTTGCGCGAACTCGGCATCGACGTGGTGGCCGACGTGCCCGCGGTAGGCCGCAACCTGCGCGAACACCGCCCGGTGATGCTGAGCGCGCGCGTGACTGGCGGCAGTCTGAACCGGCAGTTTCGCGGCTGGCCGCTCGTCGCCAACATGTTCCGCTACCAACTGCGTGGCGCGGGTCCGATGACACATGCGGCGCACGAGGTCTGCGCGTTCGTCAAAACCAACCCGGAGCTGACGCGTCCGAACGCGGAGATTGGCGTCGGTCTGTATTCGCTGACCGTGAAGGACGGCAAGATCGCGATCGACACGCAACCCGGCATGACCTGGGTGGCCTATCTGACGCATCCTCAGAGCCTGGGCAGCGCAAGCATCACGTCGGCGGACCCCGCCGCGCCGCTCGCTATCGACGCCAATTATCTCGACACCGAACAGGACCGCCGCCACAGCGTGGAGCTGATCCGGCTGATCCGGCGCATGCTGCGCCAGCCGGCGCTCGGTGGTCATTTCACCGAGGAGACCGCGCCGGGTCCCGCCTTCATGTCCGATGAGGAACTGGTCGACGCGTACTTCAAATTCGGTTCAACCGCCTTTCACGTGTCGGGCACTTGCCAGATGGGCAACAGCGACGCCGCTGCTGTCGATACGAAACTGCGGGTGCGTGGCGTGGAACGCTTGCGGGTGGTCGATACGTCGATCATGCCGACGCTGATCGCGGGCAATACCAATGCGCCGGCCATGGCGATCGGCATGCGCGCGGCTGAACTGATACTCGGTGAGGAATGATGGTGGCCTTGTTGCCATCGCTATCGCCATCTGACAGAGACAGGGACGGAGACATCGAATGAACGATTTTGCGGCGCTGCCGAAGCAATTTACCGAACAGACGCGGCTCTTTATCGGCGGCGCGTGGGTCACGCCGCAAAGCGGCGAGCGTGAAGCCGTATTGAATCCGGCCACGGAGGAGGTGATCGGCGAAGCGCCGGTTGGCGGGCTGGTCGAAGCCGAAGCAGCGCTTGCGGCGGCGCGTGAAGCATTCGATCGCGGGCCGTGGCGGGGCATGTCGCCGGCCGAGCGCGCCGGCTTCATGCGGCGCATGCATGCCGCGTTGCTCGCCCGGGCCGATCGCATCAAAGCGTTGCAGATCGTCGAAGCTGGAGCAACACGCGCGCTTGCCGAAACGATGATGTTCGCCTCGCCGATGAAGATCGTCGAAATCGCGATCGAGCGCTCCCTCAATCAAACGCCTCGCCATATGCCGATTACGACCGCGCTCAATCCTTTCGATCCAGCCGGCGCGCAACTGATTGGCAGTGGCGTCGTGGTGCGCGAAGCGATCGGCGTGGTGTCGGCGATCACGCCGTTCAACGCGCCGTTTCTCACCAACCTGGCCAAGCTGTTTCCGGCATTGCTGGCCGGCAATACGGTCGTGCTGAAGCCGTCGCCGCATACGCCGTTTTCGGCGCTGCTGTTCGGCGAGGCGGCTCAAGAGGCGGGTTTGCCGGACGGCGTGCTGAACATCATCACCGGTAATGCCGAAGTCGCACAGATGATGACTGCGGATGCGCGCGTCGACATGGTGACCTTCACCGGTTCGGAGCAGGTGGGCGCAGCGATTCTTGCGCAAGGCGCGCCGACCATCAAGAAGACGCTGCTCGAACTCGGCGGGAAGTCGGCGTTGATCGTTCGGGAAGATGCCGATGTGCAGAAAGCGGCGATGGAGGGCGTGTTCCAGGTATCGACGCATTGCGGCCAGGGCTGTGCGCTGGCGACGCGTCATATTGTGCACAACGCGATTCGTCCCGCGTATGTCGAAACCATGCGTGCGATCGCGCAGCAGTTGAGCGTCGGCGATCCGGCGGCGGCCGGCACCGTGGTCGGGCCGTTGATCCGCGAAGCGGCTCGTAGCCGCGTCGAGCGCTTCGTGCAGCAGGGGCAGGACGAGGGCGCCCGGCTCGTGGCCGGGGGGCGGCGGCCGGCGCATCTGGATAAAGGGTTCTTCTACGACGTGACGATTTTCGATGGCGTGACAAACGATATGTCGATTGCACAGGAGGAGATCTTCGGTCCCGTGGCGAGCGTGATCGGTTTCGACAGCGACGAAGAAGCGGTGCGGATTGCCAATGACAGCCGATATGGCCTGTATGGCGGCATTCATTCGTGCGATCCGGCGAAGGCTTATGACATGGCGCTGCGATTGCGCACCGGCGGGGTGGTGATCAACGGCGGTCTGTATTCGTTGATGGACGCGCCGTTTGGCGGATATAAGCGTTCCGGGCTCGGGCGTGAATTCGGAGAGAAGTGGCTGGATGAATATACGCAGGAGAAGTCGGTGCTGTTTCGGATTGGGGTTTGAGCGCGTTGGCGAGTTGGCCGAGCCTTCAGACAGGCGTTTGGCGCAAGCGCCGCCAGATGTCGGGCAGACCGCCAAAATCGTAACCGACTACGGAGCAGCGGTCTTCGTCGTGCTGACCGCTTTCCGACAAATGACACTGTCATGCTGCGGCGAGAACCAGCATTAAATGCTGGTCTCGGTGTGCCGCCACAGAGTATGGGTAGGCTGTGTTCAGGCAGAGCGGGAATCAACCCTGGCGAGGCTCTGCGGGCCGCTGTTGGAGTCGTTGCCTTCCGCCCTAGGTTTTATAAGTGTTTGCGGGTGATACGCGGACTTCCTCTAATCGTATAAGACCGGTGACCCATTATGCGTGGATCAAAAGGGGCGATACAGGAGGGCGGCCGGCGGCATACGCCGCGATATTTGCCAGCATGAGTTGCGACATTGCCTCGCGCGTCTCGGTCGTTCCACTTCCGATGTGAGGAGTAAGCACGACGTTGTCGAGCGAGAGCAATTCGGGCGGCACGTGCGGCTCATGCTCGAAAACATCGAGGGCGGCGCCGCCAAGTCTTCGCTGTGTCAGCGCATCGACAAGCGCGCTTTCGTCGACGATGGCCACTCACCCGCTCGTACGGACCGATCCGCATTGACGATACGTCGTGCCAGACCGAGGAGAAGGCCAAGCGCGGCGTCTGCAACGCACGCGTTGAGTACCCCGGGTGTGTTGGTCACCGTGACCCCGCGACCGCTCGCTTCTTCGAGGTCGATCGGATCTGTCCCGACGCCAAAGCTGGCAATGAGCCGAAGGTTCGGGAGCTGTTTCATGAGCGCGGCGTCCGCGCCAAACACTCCGCTAGTTGCAAGCACATCGAAACGTGAGCCGTGCTGCGCCAGGAAGGCGCTACGATCGTTCTCCTGCCAAAGCTTGTAGGTTTCGTATCCGGCGTCGAGGCGGGCGAGGAGGTCAGGCGGCAGAGGGCCGGCAATCAGCACGTTGGGCCGGTTTGCAGGCGTTCGCAGATTGGAGGAAGACATGTGAATTCGCGCGTAGATTAAACGATCAATGACGACCGGCATGGACCGGTTGAGTTTCAGGTGCTCGCCGCTTCAGAAGATGACTCACGCTCATCGCAACGAGGGGCATGGCGAGGGCAAAATATGAGCTGCCGACGCCGAAGGGGTTGCCACCGATAAACCACGAAATCGTTGCGATCACGGACAGGACGATGCCCACCAATGCGCCACGTGGCGTGCCAAAGCGCGGCGCGTAGAAACACAGCAGGATCAGGACGGCGAGCGTCGCGCGCAACGATTTGCCGAGAAAGGCAATGAGCAGGATTTTGCTGGCGAAGAGGGCAAGGACCAATGGGATAAGACCGATCACGACGGTTGCAATCCGAATGAATCGAAGCGACGAAATCGCCGCGGGAAACATGCTCGGCGTCGTGATGAATCCTGGCGCGTTGACGCACACGTCGGTGGCGTTGCACGATGCGATCAAGGGCGCCAACGTGCCGCTGATCGAGTTGCACATCTCCAATGTTCACGCGCGCGAATCGTTCCGTCACCACTCGCATATATCGCCCGCGGCGCGTGGCATTGTTGTCGGGTTGGGCGTGAAGGGCTACGGAATCGCGATTGACGCGCTAGTGCAGGTGTCAGAGCCCAAATAGGCGCTTCGATAACTGAAACCATTCCAGAGAGGGGCGGCGGGTGGAGCGCCTGCGATTTTTCGGCCGTCATAGTAGGCGTTTGCGCCCAGTTCGGCGGTACCGAGCGAGGTGTATTGATGCCCTGGCGAGAGTTGGCCGTACGCCGGGTCGGTGATGCCGACGAACGAACCGCGATTGAAGAACGAACTGGAATCCTGCACGGCGCCATTGTTGGCGTAAAAGCCCGATTCGAGCCGGAAGAATGCAGTCCATTGCGCCAAGGTCCTCCTGTCCATAGAGGCCGATCTTGGACGTCCACACGTTGCCGCTCTGCTCGCAAACGATCGATTTTCGGAGCGGCAAATTACATTTCCTTGGGAATATGTTTTTTCGCTATATCGGCCGCGAATGCGGACTTAGGCGTGCGGCGTTTTCTCTGATGGCGTGGCGCCACCAGTTCCGAAAACGCATCGGCTACGGGACAACGACGAGGCGGCATAGGTAGATTGCGTTGTGCACTAACGCAATCGTGTGCCGTGATGGAAATGGACCGGGCGCCGCGGGCCACGCGGCCGGCGGCGCAAAACCGGGCGATTCCCCGACGGGTTGCCGCCTTTAGCGCTGCATTGATGACTACAACGATCGCTCTTCGGTCGTACGTTCGCCGACCTCGTCCGCTGCCTCTACATATATCGCGCACTCGGGGCAATTCTCAGCCGCGAGTTCCGCCAACTCTTCCAACTCCTTCGGCAGTGTCGACTGGATTCGTACGATAGCGTAACCCCCACTGTCGAGTCCAAACAGCTCCGGGGCAAGCCGGCTGCAATTGTTGTGGCCGTGACAGAGGCCCGGGGTAATGCTTATCTTCATGGTTTTCACCTGCAGTGTGCGATATGAGATCGTGAAGACCCGCGGCTGTTTCCAGCGATAGACTGCCGCCGCTTCCGTACCATCACGAGCGGCCGCGAGGGCAATAGCGGACCTGAAGCGAACAGAATGCGTCGAGTCCCCACTGGCCATTCTCTATGCCGATGCCGCTCCATTTCCAGCCACCAAACGGTAAATGCGGCTGCACGACCAGGTGCGTATTGACGTATGCGCTTCCACAATCGAGCCGGGCGGCCACGCGTGCCGCACGCTCCTCGTCCGAGCTCCACACCGATCCGGACAATCCGTACGGCGTTGCATTGGCCCGTGCAATCGCTTCGTCGAGATCGCTGTAGCGCAGAACGGGTAACGCCGGACCGAACTGCTCCTCGTCGACGATGCGCATGCCCTCACGCGCCCCGTGCAGAATCGTCGGCTCGAAGAAGTAGCCCGGCCTGTCCATCGCGTGTCCGCCGGCGGCCGCCAGTGCGCCGTCAGCCAACGCATCGGCGACAAGGCTCGAGACCCGCTCGAACTGCGGCTTGTTGTTGATCGGACCGATCTGCACGCCATCGTCCATGCCGTTGCCGACCCGTGCGCGACGGGCGCGCTCTGCGAGAGCTTCGACCACCGCATCGTGCAGCCGGTCCGGCACGTAGACGCGTTTGATCCCCGCGCAAATCTGCCCGTTGTTCGTGAACGCCCCCCAGAAAATGCCGGCCGCGATGCGTGAGGGATCGGCATCATCCAGCACGATCGCGGCGTCGTTGCCGCCCAGTTCCAGGGTGATGCGCTTCAGATCCGGGGATGCGGCAGCGGCGACTGCTTTACCCGTTGCAACGGATCCTGTAAAGCTGATCTTGCGAACCGTCGGATGACCAGTCATCCACGCACCCAGCGCATCGCCGCCGCTGACCACGTTCAGTACGCCAGGTGGCAGATGCCCGGCGATGATTCGCCCGGCGGCGAGTGTCGACAATGGCGTAAACGGCGAAGGCTTCAACACAATCGTATTGCCGGCGAGCAGTGCGGGTGCGAGCTTCATCCCGAGAAGAAGCAACGGGAAATTCCACGGCGTGATCGCGGCGACGACGCCCAGCGGACGGCGCACGAGCACTGCCTGACCCCGTGCATCGTCCTGGAGCGTCTCTGGCTGCAGCGGCAGCTCCGCGAAATAGCTGAACCAGCGAGCGGTCTCGGTCACTTCGAAGGCGGCCGCCATGAGCGGCTTGCCTTGTTCCTTTGTCACCAGCCCAGCAAGCTCCAGCTGTGCCGCGATCAATGCATTGGCGATGCCTTGCAGCGCCGCGCGGCGCACGCTGTCGTCGCTCGCGCCCCACGACACGAAAGCGCGCGCCGCACTGGCCATCGCGTCGTCGAGCTGATCCTGGGTGCATTGTGGGGCTTGCGCAAAGACCTCGCCGTTGGCGGGATTGACGACGTCGAACCACGAGGCAGCGGTCGTCTCGCCGCCGTCGATCGTCATGTTGTAGAGGCTCATGAAAACTCCGGATTGGAAAAGGGTGGCGTTGCGGTCAGCTAGAACCGCAAGACGGCGCGTGCGCCGCGTCCAGATGCGCAGTAGTCGAGTGCGTCGTTGACGGCGGGAAACTCGAACGTGCGGGTCACCAGTTCGTCGAGCTTCAACAGTTTCTGTTCGTAGAGACCAATCAGGCGTTGCACTTCGCGATGAACGTGCGCGGAACCGTAAAGCGAGCCGCGAATGGTTTTCTCGGTCATGACGATGCCGGTAAACGACGGCACGTTGACCACCACGTCGTCGGGGCCTGCGCCGACCAGCACAGCACGGCCGCCACGCCGCGTCATGCGGATCGCGTCGCGCACTGTGTCCTGATGGCCGACCACCTCGATGGCGGCGTCCACGCCACGTCCCTCTGTCGCCTTGCGAATCTGGCGGATCAGTTCGGCACCCGGCTGTAGCGTCAGCGTGGCGCCGAATTCACGGGCGAACGCGAGCCGTTCCTCACTCGGGTCGATCGCGATGATCTGGCTCGCGCCGCTGATCCGCGCGCCTTGTATCGCGTTCAGACCGACTCCGCCGCAACCGATCACTGCAATCGATTCGCCCACCGCGACGCGGGCCGTGTTGACGGCCGCGCCGAACCCGGTCAGCACGCCGCAACCGATCAATGAAGCCGGGGCGAGATCCATCTCGGGCGGCAGTTTGACAGCGGCGCGGGCGGGCACGACGCAATGCCTCGAGAAGGTTCCGAGCCCGGCCATGTGGTAGACCGGCTCGCCGTTCCATCGGTAGCGAGTCGTGCCGTCAGGCATCGTGCCGCGCGCCATCGCCGCCGTGCCCGAGTCGCACAGCGACGGCTGCTCGTGCTGGCAGTAGAAGCATCGGCCGCATTGGGTGAGCCAGCTCAACACGACGCGATCGCCCGCGGCGAGTTCGGTCACGTCTTCGCCGACTTCGACAACTGTGCCGGCGCCTTCGTGACCGAGAACGACGGGCAATGGATTCGGCAGGCGCCCGGTGAAGACGGACAGATCGGAATGGCAGACACCCGATGCGCCGATTGCGACGAGCACTTCGCCGGCGCGCGGCGGTTCGAGATCCAGATCGATCATCCGGATCGGTTCGCCCGGACGGGTGAGGACGGCGGCTTGCGTTTTCATGGATAAGGATGTTTCCGCGGAGAGTAGAGGGACGACGGGCAGGTATGCCGGCAAATCATCGATCGACAGCGATCAGAACCTGTTCCGGTCCGCGCGTTTGACCGGCGGTCCATTCGACCGCGTCCGGCGCGGTGAGATGAAAATTCGGCATGACCCGCAACCATTCTTCGAGCGCGACGCGCAATTCGAGGCGCGCCACGTTCGAGCCGAGGCAACGATGCTCGCCGGAGGAAAACGTCAGATGCCGGTTGCGTTTGCGATCGAGCTTGACGGTGTCGGGCTCGTCGAACACGGCCGGATCGCGGTTGGCGGCGGCCAGCGGCAAAATCACGCGTTCCTGCGCGGCGATGCAGCGGCCATGCAGTTCGACCGGCTCCGAGGTCAGGCGCGCAATCGAAACCGGCGCATAGGCGCGCAACAGTTCTTCGACCGCTGTCGTGCGCATCATGTCCGGCTGCGCCAACAGTTGCGCGCGATCGTCGGGGTGCGAAGCGAGGTGCCACAGGCTTGCGCCCATCGCGCTCCAGGTCGTGTCCGCGCCGGCCAATACGAGCAGGAACAGGCTGCCCAGCTTGTGCTTGCGGCTGAGCGGTTCGCCGTTCATCGTGGCATGGGCGAGATAGCTGATCAGATCGTCACCCGGCGCGCTCGCGCGTTCTTCGAGAAGCTTCTCCAGATACGCCAGCTTCTCCTGCACGACGGCGCTGCGCACCTTCTGGTCGAGCGGGCCAAGCCGCACCAGTCTGACGACCCAATCGACAAAACGGTTCTGCGCGTCGAGCGGGACTTTGAGAATGTGCGAAATCACCGAGAGCGCAAGAGGGCGCGCGAAATCGCCGACCGCATCGCCTTCACCGCGTTCGGCAATGGCCGCGGCGAGCCGGTGTGCTTCGTCGCGCACGAACGGTTCCAGCTCGGCGATCTTCGCGGGAGTGAAGAAAGGCGCGAGCAGATCGCGATGCGCCTTGTGGTCTTCAGGACTCGACGTAAGCGGCGGCAAGAAGAGTTCATGTCCGACTTCGGGAATCGGCCCGGCCACTTCAACGGCGCGTGAAGAGAAGCGGGCGCCGTCGTGAGCGATGTCGCGCACGTCGTCATAACGCGTGACGACCCATGAGCCGCCCCATTTGTCACTGTGCGCCACGGGGCAGCCGCCTTGCCGCATTGCAGCCCACAGCGCGTCTGGATCGTTGGCGTAGTCGCCCGCGAAGATGTCGTAGCCGTCCTTTACGTTGCTTGCGTTCGTTGCGTCGCTCATGAGTGTCTCCGATGTCGTCGTCTGTCACGTGCAGTTAACACTACATAAAACAATCCAAAATGTCAAAATGTGTAGAACGTATGACGTAGCGT
Source organism: Paraburkholderia sediminicola (assembly GCF_046027355.1). GTDB lineage: Bacteria > Pseudomonadota > Gammaproteobacteria > Burkholderiales > Burkholderiaceae > Paraburkholderia > Paraburkholderia sediminicola_B. Next base: position 44,050 of record NZ_JAQQEK010000015.1, on the reverse strand, counting down.
CGAAATTGGCGTAGTGCGAAACGCGAAGCGTCGATGCCGCGTTTACACCTATCGAGGTTGCCGCGAGCGATGAACTAGACTTTGAATACGTTCTACACTAAATTGAACATAGGAGCGTGTTTGGTAGATTAAATTCTGTGTGCGGCGCGGTGTTCCTGCAGCCCGTAACAAACATGGCGCGCCACAGCCCGCATTCACTACAATCGATGGAGCGAAGCGATGGGCGCGGAGGTTGGATTGGCCGGGTCATACTGGACGAAAGACACATCGGTGGAGGTGCTCGACTGCACGCTCGGTGACCTGTTGCGTAAAGCAGCGGCCGAGGTGCCCGAACGCATTGCGCTAGTGGAAGGAATCGAAGACTACGCAGCGCGGCGGCGCTGGAGTTATCGCGCGCTGCTCGAGGCGGTCGAGCAGGTGGCGCATGCGCTGCTTTCGCGTTTCGCGTCCGGCGAGCGGATTGCGGTGTGGGCGCCGAACTGTCCCGAGTGGATCCTGTTGCAACACGGTGCGGGGCTCGCGGGAATCGTTCTGGTGCCGGTCAACCCGGCTTTTCTCGCGGACGAACTTACGCACGTTCTGAAGACGTCGGAAGTGGCTGGCGTCTTTTACGCACCGGTCTACCGTAGTAACGATCTGTCAGCGGTTCTGGCGTCGGTGCGCGCGCGCCTGCCGCATCTGCGCGAAACGGTGTGTCTGAGCGACTGGGAGGACTTCGTCGATTCGGCCAGCGCGAGCACGCCGCTGCCGGCGATCGCCCCCGGCGACATGGTGCAGATCCAGTACACGTCCGGCACGACTGGATTTCCGAAAGGCGCCTGTCTGCATCAACGCGGCATCGTCAACGCATCGCGCTTCGCCGCGTTGCGCGCGGGCTTCGGCGACGGCGGCGTGTGGATCAACGCGATGCCGCTGTTTCATGTGGGTGGCTGCGGGGTGTCCGCGGTCGGTGCGCTGGCGCAACGCGGGACCTTCGTGCTGATGCCAGGCTTCGATGCCCCGAAGATGCTGGAAATGATCGAAAGCGAACGGGGTACGGCCACGCTGGTCGTGCCCACAATGCTGGTTGCGATGCTCGATCATCCGGATCGGCCGCGCCGCGATTTGTCGTCGCTCAAGCTGATTCTGTCTGGCGCGTCGGCTGTCCCCGCCGCGCTCGTCAGGCGGACGACCACGACGTTCGGCTGCAAGTTTTCGATCCTCTTCGGTCAGACGGAACTGAACGGCGTCATTACGCAAACCGGCGGCGACGACTCGCCGGAGGATCAGGCCGAAACTGTAGGCCGTCCGTTACCGCAGATGGAACTGAAAATTGCCGACCCAATCTCGGGCGAGGTGCTGCCGCTCGATACGTCGGGAGAAATCTGCGCGCGTGGCTACCAGACCATGAAAGGCTATTTCAACGCGGCCGATGCGACCGGCGCCACGCTGCGCGAAGACGGCTGGCTTCACACGGGCGACCTCGGTGCAATGGATGAGCGCGGCTATGTACGCGTCACGGGCCGGCTCAAGGACATGATCATTCGCGGCGGCGAGAATATCTATCCGCGTGAGATCGAAGAGGTGCTGTTCGATCATCCCGGCATTGCGCACGTGTGCGTGATAGGTCTGCCCGACGAGCGGTGGGGTGAAGTCGTGGCGGCGGTCATACGGCTCTCGGCTAACGACGGGGCGGCTCCTGATACAGCGCCTCCTTGCGCGGCATTTGTCGACGGCTTGCATGCGTGGTGTCGCAGCCGTCTCGCCGCCTACAAAACGCCTGCCGTCTGGTTCTTTATCGACGAATGGCCGCTCACCGCGAGCGGCAAAGTGCGCAGGCACGTGCTGCGCGAGCAGATCCTTGGTGGCGGCCATCTCGGGCTGGTTGCCACGAAGACACCCGTGCAACCGGTCGGTTGATCAGGTTAGCCTCATGACCGCACGCCTGGCCCTCGCGACAGACACCTCGACGCGTGCTGCTCCCGCGGATACCGCTGCGCGGCGCATGAGTTCCGGCAGCGCTCGTTCCTTGCTGCTCACCTTGCTCGGCGAATTCGTGCGACCCGGTGGACGCGCGGTCTGGACCGCCACGCTCGTTCACGCGATGGGCGGAATCGGGATCACGGAAAAGTCGGCGCGTCAGGCGATCGCGCGCGCGGGGGCGTCGGGATGGATCGAGGCGCACCGGATCGGCCGGGAGACCTGCTGGTCGCTGACCGGGCGCGGCCGCTGCATCATCGACGAAGGTGCGCAGCGCGTGCAGTCGATGAGCCGCAATGCGCCATGGGACGGCCGCTGGCTGGTCGTCGCGATTTCGCTGCCGGAATCGCACCGGCCCGAGCGCATCAAGCTCTATCGCGCGCTGTCGTGGGCGGGTTTCGGCAATCCGATGCCGGGTATCTGGGTAAATCCGCACACGGAACGTGAAGACGAGACGCATCGCGTGGTCGAGCAACTGGGTCTGTCCGCCTTCACGTGCGCATTCGCCGGGTCCGGGTTGCGCTTCGGTTTGACGGACCGGCAACTGGTCGAAAAGTCATGGGACCTAGAGTCGGTCGCGGCACATTATGACTCGCTGCTCGAGCAGTTCGGCAAGCTGCGACCGCGCTCCGGTGACGCGGTGCTATTTACGCACGTCAGGCTGGTGAACGCGTGGCAGCGCGTGCCGTTCATCGATCCGGGTTTGCCGGCCGCCTTGCTGCCGTCGCGCTGGCGGGGCCGCGAGGTGGCCGCGAAGCTCGAGTCGTTGCGCGAGCAATGGAGCGGCGCGGCGCATGCGCGTTGGGGCCAACTCGCGGGCGCCGCGCCGGTGCTCTGAGCGGCGTCGCGCCGATTCGTTGCGCTAGCGGTTGGTGATCCTGGCCGGCAGCAGGAACGTGAGCAGACAGCCCAGCATGGCGAGCCCGGCGAATACCACGAGCCCGGCGCTGACGCTATGCGTGGCATCCTTGATCCAGCCGATGAGGAAGGTCGCGAAGAACCCGCCGAGGTTGGCCACCGAGTTGATGAGCGCAATGCCTGCTGCCGCGGCGCGGCCTTTCAGCAGACTGCCGGGTATCGCCCAGAACACAGGAAACGACGCAAAAATGCACGCATTGGCGACGGTGAGAAGGGCGAGCGTGATGAACGTATTGTCGAGAAAGCGTGCCGCTATGGCGATGCAGACGCCTGCGGTGAACAGCGGAATGATCAGATGCCAGCGCCGCTCGCGGTGTTTATCCGAACGTGTCGCGAGCACCAGCATCAACAGGATCGCCGCGAGGCTCGGAATCGCGGTGAGGAGGCCGATCCGCAGACTGCCCTGGACGCCCGACTCACGAATGATGGTCGGTAACCAGAAGCCGATCACATAGATGATCAGCGCCAGCGTCATGTTGATCAGAGACAGCACCCACACATAGCCGTTACGTAATGCCGGGCCGGCGCCTTCGTGCTTCAGCATCGGCGGGTGGCGTGCCAGATCGCCGCGCAGCGCGTCTTTTTCGCTCGCAGTCAGCCAGGTCGCCGCCTGGGCGTCGCGCGGCAACAGAATCAGCACCAGCAGGCCGAGTGCGATCGATGGAATGCCTTCGAGAAAAAACAACCATTGCCAGCCCGTCCAACCATGCACGCCGGCGGAGGCGCCCATGATCCAGCCTGACAGCGGGTTGCCGATCAGACTCGCGAGCGGCAGTCCCATCAGAAACAGCCCAACTGCGCGGCCACGCAGGTCCGGCGGATACCACTGCGTCAGATAGAGCAATACGCCGGGCAGAAAGCCGGCCTCGGCCGCGCCGAGCAGGAAGCGCACGACATAGAACTGAGTCGGTGTCGTCACGAGCAACGTGCACATCGACAACGCGCCCCACGTGATCATGATGCGGCTGATCCATAGCCGCGCGCCGAAGCGGTGTAGCAAGAGATTGCTCGGCACTTCCAGCGCGACATAGCCGACGAAGAACAGGCCCGCGCCGAGCCCGTAAACCGTCTCGCTGAACTGCAGATCGACTGACATCTGTAACTTCGCCAGACCGATGTTGATGCGGTCGAGATACGCGGCGAGATAACAAAGGCACAGAAACGGAATTAGCCGCCAGGTGATCTTCCGGTATATCGACGCCGTCGTTGCAACGGGCAACGCGATGCCGGGCGCTTCATAAGTCGGTTGCATTTGGTTTTCCTTTTGAGCTTGCACGTGCGGTGGCGGGAGGGGAACAGGAGCGACGCCGCGTGACCTAGAATTTGTGCCGCAAACCGATGCGTACCGCGAGCTGATTGGTCGTGGAGGAAGCCGGCAGCGAGTACAGGTTGGCCACCTTGGCATCGCCACCCGCATGCTGGTAAGAGACCGACGTGTAGACGTCAGTGCGTTTGGAGAGGAAGTAATCCACGGTGCCGCTGACTTGCTGGTACTTCGGCTTCATGCCGGAATCCACCAGCTTGACGTTGCTCTGTGCGAGCGCGGTGGTCAGAAACAACGCGGGACTCGCCGCGTAACTGCCGAAGACTTCGAAGTTGTCGACATTCACGGGCGAGGTGGTGACGTCGAAACGCACATGGCTGTAGGTCGCACCGACGGTGAATTTGCCGATCTGGTAGTTACCGGACACGACCGCGATCTGTTGTTTGAGTACGGTACCGGTCTCGTAGAGCGCCGGGAGCGACGGATAATCCGAGCCGGAAGTCCCGGACACACCCACCGCGCCCGTCGTGTTACCGGCCGGCTGGCTCAGCGCCTCGTACGCCGCAGCGATTGAAAACGCGCCGTGTTTATAGCTTGCTCCGACGTTCCATGCCCGGTTGGTCGCGAACGAGCCCGCCTCATTGCCGAACGCGTAAACACCGCCGAACGAAAAACCGCCGTAGCTCGGGCTGATGTATTTCACCGCGTTGCTAAGGCGGAACGTGTGCTGGAGGTTGTCGTTATCCTGAACGTGTCCGGAATAGACGCCGAGATAGGGAACCGAACTGACCGGGATCACAAAATCTGCGACAAGGTCGTATTGCCGGCCGACCGACACCGTGCCGTACTGATTCGACAGGCCAAGATACGCTTGCCTGCCAAATTCGCGGCCGCCTTGCATGAAAGTGCCGTCGAACAGGTTGAAGCCGCTTTCCACCACTGCGACGCTTGTCAATCCACCGCCCAGGTCTTCTGTGACACGCAGTCCCCAGGCGTCGCCCTGCATCACGCTGCTGGCGGTCTGCCAGTTCGATGATCCTTTCTGATTGTTGGTATAGGTGAGGCCCGCGTCGATCAGGCCATAGAGCGTCACAGTCGCGTGCGCGGCGCCTGTGAACGCAAGACAGGTCATGCCGAAAGCAATCTTCTTCATCAACGTCTCCAAATGATCAAGTTTTTTTTTGTTATACGTAGGACTAAGGATATTGATCTGGCGTGGCGCTTTGCGTAGCCGCGATTCGTTCATCGCGGAACCTGGGTCTTTTGCGGAGCGCTTCTGATGTGCTACATTATGCGATAACAATTTACATCGCATGTAGCATTTATGCAGCGACGTGTTTACCCTTAAACGCCGATTTCCGGCGTCGGGGAATGCGTTCGCCAATCCACCATGGAGCAGGGACACATGAAGCTCAATCCGTTCATCGATCTGCTTGGTGCAAGGGTCGAAGTGTGGCGCGACGGCTATGCCGAGATCGTTTTACCGGTCACGCCGAGCCTGCTGAATTCCGGTGGCATTCTGCACGGCGGTGTGACCGCCGCGCTGCTGGACTCGGTGTGCGGCCTCGCGGGTCTGTTCAATCGTGAAGAGGGGAAGCAGCGCGTAGGCTCGACGCTTTCGCTGACGCTGTCGTATCTGGAGAAGGGCGTGGGCACGCATATCGTCGGCAAGGGCTACGTTCAGCGCGAGGGCCGTTCAGTGTTCTTTGCCAACGGCGAGGCGTGGACCGATAGCGGTGTGCTTATCGCAACCGCGCAAGGCGTGTTCAGCCACGCCACGTTTGCGGCGTGAAGCAGCGGGCAGCGGCTCATGTGGGCACGCTTCGCGGCTTGACGTGTCCGTGGCAAACTGCCTACCATCGGACGTTTTTAACAGCACCCTCCATTTTTACGTTCGTCAGATCAGGAACGCGGCATGGCAGATTCGTCTCACAACGCAATTGAATTCGGCGACGAAGCCGATACCGCAGAACGCGTCACACCGGGCAGCGCGCGCTCGCTTCTGTTGACGCTGCTCGGCGAGTTCGTCGTGCGCGAGGATCGTCCCGTGTGGACGGCTACCTTGCTGCACGCATTAGAAGGTGTTGGTGTGGCCGAGAAAGCGGCTCGCCAGGCGATTGCGCGTGCGGCAACGGCAGGATGGATTGAGAATGCACGTGACGGCCGGCGCGCCAGCTGGTCGCTGACCACGCGCGGCCGCGATCTGATCGCAGCGGGGTCGCTGCGTGTGAAGTCGCTGGCGGGCGAAGCATGGAATGGTCATTGGCTGGTCCTGCATCTGTCCTTGCCCGAGACGCATCGCACGATGCGCGTCAAAGCCTATCGCGCGCTGAGCTGGTTGGGCTTCGGCAATCCATCGCCAGCGCTGTGGGTCAACCCTCACGTGAACAGACAGGCTGAAACGAAGGCGGTACTCGCGGAGCTGGGCCTGTCGGGGGTGGCATTCGGGTTTGTAGGGAAATCGTTCGATCTCGGGGTGAGCGATGCTGAACTCGCCCAGCGAGCATGGAATCTCGACTCCGTGTCGGAGCACTATCGCGAACTCGCATCGACCTTCCAGAAGATGCGGCCGCGCTCCGACGACGCGATCCTGTTTGCGCACGTGCAACTGGTCAATCAGTTGCAACGCCTGCCCTATATCGATCCCGGTCTGCCGGACATCCTGTTGCCGGCCGGTTGGCAGGGACGCCAGGACGCCGCGAAGCTGGGCACGATTCGGGCGCGCTGGCAGGACGCCGCCCACGCGAGGTGGACGGAGCTAACCGGCACCGCGCCCGCGCGGTAACCGGCCTTAGCAGTCGGGGGTGACACGCGAAGGCTCCGTGAGCTGCGTGTCACGCGGGCCGGCCGTTGCGTCGGCTGCGGGCCATTGTTCGACGAGTTCGCGCTTGAGAATCTTGCCTGACGCATTGGTCGGCAACGCGTCGAAGCGCAGCCACCAGCGGGACGGAATTTCGAAGCGCCCGAGTGTCGTGCCCGCATGCGCCGCGAGATCCTCCGGGCGTATCGTCGCGCCCGGCCGCAGCACGACGGCGGCCGCCACTTCCTCGCCGAGATCGTCATGCGGCAATGCCACGACGGCGACTTCGAGCACATCCGGATGCGTAGACAGGCAGCGCTCTACATGAGCCGACGCGATATTCTCGCCGCCGCGAATGATGATGTCTTTCGAACGACCCACTACATAGAGTCGATTCTCTTCGTCGAGACGGCCGAGGTCGCCGGTACGAATCCAGCCGTCCTTGTCGGCGATCGACGCTTCTTCGCCCCAATAGCGGCTAGCCGCCGAAGGCGTGCGCGCGCAGATTTCGCCCACGCCGTGCAGATCCGCTTTATCGATCCTGATCTCGACTACCGGCAATGGCCGGCCGACGCAACCTGGCCGGCCTTGCAACTCCGCACCAGATGCCGCGGCCAACACGCCGCCGGCTTCCGTCAACCCATACAAGCTGTTGACACGCTTCTTGATGAGCGGAAACGCCGCCTGAATTTTCGCGCGCAGTTCGGGCGAGACTGCGGCGCCGCCCATCGGAATGGATTTGACGCTGGAGGTGTCGTAGTCGGCGAAGTGCTCGAACTCGACCACGCGTGACACCATCGTCGGAATGCCGCCCCACACGCGTACGCGTTCCTGCTGGATCAGGCTCAATACCTTTTCGGGTGCGAAGCGGCCTTCCAGAAAGATCAGGGCGCCGCCGGACAGCAGCGTCGAGAAGCTGATCTGAATGCCCGACAAATGAAACAGCGGAACGGTCAGCAAGCTGGTCGTGCCGGCGTGGTCCGGGCCCAGTTCATCCGGCAGGCGGCCGGTCAGCACCAGCAGATTCTGAATGTTCGCGATCACTGCGCGATGCGACATCACTACGGCCTTGGCGGCGCCTGTCGTGCCCGAACTGAACATGAGAATGGCCGGATCGTCTTCCGCGATATCCGCGTCGGGCAGATGAAACATCGCGTCCGCGCCATGTTCCGCTTGCAACTGATCGAAGGCGAGCCGTGTATAGCCGGCCGGAAAGGTGCGGTCGGCGGGACGGTCGGTGACGATGAGCGCGGGCTTCACCAGATCCACTGCGTGAGCCGTTTCCGTGTCGCTCCACCAAGCATTGCCTAGTGCGGCGACGGCGCCCAGACGCTGGGTGGCCCAGAACGCGAGCAGCCATTCGACGCTGTTGAAGCCGAGCAGCATCACGCGGTCGCCGGTCCGCACGCCGGCCGCGCGAAGCTGAGTTGCCACCACGCCGACGGCACGCGCATGCGTCTCGAAGCTGAGGCGCCGCTGTCCTTCGACGAGAAACGGCCGTTCGCCCCAGCGCAGGCTATCGGTCAGCAATTCGGCGAGCGAGCGTGGCCGGTTTCGATAGGCGCGGCAGGCATGCTGATCGACCGTGATCGATTCGACATCGCGGCCCCAACGTTGGGATTGACCGGCTTCGGTCATGACTTCCGCCATTTTTTACCTCTGTGATTGGATAGAAAGCGCTGCGTGCGCGAGATGCATTGCGTGGTTCAGGAACCGGCGCACTGGCGCGCGGCGAGACCCAGCGCGCCGAGGACTTCGTCGGTGTGTTCACCCACGGCGGGCGACGCGGCCACGCGCGAACGTCGCTTGCCGTCGAAACGGATCGGCGCTTCAACCGATTTCACCGATGCCGAACCGGCACCGGTGTCCACTTCGATCCATGCGCCCGTGGCGGCGGCCTGCGCGTCGTCGATCAGATCCGCCGGCGTTTGCACCGGCGCCCACCACACGCCGTGTTCGTCGAATACTTCGGCCCAATGCGCGAGCGGATGCGCGGCAAACGCGGCGTCGAGCATGGGAATGAATTCAGCGCGATGTTTCGCGATCGCCCGGGCGCTGTTGAAGCGCTCGTCGCCCAGCAAATCGCTGCGGCCGATCGCGGCGAGCACCGAGGGCAGATGGCGTTGCGCCTCCACGCCCACCAGAAAGAACCAGCGGCCGTCCTGAGTGCGATAGGAGTTGTACAGGGGCGTACGCGACTCGCCGCGCGGATACGGCGGCTTGGGGTTGCCACCCATGGCTTGCACGCCGAGTTCGCCGCACAGCGCCCACATGCCGGTGCGCAATAACGACGCCTCGACGAATTGGCCCCGGCCGGTGCGCTCGCGTTCCAGCAATGCCGCCAGCGTGCCGGTCGCCGCCGTCATCGCGGTGAAGCTGTCGCCGATGCCTTGCATCAGGGCGAGCGGTGCGCTGTCCTGCTGCGTGATCTCGTGCGAAATGCCGCTGCGCGCGAAAAAGGCCGCCACGTCATAACCTGGGCGGTTCTGGTCGGGACCACCCCAGCCGTATGCGCTAACCGAGCAGTAGACGAGCCGCGGATAGCGCTCGCGAATCGCCTCGGGTGTCAGTTCGAGACGCATGAGTGCGTCGGGGCGCAAGTTGGTGAGCAGCACGTCGGCGCTGGCCAGTAAGGCGTCGAACGCTTGCATGCCCGCCTCGGATTTGATTTCGAGTTCCACCGACCGTTTGCCGCGATTGGCCGCCAGAAACGCGCCATTGGGCGTGTCGCTGCGCGCACCGAGCGATGAGAAGATTGCCCGCATCGGTTCGCCGCCCGGCGGCTCGATCTTGATCACGTCCGCACCCCAATCGGCCAGCAGGCCGCCGGCGAGCGGCCCGGCCATCCAGTGCGCAAATTCGATCACCCGTATGCCAGCCAGCGGCTGTGCGCCTTGATCGTGCGGCGCTGCGTGGGCGCCGTGCGGTGTCTCGCTCATATCTGTTCTCCAGGGTTTTCCAGAAGCATCCCGATCGATGAAGCCTGAAATGGCAATGCGGCACTTGCGAGCGATCGGGTTGGCCTTGAAAAAATACTACATACGTTGATACTATTAGTCAAACGATGTAGCATTTATTCAGGCGCTGGCGGAGTGGGCCGGATTGAACGGTCGACGGCCCTGTCCTCGCGGTTGGCAACCTTTTGCATGGAGCTATGTATGGAACCAGCGATCCTGGTCGAGAAAGACGGTCCGGTTGCGCGGTTGATCCTCAATCGCCCCGAAAAGCACAACGCGCTGAAGTTCGACGACCTCGACACGCTGGTCGAAGCGCTTCACGAAGCGGAGGCCGACGACGACATCAAAGTCATCATCCTGAAGGGGCGAGGGCAGTCGTTCTGCTCTGGACATGATTACAACGACGCCGTGCGCTCATACGGGCTCGAAGTGACCGAACCCGGTGTGAAACCGCGCCGGCCGAGTCAGCGCTCGCGCTTGCTGCGCGATCGTAAGCTCGGCGAGAACTACATGGCGTTCCAGTACTCGCTGAAGCCGGTCATTGCGCAGGTGCAGGGGTGGTGCACGGGCGCCGGGCTCTATCTGGTGGAACTGGTGGATCTCGCGATCGCCGCGGACGACGCCCGCTTCAGCCATTCGGAACAACGCCTCGGACTGGCCGGCAATACGTGGCATCTGAATACGCAGATCATGACCTATGGTCCGAAGAAAGCGCGTGAATTACTACTGCTGGGTGACAACTTCGACGGCCGCGATGCGCAACGCCTTGGCCTCGTGAATCAAAGCGTGCCGCAGGAGCAACTCGAAACCACCGTCGAAGACTGGGCCCGCCGCGTCGCGCAGCATCCACGCGACGCGCTCGTCACCGGCAAAGCAATGTTCCAGATGGCGCTCGACAGTCTCGGTGGTTCTCAGCAGTTCTATCGTGGCTATGTAGGCCACACGCTCGGCACCAATCTTCGACTGGAAGAAGATGAATACAACTTTTTGCGCGAGCGGCGCGACAAAGGCACCACTGCTGCGTTTAAAGAACGCAACAAGGTGTTCGACTGATTCGCCGGCGTTGTGCAGACATCAACGGCGCCGTGATTGAGCGCCTGTCGCACGCACATGAGAGGAGACGAGTATGGATCTGCATGTCACGGAAACGAGCAAGGAAGATGGCGTGGCGGTCGTGCGCCTGAGCCGCCCCGGTCGCGGCAATTCCTGGACTAAACGCATGAACGAGGAGTATCGCTGGCTGATGGCGAGTCACGACGCGGATCCAGAGGTGCGGGTCATCGTCGTGACGGGCGCGGGGCGGCAGTTTTGCGTCGGCGCCGATTTCAAGGCGCTCGATCACTATGTCGACGCAAAACAGGACTATGTGGAAAGCACCAATGCACAGGTGTTGCCGCAACCAGGACATGGCGTCCGAGAGGAATTCGATCACGAGATGGTCTGGCACTGGGGCCTGCAGAAACCTGTGATCGCGGCGATCAACGGCGCCTGCGCGGGCATTGCCGTTGCACTCGCGTCGTTCTGTGACCTGCGCTACGCAGTGAGCGGCGCCAAGCTCACCACCTCGACGCCGCGCCTGGGCCTGCCGGCCGAATACGGGCTCGCGTGGATTCTGCCGCGCATCGTCGGCCTGACGCATGCTATGGATATTCTGATCTCCGGCCGTGTGCTGGTTGCCGAGGAAGCGGACCGTATGGGCTGGTTGAACGGCGTGTTCGAAGCGGAAACGTTCGAATCGCGGATCATGCAGATCGCCAAAGACCTTGCGAAGACCACCTCGCCGATCGCGGTCAAAACCGCCAAGCGACAGGTCTATGCCGAGTTGCTGAGCGCCAACGTGGGCGCTGCTGTCGAAGATTCGAAGCGGCTGATCGGCGAACTGATGAAGGCGCCCGACTATCTGGAAGGCGTCAAGTCGATGCAGGAAAAGCGCGCGCCGGCGTTCGCGGCGCTGGCGGCGCCGTGAACCGCGCAATCGGCTGTACGCTGGAAGGGGACACACGTGGTGCGGGCCGCCAGTCTGCATCGACGTCGGGCAAGAGGGAGAAACGGGATGCAAGCTGAGTTGAAACTTGAAGAATCGTATTGGCCAGCGGACCGTGCGCCGGATTTGTGGGAAACCACACTGGGCGACGTGTTGCGTGACGCCGCACGCAAGGTGCCCGATCGAATCGCGTTCGTGGAAGGCAATGCCGCCACGAAGGCCACGCGCCGCTGGAGCTATCGCGAGCTGTTGAGCGCCGCCGAGCGCGTGGCGTTTGCCTTGTTGAAGCGCTTCGCTCCCGGCGATAGGGTCGCGGTGTGGTCGCCCAATTCCGCCGAATGGATTCTGTTGCAGCATGGCGCGAGTCTCGCGGGTCTGGTGCTCGTGACGGTCAATCCCGCCTATCTCGCCGACGAAGTCCGCCACGTTTTGCGCAGTGCCAGAGCAGCGGGAATATTTTTCACGGCGGCGTATCGCAATACCGATCAACGGGCGATTGTCGGCGCGATTGCCCCGAGCTTGCCGCATCTGCGCGAGATGATCTGCTTCGACGACTGGGCGCAATTCTGCGAGGCCGGCGACACGCCGGTTGAATTGCCGCGCGTGCAGCCCACCGACATGGTGCAGATTCAGTTCACGTCCGGCACCACCGGTTTTCCGAAGGGGGCGTGTCTACACCATCGCGGCCTGGTCAACGCATCACGCTTTGCATCGTTGCGCGCGAACTTTCCGGAAGGCGGTGTGTGGGTCAGCGCGATGCCGCTCTTTCACGTCGGTGGATGCGCGGGGAGTCAATTGGGCGCGTTCACGCGGCTCGGCACCTTCGTGATGCTCACGCAGTTCGACGCTGCATTCATGCTCGAATTGATCGCCGGGGAGCAGGGCAATCACATTCATGCGGTGCCCACCATGGTGATCGCGTTGATGGAGCATCCGAGCCGGCCGCGACTGGATCTAGCGAGTCTGAAGGTGATCATGAGCGGCGGCACGCCCGTGCCGGCGCCGCTGGTGGTCAAGGTCATGCAGACCTTCGATTGCCGCTTCACCATCACCTTCGGGCAAACGGAACTGAACGGCGTCATCTGCCAGACCTTTCCGGACGACACACCGGAGCGCCAGGCTGAAACTATCGGGCGTCCCGCGCCGCAGATGGAAGTGAAGATTGCCGACCCGCAAACCGGCGCGACTCTGCCGCTCGGCCAGACAGGCGAGATCTGGGCGCGCGGCTATCAGTCCATGCTTGGCTATTTCGACATGCATGAAGCGTCGAAAAGCACGCTGCGCGAGGACGGCTGGCTGCGTACCGGCGACCAGGCACGAATGGACGAGCACGGCTATCTGCGCATCACCGGGCGTCTGAAGGACTCGATCATCCGCGGCGGCGAGAACATCTATCCGAAAGAGATCGAGGACGTGCTGTGGACCCATGAGGCCGTTGCGCAGGTCGCGGTGGTGGGCGCGCCGGATTCGAAGTGGGGCGAAATCGTGGCTGCCGTGATGCGCTTCAAACCCGACGTACCGAAGCCGGCCGCCGACGATCTGCACGCGTTCTGCCGCGCACGGCTCGCGGCGTACAAGACCCCGGCGTTGTGGTTCTTCGTCGACGAATTTCCCGCGACGTCGTCGGGGAAGATCCAGAAATACAGGTTGCGCGAACAGATCGCGGCAGGTGAGCTGGTCAGCGAGCCACGCGTCGCCTCGCAAATCGCAGTCCCGTCCGTAGCGAAGGTGTCGATCGCATAGAGAATTAAGGCCGCTTGCGAAAGCTCGCGATATGAAACTGAGCGGTCAGGCCACCGCTCACAGGAGACAGGCATGATGTCATTTAACGACGCCTTGCGCGAAAAGCAGACCTTCCTCCGCGAAGGCGAGAAACGACTACTGATCGACGGTCAGCATGTGAGCGCGGCCTCGGGGCAGACGTTCACGTCGATCAACCCGGCCACGGGGCGCGTGATCGCGACCGTGTCCGATGGCGACGCGGTCGATATCGATCGCGCTGTCGCTTCGGCGCGCAAGGCTTTCGAAGGGTCGTGGAGCCGTTTCAAGCCGGCTGAGCGCCAGGCGCTGCTACTGCGTCTCGCGGATGTCCTCGATGAACATTACGAGGAACTGGCGTCGCTGGATACGCTCGATATGGGCGCGCCTTTGCTGCGCACTCGCGCTTCGCGCGAGCGCGCCGTCGGTCTGATCCGCTATTACGCGGGTCTTGCGATGAGCATTCATGGCGAGACGATTCCGAATTCGGTTCCTGGCAATATCTTTTCGTACACGGTGAGGGAGCCGGTTGGTGTGGTCGGTGCAATTACGCCCTGGAATGGACCACTGACCCTGGCGTTGTGGAAGATCGGTCCGGCGTTGGCCACCGGCTGCACGGTGGTGCTGAAACCCGCTGAACAGTCGCCGCTATCGTCGTTGCGGCTAGGTGAACTCTGCCTCGAAGCGGGCTTGCCGCCGGGCGTGCTGAACGTGGTCACCGGACGCGGCGGCGCGGGCGCGGCACTGGCCGCGCACCATGACGTCGACAAGATCGCCTTCACCGGCTCCACCCACGTCGGGCAGAAGATCATCGAGGCGTCGGCCGGCAACATCAAGCGCCTGTCGCTCGAGTTGGGTGGCAAATCGCCTCACATCATTTTCGCGGACGCCGATCTCGACGCCGCGGTGCCGGCTGCCGCGATGGCGGTATTCGCCAACTCCGGGCAGATCTGCAGCGCCGGCACGCGGCTGTTCGTGCAGGAGGCGGTCTACGACGAGTTCGTCGAAAAGGTCGCGGCGTTCGGCAACGCATTGCGCGTCGGCGATCCCGCCGACCCCGACATGCAGCTCGGGCCGCTCGTCTCCGAGCAACAACTGACGCGTGTCGCCGGCTATCTGCGCGCCGGCCAGGATGAGGGCGCGACGCTGCTCGGCGGAGGCCTGCCGGCTGGTCAATCCGAATTGAACAACGGATTCTTCGTGCGACCCACGGTGTTCTCCAATGTGCGTGACGAGATGCGCATCGCGAAAGAGGAAATCTTCGGGCCGGTGATTTCCGCGCTGCGGTTCAGCGACGCGGCCAATGTGATCGCGCGTGCCAACACCTCGGACTTCGGCCTCGGCGGCGGCGTGTGGACCCGCAGCCTCGCCACGGCGCAGCAGGTGACGCGCGGCTTGCGCACCGGCTCCGTGTGGGTCAATTGCTATCAGGCGATGGATCCAGCGGTGCCGTTCGGCGGCTACAAGATGAGCGGTTACGGCCGCGAGTCTGGACGCGAACACGTCGAGGAGTTCCTCAATACGAAGGCGGTGTGGATCAATGCATAGCCATGGATGCCATTTGCTCGTGCACCTGTCCCGACCAGCCAACCGTTCGAACCCGAAGTGCGCGATATCCGCAGCGTTATCGCGCGCGCATGTGAAAGGAGTGCCACATGCCTGCAACGTCTCCTTCTGAGCATTTCGATTACATCATCGTCGGCGGCGGTTCGGCCGGCTGTGTGCTGGCGAGCCGCCTGTCAGCGAAGGCTGCCAACCGCGTGCTTCTCTGCGAGGCGGGCGCCGACATTTCGCTCGACAACGTGCCACCCGCGATCCTCGACAGCTATCCGGGCACCGCTTATCTGAATCCCGACTATATCTGGCCGGAGTTGCAGGCGACGACTGTGCGGATCAACGGTGTAGCGGGCCGCGCACGCAAGTATGAACAGGCGCGCATCCTCGGTGGCGGTTCGTCGATCAACGGCCAGTTCTTCAACCGTGGTGCGCCGTCCGATTACGACGCCTGGGAGGCACACGGCGCGCGGGGCTGGAATTGGCAATCCGTGCTTCCATTCTTCAAGCGAATGGAAACGGATGTTGACTTTCATGATGCGCTGCACGGCACCAATGGACCGATACGTGTGCGGCGCATTTTTCCGGAGCAATGGTCCGGCCATGCGCGAGCTGTCGCCGCGGCGCTCGAGGCGCAAGGTTATGACTATCTACCGGATCAGAACGGCGACTTCCGCGACGGCTATTTCCCGATTGCGATTTCCAATTTCAACGAGCAGCGCGTGTCGGTCGCGACGGCTTACCTCGACGCGGCAACGCGCAGTCGGCCGAATCTCACGATCAGAACCGGCACCGAAGTCGCGAGCCTGATCTTCGATGGCACGCGTTGCACGGGCGTCGTGATTCAGGAAGGCGACAAGGGCAAACGCGTGAGCGGCGGCGAGATCATCGTCTCGTCGGGCGCGATTGGCTCGCCGGCGTTGCTGCTGCGCTCCGGGATCGGGCCGGTCGCGCATCTGCGCGATCTCGGCATCGACATTGTCGCGGGACTGCCGGGTGTCGGGCAGAACCTGATGGAACATCCGTCGATCGCACTGGCGTCGTTCATCGACGACGGCGCGCGCATCAACGACGTGACGCGCCACCATATCCGCGTCGGGGCCCGCTATTCGTCGAAGATCGGCGGCGCGCCGCAAGGCGATATGCTGATCCTCGGCGTAACAAAAACGTCGTGGCATGCGGTGGGCCGCCGCATCGGCACTTTGCTTAACTACGTCAACAACCCGTTCTCGAAGCTAGGCGAGGTTACGCTGCAGTCGCGCGACTGGCGTGTTCGACCCAACGTCGCATTGAATCTGCTGGACGACGAACGCGATCTGGACCGGCTCGTCGACGGTTTCCGACGCATGGCCTTGTTGCAGGCGAGTGCGAGCATGCAGGCCGTGACGAAAGATCCTTTTCCCGCCAGTTACAGTGAGAAGGTGCGGCAGGTAGCGATGCTGAGCGCGAAGAACAAATTCATTACGGACGTACTGGCAAAACTGCTCGACGGCCCGGCACCCTTGCGCAGCTTCCTGATGCGGCGTGTCGTGGCCGGCGGTCCGACGCTGGACGAATTGCTCGGAGACGATAAGGCATTGCGCGCCTTCATTCGCGGTGCATGTGTCGGCGTGTGGCATGCCTCGTGTACCTGCCGCATGGGCGCCGCCGACGATCCCCTGGCCGTGACGGATGAGTTTGCGCGGGTGCGTGGTGTGCAGGGATTGCGAGTCGTGGACGCGTCCATTTTTCCGGTCGTTCCGGGTGCGAACACGAACGCGCCGACACTCATGGTGGCGGAGAAGATTGCCGATGGATTGTTATCGACGCAGCCGGGCGGCGGAGCGATCGCGGATAGAGCGATGTCGCCGGCGTGATGCCTGTGCCTTCGCCTGGGCTTGTCCGGCCGATGCTCAGTTGCCTGTTACGCAACCTGGGGCGCCGACGACTCTCAGCGTATATACCGTCGACACGCCCGACTGCTGCGACGCGATCGGCTCGGCCAACCACCAAGGCAATTGATTCAGGTCCAATTCGCTTGGACCGGGTTCGACCTTGGCATCTGCCACTGCGATGATCAATGTCGGCAGCGCGGCATGGAGCGGGCATATTAACGCCGACGGGCGAAGGGCGGCTCCGGCCGACTTCCAGACGCCTCGACTTGAGCGTTCTTGAGCGGCGCCGTGAACCGGAATGCCCACGAACGCGCGCCACTGTCCGCGATCTGCATGTAGAGGCCACCGCCGTCGGCGTAATGGCCCGGGGCCACCTCCTTTGCCGTGCTGCAGCCGTTTGCCGCATAGGCTGATACTCCGGATTGCTGCCGAGGCTGCCTATGACCGCGGGCAACGCTTCGGGTATCAATGATGGCGCAGCGTTTTTCGTTCTGGCCGACGCCACAGTAGCAGCGGCCGCCGGCCATAAGCCGATGGCGCGACTGGTGTCTTACGCGGTGGCTGGCGTGCCCAACGACATCATGGGCGAAGGCCCGATCCCCGCCACGAAAATGGCGCTCAGCAAAGCCGGCGTAACGCTCGATCAAATCGACGTAATCGAGAGCAACGAAGCGTTCGCGGCGCAGGCTATCGCGGTGGCGCGTACGCTCGAACTCGCCATGGAAAAGACCAACCCGAACAGCGGCGCGATTGCGCTGGGTCATCCGACCGGCTGCTCAGGCGCTTTTCTCGCCACTAAGGCGATCTACGAACTGCAACGCATCGGTGGCCGCTACGCGCTCGTAACGATGTGCGTCGGCGGGGGCCAAGGTATTGCGGCCGTGTTCGAGCGACTGTGAGGCCTAAGACAGGATAGGCGCCGCAAAACGCGCGCCTTTCTCGTCTATCGTGGCTATTGATTTCGCTGTGTGGGTAGGATGATGGGTATGGTGTGGTTCAGCAGCGCGGGAGTCAAACCTGGCGGCGCTTTGCGGGGAACTGTTGGAATCGGCTGCCTTCCGCCAGTTAATGCTTCCCGGACCTTCCGATATCTTCTTACACTGCCGGGGCAAACCAAGCGAGGCAGTCTCGAGGCGCCGGAAGGGGTGGCAACACGGGGACGACTCGCGATCGGCGGCTCCCATTATGGCCGGCCATACGCGTTTGGCAGAGCTGTGGCCGCTTTGGAGCGAGGTTGCGACGTTCGGAGAAACGACCTGAAAGGCGGAAACGCGTCGCCTGCTGACCGTCGTGCCAAGCAATATCTGAGCGCTGCTATTCGGTCGAACCTAATTTGCGCATAGCGCTGACGGGCTAATATGGCGTGGATAACGTCAACTACGAATTCCGCCCGTGTTGCCTCACGAAGGAATGTTACCCGACGGATTGTTGTCGTTTTGTTTTCTTTCCTCCTTTCTTTCGTGGTTTTACCGGGAGCGCGGCGGCCATCGCGCAAACGGCGGCGGCGAGGGACTCCGAATTGGCGCGGCATCGGTGCAGCGCGCGATGCCGCGCTGCTGGCTAACATCATCAGTGGCGTCCAGACTCGATGCATGTCTGGGCTGGGTCATCCGATCGACATGGAGCAGGGCCGTGATTTGCCGCAAGCTGAGGGTTCACGCACTCCTATTCTGCGTCGCGGCCGCATTGTTGAGCAGCGTCACGGCATCGGCAGATGAAGTCAAGGTGATGATTTCGGGCGGGTTTGCGTCAGCCTATCGCGCACTGGGTCCACAATTCGAGGAGGCGGCTGGCGATACGCTGGTCACCGTCTGGGGGCCAGCGGTGGGCACGGCCGCGAATGCCATCCCCGTGCGACTTGCGCGCGGCGAGTGGGCAGACGTGCTGATCGTGGTCGGCTATGCGCTCGACGATCAGATCAACGCTGGCAAGGTCGTGTCTGGGAGCAAGGTGGACTTCGCACGCTCGGCAATCGGCATCGCGGCTCGCGAGGGGGCGCCGAAGCCGGATATCGGCTCGGTCGACGCATTGCGGCGCACGCTGCTCGCCGCGAAGTCGATCGTCTATCCGGACGACGCGAATGGAGTCTATATCGGCAGCGAACTATTCCGGCGTCTCGGTATTGAGGGGCGGGTGGAGAGCAAGAGCCGCATGATCCCGGCCGAGCGGGTCGCCAGTGTCATCGCGAACGGCGAAGCGGAGCTCGGATTTCAGCAGATCGTCGAACTGTTGCCGGTGGACGGGGTGACGGTGGTCGGCAGTTTGCCCGCGGAGGTACAAAGGTACACGGTGTTTTCCGGGGGCATTGCCACCAATGCCAAAAATCCAGCGGGCGCAGCGGTCCTGATCCGTTTTCTGTCATCGCCGGACGCGGCCCCCGCGATTGAGGGGACCGGGCTCGAACCGCTAACGCCGAAGACTGCGAACTGAGCGAAGCTGTGAACCCAGCGCGCCGCCGAGCCAGGTGACGGCCGGATCTTCCGAGTTCGGCCAATTGTTGCCGCTCGTCCATCCCACAAAACCGTCATTCGAACGGCTGAATCGCTCTGAAACCCGCCGGATGTTCCTGTAGAAGCATCTCGGCCTTAACCGACATTCAGCTAACGATATCGGTGAGGGGGCTACAGATCGCTTTTCTGAACTCCACCTGTTGCCAGCCGCGAATGTCAGGTCTCGCTGCCAGCAACCGCGTAATACTCTCCAGACCTTCAACGCACCTCCAGACAGTTTCCCCACGTGCATGACGCATGGTTTGCATACCTGCAAAAATGCGCCTTGCCCACAAGCCATCCCCTTACTACGGTATGAACTAACTGACGCCGTTCCATTTCTTGCCCGTTGCCAGATGCCTCGGGCTGGCAAGCAAGTTGCGGTCGTCACTGGAGTCTGGCCATGGATACGCTCGCATTGTGGCTGCGCCCCATCGGGCTTGACCATTACGCGCCATTGTTCGAATCCCATGGGATCGACCTGCATTCGCTGCCGCTCCTCTCGGAGAAGGATCTCGTCGAACTTGGCGTGCTGCTCGGGCACCGCAGGCTCCTGCTAAAAGCGATCTCCACGCTTGACAAGGACGGGCGCGTATCGCCCCCGACATCGCAACCGGCCAAGGATGCCGGTCGCCGTCAACTCACGATCCTGTTTTGCGATCTCGTCGGTTCGACACAGCTTTCGCAGCAACTCGACGCGGAGATGCTCAGGGATCTCGTGCACGCTTACCAACGCACATGCAGCGATATCGTCTCCCGCTACGCCGGTCATGTGGCGCAATACGTCGGCGACGGCATCGTCGTGTACTTCGGCTTTCCGCAGGCGCATGAGGATGACGCGGAGCGCGCCGTGCGTGCTGCGCTCGATATCGTCGCCGCCGTCGGCAAGGTTTCAGGCCAAATCCCGCTGCGAGTGCATATCGGCATCGCAACCGGTTCGGTCGTCGTCGGCGACAGTGGCGCGGGCGATGATTCCATATCGAATGCGGCGGTGGGCGAGACTCCCAACCTTGGCGCGCGTCTGACCGCTCTGGCCGGTCCTGACCAGATCGTGGTTTCGTCACGCACCCATCGCTTGCTCGGCAATACCTTCAGGACCGAAGATCTCGGTGAACACATGCTTAAAGGCATCAGCGGTCCGGTAAAAGCATATCTCGTCCGGGACCTAATGCGTAACGAGGGCCGCTTCGAAGCCACCCGAGAGAGCCGCTATACACCTTTTGTCGGTCGCGAATCCGAAGTTGCCATACTTCTCGCCCGGTGGGAAAGCGCACGCGACGGCGATGGTCAGGTCGTGCTACTGAGCGGGGAGCCTGGCATCGGGAAAAGTCGCATCGCGCGTGTACTGAGCAAACATCTCGCCGATACACCTCATCTGCGACAGTTCTATCAGTGTTCTCCCTATCACAACGGCTCGGCCTTCTACCCACTTGTCGAACCATTGGAGCGTGCTTGTGGATTTGAACGCGAAGACACTACGGAGCAGAAGCTCGACAGGCTCGAAGCGTCACTGGACCTCGGCGTTGACCAGTTGCCGTTCGTCGCACCGTTTTTTGCCGCATTGCTTTCGCTGCCGACCAATCGTTATCCGGTGCAGATGCTCTCTCCTCAAAAGCACAGGGAGCAAACCATAGTTGCGGTGGTCGAGCAGATACTGCATCTTGCGAAACGTCAGCCCGTATTGATGATCTGCGAAGACGCACAGTGGGCTGATCCGGCAACCCTCGAGACGTTGGCGCTGATGGTGAAGCAGATACATCAGGCAACCATACTCCTTCTTGTGACCTGTCGCCCCGAATTCGTGCCCCCCTGGACCGGGCACGGCAACGTCACGCTGCTGCACTTGAACCGCCTGTCAAGGCGCGAGGGGGAAGCGATTGCTGATCAACTCGTCGGCAGCAAGCCATTGCCCGAGGAATTGCTAACCCAGATTCTCGAACGTACCGACGGGGTACCGTTGTTCGTAGAGGAGCTCACACAGGCGGTGCTCGAGTCAGGTTTCCTGCGTGACGCGGGCGACCATTGGGAGCTGACGAGACCCTTGCCGCCATTAGCGATTCCGTCAACGATCCAGGACTCCCTGATGGCACGCCTCGACCATCTCGGGAAGACAAAGGAGGTAGCACAGATCGGGGCATGTATCGGCCGAGAGTTTGACCACGAGTTGCTAGCGGCAATCGTGCCGACTGACGATGCAGGCTTGCAGGAAGCGCTCGATCACCTCGTCGAAAGCGGGCTGGTCTTCAGGCATGGAAGCGGTAGCGAAACCGTGTACAGATTCAAGCATGCGCTCGTGCGCGAGGTCGCCTACGACGGGCTTTTGGTTAGCCGGAGAAAGCAGATTCACGCGGCAATTGCACACGCGTTTGCCAATGAACTAAAGGATAGAGCAAGGACCCAGCCCGAATTGCTTGCATTGCATTTGACACGCGCGGATCTGGTTGACCTTGCACTACCACAGTGGCGTACTGCTGCGCGGTCGGCAATGGCGAAGAACCGTCATCGCGAGGCTCTGGATTATGTCGATGCAGGGCTGGCGCTGATCGATCAGACGGCCACCGAACACCGTGCGGAGTACGAGGTGCGACTCCTTGTTCAGGGCGCCGCCTGCCATTGGGTGCTCACAGGCTATGCGTGCAAACAGGCAGCGGCGTTGTGGGCGCGCGTCGAAGAGTTGATCGACCAGGTTACGGATCCACGTCTTTTGATCATGGGGCTATCGGGTATCCTGGCGTGTGCGTATGTGGGGGCGGATACGCGAAATGCGCTTGCCATCGCGGAACGACTCGTCGCGCTGGGCGAAAGCGCAGAGGATATCGATAGCAAGATCGTCGCGTACGCCTGCGTTGGTCCGATTCTCCACCAGCAGGGTCGATTCGCGCAATGTACAAAATTGCTCGAGTTTGTCCTCGACTTATACAAACCAGACCGGCGAGGCGGCTTTGGCCCAACCTATGACCCGAGGGTGGCCGCGTGCAACTGGCTAGGCTACTGCCATCTGGCAACTGGCCGCTTCGATCAGGCAAGGCAACATGCGCAAATGGCTGTCGATCATGCGACGGCAATTGCGCAGCCGTTTGTACTGTCGATGGCGCTCAGCATCGCTGCGCGGACGTTCTCAGAAACGGGTGACCAAGAGACGGCATTCGATCTGTGCGATCGCTGCATTGAACTCTGCGACACGCAGAATCTTCCGTTCTGGAAAGGCTGGGCGATGGCCTCAGAGGGTGTCGCGCTCGAGCGGTGCGGAAAGCACCAACAGGCTGAGGCGCGCCTGGCGCACGCGATCGAAGATCTTGCTGCCCGAGGGGGGCGCGTGGACTCGGGATATATGTACGCCTGGCGGGCGCAAGCGCTTGCGCACCTGGGCCGTTTCGATGAAGCGCGGCGCGACATCGAAACGGGTCGCCTTGAATGCGCAAGCACCGGACAATTGTTGTCGTTGATTGAGTTAACCTACTCCCGCGGTGTGACCGAACTGCTCGATTCTGGATCTGACGACGCCATAGCAGAACACTGGTTCAACGTCGCGCTGACCGATTCGCGGTCGGTTGGATCGAGACTTATCGAACTCCGTGCAGCCACATCCCTGGCCAGCTTGTGGAAAGCCAACGGAAAACGCCGGGAGGCGCAGGACGTGCTCAGGCCAGTTGTCAGCACTTTCACCGGAGGGCTGGACTGTCAGGACGTTACGGCAGCGATCGCACTGTTCGACAGCCTCGATGTGACTGACCGGAAAACGTGAAGCCGTTGAAGGGTCGGGCGTTGATGCACAGGCCGACGAAGAAACTCAGGGGTTCTACTGCCGATCGGTCCAAAAAACGTTGCTTTCGTACGGTGCAGCGAATGGGTCTAGCAAATGATCGGGTCGAGTCCCGCCGTGCCTGCCCATCGATAGTCTTGTCGATACCTCTTTCAATCATTCTGGCGCAGGCGTTGATCCAGAGCCCGCCGCTCCCCGCTTGCTGTGTGGACAGTTCGGGACTTCGCGTTGCAACGGCAATACGTGGTCGCGGAACAGCTCGCGCAGCTTTAGCTTGTTTAGCTTGCCAGTTGCGGTGTGCGGCAATTCGTTGACGAAGACAATGTCATCCGGGATCCACCATTTGGCGACCTTTCCCTCGTAGAGCGCGAGCAGTTCATCGCGCGTGACCTCCACGTCCTTGTGTTTGACGATGACGAGCAGCGGCCGCTGGGACCACTTCGGATGCGCGCAGGCGATGCAGGCCGCCTCTGCGACGGCCGGATGCGCCATCGCCAGGTTCTCGACCTCGATCGAACTGATCCACTCGCCCCCCGACTTGATGACATCCTTGCAGCGGTCGGTTATGCGCATGAAACCGTCCCGGTCGATCGTGGCCACGTCGCCGGTTGGGAACCAGCCGTTGACGAGCGGCGAGTCATCCTTCTGGAAATACCGCTCGATCACCCACGGACCGCGCACGTGCAGCTCGCCGAACGCGACGCCGTCCCACGGCAAATCGCGCCCGTCGTCGCCAACGATCTTCATGTCGACCCCGTAGATTACATGCCCCTGATTTTCGCGCAGCCGGCGCTGCTCTTCCGGCGGCCGCTGCGACTGGTCCCAGTTGAGCGTCGCAAGGGTCCCGATCGGCGACATCTCGGTCATGCCCCAGCCGTGAATGGCCTCGACTCCGTATTCATCCTCGAACGTGCGCAGCATCGCCGGCGGGCAAGTGGACCCGCCGATCCCGGTGCGTTGCAATGACGAAAACCGCACGCCCGCTTCCTTCATGTAGTTGAGCAGGCCAAGCCAGACGGTCGGCACGCCGTTGGAACAGGTAACGCGCTCCGTTTCCATCAGTTCGAACAGGGATTCTCCGTCAAGATGGTTGCCTGGAAAGACGAGCTTCGCGCCCG
Organism: Paraburkholderia sediminicola; assembly: GCF_046027355.1. Classification (GTDB taxonomy): domain Bacteria; phylum Pseudomonadota; class Gammaproteobacteria; order Burkholderiales; family Burkholderiaceae; genus Paraburkholderia; species Paraburkholderia sediminicola_B. The sequence goes on along the minus strand of NZ_JAQQEK010000015.1, from coordinate 19,612 downwards.
TGAGCGGCGCGGCATGCGGGATGCCCCAGGCGTTTACATGAAACATCGGAACGACGGGCAGTACCGAGTCGCGCGAGGACAGGCCCATCGCATCGGGCAACGACGCCCCTAACGCGTGCAGCACCGTCGAGCGATGCGAGTACAGCGCACCCTTTGGATTGCCTGTCGTGCCGGAGGTATAGCAAAGGTACGATGCCTGGCGCTCGTCAAGGAGCGGCCAGTCGAATGTGCCGTCGTGCGGTTCGAGCAACGTCTCGTAGCTGACCAGTGGCGTGGGTGATCGCATTGCCGGCAGATGCTCGTCGTCAGTGAGAACAATCCAGCCGCGCACCCTCGGACAGCGCTGCGCGAGGCGATCGATCAGCTGCGCGAACGTCGTATCAAACAGGATGTACCTGTCATCGGCATCGTTGATGATCCACGCGATCTGGTCGGGAAAGAGCCGGGGGTTGATGGTATGGCACACGGCGCCGAAGCCCGTCGTGCCGTAGTACGTTTCCAGATGCCGGTAGCCGTTCCAGGCGAGCGTGCCGATCCGGTCGCCTGCCTCGACACCCAGCGCGATCAGCGCCTGCGCGAGCTGCTTCGCGCGCTTTTCGCAGTCGCGGTATGTGTAGCGATGTACGTCGCCCTCGATACGCTTCGACACGATCTCCGTCGTGCCGAAGTGGCGTGACGCATGTGCGAGCAGCGAAGAGACCGTCAGTGGCACGTCCATCATCTGTCCGTGAAGAGGTGTCGTCATATCCGACTCCTGCTATTGTTGGAAAACTGAAATCGCAGAGAAGACAGGCTGGAACCGTATGGCGGACCTTCACTTTCAAGTACGGTTGTCGAGCAATCTTCTTTTCAACGCTTCCCGTGGACGCTCGCGTGGACTGGCTGCCTGTGCTCGGGTTCGGCCAGATGAAAGCCAGGCTATTGGCCTTGGAGATACGCCGCGTACTAAAGACCGTTCAGTGATTCAAGATAGGCTAGTCATAGACGTGTTGCAATTCACGGGTATTTCCGAACACCACGCGCCGACTTCGAGGAGCGCTCAACTGAATTTTTCAAGGGGAGGAATCCGCCAGCAGGATAGTTAACGAGACGGTCTGGGAGGACGTCGGATCGCCTTGGTGGCGATGGCCGTTGCAACTTGAAAGCCGCCATTGAAGCCAAAGTGCGTTGAAAGGCAGCTCAGGGTCGACCTGAGCCCTTCATCGTCGGGCTCAGTGCGGCCAGCCAGAGACGTTCAACCAGACCTTCACTCGGACGTTCGAACGTCCGCTCCGCCCGAAACAACGGACTTACGCTCGCGATCAATTCGATCTCCCCCGTCTTCTTTGGCGGCCGTGATCATGTTGGTGGCGTCGGTGTCCACCTGCATCTCACGCTCAAGCTTGAGCTGGCGAACCTAGTGGTGCAGGCGCGTGAGTTCTTCGCGCTCGCTCGTGGTCAGGCTGTCGTGCCGCAGCCAGTGTCGCGATCGGCCTGTGCAGCGCATATGCCTCGACACCTCGTCTCGTGGGACCTCCTCGAGAACAAATAGAAGCCCTCGGTTTGCATAGGCGCTCGAATGCGCCGGTCTGAATGCTGCCTGAAGCATGACCGCGAGTGAAAAGGCGCGCGCATGCGACGATAACTCGCGAAAGCCCATCGAATGCGGCTTGATGCTCAAATGGATTAAGCGGCGAAGGAGATGTGTGGCCGACGTCCCGAGAATCAGCAGCATCGCGCCTGCCAACGCTGTTGTTAGTGCGCAGCAATACGTCGGCGACGTAAAGTGTCAACGAGGTCAACACCATGTGGGAGGCAATGCCTATCGGCCGCGGGTTCATCATGTCACTGGCTATTCGTTGCGGAGGGTCCGAAGATTCGGACGCCGCCGGTGAGGATGCCCCCAGACGATTCAGGCACGTTACCCGGATCGTCGGGGCGGTGTCGGGCGAGCCATCGGCGGTCAATTACCGAAGAAAAGGTTGCAGTAACTTGCGGGGCCGACGCACGACGATGGCGAGGGCTTCGACACATGCTGGACACTGCCGGAAGCTGTGGTGCCGTTGGTCGTCGTGCCGCCAACGTCACTGTTGCCCGCCTGCTGGCTGTCCTGTGCAGCGATCTTCGCTTCAGCAGCCTGAATTTGCGCAGGATACGTCGTATCGTCGCCGTCGCCGACGTGATAGCCGGCCTGCTCGAGACGGATCAGTTCCGCACGCACCTGCGCACGGGTGACGGGGGCGGTGCTCTGAGCGAAGCTGACGACTGGGCTGGCAAGCGCACAGCTGGCGAGGACAAGGCATGCAAGGGTTTTCATAATGGAGCTCCTTGATTTATGGCTAGCTTAACAATCAGGATGCCTAATAGCACACTGCAGACAGTTCTGCAGAGAAACTGGAAGTTGTGGTTGATATGGGGCGTGGAGTCGTCCGCGACCCAGCTGGCTTAACTCGGGGGCGTATTGCGGATCATGTCAATCTCCCTGAAAGTGAGGTGGAAAATGTCGTGCATGTACGCACTGCGTTTTCCGCATCGGCCGGTTATAGAGCCGTACTCGTAACAGGCATTAGACAAGAGAAAAACGCGAGCCATTGTGCGGTGATTGACGCCCTCCTTGTGTCGAATTATGCTGCATTATTACGCCGTGTAACCGTGTCAGTTGTAGTTGCGTCGATAATTTGATGTTCGGCATTAAATGTTCCTTTGCGGGCGAATAAATGTTCGGTGTCGCTTTACGATTATTCGTTAGAGTGACTTCTTGAGAGTACGGCGCACGCCGGGTTACGGATGCAGTTCGACGCGGCACACACGGAGCGAGCACCCAATATCGCAATTGGCGAACCGTGCTTGATCAGGACAACTGCGAGTTACTGGTACTGCGCAGCGCGAGAGATCAGCCTCATACTTACCCTCGTTCAGCAGCTTCGACGGTCTTCCACCCAATGCCGGCACAGCGGGCACAAATCTCAGGTAGGGACCACCTGCGTGGACCACGAACTTTTGTTCGGCAAAAAACAGAACACTTGTCCATCGACTTGCTGGCGGACCGCTAGCACAATGGGGTGTAGCTGCACCTGATTCCCGGAGGCCTGTTATGGCGTCCTCTACTCAAACACGACGTGATTCTGACGCGGGCGAAAAGCCCGGGGCCAGAACATCACTGTGCGCGGGTGAAACGGCTCACACAATCGAGCGCCGCAGATTCGCTGAATTGATGAATCTTTTTGTGGGACCGGTTGCAGCACTCAGTACTGAGCAGAATCTCCTCGTCAAACGCGAGTTATTGCAATCGCTGTCCCGCCGATCGGTATATTGGATCGCGCTACTGTTGGTCGGAAGCCCGTTCTGGTTCGTATTTGGATCGTGGATCAAAACGTCGGATATTTATCCCTTGTTCCATGTCGTCTGGATCCTAGGACTGTGGGGGATGGCCGCTCCCTTGGCAGCATACTTACTGAAAAAGACAATGACGCTCCCGAAGCACGCCGGCGTCAGCGCGGTCGAGCAGATGCACTGGGCATGGGCTGCATTGGTCATGCTGACATCGTTCTGGTGGGCGGCGGCCAGCTTTGGGCTAATCCCACCCAGCTTCGTGCTCCTCCATGGTTATTACTTTAGATTTGCCCGGTATGGCTTCGTGGAACTGACGATGATCAGCCAGGCATTTACTTTGCTGCTGCTCGCACCCAGTTTTCGCGCGGCTTTAGGTTCACTCGTGATCGGCACTATCCCATTCGGATTTAACTTGGCACCACTGCTATTTATTAACCGGCCAGGAATGTTTGACTGGTATACGGCTCAAATAATTGGCTATTGTGTCATCGCATGGTTCATTTGCAACGATCAGCAACGGACATGTGTAAAAGAGGTTGTTCTCGAGGAGGCGCGATCTCAGGCTGTAGCGGCAACGGCGGAGAAGAACCAATTTATCGCTGCAATAAGCCATGACTTGCGTCAACCGCTCACAACGCTCGGCCTGAAGTTAAATTTTATCGAGCGGAGCATTAAATCGACCGATCTGGTCGAAGACGTCTCGCTTGCGCAAAGGCAAGTGGATGCGATGGAATGGATGATTAACGGGGCACTGGATATCTGCCGCCTCGAGTCCGGCACCTGGAATGTAGAAATTCAGGAGGTGGCGCTGCCTTCCCTTTTACGCGGCATAGTCGTGGATATGCAGCCGCTGGCTGACGCGAAGGGGCTGAAGTTAAGACTCCATAGTCGCCCCTATCTGGTCCGTACGGATCGACATGCGTTGGACAGGATCGTCCGAAATATGGTGATCAATGCAGTCCGTTACACGCCTTCCGAGCAGGGAGGAAAGAAGGGACATGTTCTGGTGAGTTGCCAGAGGCGAGGCAGCTGCATAAAGATAAGCGTCTGGGACAACGGGATCGGTATCCCTGAAGGTAGACAGGCGGATATCTTCAAAAGCTATGTACAGGTCAATAATCCCGAGAGGAATCGTGAAAAAGGGTTCGGCCTGGGTCTGTCCATTGTCCAGGGGCTCGCGAACCTTCTTGGTCACAAACTGGACGTGGACTCGACACCAGGGCGGGGATCGCGTTTTTCGGTTACGGTCCCGTTCATGGGACTCATACCGCCGGAGTTGCTCGAGGTTCAAACGGTTGAAGACGGCGACCCGGACCTGACCAATATGGTCGTGGCGATCATCGAGGACAATAGCGACTTAAGAATCGAAATATCGATGCGCCTGATCGAGCATGGCTGCTACGTCGTGGCGGGGGAATCATCATCCGACGTCATCGAGCAGTTGCGCATTGAAGCTTTGGCAAGCGGTCCGCACTTCATCCTCTCCGACTACCGGCTGGAAAACGAGGACGGTATTGCTGCAATTACGGCGGTCCGCACTGCTACCGACGCTTCGATCCCTGCGATCCTGTGGTCGGGGGACACCTCGTCAGCTGTGCTCAAAAAAGTAGCCGTCAGTGGCATGAAGCTTTTGTCGGGACCGGATTCGGAACAGACCTTATTGACCATACTTGCAGAACATAAGCCAAAAACATTGACCGAAGGCGGGTGAAAGAGATGGTAGGGGAACACAAAGCTAGCACAACGGAGCGTAGCTGCACTTGATGCTCGGAGGCCTGCTATGGCATCCCGTATTCAAACACGACGTGATTCTGACGCGGGCGAAAAGCCCGGGGCCAGAACATCACTGTGCACGGGTGAAACGGCTCACACAATCGAGCGCCGCAGATTCGCTGAATTTGTGAATCCTTTTCTGGGACCGGTTGCAGCACTCAGTACCGAGCAGAATCTCTTTGTCAAACTTGAGTTATTGAAATCGCTGTCCCGTCGAGCGGTATGTTGGACCGTGCTGGTGTCGGTCGGAGCCTCGCTGTTGTGCGTATATGGATCGTGGACCAAAACGTCGGATAGCTATCTTTGGTTCCGTGTCGTCTGGATCCTGGGACTGTGGGGGATGGCCACTCCCATGGCAGCATACTTACTGAAAAAGACAATGGCGCTCCCGAAGCACGCCGGCGTCAACGCGGTCAAGCAGATGCACTGGGCATGGGCTGCAGCCGTCACACTGACATCGCTCTGGTGGGCGGCGGGTAGCTTTGGGCTAACCCCACCCGATTTCTCGGGCCATGCGCCCTACGTCAAATTGGCCAGTTTGGGCTTCCTTGAGTACACGCTAATCAGCCATACATTTACCTTGCTGCTGCTCGCACCCAGTCTTCGTGCGAATTTAGGTTCATTTGTGCTCGGCGCTATCCCGTTCGGATTTAGCTTGGGACCACCTCTATTTATTTACCGGCCAGCAATGCTGGGCTTTTATACGGCTCAACTGATTGGTTATTGTTTCCTCGCGTGGTTTATTTTTTACACTCAGAAACGCGCATATGTTAAAGAGATTATTATCGATGAGGCGCGAGAGCGGGCTGAAGCGGCAAAGGCGGAGAAGAACCTGCTTATCGCTGCAATAAGCCATGACTTGCGTCAACCGCTCACAACGCTCGGCCTGAAGTTAAATTTTATCGAGCGGAGCATTAAATCGACCGATCTGGTCGAAGACGTCTCGCTTGCGCAAAGGCAAGTGGATGCGATGGAATGGATGATTAACGGGGCACTGGATATCTGCCGCCTCGAGTCCGGCACCTGGAATGTAGAAATTCAGGAGGTGGCGCTGCCTTCCCTTTTACGCGGCATAGTCGTGGATATGCAGCCGCTGGCTGACGCGAAGGGGCTGAAGTTAAGACTCCATAGTCGCCCCTATCTGGTCCGTACGGATCGACATGCGTTGGACAGGATCGTCCGAAATATGGTGATCAATGCAGTCCGTTACACGCCTTCCGAGCAGGGAGGAAAGAAGGGACATGTTCTGGTGAGTTGCCAGAGGCGAGGCAGCTGCATAAAGATAAGCGTCTGGGACAACGGGATCGGTATCCCTGAAGGTAGACAGGCGGATATCTTCAAAAGCTATGTACAGGTCAATAATCCCGAGAGGAATCGTGAAAAAGGGTTCGGCCTGGGTCTGTCCATTGTCCAGGGGCTCGCGAACCTTCTTGGTCACAAACTGGACGTGGACTCGACACCAGGGCGGGGATCGCGTTTTTCGGTTACGGTCCCGTTCATGGGACTCATACCGCCGGAGTTGCTCGAGGTTCAAACGGTTGAAGACGGCGACCCGGACCTGACCAATATGGTCGTGGCGATCATCGAGGACAATAGCGACTTAAGAATCGAAATATCGATGCGCCTGATCGAGCATGGCTGCTACGTCGTGGCGGGGGAATCATCATCCGACGTCATCGAGCAGTTGCGCATTGAAGCTTTGGCAAGCGGTCCGCACTTCATCCTCTCCGACTACCGGCTGGAAAACGAGGACGGTATTGCTGCAATTACGGCGGTCCGCACTGCTACCGACGCTTCGATCCCTGCGATCCTGTGGTCGGGGGACACCTCGTCAGCTGTGCTCAAAAAAGTAGCCGTCAGTGGCATGAAGCTTTTGTCGGGACCGGATTCGGAACAGACCTTATTGACCATACTTGCAGAACATAAGCCAAAAACATTGACCGAAGGCGGGTGAAAGAGATGGTAGGGGAACACAAAGCTAGCACAACGGAGCGTAGCTGCACTTGATGCTCGGAGGCCTGCTATGGCATCCCGTATTCAAACACGACGTGATTCTGACGCGGGCGAAAAGCCCGGGGCCAGAACATCACTGTGCACGGGTGAAACGGCTCACACAATCGAGCGCCGCAGATTCGCTGAATTTGTGAATCCTTTTCTGGGACCGGTTGCAGCACTCAGTACCGAGCAGAATCTCTTTGTCAAACTTGAGTTATTGAAATCGCTGTCCCGTCGAGCGGTATGTTGGACCGTGCTGGTGTCGGTCGGAGCCTCGCTGTTGTGCGTATATGGATCGTGGACCAAAACGTCGGATAGCTATCTTTGGTTCCGTGTCGTCTGGATCCTGGGACTGTGGGGGATGGCCACTCCCATGGCAGCATACTTACTGAAAAAGACAATGGCGCTCCCGAAGCACGCCGGCGTCAACGCGGTCAAGCAGATGCACTGGGCATGGGCTGCAGCCGTCACACTGACATCGCTCTGGTGGGCGGCGGGTAGCTTTGGGCTAACCCCACCCGATTTCTCGGGCCATGCGCCCTACGTCAAATTGGCCAGTTTGGGCTTCCTTGAGTACACGCTAATCAGCCATACATTTACCTTGCTGCTGCTCGCACCCAGTCTTCGTGCGAATTTAGGTTCATTTGTGCTCGGCGCTATCCCGTTCGGATTTAGCTTGGGACCACCTCTATTTATTTACCGGCCAGCAATGCTGGGCTTTTATACGGCTCAACTGATTGGTTATTGTTTCCTCGCGTGGTTTATTTTTTACACTCAGAAACGCGCATATGTTAAAGAGATTATTATCGATGAGGCGCGAGAGCGGGCTGAAGCGGCAAAGGCGGAGAAGAACCTGCTTATCGCTGCAATAAGCCATGACTTGCGTCAACCGCTCACAACGCTCGGCCTGAAGTTAAATTTTATCGAGCGGAGCATTAAATCGACCGATCTGGTCGAAGACGTCTCGCTTGCGCAAAGGCAAGTGGATGCGATGGAATGGATGATTAACGGGGCACTGGATATCTGCCGCCTCGAGTCCGGCACCTGGAATGTAGAAATTCAGGAGGTGGCGCTGCCTTCCCTTTTACGCGGCATAGTCGTGGATATGCAGCCGCTGGCTGACGCGAAGGGGCTGAAGTTAAGACTCCATAGTCGCCCCTATCTGGTCCGTACGGATCGACATGCGTTGGACAGGATCGTCCGAAATATGGTGATCAATGCAGTCCGTTACACGCCTTCCGAGCAGGGAGGAAAGAAGGGACATGTTCTGGTGAGTTGCCAGAGGCGAGGCAGCTGCATAAAGATAAGCGTCTGGGACAACGGGATCGGTATCCCTGAAGGTAGACAGGCGGATATCTTCAAAAGCTATGTACAGGTCAATAATCCCGAGAGGAATCGTGAAAAAGGGTTCGGCCTGGGTCTGTCCATTGTCCAGGGGCTCGCGAACCTTCTTGGTCACAAACTGGACGTGGACTCGACACCAGGGCGGGGATCGCGTTTTTCGGTTACGGTCCCGTTCATGGGACTCATACCGCCGGAGTTGCTCGAGGTTCAAACGGTTGAAGACGGCGACCCGGACCTGACCAATATGGTCGTGGCGATCATCGAGGACAATAGCGACTTAAGAATCGAAATATCGATGCGCCTGATCGAGCATGGCTGCTACGTCGTGGCGGGGGAATCATCATCCGACGTCATCGAGCAGTTGCGCATTGAAGCTTTGGCAAGCGGTCCGCACTTCATCCTCTCCGACTACCGGCTGGAAAACGAGGACGGTATTGCTGCAATTACGGCGGTCCGCGCTGCTACCGACGCTTCGATCCCTGCAATCCTGTGGTCGGGGGACACCTCGTCAGCTGTGCTCAAAAAAGTAGCCGTCAGTGGCATGAAGCTTTTGTCGAAACCGGTTTCGGAACGAACCTTATTGACCACACTTGCAGAACATAAGCCAAAAACGTCGACCGAAGGCGGTTAAAAGTGATGGCAGGGGAACATGAAGAGCGGTGTGGCGGAGATCTTCACGACAGTCGCGTATCTGCTGCCCCCCTTCCAAGGGCCAGCTCGGCAGTGACTCGAAGTGCAGCTTCAACGCGGTTTCTGACTTGAAGTTTGTCGTAAATAACACAAGAAACCTGTCTGACATGTCCCTCGGAGACGCTAAGCTCTCTTGCGATCTGTTTCCCTGAGAGGCCACGTGCAATGCAACGCGCCAGGTCCCACTCTCGCGGAGAAAGCCCAAGATGATGCTGATTCTGGCTAACTGAGGGCGCTTGTGTCGAGCAGGCAAAGCGGAGCAAGACTTCTTCCGGAATCCAGAGTTCACCTCCTAAGATCCTGCTCAGTCCAATGAACATTTTTTTGTGCGCGCCTCCTTTCAACAGGATTCCTCGAGCGGCGTAGTCACGCATGCACATTCGCAAAATTTCAACTTCATGATCGTTTCCAGGAGCAAGTCCTGTGCAGATGACCACGGGAACATTGGATGGATTTCCGGCCTGGAAATGCTCAAGTGTCGCGGCGCCACGGTTCTTACCATCCAGATTAAGATCCAGGAATACCAGGTCCGGGGGAGGTGTCTTGTTGACTTCTTCAAGCGCGCTGGCAAGCGTAAAGACGGGCGTGATGTCGATTGGGGTTGCGCTCAGCTCCGACGCGTGTGTTTGGACATATTCGGAAAGAGCAACGCAAAGAATTTCGTGGTCATCGACCCATAGGATTTTCATGGTCGCTTCTCCTCTTCATACATCCGAGAAAAGCAATCGATTGCACGCTACATTTGCGCGCAGCACTGCTTAACAGCTTAGCATATCGGGCGATGCCACAGAACCTTGAAGAACGGATAGCGAGCTTTCCTTTTGCGGGGGGCTGAACTCCCCCACCGCCTGGTTATCGCCCAGCGGAGGTATGTTATTCGTCGAATCGAAGGAGATCCGTTTGAGTTCTGTGCGTTAAGCGGTGCAAAAACAGATGACCTTGGTGGCGGTTGATTCTTTTGCAGAGCGTTGCGGACCAACGGTCTCTACGGCACAGGGTGTACCATGTTCGCGCCGTGTGCCGCGCCCCAAGGCGGCACGCGGCGTTGCACGATCGAATCGGGCCTCCGCGGCAGCCGCGGGCATGACTGCGATCCGCGAAGTGGCGGTGGCGCGCCGACAGCCTCGCCGTTGGATGTCTGCGGCGTACCGACAGTTCGGTGCCCCGCACATGCGCGAAGTGCGTCGACGTATGCCCCTGGCACTTGGTCCGCGCGGCGGACCGGCGTGCCGCAGTTCTCGCAGAACGCCGCATCCTTCGGTAGGGCGTTACATCTGCCCGCTACCGGGCGGCGTTGAATGACCGATGTACCTTGGAAGCGGCCGTCGTCCTTGCACTAGCGCGTAAGGCCGCTTAGGGTCGAAAGTACGCGTTCGCCGATGTCACATCGACCGTTCGCGATTGCCGCCGTCGAACGACCGCTTTGCTGGAGTGAGCCGGCATGCAGGTGTCAACAGGCGAACGGCGGCTTTGGCCGAGTCTCGGGCACTCGGTACGGACTCGATTGATCGGAGCCGTTCACGGCGGCCTTGAAGCTGCTGACCGCTAGCTTGGTCGCGCCCTCTACGACGATGGAGGTTTTATGGTAAAAAACTGTCGACCTCGGAAGTTATTTGGGTAACAGGCTCAGCGAAATACCTTCGTTTTGACCGTTTAAATCACCCAAAGCGGAAGCTATTTGGTTAATTTTCCGGAAGCCAATCGAGTTCCTCCACATGAGCCTCCGATCCGAGTACAGCCACGCCGTCCGCGGCCCGCACCCCTTGGCCCGCAGGCAGCACGAAGATCGGATTGATTTCAGCCTCAACAATGCGCCCGCCAAGCCTCACCGCCATTCGCGAAAACGCAATGATTGCGGTAACGAGGGCATCAATATCAGCGCGAGGCCGTCCACGATACCCGTCGAGCAGCGGCCACGTTTTTAGTTCGCGGATCATTCCAAGTGCGTCGTCACGCGACAACGGCGCTTCGGTGGACAGGAGTCGCATCGTCGTGTCCTTGAACAGTTCCGCCGTGACGCCGCCCATTCCCAGCAGCAATGCTGTGCCCAATGAGTCGCGATGAAGGCCAAGAATCAGTTCCGTTCCACCGGCCACCATTTCCTGGACGAGAAACGCCTCCGCGGCTACCCCGGTCGCGGTTTCAACGTCGTCCCGCATGCGATTCAGGCGCGTCCCGATGCTGTCGGCAGTGACCCCAACCGCTACGCCGCCGACATCGCTTTTGTGAGTGATCGTGTTCGAAAGCAGTTTGAGAACGACTTTGTCTCCCAGCTCGCGAGCGGCGCTCTCGGCTTCATTCGAGTTAGTGACGACACGCTCGCGTACCGCTGTCACACCGAAGCGGGCAAAAAGCTCTTTCGCCTGCGCTTCGTTTAGTGATCCATCAGGTAGATCACTCACGTCGACTTCTGCTTCAGGGTGTTTTTCGACCAAACCCACGGCGCGTCGCATGTACTCACCGTGCTGCCACATCGCAGCCAGTGCGCTCGTCACGCTTTCGGGCGAAGGAAACGCCGGTACTGCCTGCTCGTTAAGCAACCGCGTGATCTCCGGCGCGTGCGGGCTCACAAATGCCATCACGGGCTTGTCACTGCCGGGCAGCGAATCGCGGATCGCGCCAGCCATCAGGTCAGGCATTGCGAGGCCCGACGAACCAACGATAACTACGACCGCGTCGTAAGTCGGACTGTCGAGTAGCGTGCCGATCGCACCACGCAGCAGAGCCGGTTGCAGACCCGCTAGCGTCACGTCGATCGGATTGCGGTCGAGCACCGCATGGTCGCCGGTCTGGAGCGCGCGCAGCGTTGCAGCAGTCGCTTCATCGGGGGGCGGAGTCTCAAAGCCCGCCATGCCGAGGCTGTCGGCGACGAGCGTGCCCGCTCCGCCAGTCGATGTCAGAATCGCCACCCGTCGCCCGGAGAGCTTGCGGCGCGTAGCGAGCGCATGAGGAATATCGAGCAAATCGGAAAACGTCTGCGCACGAATGACGCCAACCTGGCTGAAGAGCGCGTCATACATGCGGTCGGAGCCCGCCAGTGCGCCCGTATGCGAGACCGCCGAACGTGCACCTGATTCGGAACGCCCAATCTTGAACACCACGACCGGCTTGCCTGCCGCCGCCGCCCGTAACGCTGCGCGCCGGAATCGATCGGGCTGACGCAGCCCTTCCATGTAGAGCGCGATAACAGAAGTCGAATCGTCGTCAACCAGATAATCGACGAAGTCTGCCATGTCGAGATCCGCCTCATTGCTCGTCGACACCAGCTTGGACAAGCCAATGCCGTTTGCTGCTGCCCGCGACAGCAGCGAGCCGAGAATCCCCCCGCTTTGTGATACCACGCCGATTCCGCCGACTGTGAAAGCGTCGGTCTCCAGTGCGCCGCTTGCCGACAGCGTGATGCGGTCGGTCAGGTTGACGAGCCCGATCGTGTTCGGTCCGAGCAGGCGCATGGACCCTGCTGCCTCGATCAATTGCGCCTGACGCCTCGCGCCTTCCTCGCCGATCTCTGCATAGCCACTTGCCAATACGATTGCAGCACTCGTCCCGCGGCTCGCCAGATCTCTTACCGCAACGTGAGCGCGCTCGGCTCCGAGCAGTACGATGCCGACATCGGGCGCGTGCGGCAACGACGCTACATCGGGATAGCAGGGCAGGCCGTCGATCGATTCGTAACGGGGGTTGACCGGGTAGATGGCGCCATCGAAGCCGTGCTTCCTGAGGTATGCGACCGGGCGGCCCGAAGTCTTGGTTGCGTCCGCCGATGCGCCGATCACCGCTACGCTCGCCGGGCGCATCAATTTTGAAATTGCGTTCATGTCAATCTCCCTCGTGCTCACTTGGTCTTGTTCAGGAATGCGAGCACTGAGTCGCGATGTTCACTGCTTGTATAGCAGACGGCCTGTGCCTGGCTGCCTTGTGCAAACACCTGATGCGCGGACAACTCGTAGCTCTGGTTGAGGATGCTCTTGCCGAGCGCGAGTGCAGTGGCCGAACCCTGGCTCAATTCTGTGGCCCAGGCGTGGGCGTCGGCGATGAGTGAATCCGGCTCGCTCAGGCGATCCGCGATGCCGATTTCCAACGCTTCCTTCGCATCTACCTTGCGCCCGCTGAAAATCAGTTCCTTCGCCCGCGCGAGGCCGACCCGTCGCGGCAAAAAGTACATGCCGCCACCGTCGGGAATCAGGCCGCGCTTGATGTAGCTCCACGCGAAGCTCGCTTCCTGCGACGCGAGGATAAAGTCGCAGGAGAGCGCCATGTCGGCACCGAGGCCCGCCGCTGCGCCGTTGACGGCAGCGATGGTCGGTTTGGGCATCGAGTAGAGCAGATTGACCGTGTGATGCACGAGTTGCTGACGGGACCAGCCATTGAACGCCACCTCGCCGGCGGGCGCGTCCATACGTTGCGCCATACCGCTGACGTCACCGCCAGCGCAAAATCCCTTGCCGTTGCCGGTCAACACCACGGCGCGTACCTCCCGGTCGCGCGACACGGTCTCCAGCGCCGCGATCAGTTCAGCGCGCATTTCGTTGGTGATGGCGTTACGCTTTTCGGGACGATTCAGCGCGATCGTGGCAACCTGCGAGTCGATAGTGACTTGAATAGTGGATGTGCTCATGCGTGTCTCGATGGTTGAATTGGAGTCGACTGACAAGGTCAATCTGCCAATGCAGCTTAGCCCCACCGGCCGCTCAAGACACCCCGTCAATTCCACTCTGTGGAACGAAGGGTGTTTCATCCGAGGGACGGGGAAATTCCACTGGGTGGAATTGGGAGATTGTCATCGAGCGTTCGACGTCGATAATGGTTTCCAACGCAGGACACGGGCCATGACGATCCTGCGGCCCATACAAGCCCGGAGACATGATGCACGCAGCCCGTTCCAATCCAATCGACGTCAGCGCCGTCGCGCAACCGCAGACAGAAGCCGTCTACCGGAAAGTCACCTGGCGGCTGCTGCCGTTCCTCTTCATTTGTTACGTCTTCGCTTATCTGGATCGCGCCAATATCGGCTTTGCGCACCTGCAGTTCTCGCGTGACATCGGTCTTTCCGACGCCGCATTCGGTCTGGGTGTAGGACTCTTCTACGTGGGTTACATGCTCTTCGAGGTGCCGAGCAACCTGTGGCTCGCGCGAGTCGGTGTGAGAAAAACGCTCATGCGGATCATGGCGCTATGGGGCATCGTTTCGGCGGGCACCGCGTTCGTTCAGACGCCGACGCAGTTCTACATCGCGCGCGTGTTGCTGGGCGCAGCGGAAGCAGGATTCTTCCCGGGCGTGATTCTCTACTTCACCTACTGGTTTCCGGCCGCGCGCCGGGCACGCGTCACGTCGATCTTCATGACGGCGATCTGCGTATCCGGCATCATCAGTGGACCCGTGTCGGGATGGATTCTCAATAGCATGTCGGGCTTACTTGGCTACAACGGCTGGCAATGGCTGTTCCTTCTGGAAGGATTTCCGTCAGTGATCGCCGGTGTCTTTGCCTATGTCTATCTGACGGACCGCCCCGAGCAGGCGACCTGGCTCTCGGACGACGAAAAGGCTCTCCTGCTGGCGGAGCTCAACCGCGACGCGCAAACGAAGGCCGCACGCGCTCATGGTTCGATCTGGGTTGCGTTGAAGGAGCCAAAGTTCTATTTCCTGACCTTTGCATACTTCAGCGTACCTTGGGCGAGCATCGTCGTGCATATCTGGGCTCCGAGCGTGATCCAGAAAAGCGGTGTGTCTAACTACTGGCACATTGGACTTCTTTCCGCGATTCCGTATGTGGTCGGCGCAGTTGTGATGTATCTGCTTGGCCGGAGTTCGGATCGTATGCTGGAGAGGCGGTGGCATTTCATGGCAAGCGCATTGATGGCCGCGCTGGGCGTCGTGCTTCTGCCGGCGGCGGCGAATCACGCAGGTATTCTGGTGGTACTCCTTTGCATCGCGACGGCTGGTTATCTTGGCATGCTGTCTCTGTTCTGGACGATCCCACCCGCGTATCTGTCGAGCACCGCCGCAGCAAGCGGAATTGGCCTCATTAGCAGCCTCGGCCAGTTTGGCGGGATTTCGGCGCCCTCGGTGATCGGCTATGCATCGACGCACTTCGGTAGCAGCGCCGTGGGTCTCTATGCGGTTGCGGTCGTTTCCATTCTCGGCGGTCTTGCAGTGGTGCTGGGTATTCCAGCGCGCGCGATCAGTGAACGCCGGGAATGAACGAGAGGTTTGCAGTCTTCAGCCTTCCAGGCGCGCGCATGCGGCTGTAATGTCGTCGCGCAGACGCAGCAGGAGTGCCGCCAGTTCGCTTACAACGCTGTCTTTTGACGCCGCCGTGCGGACGCTAAAGTTGAGGACCAGCAAACGATGTCCGGGAATGGCGAGGGGTGTCGCGAGTGCAATCACTTCTGGCTGCCAGCTTGCGACGCAAAAGCCGTTTCGGTGCACATCATCCACGGCCTCGGTGATTTCTCGCGCCAGACGTTCCCAACCGCTCCGTCCGCGGTTCCTGAACGCGTCCATCAGCCGGGAGAATTCGGCCTCCGGCTGCATAGCGAGATACGCCCGGCCGAGCGACGTCAGTGCCATCGGCACGCGTTGTCCCGAGACGATCGTACGCAATGAGGCTCGCTGGTTATAACGAATGGACTCAAGGTAGACCATCTCTTCCCTGTCGGCGCCCGCGATTCCGACATTGATGCGCTTCGTTTGGGCCGTGTCGCGGATTAACGGTCCTGCAGCGTTGAGTACGGTGGATCCGCTGCGCAACGCCTGCGCCAGACTGAGCACGGGTAGCCCCAGTCGATACGCCCTGCGCGCCGAGTCGTGCTCGAGATAACCCGCTTCCACGAGCGTTCGCGTGAGGCGGCTTACTGTCGCCTTCGGCAGACCTGTGCGTTCCGCGAGATCTCCATTGCCGAGAAGCGTTGCACCGGGACCGAAGGCGCGCAGCAGTTCGAGCCCGCGTTCGAGCGATCGATTCGATGGGGTGGTGTTCGTTACCGGTGATTGATTCTTGTGTTTCGCCATAGACAGGGCGTTTGCCATGCTTAACGTGAAAAAATCAATTATGCCGGCAATCATCCCGGAACCTAAATTACGCGGATTTTTGGGCAGCGAATACATTCATTGTAAGCGGCGAGCGGTGTCAATGGCGCTTGCGTCGAAGTATGGAGACAGGGATGAAGGGCAAGCCGAAACTTAAGGAACTGATGGAGGCGACTCAACTCAGCCGCGCGACGATTGACCGTGCACTGAACGATCGGCCCGGCATGCATCCGCGCACCCGTATCGCGGTTGAGGCTGCGCTGAAGCAACTGAGCACAGCCACACTGGCGGCGTCGTCTGCCATAGATCGGGGCACGTACGATTTCAGACTGCTGGTGCAGGCCGGCGATGCGTTCACCGAGGAACTGACCCGTTGCGCGGCCCAACTTGAGACTGAATTTGCCGGGGCCGATGCTCGGTTGAGTGTGATCAACTGTGTTGGCATCTCTGACGATGAAGTTGCCCTCAGGGTTGACGCTACGGCTGGAGAAGCAGATGGCATTGGCATTATCTGTACGAATACGTCAGTGATCACCGCGGCGCTGCGTCGATTTGTGGCGACCGGCAAGCCGGTCGTCACCCTGATCACCGATGTCGATCCCGACTCGCGCAACACTTACATCGGCGTCAATAACCGTGCGGCGGGACAGGCGGCCGCATTTTTAATTGCGGCGGCATTTGCAGGCGCATGAGTCGCACGATGTCGCGGTTGTCGTCGCGACGTTCTCGTACACCTGTCATGAGGATCGCGAAATCGGATTCCGGTCGCTGTTGAGACAACGGTTTCCGAAAGTGAATTTGGTCGAGGTGATCAAGGGGGCGGATTCGGGCACGGCGACGTATGAAGCGACCAAGCGCTTCCTCGACGAACACGGCAAGCTCGATGGCATCTACAACGTGGCGGGGGGCAACGAAGGCCTGGCGCGAGCGCTGAACGAGCACAACCTCACGGGGCGAACGGTCTACGTGACACACGAAATCAACAGAATTACTGAACCCCTGCTGCTCTCCGACGCCATCGACTACCTGCTCACACAGGATCTTCGGCTATTACTGCGCACGGCAGTCGAGCATCTCACGGCAGCTTGCGAAGGGCGTAACGTGCCCTCACAGGCGATCCTGCCGATCCAGACTTTCTCCAGGTATTCGCTATAAGCGAATGCGTCGATCTTGAAGGTAAGTTCCATCGCGATGGAACGTTGTAATGTTCTCGAACGCGATGGTCACGTGGCACTTACCCGTGATCAGTCGTAGCGGTAGACACCGTGACGGGTCTTGCGGCCGAGACGTCCGGCAGCCACCAGTTCGCGAAGCAAAGGGCAGGCACGATATTTCGGATCGCCGAGATCCTTCGCGAGCACCTCTAACACAGCGAGGCACACATCAAGGCCCACCAGGTCCGCCAGCGCGAGGGGGCCGATGGGGTGACTGGCGCCAAGACGCATCCCCTCGTCAATCTCTTCTGCCGTTGCGATGCCCTCTGCCAGAACGAAGAACGCTTCGTTGATCATCGGCACCAGAATCCGGTTGACGACGAATCCCGGCGAGTTCTTGACTCCGATTGGCGATTTGCCGAGCCGGCGGGACAGTTCGTGAATGACGTCGACAGTCTCTGTGCTGGTCTGCACGCCGCGGATAATCTCGACAAGCGGCATCAGGGGAACCGGATTAAAAAAGTGCATGCCGACACAACGAGAAGGATCGGCGAGGCCTGCTGCCAAGGATGTGATGGAGATCGACGAGGTGTTCGTGGCGATAATCGCGTGTTGTTTTGCGACCGCTTCGATCTGCTTCAGAATCGTGCGTTTCAGTTCGACCTGTTCTGTTGCGGCCTCGATGACCAGGTCCACTTCGGCGAGATCCTGATACCCGGTTGAAGTTTCGATGCGCGCTAGCGTTGCGCTCGCCACATCAGCCGCAATCGTATTCTTCGCTACAAGCCGCTCCAGGCTCGACCTCAAAGCTGCCATGCCCCGCGTGAGGGCGGCCTCGGTAACGTCGATCAGAACGACTTTCAGTCCGGCGGTCGCGGCGATCTGTGCGATACCACTGCCCATCGTCCCGGCGCCGACGACGCCGATCGTTTCAATTGTCATGTTCGATCTCTAGCAATCAATTAGTTCATCTGGACTATCGAAGGTTTTCGAAAATAGCTGCGATACCCTGGCCGCCGCCAATGCACATGGTCACCAGCGCGAAGCGGCCATTAATGCGCTTCAGTTCATGGAGAGCCTTGACGGTGATCAATGCGCCGGTTGCGCCAATTGGATGACCCAGTGAAATACCGGACCCATTGGGATTCACCTTGTCGGCGTCGAGCTGGAGTTCTTGTGCGACGGCGCAGGCTTGTGCCGCGAATGCTTCGTTTGCCTCGATCACGTCGATATCACGAATATCCAGGCCCGCGCGTTTGAGCGCGATGCGCGTGGCCGGTACGGGACCGATGCCCATATAGAGCGGATCCACGCCGGCGTGAGCGTAAGACACGAGGCGGGCTAGCGGCTTGATCCCGTGTTGTTCCGCAGCACTGCGCTCCATCAACAGGACCGCGGCCGCGGCGTCGTTGATACCGGATGCGTTACCTGCCGTCACGGTGCCATCGTTCTTCTGGAAAGCGGGCCGCAAACTGGATAGGTCGTCAAGCGAGAGATCCGAACGCACATGTTCGTCCGTGTCGAACGACACCTCTTTCCCCTTGACTCGACGCATCACGGGAACAATCTGCTCCTTGAAGCGCCCTTCGGCGATCGCGTGCGCTGCACGGCGGTGCGATTCCACAGCCAAGGCGTCCTGCTGTTCGCGCGTGATGCCATATTTCCGCGCAACATTCTCTGCGGTGATCCCCATCGGAACAGTATGGAAGGGATCATTTAGCGCGCCGAGCATCATGTCGATCAGATGCGCATCGCCCATCCGCACGCCAAAGCGTGTGTCGGGAGTTATGTAGGGCGCACGGCTCATGTTTTCCGCGCCGCCACCTATGGCAATGTCGGCGTCGCCCAGCAGAATGGCTTGCGCGGCGGAGATAATGGCCTGCAATCCGGAGCCACACAGACGGTTGACGGTCAGTGCCGGCGCTGCCTCGGAGACACCGCCGTTAATGGCGGCCACACGTGCCATGTACATGTCTTTCGGCTCAGTCGCAATCACGTTGCCGAAAACCACATGTCCCACCTGATCGCCGGCTACCTTGGCGCGTGCGAGGACCTCTCGCACGACAAGGGCTGCCAGCTCCGTCGGCGGCACGTCTTTCAGGCTTCCACCGAATTTCCCAATCGCGGTGCGCACACCACTCACAATAACGACTTCTCTTTGCACGTTGCACTCCTTGATTTAGAGGACGCACGCAGGCATCGTTTTCGACCCCCGCGTATCGAATCACATGTTCGGATAGTTCGGCCCGCCGCCACCTTCTGGCGTGACCCACACGATGTTCTGCGTCGGGTCCTTGATATCGCAAGTCTTGCAG
>NZ_JAQQEK010000149.1:0-424 GCF_046027355.1 Paraburkholderia sediminicola | reverse complement strand
CGGTTCGGCGCCGGCGTGGCTTGCTGGTGCCAAAGAACGTTCGAAGTTTTTGATTGATGGCGTTAGCGGAGCTGCGGATTCTGCCGCTGCGAGCAAGCCGACAGCCGTCGCGAAGAAGCCCGCGACAACGACTGCGGTAGCGAAGAAGGCACCGGTGAAGAAATTGGTTGGCGCCAAAAAGGCGGTTACGAAGTTGCCTGTCGCAACCGCGCCAGAAGCTGTGACTGCTCAAGCGACCGCGTAAGCCAGGACACAGAGCTCGCTCTTCGTTGCGTCGGGACGCGCGATTAATGGGGTCTACCGCGAACGGGCCCGCAGTGCGTCCAGACGCGCGGCGCATTTTGCGTTCGAACCACCGCGCTTGTAGGCCTGCGTCGCCTTTGCACTGTCTGGAACGACGTCGCCGGGAGCACTTCTGTCCCAG
>NZ_JAQQEK010000148.1:0-441 GCF_046027355.1 Paraburkholderia sediminicola | reverse complement strand
GGGTTATGAGGTCTTGCCAGCAGTTCCGCAAGCTTGATTGGTGTCAGGGTTTGGTTCTTATGGTCCCACCCGCCGTACTCAATGCAGGCGCTGGCCATCCGCTGCCCTTCTTCGGTCTCGAACATAAGGGGTGACCTGAGGGATGTATCCGTTAATAGTTGCCATCGACGTCCTCGATTTCGGTTGTTGTTTTCTACCGGACTGAGCGACCGGCTAGCGTTGATTACGGCATCAACGTAGCGGTCCTTGAGCGACAAACATGAATGGCGATTTCTACGACTGGAATGCGCCGTGCAAAGCATCGACTTGGATGCATCACAAGTCATAGCGCCTGCGAAACTATCTCGTCCTGTTGGAGACGTTGCGTGCGTCGACCCTTGAAGACAGTTCTGCTATTTGAACCTTCCGCCAATGCTCCTCAAGACGTAATCGACAACAGCT
>NZ_JAQQEK010000147.1:0-449 GCF_046027355.1 Paraburkholderia sediminicola | reverse complement strand
CGGGCAGGTGAAACTCGACAGCGGCGGGCCGCTTCCGGCGGAAACAAGGCAAAAAGCGGAAGCGCTGTCTAGAGACGGATGGACGCTGGCTAACATCGCGAGAAGATTGGGCATAAGTGAATCCGCTGCAGGGAAGATTAAGCAGAACATGGGTAATTTTGCGGACATCGGGACGCCGCTGCGCTCACCTCAAATAAGGAAGGACGTCGTTGCCCGGCTGCAGGCCGGAACTCCGCCAGCGCAGATCGCGCAGGATATGCATCTCCAACCCGAAACCGTGGAGCTCATAGACCAGGAAAATCGCCGCGACAGGCTGGCGGTCGACGTACTCCATATGCAAGCGGCTCAACCGGAAGCCGGTGCGGGACAACCTCCTGTTCCGACCGGGCCGCGCGGACCTGGATCGCCTCCGCCAGGCACTTCCACCGGCGGAAACACGTATCCCCCGT
>NZ_JAQQEK010000146.1:0-449 GCF_046027355.1 Paraburkholderia sediminicola | reverse complement strand
TGGGCAGGTGAAACGCGACAGCGGCTTGCCGCTTCCGGCGGAAACAAGGCAAAAAGCGGGAGCGCTGCTTAGAGACGGATGGACGCAGACGAACGTCGCGAGAAGATTGGGCATAAGTCAATTCGCTGCATTGAGGATTAGGCAACGCATGAATTTACCGGACATCCCGAGCCCGCCGCTGCGCTCACCTCAAATAAGGAAGGACGTCATTGCCGGACTGCAGGCCGGAACTCCGCCAGCGCGGATCGCGCAGGATATGCATCTCCAACCCGAAACCGTGGAGCTCATGGACCAGGAAAATCGCCGCGACAGGCTGGCGGTCGACGTACTCCATATGCAGGCGGCTCAACCGGAAGCCGGTGCGGGACAGCCTCCTGTTCCGACCGGGCCGGGCGGATCTGGATCGCCGCAACCAGGCCCTTCCACCCGCAGGGACACGCCTCCCCCGA
>NZ_JAQQEK010000145.1:0-451 GCF_046027355.1 Paraburkholderia sediminicola | reverse complement strand
TCAGACCGGCCAGATGCTGGCTGCATTGGCGAATCTGCCGCAAGCAACGTTTGCCTCGAAGGTCGTTGTTGCCGACGGCAAGGCGACCGTCTCGCGTGAAGTGGACGGCGGCGCTGAAACGCTGTCTTTAAAGCTTCCCGCAGTCATCACTACCGACCTGCGCCTGAACGAGCCGCGCTACGTGACGCTGCCGAACATCATGAAGGCGAAGAAGAAGCCGATGGAAGTCGTCAAGCCGGAAGACCTCGGCGTTGATGTCACGCCGCGTCTGAAGACGCTGAAGGTTGTCGAGCCGCCGAAGCGCTCCGCCGGTGTGAAGGTGCCGGATGTGAAGACGCTGGTCGAGAAGCTGAAGACCGAAGCCAAGGTGCTTTAAGTAGAACGGCAACCATGTTGCATGGGACTGGAGTAAGCGCTAAAGCGCTAACTCCAGTCGACACGGAGACAGAGC
>NZ_JAQQEK010000144.1:0-462 GCF_046027355.1 Paraburkholderia sediminicola | reverse complement strand
TGCCGCGGTCAAATATCGCGACCCGAAGAGTGGCGCGACGTGGACCGGACATGGCCGGGCACCCCAGTGGATTGCAAGCGCAAAAAATCGCGATAAATTCCTTGTTGATGGAGGTAAGGCGACGGCGACGCCGGCACCTGCGAGCAAAGCGAAGGCTGCTGGCAATTACGTCCGCGGTCCGCAGCCTGCGCTTTATCGTGACCCAAAGAGTGGCGCGACTTGGAGCGGGCGTGGGCGGGCGCCGACGTGGATTGCAAAAGCCAAAGACCGAAGCAAATTTTTGATTGCAGGTGGTGCTGAATCGACTGTTGCGGCGACGACCAGTGCTGTGAGCAGGGCGAAGGCTGTCGGCAAAAAGACGGCGTCGAAGTCGGGCGGTGCGACTGCGGGCAAGGGGCAGCCAAAAGGTCCGCAGCCGGCCAAATATCGCGACCCGAAGTCTGGCGCTACCTGGAGCGGACG
>NZ_JAQQEK010000143.1:0-492 GCF_046027355.1 Paraburkholderia sediminicola | reverse complement strand
TCGCCGCTGATCTGGCTCAGCAGGTTCTGTTCATTCCATCCGTACTGATTCACACCATCGCTGGCGAGATTGCCGTTCAGATCATACGACAGCGTTTTTCCCGCCCAGCGCGTCAACTGATTCGCTGCGTTGTATTGCGCGTCATTCACCGCCTGCGGCAGGTTGACCTTTGCAAGGCTGCCGCCTGCTTTCGTGCGCCGGCCCGCCAGGTCGTAGCCATACGTCAGATCGCCCAAAACGCTGCCATCGGCACGCCTGTACGTGATACCCGTCAGCTGGCTCGCCGCATCCCACGTGTAAGTCGCCGTGATTCCGTTGGCAAACGTCGCCTGACTGCGTCGGCCGAGGGCGTCGTACGCGTAACCAAACATACGCGGCGCTTCGTCGTTCACCACGTACTGGATCTGGGTCACCCGATGTTCAGCATCACGCCTGTAGTCCACCGTCGCGCGATCCATATCGATACCGGCCAGTTCACGGGTATCAGGTGCG
>NZ_JAQQEK010000142.1:0-492 GCF_046027355.1 Paraburkholderia sediminicola | reverse complement strand
CCGCCGCTGATCTGGCTCAGCAGGTTCTGTTCATTCCAGCCGTACTGGTTCACACCGTCGCTGGCGAGATTGCCGTTCAGGTCATACAACAGCGTTTTGCCGGCCCAGCGCGTCAACTGATTCGCTGCGTTGTATTGCGCGTCATTCACCGCCTGCGGCAGGTTGACCTTTGCAAGGCTGCCGCCCGCTTTCGTGCGTCGCCCCGCCAGGTCGTAGCCATACGTCAGATCGCCGAACACGCTGCCGTCGGCGCGCCTGTACGTGATCCCCGTCAACTGGCTCGCCGCATCCCACGCGTAAGTCGCCGTGATTCCGTTGGCGAAGGTCGCCTGACTCCGTCGGCCGAGGGCGTCGTACGCGTAACCAAACGTGCGCGGCGCCTCGTCGTTCACCACGTACTGGATCTGGGTCACCCGATGTTCCGCATCACGCCTGTAGTCCACCGTCGCGCGATCCATATCGATGCCAGCCAGTTCACGGGTATCAGGTGCA
>NZ_JAQQEK010000141.1:0-519 GCF_046027355.1 Paraburkholderia sediminicola | reverse complement strand
CCGCGCCGGTGACAAGGCGCTCATTCTTCCCGCCTCGCGCTCCGCGCTCGCCGGAACGGTCTGCTCAAAGCCAGTGGGTTCGTTTGTGCGCGGTGGGGGCCATCGGCGTCGCCTCGGCGATGCCGCGCAAATCGTCGTCGGTTCGAGGCGCCGCCGACGCGGGACGGCTCTCGCGCTTCAGACAATCGTCAGGCGCAGGAAATGGGTGGGACGAAATGGCCGCGAACGCGAGAATGGCCGGCGACCTGATGAACGGCAACCACCCGGGAAAGCCGCCCATGACCCAAGACAAAATCCTGAAACACCCACCGCCTACTACTTTCTGAACGACCGCCACGGCGCGCGCAGCGCCGCCGGAAGTATGACTCCTTTGTCACAAGCGCCGAATGCGCGAGGACACCGATTCCAGATGCACCACTAGCCCCTCCAAGCCAGGGGCCCCGCTTAAGAGTTAGCGGTTTGAGCCGCTTTCTCTTGCTTACTTCTCTTTGCGGCCGGCAAAGAGAAGTAAGTGCCGCC
>NZ_JAQQEK010000140.1:0-531 GCF_046027355.1 Paraburkholderia sediminicola | reverse complement strand
TTCATAAAACGCACGTAGGGATTCTCGGGCAGAGCATATCCATCGACAATCGGAGAGAAGTTGGTCACGCCCGGGTCCGTTGCTACGGTCCAGTTGGTCGCTGTCTCCAGTTGCAGTGCAGGCACGGCTCTGAGCTTATCGAGGGTGGCGGCGTTGAATTGCGTACCAAGCGCGATGCCCATCGCCTGCGCATCAGCGTACGGTTTCATTTCACCGTGTTCACTTTCCCAGAACGCGCCGCTTTCTCCAATCGCTTTCTGAAACAGGCCGGCAGCCAGCGGAGATGCCATCAGCAGGCCGACGGCATGAGCGCCGGCAGACTCACCGAAGACGGTGACGTTATCCGGATCGCCGCCAAATGCAGCGATATTGTTTTTGACCCACTGCAACGCGGCAATCGTATCCTCAATGCCGTACATTCCAGACTTGTGCCCGTTGGACTCGGCATCAAGGTCCGGTCTGGACAGGAAACCAAATACGCCCAGCCGATAGTTCAATGTGATCAGTACGACGCCCTTTTTTGCCAGTGAG
>NZ_JAQQEK010000014.1:0-250035 GCF_046027355.1 Paraburkholderia sediminicola | reverse complement strand
GCGCTTCATGGCCGAACCCGGTCCGATTCGGACCTCGAACAATCGCTGATCGCAGCAGGGATGCGAAAGGCGAAGCGAACTTTCGCGAGACTGGACTTGATGAGACCGTCTCAACTCGGCGACATTGACAGGGCGGACCAGTGGACAATCAAAACTGTGCCGCATCGGATGGACTCGTTGAGCGCGGACCATTGGATGATTTCCGCCGCACGCGCCAAGGGATCACGGCCGCGGTGCGACGTGCAGTTAGTACGCGCTGAGCCTGGAGTGGTTCGCATTCACCTTGGCTTCTCAGCTGGGTTGAGGCTGCTGGCACTCCGTTTGGAACCAGTAGTTGACCAGCCGCTGTGCCGCTTGTAGGTCATCCGGGTAATATGGGTCATACCACGGTGACGGGTCGTAACCCGCCTTCCTCAGGGCAGCCAGTTCGCTACGGTGTTGCGCCATCGTAGGGGGCGCGTTGGTCCTGAGCGCCGCCAGGTCGCGGCACTCTGTTGGGCTGAGGTGCGGCCCGGCATACGGCCTGCCGCCGACGGCACAGCCGGCGAGCAAAAGCACGAGAGCGGGAAGTATTGACCGTGTTTCAGGCGCCCTTCTCATAGTACGTGTCCTTCCTTACGATGGCGGCAGCCCGCCCGGTGGCATGCCGCCGCGCCCGGCGTCTCGTCGTTAAGTCATGTCGTCCTTCGAGTGACGACGCCGTCGTGCTGCCGGCTGATACCTAGGAGCGTGACATGGCCGAACAGCACAAACCCGGCGAGAAGGATCAGACGTCTGGGACCCTTCTGTTGATCTGACTTGCGACACGCAAGCATTGTTCCCGCCCCGCTATTAGCAGCGTAGATCAGCGAAGCGCGCCGCGAATGCTCACGCGAGGTCCGCACCCGTGCCTCTGCGTCGCTCCCCGGAAGTCTCTCTTCGACCCACATCGGCCGCACAGGCCGGGCGGGATCGATGGCTGCTTTTACAAGAACTTTGGACATCCACACTTTCCTGGCCGAAACACGTTCCCCACTGCAAATCAAATCGTTCGCCGACGTCCGCGTCGATTGCTCGATGGCTTGTTTGGCCCACCCGCTAGTGAAGGATGAGACGGCGCGCGGCCCGTGCAACGGCGTGTTAGACAGGCGACATCATGCTGGCCGCTGCACGAACTTCGCCTGCCCTATCGAAAGATCGCATGCGATTAAATCTTTTGCGATTGACATCGGGGACATCCTCGCCCATCATGCAACGCATGCGATTACATCGCATGCGATTTAAAGCCGCATACCCCCTTATTTACGAAGGAATCCATCATGACCAAGATCGATCAAGTCCTCCACTCAGCCAACAGCCACGCCAAGATGAATCGCGACCCTAATGTCCAGCGCGGTGAGCTCGGCGTCCTCGACCTCGAGCTGTCAGCGTCCGGCGGTGAAAGCCGTGAGTTCATCGCCACCGAGCTGCACCCAAGAGCCGAGCAGCTGTTTTCGGGCGCGTGGTCGGCCTGTTACATCAGCGCGTTCGAGATTGCGGCCTCGATGAAGAAGGTCACGCTGCCGTCCGACTACTCCGTGGACATCCAGGTCAGCATTGGGTCGGTCGGTAACGGGCATTGCATCGGCGCCCAGTTCACCATCCGTGTGCCGGGTCTGGCAACGGAAGTCGTCGAGACAATCGCGCACCTGGCCCATCAGATCTGCCCGTACTCGAAGGCTGTGCACGGCAACATCGAGGTCGGCCTGAACGTCGTCACGGCGTGATCGGATAAGGCATGCGGGTCTCACTAAATATTTTGAGGGATTTGGTCAATGCAAGGTTCGCATCCATTTCCACACAAATCTCATGCGATTAAATCTTATCCGCTTGACAATGAAGGCATCCTCACCCACCATTCAACGCATGCGATCGTATCGCTTGCGATTTAAATCTGCCTAATACCCTTATTCACGAAGGAATCCATCATGGAAAAGATCGAAAAAGTCCTCGCCTCAGGCAACACCCACGCCACGGTCAATCGCGACCCCAATCTGCAGCGCGGCGAGTTTGGCGTCTTCGACCTCAAGTTGACAGCGCCCGGCCTTGAAAGCCTCGAGTTCATCGCCACCGAGCCGCACCCGACAGCCGAGCAGTTGTTCGCGGGCGCGTGGTCGGCCTGCTACACCACCGTGTTCGGGATGGCGGCCTCGATGAAGAAGGTCACGCTGCCGTCCGACTATTCTGTGGACATCCAGGTAAACGTTGGGCAGACCGGTACCGCGTGGTTCCTCGGCGCCCAGTTCACCATCCGTGTACCGGGTCTGGCAACGGAAGTCGTCGAGTCAATCGCGCGCCTGGCCCATCAGGTCTGCCCGTACTCGAAGTCTGTGCGCGGCAACATCGAGGTCAGCACGAACATCGTCACGGTGTGATCGGATGAGGCGCGCGCGTCTCACTAAACGTCTTTTTAGGGAATTCCCATCATGAAGATCAAGCTCATCATTGCACTGCTCGTCGCGGTTTCGGCGTCCGCCGCCGCACCCGCATTCGCCAGTGGCTATGGACCGGCGCCTTTTTACCGGCCCGCGGTTGGCGCACCGGCGTCGCAAAGCGGTCAGAGCGTGCGAACCGCCGCCGCCGAACGCGACGACGTAACTGGTTCCGAAGAGGCATATGGCGGTGCAGTCTCCGGACAGTCCCAGACGGGGAGCCATGCTGCAGTGACGCCGCGCGATAGCCTCTTCGCACACCACTAGCCTGGGCATCCCTCCGTCGGCGGGCCGTCGCGCATCTTCGTTCCGGATGCGCGACGGTCACAGCCTCGGATCGCAAACGACCTGCAAGCCTGACAAACATTTCCCGGCGTTGGTGAATTGGCGACCGCTCACCCGGAACCGCTGAGCCCTCATGAGACCAGCCAGGGCTGCTCTCTGCGCGGTGGCGGTCGAGGTTTCACTGCGCCGCGAGAAAATCGCATGCGATGTATTATTTTGTCTTTGCAAGACGTGGGGCCCTGGCCAAAGAGGATACAGATGAAAACTACGAACCAAGCGCCGGCTGCGGCCGTGCCGCTCTCAGACTACCTGTGCTTTGCGGTCTATTCCGCGAACCTGGCGTTCGGCAAGGCGTACAAGCCGATCCTGGAAGAGCTTGGGCTCACCTATACGCAATACATCACCATCATTGCGCTGTGGGAGGAAGACCACCAGACCGTCAGCGGTCTTGGCGAGAAGCTGTTTCTGGAGTCCAACACGCTTACGCCGATCCTGAAGAAGCTCGAGGCGATGGGTTATCTGGAAAGGCAGCGCGACCCCGAAGACGAGCGGCAGGTGCGGGTCAGTCTCACGAAAACCGGCCGACAGCTGCGCGAAAAGGCCCTGAAGAGGGATCTCCGTGAGGCAACTGGCCTCGCGCCGGAAGAGTTCGCGAAAGTGCAAAAGGTGATCGTGACTTTGCGTAACAACCTCATCAAGGCAGTTCAATCCGACGAATAGGCGTTGAGCATCCCGATTGACGCAATGCTTTTCGTTCCGTGGTCCAAAAGCTCCGTGGCCATCGCGCGCTTTCGAGGACGCGGACAAGGGCGGGCGCCGAACGATTCCAGCAAACTATTGCATCCACCGGTTGAATCCGCCGTAGGATGCCAAGCCCATTTACCGTTTGTGAATCAGCGTATCCGTCCCCCCTTGCCGCCTGAATGGCCCTTTCCGCCTAGTCGCGATGTCGCTGGTCGCACCTTCGGCTACCTTGTCGCGCTTCAATATCGCGGCGCCGATGTGTGGCTCTGGAGGTGCCGTTGCGGCGGCCACGTGACTGCCGGGTTGAAGGCGGTAGAAGGCGGCGGAACGCGGGATTGTGGCTGCCGTGAGCAGCGTCGTGTGTGGCGGTCCCGCCCAGGCTCACCTGCGCTGCGGGGCGGTGAGGTGTTTGGCCAGCTGACGACCGATCGGTACGCTGGCGATGGTTTGTGGGTTTGCCGGTGCGACTGCGGTGGTGAGGCAACAGTGAGCGCCGGGCGCCTGCGGCTGGGCAAGGCGCGTTCGTGCGGCCGCTGCTTCGGCGCTTCGACCGACTGACCGGCACTGTCTGTTCGGTTTGGTCATGGCATGCGCGGCGTGTGCATCCGACGCTCCACACGATGTGTGGCGACTCGCAAGCGTGAACGACTTTCTTTGGAAGCTGTCGTCGGTGTCCAGGCATTAACCTCGGCATGTCAGCTCTATCTCGACGTTCCCAATACGACCCTGAACTGCCCTTCCCGAAATGATGTCGAAAGTCTCAAGTCGGATCTCACGGCCGCTTACGTACAACTCGCAGCCCATTCCATCGGTAATCCTGAGTTAAGTGCTCAACTCGACTGTGCCTTCGGAACTTTTAATTCGCGCCAGGCAGTCTGGTATCGGCGCTGCAGCGCAAGCGTATAGTCAGTCATCTGTCACGGTGGAGATTTGCAAACGTGAACGATCTCGCTACCAAAGAAGCGGATGCACTGGCGATTGTCAAAACGTTTTATCGAGGCGCCGCCGAGGGCAGGATAGTGGACTTCGAAAAGTACCTGGCTGACGACTTCACATTGCTTGTTCCCGATTACCTTCCTTGGGGCGGTCAATATGACAAAGCCGGCTACGTGTCGATTCTTCCCCAGGTGGCAGCGACACTCGATTTCGCGAGGCTTTCGTACGAGAGCCTAACGGTGCAGGGCGAGCACGTCGTAGCTCTGATTCGGATTGGCGTTCAGGGTACTGACGAATCGATTCTGATTTCTGAGCATTGGGATATCTCAGATGGTAAAGCACAGCGGCTACTTGTAGCTTACTTCGACCCGAAGGTGCTGCTGGACAAGGCCGCATAACGCCTGACAAGCGCCTACATCGTTAAGGAGCTTTGATGAATCAGCAAGACTTCTCTGCCCGTGACAAAGTCGTCAAACACAACGTTTACGCTTCCGTGAGACGCCGGGACGGCCTCCCACACGAATTATTTGCAAATTACTGGCGCGACGTGCACTCGACTCTTTGTTCGCGCTTGCCGGGACTCAACTTCTACGTTCAACAGCACTTCGACAGAGACTATTATGCGAACTTCTGGCCTGTCGCAGAGGGCGTTCGCCGGATTGAAGCGAAGCTCGATGGGTCAGCAGAGTTGGGCTTTGCGAATCTTGAGGAGCAGGCCGTATTCGCGGAGGCAGGCACGATTCTTTACGACGATGAAGCCAACTTCATTGGTGAAGCCGTTGCCTACAACCTGCCGAACGGCTCGCTCACGCTTGTCGACAAGGATGAGAATGGCACTCGCAACGGTGCCGACCCATTTCATCGCATCCATTTGTACATGAGCCGCAAGCCAGGACGGGACACGACGACGTGGCTGACCGAAACGAACACCGCGCTCGCAAAACACGACGCTGTGGTCAAGTGGAAGCTGCATCTCCCTGAACCGTACGACAATGATAAGCCCGCCCCTCCGTCGCCTAACGTCGAGCACCGTGTCGCGGCAGACAGACTGAATCTGGCGGTTGCGGAAATCGCATTCGCCAGCCCCTTAGCGGCAAAGTCGCTGTTCTCATCGCCAATGTTCAAAGAAGTGGTGGGCGAACAGGCGCGACATGTCGACGCCATCGGCGTATATATCGTGACTGGATTTTATACGTTCGTTCGTGACGGCCATCCGACGTTAGCAGGCTTGCGAGGAAGCCGGCCCGCAGAACTCATCACAGCCTTGGGCGCAGTGAATCAGCTCGACGAGAGGGTTACTGCAAGATTTGCTCCGCGATAGACAGGCAATACTTCCTTTCAAATATTCGAAGCATTCTGGCGTGCCAGCGACGTAAGATGCGGCCGTTCAAACCTGTCGGGGCTGCATGCCTGCGATTACTCGGCCTGGTCCGTCCGTGCGGCCGAAGAGCTCCTTCTTACAAACCGCGCTTTTGGGCTTTCGGCTCGGTCGAAATTTTGTGGCCACGAACGGCTGAAATAGACTGAGCACCAGCCGTTCGACGCGAGGAGGCGAACGTCGCCAGTTGGCCGACTACCGCCCGATGCACCCAACTGACGGCCGCCCGTTGCGTCCTTTCAGCGTTTCAGGCAACCGCGCCCCCGGCGCAGATTTCCCGGGATTACGCCCCACCCATATGATCTTCAGCGCGGTGCTACGGCCTACCCGCCGCGCGCAGTGCCGCTCTCAGGCTCATTTCTATGTCGAGAAGTTTCGCGCCGAGCTCCGCAAAGCTGCTGCGCCCCTCGCCGAATATCTCGCCGTTCATGTAGATCGTCGGCACAACGCTAATATCACGCGCCGACACTTCGCTTTGAAAAATTCCTCCGTCGATCGTAATGTTGTGAATCCGTGGATTGATCACCGTCATCATGTTCAGGGCTTGCACAACGTCTACACAGCTTCCGCAAGAGAGCGAAATATAGGTCTCGAAATAATAGTCACGTTCTAGCGTTCGGATCTGTTCAATGGTCGTACGGTCGGCTATTACGGGATGTCCTCCCACCTGGAGTATTGCGAGGACAAGAGACGAAAATTCAGGTCCTGTCGGAGTGGCGGCAAACTGAATGCCAGCTTTTGCTCCGACCTGCCTGATTGAAAACGATGGCTTACGTTCGTCGCCATGCTGCTCCTCGATTACCGTCACCAGATCTGTCAACGACGCGATTTCGTTCAACATCGTCCGCATCTCGTGCGACGTTTGACCACCGCCCTGCGACACGATCAATTCGACTGGTCTGCGGATGTTTCGCAGATATGTCTGCAGCTGTGACCTGAGACTGATGCTTAACATGATTCGATCCCGTACCAACATGCACAAGGTTATGTGAAGAAGTGCCAGGAACTGAAAGAAATGTGGACAGAACGTGTAGCGTGAGTCTGCGATCGGACCACCCGAGAGCTTTTCGCCGTCTGTTGCACTGCCGCAATGTTGCTCGGCTGCCTGACAACACCACCGTGGTTCAAGAGCAAGCTTATATGCCCACGGCTGACGTGCCAATCTACCGGGTCGGGGGACGCGGACATTCTCGTCGAAGGCTACGGGCCGCGAAAACACGCGAGCACCCAAAGCCGGCGGCGCCCGCCGGCGGATCTGCGAAGGGCGCGAGGCAATGCTCCCTCCAACGTCGGTGCCTTTGGGGGCTAGCCGCACAGATCCAAGGTGTTCGCGATTCGTCTAAAAGGGGTGCACGCGTGCCTGCTCCGGCGGCTACTTCTATGCGACCGCCCAAGCTTGTGAACAATCTTGGGCGGCCCGTGTCGGCCGTTCGTTCCTGGCCGTACTGAGTCCGACAGCGTCTGGCTCAGGTGGACCCACAGGGGACCTTCAGATTTGCCGAAAGCTGCCGTTCACATAGCTTATAGGCGGCTCCGACGTATAAGATCGGTCGAGGCGAAAAATCAACACTCCGACTCGCTGCAGCGACTCAGAGTTGTCTTGGAGTGGGAATCCTCTTGAAAACAATCGTAAAGCGCTTCCTGTTAGCGCTGATCGTCCTGATGGCTTGCGTTCGCGGTGAAGTTGCGCTGGCAGAAACCCCATCTGACCAGTCCTTTTCTCCTGATCCAAAAATCCAGAAAATTGCGGAAGCCTACTCGCTAGACGCCGTCGACTTCTCCGCGAAACAGTTTGGAATAAAACTCGACTGGTCGGACGCGAGTATTGCAAATGTCGAAAAGGCCTTGGCGCAAATGAGTTCATCCTACGTCAGCACGAGTCCCAAGCCTACGGACGAACAAGTTATGTCATTTGCGAAAGCCTACGGAAGTTACGTCGGAGAGGTGTATCGCCGCAATCATGGTGGCGAATGGGGTATGGTCACCCTTGGCGGAAGCCGATTCCCGGGTCTGCGAACCACCTCAGGTTCCAGCTTCTGGCCATGGGGACGAGTATTCAATCGGATCACAAAGGGGGCGGAGGACAGCATCGCCGACTACTACGTGGCCCTATTGAAAAGGTAGCGGACGGCGCATCCAGTCAACATGGCCTTGAAGGTGTCAACAATTCAGGCCACGACGTCGAACGTCCGAAAGTGGCCGACAGTACGCATTCGCACAAACCGCCGGAAAGCTCTCATTGAGAACTCCAACGTCCTCACGGCGACACGTTCATCGAACTGGTGCAATCGGCCATGACCCGCCGTTCGCCCGCGTCGGCGCGTGAACCGTCAGACGGCAGCTTCGCACCTGCGACCCGCCATTCTCGCAATACTGGACGGTGCGACAGGCGGTTGGACTTTCGCCACCCGGCCGACGTCGAATGCAACGCGCGCTCCGAAGGCGGGCGCACATTCGAAGTTGCCTTCGCTGAATTGGCAGTCCGAGCATCTCACCGGACTGCCAAGATCACTTTGGGCAAGTGAACCCTGGTGCGTTAGCGGTTGCGTAGACTGCGCCTCCCGTTGCTAGATCCAACGCGACAGTTGCTTTCGCGGCAAATCCGACCCAGGAAGACGGTACAAAAACGAAGGTGTAAAAGCCAGTCCATGCTGTTGTAGCCGGCTGTCCTGGATCACGCCTACACTCGTAATAGTTTGGCGATGATTGGATGTAGTCCACGCTGGACAAGTTGCCCCTCCGGGGACACTTGGACTAAACCCATTGTTCGACGATGCACCCGCATCTAAAACGGATCCGACATGCCCGGTCCCGGTTCCCGTATCTGATTGATCTGGTCGCGCGCACCGTTGAGAAGATCCGCGATGGGTTCGACCGGGCGACATATTTCTTGGGCGCGGAAGACCACGACCTCACGACGCTGCGGGCTCACTCTTTGACCCTGATTCATCAGTCGATATTCTGGTCGTCGATCTACCACGCGAAAAGTGTGGTCAAGTCGGATCCGAGGAGAAGCAGATGCACCGAAAACTGTCACTTCAAGTAATTTCTGTAGTTTTAGTCGGGTCGTTTTTGCTTCTAAGCACCCTAGATGCGGCCGGGGCAACTTTCGAAATCCTTTCCAGCGCCATTGGGTGGAATCCGCCCACCGGCTCCTCTCACGGCTCGTTTAGGATCTCGATTCTGAATCGTAATCGAGGCGTGTTCAGCTGCTTCGGAACGTGGTTTGACAATGACAAGCCCACAGGTAGCACGATAACTTTGTCGTGCTCGTTGGATGCCTCTCCGTATTCAGCTGCTGCACTGGCGAAAGATCAGTTCGTCGAACGTTATCAGTGGACTACTGGACAACTGCAACTCCGAGGTCCGGGATTTGTAGTTCACCTCAACCCAGACACTGGGGTCGGCAGCGCCTGCGTACAGCGACCGCAGTACGGTATGCTGTGCGTCGATATTCCGCCGGGCGTGCGTGAGTAGACACATTACGCCGTCTCATCAGCCTCATTTTGTCCGCGCCGAGCAGCCAGCTTGGATTTGTCATCCGGCATAACGCTCGCCCGTTGCGCCGTTACTCTGTCACCAGAAACGCCGACCTGTTCCCTTAGATGCTCGTGAAGATGGACAACGCGGCGCTCGGTGGATGCGCCACCTGCGTGTTCAGCCCGCCACGCGTATGCTTCGCGTCGGGCGAGAAAACCCACTGAACCGGATGGTCGGTCCGATCTAGTTCAACATTCAGTTACGGGCTGAATGGCCGTTCCGGCCAAGTAATTGCCGGCGAGGCGTTGCTGGATCGGGTGACGCTTATGGGTCGAGAGTGTGATTTCGCCAAAGCAGGAAGCTGCCGTTCCGCTGCTTGATGCCCCCACCGTCGGCAATCCGGCACATTGCTGTCGTAGAGTCCAGCCCACTCTGATGTCGGCAATGGCCGAAGTCCGTTCCAACACCGGGACGGCATGCAGGTACGTTCTCGTGAGTACCCTTTTCGCGGCGGCGTCGGGCGCCCGCCATGCATGCCTCAGTCAGCGTGCCACCACGCGTATCAGCCCTGCCGCCGGACCCGGCTTCGCCAGCTCATCTGCCTGATCATCGGCGACGCGCCACTTCGGAAACGTCCCTGAGCCGTCGACTTTCCATGGCTTACCCATTTCGTCGACATACATCGCGTTCGAGTTTCGGCCGGCCGCCGACGCGCGCCGCAGTGCGCCCGGCGCGGCGCGTTCGAATGACCGGCTCCCCTGTTCATTGAACACTGTCGCAAGCGGCCGCCGCGCCTGGCCCGACCGGCTGAGCGGCGTGGCAAGCGGTCCCGCGGGCGCGCGCAGCACCGCGTCGGCGGGCTCTCGGCCAGCGAGGATCGCGCCGAGCAGCGCGGACGGACCGCTCGAAGCCGATGCTTCATTGGTCGTATCGCCGGTGCGCTTGGCGGTCGGCGCGCTCGGTGAATCGAGTGCGAGCGGTTCGCTCGCGACGTCGATCTGCACGACAAGGATGACATGCCAGTCGTCCGGCGTGTTGTTGTAGCGTGGCGCGAGCGAGACGAGACGCAGCCGCGCGATGTCGAAACCCGCGTCGCGCAGCAGGAGGTATTTGGCGACGGCGAAATCCTTGCACACGCCGCTTTCGGCGAAGAACCGCGCCGGCGCGTAGTAGCTGCCGTCGGTTCCGTCGCGGTAGCGAACCTGGTTGACGAGCGCGTCGGCGAGCAGCACGGCTGACGCATCGCCGGCCTTGACACGCTCTGCCCGCACTTGCGCAACGAGGCTGGTCCAGCCGGCGGGTTCGCGCGTCAGGTGGGTGCGCAGCGCTTCGCGCAGGCGCTGCACGCGGCCGATCGCGTCAGACGATGGTTCGAGCTTCGTGTCGGCAAGCGGCAGGAGGAACATCAGGTCGCCGACTTGCGCGAGCTCCGGGCGGATCTTGCGGTTGGCTTCCCACCACGTCCCGGTGCGCAGGCGCTCGATACCAGCTTTCAGTGTGTGAGGCGTGGCCGAATCGCTGGGACCCGCGTCGCGCGTGCCGGATGCATAGCGTTGCGATGCGGCCGGCAGATTCGCGGCGCCCACGACGGCGGGCAAAAGCATCGCGGCCGCGAACGAGCACTGGAGAAAGCAGAGGAGCAGTCGAGCGAGCGGCATATGTAAACTCCCGGAAGCCACACCGGGCGCCGATGCGCCTGGTGTTTCGAAGCCTCCCGATGCCGTTTTACGCTATGCGCGCAAGGCAACGCTGGCTTGAAACCAACATTGCATGCGACGTGCCAATCCGTCGTGTCGCTCTACGCCATTGATTAAACAAGAAATTGTCTTTGCGGGCAGCGTGATGAAAACGCCTCGTGACGCCCGCCGCCCAACAGACACGCGATACCTGTTAGCGTCACCCGCACACTTTGCCCTGAGCGAAGTTGGGTTCCACGCGCGGCCGAAGCAACAGCCTCTGCGTTGGGATCGACAGCAACAGATTCGCCTGCTTTCTCGACCAAACGTTCAGCGCCGCGGTCGAACCGCGAATGTCGGGAATGCGAGCCAAAGTCGCATACTGAGCTGTGACTTGGCATGCCCGCAAAGGCCGAAACTTACCTGTAGGTCACTGGCAGGAGTCTGTTTCTGACCAGCCGTCCGGGTGAAGGGGTGAAGGCGATCGTTGGATGCTGAACGGCAACACCTGGCCGGGCCGGGTGCGAACCTCGGTCAAATCCGTCCAGAGCAGGCGTCAAGGTCAGGTACCACAATCGAACTCCCGTCATCCCTGTGGGAGATTGCCATGAAGACCGAACAATCCCGTGAGGCATGGAACAAAGGCAAGCTGGTCGGGCAGAAGCCGCCGCTAAAGCCGAAAGACGTCTGGGCCATCCGGATCTACCTTCAGAACGCTCACGCTGTCCGCGATCTCGCCCTGTTCAACCTTGCAATCGACAGCAAACTGCGTGGTTGTGATCTTGTGAGTCTGCGAGTCCGTGACGTTACGCACGGCAATCAGGTTCTGGCGAAGGCGCAAGTCATTCAGCGAAAGACACAACGCCCTGTCCAATTTGAACTGACCGAGTCGACCCGGAAGGCGGTCGGCGCGTGGCTTGAAAAGGCTGCCCTCAGGTCGGAGCAGTACCTCTTTCCGAGCCGACTATTGGCGTCCCCGCACCTTTCAACCCGGCAATATGCCAGGATGATACGTCGATGGGCGGATGCCGCAGGGTTGGATCCGACAGCGTACGGCACTCATTCGATGCGCCGTACAAAGGCAACCTTGATTTACAAGCGCACAAAGAATCTCAGGGCGGTGCAGTTGCTGCTCGGCCATAGCAAGATTGAAAGCACAATCAGGTACCTGGGCATCGAAGTCGACGACGCGCTTGAGATTTCGGAGCAGACTGAAATCTAGCGTAGCTGGGTCTGGCCGCGCGAAGCGATGCTACATCCCGGTTCGTGCGGCCAATCTCCAGCGCGGCGCTCCGGCGGCAAAACCGGCGGACTTGTGCCGGTGTGGTCGTCGCCGCAGGACGATCATCGTAGCGGCCGCTTCGGCGCGGAACCCTGCCGGACAGCCTATGCGTTCGACTCGGCCTTTGCGGTCATTGAGCCGATCGCCGACCAACGATCGCTATAGGTAGTTCAGCGGTCGCTGGATGACCTGTTTTTGGAATGACAGATCCTCGCACCGCACAGGACTGCGCCCGACCCGTTGCTGTAGTTCTGGCCGTCGCGCACGCGAGCGCGGGCGCGACCCTGACGACGGGATGAGAAAAGAACATATGGAGTAATGCAGACCGGTGATTACCAAGCCGCTTGGCGAACACGTCCAAGTCCTGCACGAATTCGTTTTCTTCATCAGTCTGATACGTCGCGATCAGAGCGGCGCGGATCAGGTTCAACATTGGATCCGGCGGGAAGCGCGTACCCTCATCGGCCCGTTTTATGCGAATCGTCGGACTTCATCGCGAGAACTTGACTAGCCGGGCTCTGGCATACTCACGTATGCCGATCAGTTTCTCGACGATATAGACAGAGCAACCGCAGTCATTTCACGGAGATGCAATGGAGAAAAAAGTGAAGCCGGAGGTCATCGAAAAAGACGACCGGACAACAGCGATCGGCCTCGCCAGATTTGCCTTTGAATACATCGACGCGGCAATCACCGTCGACAAGAACGAGGCCGAGAAAAACCCGAACAACACAATATCCCCGACGCCGGCCTACTTTCTCGCATATCACGGCATCGAACTCACGCTCAAGGCGTACCTTCGACATAACGGCTTCACTCTTCGGGAATTGAGGTCCGGCAAATATGGACATGACCTGCATGCCTGCTATCGCCAAGCCAAGCAACTCAAGCTGCGGGATTTCTTCAAAGAGACGCAGGATGACGTAAATGCAATGGACTTGCTTGTCGCGTTAAACGTCGATCATGGCCTTCGGTATATTCAGACTGGCTACAAACAGTTTCCACTGTGGTCAATCGTCGAGCCCCTTGCCGTTCGGATGCATCAAGCTGTCGCACCTTTGGTCGGCTATCGTTCCTTCAACAAGACGTACGGAGGCTACTGACGTCGTGGACCTCCGGCGGTCCCGCCACCGTCGCCGCGGCGACCGCACCCGTCCAGTCGAGCAGGTCGAATACGAGTTCTTCAATAAGTCGAATTTCCGCCGCGTGTTCTTGTCCAGAACCTGCCGGATATTCGGTGGGACAAATCGGCCTTATGTGAAGCTTTCCATAAGGCCGATCAAGCAACGTTCACCATCTTGAATTGAATGGCCGCTTCCTGGGTGGAGACGACGTCTGAGTGTCCCAGCGACGGTGCGGGCGAATGACGCTTTATGGCCGAGAGCACGCATTCGCCCCCCTGCCGGAAAGCCGCCGTTAATGAGCCCAACGGTCACTCTGGAGAGCGTTCGCCGAGCTCGTGCTATCGGCCAGGAGCCGTCACTCACCGTCTGTTCGCTGGCCCCGCAGCCGGAACGCCCGGTGCGCCAGTGCCCGCCTCGCTTTGCGGCCGGTGGGCGCCGCAAAGCGCAAGCGGTTCCTCACTCGTGCGGCCAGAAAAGAAACAGGCCTGTACGCCCGGTGGGCTATCATGCCTATCCTCTCCGAAGTAGCTCCTTATGATTTCCGTCCGTAATGTCACGCTGCGCCGTGGCGCCAATGTCGTACTCGATAGCGCGTCCGTCACCTTCACCCCCGGCGAAAAGATTGGCCTTGTCGGCCGCAATGGTGCCGGCAAATCGTCCTTCTTCGGCCTTCTCAACGGCACGCTGCACGAAGACGGTGGCGAGTTCTCAATTCCCGCTGCATGGAAGATGGGCCAGGTCGCGCAGGAGATGCCGGAGACCGAGCAGAGTGCAACCGACTTCGTAATCGACGGTGACACCGTCCTGCTGGCCGCGCAGGCAGAAGTAGCCGCCGCTGAGGCCAGCGACGATGGCATGCGCATGGCGCACGCCTACATGGCCCTGCACGACGCCGGTGCACATGATGCCCCCGCACGTGCCCAGGCGCTGATCCTGGGCCTTGGCTTCAGTGCTGCGCAGCTTAGCCAGCCAGTCAACAGTTTCTCCGGCGGCTGGCGCATGCGACTGCAGCTGGCGCGCGCGCTCATGTGTCCGTCCGACTTGCTGTTGCTCGACGAGCCGACCAATCACCTCGACCTCGACGCGCTGGTCTGGCTGGAAGCGTGGCTCAAGCGCTATCAAGGAACCTTGGTAGTGATCAGCCACGATCGCGAATTCCTCGATGCGGTGACGCAGGTGACGGTGCACGTCGACAACGCCAAGCTTGTGCGTTATGGCGGCAACTACAGCAAGTTCGAAGACATGCGCGCTGAGCAACTGGTGTTGCAGCAGGCCGCGATGGCCAGGCAGGCGGACAAGATCGCCCACCTGCAGAAATTCATCGACCGTTTCAAGGCCAAGGCCTCTAAGGCGAAGCAGGCGCAGAGCCGGGTCAAGGCGCTCGAACGCATGGAGAAGATCGCACCGGTGCTTGCCGATGCGGAGTTCACCTTCGAGTTCAAGGAGCCGCTCAACGTCCCGAACCCGCTGTTGTCGATGCTGGACGCGAGCTTCGGCTACGCGGCGCCCACCGACGCACCGCCGGGCACGCCGCCGACGGTCATCGTGCGGGGCATCAACCGATCCGTGCTGGCCGGGCAGCGCATCGGCATTCTCGGTGCCAACGGCCAGGGCAAGTCCACTCTGGTGAAAACGGTGGCGCACGAGCTGGCGCCGATCGCCGGCGAAATCAGCGAAGGCAAAGGCCTGAACATCGGCTACTTCGCACAGCAGGAACTCGACGTGCTGCGTCCTCTCGACACGCCGATGGAACACATGATCCGCCTTGCCAAGGACACGCCGGCGCACATGCGTGCCCCCGGCCAGAGTGGCACCGAACAATCGCTTCGCACTTTCCTCGGCACCTTCAACTTCAGTGGGGACATGGTCCATCAGGCGGTCAGCACGATGAGCGGCGGCGAAAAGGCGCGGCTCGTGTTGTGCATGATCGTGTGGCAGCGCCCCAATCTGCTGCTGCTCGACGAGCCTACCAACCACCTCGACCTGGCCACACGCGAAGCGCTAGGCATGGCACTCAACGAATTCGAAGGCACAGTGATGCTGGTCAGTCACGACCGGTCGCTGCTGCGCGCGGTATGTGACGAGTTCTGGCTCGTTACCAAGGGTGGCGTCGAGCCCTTCGACGGCGATCTGGACGATTACCAGCAATTCCTGCGTGACGAAGCCCGTCGCATGCGCGAGCAGGCTGCCGGGGAGCAGAAGATCATCGCCTGACTTAACCTCCTCGCACTTCCAGTTTGGAAGCTGCCAGAGCGCTCGCATCGAGTCGGAGGGGCGCTTAGGGCCGAAAAGTAAGCATTCGTCGATGTCGCAGCGGCTGTTCATGATTTTCGTTTTCGAACGGCCGCTGTGCTGCAGTGAGCGGGCATGCCGATAACCGGCCCGTCGAATCAAGCGTCGACAACAGGCTCATGATCTGTGTGACTCCGCTCCCTGAGTCACGACGTTCATACCCGTTACGTCCCCTACGCCTATTTCAGCGATACCGAGCAACCAAAGCACGGTAACGTACATCACCCCTCAAACCGCTCAACTCCGAGGCGCTGTCGAGAAAAGCAAACCCTCGATAACCTGACTTGAACGCATCGCTAAGCCGACTAATGGCGGCATCATAGTCCCCGTCGTGTGCTGCGACTAACGCGAGCTTGGCCTGCGCGGCCCCGCCTCCAGTCACGACTTTGTCCATGCCCACAGAAGGTGAAACGGTTGACTGACCAACGCTATAACGCGGAGCACCGGCTATAACTTCAGAAGGCTCGGCGTTCACGTTTTTCGGTTCACGCCTTTTTACTTCCACGTCTGCCGACTGCTTACTCAACTCCGAAGCTTGCGTCGCAGAGCCGAGCCCATTTGCCGAAGTCTCTGCAATGTTAGCCGGCAACGCCGATGCGTGAACGTCCTCGACGACGCGGCGATAGTAGATGGGTCCAACAAGAGGTATCTTCAGATACATCCGGTCAGGGCCATCGAAGTAAAACGTAAATCCGACCCCGTACGACAAATCGATCGTCACAGCATCCTTCTTTCCCTCAATACCTTTGATCGGAAGGCTTGCCCCCGTATCGGGACTGACGATCTGCGTGTTCGACACTACGATATCAAGGCCAACCGGCAACTGCACGCTATCGAAAGCAACGCGTTCAGCGTGCCAGTGGCCGATGATCGACGGCCCAACGGATTTCGAACATCCGCAGACAATCGCTAACGCCGCGCACAGCGCGGCGGCTCGCCGATAACCAGAGATGTTCACGTCGTCGTACGATATTTTTTGATCAACGCCGTGAAGCGTGGGTCGTTCCGGATAGCGTCGAGATCGGGGTCCTTCTGCATCTCGTCGAAGTACGAGAACCCGTTCAGAAAACTGGCTTCCAGTTCCTTGAACGCGTCGTCTGTACGGCCCTGCTTCAGCCTCAGCACTGCCATGTTGTAGTAGACCAGCGACTGCTTCGGATCGCGAGCCGCTGCATCGCTCAGTTCTTTCTCGGCATCATCGAGCTTTCCCTGAGACATCTGTGCAATGGCGACCTTGACCATCTCCTTGGCAGCCACCTGGTTGCTGGCCGACTCGGCGCCCGAAGCGTCGCCGTTCGAGAGCTTTGCATCACTATCTTTGCGTTGGGCAGTGATATCCGCATCGGGCGGGGAGATTCCAACGGATGCCGACTGAGGCGGTGCGCTCGCAGGCGCAGCCGCGGCCACGACGGCCGAAGCCGGAGTAGCCTGAGCTGACACAACTGCATCGGGGCTTTCGGAGTGCGACTTCTTGTAATACAAGCCACCGCTGACAGCGCCGATAATCACGACGACCGCCGCGCCAACACCAGCGGCGACCAGCTTCTTATTGGGTCCCGTTTTCGTCCCTGCAATCTCCGAAACCAGCGGAGTCGAGCATTCGGGGCACTTCAAGTCTTCACCGGGCAAACGAACAAACACTTCACGCGCATTCGCTCGGTCGCAATCACCGACGGTGGGACATTTATAGTTTGGCATGGTTACACCTACGATTCAGTTAATGCAGACGGTTACTCAGCGACTGCAGGCAGGCCAATAATTTCCCGCACCGGCTTCTGCATCGCGCTAATTGCCAGATATTCGGGGTCCTGGTCGTCCTCGCCCGCTTCGTTGAAGCGCGCAGTCGCGAACTCGACGTACTCATCGAAGAGCTTCTGCTTGTCATCCTTGTGTTTCAACTCAGCGTCGACCTTTCGGCTTACTTCTCGCTCGATCATCCCCTGCAACTCAGCAGAGTGATCCTCGTCGATAACCGACTGCCAGGTAGATCCACGCAGGACCTTGGACGCGGGAAGTCCATTGGCCTTATAGATGAAAGCCCACTCCTGCTCACCCGTCGTCTTGTTCTGACGCTCCTTGATCAGGTTCATCAGACGCGCAACCAGCAGGACAGGTTTGCGTTTCGCTTGCGCGCTGACTTCAGCCGCAGACCGCGCATAAAGCGGAGGAAGCTTCTTTCCGTCGCCCTGGCTGTGCAGAAGATGGGACTCGTTGAAGTCCGCGAGCAAGCCGTCGTAGTGTCGCTTCATCATCGCCAACGGTTCAATGAACCGTACGGGCATCAACGAGGCGATTTTGAGTATCACAATCTCGTTCGACAGCTTTCCTGGTGCCACAACAGTATCGGACGCCGGATCTTTCTGTTCCTCGAACAGTTTCGTCAACGTCGCGTGGAAGTCCTTCTGGCTCTCGCACTCCGGCAGGAACACCGCAACCGTATTAGATGTGCCGCGCGTTCCACCCGCGTTGTTGGCGACCGACCGATCAACCTCCGTCTTGTTGTACTGGATCATCGTCCCCGACTTCTCGTACAACCCGGACACGAACGCTTTCAAGGCAT
Source organism: Paraburkholderia sediminicola (assembly GCF_046027355.1). Taxonomy (GTDB): domain Bacteria; phylum Pseudomonadota; class Gammaproteobacteria; order Burkholderiales; family Burkholderiaceae; genus Paraburkholderia; species Paraburkholderia sediminicola_B. The sequence goes on along the minus strand of NZ_JAQQEK010000014.1, from coordinate 231,828 downwards.
TCGGGTTGGCGTCGTATTGCTTCTGGAGTCGCTCAACGATATTGACCTGCAACACAGGCGTCAGACTCTTGGAAATTTCAGCGTGCGCCATTTCCACGATGGTTGCGGATGTCTGCGAAATCGTCGAGATGATCGCGCCAAGAGAAATTCCGCGGACCAGCCTGTCAAACGAATCCACCTCGGTTCCCGCAAGATCGATCACCGATTGCCGGACCTTCTGCGTACGTGTGACCTGACTCTGTTCGTCAACGATCACAGCCTTCATGATGCTGGCGATGGCGCTACGGTCAAAAATCCGCTGCTGATAGGCGGAATCGGCTCCGGCCAGCCTTGCTGCCTGCTCGTCATGCACCTTTTCAGTTGCGGCCGCGAGGGTCTGATGCATGCTGTCGATGTGACCGCGCAGCGTCGTCAGTTCGTCCTTGATGAAGGGAATCAGGCTGACAGCGAACTTCTGACCTTCATAGAGCGTACGAAGCGTGTAAAGGTCCTGGTGTCTTGCAGCGATGTCGGCGAACAACGCACCACGTTTATCCGTCAAGTGTTGACCAAAGAACCCCACCTTGTTGAACTGCGTCAGCAGTTCTTCAACGTTTTGCTGGACGACTGCCAGTGCCGCAGGCGCTTTCGTGATTTCTTCAGCGAGCACCGAGAGACGTTCATCGAGCAATGCAATGATCGCGTCAGTGAACTGGCGCAATTGCATTAACGAATGCGTGCCAATCTTCCACCGTGCGAAGAGGTCCTTCTCGACCTGTCGCGCGATGTGGCGGGCCATCTCGAGGCGAGCGTTACCCTTGATCTCATAGAACTTGCGCACGCCGCCGAGCTTTCGGTACGTCTCGTCGAATACCTTGGCCAGCCGGGTATTCAATGCAGCTGCCCAGGTCGTCTGTTCAAGCGTCGGATCGTTGCGCACTTCTGGAGCCACGACGCTCACCACCTGCTTCCAGAATTCCTTCGCAGGTTTCCATCCGGCATTCTTCGCATCGTCTTCCAGAATGCCAACCTCAAGCGTCAGGTGCTGGTCGCTGAGTAGCATGCTCTGCAAGGCATCAGGCTTCCTCGCCTCACTGTTCCAGTCCTTCTGAACCGGTTCGTTTGCGTAACCCTCACCCTGACGGAAGTTATTGAACATCAACTGACGAGTTGCCTGTTCAGCGAAACCGTACGCCAGATACTCCTTGATCTCCTGCTCCGGAACAACGATCCGCTCGACGCCGAACGACAGAAATAGCTTGGCACGCGCTTTTCCGTCTTCCTCACTTTCGAAGTTCTTGATGTCGTTCTCGCCCTTTTCGGCGCGCCCGAGACCTTCCCACTCCTTGTTCAGAGTTTTCTGGAAGATGAACTCACCAACGATACGGGGAAGCTCGCTATCGACATCGAACTGAATGTTGTTCTGATTAAGATTGCTTACCAGATAGCAACCATTGAAATAGACGTCATGCGCCATCGGCGATCCGTCGAGCAGATTCGCCGGATGATATTTGCCTACAGCCATCGCATTCAGCTCGGCCAAAGCCGCGTATCCGTTCGCGTAGTATGGCGAGACGCCAGCCACATCACGCACACGCCGGGAATCCTTCTCGGGAAGCAGTGCGTACACGAGAATCCGATGCTGCTCGGGATTGGGATACTTGTTGCGGAGCAAAGCGATTGCGTCCACCACCGAACCACTTCCCGTTCCGCCAGCCAGGCCGCAGACTACGTGGATGATTGCACCAGCACGTCCAGGACCTTGTTGCAACACGCGCATCCGGTCTTCAACGGCCTTCACGAAGTGCGGTGCATTCTGTGCAAAGACAACACGACCGAGCTTGCGTCGTTGCGCCGCGCCAGCGGTAGTAGCCTGCAAGACGTCGAAAATGCCACGCGGCTCGATCCAGTCTCGCAGCCCCGGAAACGACGCGGGATCATCAAGGACAGCACGAACGCTGCTCGCCGTGTTGATGATGTATTGGCTGCGGGCGAGGTCGATCTCCTTGCCCAAGACCTTCCACTCGTCGTGCTTGTCGATCTCGTCGCTCGACGTATCGACGTACAGGTATTCAAACTGCGCGGCCGACGGGCTGTTCCCCTGCGCGTCCTTGTTTCGCTCGATCGTCTTACGCAGATGGCGGATAATTTTGCCGCCCGATCCGCCCAGGCCGATAATCAGATGGTTATGTTCCATGTCTTTCGTATCTCAGTATCTCAATGCAATTCGCAGAGGCATATTCCCCGAACAAATCCGGGTGTCACTGGTGCGCGAGGTTGATTTTCAGAAACAGCGCCGAATCAGTCTTGGTGGTGTTCTTCACAACATATGAAGCGACCTGCTGGCCGGGTGCCGGAGACTGATCGTCGCTAAAGACGATGCCCTTCGATGCATAGGCGGATGAATCTGCCTGCGCGACTTTCGGAGCGCAGCCGGCGGGCGAGTCCGGAGCGAAATTGATACCCTTCGAGGCAAAATCCGACGACACACTGGCCAACTGCATCGGAGCTGCATCCGAAGCGGCAGGCGCGACCGATGCCGTGAGCGATGTATCCGTAATAGCCGGCGAGTCCGACGTGGATGCAGCCGTTACTACCGGAGCAGCGGGACAAGATCCGGAATCTGCCGTTTTCAGCATTGGGCTTGTCACCAGGTCAGGCGCCACTGTGCGGACGCGACGCGTGACGTCGTCGTGAGCGCGCTCAGGCGACAGATACACCATCAGCTTTTCCATTCCCGGCTTGTCGTCAAACTGGAACGCGCCTTTCGCAGGGAAGAAGACCACTCCCATGGCATCCACGAAGTTATCCTGGGATGGTTGCGGATAGATTTGCGTAATCGTGCCGTCCGGCGCTTCGTTGAGGATATATACGTAGGAAGGACGGTTCACCTTCACGCCGAGCTGAAACTTTTCACCGCTGTGAAACACGCGACGGGTCAAGACATCATGCGTCGTCCCATCCTGATCTTTGAGCCTGACGAAGTAGCTAGCGCCCAGTTGCGAAGACGGGCGTTTCTTCTTTTGCGCCACTTTCACGACCGCCGGTGCCGGGGTCGTCGCTGCGGTCGAGGAAGCGTTAGCCGAGGCGACTGCGGTGTCAGGCGTGCTATCGCCAGCCTTCGCGGTGCTAACCGCGACGACTGAGTCGTTCGCTGAGAAGAAAAGAGACTTGGCGGTGTAGGCTTCCTCGGCAAACGCATGCGTGGCCATCGCAGCGACGGCCAGTGCGATCAACGGATATCGCATGTTTTCTCTCCTGTATCTTGAATTTTGAAACCGGTGTCGCCTGTCAGTTGACGGCGTTCTGGTCATCCGGGATTGTTGAGAACCGACGAGGATTCTGGCTCTCCGTGCCCTTCGATGCCTCAAGCGCCTTGCGAGAAGTAAAGTCCTGCGCTTGACGGAACGCGGGCCCTAAATTGCCGCCATCCGTTTTGAGGTAGGCAAACAGTGACTGGGTGAAGAAAGAACCGTTAAGAGGCTGCCCGCCGACGGGATTGGCGAACGTGTGACCCGCTGCCGGCCCCCACGAGCGTTGGTTTGGGCTCGTTGCAGTGATAATGGTGTAGCCGTTACGATTTCTGTCGATAACGGTTCGTACCGGTTTGCTTTGGCTGCCACCAGCTTGGTCGCCGGAGTCATCAGCAAACCGAATTCCTTTGGAAGTGAAAGCCGAGGTTGTCCACGATGCGAGTGAAATGCCCGCTTTCTCAGCCGTTCCCCCGTTCGTCTTGACGATGTACTCCGTGCTCTCGTCTTTGACATCGTCGAGCATGTCGCCGCTGTAGCAAGTGTCAATAACGACACGCGTTATATGGCTCGGTCGACGCGCCACGTTCTGTACCAGCGTATCGGGCACTGAATGGCTTTGCATGTAGAGTTTCTTTTCCGTCGCGTCTCCCATCGCCATCGTCTTTTGATTGACTGAATCGTATGCAATGATGGACATCTTGCGCTGGTCTGCACCTCCCGGAGTCGGCACGGGCTCGGTCCCGTGACTGGAGATGTAGATGAAAACGTCATCGTTCGGCCCCACTGTGCGGTCGAGCGTGTTGAGCGCATTCTCTATGTTCGCCTTTGTCGCATGCTCGTCTAGCAGTGTCGTGACGTTGTAGCCCGCGCGTTTAAGGTAATCCTGAACGACGATGGCATCGTCTCGCCCCTGAATCTCCGGGATGTAGGGATCGGCAAAACGATTCAAGCCAATGACGATCGCTCGCTTGACGGGCACTTGCGAACGCATTCCACCGTCACGCGCAACCGCTTCGAGCGCCTTTCCGGCCGCTGCTTCCCAGCGCTTCTGCTTGATGCTCTGCGGGTAAATAGGCGAGGTCGACTTCATGCCGACGATCGACTGCACGATCGTGAATGCCGTATCGACGTCGTCCTCGTTCTGGTAGCTTCCGACAAGCTGGATTCTGCCGGTGCTGTCCCGCACAACCGAGGCCTGGTTGAGGCCGTGCGCGTGGAACTTGTCTTTGATGCGGTCAACCAGACTCTGCGGAACGCTATACGAGTGATAGGTGTTCTGATAGCCTGGCAAACTGCTTGCCGCGCATGCGGATAGCAAAGCAGCCCCTACCAGGATCAGGGCGCGCTGGACGTACATTTTCATCGGTTAGGGACGATTGGTTGACCTGCAGGGTGCTGTGGTCGGAATGAAGGCAGAGTTGGCACTGGCGGCCTATACACTCTTGCCCGGCGCCCAAAGGACGTCCGGGCTTCATGCCATTATTGTGAGACCTGGAATTTCTCGGATGCCACCGAGGCCGGCTTGTTATCCGCGGCAACACTGAATTCGACACGATAGAGACTACCGGGCTTCGCATCGTGAGGAATGGGGATGCGGACAGTGTCCATCACCTCACCGGGCTCGAAGGTGCGCTCTTCGGTCGTATCGTGACCAGGGACCACAACGACGGTCTCCTTGCCGTCGTCACCGGTGACGTACAGCTTACGGTCAATTGCAACCGCGTGCTCCGCACCGTCCGGGGTCATCAATGCAAAAGTGCTGTTGACGACAGCTTGTCCGTTCGCCTTCACCGGCCCGTCGATGGTGACAGAGTTGGCTCGCACAACGACGCCCTGATTAGATTTGTACTTGAGGTCTTTCTTGACCTTCTCGAACGACTTGGTGTGCTGAATACTGGACTCAGGAACCCAGGAAGGATTCTTCTTGTAGCACGTATTAATCGCCGTGTAGTACGCCGTTGCAAATCCGGCCATGCCGCCGACCGCGGCGCCGATGACAGCACCCTTCGCCGCGTCGTTCTTCTTGTTCGATACCAGCATTGCTGCGAAGCCGGTCAATGCTCCGATGCCTGCTCCCTTTGCCGTCGCGACGAGCTGTTCTTTTCGAACGCATGAGTTGAGGTCGTCAGTCGCGGATTCCTGAGCATTCGCCCCGATAGACAGGATCAGCAGGCCCGTTGATACAGCAGCAGCGATTGCCTTTTGCATGTTTTTGGTCATCTATCTGATTGTTCTAGTGTTTATTGCAGCAACGTCACGACGCTTCTCAACTTACCGCGCCATCGCCACGCCTGATTGTTTAACTGGCCAGCGCTTCCCTCTCAAGTAGCGCATCCAATCACTTTCTATTTTCGGCAAAGGGCGCGGGAACTTTAGCATTTCAGTAGCTTTTGAAGACGTCGGCTTAGATTAATATTTTTTGGAGTTGCCTCGCCAGCTACTTGACAAATGCGATTTCGCACACAGAAATAGCACGCAAACGTTTGGCGCAGTTTGGGGCGATTCAGCGCGTCAATTCGTGCGCCATGGCGAGCTTCTGGCGGAACCAATGTGCATAACCGGTTCTTGAGGTTCGCTGTCGCTACCGTGGCCACGGTCTTGCTAGCGGACGTTTCGTAGAGGCTTCTCGAGCGTCCTTCCCTGCTCTTGAAGAACCGTTTCACCTCGGTACAGAGCCGCCCCGCCCGAAGTCGCAGGAGACGCGCCCGCCTGCATATGCTGACTCAGGCGAACGGGCGTCATGGTTGGCATGGTGAGGCGATTTCGGCTGAAACGCTAGCGTTCCCTTGCGTGCCCCCTGGCACATTCATTCGTATCAACGCTGGCGCAAAAACAACTCAGCGGTGGAGCTTCCGTAATCTCGGGCAGTCGACGCGTCCACTCTGCCAGCGGGCCGATACTGAGGGAGCTCCCGCATCGCTTGCGCGACGGCCGAGCTGCCAGGCAAGTCTCTCTGAGTCGCTACGACCACATCCGCAGGACAATTTTCGATGGCTCGTTTGACTGCTTTCTCGTCGAAATGCACCGTGACAGCCGTAACGGTCAGATTACTAACGCCGTAGCATGGTGGGCGAAGACCCGTGAGGGGATACAGTATCAGCATCGCAGCGCTCGAACTCAGAGTGGCGTTGGCGGGAGCAACGCGTCTGATCTGATCGGCCATGAGCAGATAATTACTACGCTGAATCGACTCGTCGGCCCAATATTTGCCGTGCGTTTCCTTGAAAGCCGGGTAGGTGAGTCCCCAAAAGAGGTTGCGTTGATAGTCAAGCTGCGGCCATACGAGCAGTAAGGAGACGCCAATGCACAAACAGCTACAAATGAACTTTTGCGCCCGGCCAGTGAATTGGCAAGTGCCCCAACCCAAGCTCGTGATACCGCACAGGCCGATCAGCGACCACGAGAAGTGATAAGGCAAACCCAGCTTCGCGAGCGGTTCAACGAAGGGAATCAACGTGACGGCGGCCCAAAAAACAAAAGGCTTGAGATATTCCGTCGTTCTTCCGCGAATCGACGCGATGACGATGCATGCCGTTGCCGCAAAACTTATAACCAGCCCCGCGGCAGCCGCCTGCGCAGCGAGTTGCCCGCTCGACTTGAAGAGCTTCCATCGCATATCGCCGAACGCTACATAGACGGCGCCACTGTCAACGTAACCCGCTATAAAGCTGGATACGCCGCCGGAGCCTCGCAGGGCGATTGCCAGGATAAGTATGAGCGATCCAGCCGCCAGCCCGCCTGCAACGTAGTACTTCAACCCGCGAGTGCCCCGCTCCACGAAGATGGAGACCGCCCCTAACACAGCGAAGAGAAGCAGCGTTTCTCGCAAAAGTACGCCGAGCGCGACGAGTACGCCTATGGCAAAGAACCTGGACCGACTGGCTTGCGGCTCGGACAAGAACAGGATCACCGCATAGAGCAATGGACAAAGCGCTATGAAGAAGCTGTTCTTAAACCCATACTGGATGAATATCGGGTGGTTCAGCAGCGCAAAGACCAGCGCGGTGATGAGCGCGCTCGCAGTCAAGCTTCCACTCAAGCGCGCTGATATTCGTAGCATCAAGACAGCGGCCAGCGCGTCCGGAACGACATCAATCAGTCGCAAGGCAAAAATAGGATTGACCTTAAGCGAGTAGACGAAAGACGTCATTAACGGGTAGAGCATCAACATGCCGTCGTTCGGAAGACGCAGGTCTTGCAATAACCGGTCATGGATAATCAGTGCGTAGTACGCGTAGATGCCTTCGTCCGTGGATGGATAGCCACCGACTACCGCCAGTCGCAGCACAACAACGACGAGCACGACGAACAAAGCGGCGGCGACTAGTCCTATGCGCTGGCTGTGCGCCACCGACGCTGGCTCTGATCTCAATCTTACGCTGCGGTACATTCAGTCAAACCTGCTTTGACGCTAGATTTTTTATCAGGGCGAGATAGTCATCGTAGTCCCGGATATAGTCCTCTTCCTTGTACAGATCAGAGGCGAGAATCAGTGCCACCGAGCCCGGATCGAAATTGACCTCTGCCGCCCAAATCAACGGGGGCACATGCAGGCCCTTCCACGGTCGATTCAAATGGATGCGCGTACGGCTCTTGCCATCGTCGACCTCGACGTCGAAACTGCCCGAGAGGCAGATGATTAACTGATTCAGCGTATGGTGCGCATGTGCGCCCCGGCTTTCTTCAGTGGGAACGTCGTATAAGTAGAAAACACGTTGGATCGCGAATGGAACATGTTTATCGCTTTCAATAAACGTGAGATTGCCTCGTGGATCGGTGATCTTCGGCAACTCGTAGAGCTTGCAGTCGGAAATGGCAGGCATAGTATTCATGGGCCTATTCACGGAAGATTGCGCGGGTAAGAATGAACATCGCGGGAACGGTCACACAAACGACGATGAGTGGCGCGACCTGCGTCGGAACGTGCAGTACATGTACGCAAAGCCTCAATACGCCTAGTCCAATCGCATAGTTGATCAGATAAGCCACCGGATATGACGCTGCGGTCCGCACGCTCAGATCTTTTTTGAATACCCATTTAGCACTTAGCAAGTAACCCAGCGCGATACCAACCGCGTACGTGACTGTGTAGGCCCATGTGTAGGGAAGAAACTTCAGCAAAAGCAGGTAAAGGAGGTAGGTGGCAAGCGTGTTGACAGCGCCCGAAACCAGGAATCGCTTGAACCTCATCTTCACCAGACCTGCTCGATAACCGTCTCCGGGCGCCGGTTCGTTTCTTCGAATATCCGCCACAAGTACTCCCCGATCAAGCCGAGCATGACAATCACGAGTCCCAGCATGAAAGAAATCAGAGAGACGATCGTTGCAAATCCGGGAACGGAAATGTTGTGAAGGAATGCGTTGATCACGACGATGAGACCGTAAACGAAACTGCACACTGAGATCACGGCGCCGACGCCCGAAATCACCCGGATTGGCGTGATTGAGAAACCCAGCATGATGTCGAGAAACGCTGAAAACTTCTTGGCAAACGTCCAACCGGACTTCCCGTGGCGACGCGCCGGACGGTGATAGGTGATGACGCTGGGCTCGTAGCCCAACCAATAAGCGAGGAGCGGCGTGAAAACTGATTTCGAACTGTTCAGAAGGTGGGGCAACAGCGCCTTGTCCATCAGCGCCATGTCGTACCCGCCATACGGGTAGTCGCGAATGACCAGTGTCCGCAGCAATTTATAGTGAATACGCGAGAAGAACTTCGACACGACCGGATCATCTCGGGTTACGCGCTCGCAAATAACAAATTTGGAACCGGCCAGCCAACGGTCGACCATCTCATTGATCAGCCCAGGCGGATCCTGCAGATCGGCGGCAACGATGATGAATGCGTCACCCGTCACGAAGCGGAAACCCGTCTTCGAACAGTGAACCGCTCCGAAGTTGCGAGTCAGCTTGACGACGGTGGTGGCGGGCCGGGTGCTCTTGAAATCCAGGAGCAGTTCCAGGGAATTATCTTTTGAGCCGTCATCGACGAAGATAAGCTCAAGCAGGATATCGCGGGCGAGCAGGCCCTGTTCGAGCGTAACGAGCTGCGCAAATAGGTCTGGCAGGCTTCCGGCATTGAAATACACCGGAACGATCAAGGATATTTTTTTCTGACTCACAATCTCAAATCGCCAATTCGTAATATTCGTGGGCTACACCGCCGCCGCCAAATTCGGACTTGAATCGAAACAGTCCGTCGTTCAGTACCTGGCCTGCCGATTCGTTACTCGTTCCGAAGTCGAAATATCGTGCTCCACTAGCGCGGGCTTCTTCTATCGCGGTGCCGAACACCGCGTCGAGCGCGCTAACCTGATTGCCGCTCTCGCTGGACGCGATGTATTGGGCATGCCACACGTTCTTCGAGCAGAACAAAAGGACGCCCGCGATCACGCTTTCGTCCATGACTGCACACCGAAGCTGAATCTCGTCGGGAAAGCGGGACGCCAGCAGGGCTATTTCGTCGGACGTGTGAACCGGAACAGCCTCGTGCCGTCGCGCGAGCGTTTCGGTCAGAACCGCCCAGAATGCAGGCAGATCATCGATAGCCGCGCGCACCGAGACGGTCTTGCACGCCTTACGCCTCGCACGCTTTCGACGCTCGCTAACGGGCCGCTGGTGCTGCAGATCGACCGTGCAGGACAGATCGCATCGAACACGCTGCGCGCCATGACGGAAGAGCGCATACACATCGTCTTGCGAGGGAACCCGCGCGTAGATGTACGGGACCACTTTGTAGACCAGTTTCCGGATACCACGGTTGCGATAGTGATCCTTCAACGCGCCGATCGCGTCGATCATTCGCTGACCATGAAGCCAGCCGGCGTGTGCAATGCCGCCATACGTTGCGCCCGGATGACTCACAACGATATCCGAATCGCCGGCTGCCCTCGCCGCTGGAAATAGGCCCACCAAACGTTCGTCGTTCATTAGCAGGACGGAAGCGTCTTCGAAGCGGGCACCGTGGTATGACAGAAAGCGTCGCGTGTGCAACAGCGTTGCATTGTCGCATTCGCGACACCAGTCGTCCCATGCTTGTGCGTGTTCAGCGCTGTACTCGACGATATTGATGTTCACTTGATCAGTTCCGCGACACCGAAGCCCGTCCCGCCGAAGTCGTTGCCGTTGTAAAAGCAGAAAGTTTTGTCGCCGACATTGACCACCGCCGAGTATTCGACCGTCTCGGTGTCCCAGCCGGATGCGGAAACCTCCAGCCCGAGTTGTTCGTCCAGCCGCGTCCAGTGCCGCCCATCGGGCGATTCGGCGTAGCCCATCCGATAACCCAGCGGCTGCTTCTTCCTGATGCTATAGAACATCTGGTAGCCGTCATGCTTCCTGACGACGTAGGGCCGACCAATCCCGTGTTCGACATCGCGATTCAGTTCAAAGACGCGACTGCCCGCGTCGGGCCATATGACCCCATCCGCGGACTCCAAATAGTGGAGGTCGTAGACCGGCATGGCTTTTCCTTCCAGCGTCTCCCATTCGCTCCCTGCGATGTACCACATGCGATAGACGCCGCCTTCAGCCATCACAAAAGGGCCGCATCGAAAATGCAGTTCATGCGGTGATCTCTCCAGAATTGGCGTAGCTCGAAGACGTTGGAACGTCTCGCCGCCATCGTGACTGATAGCAAGTCCGGTCAACAAACGGTAGCGGATTTGATGACAAATCTCGAAGCCGACGTAGTACATCGCCAGCGTGCCATCAGGCCGCGCGAGCACGCATGTCTGGAATACGCCATTGTCGTCAAAGGCACCCGGCACACCCACGTCAAGGACAGGGTCGGGCGATACGCGGAGCACGCGCGTTGGATCGCCTGCGTCAACGTCGACGAAGCCAATGCGACCAATGCCTTTTTCGTCACGCCCTTGCACATAGAGGCGCAATGTGCCGTCGTTCAAAAACAGCGGCGTCGGACACGACGCATGGGATCGGGCCCACCAAAGGTCGCCGTTCGGGCACCAGACGACACCCAGCTTTCTCCATTCCATTTTTAGTCCGCGCGTACTTTGAAGAAGCGGCGAGCGCTTACCCTTGCGGGTTCGCTCTTGACGCCGCCGTAGAGCTTGTCAGGTTCCGTGTCACTCGAGATCGAAACGCCGGGTCCGATCCAATTGCTTTCGCCAATGTTGACGTTATTGCTGACCGTCGAGTTGACACCCATGAAGGTATGGCGCCCTATGGTACAAAACCCGGAAATCACGACTTGCGACGAGATGAAGCAGTGACTGTCCACCTTGGTGTGATGCCCGATGTGATTGCCGCTCCAGAGCACGACATTGTCCTCAATACGGACAAACGGCTGCACGGTATTGTTCTCGAAGATAAAGCAATGTTCGCCGATCGATGCGTTTGGCCACACGAACGCTTTCGAACTGATATAGCTTGCCGGCTTGTAGCCTTTCGCCTTGCATGTTTCATAAAGGCGCGCACGCAGCCGGTTCAGTTGCGAATAGACAATTGCCGCGTAGAAATCGACCCGCTCGGGCGGATAAAGCTCTTCAAGCCGCTCCAGCGGCACCACCGGCAGATCGAACAAGCGGTCGCGCGTCATGAATTCCGATTCGACGGCGAATGCGACCACGTTGTACTCCGAGTCGTGCGTAAAGTACTCGTAGGCAACTTCGGCGAATGCACTGTCGCCAACGATAACCAGGTCTCGGGTCTTTTCCATTTGCGTCGCTTTTACGGTCGTTGGATCAAGATGTCTTCGCGGCGATTCGCCATGGGCAACGCTCGCCCTTGTGGCAGCACATAAGCATCGAACCCGGCGGATCGCGCTCTCTCGAGAATCGAGAAAACGATGGAGTCATCGATCTGGTCATGCTCGATCTGATTGAAGCTCACGACCGGATCGTCGGCTGTGCGCATGAACTCCTTGTGAAAACGGACGCCCGTTTCGCTGGAGAAGAAACGTTTGCGCTTGGATACATTCGGTATGTCGCCAAGCAACATCTGGCCTCCCGGCGCCAACAGGGACAGCGAATCGTCGAGGAAGCGGAAGAACGGTGCTTCCAGCACGATATATTGCAGAACGCTATAGCAAAGAATGACGTCTGCAGTCTCTCTGAGTCCGTCGATGAGGCCAGGGCAATCGGGGTAGCGCGCCGCAACCTTCGTGATGAATGGCCGATCGTCCAGTTGCTGCAACATTTCCTCGCTATCCACAAGGGTGAGCGAATGGCCATTCTTCTCGCAAAGACCGATCAACATGCCTGGAAGATCGCTACATCCTGGGCCGATGTCGAGCACGGTCTGTTTCGGAAGTTGCAGGTTGTCCAGCTTGCCGACGATGTCCGCGAAAATGTGACTCTCGAAACCTTGACGATATTCGTCCGGAAAACCGATCCGCTCGTATTTCGACAACGAGTCGTCGCTCGCGAGCCGCCGGAAATCGTCGAAGCCGATCTGCGATGTGCGGTTCTTTGGTTGATTCATTGCGCGGACTCACGTGCGAAATAAGCACAAACGGATTCGATGACACGATCCACCTGCGCCTCGGTCATTCCCGGGAAGCACGGCAACGTGACGATCTCGGCCGCGCTCTGTTCCGTCACCGGTAAATGTTGACGGGGTGAAGCGGACCGGCTTGTGTACGCAGTCTGCCAGTGATCGGGAATCGGATAATGCACTTCCGTTGCGATGTCCTGTTCGCCGAGATAGGCGCGAAACGAATCACGATCGCGCACGCGAATGACGTAGAGATGGGCGACGTAATCCGCATCCACGGATGAAGCCGTCTTGGCCGGCAGATCATTGAAGGCGGCGTTGTATCGCCGCGCCACGGCTCTGCGTTGCGAATTCCAGTCATTCAGATGCGGCAACTTCTCGCGCAGGATCGCCGCCTGCACTTCGTCCATACGGCTATTTCGGCCGCCCGCCAGTTCCACACTGTACTTGGCGCTCCATCCGTACTGACGCAGCATCTTCAGCTTCTGCGCGATCGCCTGGTCCGAGCATACGGCTGCACCGCCGTCACCGAGTGCGCCCAGGTTCTTTGTCGGGTAGAAACTAAAACAGCCAATGGCGCCAAAACTTCCCGCAATACGCCCGCCGCGCATCGCGCCATGAGCTTGCGCGCAATCTTCGATCACGGGAATCCCGGCTTGTGCGGCAATCGCCACGATTTCTTCGATAGCGGCGAGTTGCCCGTACAGATGCGTGACGAGAATCGCCTTGGGCTTCTCGCGCGAAAGCAGGTCGCGAAGGGCGGCCGGCGACATGTTCAGCGATGAAGCATCGACGTCGACGTAAAGCGGGCGCGCGCCAATCGCATTGACCGCCGTGCTGCCGTAAAAGCCCGCGTTGGCCACGAGCGCCACGGAATCGCTGGGCGTTACATCTAGAGCCCGCAACGCGAGTTCTAGCGAGTCGGTTCCGTTAGCAAGTGCAACGCAGGTATCGACGCCGATATACTCGGCGAACTCCCGCTCGAAGTTTGTCACTTCATTGCCGAGGATGAACCAGTGACTGTCCGCCACGCGGTTGAAGGCACCCGCCAGGTCGATGCCGCGATTCGAGGCTTCAATGGAAAACAGAGGGACCTTGCCGGCCATAGCGCACGTACCTCCGCAATATGATTTACGCCATCGCACGCGAGCCGTGCGATGACTTCGATTAAGTTGTTACCGTGTGAAATGTGCCCGAATCAGATCCGAGAAAGGGACGACGGCAAACGCTTATCATAACTCATCGCGAATGTCGATGTCACGTTTGGACGGTATTGGGCGGACGCTGGAGAGATGGGTCGTGAGCTTCGATTTCGATGCCACGTGACAGCGACATACGATGTGCCGGCAGAACGCGGCATGCCTTGATACGAAAAAACCAAACTCCTTCTAACTCCTCTCCCGCTCATCGGCCGTGTGTCGCCGCATGAAAACATCGATGCCATCCACGCGCGACGAGGCAAACGCCCTAACCACCACGACACCAACGATACTCAAAACAACCAGCACAGCCGGAATCTCGAACAAGGTCATATCCACGACAAACCTCCTCATAAACCAGGAGCAGCCACGACACACCATCGCTTCGTCGCGGCCACAACTCACACTCCCAGTTTACGAAGGCAGACCTCAGCCACCAAGCGAGCATTTTTCATCGATATGTGAGAAATATTTGCAGTGGCGCCAATACGGTGCCACTGCCCTCTCAATGCCGCTCAGGAAAGCGCAACTTCGAATGATTCCGGCCATAAGAAATATAAATGGTCATGCCGATCACAAGCCACACGACAAGCCGCACCCACGTGACGAGCGGCAGCCCCGCCATCAGCAACAGGCAAAACAGTATCCCCAGAACCGGCACGATCGGTACACCAGGAACCCGGAACGGGCGTGAAGCATCAGAGTCACTGCGCCGCAGATAGATCACAGCGCCGCACACGAGAATGAACGCGAACAAAGTGCCGATGCTGACCATCTCTCCCAGCACGCTGATCGGTGTAAGCGCCGCCACGATCGCGACGACCGAACCAATCAGAATCTGGCTCAGATGAGGCGTCTGAAGACGCGGATGAACTCGCGCGAAAAGAGGCGGTAGCAAGCCATCCGTCGACATCGTGAAGAAGATGCGGCTCTGCCCGTACAGCAGCACGAGAATCACGGTGGTCAGTCCTGTCAGCGCGCCGATCTTGATCAGAATCGAGAACCAGTTCAGGCCGATCGCATCCACGCCCTTGGCGATCGGATCAGGAACATTCAGTTCAGCGTAAGGCACGAGCCCGGTGAGCACACCCGCGACGAGGATGTACAAAATCGTGCAAATGATCAGCGACCCCAGAATGCCGATCGGCATGTCCCGTTGCGGTTTTTTCGCTTCCTGCGCGGCGGTGGAGACCGCATCAAAACCAATGAACGCGAAGAACACCACGGCGGAACCACGCAGAATCCCGCTCATGCCGAAGTTACCGAACTCGCCAGTATTCGCGGGAATAAACGGATGCCAGTTCGCCGGCTTGATGAAAAACACGCCGAGCGCGATAAAGGCCACCACCACGGTCAGCTTGACCGCCACCATGACGTTGTTGAGCCGCGCCGATTCCTTCGTACCGAGCACGAGCATGGTGGTGAGAATGGCGATGATCACGATCGCGGGCAGATTGACGATGCCCGTCGCGGTGGTGCCATCGGCCAGCTTGATGACGGTGCCAGGTGCAGTGGCTAGAACGGGCGGGATACTGATCCCCACGTTATGCAACAAGCTCACGATATATCCAGACCACCCGACCGCGACAGTGGCGGCGCCCATCGCATATTCGAGGATCAAGTCCCAGCCGATGATCCACGCGAAAATTTCACCGAGCGTGGCATAGGTATAGGTGTAACTGCTGCCGCATACGGGCAACATCGCTGCCAGTTCCGAATAGCACAGGCCGACGAACGCGCATGCAATGCCACCAAGTACGAACGACAGGATAATGCTCGGCCCGGCGAATTGCGCTGCCGCGGTGCCGGTCAGAACGAAGATGCCGGCGCCGATGATGGCGCCGATGCCCATCGCCGTGATGCTGGTTGCGCCGAGTGATTTCGATAGTGCGTGGCCTTCTTCCGCGTCGGCGCTTGCCACAATATCGGCGACGGATTTCCGTGCCATGTAGCTCGTATCAGCCATGATGAGTCGTCCCGTTCGAATGGTGTTGGGCACGAGCCGACTCGGTTTGCTTCGGCTCGCGGAGCACGACAAAAACATCTGTTACTGAAGACTAGCGGGTAAGGTAAAGGGAAATAGAAAATTCAGTGTATTCCGAATTAAAAGCAAAGTGAATATTTGATTCTCTCTCGCCTGCGGACGAAGCTATTGCTCGCGTTCATACGCAATCCTCAAATCTCCACGCGCGCCCCCAACTCGATCACTCGATTAGCCGGCAG
Source organism: Paraburkholderia sediminicola (assembly GCF_046027355.1). GTDB lineage: Bacteria > Pseudomonadota > Gammaproteobacteria > Burkholderiales > Burkholderiaceae > Paraburkholderia > Paraburkholderia sediminicola_B. Next base: position 215,720 of record NZ_JAQQEK010000014.1, on the reverse strand, counting down.
CTTCAGATAAGCCGCAACGTTACCCACGTTATGCAACATGACCGAGAACAAACGCTCTCGCCACATCGCCATGCCGCTATCACGAGTCGGCACCAGGGTCGCACGGCTAAGGAAATAGGAAGTCTCCGCCGGCTCGAATGTCAAACCTTGCGATTTACAGATTTCAAGCGCGCGCGGCAAGTCGACTTCATCCATGAAACCATACGTGATCGTGACCTGGTAGCAGTCCGAATCTAGCGGGTGCACACTCACGCGCTCGCTCGTAGGCACCCACGGTATCTCCTCATTGTTCACCGTCACGAAAACGACCCGTTTGTGCAGCACGCGGTTATGCATCAGATTGTTGATCAACGAGTGCGGCACGCCGTCAGGATCGGGCGACAGAAAGATCGCCGTGCCGCCGCATCGCATCGGCGAGTCCTTCAGCAACGTCGCCAGATAGGGCTTGAGCGGCATCGTCCCGGCCCTCACGCGCGCTTCGGCACGCATCATCTCCCAGCCTCGTCCCCAGGTCGCCATGATCGTGTAGATGATCAGCCCGACCAGAAGCGGGAACCAGCCGCCTTCCATGAGCTTCAGTAAGTTCGCGGAGAAGAACGCCGCGTCGATCACGAAGAAGAAACCGGTCGCAAACACGCATAGCAGCCAGTTGTAATGCCACGCGTAGCGAATGACGAAGAACGTCAGGATCGTCGTGATCAGCATCGTGCCGGTGACGGCGATACCGTACGCGGAGCCGAGCGCCGTGGATGAACCGAAGCCGAGCACAGCGGCCACGACGGCGGCCAATAACGTCCAGTTGATGCCTGGCACATAGATTTGCCCCATCTCCCTTTCCGACGTATAGACGACGTTCATGCGCGGCAGAAAGCCGAGTTGCATCGCCTGCTTCGTCATCGAATACGTGCCCGAGATAACGGCTTGCGACGCGATCACGGTCGCGACCGTCGACAGCACGATCATCGGATACAGCGCCCATTGCGGAAACAGCTTGTAGAACGGATTTTGCAGCGCGCCCGGATCGGCAAGCAGCAACGCGCCCTGCCCCAGATAGTTCAACGCGAGTGCGGGAAACACGAGGCCGAACCACGTGAGCCGAATCGGCCTCGCGCCGAAATGTCCCATGTCGGCATACAACGCTTCCGCGCCGGTCAACGACAGAACGACCGCGCCCAAGGCAACGAACGCCAGCCACCGATGATGCAAGCAGAACGCCAGCCCCGTGAGCGGATTGAGCGCGACGAGAATCGCGGGCGCCCGCATCATGTTGATCACACCCACCACGGCAAGCACGATGAACCAGAGCACCATCACTGGTCCGAACACGATCCCGATACCGGCCGTGCCGCGCTTCTGCATCAGGAACAGCGTGACCAGCGCAACCAGCGTCACGGGAATCACACAGGTCTTGAGAAACGGCGCGGCCACCTCGAGACCTTCGACCGCGCTCAACACCGAGATCGCCGGCGTGATCACACTGTCGCCGTAAAAAAGCGCCGCGCCCATGATGCCGACACCCAGCAACGCATGGCGCAAGCGCGGCCGCGCGGCAACCGACGATGCTGCCAGCGCCAGCAGCGCCATGATCCCGCCCTCGCCGTGATTGTTCGCGCGCAGAATCAACGTGACGTATTTGAGCGAGACGACGACGATCAGCGACCAGACGATCAGCGACACGATGCCGACCACATTCAGCGCGTTGAGCGACAGGCCGTTGACTGGATCGAACACCGTCTGCAGCGTATACAGCGGGCTGGTGCCGATGTCGCCATACACCACCCCCAATGCTGCAAGCGCGAGTGCGGGCATCGCCGGCCGGTGATGCCCGCGCCCGCCGGACTGGCGCGCATCGGGCGCGGCGGATACTGACTGGCTCATGTCTCGCTCCAGTTTCGCGTTCTCGCGGTGCAACATATGGCCTGGGCCAATGCACGTGCGGAACCGATTCATGCTTTTGTCAGGCCTCGTTTTTTCGAGGAGTCGCCTGCGTCCCCACGCAACAGTCAGCGTCGCCAAAGCAACTTTCGTACGAGGAACACGCGTCCCTTTGCCCTCATGCCGAACGCGTATTCGTATTGTTCTGATCTTTTGCGTACCCTGCCTTCCGCGAACGTGACCTGCCTCTTTTCCTGAAGGACGGTGTGCCACTAATTCAACATATACCATCGGCCGTTTGCCACGCTACTGATACATGAAGTGGCGACAGATTTATTTCGCGTCCGTGATGCGAGGCGCGATCCGCATTACATAATACTTTCGATCGGCAAAGCGCCACGCTTGATGGTCCTTGTTGGCGCGAGGCATCTGAGGATGATTGGCTAGACGGTGGTTGGCGGGCGCCGTTGATCCCACCTCTTTCGGGGCAGCCGCCGACCGCCTGTATCATGGCGGGTTTGCGTCGGACCTAGAGTCCACGCAAACGCATCCATTCACGACAACCCAGAGGAAGATTGGCATGACGGCCGCAACGCAATTCGATCAGGTTTCCATCGTTAAACGAGCCAACGTCTACTTCGACGGCAAGTGTGTCTCGCACACTGTTCTCTTTGCCGACGGCACGCGCAAAACGCTTGGCGTGATCCTGCCCGGCGCGCTCAACTTCGGCACCGACGCGCCGGAACTCATGGAAGTGCAGGCCGGCCAATGCCGCATCCGCCTCGAAGGCAGCGACGAGTGGAAGACGTATGGTGCGGGCGAGTCGTTCTCGGTGCCCGGGAAAAGCCGCTTCGATATCGACGTGATCGAAACGCTCGACTACGTCTGCAGCTATCTGTAAAACGTGTTGCGTCGTACGACATAAGTACGGCGCGCGCATTCAAGCGTGTCATTCATGATCGCCGGTTGGGCACGAGCCACAACCCAACCGACGAAGTGACTTAGGGACGATTGCGAATCGAAGATTCCGTTGAGATCAACGGCGCTTCATCTTGATCACGCGCGAAATCTGACCAAGCGTAAATCCACTGGTCTGCACGTACTTGGCGTAGTCGACTGGAGCAGTAAACGATTCCTCGGTGACGTACTCGCCCATGTAACGGAATCGGTCAGTCGCTGTTCGGACAAAAACAGGCAGTGGGTCGGTCTGGCGCGCGAGCGTTCGGCCTGCCGCTCGTGCAGCGGCGCTGCCATCGCAGACGATCACATCCGGGGCATACGGGTTGAGGTCCTGACGCAATCGCGCGGCGACGACCTTTCCGCCCTTCACGGGCAAAAATGCCTGTTTGCATCCCCCCGTCACCCGATGAATATCTTCCCGCGAATACTCTTTTGCAATATCAAACATGATTTTTCTCCCAAGAATGACGCCTGGCTGTAAAGCAGTGGCATCAAGCGGAGCGATGATATCGGCCTGTGTCTAAATCCCTCGTATAAAGCGCGAGCTTCTTGATAAAGAACGCATGCAGGTTGAGCGGAACAACTAGGCTTGCACCACGGATTCACCTGGTTGCATCCAGGGCTCGCCGCGCGCTTCGATATGCCGTATTAACAGTACTCACCGTTCGGTTTTATAAGTTCGTTATACGGTTGATGACAAAATTTCGAGGTGACACCGAGCGAGGTTTCGTAGACGGTTGCCGCAAGCGCTTGTAGGAATACGCCGAGGTAGGTTGGGGACGAAGACCGGACGAAGTGTAGGGGCCGCCCAACCGCCGAGGATGTATTTCTACGAGCGCTTGCGTCAGCGCTGCGCTACTGATGACGCGCTACTTATCTCGTGCTCACTCAGCCACGCACTGACGCGTCTCGACGCGGCTCAACATCTCTTCAAAACCCTCAATAGGAATCGGGCGGCAGAAATAATAGCCCTGATACGCGTAGCATCCCGCTGCTGCGAGGAAGTCCCGCTGAGCCTCCGTTTCGACTCCTTCGGCGATCACGCCCAAACCGAGGCTGCGCGCAAGCGCCACGATGGTCCTGGCAATGACAGCGTCGTTGGGATCGATCAGGACGTCTCGCACGAATGAGCGGTCGATTTTCAACTGATCCAACGGCAGGCGCTTCAAATAGGACAGCGACGAATAGCCGATGCCAAAATCGTCTAGCGCGAAGACGATGCCTTTCGCTTTCAGCGCGCCCATCTTCTCGATGATGTCCTGCACATTGTCCACCAGCACGCTTTCCGTCAGCTCCAGTTTCAACCTGTCGGGCCGCGCGCCGGTTCGATCGATAATCGTCAATACGTTGTCCACGAAATCAGCTTCGCGGAACTGCTGAACGCTGACGTTCACCGCAATCGAGAGATGCGCCATATCCGGCCGCGTAGCCCATTGCGCCAGTTGCGCGCAGGCAGCCTCCAGCACCCAGCTTCCCAGCGCAAGAATCAATCCGGTTTCTTCGGCCAGCGGAATGAACTCGGCAGGCGGCACGACACCGCGCTGCGGATGCTGCCAGCGCACCAGCGCTTCCGCGCCTGTTACACGAGTACCGACAACCTGCGCCTGGTAATGGAGCAGGAACTGATTGTCCTCGATTGCATTGCGCAGTCCAGCTTCCAGCGCGGCTCGCTGCACCACGACGGTCTGCATGTCCGGATCGAAGAAACGCACGGCATTGCGTCCTCTTTCCTTGGATTTGTACATCGCGAGGTCGGCCTGCTTGAGAAGCTCGTCGATCGAGGCCTGATGCCCTCTGAACACGGTGGCGCCGATGCTCGCGCTAGTGCGGTACTCGATCTTGCCAAGGTGATACGGACTGCCCAGAACAGCAAGGATTCTTTCGCCCACGGCCTCCGTCTGGTTGGCCGCCTCCTGCCGGTTCTTGTGCAGGTTTCCGAGCACCACCACGAACTCGTCGCCCCCCACTCTGGCCACGGTGTCGCTCTCGAGCACGCTGTCTGCCAGACGCTGCGCCACTTGCTGCAGCAGTAGATCGCCTTTGTCGTGGCCCAAGGTATCGTTCAACGTCTTGAAGTGGTCCAGGTCGATGAACAGCAGCGCGCCACACGCTTCGTTCCGTGCGCTGGCCGTGATCGCCTGCCTCAAGCGATCCAGCAGCAAGGTGCGATTCGGCAACCGGGTCAGCGCATCGAAGAAGGCCAATTCCTTGATTCGCTCTTCCGCGATCTTGCGTTCGGTAATGTCGTGATGTGTGCCGACATAGTGGCTGACGGTTCCGTCCTCGCTCATCACGGCGGAAATCGTGAGCCATTTCGGATACACCTCGCCGTTCTTGCGGCGATCCCAGATTTCCCCTTGCCAGCCACCGGCACGATGAATCGCTTCCCACATCTCCTGGAAGAATGCGGCGTCGTGACGGCCGGACCGAAGCACGGCCGGTGTCTGGCCCACGATCTCTTCTGCCGTGTAACCGGTGCACTCCGTGAAAGCGGAGTTGACGCGCAGAATCCTCGCGCTCGCGTCGGTGATCATCATCGGTTCCATCGAATCGAATGCGACAGCCGCAATTCGTAGTTCGGCCTCGACCTGTTTGCGCTCGGTAATGTCGCGGCCGCTCGTGCGGAAGCCGATGAACTCGCCCTTGGAATCGGTAATCGGCACCCACGACGCGGACAGCCACATGAGCGAGCCGTCCTTGCGAACGCACCGAAACTCGAGGTCATCGCCGCGCAAGCCCTGCAGTGCTTTCTGAAACTCGGGTGCAACGCGGGGAATGTCCTCCGGATAAATGACGGTGCCAGCGAAATCCGGTAGGGCCATGCACTCGTCGACGGTATAGCCGATGTACGCCTCCACCGCCGAGTTGATCCAGCGCGGCTTGCCGTCGGGTCCCCACCAGATTTCCCAGTTGACCGTACAGTCGGCAATCGCGCGGAATTTCTCTTCGTTCTCGCGCAACTCTTTTGTCATTGCCGAGGCAAGCCGCATCGCGCGGCCGCGGCCGGTCATCATCAGCCAGGTGAGCAGCGCCAACAGCAGGCTGAGCCCCGTGCCGGTGCTGGCGATCGGGAGCGCGGCGTTACGGCCGAAGCGGGCCTTGAAGTCGTCCTGGGCGCTCATCGAGAGTGTCCAGTCATGTCCGCCGACAACCAGATATTCGTTGGCCGACATGTCCGCGGCCAGATGATGACCGGGCGCCTCAGGCGTTTTGTGCAACAGCGCGGCGGCCGACGTTTCGACGCCATCGTAAATAGCGATGGTGAGGCCGGGCGGTTGCTCGCCGTACAGGCTGGCGATGACATCGTGCATGCGGAACGAGGCATAGACCCAGCCGACCAGGTGCGCGCGGCGCTGGGCGACGCTATCTTGCGGCTGGCCTCGCGCGTAGATCGGCAGGTACATGATGAAGCCGGGGCGAGCATTGCCGGCGTCCACCGACAGGCGGACTTTCCCGGAAAGGGTCGCCATGCCGGAGTCGCGTGCCTGCTCCATGGCGCGCCGCCGCACAGGATCGGCCCATGCATCGAAACCGGGCGCCGCGCGATTGATGCCGACGGACGGCTCGCGCTGAATGATGGGCGCGTAGTTCTCGCGCGAGCCTTTGGGCTCGATCGCGTAGTCGGGCAAGCCCTGCCGGCGGAGGGTCGCTATATGCTCGACCTTCTGCGTCGCCGGCACCCACGCGACGATGCCGATGGCCTGGATACCGGAGAAGTTGGCGTCGAGATTGAGCGTGCCGACGTAGTCACGGAACTGATCGCGGTCGATCTCTCCGCTAGCGGCGAACAGGCTCTGCACGCCGCGCAGCAAGAGTTCATACGTGCCCATGCGCTGCTCGATCCGGCTGACCGCGTCACCCATCGAATAGTTGAACTGGGACAGCAGTTCATGACGGGCGGCTTCCCGCTCATGGTCCCAGAGCATCCACGTCACGCTGAGCGACGCGGACAGGACCAATAGCGGGAGCAGGACGAGGCGCGCCCAGTTCACGGCTGCGTTTTGAAATCGACCATCGAATCGGCGAGGTCAGGTTTGAAATACTTCTCGAAGATGCGCCGAACGGTGCCGTCCGCACGCATCTCATTCACCAGCGCGCGCCACTTTTCCCGCTCGACCGGCGACAGTGCCTTCTTCGACATGATGAGGCCGTGACGGACGGCGGGGTCGTCGAATTCCACGATGGTGGTCACATCGCGGATTTTCTTTTCATCGATTGCAGGGTAATCGAAAGGCTCGATGATCATGCCTTGAATGCGCCGGAGAATCAGCGCCTGATATAGCGGATCCAGACCGCCGGCCTGGCTGACGCGGTTTTCGGCCGACAACTTGTCGACCAGACGGTTGGCCGACTCGCTGTAGCGGAAGCTGCGGATCACGCCGAGCTGAAACTGGTCGTTGTGCTCGAAATCGGCCAAGCGATGGATTCCAGCGTCCTTGCGCACCAACAGATAGTACTTGTTGCTGAAATACCAGGCGAAGTCCGCGTACTCATTACGCTCGTCGTTGGCAATGCCCGACAGGCTGAAATCCAGTCCGCCGGATTCAATCAGCTTCCAGATCCGGGCCCGCGACATCAGGCTGACTCTGATCTGGCAACCGCTGCGGCGGATGAGCTCGTCAGCGAAGTCCTTGTCGATCCCGGTGTCCGTGTCGACGGAATAGAGCAGACCGTGATCGTGTAAAGCGAGCGTAAACGAACGCGAACATTCGGGACCAGCGGCCATAGCGCTACCCATGCAGCTGAGCGCCAGTAGCAAACCCCCGAGGCAATGTCGAATCACAGTGTCTCCGTCGTACGAAGATGACTTGAGTACCACATTCAATTTTCCCAGCGATGACGCCGGTGACACGTTCCTGCCATTTGGTCACTTTGAATGCGGCTAATGAAATGCCATTTTTTTTGCGGACTGGCCAGCATACACCTGTCCGGCTGGGCCAACGGAACATTCAAACCGAAGGCGCTCTTCACGCAATATCGGCAGCGCGCTGCGGTTCTTGAGGGGAGGGTTGTTATTTTTTGAGTGGAAGCGGATTCTGTCGATTTGGAGAATGTCCATGCTCAGAAAGCTGCTTGCGATTCTTGCGGTGTTAGCGGGCGTTGTCATGGCGGCTCCGGCTCGCGCTGACGCAGGTTCCGACAAGGCCGCCATCACGGAACGGCTGCGAGGTTGGGCAGACGCATTCAACGCCCGCAATGCAGCGGGCGTCTGCGATGTGTTCGCGCCTGACCTGCTTTCAACCGTTCCTGAAGTACTCGATGGTAACCGGGATGCGCTCTGCACGAAGCTCGCCGCGCTGCTGGCGAAGTCTGAGTTGAGTCTTCACTACGATAGCCCGGACATCCGCGAGATCATCGTTTCCGGGGATATCGCCGTAGTACGATTGTTCTGGACGCTGACAGCCCGCAAGGGTACTGAGCAAAGCGTGACTCATGAGGCAGGGATGGATATTTTCAAGCGGCAACCGGATGGCAGGTGGTCCATCGCCCGGTTCATGTCGTTTAGCACGACGCCGAATAGTGTTCTCCAGTGAGCGGTCGGCTGGTGGTGCCGACAACTATCTTGACAACCGGCATTAGGAGACCCACCGCCGCCGGAAGGCAATACCGACTCATCAAGCCAGCCAATACAAACAAAGGAGTTTCGCTGATGGCTATCATGTCGTACGAGGAGTGGAAGCGCCGCACCAGCCTGGCACTGAAACCGAGAAGCAAGCCGCTCAAGTTTCTCGATGCCTGCCTGAAGGAATATGACAAGAATCGCGGCTCGCGTCCCTATTTCGACGCAATCGTGGTCGCCTACCAGGCGTGGGCGGCAACCAAGGCCAATGCAGAAGGCAGCGAACGCAATGCAAAGGGGGCGGTCAGCGACCTGCTGGCTCAACTCGTCGAATTCCGCGACCGGCACATGCCATTCGCGCATCGCAGCAGTGCACCGCCGCGGCCCAACGCGCTCCTGCTCGACATCAAGGAGGGCGCCAAGCTGCTTGGCGAGGGCAATCTCAGGCCGCAAATCAAGGTGAACATTCCGGTCGGCATCAAGGATATCGGACGTGGCACAGTGATCTGGGAGGAATTCGACGACACGCAACTGCCCAAAGCCCGCCAAGGTTGGGCCGATGCCTTCGAATGCGCGGAGAAGGCCGTCGCTGCCATCGCGACGGTAGACGGCAATGCCGCCGAAGAGCAGCGCTTCCAGCGTTGGTTCGGCGCACCCACCCCGCAGGCGGTGGCCACGGTCAAGCAGGGGCTGCGGCAGATGTTGGATGCATTCAGCTCAAGCCCGGTGACGATCGTGCTGCGCGAAGATGTGACCGTCCACATCGTCAATGGCAACGATCCGTTCGACGAGATGGAGCAAGGCTTCAAAGGCGACGGCGTGTATGGCTATGTCTGGAACCATCATGCCGGCAGTGGCTATCGCATCATCATGGGCAAGTGGTTCCTCGCCGACCCTGATCCGCTCGAAGGGGCCGCACAGACCATCTACCATGAGCTCACGCATAAGGTGCTGAAGACCCAGGACCACGTCTACGGCAAGATCAAGTGCCGCGGTCTCTCCGCGACGAACCAGGCGCATGCGTTGACCAACGCCGACAGCTGGGCCTTCTACGCGCTCAGTTTCATGAAGAACATCTGAGTGCCCGTTTGAAGATTGCGTCTGAATGAATGCCTTGAAAAAGCGTTGGCCGGACCTGAGGGATTCCATTGCGGATCGCGCCTTGACCGGCTGACTATCTCTCACGCCCGCGCCGGGCAAGCGCTGCCGCTACTCCAGTTCCCGGTCCAGCATCAACGCTATGTCCTGCAGCGTGCGAGAGCGAACTAGTGGTGTTGGAGAACCGCCGCAATGGCGTTCGACGCGTCGTGTCAAAACGATTCACCAACCATTTCTTCACTCTTGCGCCAAAGCGCGTCAGCGTTGACAGCATCGAGCGCATAGCGTCGAACACCTTCGCTGACGGGCGTGATGACAACATCGTCGGCGACGGCTTCGCTCACATGACAGTTCTCGCAGTACCTGCCTCCGACCTCTTCGGCCGACGCCACCACCGCGGCCCAGACCGAAGTCGCCGCCCCTTGTGGAACAGTCTTGAACTGAAACGGTCCTTTCCCTTCTGATGCAAGTTGAGTGTTGATCCTTTCGAGCAGCGCCGTCATCTGACTTTCGTCCATATGACGGGCGAGTTCCGTTTGAATCCCGCCCGGATGAACCGCGGCTGCGCGCACTCCACGCGCCCGATGTCGCTGATCGAAAGCCACCGCAAAGAGGATATTCGCCGTCTTGGCGCGCCCGTATGCAACGAACGGATCGTAAGGCGTACGCTCGAAGCCGGGGTCGTCGAGATCCACATCCGCGAAACGGTGCCCCGACGACGCGAGCATCACCACCCGGCCGCCAGCCGGAATCAGCGACGCCAGACGGTTCACGAGCACGAAATGCCCCAGATGATTCGTGCCGAACTGCGTCTCGAATCCGTCCGTTGTCTTGCCAAAGGGAGTCGCCATCACGCCCGCGTTCGCGATGATGACGTCGATGGGTTTGCCGTCTTCTTGCAGCCTGTCGGCGCAAGCCCGAACACTCTCGAGGCTCGCGAGATCGAGTGCAATCAACTCAATGTCGCCGCCTGCCGCAGCGGCCTCGCGCCGCGCGTCGGCAATCGCCTGCTTTGCCTTTTCCAGGTCTCTGGCCGCGCCGATAACGGTGGCCCCGCGTGCTGCGAGCGCCCGCGCAGTCTCCACGCCCAGTCCCGCGGACACGCCCGTTACAAGAATTCGCTTGCCGTGAAGATCGACGCCCGCGAGCACGTCGTCCGTTGTCGAGGTCGCACCAAATTTCTCAGTCATTTCCGCCGCTCCAGCACAATGAAGGTTGACGCCATTCCCAGCCCGGGATAAAACGGAGTTTCCCTCCGTTTTTACGATACTAAACGGAGTCACCCTCCGCTTGCAAGCCTTCAACGAATAAATGAACGATTCGACGCCAAAAGAACGAAAACCTAGAGCCGACGCGCTGCGCAATCGCGAGCGCATTCTTGAGGAAGCGAAAACGGCGTTCACGCGCGCCGCAGGCGAAATCAGCATGGAGGACGTCGCCCGCCAGGCGGGAGTCGGCGTAGGCACGCTGTACCGGCATTTTCCGACACGCGAGGCACTGCTGGAGAGTGTCTACCGTGCCGAGGTCGCGAAACTCGCGGAGGAAGAGCGAAGACTGTCCGATTCACTGCCACCACTCGATGCATTGCGAGCCTGGATGCTGCTCTTCATCGACTACATCGCTACCAAGAAGATCATCGCGCCAGCATTGAATTCGATCATCGGAGGGCCGACGAAGCTATTCGAATCGTCCGGCGCGCAGATCAAGGACGCAATCCAGTCGCTCGTAATGCGCGCTATCGCGAGTGGGGATATTCGCCCTGATCTCGAGCCACTGGATCTGCTTCGCGCGCTCGTCGGCGTTTCCAATGTCGCGTCGGCTCCGGACTGGCAGCAAAGTGCAAAGAGGCTGGTCGATATACTTTTGCTTGGATCCAGGCTCTCCGACTAGTTTCAACAGCCAACCCGGCCGCGTTCCGCGCATCGCAACTCTGTCACCCGAATCGAACCAGAACCGTTCTAGCCCTACACGACATATCCAAGACACCGGTCCAGAAGAGCAAGGAAACCTTCCACCTTTGCCACCATGAACTTCACCTCGACCTTGCGCAGTGCAGGATCCTGCGACGACGCCCAGGCGGGTGGTTTGTCCAACTCCGCGCGGATCGACACCACCCGTTTTCTTGCCTCGTTCGTGACCTGCTGGCTCCACGCCTTCTCGCGTTGGGCCGCGCTTTTGTATCCTTTCTCGCGTACAACGAGCAATTCGGTTTCCCGCGTAATAGCGCCGAGTTCCGTTTCGATAGGCCCATGAAATCGCATGAGAAGCGCCGCAAGATCCTCGAAATCCGTTCGGATCTTGTCTGGCGTGCTCAGGCTTCGTTGAGCAAAGACGAAGACCTTATCGAGCGCAAGCTGGGTTGCGTCCAGAGGCTGTAAAAACAGAGCGGGGCCGACGTTGGCCTCCCATCGAACGGTTTCCCGATATAGACCGGCCGCGGTCAGGCTGATTTCGATTCCAACTTCCGCAATCGTTTGCTCGCTCAACTTTGCTGTCGGCCGCTTGACCCGAAAGTCCGAGAGCCGGTCGACCACAGTCAGCCGAAGTACGTACGGCAGTTGTTTCTTCGCATGAAGGTTGTCACGAACGATTCGGTAGCCAAGCTCGTTCAGCCCGCTCACTATTTTGGCGATGATCCTGCCGCGGCGGGCGTCGTCTTTCCAGCGTTCCTTAAGGCGCAGGCCCATTTTGAAGTCAAGGTCCTTGACTGGGCGCGGGCCGCCCCACACCGTCGCCCCACCGCCGCCACCGAGGTAGATGTCGTATCCAAGCCTGGCGAGGATCGAGTTGAACGCCTGGGCTGCACTGAACTTGAGTTTCTGCGTCACCGTTTCAGCCTCTCCTGTCAATGGTTGAAATCACGTGACGGCCGGCGCCATGAATCGGCGCCGCCCGTTTCAGCTCGGGTCAGGTCAGCGGGTTATGCGGGTCATTCGTGAGATGCGTCCACGTGCCGCCCTGCCCGAATATATTGGTGCCAACGCGATGATGTTTCGCACCGTAGCATTTGGTGCCGGCGTGGCGGCAGTTCTGATGACCATCGTCCTCGCGAAGCCATTCCGACACGCTCTGCTCCATCTTTTGCCAGAGATCGTGTTCTTTTTCGCTCCAGTCGTAGCACTGTTTGCACAGCACATCGACGATACCGACGCAGGGGCCGGCATAACGGCTCACCTTCTCCATCTGAGCGATGATTTCCGCGGTCTTGGTGGCGAACGCCATGGCGTCGTTGCACGATTTGATTTCCTGCGGCGACTCGTCGAGCGCCTTCAGCGCTTCGGCCGCCTTCTTGAAGTGCAGCATCAGCTTGGGCAAGAGTTTCTCGATCCCGGCGCCCGCTTCCCGAATCTCGTTCGTGGCGTGCGCGTCCACCAGTGCGTGATCCAGCAGGCTGGAACGGATGGGAATGCCCTCCGCGCCCTTCAGCAAATTGAGGCCGATCTTGTCGCCCGCCAGCACCGCCGTGGAGACGCTGCCGGAAACGGCGCTCGCGCCGATCTTGGTCAACGCGCTCGCATCGCCGATGAACGGCATGAAGATCGAGCCCACCGAGAGCATTTCGCTCAGCAATGCACCCGCTTTCTCGCTGCCTGTATTGCGCGTGTACCAATGCCCGGCCCGCCGTGTTGCGCGTGAGAAATAACCCGGGCGGTCCACCTGACGCCACACGGTATCGAGCATTGCATCGAGACGGCGTCTATGCATGTTGTCGACGACCGACACGCCACCGGCCCTCGCGCGGGTCGTGACGGGCCGCTCCGCGCTGTAGTTCCAGGTTGCACCGCTGGAAGCATGCATGCCCGCGACGATTTTGTCGCGGGCCGCAATCATGCCCTCGAGCAGCGTGCTGATCTGCACCGCGCCTGGCGAGCCGGGCGCCGGCGCGACAGCGGCGAATGCGGGCGGCATAGCGGAACTCGCCTCCGCATGCCGCTTGGCGGGCATCGCCGCCGCGCCGCGTCTGACCGTCAACCCGCTGAACGGCGCGTAGCAAACGTCGTTACGGCCACCGCCGGGACAGCAGCTATGCTCGCCATGTTTTTCGAACCAGGTTTGCAACGCAGCGCTGATCTTCGCCTCGGCCGTCCCCCATTGCTCGGTCAGCTTCTTGTATTCACCGAGATAGAAAATCAGCAGATCGAGCACGGGCAGCGTGTAGTTGCGCACCTTGTCGCCGTGGTGAATGAAGCGCGACAACGCCTTGACGTAGTTGATCGCTTCCTCGCAATTGATGAACTCCGGCACCGCCGCGGTCTCCACTTCCTTCACGATGGTGCGCATCATGGTGAAGTGATCGACCGCCCTGCGCAGCGAGTCGCTCGCCTCGACCGTCAGGAACGCGCCGAGGTCCTTGCCGGCGGCCGCCGTCGCAGCCGGATAGCGTTGCAGCCAGTTGCGATTCACGCGTCGCTCGTTCGCGCCGATACTTTCGATGGCGTTCTTGATCGCATAGCTGCCCGCCGCGATACCGATCAACACCGGAATCGCAATGCCGCCGGTCGCGACGCCGGCAATCGCCACGCCCACCGTGATGGCTACGCCCACACCCAGGCTGACCTGGCTTTCGGTCTGCCAGGTCGCGACGAACGTTCTGGCCTGGTTGGACAGATAGTGCTTGGTGAGGCCCGTATGCGCCTTGGAAACAGATTCGAAGGCGTCGTGCATCATCATCCTCGCCGATCGCGTGGCGACTTCTTTTGAGTGAGGCATGACAATTCCTGAATAAACGGCGTATTGAATGAAGAAGAATGAAAACCCGTCCGCAACCGGCGGCCTGCCCGGCGGCATTCGCGCGACTAGGCGCGCCTTGCTCAACCGGCCAATGTCACGGCAGCCCAAGCATGGCGAGATAGCGGCTCAGATCGCCTTCCTGATGCACGACCTCGCGCAACAGATCGGGCAACGGCATGCCGCCCCACGCCACCGCGCGACGCAGCAGATAAGGCGTCGGGCTGTGCGGTTCATGCTTCGACAGATAGTCCGCGACGTCCTGCAACAGCCGGTAGGCGTGAGCGCGATCCCGGATCGGACCGTGCGCAACAGCAGGCGCCGCGGAAGCGAGCCGGGCATCGTCCCCGGACGCGTGCGGGGTGTGAAGATCGCCATCATGCGTATCGCTGAAGCCGGACGCGCTTTGAGCCGATTGATCTTCACCGGCCTGCGCGGCGTCGCCGAAATGAGCCGACCCGGTCTGACGATCGCCTCGCAGCGACCGCGCCGCCCGTTGTAAGTCCATGAGTGCCTCCATGACACGCGAAAAACCCGGCGCGTCGGGACCCAGACGCTCGTCGAGACTGCGCTCCAGCGTCGCGGTGATGTCGAGCGCCGCGCCGACGCACTCCTCCAGCCGCAACAGATCGGCGAGGTTGCTGCCCTTATCGACCTCGCCATCCAGAAACTCGCGCGTGAGACCCTCGTCGCGCTCCAAAGGACGTCCCGTGATACGCGACCAGTCGTCCAGATTGATCGACGACGGCTCGATGCTCAGACTCAGAAGCGGGATTTGCAGCCGCAACACCAGCGCGAGCGTGTGGTTGATCCACACGAACGGCGCAATCCGCGCGTCGGCATCGCCGTCTTCGAGTTGCGGATAGCCGTGCTCCCAGAACTGCCCGGCGAGCGCATGCATAAGCCGCATGCCGTCCACGAAACCTTCCATGCGGCGTTGATGCGTCCACGCCTCGCACAGCCACGCCGCGAGCTGGAAGTCCTTGCTGCGCGTGCGCAGCGCGTCGCTCGTGAGCGTCGCTACGGTTCTCCAGTCGGCTTTGGTTAGCGGACGCTCCCACTCGCGCATCGGCAGCGAGGGATCGTCCTGACGCCGCGCGTCGCGGATCTGCTGGTAGACGGGATCGTTGCGCAGCGAAGTGCCCACGCCGTCGCCATGATCGAGCGGCGTGAGCAAGGCGTCGAAGCCGGCGCTGGCCGGCGCGCGATCCAACACAAGGGATGCGTTCATAGCGAGGTCCATTCAGGCGCACGGGTCGGAAAACTGGCGGGCCACGGCAGCGCGATTTTCTTACCTGTCGGGCTCAGCACGAGCCGCACGAAAACCTGGCCGCGCGCCTGCTTCGGCAATAGCGCTTCATCGGCGACATTCACCACGCCGAGCGGAAACTCGAACTTCAGCAGCTGCGAGGTGTTGCCGCCGCGCGCGCCCACATCGGCCATCCGCTGCCGGGCGATGAAAGACATCAGCGCCCACGGATCGCTGAACTGCCAGGTCAGCGTGCGGCCGTCAGTCGAATAGGCGCGCTGCTGCGGATCGCTGGCCGCCTGCAGCGGCGAATCCTTGGCGAAGCGCAGCGAGAGCGAGACCGGCATGCCGTATTCCCAATGCAACGGATGCTGCGCGTCATGCAGGGAAACGCTCTGTTCGCCCACCTTCAAGGTCCAGTCGATCACCTGATTCGCGGCGATTTCGCCGCTGCGGTTGGCGCGAAAATCGACGCTCACGTCCAGTCCCGCCGGCGCACCGTCCGTGGCCGGATACAGCGGCGAGAGCAACGCATCGACCTGGTCGAAGTTGTCGACGAACTGGCGAATCGGCGCGTTGCCGCCTACCACCCGCTCGCCCGCGCCATTGCGCGCCTGCTGGAACACATGCGAGACACGTTCGTAATGGCGCAGCGCCTGGCCCACTTCGTTGAAGTCGGCGGTGCCGACATCAGCCGTCGTACCGCGCGCCGGCACGCCGAACGGCGCATGTCCGCCCACGCCCTGGTTGAACGCGCTGGCAAAGCCGGCCCATTGCTGACTCAGGTCCGCGACATAGCCCTGACCACAGCGCGAGAGCAGCGCATCGTACAGACGCGCATGCAGTGTGCTGAAGTAGTCGCCGGACGCGAGCCCCGACGGCCGTGCCGGGAAACGGCCGAGACAGTCGCCCGCGCCAGGATCGGCCGCCACCGTCTGCACGAACTGCTCGAGCGCGAACAGGCTGCTATTCGGATTCTTCAACTGATAACGGTCGAGGTCGCGCACGATCGCCTGCCAGCGCATCGCGAGCGGCGAACCGGTATCGCCCGGGCCGAGCGCGGCGAGATACACCGAGGCCTGACGGCCGAGCGCAATGGCGCGCGTCGCCTGCTGATCGAGATACGCGCCGAGCGAGCCCGCGTCGTTGATGCCAAACGCCGCCAGCATCGTCGTGCGCGCACCGCTCACGGCGAGCGGCGCGGGCCGCGTCGAATACAGTTCCGAGCGCGCCAACGCATCGTCGACGAGCCGTAGATGCGCGAGTGCGTCGCGCGACACGAGCGTGTCCAGTTCGTCGAGTTGCGTGCTGGCGCCCATGTCGGCGAGCGCGGCGCGAATCTTGACGAGCCGCAGGCGCGCGGCCTCGAACGCGGCACTGTCGCCTTCGCCCTGCGCGGGCGCCACCGCGGCGGCCGCGGCGACCTGATCCGAGATCAGCCGCGCGAACTGCACGTCGAGCGCCTGCTCGACGGCCGGCTGCACCGCTTCGGGCAGGCTCGCCAGACCGTCGCCGAGGAAACGCTTGCGCACGTCGCCGAGCGCGAGCGCCTGATCGAGTTGCGCGCGATCCCAGGCGACGATCGAACCGTCCGGCACTTCCGGCAGATTCAGGTTACGCGGCGCGACCATGAACGGCTGGTTGAGCAGTTTGCCGAGTCCGTCGCGCAGCGCGATGCGCTCGGGCGCGACTTCGTAGCGCGCGCCTTTATCGGCCCACACGATGCCACTGTCGGGACCGCCGAAGCTCAACGTCATCTGGCTTCTGAACGCCTGGTAGCCGCTAGCCGAGCGTTCGCGCGTACGGCCGACGAGGTCCGGGCCGAGCAGGCGGTTCTGCGCCGCGCGTGCAAAAGTGCGTTCGTAGACCGAGCCTGGCGCGAACTGCGTCTGGCGCATCCATGCACCCTTGCCGGTGGCGAGCAGATCCTGCTCCGTACCGATGCCCGCGGCGATCGCGCGGTAATTGCCGGTGACCTTGGCAAAATCCGCCGTGCCCGCGTCCGCCACGGAGAGGGTGTTCAGATGCGAACTCACCGATTGCGCGGCGGCCAGCAGCGGATTGGACGTGAACAGCGCGTCGTCGACCTGTTGCGCGCCTTTGTCGAAAGAACAACGCAACGCTTGCTGCACGGTCGGCAGGCCGATGCCGCCGGTGCCGTCGGTGGCATACGCGCCGCCGTGACGTGCGTTGCGATAGAAATACGGCAGGCTCGCCGCCACGTTGCCTTGCAGTTCGGTGCCGAACGCGTAGCGCACCGCGAGCCGCAATGCGTCGGCGTTGTCCGGCGAAGGCTGTTGCAAACGCTCCATCGCCTGCAGCGCGGCATCGAGCTGATCCACCGAGCCGACATAGCGCTGCAGCGCTCGCATCGACGGCTGGTCTTCGGGCGCGAGGCTCGCCGCCAACGGCGTGTCCGCGCCAAGCATCTGCGGGGCCGCGCAATCGTCGCCGACAATCAGTTGCCCCGTGCCGGGATCACGTGCGACGCCCGTCAACTGCCCGACATGCGCGAGCATTTCGCGCTCGAGCGCCGTCACCGCGATGCCACCGAATTCACGCTCGAAGCGTTCGCGCACGCGCTCGTTCAGATCGTCGACGATGCTCCACGAGCCGGGCATGAACACCGTCCACGCGGTGCCGGTTTGCAGCCGGTCGTTCAGACCGATCAGCGCGAGCGCCTTGCGGCGATACCAGTCAGCGGGCAATTGCACGCCGCCCTGCTCGGCCGCCGCGCGCTCCTGGCCGTCCTTGCTCAATTCGCCGAGCGCCGTGACGAGCGCGGCATTCCGATGACTGAGCTGAACCGTCGCCACTACCAGACCGAGTCCCCAGCCGCCGAGCAGTACGATGCCGCCCCAGCGCAACGCGCGATGCAGCACCGGACGCGTGAGATGCTGCGAGCGCGAAGGACGCGTCAGTCCGTATTCGAGGAAAATCTTCTTGTCGAATAGATCCCGCAGGAAGGCCGGGCGCAGCATCAGATCGTTCACGCTGCGGCCGGCGTCGTAGCCTTGTGCGCCGCCGTCGCCAGACGCCTCGCGAGCGACCACCAGCGCCGTGCCGCCCTCGCCTTCCATGGCTGCGTCCGAGCCGACGAGCGCGGGTTCCGCGCCACGCCCATAGGCGTCGGGTTCGCCATTCAGATAGTCGAGCGCCGGCGCGGCCACGCTGCGCTGCGCCAGTTCGCTGCTGTCGCCCGTCAGATAAATGCCGCGGAAAAAGAACGGCTCGTGATAGGCGCTCGGGCGCAGCAACTCGTCGATATAGAGCTGCAATTGCGCGCGCATCGCGTCGATGCGCGCCGGTAGCAGCAGACATTCGCGCGCGTCGAGATCGCCGGTGTCGAGCGTAAACAGTTCGGCGCTCGCGTCGGAGACCGCGCGTTCGATGCTGCCCAATGCCGTATCCACCCAATCCGACTGGTAGGTAACCGAAAGATCGAACGGCGAGGACCAGCCGAGCATGCTCGCGCGCAACGGCTCCGGCAACGCGCGGGCAAAACTCGCGAAACCGGTGAGCGCCTCGCAGCCGGTCACGACGACATACACCGCAAAGCGCATCGCAAAGCGGTTCTGCGCGAGCCACAGCCGGCGGTGCGCGAGCTTCGCGTGGCGCACGAGTTCGAGCTGGGCGTCGGTGTTGTCGGCGAGCAGCATGGCGGCCGGCACGGTGATCACGACTGAATCGAACGGCCGCTGCGGCCGGTAGTTGCGGCACAGACTGAGGAACTCGTCCCACGGCTTTTCGTCGCCCTCTTCATCCGGCGAGCCGAGGTAGGCCGCCTTGATGTCGACGACAATGCCACGATCGAAGAACTGCCACGAGATGCCTTGCGTCGCCGCGGGACTCGCGGCTTCCGCACTCAGCACGCTCGCCACGCCCGACTGCGCGATCGGCAAAGGCCGTGGGTCTTCGCCTTCGTTGAGCACCAGCACCCAGGGAATGTTGTAGCGCTCGGCGCGCGACGCGATATTGCCCTCGACCAGTTCGACCGCCTGGCGAAACGCATTGCGCAGCGAGTCGGCCCGCAGACGCACGATCTTGCGCTCCGCTTGCGGCTTGGCCTGCGCGCCATGCAGCGCGAAATACACCACCACGCCGAGCACCGCGCACACCACGATGATCAACAGCGCGAGCGACAATAAAAACAGATTGCTGGTCAGCATGCGCACACTCCCGCCGGCAACGAACGATTCGCGTGCGTCATGAACTCACTCCCGTCACCGCGTCGCCATGCAGTGCCGCGCGCACCGGCCACGACTGCCACAACCACAACATCTCCGAAATCGCCAGCAGCGCGGCAAGCGCGAGCAGGCCAATCACGGTCCAGCGGCTCACCGACGGCAGCTTGCGCGGCGCGATGTGTGAAATCGTATTGCCGTAGGCGGCATCCGCCAGCACGCGGTCGCGGCCGCCGAGATCGGCGCGCCGTTGATAGACGAACTCGTACAACTCTTCGCGATAGCTGCGCAGTCGCGCGGCGCCGTCCGCGCCACGAAAACGGCCCTGAAAACCCATGGCGAGCGCGAATAGGCAGATGCGCGCGACATCGCGGCGCGACGGTTCGCGATCGGACAGCAGTTGCTCGATCTTGCGAAACACGAGATCGCCCGCCACGTTGGTGCGAAACAGCGTCGATTCGAGCAGATAGGCCGTCCACCGTTCGCGGCCGGTCCACGGCGTGTTGAGGAGGATCTCATCGGCGAGCACTGCTTTCAGGTAACGCGCGTCCGCGAGATTCTCCATGTCGAAGCGCGTGCTGTCGCGATGCGACTGCAAGGTCTGCACTTCCAGCAGATTCAGCAAATGCCGGCTCATGCCTTGCGCGGCAAGTTCCCCATCCGCCTCGGGCGCTTCCGAGAAGCGCTTCTGCGCTTTCGCGAGCTCGTCGAGAAAGACGCGGAACTGCGTGACCACCAGGTCGTTTTCTTCAGATTCGATTCGATTGCGTGCCATGCCCGCCTACCTTTATTCCTCGACCATCAGCCCTTGACGAACAGCAGCATTTCCTGCGGCCGCTGCGCGCTCGCGCCTTCATTGGGATTGCTGATGACAAGCGTTTCGCTGGCGACCACGAGAGCCGGGTCGGCCTGAATCTCGAACAACAGATAACCAGAGCCGGAGCGGATGCCCAACTCTTCCGCGTAGTCGACCGCACGCCGCATCGCGCCCAGCACACGGCGGCTGCGCAGCGACGCATAGACCGACTGCGAACCGACCACCGCGCCGTCCATCCATGCGAGCAAATCGCGGTCCGACTGCCCGCGCAGGCCGACCACCACGCGCTCGCCGAGCCATTCCGGGTTCAGCGCGATCTCGAAGGCGTCGTGACGGAATTCGAACTTGTGCTCGCGATACCCTTCCGCGACTTCGGAAACCGCGTCGCGCAAGGTGCGTAACAACGGCGTGAAGACCGTCAGCGGATCACCGTGGTCGTAGTCGGGCGGCACCGGCGGCAGGCCGCCCGGCACCAGCATGCTCAGCGTTCCGCTCAGCGACGCGAGCGCGTGATACAGCGCCAGCGGATGCAGATGCGGCGTGCGCAACACGGCTTCGGCAAACGGCAGCGCGGCGAGCAGGCTGCGCAGCCGGTCTTTCAGTTCGAGTTGCGTCAGCCGGTCGTCGACCTTCGACGAAGGATTCGCCGTCTGACGCGCGACGAAAGCCGCCTTGCCGCGCAACTGGCCGAGCAGCGCGGACACGTTGGCCCACAGCGGCGTGTCGCGCGAGACTTCGATCAGCGGCGGCAAACGCTCGGCCAGACGCACCACTTCATTGTCGCGGTACACGGTGCCAAGACGCAGCGACACCATCCTCGCGGGCGGCAACTCGCCCGCGCTCAGCACGAGGTTTGGCAGCAGACGCGGCACGTCGGCAGGTGGCGCTTCCGAGACTTCGTCTTCCACGGGGGCGCCGAGCGTCGAGCGGAAGCGGCGCGCTTCGCCGTCGCGCCGCATCGACGCCGTAACCGGCAACGTGACGTAGAAATCGACCGGCCCTTTGGCCAGTGCTTCGACATACGGTTCGAGCGACAGATCGAGGCGTCCGTGCTGGCTGGCATCGGCGGAGTACGATACAGCCGTGCCGTCGGGCATGATCGCGTCGAGCGCGAGCACGCGCACCGTGCCGGCGGGCAGCAGCCCCGCATCCAGCACGAGGCGGCGCACACCCCAGCTGAACGGCGCCGCGGCCAGCGTCTGCCACGCGACGAGCGAATCGACCCGCGCGCTCATCAACTGAAAGTGCTGCGGCGAGAGCAGCATGCCCTCATGCCACTCGACACGGTCGACAACCGGCATCACACGATCGGACATCATGCGTGCTCCGGTGCTCTGCCGCGGGCATACACCGGCGCGGATTGGATTGAATTCATGGCGAGTCCAAACGCTGTCATTTCACAGCGGATACGGAAAATGTGTGGTTATCCAGTTGCACGGCGACGGCGCCGTTCAACGGCTCGATCCGCACGCGATGCGCGCCCGGATCCGCATAATTGGCAAACAGAAACGCGGCGAGCACCCGCGGCCGGCCGAAGACATCGCTCGGCACGTCGATCCGCTGACCGGGCACCAGCTCCCAACTCTTGTACTGGACCGATTTCGGGAACGTGCTCGCCAGATCGGCGCGCGCCGCGAACCATTTCGAAGCCGGCAATTCGGCGACCCTCGCGAGCAAGGCGTCGTCGGTGACGAACACCACGTCGACCGCGACGGGGCTGTTGTTGTTGACGTCGTCGGTTGCGACGAGGGTCAGGCGATCCCAGCTCACCTTGTCGCCCTTGCCGCCGAACATCGCGCAGCCGCTCACGAGAGCCATCACGCAACACGCGAGCAACGCGAAGCGCAGGCGCCGCGCGATGCGAGGAATGCCGGCAAGCCATGCGAATTGCGCAACGCGCGCGGCGCGAGCGGCGCGAGCGGCGTTGGGCATATCCGCCACACGCTCTGCCGCGACACCCGGTGCGCAAGCCGCATCGACCGCGTGCGCCACGCGCTTTGCCGCCACGCCTGCCGCCTCGCCCAGCCCGCGTGCGTTGCCGTTCAGAACCGCTCGCCCCTTCGTCATTTCGCTCCTACTCCCACACCCATCAGGACAATCAGCGACGCCGCGAGCAACACGCAGCCCGTCGCCAGCGCGAGTTGCCCGCGCGTGAATGCAAAGCGCAGCACCGCCGCGCCTTCCTGCTGCACGCCGATTTCGACGAACGGCGTGCGCTCGGCCGGCAACCCCGCCGACACCAGTGCGACCACCGTGCAGACCGACAGCAGGCTCAGCAGATTGCGCGGCCCCTCGCAGATCAGATCGACGGCGATCAGCAACACGCCCGCCGCCTCGACCGGCAATTGCAGCATCGACAACACCATGCCGACGTAACCGATCCCCGCCACCCCGCTGCGTCCCGCCGACACGAACGCGGCCACCGTGGCCGCCGCGCCGGTCAGCACCAGTTCGCCGACGCCGAGCGGCCGCTCGTACAGATTCGCGATGAAGACGGTGGCGAGCGCGAAATACAGTGCCGAGCCTGCGCGCACGAACACGCTGCCGAACGGCACCACGAGTTCCGCGACGCCGCGGCTGAAACCCAGCCGAGTGCTCATCGCCTCGATCGCGTGCGGAATCGGCGCGGTGGCGCTGCCCGACATCAGACCCACGAGTACCGACGGCTTGAGCGCCGAAATCACACGGCCCAGCGGCTCGCGCGTGCGCGCCGCGATCACGAGCACGGCGGCGCCGCACAGCAGCACCGCGCATAGAACAAAACTGAGCAGGAAACCGCTCATCGCATCGAGCGTCGCGTGCTCGGTCTGCGCGGCGATATGCGCGGCCGTGCCGAATGCGAGCACCGGCAGCAGCAGGTTGGCGTATTCGATCAGGTTCTCGAGGGTTCGGTAGATGCCTTCGAATACGCTGTGCAGCACCCGCGTCTGCTCGCTCGATAGTGCGGCGAACGCCATGCCGAACAGGATCGTGCCGGTGAGAATGCCGAGCGCGTGCCCGCCGGCCAGCACGCGATAGAAGTTGTCCGGAATCACGTCACGCAACGCGAGCGCACCCGCCGCGACGCTCGCGGGATCGCTGCCGAACAGTTTCATGCGCATGTCTTCGGCGTCGCTCGCGCTTTGCAGCACGAGCTGACCGAGCTGCCGGTGCGCCGCGTCGGACAGATGCAGACCGGGCGCGGCCACCAGACCCACCAGCGCGCCGCCCGCCGCGCACACGACGACGATGCCCACCGCGAGCGCCAGCATCGTGCCGATCCGCAAGCCCGGGTGCGACAGCAGCATCAACTGGCGCAACCCGAAGAACATCGCCACCATCAGCAGCGGCACGGCCGCCATGTTGACCAGCGCGAGATAGATTTGCCCGACGAAAAACGCAAAGCCGCCAACCGGCGCCACGAATGCCCCTGCCAGGCCGCCGAGCACGAGGCACAGCAGCAGCACCAGCGTGCTGTTCGAGAGCCGCTTGAGCCTGTTCATGAGCGCATGTTCCAGCCACGCTCCATGCCGTACGACACCGTGACGCGCGCCAGTTCGAGCGTGCTGTCGATCAGCGTCATGGGCGGCGTCGCGATGCGGCGGGCGGCGAGCGGAATTTCCGTGCAGCCCATCACCGCGGCTTCGGCGCCGCGCGCGGCGAACTCGGCCAGCGCCGCCGCAAGTTCGGCCGCCGACGCGTCGAGGTCGCCTGCCTTGACGGCGTCGATACAGGCGTCGATATGTTGCTGGGTTTGTCCGCTGGGCACGAGTGGCTCGATGTCATGGCGCTCGAGGATCTTCTGATACAGGCCTGCCGCCAGCGTGCCCCCCGTCGCCAGCACTGCGGCGCGGCGCGTGCCGCGTGCGATCGCGGCGACGCAGGCTTCCGCGATATGCAGAACCGGCGCACGGCTGCGCGCCTGGATCGCGTCGTACCAGTAGTGGGCCGAATTGCACGGAATGGCGATCAGATCGACTTCGTTGCGATTGAGCATGTCGATGCCGGCCAGCAGCGCGGGCAGCGGATCCTCGCCGATGCGCAGCATGCCCTTCGACCGATCGGGAATATGCGGCAGATTCGCGATCAGGAGCGGCAAGTGTTCCTGGTCGCAGGTCGCGCCCGCCGCACTGGTGAGCTGGATCACACGTTCGAAGAAGTCGACCGTTGCAAGCGGGCCCATGCCCCCGAGAATGCCAATCAGCGCCATGTCGAATTCCTAGATCTTCAGCGGACGCGGACAGATCACCGTCACGGCGGCCGTATTACCGATGACGAGAATCAGCGTGCGCAGCATGTCGCACAACGGATCGACGGCGAGGAACAGAATGAAGGCTGCTTCGAACGGCAAGCTGAGATAAACGCAGGTCATGCCGACCAGCGACACGGTCACGAGACCCGTCATACCCGCCGATGCAAAACCGGCCAGCACCGAGGCCAGCAGCACCGTGCACACCTCGGCGACGCCGAGCGGGTGGCCGTACAGTTGTGCGATGAAAAGCGTCGCGCACACGTAATACACCATCGGCCCGACCCGCAGCAGCGAGACGGTCAGCGGCACCATCAGCTCGACCCGCGAGCGCGCGAAGCCGAGCCCGTCCACGAGGCTTTCGATCATGCTCGGCATGCAGGCCGCGCTATTGCGCGTGGCCAGCGCCAGCGCGAACGGCGCGCGCAAGGCGTCGAGCGTCGTGCCGAGCGAGTGGCTGGAGCGCTTCCAGATCACGACGGCGGCGAGCGAGATCAGCAACAGCGCGACCACGAAGAACGCGATCACGAATTGCAGCATCGCGTGCAGCGGCCCGACGCCCGATTTGCCAAGCTGCGCGGCGCTCATGCAAAAGAGAATCAGCGGCAGCGGATAGCTCAGCCAGTGCATCAGTTTCTGGCATGCGTGATAGACGGTTTCGAGCGCCTGGCTCAGACCGACCGAGATCCGCTCCGGCACGCGGCCCACCGCGAGACCGAACAGCAGTGCGAACACCAGCGCCTTGAGCGCGTCGCCGTTGGCGAGCGCGGCGAAGATGTTGGTCGGCACGAGGCTGGTCAACACGTCGTAGAGGCTCACGCCCTTCTCCGCCGCATCGGTGCCGTACAGGTTCATCACCGTTTCGTTCGAGGTCGATTCGTTGCCGACCATCAGCCCGAACGTATGCATGGTCGCGGTGGACAGATTCACGCCGGGCCGCATCACCAGCAGCACCAGCGCGCCCACCACGGCGACCGTCAGCGAGGCGCCGATAAACACCGTCACCACGCGCAGCAGCAGCTTCGAGGTGCCGCCGTCGCGGAACAGGCGCTGCAAACTGAAGATCACCGCCGACACCATGAACGGCAGTGTCGTCATCTTCAGCAAGTTCACATAGATGTCGCCGATGATCGCGAACTTCTGCGACAGCTCCGGCAGCAGCAGGCCGAACGCGCCGCCGAGCGCGAGGCTGCCGATCACCGCCCACGGGTTCACAGCCAGCGCGTAAATCCTGTTTGTATTGATCATGTCTGGTGCAATCCCGGTTAATCGTTCGACGCTTGCAGCAGCGTCATCACGTCGATCTTGTTGGTGCGCTCGGCCAGGAACTGATTGACGAACGCGAGCAACGCCGGGTTGCAGACATTCACGCCGATCGAGATGGTGTCGTCGAGATCTTCGAGCGTCACCACGCGCAGGCGCAGCGAAGCGGTCGGGTCGGCTTTCAGCACGTGCTTGACTTCGAATTCGTCGCGATAGGCGGCGGTAACATCGCCTGCGTCGAGCGCCTTGAGCAGCGCCTCCCAGCTCGGATAGCTGATCACCTTGGCGTGCGGGAAATTGCTCACCACATAGGTCGCATACGACGAGTTCGTCACCACGCCGATCGTGCCGTCGTAAGTGCGTACCACCTCGGGCACCGCGCGGCCGCGCGCGAGCTGCGCGAACTTCACGCGGTTGAGCAGCAAGGCGCGATGCAAACGGATGTACGGCGTGCTGAAGCTGACCACCTGGGCGCGTGAGAGCGTGCGCGAGAGTTTGCTGATCGCCATGTCGGCGTCGCCGTTCGCGAGCAGGCTGACGACGCTGTCGAAGGTTTTGGCGTCGCGGTTAAAGCGCACTTTCACGCCGAGCTTCGCGGCGATCTCCTTGGCCATGTCGATATCGATGCCGACCAGTTGACCGTTCTGCTGTTGGAAAAACGGCGGCTGATCGACGCCGAGCACCGCGACCACGAGTTCGCCACGCGTCACGATGCGCGCGAATTCCGGCGCGAGCACGCGGCCATCGGGCATCCGCACGAGTCCGGTCGAGGTGGTCGGCAACGGCGCCGCCCCGCTCAACGCGGCCGCCTGAGGGGGCTGCGCGCCGGCGGACGCTGTGGGCGCCGCCCAAGCCGGCGCGGCGGCCAAGGTCAAACCGGCCGCGAGCGCCGCACTCCAGCGGGACAGCCCGCGCAGCGCACGCGTCACGCGCGAGCGGCCTGACGGCTGCGAAGAAGCAAAGAAAGACGGAAACGACATCTCGGGTACCGGTTTTAATTGGTGGAGGAATCGGAGGCGGGTGATGCGGCACTCATCTGGTTATCGGCCGGCGCGGCGAATGGCGTAGGGGTCGGCGCAGGTATTGCAGCCGGCGCGGCGCTCACGGCGATCGCCGCAGGCGCCGCCGGCGGTGCCACGAAACGCGCGCCGATCTCGAAACCGAGCGCGAACAGCAGCACGCACAACAACAGCGCGCAGCCGAGCGCGATGGTCACCATCCGCGAGGTCATCGAAAAAACGTATTGCATGCTGTGTCGTCCTCAGGGAACCATGGTTGTGAACTGCGCGGGCGCGACGATCGAAATCACCCCGCCCCATGCGCACATCAATTTGGAAGAATTCTGCAAAGCCGGCATGTTGCCGATCAGGACTGTCGGCGAGCCTGGCACCCACGGCGCCACGGTCATCGGCACGCACGGGGCCGGTGTCAGCGCGCCGAGCGCGGCCGCGGTCAGCGCGGCCACCATCGGATTGCCCATGCACGTGCAGGTGCCGAACGGCATCACGTTGACCATCGGCGCGTGATCCATCACGGTGGCGGCCGGCGCGCCGGCGAGCACGCCCGTGGTCGGCAGCGCGTTCAGCGTGCCGGGCGCGGCGCCGAAGCTGCATTGGATCGTCGTGCCCGTGGTGACCAGAATGCCCATGCGTCAGCCCCTCATCCATTTTTCGAGCTGCCTGACCATGCGTGGCGGCCCATCGGCGCGCGTAGCCGCCGAGGCGGCCGGGCTCTGCCAGGCGCCGAGCGGTTTGCCGTCCGCATAGCGGCGCTCGGCGCTCACCTGGCCGTCCGGCGCAAAGCGGCGCACTGTGCCGTGCAGCAGGTCGAGGCGATAGGGCGAGCTTTGCACCAGCGTGCCGTCGGCGGCGTAGTCGCGCGTCTCGCCTTCTAGCAGGCCGTTGCGGTAGGTGGCGCGGCGCACTACCGCGCCGTCGTGCAGGAACACCGCTTCGCGCGAGAGCTTGCCGGCCTCGTAGATCAGGCGCGAGGTCACGAGACCGGACGGCGCATAGGTCAGGCTCTCGCCCTGCAGCACGCCCATCGCGTATTGACGGCGCGCGCTGGCCCGGCCGTTCGCGTAAAGCGTCGTGGGGCCGTGCAGCACGCCCGCCTCGTAGGCCGATTCCTGAATCAGCACGCCTTGCTCGTCGAACAGACGCAACGGGCCGCACAGCTTGCCCGCCACGTAGTGCGCCTGAAACACCCGCACGCCGCCAGGCCCGTAGCGCAGCGCTTCGCCATGCGGCACGCCGTCCAGCAGCGAGGTGCGGGCGATGCATTGGCCCGCCGCGTCGTGCTCGTCCACTATCACCGCTGAACCCGCGACCGCGCTCACGCCATCGGCTTGAGCCGCGGCGGAGAGTGGCGCGAGTGGGGAGAGTTCGGTCATGGCGGGCATCGATGGAAGTGGCTCGGTCAGTTCGCCTTGATCAGTCCGCCCTTGAGCGTCAGCATCGCGCCGCCGTCCACGGTCTGCATGGCCGATGCCTTGCTCTGGATTTCCACGCCTTCGTTGCTGAGCGTGGTGCCCGCCTTGTTGCCGAGTGTCGTGCCCGCCTGGTTGGTCAACGACGTGCCGGCCTGGCTGGCCAGCGAGGTGCCCGACTTGATGCTGATGGAGCCGCTCACGTCGATCACCAGATTGCCGCTGATCTTCAGCGTGTAGTCGCCCGTGGTGGTGTGCTTGAAGGTGGCGTGGCTGGTGTGCGTCTCGTCGCCGGTGACGTCCACGGCGCGGGTGCCCTTGACCGTATGCGTCTCGTTGCCGGTCTCCACGGTGAGGGAGCGGTTGCCCTTCTTGACGAGGTGCGTCTCGTCGCCCGCGATGACGGTCGTGGTCAGCGCGTTTTCGATCGCGACATTCATGTCCTTCTGCGCGTGGAAGTACAGCTCCTCGCTGTTGATCTTGTCCTCCATGCGGATTTCGTTGCCCGCCGTGCCGCTTTTGGACGAACGCGAACGCATCACGCTTTGCGTCTGCGAAGCCGGCAAGCCGACCGGCGGCGACATCTGGCCGTTGTAGACGCTGCCGGTCACGAGCGGCCGGTCGGGATCGCCGTCGACATAGCTGACCACCACTTCCTGGCCCACACGCGGCAGGAACAGATGTCCCCAGCCCGCCCCCGCCGATGCCTGCGCGACACGCACCCAGCACGAGCTGTTCTGGTCGGCGGCGCTTACGCGGTCCCAATGGAATTTCACCTTGATGCGGCCGAGCGAATCGGTCCAGATTTCCTCGCCCGACGAACCTGTGACGATCGCCGTATGCGTGCCCGCCACCACCGGACGCGGTGTGACGCGCGGCGCACGGAACGCGACCGCTGCGGGGAACACGTCGGCATCGTTGTCGTACTGGCCGTCGGCCGCGCGATGCTCCACGCGGCGCACCACGTAGGACACATTGAATGCGCTGTTCGCGTGGCCCGCGAGGCTCACCTGGGTGCCGGCCCCCCGCGCGTAGCAGGCGCTCGTGGCCCGCCCGGTCTGCTGGTCCATCTGCTGCGCGGCGAGCTGCAGCGTGGCCGCGCGCTCGCCGTCCGCGGCCGCCGCATAGCGGCCAGGAAAGGCATAACGGATGCCGCTCGCGCCGTGCGTTTCCGCGGAGGTCTGCGCGCTCAGCGTGCTCGCGCTTTTGTAGTCGTAGTCGCCGACCACATACGTTGCCGCGACGAGCCCCGTCGACATCTCGAAGCTGCTCACGCGTTCGCTCGCGTCATGCGCGACCGAGTCGCCGGAAAACCGCAGCGTCGGGACCGCGCCGGGCTGGTGCGCCGACGGACTATCCGCGAGCACCATGGTGTGCGCGCCGTTCGCGAAGGTGAAGAAGTAAAAGATGCCCTCTTCTTCCATCAGCCGCGAGACGAATTGCAACGCGCTTTCGTCGTATTGCACGCAGTATTCGCGCTCCGCATAGCTGCCGGTCACGCGCGATTGGACCGCGATGTTGAAGGTGGACAACACCTGCTGGACGATGGCGAGCGCGGTCATGTTCTGAAAGATCGCGCGGTCGCTGCCGAGCGAGAGCAGCCAGAGCCGCGGCGCGAGTTCCGCCGAGTAGTAGCCATACTGCGCGTTGGCGCCGACCTGCGCGAAACGCGTGACGATGCCGTTGAAATAGCGCGGCGCGGCGG
Organism: Paraburkholderia sediminicola; assembly: GCF_046027355.1. GTDB lineage: Bacteria > Pseudomonadota > Gammaproteobacteria > Burkholderiales > Burkholderiaceae > Paraburkholderia > Paraburkholderia sediminicola_B. The sequence continues at coordinate 185,625 of NZ_JAQQEK010000014.1, read as the reverse complement.
CCGGCCCCTCGATCGTCACCGTCGCGTTCTGGCCGATGATGGTTTGCGGATCGAGCGCCGGGTTCGCCGAGCGCATGCGCAGATTGAAGCGAAACGGCGCCGAGATCGCCTCGTGTCCGCCGAAGCCGTCGAGCAATAGCACGTCGGCGCCGAACGGCGAAGTGATCGAGAGCAGGCAGCCGGTTTGCGTCACAGCCACGTTACTGGTCTCCCTGCGGCGCGAACCGGAATGTCACGCCGCCGGCCGGGTCGAAACCGAGATGCACACCGCCGAACGGTTCAGCGACGGAAATGCGCTCGAGCACCTCGCGCGCCAGTTCCGGCAATACGGATTGCGTGAGAATGTGATCGACGTTGCGTGCGCCGCTGTCCACTTCCTTGCAGCGCTCGGTGATCGTGCTGGCGAACGCGTCGTCCCAGGTCAGCGGCGCGTGATGATTGCGCTCGAAGCGGGCGGCGAGCCGCGCGAGCTTCAGGTTGACGATCGAGGTGATCTGCGCGTCGCCGAGGTGGTAATACGGCACCAGCACGAGACGGCCCAGAAACGCCGGACTGAACTGCTTGAGCAGCGCCGGGCGCAGACGCTCGATCAACTCGGCCGGCGGCGGGCGGCGGCCGCCCTGGCTGGCTTCGGTGATCACGTCCTGCGCGGCATTCGAGGTCAGCAGGATCAGCGTGTTGCGAAAGTCGATCGACACGCCTTCGCCGTCTTCCATCACGCCTTTGTCGAACACCTGGAAGAACAGCTCCAGCACGTCCGGATGCGCCTTTTCCATTTCATCGAGCAGCACGACGCTATACGGGCGACGCCGCACGGCTTCGGTCAGCACGCCGCCGCGCCCATAGCCGACATAGCCCGGCGGCGCGCCCTTGAGTCCCGAGACGCTGTGCGCTTCCTGGAACTCCGACATGTTCACGGTAATCATGTTGCGCTCGCCGCCATAGAGCGTGTCGGCCAGCGCCGCGGCGGTCTCGGTCTTGCCGACGCCGCTCGGTCCGATCAGCAGGAACACGCCGACCGGTTTGCCCGGATCGTCGAGATCCGCTCGAAAGGTGCGCACGCGTCGCGCAATCGCATCGAGCGCTTCGTCCTGGCCGACCACGCGCTCCGCGAGCTTGTCGTGCAGATAGAGCACCGTGTGCAATTCGTCGGCGAGCATGCTGCCGACCGGGATGCCAGTCCAGCCGGAAATCACCTTGGCGACCATTTCGGAGTCGACGCACACCGGCACCATCGGTTCGTCGCTGCGCACGGCTTCGAGGCCTTTCTCCAGTCTGCCGAGATTGGCGGCGAGCGACGCGCTGTCATCCTCGTCGATGGACAGTTCGGTGCCCGCCACATGCTGTGCGATCCTGGCGCGCCACGCGAGAATCTCGCCGACCGCGTGCCGTTCCGTCGCCAGCTTGTCGCTCATGCGCGCGTGCTGCGCGCGCTGGTCTTCGAGCTGGCGTGCGAGCGTGGCGATCGCTTCGGCGCGCTCGGCGCCCGTCGCCGCTTCGTGACGAAGAATACGCAACTGGTTTTCGGCCGCGTCGATGGCCCGTCCCAGTGACTCGATCTCTTCGGGCACGCCGTTCTGTCCGATCGCGACGCGCGCGCAGGCCGTATCGAGCACGCTGATCGCCTTGTCCGGCAATTGGCGCCCGGAGATATAGCGCTGCGAAAGTTTGACCGCGTCGCGCACCGCTTCATCGAGAATCTCGACGCCGTGATGCGCGGACAGCTTCGCCACCATGCCGCGCAGCATTTCGATCGCGACCGCTTCGGCCGGCTCTTCGACCTTGACCACCTGGAAGCGCCGCGCGAGCGCCGGGTCGCGTTCCACGTACTTCTTGTATTCCGCCCAGGTGGTGGCCGCGATTGTGCGCAGTTCGCCGCGCGCCAGGGCCGGCTTGAGCAGATTGGCCGCGTCGCCCTGGCCTTCGCTGCCGCCCGCGCCGATCAGCTGATGCGCTTCGTCGATGAACAGAATCACCGGCACGGGCGAAGCCTTCACCTCGGCGATCACCGACTTGAGACGGTTTTCGAACTCGCCCTTCACGCCGGCGCCGGCCTGCAGCAACGCCAGGTCGAGCGAGCGCACCGAGACGTTGACGAGCGCGGGCGGCACTTGACCCAGCACGATTCGCTGCGCGAAACCCTCGACGACCGCCGTTTTGCCCACGCCCGCTTCACCCGTGAGAATCGGGTTGTTCTGGCGGCGGCGCAACAGCACGTCGATCAGTTGACGGATTTCCGCGTCGCGTCCGTAGATCGGATCGATCGCGCCCGAGCGTGCTTGCGCGGTGAGGTCGATCGTGTATTGCGCGAGCGCGGACGCGCGGCCGCTGTTGTTCAGATCGGCGGACGGCATCGCCGCTGGCTGGGCCGCTCCGGCCGGTGCCTTCGCCGCGCCAGCGCCAGTCGCCACACTGCCTTCGGACGATCCCGCGAGAATATCGGACAGTCCATCACGCAGCGCGCCGCGCGCGATCTTGAGCAAGGCCGGCGCCGAGTCCATCAGCATGCCGCGCAGGCTGTCCACCTCCAGCAACGCCAGCACCAGTGTGCCCGAGCGGATCTGCTGCTCGCCGAGCAGCATCGAACTGAGTAGCCACGCTTCCTGGAAGAGCGGCGAAAAGTTCGGCGACAACGCCGGCGTGCGGCCATTGCCGCGCTTGAAGTGGTCCACGGCGTTCTGCAACTGCGCGATGAGATCGGCGGCGCGGATTTCAAAGCGTTCGAGAATCGCTTTCAGATCCGGCGCATCCGATTCGATCAACTGCAACAGCAGATGCTCGATGTCCACGTTGTAATGCGTGTGCCGCACGCACAGTTGCGCGGCCTGTTCCATCGCCAGTTTGCAGACCGGATCGAGCCGGCTCAGCAAGGTTCGAATGTCGATATCCATGGGGTCTCAGTGGCCTTCGTCTTATCGGCGACCCATGGCCGCGGCCATGGAGTTCGCTGCTGCTCGCGTGTTGGTGTGTGCCGCCGTCGCGGCAGGGAGCGACGCCTCGGCCGTGCGCATCGCCAGCCGGACCGCTTGAGGCCGGACGTTGGCGGCGCGCGAAGAGTCACGCTGGCCGCCCACCCACGAGGTCCAGCCCAGCCGTGCCGCCGCCGCGCCGCCCAGTGCGCCCGCGCTCGCCGGTTTCGCGCGATGCAGCACGAACGACACCTCATGGTCCTGTTGCAGATAACTGCGCACGAGCCACGCCGCGAGTTCGTGCGCGTCGCCGCCCGGCAGCAGCGCGGTGAACAGCGTCTCGGACAGATCGAAGAATTCGATGCGCAGCCCCGCCGACTGACTCCACGTCCGCCGTCCGAGCACCGCGAGTCCGCCGAGGCGCGGCGCGCGCGTGCCGGGGCGCGCGAGGCGCAGCGAATCGGCTGCATCGACCGTATGCCAGCCGCCGACGAATTGCGCGCCGCGCGCCGTCACGCCGAGCCGGTCGGAGAGCAGCGCGAGCAGGCCCGTCATCGAACGCGGCGCGCCGCCGAGCAGCCCGGCATGGCGCAGCCACAACGACGCGCCGCGCGGACCACGCGGGCCGCCGTGCAGTCCGAGGTTGCCGAGCGCATCGAGGCACGCGGCAAGTTCGGCGTCGCGCGGCGAGCGGCTCGTCAAGGACGGCGCAAGCTTCTGCCGGCTGCGGTAGAGAAACGACAGAAAGCGATGATTGAAGATGTCGAGCAGGTCGCCCATCGCGGTTTCGCGCGCGGCGCGCCGGGCCAGCACCATCTCAGTGAACGGCATCGGCAACGGACCGTTGGCGCCGGCGAGCGTCATCACCGGCGTGGTCAGCGTGTAGGTTTCGCGCGGCTGCCTGGCGTGGTCAGCTGCCGCGTGGCCGGCATGCGCGTGGTGTGGCTGCGCGTCGTTCGCCAGCGGATGACGCTGCGCGCTGCGGATATCGCTCGCTTCGAACGCGAGCGAGACGAAGCCGCGCAGACGCACCGCTTCGTCGGTGCCATCGCCGTAGCCGAGCGCGCGCGTCCACGGCTGCGCGCGTTCGAGCAGATGGATCGCCTGAAACAGGTCGAAGCCTTGCGGCTGCGCGACGAGACGAGCGATCAGAGCGTTTGCTGGCTGCCGGTCATCGGCGCCCATTGCTTCCATGTCTCGTCTCCGCGGCGCACGACCAGCCGCACAAAGGAATTGACCGACGTGTACATCGCGAAGAAACGCGCGAGTACCGCACCCATCAGCAGCGGCGAGCCGCCGACAAAGGTATCGGCGTCGAACTCGATGCTGACCTCGGTGCCGCGACAATAGCCGCGCCAGGCCTCAGTGCCGACGTGCGCGGTGATCGGGCGCGCGTCGATGCTGCGAATGCCGCGGATCTGCGCCTCTTCACGCGGACCGTCCGAAGCGAACAGCCGCAGCATGTCCTGCAACTCGCGCCGGCCGGTCGCGCCGCCCACCAGCGAGTGATAGTTGCGCGTCAACAGCGATACCAGCCGCCACAGCGTCGCGCTGTCGAGTGGCGGATTGCGCTGCGAGGTCGGCTCGTACAGACAGCGTGCCCGCGCGTTCTGCGAGACCCGCTCGACCAGCATGCGCGCACCGACCGGCACCTGTTCAGCGAGCCGCCGGTTGGTGCACAGCACGTTGGCATACACCACCGGCGTATCCGGCTGGCCGCTCACGTTGGCGGCGTCGACGAAACCGAGATACAGATCGATGCCCGGCGCGTTGCTGCGCACGCTCTGTTCGCGGCGTGCCGACCAGTACATCGTTTCGCCCGCTGCCTGCGGATCGTCGAGACGGTCCGCCGCAGTAAAACATGGCAATGTCACGGCGCGATCCTGCGCGGGGTCGGAGGCGATCACCGACAGGATCGAATGAATTTCAGTGATCGCTTCGCGCTTCTGGTCCGCGACCAGACGGTACTCGTAATGACGCCGGTCGATCACGATCGGCTCGCTCGTCTGCGAGAACAGGTTGACGATGGGCGTGCAGCCGAGCCGGAAATGCTGGGCGCCAAGCATGCCGAGTCCGCGCGGCACGCGATCCAGATGCAGGACGATCTCGCAGGTGCGCCCGGTGCCGAGCTTGCCGGCGGGCACGTGCAGATCGAAGAAATGAAACTTGCGCGGAAACGCGAAATACTCCTGCATCAGCGTGTAGGCAGGATGCGCGTGCGAAGGCTGCGGCAAGACGGTGTCTTCCGGCGCATAACCGACTTCGCGCCACGCCGAGGGCGGCAGCGTCGTGGCCGGCCCTTGCTCGGGACGCACGCCGACATCCGTCACGTTCGCGACCAGCAGTTCATAGAGCGGCATGGTCACGACCCAGTCGCCATGCAGATGCACGCGCAACTGCGTCAGTTCGAGTTCGGAGAAATCGACGCCCGCATCGCATTCCAGCGTGAGGCGCAGCGTGGAGTCGTCGCCGAATGCGGCGCGGCTGATTCTGAGCGGCCACAACACGGTTTCCCACGCGGTACGAAAGCGGCAGGCATCGCCCGTCTCCGTCATCGCGGCGAGGCCGGTGTGGCGCGGCACGCGAAAGCCTGCCGTCACCTTGCCCTGCGTCGGGTCGAGCTCGAACTGCGCGACGGTCATGGACGGCACCGTCTGAATCATCGAGGGGCACACGTTGTCGAGCAGCGCGCTGGCAATTTGCGGCGCGGCCTGGTCGAGGTCGCGATGCACGCGCGCGGCGAGAAACGCGGTCGCCTCGATCAAGCGCTCGGTATGCGGGTCGAGCGACTCGGTGCCATGCAGCGCGAGGCGCGACGCGACCTTCGGATAACGCTGCGCGAAATCGGCGCCTTGGGTGCGCAAATACGACAGCTCGCGTTTGTAGTACTGGAGAATGTCTTCGGCGGCCATGTCAGTCTGCGTCCTTCCAGCGTGCATCGGCGCTGCCGCGCGCGCCGCCCTGCAATTCGAAGAAGACATGTTCGACCGACTGGTTCACGCGCATCTTGCCGTCCACCGTCAGCACGGCGTGGCGCTCGTCGCCGGACGGAAAGCTGAAGTCCACCTTGACGTCGGCCAGTCTCGGCTCGAAGAGCGCGATCGCCTGGCGCACGGCGGCGACGATGGCGTCGCGGTCCCGCTGCGAGCGCAGCGACAGATCGGAGAAATCGGGCAGCCCGTAGTCCAGCACGGTTCCGTCGCTCTTCGCGAAGGTTTCCATCGTCAGGCTCGAACGCGCATTGAGCAGACGCGACAACTCCCGCGCGACGGATTGTCGAAGCGCGTGCTCGCCTTGCAACCACGCGTCAGCGTCTTCGACAAGACGCTCGAACAGAGGAAGGGGAAAGCCGTTGGCGATTGCCGACATACGCAAAACCGGTTGAACCGCGACAGAGCGAAAACGCCCGCCTCGCGGCGGGCGGCGAAGCGTTAACGAAGCATCAGGCAGCCGGGCTGATCGCCTTGTTGGTAGTCAGATCCCAGCCGAACGGCGCGGTGCCGGCCAGCGTCGAATCCGCGTTCTGCTGGGTGTATTGCGAGGTCATCGCCGTGAAGTTGATGGTGAACGAGTCCATCATGCTCGAGCCGCCGCCGCTCGTGGTGATGTTCGCGATCATCGCGTTCGTCAGCACGTACTTCATCTGCAGCATGAACTTGCCGCCTTCGTTACGGCCGATCGAGATCGTCGCGTTGCCAAGCTTCGTGCCGGCCGTACAGGCGGCGTACAGCGCGGGCGTCGACTGATCAGTGTCCTTGCTCAGATTGAATTCGCTGAACGACGGACGGCCGAGCGTGCGCTCGGTGTTCGACGTGTCGGGGTTCATCGTGATCGCCACGCTTTGCGAGAACGACGTCAGCTGAATGCCGTCCTTGAAGCCGTCGATCAGCGAGTTGCCCTTGACGTCCTTGAATTGCAGGATGATGGTATCCATAACTTGCCTGAATCAGATAGGTGAATGAAAGCGGTATGACGCGCGCGTGGCGCGCGTCATACATCGACGATTAAGCAGCCGCGCCCGGCAGATCCGCCACGAGGCGGATCGAGGCCGTCAGCTCTTCCATCTGGAAGTGCGGCTTCAGGAAACACGTGGCGCGATACGCACCGGGCTTGCCCGGTACTTCGGTCACGTCCACGCGAGCCTGGCCGAGCGGATAGCGCGCCTTCTGCTCATGCGAGGCCGACGCGTTGATCAGCACGTACCCGGCAATCCAGTTGTTCAGATAGGTCTCGACATCGGCGCGGGTCTGGAAGCTGCCCACCTTGTCGCGCATGATCACCTTGATGTAATGCGCGAAGCGCGACGCGGCCAGCACGAACGGCAGACGCGCGGAGAGTTGCGCGTTGGCGTTGGCTTCGTCCTTGTTGTAGGCCTTCGGCTTGTTGACCGTCTGGCCGCCGAAGAAGGTCGCGAAGTCCGAGCCCTTCGAGTTGACCAGCGCGATAAAGCCGAGGTCGCTCAGTTCCTTCTCGCGGCGATCGGTAATCGTGACTTCCGTCGGGCACTTCAGCGTGATGTCGCCTTCATTCGTCTTGTACGCATGCGCCGCAATACCGTCGACCTTGCCGCCGCCTTCCACCCCGCGAATCGCCGTGGCCCAACTGTACTTCGCGTAGGCGTCGGTAATGCGCAGACCCAGTTGATAGGCGGAGTTCGCCCACAGGTACTTGCTATGGTCCGTGCCGTCGACATCCTCTTCGAAACCGAACGATTCGACCGGGTTGGTCTTCGCGCCATACGGCAGACGCGCCGCGTAGCTCGGCAACACGAGCGACACGTAACGCGAGTCTTCCGATTCGCGGAAGCTGCGCCAGGCGGCCAGTTCAGCGCTTTCAAACGTCTTCGACAGGTCGCGCGCCACGCCCAACTCCGTGTACGACTTCAGGTCGAACAGGCTCGGTGCGGCAGCGGCGATGAACGGTGCATGCGCCGCGGCGGCGACGCGCGAGATGCGTTCGAGCAACGCCATGTCTTGCGGATGACGGCCGAACGAATAGTCGCCGACCAGCAGCGAGAACGGGTGGCCGCCGAACGTGCCGTACTCTTCTTCGTAGATCTTCTTGAACAGCACGCTCATGTCGTGGTCGACAGCCGTCTCGAGGTCCTTGTGCAGTTCCTTCTTCGTGACGTTGAGCAGTCGCAGCTTCAGGTTCGTACCGGTCTCGGTGCCGAACACCATGTCGTGCAGGCCGTACCACGACGCTTCCAGTTCCTGATAGGCCGCGTCGTGCATGATCGCGTTGAGCTGGTCGGTCAGCAGCGTGTCGATTTCGGCGACGCGTTCGTTGATCATCGCCACGACGCCCTTGTCCGGGCTCGTGCGCATGCCTTCGTCGAGAATCTGCGAGGCGAGCTGGCCGATGAGCTTTCGCGCGTAGCCGCCTTGCGACGGCTCGACGGCCATGTTGCCTTCCTGAACGATGCGCTCGAGCAGGCTCAGCTCGGCGACTTGCGTGCCGGCGTGTGCGCCCGCGGCTTCGGCGGAGATATTCGTTTCCATCTGGGTCAGTCCTGAGAGGAGTGTCGCTTCAGCGACGCTGAAAATTGGCCGTCACTCGGACGGAGTGTCTTCCGTCGTCGGCGTGACTGCGCTCGCCTCAGCCGCCTTGGCCGCCGGCGCATCGCCGACGTAAGCCTGGCTCTTCAGCTTCTTCAGTTCTTCCGAGTTCTGAACGATGCGCTCCAGCATCGAATCGAGTTCGTCGTTGCCGTCGAGCTTGGCAAGCAGATCGCGCAATTGCTGACGCGCTTCGAGCAGCTTGGCCAGACGCGGCACCTGACGCACGAGGCTTTCCGGATGAAAGTCGGCGAACTGCTGAAACTTCAGTTCGACTTTCAGATTGCCTTCGCCCTTCATCGTGTCCGGCACCGACAGTTCGAGGCGCGGTTCGATCTTGCCCATGATCTCGTCGAAGTTGTCGCGGTCGACATCGACAAAGCGGCGCTCTTTGAGCTTGGGCAGCGGCGTGGCCGGATGGCCGGAGAGATCGGCCATCAGCCCGACGACCATCGGCAATTCACGCTTTTCGATAGCGCCGCCGAGTTCGACGTCGTACGTGATCTGAACGCGAGGCGGACGATTGCGGCCGACCCATTTCTGCAAACTATTGGACATGAACATCCCCGAGATAAAGAGAACTCGAATTACGTTTTGACAAGGCGTCCAGAAGCACGCCCCTGACTCGATTCAGGTGCAACACATAGCGGGGATAAGTTGTAAAGCGAAGGACTCGCACTACGTCCTTAGGGTAATACCGAATACACGCATTACTTCGGACTGCGCCTTACTGCCTGTCCGTTGTCGTTTATCCGGTATGGTTGCAAGTCGATGCGAATCCCCGTCACGCATCAGCTCGCGAATAGCAAAGAAATTAAAAAGTCCGGGAGGTATATGACACGCGTTGGTCACGCACGCGACATTTCCTTTTGTCTGATGTTAGGCCTGGTTTATTTTTGATTACCAATTGTTTCCGATACTTAACTTTTTTTGATAACAGCCGCAAATAGCGCTGCAATGGCGACGTATCGAGTCTCCCTCAGGCTGTTTGACTGAGAGCGCCAATTCTAAAGCGAAATTTTTAGGATTCAAGGAGAATTTATTCCCGCTAATCACACCGTCTCCTCCCTCTTTTCGGCACCGCACGCGAATCCTGAAGGCCTGGAGTGCTAATCATTTTCGGAACGGCCGTGCTGAAAAAAAGCAAGTGGCGACCGACCGGCTGCTTTCCCGTCACCAGGACCCGTCGAGATGTCCCGAAAGGAAAAGCGCAACTAAGGGCGGAGATCTCTGCCGAGATACGCAGCGACCGCCTCTGTCAGAGCGATGCCATGTAATTCCTCCGGCGATGCCAGATGCGCGGCGACAATTTCACGATTATCAAGCCGCAGTTCGGGTATGCAATCGAGGTGCAGCTCAAAGAAATGCACCCGGTCTCTTCGCCCGTCCCAGATGCCGCAGGCGCTGCCCGCGGGGAGTAATGTGTACGACGACAGACCAATCTCCTCCTCCATTTCGCGCCGCGCCGCTGCATCAGGCGCCTCACCGGGCCGGACACTACCGCCGGGAAAATTCCACTCGGCCCGGTACGATGATTTCACGAGCAACAGCGCCCGGCCGACGTAGATTGCTACCAGCGCGCCCTCATGGCGAGGCCGTCGAAGGTGCCACCAGGCGCGAACGAACCGGAATCCGAGGCGAAGCACGATGCGCCAGACAGAGTCGATCAGCATAGCCGGTCGCACTCGTTCAAGGCTCGGCATGAGTTTTCTCCTTTCCTTTCATGGCCGGAGGATCTTCCGCGTCGCCGCGTTAATGCGGCTCAGGTCATTCAGCGTCTGTCACGCCACCGCCCTGGAACCCGTAGTTTAGGCAGCGGCTGCTTTCGCTGGGGATAGCGACTGTCAACCATTCAAGGACGTGTGTCGACTGGCCGTGTCTGGCTGAACCCCGCCCGACGAAAGCGCTGCTTGGGCGTTGTAATCGTAGTCCAAAAAACAACCGTGACTATGAGCGAGCCGACACTGACCATCCGCTCCGGATGTCTGGAGTTCGAGGGCCGCGCCGACATAGCCGCTCACCGCGCGTTCGCGTCTTCGGACGTCTGGCAGCATCCGATGCACGCTCCCCCAACCAATGGCACTATTCTCCCCACCTGCTAGATTTCTACTCAGCCGAATCATTGCTCGGGAGAGACCGATGGCCGACAGACCGACTTCCAACGCCTCCACCGTTCGTTCGCTGGTCCTGATTGCAGTCGTCGTGGTCGCGCTGGTCGCGGCCTTCGCCTATACGGCCGGCTGGCTCTCGCCCGGGCGCCTGACGCCGGCGAAGATCGTCAACGGTCTGGCGCCGCCGGGCGGCGCGGCGCTCGGCTTCCGGCGCAATCACGCCAAGGGCATCTGCTTTACCGGCAGCTTCGAATCGAATGGCGCGGCTGCGGCCCTCTCCAAGGCGCCGATGTTCGCGCCTGGCTCATACCCGGTCACGGGACGTTTCAACCTCGCTACGGCCGACCCCAAAGCGCCGGACGCCACGGTTCGGGTGCGGGGCCTCAGCCTGCGCATCGTCGCGCCGGACGGAAGCGAATGGCGCACAGCGATGATCGACGCACCCTTCTTCCCGGTCGCCACGCCGCAGGCCTTCTACGGACTGCTTCAGGCCTCGGCCAACACGAGCGACCCGGACGCCATGAAGAATTTTGCCGCCGCGCACCCGGAACTCGGCCATTTTGGAGAGTGGGCCGGCAGCGCGCCGTGGACGGCCTCTTATGCGCAGGACCGATACAACAGCCTCAATAGCTTCATCTTCACCAATGCCGAGGGACAGGACCAGGCCGTGCGCTGGTCCTTCGTCCCGGCCGCGCAGCCCGAGGCGATATCCCCCGACCAGTTGAAGGAAAAAGGCGCCGACTTCCTCGCCGCGGATATCACGCAGCGGGTGCAGAGCGCGCCGCAACGCTGGACACTGGTCGTTACCGTTGCCAATCCCGGTGACCCGACCGCCGACCCCAGCAAAGCCTGGCCGGAAGATCGGCGCAAGGTGGAGGCGGGAACGCTGGTGGTCAACGCCATCGAACCCGAGGCCAACGGGCCGTGTCGCGATCTCAACTTCGATCCGACCGTCCTGCCGTCGGGCATGCACGTCTCGGACGATCCGTTTCCCGCCGCGCGCTCAGCCGCCTATTCCGTATCGTTCAACCGGCGGACCGCCGAGGATAAGGACTATCCGCGCCATCCGGCGGGAGGAGCCACGCCATGACGACCCCGATCCACGACCGCTTCACACCGCTGCAACGCGCGCTTCACTGGCTCATGGCGATTTGCATTCTGGCGATGCTGTTCATCGGCGTCGGGATGGTGTCCACCGTTCGCCCGGATTATCTTTCGCTGGTGTCCATTCACAAGCCGCTGGGCATCGTGATTCTCGTGCTGGCGCTGATTCGCCTGGCGGTGAGGTTGACGCGCGGCGCGCCGCCGTTGCCGGCGTCGATGCCGGAACCGATGAAACTCGCCGCGCATCTGTCGCATCTTGCGTTCTATTTACTGATGATCGGGCTTCCGCTGATCGGCTGGGGCATGCTGTCGGCCGCGAACTATCCGGTCGTGGTGTTCGGAATGCATTTGCCGTCCATCCTGCCGCATAGCAACGGTTTACACACGCTGCTGTGGAACGCGCACAGGGCGCTCGCGCTGTGTTTCTTTGCGCTGATCATGCTGCACCTGGCGGCGGCGCTTTTGCACGCGCTGGTCAGACGCGACGGTGTGTTCGAGGCGATGGCGCCCTGGTCGAAGCGGTGAGACGCGCACCTCCGGCGATTGAAACGATGCGGGCGACCTGAACAGGCCGCCCGCATCAAACCCTCTCTCATTACCGCATCGCCACCTTTACCGCACCTTCCCCTGTTTCCACGCCGTCAGCAGCTGGTCGTACTTGACCGTTTCGCCTTTCGGCTTCTCGTTCGCCAGCTTCTTCCATGGTGCGTGCTGATCCGACAGCCATTTCTCCGGAGCGCTTTCCGGATTCAACTCCGGCGCGCAAACCTTCATCCCCGCGCGCTGCAAACGGGCCAGCACCTGGTCCATTTCCTTCGCCAGATTGTCCATCGCGGCTTGCGGCGTCTTTTCGCCGGCGACAGCTGTCGCGACGTTCTTCCACCACAGTTGCGCCATCTTCGGATAATCGGGCACATTGTTGCCGGTCGGCGTCCACGCGACGCGTGCCGGGCTTCTATAGAACTCGATGAGTCCGCCGTATTTGTCCGCGTTCTTCGTGAAGTAATCGCTATGGATATCGGAATCGCGGATGAACGTGAGACCGGTAATCGACTTCTTCAGCGAAACGGTTTTGGACGTGACGAACTGCGCGTATAGCCACGCGGCAGCACGCTGGTTCGGCGGCGTCGACTTGAAGAAGGTCCACGAACCGACGTCCTGGTAGCCGTTCTGCATGCCGTCCTTCCAGTACGGACCGTGCGGCGACGGCGCCATCCGCCACTTCGGCGTGCCGTCCGCGTTGGTCACGTTGCCGGGTTTCAGCATCGATGCGGTGAACGCGCTGTACCAGAAGATCTGCTGAGCGATCTTGCCTTGCGCCGGCACCGGTCCTGCTTCGTTGAAGGTCATGCCCGAGGCTTCGGGCGGAGCGAACTTTTTCAGCCAATCGATGTATTTGGTGGTCGCGAACACCGCAGCCGGACTGTTCGTGCCGCCGCCGCGGCTGACCGACGCGCCCACCGCATGGCACCCGTCCGGCGTGACGCGCACGCCCCATTCGTCGACCGGCATGCCGTTCGGGATGCCCTTGTCGGCTTCGCCCGCCATCGACAGCCACGCATCGGTAAACCGCCATCCCAACGACGGGTCTTTCTTGCCGTAGTCCATGTGCCCATAGACTTTTTCGCCGTCGATATTCTTGACGTCGTTCGTGAAGAATTCGGCGATGTCCTCATACGCGGACCAGTTCACCGGCACGCCGAGATCGTATCCGTACTTCGCCTTGAACTTGTCCTGCAGGTCCTTGCGCGCGAACCAGTCGGCGCGGAACCAGTAAAGATTGGCGAACTGCTGGTCGGGCAACTGATAGAGCTTCTTGTCCGGCGCGGTCGTGAAACTGGTGCCGATGAAGTCCTTGATGTCGAGACCGGGGTTCGTGTACTGCTTGCCTTCGCCGGCCATATAGTCTGACAGCGGCATGATCACGCCATAGCGATAATGCGTGCCGATCAGGTCGGAGTCGGAAATCCAGCCGTCGTAAATGCTCTGGCCGGATTGCATCGAGGTCTGCAGTTTTTCGACGACGTCGCCTTCCTGGATGATGTCGTGCTTGACGGAAATGCCGGTGATTTCGGTAAACGCCTTCGCGAGCGTTTTCGATTCGTACATGTGCGTGTCGAGTGTTTCGGACACCACGTGCACCTCTTTGACGCCTGCCGATTTCAGCGTCGCAGCGGTATCGATGAACCACTTCATCTCGTCCATCTGCTGTTGCTTCGACAGCGTGCTCGGCTGGAACTCGCTGTCGACCCACTTCTGCGCTTCGGGCGTGCCGGCGATCGCTGCGTGGCTCGTCAAGCCAGTCGCGACGACCCCTGCCACGGCGAGCGTGACGATTCGTCTCCTCTGTTGCATGGCTTTCTCCTGTGTCTCCGCACCCCTTGGATCAACTGCCGAGGTCCGCCCGGGGCATCAACGGAACCGGTCTGTCCAGATACGCAAACCTTCAGGACGCAACGCTGTTCATCCTTTCCACATGACGATCAGCAGCACGAGCATCGAGGCCGCGAAACCGGGCCACGCGCTCGCGCGTTCCGCGCTGATGCCGATCCACGCGAGATTGATGTACGCCGCAATCAGCAATCCGATAAAGAGCCGGTCGCCACGCGTGGTTCCGATCGGCAGGAAGCCTTTGCGTTCGACCGTGGGCGAGCGGATTTCCCACACGGTCATGCCCGCCAGCATCACCACGACGCAGCCGAAAAAGATCGCCACTTCCGGTGTCCAATACATCCACGTCAGCATCAGACTCTCCCCATCGCAAAGCCCTTCGCGATGTAGTTCCGCACGAAATAGATGACGAGCGCGCCCGGCACGATGGTCAGCACGCCCGCCGCCGAGAGCACGCCCCAATCCATCCCGGCCGCCGACACCGTGCGCGTCATCACGGCGGCAATCGGCTTGGCGTTGACGGTGGTGAGCGTGCGCGCGAGCAGGAGTTCGACCCAGCTGAACATAAAGCAGAAGAACGCGGTCACGCCCACGCCCGACTTGATCAGCGGCAGGAAAATCTTGATGAAGAATGCCGGGAACGTATAGCCGTCGATGTAGGCGGTTTCGTCGATTTCGCGCGGCACGCCCGACATGAAACCTTCGAGAATCCACACCGCGAGCGGCACGTTGAACAGCATGTGCGCGAGCGCGACCGCGATATACGTGTCCATCAAACCCACGCTCGAATACAACTGGAAGAACGGCAGCAGGAACACCGCGGGCGGCGTCATCCGGTTGGTGAGCAGCCAGAAGAACATGTGCTTGTCGCCGAGAAAGCGATAGCGCGAGAACGCGTACGCGGCGGGCAGCGCGACCAGCACCGACATCACCGTGTTCATCAGCACGTAGATGATCGAGTTGATGTAGCCCCAGTACCAGGACGGATCGGTGAAGATGACCTTGTAGTTGTCGAAGGTCACGTGATGCGGCCAGATCGCGAACGCCGACATCGTCTCTTCGTTCGTGCGCAGCGAGATCGACAGCATCCAGTAGAGCGGAATCAGCGCGAACAGGATGTACACCGTCAGCACGACCACGCGCATCCAGCGATTACTGCGCATAGTCGTCTCCAATGGTTGCAGGGCCGCCTTTGCCTACGCGCTCCATCCAGTTGTACAGAATGAAACACAACAACAGGATGATCAGAAAGTAGATCAGCGAAAACGCGGCCGCCGGGCCGAGGTCGAATTGGCCGACCGCTTTTTGCGTCAGGTACTGCGACAGGAACGTGGTCGAATCGCCCGGGCCGCCGCCCGTCAGCACGAACGGCTCGGTGTAGATCATGAAGCTGTCCATGAAGCGCAGCAGCACGGCGATCATCAACACGCCGCGCATCTTCGGCAACTCGATATAACGGAATACCGCGAAACGGCTCGCGCCGTCGATTTCGGCGGCCTGATAGAAGGCGTCGGGAATCGCACGCAAGCCGGCATAGCAGAGCAGCGCGACGAGCGGCGTCCAATGCCAGATGTCCATCACGAGCACCGTGATCCACGCGGCGGCGGGACTGGCCGTGTAGTTATATTCAATGCCCGCGTGATTGAGTGCATAACCGAGTAGGCCGATATCCGGCCGCCCGAAAATCTGCCAGATCGTGCCGACTACATTCCACGGAATCAGCAGCGGCATGGCGAGCACGACGAGCGACGCCGACGCACGCCATCCGGAGGCGGGCATCGCCAGCGCAAGGCCGACGCCGAGCGGGATCTCGAACAGCAACACGCAGCCGGAGAAGATGATCTGCCGCCCGAGCGCGCCACGCAGGTCGTCGTCGTTGATGATGGCGCGAAACCACTCGGTGCCGACGAACACATGCTGCGTCGGGCTGATGATGTCCTGCACCGAATAGTTGACCACCGTCATGAGCGGCAAGATGGCGGAAAACGCGACGCAGATGAACACCGGTACGACCAGCAGCCAAGCCTTCTGGTTGACGGGCTTGTTCATCGCGTGATCCTTTCATCGTTGCTGAAGAACACGGTTTCCGCCGTGGCGAGCTTCAACCAGACCGCCCCTTCGTCGACACGCAGATGCGGTTCGACTTTGGCCCTGAAGACGTGGCCGTCGCATTGCGCCGTGACCAGTTGGTAATTGCCGAGTTGCTGCACACGCAGCAGGTGTGCTTTCACGGCACCGGGTTCACCATCGCTCACCACGCGCACGAACTCCGGGCGAATGCCGAGCGTCAGCGTGCCGTTGGCGTGCTTCAGCGTTTCGAGCGTAGGCGGGTCGAGTTGTAAATGCTGCGTGCCGATCTTGATGCCGTCGGCGTTCAGCTCGATCGGGCAGAGATTCATCCCCGGACTGCCGATGAAATAGCCGACAAACGCGTGATCAGGCCGCAGAAACAACGCACCCGGATCGCCTTTCTGCACGACGCGGCCGTTCGTCATCACGACGACTTCATCCGCGAAGGTCAGCGCCTCGACCTGATCGTGCGTCACGTAGATCAGCGTCAGTTTCAGTTGCTGATGAATCTTCTTCAACTGACGACGGAGGATCCACTTCATATGCGGATCGATGACGGTCAGGGGTTCATCGAACAGGATCGCGGCGACGTCCTTGCGCACGAGGCCGCGCCCAAGCGAGATTTTTTGCTTCGCATCCGCCGACAGATTGTTCGCCTTGCGCGGCAATTCACGCGTCATGTCGAGAATTTCCGCCACTTCGTGAACGCGCTGTTTCACGTCACGTGCCGTCATTTTCCGGTTGCGCAGCGGGAACGCGAGGTTGTCGAACACGCTCATCGTGTCGTAGATCACCGGGAACTGGAACACCTGCGCAATGTTGCGCTCGCGCGGGCTCTTCGCCGTGATGTCGCTCCCGTCGAACAACACCTTCCCTTCCGACGGCGTCACGAGGCCGGACACGATGTTGAGCAGCGTGGACTTGCCGCAGCCGGACGGCCCGAGCAACGCGTACGCGCCGCCGTCTTCCCAGACCATGCTCATCGGTTGCAACGCGTAGTCGTCGAGCGTGGCGGGGTTGGGTGCGTAAGCGTGCGCGAGATTCTGGAACTCAATGCGCGCCATGAGCGGCCTCCGGGCCAGACACCAGCGTCGTGTCCGCGCCGAACACAAATAGTTCGTCGGGGTCGATGTACACGTCGAGTTCCGTACCGAGATCGATCTGATGCACGCCTTGCAGTTGCGCGACCAGATCGATGCCGCCTTGCCGCGTGTGCAGATGCAGGTAGGTTTCGGAGCCGCTCAATTCGGCCAGTTCGAGCCGGCACGGCACCGCAACGGAGCGCGGTGTGCGCGGCGCGAGTCGCAGATGGCCGGGACGGACGCCGATGCGGAACGTTTCGTTTCCGCTGACAGCGCGCGCGCTGGCCCGCCCGAGCGGAACATCGATGCCGATCGGCAGACGCGCGGTGCCGTCGGCGGTGAGATCGCTGGCGAGCATGTTCATCGGCGGATCGTTGAAGACGGCCGCGACGTCGATATTGGCGGGCGCGTTGTACACATCGAGCGTCGGGCCGTGTTGCAGCACGCGCCCTTTGTCGACGATCGCCGTATAGCCGCCGAGCAGCAGCGCTTCGAGCGGTTCGGTCGTCGCGTAGACGACGGTGGTTTTGCCGTCCGCGAACAACGTCGCCAGTTCGACGCGCAATTCCTCGCGCAGCTTGTAGTCGAGATTGACGAGCGGTTCGTCCAGCAACACCAGCGACGACCGCTTGACCAGCGCCCGCGCCAGCGCGCAACGCTGCTGCTGGCCGCCGGACAGTTCGCCCGGGCGCCGTTGCAGCAGGTGATCGATATGGAGTTTGGCGGCGACTTCGTGCACGCGCCTTTTGACTTCGTCGGCGGCCGTCTTTTGCAGCTTCAGCGGCGACGCGATGTTGTCGAACACCGTCATGGCCGGATAGTTGATGAACTGCTGATAAACCATCGCGAGGTTGCGCTGCCTGACGCTGACGCCGGTCACGTCGTTGCCGTCGGCCAGCACCCGGCCCGAAGCCGGGCGGTCGAGCCCGGCCATCACGCGCATCAGGGTGGTCTTGCCCGCTTGCGTCGGTCCAAGCAGCACGTTGATCGCGCCGGGGACAAGCCGCAGATCGACGCCGTACAGGTGCGTCTGAGCGCCCGAAACGACTGTCACCCGCTCCAGTTCCAAGACCAAATTGCTCTCCTTTGTTCTAGTGCGTCTCCGGTGCTGCGGGTGCCTTCTTGTTCCTCTTGGGGCGGATGGCAAGGCGCGCCCTTTTTTCTGAAAGGAAATCAAAACAACAGATTCGATGTTCCTTTTTGTTCGTTTACGTTTAAATCGGTGTTAACCATACAATCTGTCGACAATGAAGTTCGCTGGCGTTTACCGTATTGAGAACGATGGCTTTCGTTGAATATTTTATTTCATGCTAATCGTAATCTGAGTGTCAGCGTAACAGAATGGTCATCGGTCTGACGGATTGCCTGCTCGCGCCGCGCGAATAAGACGCAGGTCTGACGCGCATGGTCAAATGGGGCTTTTGGGGAGAACTGCATGAGTGCCGTCAACGATCAGGAAGCCGCTCACCCGACCGCCAAGTTGTATTCGGTACGCGACTTCTTCCGCAGGCCCGAGAAACACCAGTTCACGATTTCGCCGGATGGCCGGCATCTCTCGTTTCTGACTCGACACGCGGGCCGCCAGAACATCTTCGTTCAGAAAATCGGCGTCGATGGCTCGCCGGTCGGGGATGCGCAGGCGCTGACCAACGAATCCGAACGCGACGTGCCCGGGCACGCCTGGAAAGGCAACGACCGCATTCTGTTCGTCAAGGACTTTGGCGGCGACGAAAACTTTCACGTGTTGTCGGTGCCGATCCATGGCGGCGAACCGGTCGACCTGACCCCGTTCGACGGCGTCAAGGCGAGCATCGTCGACGATCTCAGGGACGATGACCGCCATATCCTGATTCAGATGAACCGGCGCGACCCGCAGGTATTCGACGTGTTTCGCGTGGACGTCGTCACGGGCGCATTCACCCCGATCGCTGAAAACCCCGGCAACATCATGGGCTGGATGACCGATCACGCCGGGAGCCTGCGCGTCGCGACGGCCTCCGACGGAGTCAACACGACCCTGCTCTATCGCGATACCGAGACCGAACCGTTCCGCCCGATCCTGACGACGAACTTTCGCGAAACGGTGTCGCCGCTGTTCTTCACCTTCGACGATCAGCGTTTGTATGTGCTCTCCAATCGAGGCCGGGACAGGACGGCCATCTTCGAGTTCGACCCGCACACCGCGCAGGAGGGCGAACTGCTGTTCGAAGCCGAACACGTGGACGCGAGCGGCCTGGCTTTCTCGAAGCATCGGCGCGTGTTGACTGCCGCGTGGTATGTCGATGACCGCATGCATCGGCACTTCTTCGACGAGTGGGCTCGCTCGATCCACGAGGATCTGGGCCGCCAGTTGCCCGGCCAGGAAATCGCGGTCACGAGCATCACACGTGACGAGTCGCGCGCGATCGTGCACGCTTCGAGCGATCTTTCGCCGGGCTCGATCTGGACATACGATATTGCCAGCCGTCATCTTTCCAGGCTCACTGAGCTCATGCCCTGGCTCGACGCCGCGGACATGGCGCGCATGGAACCCATCCGCTTCGACGCGCGCGACGGTCTGCAGATCAACGGATATTTGACATTGCCCGCGGGCATCGAACTCGGGCAAAAGGTGAAGCGCCCGCTCCCATTGATCGTCAATCCGCACGGAGGGCCTTGGGCACGCGACTCGTGGGGATTCAACTCCGAAGCGCAATTGCTCGCCAATCGCGGGTATGCAGTCTTGCAGCTGAACTTCCGGGGATCGACGGGCTATGGACGCGCGTTCTGGGAGGCGAGCTTCGGTCAGTGGGGCAAGTCGATGCAAAACGACATCGACGACGGTATCGACTGGCTCGTCGCGCAAGGTCTGGCCGACCCCGCGCGCGTGGGCATCTACGGCGCGAGCTACGGGGGCTACGCGGTGCTCGCCGGCGTGGCATTCACGCCCTCGCGCTATGCGGCCGCGGTCGACTATGTCGGGGTCTCGAATCTGTTCACGCTACTCGAATCGTTGCCACCGTATTGGAAGCCGATGATCGACATGATGTACGAGATGATCGGCAACCCGCAAACGGAAACGGGCAAGCAGGCGCTGCACGATGCATCGCCGCTATTCTTTGCGGACCGAATCGTGACGCCGCTATTTGTTGCGCAAGGCGCAAACGATCCCCGAGTCAAGCAAGCCGAGAGCGACCAGATCGTGCACGCCCTGCGCGAGCGTGGGATCGACGTCACGTACATGCTCAAGGACAACGAAGGGCACGGCTTCCGAAACGAAGAAAATCAGTTCGAGTTCTACGAAGCCATGGAAGCCTTCCTCGCGCAACACCTGGGCGGCCGCTCGGCGGCGTAGCGCCGAAAGATCAGCACCGGCCGGTGGTCGATGCCGGCCGGAAGGCTATTCCCCATGATAGGCCGCGAGAAACTCGTCAGAGGCGACCTCGTCTGCGAGCGCCCGCAGTGTTGCAGCCGAGTCGCGGCCCAACACGTCTTCCACGCGATTGTTCGCTTCCGCCCAAAGCACCAATGCCTCGGAGAGGCGCTTCTTGCCGAGGCGTGTAAGAACACCGTGTTTTGTCCGCCGGTCCTCGGCGTCCTGGCGCAATTCCACCAGTCCGTCCCGCACCAGCGGCCTTAGCGCATGCGTCAATGCCGAAATCTGGATAGCGAGCCGGGCCGCCAGGTCCTGCAATGTCGGCCCCTCTTCACTGCCGCTGGCGGAGAAGCGTTCAATTTCGGCGATCAGGCCGATCTGAGTGGCCTTCAGGTCGAGCGGCGCCAGCGCCTCGTCATATAACTGGCCCAGTCTGCGCGCGGCACGCCGCAACGCCGTGTTCGTACACGCGAGTTCGCCGAGGATATCCCGCTCATCAGTAGCTGGCCGATCCAGATCGTCTGGGTTCGCCAGTGAATCAATTTTCTTTCCCATACGCATAGGATGGTTGAGTACTGCACTGTTGACAAGAGGGAGCCGTCTGGTTATATACTTGAGCCCTCAATCATTATAGTTGAGTGCCAAACTAACGGAGTCACATATGTCCAGTTCACGGAAAGTTGCTGTTGTCACCGGAGCGTCGTCCGGTATTGGTGCTGTCTACGCGGATCGCCTTGCCGCTCGCGGCTATGATCTCGTCCTTGTCGCACGGCGCGCCGATCGCCTCGAAGCGCTTGCTGCGAAGGTGTCGGCGGCCCACGGCGTCAAGGTCGATTCAATTGTTGCGGACCTGACGAAGGACGCTGATCTGGCGCGGGTCGAGAAGGTTCTCGCCACCGATCCGGCCGTGCGCGTTCTAGTCAACAACGCAGGTCTCGCGCGCCTGCGGCCGGTCGCAGAGTCCTCCGCCGAGGACACGGGTTCGCAGATCGCGCTCAACATCACGGCGCTCACCCGGCTGACGCAGGCCGCCGTGCCGGCATTCGTGTCGCGAAACGAGGGCGTCATCGTCAATATCGCTTCCGTGCTGGCAATCCACTCAATGCCCGTCAGCGCCGTCTACAGCGGTACCAAAGCTTTCGTTCTGCAATACAGCCGTGGCCTCCAGCAGGAACTGGCAGAGACTGGCGTGAAGGTGCAGCTTGTTCTTCCGGCATCGACGGCAACCGAAATCTGGGACGAATCCGGCATCCCACTTTCGGCGCTGCAGAAAGAGTCGGTGATGACGACAGAGAACCTCGTCGATGCGGCTTTGTCCGGATTCGATCAGGGCGAAACGGTCACGTGGCCGTCGGTGGCCGACGCGAGCCTGTGGGATACCTACGACACGGCCCGCTCGGCGTTGTTTGCCGCAACGCAGGTCGGCAAGCCGGCCCCGCGCTACAAAATCGGTTGATCGTCTTCGGGAGCGCAAAGCGCTTCCGACTGCTACAGTCCTCTCAAGAACGCAACAAGCAAGTCGTTCACTTCGGCTGGACGTTCGCGCTGAATCCAATGACCCGCTCCATCGAGAATGTGGCAGCCACGCAATCCGGGTAGCACGCGTGCCAGATTCTCGATGCGAGCCTGCGAGCCCGGAAACTTGAGAACATCGTCTCTCGCGCCCGCCACGAACATGGAAGGCTGCCGGATCACGGCCCCTCGCCATGCGGCCATCAGTTCTGACGAGCGTCGAATGCCGCGGTACCAGTTCAGTCCACCTCTAAAGCCCGTGCGCGCGAACTCGCCTGCAACATAGGCGATCTCTTCGCTGGTCAGCCAGGCCGGCAGCGTCTCGGGGTCCACCGTGCTGTCGAGAAACCCGGCACCGGGCGCCAGTATTCCTGCCACGACGCGCTCCGGTCCATCGCCCGACATGCTAAAAGTGATCCGTCGAATCGCGGCTTCAGGGTCGGCCTCGAACTCGCTCTCCGCGACACCGGGCGTCTGGAAATACTGCATATAGAATGTTCGTATTCCTTGACGATCCAGTGCACTGAGCAAATCTTCCCGCGCAGGCGGATGAAACGGCACGCTCATGCCGACCACGGCACGGAACAGATCCGGCCGCATCATCGCCGCATTCCAGGCTACCGGCGCGCCCCAATCGTGACCGACGATCACCGCCTCGCTCTCACCAAGCACGTTGACGAGCTCGACCATGTCGCCGACGAGATGCAGCATCGTGTACGACTCCGCATCCGGCGGCGCATCGGTGCCGCCATAGCCGCGCATATCCGGCGCGACGGCGCGGAAACCTGCGGCGGCGAGCGCCGCCAATTGGTGTCGCCAAGAGTACCAGGACTCGGGAAAGCCATGACATAGCAACACTAGCGGGCCGCTGCCCTGGCTGGCTACACGCATGCTCAGTGCGCCCACCTGCAGCGTTTCGAGGCGAAGTTCGTGCAAGGTCTGCTCCATGAAGTTCAGTTTAGAGTGGCAAGCAACGCTGGCAGCCTGGCCGCCGCCGCAGCAGCCTTGGCACCGCTCTCCTGCAACAAAGCGAGCTTGGCGGTGTCGTCGGGCCGCATGCCACGCATGATCGCGTTCTGGCTGTTCAGCCGGCATTGCGACAGCCACGCGTTCAAGCCCGCGTTCTGCCGCCAGCTCGCCATGTTGGCAAGGGTCACCGCCCACATGCGTAGCCAGTCGACGGGATGTTCGGGGCTGGGCACGAGGCGGCACAGAGCGTTCTGCTCGGCCGGATCCGTGACATGGCTTTCGACATACGCAATCAGCGCGGCGCTGAACACCGGTTGGCACCAGCGCACCATCAACAGATTGATCTGGTCGCCGTCGAATATAGGCAGCGCGGGCGGCATCTGGATCGCGCGCGCGGAGCAGTCGATGTAGAGCGTGTCGGGGTCGGTGGGCAGCGAGCCTCGATCGAGCGTGATCTGTGTGGACTGCACCGATTGCAGGTGACCTAGACGCACGATGTCTTCGATGCGCCGGACTTGTTCCAATTCCGCTTGAGAAATGATGGCGCATCGATACATGCTCGGTTCGACTGTCTTGTCGATTCGCACGAGCAGGCCGCGCTGCTCCAGCCTGGCAAATAGATCCGATATCGAACTCGCCTCGGCGATGGCTTCGAACTGACCGATGGTGCTGCCGATGGTCCGCTCCAAATTCTCCGCGCCAGGCTGCGTGTTGGCGCGATCCAGCAGCCACGCATCGCGCGGCATGATCCAGCGGATGCGCGACGGCGCCACTCCGTTTTGCAGCAGCCAGAGACAGGCATCCATTCCGGTTTTACCGGAACCCACCACCGTATAGCAGGCGTGCGGACGTTGAATGTCGGGCAGCCGGTTCAGCGGTATGCAGTTCACGTCTGCCGCAACCGTGTATCTGGGAGGATGCGTCGACGGCACTTCTGTCCGCGCATGGGTGGCGTTCACCAGTTTCCTGCGCGCAACGACTTGCCGCTCATCGCCATTCATCAACGACTTGAAGTGGTGCATGCCGTCGACGCCCGCGCTGTAATCGCTCATCGGAAACCATTGAACGCGGCCCGATGGCAAGAAGCGCTGCCGCATCACCTGATCGAAATGGCTTAGCACTTCCGCACCACTCGCCAACTCGTACATGCCGGTGTTCAGGCCAGTCTCGTCCTTGGTCCAGGTGCTCAGCTCGCGCGAGTTCACACCGTAAAAGGCGGACGGCTGATGCAGACCGACAAATGGATAGGCGTCGTTCCAGTGACCGCCAGGACGATGGTGTCTGTCGACCATCACCACATGGGCATCGTTCTCGCTGAGCAGCGTGTCGACGAACGCCATGGCTGTTGCGCCCGCGCCGATGACGAGGTAGTCGGTTTCGATCGGTTGAGTGTCCATTGTCTCTCGCTCCCGATGCGTTCTACAGCGGCAAAACAGATTGCCAATCAATCATGCAGGCGCCGTATGTAAGCGCTCCAGCGAATCAATAAACCTTGATGGACCATTTTGCCGAGTTGCCCATTCGCTCACCTCAAGGGGATACCCGCACACGTAGCTCGATGTTGATCCGCTCATGAATGGCCTCGCAATGGCGAACGAGCGCAGGACGCGAGAGCACGTACTGCTTCAATGGCGTATCGATCTTGTAGAAGTAGATGTTAGCGACAAAGCCATAGATCGCGGCGTCGACGGTGGTGGGTTCGGGTCCGAAAACAAATCCGTCGTTGCCGAGCAGGTCCGCCACGACACGTAGATCGTCGATACCTCTCGCATAGACCTGCTCCGGCTCATAGCGGCCAATGCCTTGATAGTGGTACCGCAACCGGTTGTATTCGCGCGCGGCTTCGAGATCGCTCGCGCTCACGTCTGCGTGCGTTGCGAGAATGGCGTCGCGGAAAGACGGCCAGAAGCGGTCGTCGCGCCAGCGTGAAAAGCTCATCGGCCAGTACAGGTCGTCGAGCGTTCTCCGGACCAGAAAGTCGAGATTCAATTGCCCCGGCGAAAGCGCGTGGTCGATGCGCAGGTCGTACCGACGCTTTAAATGGGCGATGATCCGGTCGCTATCGCCGATCGTTTCTTCGCCATCGACCAGATACGGCAGCTGTCCGCGCGGCGCGAGGCTCGTGTCGAGAATGTGACGATGCTCGAAATCCATCCCGCACAGACGCATGAACGCGAATACCTTGAGACCGAAGGGATTGTTGTCGGCGACGCCAAACAGGTCGGGATAGGAATAAAGCGTCAGCATGAGGCACTCCTCGCCAGGGGCCGCCGCTCTACGCAGAAGTCGCTACTGCGGAGGGCGGAAGTGAGCGGGTACGATGCTCCCAAGCTTACTCGACTCGTGGTTGACCGTCATGCAATTGGCGTGCGAATGCATCGCGTGTGCATTCCGTGCGCACGCGATGACGATATCGACGTGATCGGCGTTTTTCCAGACGCCGTGCACGATCCCCGAACTCAGTGACCCAAGCCGCTC
Source organism: Paraburkholderia sediminicola (assembly GCF_046027355.1). GTDB lineage: Bacteria > Pseudomonadota > Gammaproteobacteria > Burkholderiales > Burkholderiaceae > Paraburkholderia > Paraburkholderia sediminicola_B. The sequence goes on along the minus strand of NZ_JAQQEK010000014.1, from coordinate 160,086 downwards.
TTGGCGAGTTGCTGCTCCACGAACTGGGCGAACAGTGAATGCAGATGCGTCGTCGGATGAAGGTCGTCGGCGAACATGTACGTCTGGTCCGCGTTGGCGCTCACATAGGTTAGCGGTGAGCATAGCAAGGACGTGTTATCGGGCGTTTTCTTCGGGTCGCAGGCCTGCGCCGTGTTCGACACGGTGAAACCATTGGCCTGAAAGTTGGCGATGATCCCGTTCAACCACGTATAGGCATCGATCTGGATGACTTTCGGTTGCAAGCCACTAGTCTGCAACGCGGTGTTCAGGCTATCGTTGAACAGTTGCGATAACTGGGCCAAGTTAGCCCCGCCATCGGACGACGTAATGCCGTCCGGCGAGAGTCCGACATTTGGAAGATTGACCACCACGACGTGCGCGCCGCCGTTCTGGACGATCTGCCCAATAATTTGAGCGAGGGTGTTAGCCGCCGTCTGCACGGTCGGCGCCGCAGCCGGCAGCGGGCCGGCGCGAAGCACGTCGTTCGCGCCCGCCCAGACGAGCACCAGTTGATTGGCGTTAAAGCTGCCGTGCGCGGCCAGATAGCTCGAAACCTGCTGATTGACAGGCATTTCGACGTTGCCGATCACTGCGGTCAGAAAATCGGATTGGTTTGCCGGCGTCGCGACCGTGGCACCGCCTTCCGCATAACCGAGGCCGCCCTGCGCACTGAGTTTATGCGTGATGTCGATCGTGTAGGCAGCCTTTAGCGTGTCACCGTAGTACTGCGCGACATTCTGAGTCCACACTTGTCCGGGATTCGTCGTGAAACGCCCGCCGCCAACCGCGCTTGCCAGCGGCGCGTAAGTGCCGACGTCGGACAGGCTGTCGCCGAACGAGACGATTTGCAGATTGATGCCACCTGCCGGGGTGGCTGCGCTGCCGCTATTATTCGAGTCGCCTCCGTGCCCGCCACACGCCGGAAGCACTGAGATCGCCACGGCAAAAATTGCAGCGCGTACCTTGTCATTTATTCCATGCATCGCAACGTCTCCCTGAGCGGCCGGAGAGCTGTGGCCACTTTGCGGCTTAACCGCGCGTCGCTCTCCCGATAAGCACTCCCTTCAAGCAAAAAGCGTGCGCTATCGCGGTTGGCGTCGCCGGGTTGTCACGCACACTCTCGAGAGCGGAGGACGACATGAAGCAATTACGGGTATACGACCGTCGTCAATTAAAGGATTCCATATCAATTCAGCACCGGGATTTTCCGCATGCGCCTCATGACTTATCGGACACATCTGCCAGCGTAGAATCACACACTCACTTCGAAACACGCGCTCCCTATTACCCACAAAACGGATCCGACATGGAAATCAAGTGGATCGAGGACTTCATCGCACTCTCCCAGTATCAAAGCTTCTCGCGCGCGGCGGAGTTCCGGAATGTCACCCAGTCAGGGTTCAGCAGGCGCATTCAATCACTTGAGCAGTGGGTGGGCGCGGACCTGATCGACCGCAGCAGTTTCCCTCCGACACTGACGCCGGCCGGACAATTGTTTCGCGAGGCCGCGGTCGACATATTGGGGAAGCTGTTCGATACGCGAGCCATCATTCGCATCGATCAACGCATGGCGGGCAAAGGCTTGCAGATTGCAGCGGGCCATACGATCGCGCTGAGTTTCCTGCCGGCCTGGTTGAAGGCGCTCACGGCACGTTTCGGGGAGGTCCGTGCCCGAGTGATACCCACCAATGTCCACGACTCCATTCTGATGCTCGTGAACGGCAACTGCGAACTGATGTTCGCCTACCATCACCCGGAGCTTCCTCTCCACCTGGACCCGATCAGGTACGAGCATCTCACCGTCGGCGTCGACGTGTTGCTGCCTGTCTGCCGGCCAAATCCACGTGGTGCGCCCATCTTCCGGCTGCCGGGAACAGCGGCCCGTCCATTGCCGTTGATTTCGTATACAGAAACCAGCTATTTCGGCCGCTGCCTTGCACTGCTGTTGAGCCGGGTCGACACGACGCCGGCTTTGCGACCTCACTACGAGTCCGATATGGCCGAGGTCCTCAAGAAACTGGTTCTGGAAGGCGAAGGAGTCGCGTGGCTTCCCAAGAGTTCGATCGTCGCCGAGCTCGACACGGGCGAGTTGGTCCTCGCGGGCCGCGACGCATGGAACCTCGAAGTCGAACTTCGCGCCTACCGCGATGCGTCGAATCGCAATGAGTTTCTCGACACGCTCTGGCGCCATCTTCGCGCCGCGTCGCCGGCCGTCGATTAGGGGTTATCCCGCGTTATGCGAGTTTCGCATATCCCCATGCAGGACCCGCATCGAGTCTTTTCTGATCATCTCTATCATCCGTCCATACACAGAAACGTCGCGTCGCTAACGACGTTTTTGCCTCCTGCCAGCGCACCGCGGTCACGTCAGACCCTCGTGCGCATCCCTCGGACTGATGGAAATGAAAAACCGCCTTACTTTCTATATTGTCGTCGGCATGGCGCTCGGCGTGATTGTCGGTTACGTGTGCCATCGGAGCGCCGCCGGTGCTGCGGAAGCGAAGACCATCGCCAGTTACTTCTCGATCATCACCGACATCTTCTTGCGGCTTGTGAAGATGATCATCGCGCCGCTCGTCTTCGCCACGCTGGTGTCCGGTCTCGCCGGCATGGAAGGCACGCGCGACGTGCGCAGAATCGGCCTCAGGTCGGTGGGATGGTTCGTGTGCGCCTCACTGTTCTCGCTCGCGCTCGGCCTCGTCCTTGCGAACGCGCTGCAACCCGGCGCGGGCCTGCATATGACGCAGACCAGTTCCGATGTGGCCACGGGCCTCAACACCGCGGGTCTGAATTTCAAGGACTTCGTCACGCATGCGTTTCCTTCCAGCATCATCGATGCAATGGCGCGAAATGACATCCTGCAGATCCTCGTCTTTTCGGTCCTGTTCGGCGTCGTTCTGAGCGCCATCAAAAAGGACCCGCGTGTCACACCGCTGATCGCCGGCATCGACGCGCTCGTACCCGCCATGCTGAAGCTGACCGACTATGTGATGCGGCTCGCACCGATCGGTGTTTTCGGCGCACTGGCATCCGCGATTACGGTGAACGGCCTGGACGTGCTGACCACGTATGGCAAGCTAGTCGGCAGCTTCTATCTCGGTCTTGTCACGCTGTGGATCGTCCTCATCCTCGTCGGTCATGTCTTTCTGGGCAAGTCGATCTGGAAGTTGCTAAAAGCCGTCCGAGAACCCGCCATGCTCGCCTTTTCCACCGCGAGCAGTGAGGCTGCTTATCCGCGTCTGACCGAGAAGCTCGAAGCGTTCGGGATCGACAAGAAAGTCGTCGGCTTTACGTTGCCGCTCGGCTACGCGTTCAATCTCGACGGCTCGATGATGTATCAGGCGTTTGCCGCGATTTTTATTGCGCAGGCATTCGGTATCGACATGCCGCTCAGCGCGCAAATCATGATGTTGCTGGTCCTGATGTTGAGCAGCAAGGGAATGGCCGGCGTCGCAAGAGGTTCCGTGGTGGTGGTCGCCGCTGTCGCGCCGATGTTTCACCTGCCCCCGTCCGGCGTGGTGCTGATCCTCGCTATCGATCAGATTCTCGATATGGGGCGAACCGCCACGAACGTGATTGGCAATAGCATCGCGACGGCCGTTATTGCGAAGTGGGAAGCGAGGCGGGCCGTCAAGCAGATCGACGACGGCGGCAGCGTTGCCTTGGGCCAATTGCAAGGCGAGACGAAATGATCAGCGCAAGCATGCTGAGCGGGAAAAAGTTCGGCGTGGTGGGCGGTTTGGGCCCGCTGGCGAGCGCCGACGTCTTTTTCAAGCTCGTCAAATCGACGCCCGCGTCGAGCGATGCGGAACACGTCGACGTCATCTTCGAGCAGCATCCCTTTGGCGGCACGGTCACGGGTAGCGAAGCGACGACTCAGCGCAAGCTGTACATCTTCGACATGATCAGCGGCTTCGAGAAGCGAGGCGTGACGACCGTCGTACTCCCGTGCTTTCTCAGTCATACGTTTATCGATGAGTTGAAGGCTAACTCGCCCTTGCAGATTGTCGATATGGTCGAAGCCGTACGCAGCCAGGTTCGTCGAAAATTTCCGACTGCGCGGCGAATCGGCGTGCTGACCTCGGACTACACCCGTCGAAAAGGATTGTTTGAAAAGTATTTCGCTGCGCCTGAATTTGAAGTCATTCATCCCCGTCCACGTGACGGCGTCGACCTCATCACCGAAGCCGTCTATGGCGCGAACGGTATCAAGAGCGGAAACCTGTCCGGCCGGCCCGTCGCGCTTCTGCGCGAGGCGTGCGAGGACCTCATCGCGCAAGGCGCCAATATCATTGTGCCGGGCCTGACCGAGATCGCACTCGTGGCCGAGGAAATGGGCCATTTCCGAGTACCACTGATCGATTCGAATCTCGCCTATGCGCAGTACGTGATAGCAGGCGATTACGGTTCGCCGGAATCAATTTTCAAGGTCGGCGTAGTCGGTGGGGTTGGGCCCGCGGCTACGGTGGACTTCATGCAGAAGATCGTACGCAACACGCCGGCGAATCGCGACCAGGACCATATCAGGCTCCTGATTGAACAGAATCCTCAGATTCCCGACCGCACGGAGAACCTGATCGGTGACGGTCCCGACCCGACTATTTCGCTTTACGCCACCTGTAAGAAGCTCGAGTCGGGCGATGCGGACCTGATCGCTATTCCGTGTAACACCGCGCATGCATTTGTTGAACGCATTCAGCCGTATCTGGGCATACCGATCGTCAATATGCTCACAGTGACAGTCCGCCATCTCCGCGAGACGTTTCCACTGCTTCGTTCCGTCGGCGTGCTGGCAACTTCGGGGACGATCGCAAGCGGCGTCTACGAGAAGGCTCTTGAATCGGAGGGATTGCAACAAATCGTGCCTCGCGCGGATTTGCAGGCGCGGGTGATGGAAGCGATCTACGGCAAGGAAGGCGTGAAGGCGGGATTTACCACCGGACAGTGCCTGGACGATGTCTCCGCCGCCATCGATGGCCTCATTACGGAAGGCGTCGAAGCCATCATCCTGGGATGCACCGAGTTGCCACTTTTATTGCCGCGGAAGAGTTTCGTCGGCACGACCGGCACGCGCGTCAGTCTGGTCGATCCGACCGATGTTCTTGCGCAGCATTGCGTGGCCCTGGCGACGGCGGCTACGGAACGGCCTGGTGACGTCGACATGCGACGTCTTTCTTTGCGCTGTTAAATCCTTATAGGACACTGGATATGAACATCAAGACTACCCTTCAACAGGCTGCCTGTCTGCGCAAGTCGAGCACAACACTTGCCGCTGTGCTTCTCGTATGCGCTGGCTCCTTGTACGGCACCGGCGTTTGGGCTGCGGACACAACGTCTGATAACGCGGCCGCCACCGACGCGGCGAACCCGGCCGCCGCCTCGCCGCGGATTCTTGTTTTGGCGACCGGCGGCACGATTGCCGGCACAGCTGACCCGCGTTCGGCCATTGGCTACAACTCAGGCAACGTCAAAGGCCAGGAACTGGTTCGGGCGGTTCCGGGCATTGAAAAACTCGGGAGCATCGCCTCTGAGCAGATATCCAATGTCGGATCCCAGGATATGAACGACGAGATCTGGTTCCGGCTCGCGCGCCGCATCCAGGAGGCTTTCGATCGAAATGAAGCGGATGGGATCGTGATCACCCACGGCACGGATACGATGGAAGAAACGGCATTCTTCCTGCAAAACGTCGTGCGCTCGGATAAGCCGGTGGTCCTGGTAGGGTCGATGCGGCCGGGCGGATCAACGAGCGCGGATGGCCCCAACAATCTCTACGAAGCGGTGGAAGTAGCAGCGAGTCCGAAATCCCGAGGCCGAGGCGTGATGGTGGTCATGAATGATCAGATCCACGGGCCGCGCTGGATTACCAAGACCAACACGACTGCCGTGCAGACTTTTGCTTCGCCGAACGCGGGCGTGATCGGCTATGTCGACCCGGCGAGCATTCGTTTCGTCGCGCCTGCGCCTGCCTCAACACGCGATACCCTTGGCTTGCCGACGAACGGCCGCCTGCCGCGCGTGGAGATCGTCTATGCGCACAGCAACATGGACGGAGCGCAGATCGACCACGCTATTGCCGATGGAGCGAAAGGTATCGTGCTGGCGGGCGAAGGCGATGGCGATGCATCCAGGGAAGCGCTGGCTGCCCTCGACCGGGCGGCGAAAAAGGGCATTGTGGTTGTCCGCTCGACGCGCGTGATGTCGGGGTTCGTCAACAGAAACGTGGAAGTCGAGGACGACAAACGCGGCTTCGTCGTCTCGCTCGATCTGAATCCGCAAAAGGCGCGCTTGCTCACCCAGTTGCTGATCGCGAACGGGACGACCAATCCCGCCAAAGTCCAACAGGCCTTCTCCGGCACCTTTTGATGGAGGTGCGTGGCACGAGCCAATCCCGAACGGCTCCGCGGCCGTCTCCGATTGGCGAGCCGTAACAGCCGATCTGGTCGCTAGTCTCGCGCCCTGTCGATCGCGCTGACAGCCAACTCCCGCGCCAGGTCCGCGTATAACTCGGCCCACTTCCCGATCAAGCTGGGATCATCGGTCAGGAAAAGCGGGTGTTCGGCCCAGGCACTGACATCCGCACCTTTCCAGGCCATTTCGAATATCCGCAACTCCTCATCCTCGCTGACACCGACGTCGACCAACTCGCAGAACGAGGCGAGGTTGGAGAGAGCCACGGCAGGGGCTGCGATGCCGTGGATAGCAGCCAGCGCGCCGGTCGCCCGTTTTCGCGCGTCGTCGCGGCTGCCGGCCAGCAGGAACACGATGCTGTCGTCGTGCGCGTTGTTGAATACCGCCCGATACAGCGAGGTTTTGCAGCGATGGCTCAGTTGCGTGCCCATGGTTGCCCCCGGTTCCGAAAACTGTTCGTCGTTTTGCTCCGCCGCCTGGACTCCGCTGATTTGCGTCTCCAAACGCTGCTGCCGGTCGCGGTATCTGTCGCTACTCCAGTACAGGTAAATACCGCACACGAGCAGGCAGGCCAGCGCGAGAATCCCGACGCCCCCAAGTATCGCCAGATCCGCATGCGCCATTTCAGGCCTCCTCTAGTCTCGCGCGTACCTCGCCCGCCATCTGCGGGACCTTGCCGGCACGCCATCTATCAGAATACGGCGGCCCCGCTTGACTTTTTAAACCGTCCCGCGCATGAACCGGACGTGGGCGGTGAAGAATCGGTCCGCTCGCATTGCCAGCGTGGCCATGATCTTGCGAGCGTGGGGACGTTGCTTCGAGTATCTGATGGGAGTTGTTATTGATCAATAGAGCACACCTCTCTATTGACCAATCGGTGCCGCTATAGGAACCTAGTTGGCTTAGGCCACCCTTTCCATGACCGGCGACACCGAGATGTCGCCAGCGCCTTGAACTGACTCACTTCGGCGCTTCGCCCGGGCGCACCGTCAATTCCGGCAAATTAGTCTAAAGGTGGAGCAATTCCTTCCGCCAGCGTTTTAAGCAGCCGCGCGCGAAGCCGTTCCAGTTCCGCTATCTGACGCTCGATGGAGGCCAGCCGCTTGCGCTGCGCATCGGTCGTTTCGGCGCACGAACTCGCGCCTTCGATCATCCGCATGCAGTCGGGAAAGGAGCGGATATCAGCCAGGCTGAAACCCGTGGCGATCATGCGTTGAATCTGCCTGACCTGCGCGACAGCCGCGTTCGGAAACGCTCGATAACTATTGCTGGCGCGCACGGAAGTGAGCAGCTTCGCGGGGGCCATCTTCTTCCCGAAGAATGCCCGAAAGAGGTCACGGCGGAGCTTCTTCCATTCCTTTTGAGCCAATAGCGCATTCAACAGAGAAGCCGCTGTCACGCCTGCTTTAGTGGCTATGACTGTCGCTCTCCGCATGCCCACATGATCGGCCGGCGCGTCCCCGCATGGAACGCGCGCATGCCGTCCACCGCATCTACACACCTGCCAGCGCCGGCAGGTCCATCTCGTACGAAACGCGTTCGCGCCAGCTGCTCATTTCTGGCTGATGAACCACGCGACTCTGACGCGGCGCGCTTTCGACACGTCTCGGCAACGGCGCCGGATAACGCGCACGTTTCTTCTCCAGAATGGCCTGGCTCAAAAACTCAGCGCTGTAGGCTTTCAACAAGTGCGCATGATGCGCTTCGATGTACGCGGCAATCTGCGCCTGTTCGCCCTCGATCATGGCCAGCAACGCCAGCGTCTGCACATCCCAACGAAAGCGCAGGCCGAGCTCGTCGAAAGCGGCGTTATAGGCGCACAGTTGCGCCTGGATTTCAGCATGGTGTGCGCTGTCGCCAGCGTCGAATTGCAAGGGGTTCATGGTCGTCTCCATCAGGCAGGTGGCATGACGAAGAGTAGAAGAGCCCACAGATAAACAATAGTTAAAGTTTTTTCGAAAAACGATAGTGTTTTGTTTATATATTGGTTTACCCCAAGTAGCCTCAGCAACGAGATCCGCGCACTTGAACAGCGAGTCGTCGCCCTCAATCAAGCCATGGCCAAGGGCGACAGCGCATCCATTAGGAATGCCTAATGCAAACCATAAAATGTTTTAACTTTTACTTATTGCTGTTCTCGCGCAGCATCCCCTCAGACGCGCTGCACGACCTATTGCCTCTCACCCGGTGGTTTTGCATTTGACGGGTAAGGGTTTTCGTTAGTGCAGCTCCCTCTGGCCGACCATTGGCGCCTTGTTGCCCGCAAACTGAGCGGCGACGAAGCGGTTCGATCACGTAAGTCCAACGCGCCGCTTGAGCGCGACGGAATATACAGGAGACGGAGACATGGGACATTCCAGTGCATCGGAAAGAGGCCGTACTGCATTCACGCATCACCGCTGGGTGCAACTCGCGATCGGCATTGTGTGCATGGGGCTCGTCGCGAACCTGCAATACGCATGGACGCTATTCGTCGTGCCGATGGACAACGCCCACCATTGGGGACAAGCGGCGATCCAGACCGCGTTCACGATCTTCATCGTCACTGAAACCTGGCTCGTGCCCGTCGAAGGTTGGCTCGTCGATAAGTTCGGGCCGCGCCCGGTCGTCATCGGCGGCTCGCTGTGCGCGGCGCTCGGCTGGATCATCGACGCGCATGCGAGCAGTCTCGCCGCGCTGTACGTCGCGGCGGTCATCGCCGGGATCGGCGCGGGCTGCGTGTACGGCACCTGCGTCGGCACGGCGCTCAAATGGTTTCCGGATAAACGCGGTCTCGCGGCCGGTTTGACCGCGGCGGGTTTTGGCGCCGGCGCGGCCGTCACCGTGATTCCGATCGCCAACATGATCCAGCATTCGGGCTATCAGCACACGTTCATGTTCTTCGGCATTTTCCAGGGCGTCTGCATTCTCTTGCTCGCCACCATGCTGATCCGGCCGAAGCCGCCGGCAACCGCTGTCGCCGCTAAACGCATCGTCGCTAGCAAGATCGACTACACGCCCGGCGAGATGATCCGTTCGCCGCTCTTCTGGGTGCTGTATCTGATGTTCGTGTTCGTCGCGGCCGGCGGCATCATCGCGACCGCGCAGCTCGGGCCGATTGCGAAGGAATACGGCTTTGCCAAGCTGCCCGTGAATCTGATGGGCATCACGCTGCCGCTCCTCACGATGACATTGTCTATCGACAACCTGTGCAACGGCTTCACCCGTCCCTTGTGCGGCTTTCTGTCGGACCGCATCGGCCGGGAAAACACGATGTTCATGATCTTTCTCGGCGAAGGCGTCGCCCTGCTGGGGCTCATGCAGTTCGGCCATAACCCGTACGCCTTCATGTTCTTCGCGGCCGCCGTGTTCCTGTGCTGGGGCGAAATCTTCTCGATCTTCCCGGCGACTTGCGCGGACACGTTCGGCAGTAAATACGCCGCAGCCAACGCGGGGACGCTTTATACCGCGAAGGGCACCGCATCGATGCTGGTACCGCTTGCATCGGTGCTGTCGGCGAACGGCGGATGGAGCACGGTGTTCATCTCGGCCGCCGTGGTGTCGATCGCGGCAGCCGTGTCCGCGAAATTCATCCTCGCCCCCATGAGAAAGCGCTGGATCGAAAACTCAGGCGCGCCGGCCAGCGTGGTCATCGCTGAGGCAAGGCTGCAGCCGTCGTCCGGCGGCTCGCCTGATTGACTGACCACGTGAGCGCACCGCTCGCAACCAACCACACAACGCCCCGCCACCAAGGAGAGATGTCATGGCAGAAGCCGACCAGCCCACAACAGACGAAACGTCGACACAACAGGCGACCGAGACGACCGACGGATTCCACCTCGTCATCGACGCGCTGAAACTGAACGACATCCACACCATCTTTGGCCTGGTCGGCATCCCGATCACCGACCTGGCGCGACTTGCCCAGGCGGAAGGGATGCGTTTCATCGGCTTTCGCCATGAACAGCACGCGGGCAATGCCGCGGCTGTTTCCGGTTACATGACGAAGAAGCCGGGCATCTGCCTGACGGTGTCGGCGCCGGGCTTCCTGAATGGACTGACTGCCCTCGCCAACGCGACCACCAACTGCTTCCCGATGATCCTGATTAGCGGGTCGAGCGAGCGTGAAATCGTGGATCTGCAGCAGGGTGATTACGAAGAGATGGATCAGTTGAATGCGGCCAAGCCCTACGCGAAGGCCGCGTATCGCGTGCTGCATGCGGAAGATATTGGCATCGGCGTGGCGCGGGCGATCCGGGCCGCGGTGTCGGGCCGTCCCGGCGGCGTGTATCTGGACTTGCCCGCCAAGCTGCTCGCGCAAACGATGGACGCCGTCAAAGCGCAGCAATCGCTGGTGCGCGTGATCGACGCCGCACCGCGTCAGTTGCCCGCGCCGGAATCGGTCAAGCGCGCGATTGACGTGCTGAAGAGCGCCAAGCGTCCGCTGATCCTGCTCGGCAAGGGCGCGGCGTACGCGCAGGCCGACGCGGAGATTCGCGCGTTCGTCGAACAAAGCGGTATTCCGTATCTGCCGATGTCGATGGCCAAGGGCCTGCTGCCCGATACGCACGAGCAATCGGCGTCGGCGGCGCGTTCGTTCGTGCTGCAGGAAGCCGATGTCGTCGTGCTGATCGGCGCGCGTCTGAACTGGCTGCTCTCGCACGGCAAGGGCAAGACGTGGGGCGCGGAGCCGAAGAAGTTCGTCCAGGTCGACATCTCGCCGACCGAAATCGACAGCAACGTCGCGATTGCCGCGCCGGTGATCGGCGATATCGGTTCGTGCGTGGCGGCGCTGCGTGAAGGCATCGATGCGAGCTACACGAAGCCGAGCACCGAATGGACCGGCGCGATCGCCGAGCGCAAGAACAAAAACCTCGCCAAGATGGCCGCGACGCTCGACAAGAACCCGTCGCCGATGAATTTCCACAGCGCGTTGCGCGCGATCCGCGACGTGCTGAAGACGCGCCCGGACATCAACGTCGTCAACGAAGGCGCGAACACGCTCGACTACGCGCGCAGCATCATCGACATGTACGAGCCGCGCAAACGCTTCGATTCGGGCACGTGGGGAATCATGGGCATCGGCATGGGTTTCGCGATCGGCGCGGCGGTGACGAGCGGCAAACCAGTCGTCGCAATCGAAGGCGATAGCGCGTTCGGCTTCAGCGGCATGGAACTCGAGACAATCTGCCGTTATGACTTGCCGGTCTGCACCATCGTCTTCAACAACAACGGCGTGTATCGCGGCACCGACGTGAACCCGACGGGCGGCAAGGACGTCGCGCCGACCGTGTTCGTGAAGAACGCGCGCTACGACAAGATGATTGAGGCATTCGGCGGCATCGGCTATCACGCGACCACGCCGGAAGAACTGACGAAGGCGCTGCTCGAATCGATCGCCTCAGGCAAGCCGAGCCTGATCAATGCCGTAATCGACGAAGCGGCCGGCACCGAAAGCGGCCGCCTGACCAATCTGAATCCGCAAAGCGCGGCAATGAAAAAGTAATCTGGGCAACCACGGAGATATCAACATGACCAAACCTCTCGAAGGCATCAGGATCATCGACTTCACCCACGTTCAGGCGGGCCCTGCCTGCACGCAGTTGCTCGCCTGGTTCGGCGCGGACGTCATCAAGGTCGAGCGGCCGGGTTCCGGCGACGTGACGCGCAACCAGTTACGCGATATCCCTGACGCCGACGCGCTGTACTTCACGATGCTCAACAGCAACAAGAAGTCGCTGACGCTCGACACGAAAAAACCCGAAGGCAAGGAGGTGCTCGAAAAGCTGATCCGCGAATCGGACGTGCTGGTCGAGAATTTCGGCCCGGGCGCGTTGGATCGGATGGGCTTTTCGTGGGAACGGCTGAACGAACTCAACCCGAAGATGATCGTCGCTTCGGTGAAGGGCTTCAGCGACGGCCACCACTACGACGACCTGAAGGTCTACGAAAACGTCGCGCAATGCGCGGGTGGCGCGGCCTCCACCACCGGCTTCTGGGACGGCCCGCCGACCATCAGCGCGGCGGCGCTCGGTGACAGCAACACCGGCATGCATCTGGCCATCGGCATTCTGACCGCGCTCTTGGGACGCGACAAAACCGGCAAGGGCCAGAAAGTCGCGGTGTCGATGCAGGACAGCGTGCTGAACCTGTGCCGGGTGAAACTGCGCGACCAGCAGCGGCTGGAGCGTGTCGGCTACCTCGAGGAATATCCGCAGTATCCGCACGGCGAATTCAGCGATGTCGTGCCGCGCGGCGGCAATGCGGGCGGCGGCGGCCAGCCGGGTTGGGTGCTCAAGTGCAAGGGCTGGGAAACGGATCCGAACGCATACATCTACTTCACGATTCAGGGTCACGCGTGGGAACCGATCTGCAAGGCGCTCGGCAAGCCCGAGTGGATCGACGACCCGGCCTACAAGACGGCGGAAGCACGTCAACCGCATATCTTCGACATCTTCAAAACGATTGAAGGCTGGCTTGCCGACAAGACCAAGTTCGAAGCAGTCGACATCCTGCGCAAGTTCGACATTCCGTGCGCGCCGGTGCTGACCATGAAGGAACTGGCCAACGATCCGTCGCTGCGCGCGAGCGGCACGATTGTCGAAGTGCCGCACAAGAAACGCGGCTCGTATCTGACCGTCGGCAGCCCGATCAAGTTTTCGGATCTGAAGCCGGAAGTCACCGCCTCGCCGCTGCTGGGTGAACACACCGAAGAAGTGCTCGCAAGCCTCGGCTACAGCAAGCAGGACATTTTCAACCTGCGCGAAGTGAAAGCGGTTTAATGGTGCTACGCAAGGCCGGGTATAAGCCCGGCCTTGCCGATGCGGCGTCCCTGGCGGCGCCGTATCCTATTGAGCATTCGTGTTTTCACATTTGGGGGAGCGCCATGCAAAACGCCATCGACTTCCAGCAACTTGCCAACGCGATCGGCGACGCGATCATCATTTCAGACGCCCGCGGCAGCATCACATTCTGGAACCCCGCGGCTGAACGCATGTTCGGTTTCACGCAAGGCGAGGCGCTCGGCAATTCGCTGGACCTGATCATCCCGGAACGTCTGCGCGGCCGCCATTGGGATGGCTACCACAAGACCATGGCCACAGGCGAAACCCGCTATGGCAACGACGTGCTGCGCGTCCCCGCCGTGCACAAGGACGGGCGCTCGCTGTCGATTGCCTTCACGGTCGCGTTGCTGCATTCGCCACAAAACGAACTCACCGGCATCGTCGCCGTGATCCGCGACGAAACCAGCCGCTTCCAGGAGGATCGCCTGCTGCGCAAGCGGCTTGCGGAACTGGAGGCATCCGCATCCGCCGGCGCTTGAGCGCCTAGCCGCTCGAGCGCCCCTGCGCCACTCCCGTTCGGTCCATCGCTGTAGACTCTGCCAGATCGCGTTTTCAATCACACCGGATCAGGCAACATGGACCGCATCGACGCAATGAAGGTGTTCGTCGCCACGCTCGACGAAGGCAGCCTGGCGGGCGCGAGCCGTCGGCTCGGCCGTTCGCCCGCCGCGGTTAGCCGCGCTATCGCGTTCCTCGAAGAACATGTCGGCACGGCCCTGCTGCACCGCACGACGCGGACGATCAAACTGAGCGAAGCCGGCGAGCGATATGCCGCCGCCTGCCGGCGCATTCTCACCGATCTCGAAGAGGCCGATCTGCTGATCGCCGGCGAGCGCTCCGCACCGCGCGGGCTGCTCACGATCACCGCGCCGGTGGCCGCCGGCCAGGACATGCTGCAGCCGATCATCGACGAATTCGTCGACCGCTATCCCGCAGTCTCGGTCCGCCTGAATATGCTCGACCGCCCGGTCAGCCTCATTGACGAAGGGATGGATCTGGCGTTGCGCATCGCCCATCTGCCGGATTCGACGCTGGTGGCCATCCCCGTCGGCGAAGTGCGGCGGGTCGTTGCCGCGTCACCTCGTTACCTGGCGAAGCACCCTCCGATCACCGAACCCGCCGATCTGGCCCAGCATCAGATCATCTCCATGACCCACTTCGGCTTGGATTCGTGGAGCTTTCCGCCGCCGAACGGCTCGACGATTCCGCGCGTCGTGCAGTTCACGCCCCGCTTTATCGTCAACAGTATTCAGGCGGCGGTGGCCTCGGCGGTCGCGGGACACGGCGTCACCCGCATGTTTTCCTACCACGTCGCCGAACAGGTCAAGGACGGCTCGCTCAAGATCGTCCTGAGCGACAACGAACCCGCCCCGCTGCCGGTCCACCTGCTGACGCCGCACGGGCGCCTCGCCGTGCCCAAGGTGCGCGCGTTCGTCGATTTCGCGGCGCCGCGTCTGCGCCAGCATTTCACCCAATCCCAGCGGATTACCACCAGAAATTGAATCGTTTCGCGGAAGAATGTCTGCCGTGCCGCGTGGATTCTCTCTTCAATCGGTTCAATCTAGACTTACTTCCATCGAGATTACCTAGCGCAAGCCGTCGGCCATCCGGCGAATTGACTGACACGACCGACGCCACGCTCGACTCGAATCGGCAATCTTCGTAACGGGCAAACATCCCGCACGCGGACGGCGGCCAGAGCGTCGGCGCTCCCGGCATCGTTTGTCACATTGCGAGGCATTCCACATTCAGTTTGCAATCCTCATGAGAGGCATTGCGAGCCGTGACCTTCGTACCTATCGTGTCGACCCCGCCAGCAAGACGAGTCGGCGCGCAACCGAACAGTGGAGGCAGTGATGCAACGTGCAGTCGTCAACGGACCGATCCCGCCGGCATTCAATGTCTGGCGCCGCACGCTGGCAGGAGCCAGCGCGAGCCTTGTCGGCATCGGCCTCGCGCGCTTCGCCTATACGCCGTTATTGCCGGCGATCGTCAGCGCGCACTGGTTTCCGGCGTCGACCGCAGCGTATCTCGGCGCGGCCAATCTCGGCGGCTATCTGGCGGGCGCGCTCGCAGGCGGTTGGCTGGCACGGCGCTTCGATGCCACGTTCGTTCTGCGCGCGATGATGCTGCTCGCGAGCGTCGCGTTCGTCGCCTGCGCCTTTCCGGTTTCGTTTCTCTGGTTCTTCGTCTGGCGCTTCGCATCCGGCCTGGCCGGCGGCGCGCTGATGGTGCTGGCCGCGCCGACGGTCCTCGCGCACGTCATTCCATCGCGCAAGGGCTTTGCGAGCGGCGCGATCTTCAGCGGGATTGGTCTCGGCATCGTGGCATCCGGGACGATCGTGCCGATCCTGCTGCGTCAGGGCCTGATGCAAACGTGGCTGGGACTTGCCGCGATCTCCCTCGCGCTGACGGCCGTCGCATGGAACGGCTGGCCCGAGCGAGGCGAATCCGCCGTGCAGCACACGACGCATCACAGGGGGCATGGCCGGTCTTATCCGGCTGCGTCGATGCGCGCGCTCTACACCGAGTATGCGTTGAACGCCGTGGGCCTCGTTCCGCACATGATCTTTCTGGTCGATTTCGTGGCGCGCGGGCTCGGCAAGGGCCTCGATGCCGGCGCGCAATTCTGGGTGCTGTTTGGACTCGGAGCGATTGTGGGCCCGCTGCTGAGTGGCCATCTGGCTGACCGCACCGGCTTCGGTCCGGCGCTGCGCGTGGCCTATGTCCTGCAGATCGTCGCAGTGGCCTTGCCGGCTGTCGTGCGCGGACCTGCGGCACTGATCGTGTCGAGCGTCGTGGTCGGCGCGTTCGTGCCGGGCATCGTGGCGCTCGTGCTCGGCAGGGTCAATGAATTGCTCGCGCATCATCCGGCTGCCCAGAAAGGCGCCTGGAGCGCGGCGACCACCAGTTTCGCCGTCTTGCAGGCAGTCGCGGCGTACGGCTTGTCGTTTCTGTTCGCTCACGACGGCGGCAACTACGCGATGTTGTTCGTGATCGGCGCGGCGTCTTTGGCGCTTGCTCTGGCAGTGGATCTGTTCGCGGCACTTCGCTTCGGTCCGAAGCAAGCCTAGCCACTCCGCTCCAGGCGTTTCTATCCACTACTCGAACTGTGAGAACCCCATGACCTCCGATATCCGCTTTCTGCAAGCACTCGGCGTGCGGCATCCCATCATTCAGGCGCCGATGGCAGGCATCTCGACGCCCGCACTGGCCGCGGCGGTTTCCAATGCCGGCGCGCTCGGCTCGATCGCCGTGGGTGCGAGCACCGCGCAGCAAGCGCGTGAACTGATCGTCGCGACACGCGCGCTCACGAGCCAGCCGTTCAACGTCAACGTGTTCTGCCATCGGCCAGCGTACAGCGATCCGCTTCGCGAAGCGACCTGGCTTGCGCATCTGCAGCCGCTGTTCGCCGAGTTCGGCGCCAAAACTCCCGCTGTGATCAAAGAGATTTACACGAGCTTCGTGGTCGACGAGACGCTGTTGCAAGTTCTGATCGAAGAGCGTCCCGCTGTCGTCAGTTTCCATTTCGGGCTGCCATCGCGCGAATGGATCAATGCACTGCATCGCGCCGGCATTCTGCTGTTCGGCTGCGCGACCACGCCGCACGAGGCCACGCAGATCGAGCAGGCCGGACTCGATGCGATCGTCGCGCAAGGTGCGGAAGCAGGCGGTCACCGTGGCGTCTTCAATCCGGACGATGACGCGATGATCGGCACCTTGGCACTGGTCCGGCTGATCGCAAAACAGTCGACGCTGCCGGTCATCGCCGCGGGCGGCATCATGGACGGTCAAACCATTGCCAGCGCATTGCTCCTCGGCGCTAGCGCCGTGCAGATGGGCACCGCGTTCGTGCTGTGTCCGGAATCGGGCGCGGATGCCGCCTACCGGAGCGCACTGACCACTCAACGTGCGTACCGGACGGCCGTGACGGCCGTGATCTCCGGCCGCCCGGCACGTGGGCTGAGCAACCGGTTGTTTACCGAGATCGACTCGCCGGACGCGCCGCCGCTGCCCGACTATCCGATTGCGTATGACGCCGCCAAGGCGCTGAATGCCGCGGCCCGCGCAAAGGGCAACACCGAATTTGCCGTCCAATGGGCCGGCCAGGGCGCGCCGCTCGCGAGAGCATTGCCTGCGGCGGAGTTGGTTGCCACATTGGTGAGCGAACTTGCCGAAGCAGAGGGTCAGTCACGCTCGCATTCATTTGCCGGGAAGACGGTATGAACACCCCTCCACAAGTTACCCTGCCGTCCGCTCAGGCGACGCACGGCCTCGATTATTCAGCGCGACATGAACGCTATTGGCGCCGCAATCTGGCCGTGTGCGTATTCGGCTCGTTCACCACGCTCGTCAGCCTGAGCATGCTGCTGCCGTTCTTGCCCATCTACGTCCAGCAACTTGGTGTGCAGTCACAGTCCGCGGTCATCCAGTGGTCGGGAATCGCGTTCGGCGCCACCTTTCTGGGAACTGCTGTCACCGCGCCTGTCTGGGGACGGCTTGCCGATCGTTATGGCCGCAAGCCGATGCTGGTGCGTGCGGCTGTCGGCATGGCGGTGGTGATGTCGTTGATCGGTCTTGCGCACAATGTGCATCAACTCGTCGCCCTGCGCTTGATCGCGGGTCTCGTGGGCGGGTACTCGTCGGCGTCGACGGTAATGGTCGGCACGCAGGCGCCGAAGGAACGCGCGGGCTGGGCGCTGGGCGTGCTGTCGACGGGCGCGCTGGCCGGCAATCTGATTGGGCCGCTCGTCGGCGGTTTTTTGCCGGGCTGGCTCGGCATTCGCGGCACGTTCTTCGCCGGTGGCGCCATGATCGCGGTGGCCGCGTTGCTTACGATTTTCGTCGTCAAGGAAGATTTCGACCCGGCCACTCATTCCAGACGGCGTCCCGCCGGGCACGCGGCGGCGAGCACGCATCGCAACAACTATCCGGTGATCGCCGCGTTGCTCGTCACAGCGATGATGGTGCTGCTCGCCAACATGTCGATCGAGCCGGTCATCACGGTCTATGTCGGCAGTCTCGGCGTACCGTCGCTTCATCTGGCGCGCGTGGCGGGTATCGTGATGGCCTGTTCGGCGTTCGGCAGCATGCTCACGGCGGCGCGCCTCGGCGCACTGGCCGATCGGATCGGCAGTTGGAACGTGATCGTCGCATGCCTGGTGTTGACCGGTGTGGTGATGATTCCGCAAGCGTTCGTTCACGCATGGTGGCAACTGGCGGGGTTGCGCGCGCTGATGGGCATGACGCTGGCCGGCCTTCTGCCTGCGATTGCCAAACTGGCCCGGCATGCGGTGGAAGAGCACAAAACCGGTCAGATGCTCGGCTACCTGCAGTCGGCACAATTCAGCGGACAGGTCGTCGGTCCGATTATCGGCGGCGTGATCGCTGTCCATCTCGGGCTGCATTCCGTGTTCTTCGTCACGGGCTCGTTGCTGGTGGCGTGCGCCGCGCTTGCGCAGTGGGCGCGGACTCGTCAGCGCGTGGCTGTTTGAGCGGAGAAACGCCCCACGTCATTGACCGGCGACTGTTTTACCCGACGGATTCTTTACCCTCGCGTGCAACTGCGTGCGAATCTCGCTCGCGACTGCCGGCGGCAGCGGAATATAGTCCAGGTCCTCCGCGGCCTGGCTGCCGTTCGTCAGCGCCCAGTCGAGAAATCTCAGTGTTTCCTCGCCGCGCTCCGGTTTGGCCTGCGTGTCGTGAACCAATATATAGGTCGCGCCGACGACGGGCCATGCGTTCGCGCCCGATTCGTTGGTCAGGATCGGAAAGAGCGATTTGGACCAGTCGGCGCTCGCGGCGGCGGCCTTGAATGTTTCCGGTCCTGGCTGAACCACCGCACCCGCGGCATTTTCCATGGCCGCGTACGACATATGATTCTGCTTCGTAAAATCCCACGCAACGTAGCCGATGGCGCCCGGCAGATGTTGTACGAAGGTAGCCACCCCTTCGTTGCCTCTTCCACCTATTCCGCGCGGCCAGCGGACTGAAGTCCCCTCGCCGACTTTGCTCTTCCACTCAGGGTTGACCTGCGCGAGAAAGTGCGTCCAGATCAGCGTGGTACCTGAACCGTCGAGCCGACGGACCACGGCGATAGGTGTGTCGGGCAGCTTGATCGTGGGATTGATGGCGGCGATGGCCGGAGCATTCCAACTGATGATTTTGCCCAGATAGATATCTCCGAGCACACGCCCGGAGAGAATCAGCTCGCCGGGCTTGATACCAGGCAGATTGATGACCGGCACGATACCGCCGATTACCGTTGGGAACTGGAGCAGGCCATTCTTCGCAAGCTCGTCGTCGCTCAGCGGTGCGTCCGATCCGGCGAAATCGACCTGGCTGACGATGATCTCCTTCAACCCTTCCGTCGACCCGACACCGCGATAGCTCACCGTGCCGCCGCCGGCACGCTGGTATGCGCTGGCCCATTTCGTATAAATCGGCGCGGCAAAGGTGCTGCCGGCGCCGGTGCTGTCGGCGCCGTGCGCAGCGACCGCCAATAAGGCGCCGGCCACACCGGCTAACAGTGTTTGTGTATAGCTCACGAAAGACCTCACTCGGAATTGTTGTCGAAGCTCATGAAGTGAAGCTCGCCGGGTAACGACGCGTGGCGTGAAGAAGCTATTGTCTGGCGGGCTCTTTTAGACTTTCTATTTCCACCGGTTTGTCGTCGCGCTGCTGTGTGCCAACGGGAGATAGGGCTGGCGCAGCGCTGAAATAACAACTTTTCTTATTACAGGACGATGAAGAGCGAGAGGCAAATTGAATCGCTCTATCACCACGGCATGGAAATGACTCGTCATTCCAATTCGATATCCTGAACAGCGCAACTTCTCTCTTCAAGCGAAAGTTCGTTGAAGAGTTGCGTGGAATCCGCTTCGAGCACAGTGCCGGCATGGCCCTCGAAATTTTTACGTTGTAGGATTGGTATCGCAGTTTGCTAAGTGACCTGACACGCGTTACCTTACGTTCACCTCACTTCCGTCCGCTTTGGCACTCACGCAATTCGAGCCGATGAACTCCACACCTCATACGCGTGATACCACATCTGCATCTGCACAAGAGCGGACCTCGGACAATCCCGGCAAACGCGCCGGCACGGCTTCGCCGGATATGTCGCCGGCCGTTGCGTTTTCGACGTTGGCCGCGCCAATGGTCGCGCAGGTGGCACAACGCATCGGCACCCTGTGCGTGAGTGCCGACCCGGAAAGTCTGCACAAGCTACGTGTCGCGCTGCGTCGTCTGCGTTCGCTGTGGTGGGCCTACGATCCGCTTATCGACAGATCGCAGGCAAGATGGCAGCGGCGCGAATTCAAGGCGCTCGCAGATTCCGCCGGACAGACGCGCGACTGGGATATCCTGAAACGCTTACTGGCGGAAGACGCGCCGACGCCGCACTCTTTTGCGGCGCTCATCGAAAGAGTCGACTTGTTGCGTGGCGAAGCGCTTTTGCGCAGTCGCGCAACGATCGCCGCAGCAAACGTCGAAGCCATGCTCGCGCAACGGATAGCGGGCGTGATGCTGCAACTCGACGCGTGCTCGTTTGACGAACCGCTTGCGGTATTCGCCGCGAACCGTGTTGCGAAGGCGAAGAAGGCGCTGCGAAAACGGATGGAACGTGTGCTTAGGAATCCGGACACCGTATACGCCGAGGTCCACGAAATCCGGATCGCAGGGAAAAAGGTGCGCTATCTGCTGGAATTTTTCGCGCCTCTACTCGAAAGCGGAAACGAGATCGGCGTCGTGGAACTCACGCAATTGCAGGACGAGCTAGGACACCTCAACGACATCGTTTCGAGTGAAGCGCTACTCCTCGAGCATGCAACTCAGCTTGGTGGGCGCGGCGTTGTAGAAGATGCGATAGCGCATTTGAGGCATCGCAAAGGCGATCACATGCAACGTGCCGACGCACTGTTACGCGCGTTCAGCGACACGTTTGCCGGCGAGCGTCCCGGCGTCGGCATGAGTTGACTGTGTCGCGTGCACAGCCGTTGATGCTGAAATGGGACGCAAACCTCACCCCTACCGTTCCTTGCGCCGACGAAATGCCCACCATCCCGCGAGCCCCGTG
The DNA here is from genome assembly GCF_046027355.1 of Paraburkholderia sediminicola. Lineage (GTDB taxonomy): Bacteria > Pseudomonadota > Gammaproteobacteria > Burkholderiales > Burkholderiaceae > Paraburkholderia > Paraburkholderia sediminicola_B. The sequence continues at coordinate 138,756 of NZ_JAQQEK010000014.1, read as the reverse complement.
AAACCGGCGACGAGCAACACCATCACCCAGAAGCCGTGCCGGTTTTCAGCGAGCGGAATACCGCCCACATTCATGCCGAAAAAACCCGCGACGATATTGATCGGCATCGCCAGAACCGTCACCAGCGTGAGCGTGAACAGCGTGCGGTTGTTCTGTTCTTCGAGGCGGGAAATGATTTCCTCCTGCAGCAGCCTGACCCGTTCGATCAACCCGGCCACATCCGAGAGAACCACGGAGAACTCTTCCGTCGACTCGCGCAGGTCCTGCACGTCCTCTGAATGCAGCCAGCGCGGCGGCCTTGCCAGCAGACGGAAGATCGCGCCGGGTTCAGGCGCGAGCATGCGCTGCAAGCGCGTCAGCATACGACGCATCGCACCAAGGTCGATCCGGTTCTGCGTCGGCCGCTGCGACAGGAACCGGTCCTCGATCCGGTCGACGTCGGCGCTGGTTCGCCGGACGATCTGCACCAACAGGTCAGCCTGGTCACGCATCAGGTGAACCAGCAATTCCGCTGGAGACCTGAAAACCTCGCCTTCCCGAACAGATGCGCGCAATCGGTCGACCGAACGCAGCGGCTTGAGACGCGCGGTCACGATGATCCGTTGATTCGCGTAAATCCACAGCGTCGCAATCTCGGAGGGGGTGAACTCGAGATTGAACATGACGTCGTTCACGACCGCGCGTAGTGCGCCGTCCGCATGTTCGATACGCGTGGAGTGCGAGCCTTCGCGCAATGCGTCGAAAAAAGTGTCGGGCAAATCGAGTTGGGCTCTCATCCACCGCTCGCTGGCGCTATGTGCCAGATTGAAGTGAAGCCAGAGAAATTCGCTGCCTTCCTTCGCTGGGCCGTTCGCGTCGTGGGCCTGGAGCCATTCGGCGACTTCGTCGGCGTCGACGGACCGTCCGGCGCGAGTCGAAGAGAAGAGAAAGCCGCACACCATGCCGGACGAGTCCGCGCCGTAGGTTTGCAATAGCAGATCAGATTTCATAGGTCATTCAGCGTTTGCTTCCCGTGCGGGATTGGCCTATCCAGCAATTTGCCGGCCGAAATCAGAACCGTGGCGATCGCCACGCAATTCCAACTTCAGGCGCCGCACAGATTGAACCGGAATCAAAGGCCTGAGCATATCGCGGCCGATCAAAAGAAGGTTAACCCGCTAGTTTTCACGACGTCGACTTAGCGAATGCTTAAGGTTAGGCAAGCGGATCATTTAATTTGCGTAGTCACAAGAACGTCATATTTCACCCTTAAGTTGCAGCCCATCGAAGGCGACCGCGTCGCCATGAGGAGTCTCACCATGAATCTCAAGCAACTTACGCTGATTGTGTGTGCACTGTGTGCCGGCGCCGCACACGCCGCCGACATCACCGGCGCGGGCAGCACCTTTGCCGCGCCGATCTATACGAAATGGGCCGACGCCTATCAAAAGACCGGCGGTGGCAAGGTCAACTATCAGGGCATCGGTTCGTCGGGTGGCATCAAGCAGATCATTGCGAAGACCGTGGATTTCGCCGGCTCGGACGCTCCGCTCAAAGACGACGAACTGGCCAAGGACGGGCTGTTTCAGTTCCCGACGGTGGTCGGCGGCGTGGTTCCGGCAATCAACGTGCCGGGTGTGAAGGCTGGCGAACTGGTGCTGTCGGGTGAAGTGCTCGGCAACATCTATCTGGGCAAGATCAAGAAGTGGAACGATCCGGCGATCGTCGCGCTGAATCCGAAAGTCAAGCTGCCGGATACCGACATCGCCGTGGTTCGCCGTGCCGATGGGTCGGGCACGAGTTTCATCTGGACGAACTATCTGTCCAAAGTGAGCCCGGAGTGGAAGTCGAAAGTGGGCGAAGGCGCGACGGTGAACTGGCCGACGGGTACGGGCGGCAAGGGTAACGACGGCGTTGCCGCTTTCGTGCAGCGTCTGCCGGGCGCGATCGGCTACGTCGAGTGGGCGTATGCGAAGCAGAACCACATGACCTATGCCGCGCTGAAAAATGCAGCGGGCACGGTGGTCGTGCCGGCGACTGACACCTTCAAGGCCGCAGCAGCCGGCGCCGACTGGTCGAAGTCGTTCTACCAGATCCTGACGAACGAGCCGGGCAAGAACGCGTGGCCCGTGGTCGGCGCGACGTTCGTGCTGTTGCACACGACGCAGGACAAAGCACCGCAAGGCGCCGAAACGCTGAAGTTTTTCGATTGGGCGTTCAAGAACGGCGGCAAGGCGGCCGACGATCTCGACTACATTTCGCTGCCGGAGTCCGTGACGGCTGAAATCCGCACGCAGTGGAAACAGAAAGTGAAGGACGCGTCGGGCAAGCCGGTCGCGCCGTAAGCGTCGGATTCATGGGGCGCGCGTCGCAGGCGCGCGCCTTTCTCCATCACGCGTCCGACCGGCCGGCACGCGTCAGGTCGCGACCTTCGACATCACCGCCGTCGCCGGGTCGTAACGATAGCCCTTCTGCGCAAGTTGGTGCGTCATGGTCGCGGCGATCAGTTTTTGCTGCATCTCTCTCGAGATCAATTCGTGATCCGGCTTGAGCCGCTCCAGTTCGGATGAAAGCCGCCTGACAAGCGCTACCTCGCCGGTGCTGCGTGCGTCGATGAACAAGATCTTCTCGCTTGCCAGACCGAGCCGCTGTTTGAGGTCCTTTGCGTGCACAACCCACTGTTCGGCCGTTGTGCGAAGCTCGCTCATGGCCTTTGTATGAGCTTTGGCTTGCGTCGATATTTGGCGTTGCAACGCCGCGACTTCCTCCGCGCTGTCGGTCTCCTCGGCGCGAGCTGCTAACTGCTGGGCGCGCTGAGTGTGTTGCGCGATGGCGGCGGCTTGCGCCGCGACGCGTTGCTCCAGCTGCGCGACATGTTGTTCCGCCGCCTCCGCGCGTTCCCTCACGGCGGACGCATCCTGCGATAGCCGAGCGAGGTTGGCGCTGACCAGTGTCTTCGCCTCTGTCACGGCACTGATCTGCTCCCGCGCCTCGTCCAGTTCATGCGTGACGCGCTGGAACTCGCTCAGTTGAGCCGACGTTTCCTCGGCCCGCGCCTCGGCTGCCTCGCGCTCTGCCGTCAGCGCAGCGCGGGCTTGCTCCAGTTCCGCTTCCAGCGCGACGAACCGTGCATGGTTCTCGTTTGCCTGCGCCTCGAACGTTTTTGCTTGCGACGAGGCCGCGTCCAACTCCGCCGACAACCGGGCCGCTTCTTCCCGGCTGGCCTGAATGGTGCTGCTCAACTCTGCGATCTGCTGCTGGACCCGGTCGCGCTCTTCAGTGGCTCGCGCTATTTCATCGTTCTTGCTTGATATCGCTGCGGCCAACTCCGCGCGTGCCTTGCGTTCTTCGTCGAGCAAAGCCGTCGTGGCTTGCTGATCGTCAGCTTGCGACGCTGCGTGCTGCGCGAGCTCTTCTACACGTGCCTCGGCTGCTTGCGCGCGCGACGTAGCCGCGCTCAATTCCTCGGACAGTCGCGTCGCTTCTCCAGTCTTCGCCTGATGGGCGTCGCGCAAAGTGGCGAACTGCTGCCGCGTCTGATCGTGCTCCTCAGTAACTCGCGTTACATCGTCGTTCCTGGCCGAGATAACCGCGGTCAACTCTTCACGTGCTTTGCGTTCCTCTGAAAGCGATGCGCTCGTCGCTGTCAGCTTGTCGTGATCCGACGCCGCACGCTGCTCGAGTTCTTCTACCCGTGCCTCTGCCGCCTGCGCGCGCGATGTCGCCGCGCTCGCTTCCTGCGACCATCGTGTCACTTCTTGCGAGTTCGCCTGATAAGCGGCGTCCAACGTTGTGACTTGCTGCAGCGCCTGATCGTGCTCCTGAGTGACTCGCGTTAACTCATTGTCCTTACTAGAGACAAGCGAAGCCAATTCCTCGCGTGCCTTGCGTTCCAATGCAAGCAGCGCCGTCGTCTCGTTCAGGCTGTCATCTTGCGAAGACACGCGCTGCGTGAGTTCGTCTACTCGTGCCTGTGCTTCTCGCGCTCGCGACGAGACCGCGCTTGCCTCCTGCGACTTGGCCTCATAGGCTTCGCGCAAGGTTGTGATTTCCTGCTGCGCAAAATCACGCTCTTGAGCGACTCGCGTCATTTCATCGTTCGTGACGGAGACGATCGAAGCCAATTCCTCACGTGCCTGGCGTGCTTCTTCAATCGATGCCTTTGCATCTTCCAGGCTAGCATCTTGCAACGACACACGTTGCGCAAGTTCTACCACGCGCGCCTCTGCGGCTTGCGCACGTGACGAAGCCGCGCTCGCTTCTTGCGACAACTGGGCCGCTTCTTGCGACTTCGCCTGAAAGGTCTCGCGCAAAGTGGCGATTTCCTGCTGAGTCTGATCACGTTCCTGCGTGACTCGCATTACTTCATCACTCTTGCTCAAGACAAGCGCGGCCGACTCCTCACGCGCCTTGCGTTCCTGTTGAAGCAACGCATTTGTCTCCTCCATCTTGGCCTGGTCCACCGACGCACGCTGCACGAATTCCTCAATGCGTGCCTCCGCCGCTTCAGCACGCGACGCGGCCGCGCTCGCCTCATGCGACCATCGCGTCACTTCTTCTGTTTTCGCCTGACAGACGTCGCTCAACGTCGCGATCTCGTGCCGCGCCTGATCACGTTCCTGCGTGATCTGAGCGACTTCATCGCTTTTGCCCGCGAGAGCGGCGGCCAACCCTTCGCTCGTGAGCCGTTCCTCGTCGAGGGATGCATTCATGGCCTTCAGCATGGCGTCTTGCTCGGACGCTCGCTTAACCAGTTCGTCGACATGGGTCTCAGCCGCTTCGGCGCGGCCGTTGGTGGTCGCGAGTTCCGCTTCGAGGCGTAGGGCGGCACTTTCCGACGCGCTCAGCGCGTCCGTCAGCGCGCTCAGACGATTGCGCCCCGTTTCGATCTCATCAATCGTCTTTTGATATTCGGCGAGCGCCTCGTCCCGTTCCGCGAGGGCCGCTTCGAGGTCCTGGTTCACCGTGGCGAGACGTTGATTGAACGCCTTCTCCGCATCGTGTTGAGACGCCGCCCAGATCCGATCCGCGGCGCTGATCACCGTTTCTGCGAGGCCCTCCGGCAATCCGGGCTGGGCCTGCACTTGAGGCGTTTCCGCCTGCCGCGCTTCGCGCCAGCGTTGCAAGGCCGCGACTATCGCCACTAGCGAACCGCCGCGAACCTCTTTCCAGATTGTCACTGGCGACACTCTTCTGCCTTCTTCGACCATGCGATCGGCGATTGCCGCGATCTGTTCATCGGTGATGGTGTCTGTGTCCGTGGACATATGCGCCTCAAGAATCAATGTAACGGGGCGAAAGGTTAAATTTTCAATACGTTACTACGTCTGCGGACGTCCGGCGACGTTCGGGATACAAGCTAAATGACAGCTAGCTGGATGCGAACCGATGATATTAGGGCTCAACCGGCTCGCCGAATGCACGGAATAACGGACCATAAAGCGGCTATATCGTCGCGGATCGCTCGCGCAAGAGAGGTACTGGCGATACCGGTAGCAGAGCTTGCCTTGTTAGCCCGTAACGACGTTGCAACAATGCAGGCGAACCGATTGGGCCGCCCCGTCGGCGTGAAAACCACGAAGCAGCGTCGACGTCACACACCTGATACCGAGGCATACGGCAATGCGCATTTCGTTTTTGCACACGATGGATGGAAACCGGCAAGTGTTTGAGCAGGCAGCAAAAACGCTTGGACTGCGGGCCGAAGATCTTCACCATGAAGTGAGAGCGGATCTTCGCGAGACCGTCGACCAAACGGGGACGTTTTCCGACGAGTTGCGAGCCCGGACAAACCAGCGTCTTCTCGCGCTGGCAGCCGATTCCGATGCTGTCATTCTCACTTGCGCCACGCTCGGGCCGGCCGTGGCGGATATCGAGAGTCCGCCTGTGCCGATCGTCAGAGCGGATGTCGCCTTGGCGGCGGCGGCAGCAGAAGTGGGCGGGAAAATCGTCGTGTTGTGTGCCGCTGAATCGGCAATCGAGTCGACCAGGAAGCTCTTTACGGAGCACGCAAGCAAAAGCGCTGCATCGGTGGAGGTCGTTCACGTTGGCCACGTTTGGGCGCTGTTCAAAGCGGGCGACGTTCAAGCAAGCCTGGCAGCGACCGCGTCATCCGCCGATGAAGCGTATGAAGCGGGCGCGACCGTTGTCGCATTCGCTCATCCGTGGATGGCGCCCGCTGCCAACCTGGTCCAAAAGGGAAGACGGCCGCTCGATAGTCCAAGCGCGGCGCTGCAGGCTGCAACGCGGCGGTCCGGTGAACGCTCGGGTCACGCCTGACCGGGATCGGCGCTAAATCAGCCACAACCGGACTGAAGAAGCCGGAGTCAAAAGCGAAATCACGCTGCCCGACTCCACGATAAATACCTGCGACGGCTCACACTCACGCCTCAAAATCCGCTCACCACGGCGATTGTTTGTTGCTCTGACCAAACCGCACGACGCGTGACTCGGCTTCGTCCACTGCAAACACGGGCGCAGTTTGCAGTTGCTGTTCGTGCAAATCGAGAAGCCTGGTGATCGGCGCGCAGTCCGCTGCCGCGATCAGCCAGATATCCTTGCTCGCGCTACGGGCGGCGGCATCCAGAATACGTTCGGCATCGAGATAAAGGTCACGCTCCAGCGCACCGAACCCGGCCTCCTGAAGAAACCAGGCCAAATAAAGCGCCTTCACCAGTTTCGCCAGCAATTCGCCGTTGCCCTTGCCCGCCTGGAATGCGGCCAAGGCGAGATGCCAGCGCAACGACTGTTCTCGCACGTATTTCGTGGTATGCGGCAAGAGCTTGGCTTTGCCAAGCGGCTTTCTGCGCGCCTGATTCCCCGTTGGTCGTTTTTTACGATTCTGAGACATGGATCGTTTATCTTGTCGATGCTACTTTTAATTCCAGCATCCTAATGCATGCGACAAATAAAAATCCACCATCAATTCTATTTAACAGAATTTATTAGTATGCCGTTCGCATATCAGACTTTGCGATTAAATTAATGTTGGTCTATTGATATTTAGCAAGCGCCGGTTTTTCTTGATATTTTCCGAATCACGTTGACCAAGATTGCTTCGTCGGCCGGAAAGTGACGTTATCAAGACTAGCTGATGACAAGACAGCGTAGGGCGCTGCGCAATATCTTAGCTAATGCATTCCGTCCAAAACCGACACGATTATCAGGCCCGCGATATAAAACGAGACCTGCAACCTAAGTTAATAGTTGGTCCGGCCGCTGCAGCGTCGCGCCGCCCGCACGCCAACGACCAGAGTTTCCAATGAGAAAAACACGCGCACATCCCACACGCTTGGATCGCGCCTATCCGTTCCGCCGCTCTAGCCCAGCGCAACCGCTCAAAGCGCCGCCGACGCCCCTGCCGCCAACACCCAACCCTCCCCGCGAGACTTGTCGCTCTCCCCAAATGTTATTATCGGAAACAACACCGTCCCCCCAAAGCGCGCATTCGAAGCATCAAGCCCCATGGACACCCATCTCGCCAAACCCGCCGATCCGTCCACCACCGACCTCGGCCGCCGCGTCCGCGCCGCCCGCCAGGCGCAGGACCTGACGCTGGAAACCGCCAGCCGCCTGTGCGGCGTGTCACGCTCGACGCTCTCCAAGGTCGAAAACGGCCTGATGTCGCCCACTTTCGACGTCCTGCAGAAAATCGTCCATGGACTGAAGATCGAAATCGGCGAGCTGTTCGGCTCGACACCGAAAGTCAGCGCCAGCGGCCGTCGCGCGCTGACCCGCAAAAACGAAGGCCAGCGCCACGCGTATCGCGGCTACCAGATGGAACTGCTCGCCACCGACCTCGCGCACAAAGCGATGCTGCCGTTTCGCATCCGCATCTCCGCACACACGCTCGACGCATTCGACGACTGGGGCCGTCACGAAGGCGAAGAGTTTCTGTATGTGATCAGCGGCAGCGTGTGCCTCTATTCGGAGTTGTACGCGCCGACGCATCTGAACGCCGGCGACAGTCTCTACTTCGACAGCCGCACCGGTCACGCAGCGGTCTCCACGAGCGAAGAAGACGCCGAAGTGTTGTGGATGGCCACTAGCGCCGACATTCCGCAAGCGCCGGCCACCATCGAATCGACGAAGAAGTAACGCACGGCTTTAGCGCGCCGCCAACGCCCGCTGCGCGAGTTGCGCAATGTGCATTGTGTGACGCCCGGTACCCTGCTCGATCTGTTCGCGGCAACTGAAACCGTTGGTCAACACGATCGTCCCCGCGGCCGCCGCACGCACCGCCGGAAATAGCTTGTCTTCGCCGATCTTCGTGGACAGCGCGTGGTGCTCCGCGTTGAAACCGAACGATCCGGCCATGCCGCAGCATCCCGTATCGAGCAGTTTCCATTTCACGCCGAGCTTGTTCAGCAGCGCGGTATCGCCCTGCATGCCGAACAGCGCCTTCTGATGACAATGCCCGTGCACGATGACGTCCGCGGCGAGCGTCGGCCAATCGAACGGCTGACGCGCGACGAAATCGGAGAACAGGAAAGTCTGCGCCGACAGCTTCTTCGCCAGCGGATGGCCGGGCAGTTGCTTCAGCAGTTCGTCCTTGAACACCGACAAACAACCCGGTTCGAGACCGACGAGCGGCACGCCGGCGGCGATATCGTCCGCGAGGTCGTCGAGAACGTGCGTGAGCAGTTCGCGCGCGCGTTCGAGCAGGCCGAAGTCATACAGCGGACGCCCGCAGCACAGACGGTTCTTCGGCAACACGACGTGCCAGCCCAATTGCTTCAGAACATCGGCGGCGGCCTGCGCGATTTCGGGCGTGAAGTGATCGTTGAACGTATCCACCCACAGGATAACTTTCTTCACATCGTCGCGAGCATCACGCGCCGTTTGCGGCGAGCGCCGTGCAATTTGCCTGTACGTGGCATCCGCGAACCGAGGCAGTTCGCGCGTTTGCGCCACGCCGGCCAGCCACTTGCCGAACGACGACAAACCCGGCGCCGACGTCATGAAGTTCGTCAGACGCGGAAAGCGCGCCGCCCACGGCGCCCATTCGCCGATGCGTCCCATGAACAGCGCCTGCCGTGGCCGACGATTCGTCTCATAGTAATGCGAAAGAAATTCCGCCTTGTATGACGCCATGTCCGTATGCGTCGGGCAATCGGATTTGCAACCCTTGCACGCGAGGCACGTATCGAGCGCTTCCTTCACTTCGCGGCTTTGCCAGCCGTCGGCGATCACGTCGCCTTGCAGCATTTCCCAGAACAGATGCGCGCGTCCCCGCGTCGAATATTTCTCTTCACGTGTCGCGCGATAACTCGGGCACATCGTGCCGCCTTCGAGCGAGCGGCACTTGCCCATGCCGATGCATCGCTCGATCTCGCGCTGAAAGCCGTCGCCTTCCTGGCTGGCAAACGTCAGTCTGGTTTGCAGCGTGACCGGCTTGTAGGCGGGGCCCATGCGCAGGTTCTCGTCGACGCGATACGCGTGCACGACCTTGCCCGGATTCAGACGATTGGCCGGATCCCAGATCGCCTTGAATTGCTCCATCGCCTGCATCAATTCGGGGCCGTACATGATCGGCAAGAACTCGGCCTTGGCCTGGCCGTCACCGTGTTCGCCCGACAGCGAGCCGCCGAACTCGACCACCAGTTCGGCCGCTTCGCGCAGAAACTTGCGCCACGTCGCGACACCTTCCGCGCTGCGCAGATCGAAGGTAATGCGCGCGTGCACGCAGCCATCGCCGAAATGACCGTAGAGACTCGTCTCGTAACCGTGGCGATCCACCAGCGCCTGGAACGCTCGCAGATAGTCGCCGAGACGCAACGGATCGACCGCCGCATCTTCCCAGCCGACCACCGGGTCCGGCGTGCCGGAATCAACCGACAATGCCACCGCCGACGCGCCTGTCTCACGAATCGACCACACCTTCGCCTGCAACGTACGATCTTCGACGAGCATCGCCGAGACATTCGGCCCTGCTTCGCCCGAGGAAAAGTAAGCGGCGGCGGCCTGCGCTTCAAGCATCACCGCTTCTTGAGTGTCCGCGCCGAATTCGAGCACGACCCACGCATCGCCTTCGGGCAGCAACGCGATCTCGTCCTTCTTCAAACCGCGCGCCTGCAAGCCGCGAATGATCGCGCGGTCGAGTCCTTCGATAGCGATCGGCCCGCAGCGCATGAAATGCGGCACGGCATCCGCCGCCGTGTAGATATCCGTGAAGCCGACCACGACGATCACGCGCTTCGCGGGACTCTTCACGAGGCGCACTTTCGCCTGCAAGGTGAGCGCGCAGGTCCCCTCCGTGCCGACCAATGCACGTGCGACGTTGAAGCCGTTTTCGGGCAGCAGTTGATCGAGATTGAAGCCTGACACGCGCCGCTTGATCCGCGGGAATTTCGCGCGAATCTGCTCGGCGTAGGTGTCGCGCAACTGCTTCAGCGCAGCGTAGATTTCGCCCTGGCGGCCGCCTGCCGAAATGATGCGTTCGAGTTCCTGATCCGATGTCGGACCAACCCAGAAGCGCGCGCCGTCGAAGGTCGCGATTTCCAACGCCTCGACGTTCTTGACCGTCTTACCGGCCATCACCGAATGCGCGCCGCACGAGTTGTTGGCGATCATGCCTCCGAGCGTACAGCGGCTGTGCGTCGCAGGGTCGGGCGCGAAGGTGAGTCCATGCTGTTCGGCGGCATCGCGCAAGGTGTCGCAGACCACGCCCGGCTCGACGATCGCGACACGCGCGAGTGGATCGACCGACACGACGCGGTTCACATACTTGCTCGCGTCGGCCACCACCGCGACGTTCACGCATTGGCCGTTCTGCGACGTGCCGCCGCCACGCGCGAGAAACGGCACATCGTTGCGGCGGCAGGCGGCGAGCGTGGCCAACAGATCGTCGACGTCCGCAGGCACGACGACGGCGAGCGGCACTTGCCGATAGTTCGACGCATCCGCCGCATATAGCGCTTTCGAGCCTTGGTCGAAGCGCACTTCGCCGCGCACGTGGCTGCGCAAATCGGCTTCGAGCGCCTGCATTACTGCGGCGCTGCCCACGAAAGGCATAGCGACACGCGGCGCCTCTTTCAATGCGCGACGGCCGGCATCGTCCAACTCATCGATGCTCGCGCCCTGTTCTTCATCAAATGACGTTCCCACTGCGCTCCCCGTCTCTCGTGCCTGCGCCGCCGCTTCGCGCTCAGGCAGCCTGGCTCGCGGTCATCTTGAAGATGCCCTGTGCGTTGCCCGCGTCGAAACGCAGGTCCGTTTCCCAACGACGCGCGTCCTGGTCGAAAGTCCGCTTACGCGTGATGAACTCGTAGAACGAACCCGGCACTTCACGCGTCACGATGCCGCCGTCAGCCGCGCGGAACTCGCGCTGCACGAGGTCCGCGCGATACGCCGTCTGAAACACGCGACCCGAGCGCGAACGCTCCACTTCCGGTTTCATCGGACGACCCTTGGCCTTCTCGTCGTCGGAGAGTTGAAAGACATCCGCGACGCGATCGGTGGCGTGATTGAACGCGTTGCCTTCCGTGGCGATCCACGCCATTTCCGCCGATTCCTTCAACAATACTTCGTAATCGGCTTCGCGTGGCGTGTCGTGCTGGCGCGCAAACGCGCCGACGATGACCGGCAGCAATTCATGCGCCGCGTCGAGCGGCAGCACGCCGTCGCGCTCGAGCTCCCACAACTGGCCGGCGGCCCGTGGCGTCAACGGATCGCGCGACGCGCCAATCACGTTGGTCACGGCCTGCTGAAATGCCGCCGAGAACCGTTCGGGATGCAATTCGCTGACGAAGAACTGCGCGATTTCGTCGGGCGCGTCATCATGCGCCCACGCGCGGCCGGTCATGCCGAGGCGGTCGAGCGGATAGCGGCCGTTGATGCTGAAGCCGAGCGGACGCAGAATGCGCGCAAACGCGGCTTCGCCCGTCGGCAGCGCGCCGCTGTGCGGCCAGCGCACCGTGCGCAACGCTCCGTGATCGAAGTACACGCTGCCGCCCGCCGCGATTGTCTCCTCGGTGTATTGGCGGCCGTTCGCCGAGCGCGCCAGCAGATCCTCGAACAGCGCCATGTTCATGGCCTGCGCGAGTTCAGCGCGCGTGACGATGCCGTCCTCCCATTCGTCCAGAATGCCTGGATGATTCAGCGTCACGAAGAGTCGCGTGGTTTTGTCGGCGCCGAGCAGGTTCAGCAGGAGTTGTTCGACATTCGCATTCTTGATGTTTCGCATGACGGTTCTCTACGTGGCTTTGACGGGCGCTGATTCACATGTTCGAACAGACCTGCCCGCGCGGATGCAAAAGCACAGGACGGCATGGCCGAAGGCGTGATTATTCAAACCAGCCGGCTTGCCGTAAAGCGAGATAAAATCGCCACTTGATGCGTTTTTGGAATCAACGTGCGAAAGTTCAAGATCCCCAACATGGGCGCGCTGCTCGCTTTCGAAGCCGCGGCGCGGCACGAGAGCTTCACGCATGCGGCGCGCGAACTCTTCCTGACCGAGAGCGCGGTGTCGCGGCAGATCAATACGCTGGAGAGCAATCTTGGCGTGCGGCTGTTCGTGCGCGTCAAACAGCGCGTGATGCTGACGAAGGCGGGCAAGGTGTATAGCGCGCAGGTGCGGCGCTCGCTTGAACAACTCGATCGCGACACGCTGTCCATCATCGCGCACGGCAGCGGCGGCGGTTATCTGGAACTGGCCGTCCTGCCGACTTTCGCGTCGCAATGGCTGATTCCTCGGCTCGCGGCGTTCAATACGCAATATCCGGACGTGCGCGTGAACATGGGCGTGCGAACCGGCACGTTCCCGTTCGCCGAAACCCATTTCGAGGCCGCGATTCATTACGGCAAGCCCACATGGCCGGGCACGTCGGCGGATTTTCTGTTTAGCGAAGAGGTGGTGCCGGTGTGCGCGGCGAGTCTGCTGAAGCGGCCGGTTCAAAGCGCCGCCGAGCTTCTCGACTATCCGCTGCTGCACTCCACCACACGGCCGGACGGCTGGGCGTCATGGTTCGTCGGCATGGGCGTCGACGATAACCGGACCATGCAGGGCGTGCGCTACGAACTCCACACCATGCTGATCAGCGCGGCTGCAGCCGGTCTCGGCATTGCGCTGGTGCCGCGCTTTTTCGTCGATGCGCAACTCGACCAGCTCGGGCTCGTGATTCCGCTCGACGCGCCCGCGGTCGCCGACTCGGCGTACTACCTCGTGTATCCGACCGAGTTGAGTCATGGCAAACCGCTGGCCAGTTTCCGCGAGTGGCTGTTGCATGAAGCCGCGGCCTACAGCGCGGTGAATCCCCTGGTGGCCGGCCCGCCCGATTCCGCTTGAGCCAGCGTCACTCCAAGCCTTAAGCGCCGGCTTGTTCCCGCGCTTTGGCCAGCGCGCTCAGATTGCCTTCGCCGAAGCCATGGTGACCCTGGCGTTGAACGATCTCGAAGAAGATTTCGCCGGCGCGGCGCCGCACGAAGGTTTGGAAAAACAGTAACGGCACGCCGTCCGCGCCGATCTCGCCGTCCACCAGCACGTGCGTACGCTTGAGCCGCGCGACGTCGAGCCCATGACCCGGCAGGCGCGCGTCGAGTTGCTCGTAATAGCGCGGCGGCGGCTCGACGAACTCGACGCCGTTCGCGAGCAATTGTTCAACGCACGCGAAGATGTCGTCGGTCGCGAGGGCGATGTGCTGCACACCTTCGCCCGGATGGTCCGGCAGATACTCGTGCATCAGGTTGGTCCGGCTCGTGCCTTCCTCGTACAAAGGCACGCGGATCGCACCGCACGGCGACACCATCACGCGCGATTCCGCCGATACATGCCAGTTGGCGTGCAACTCGTGAATCTCGCGGAAGTTGAGCAGGTCGCGATAGAAGTCCAGCCATTCCTGCATCCGGCCCTCGCCGACCGTTTGCGTCAGATGATCGACTGCGACAAGGCCGTTGCCCGCATGACTCAAGTCGGCATGCGCCGTATCGATCTCGATGGGCCGGAAGTCGATATCGAAGATCGAGATGTCGCCGAGGCCGCCACGCTGGCCGCCGCGGCCGCGCCAACGGTCGACGAAATAGATATGCGAGTCGCCAATGCCCTGGATGGCCGGAATCAGCAACTCGCCGGCGCCGATCTTCTCGCCTTCGAACGCCCATGCGCCGAGTTCTATCGCGCGGTCGAAGGCGCGCTGTGCGTCCGCCACGCGAATGCCGATCGCGCAAATGCCCGCGCCGTATTCCTCGGCATAGCGCGCGGCGAACGAATCCGGTTCGGCGTTGATGAGGAACTGCATCTCGCCCTGGCGATAGAGCGTGACGTCCTTGCTGATGTGACGCGCAATCGCCTTGAAACCGAGCTTGGTGAAGGTTTCGCCGAGCGCCTGCGGATCACGCGCGGCGAACTCCACGAATTCAAGGCCGGCAGTGCCGAGCGGATTGTGCTCAGGCGCCGACACGGCGCGCAGCGCGGCGTCTGGAGTGGGCAAGTCGCTGGGCATGACAATCTCCTTTACAGTCTTTCGACGCTGTTTCCGCTGTTTCTGATGTTCGGTGCAAGCCGTCGCCACACCCTTAGTGTGACACCGCATGCGTGGTGTGCCGCAGCATTGCGGCCTGCGACGGCCTTTGCACCGTGTTTGTACACCGGGTAGCCGGGCGTCCGCAACCTTCATTTTGTACCGGATGGTTCACACGACAACGCGCGCGCATGCCTCGTGGCACTCAACAGCATGATCGAGTACCGGGCGCCCTATTTGCGGCTTCGTTTCTGCGCCCTCTTACCAGCCGCCTTATCCGCACTCGACGCCATGCGCTGCTGCGCGACCTCGCGCACCGCCTCGATAAACGCCCGCCCGACCGGCGACGGCTGCGTGTCCGAGCGCCGGATCAATCCGACCGGCTCGCCGGTGCCGGCAAAGGGCAACGGCAAACGTACCAGCATGCCGTGCGCCAGCTCGTATTCGACGGCGCTCAGCGGGACGAACCACACCGCGCCGTTCTCGAGCGTCAATGCGCGGCCCGTCGAAACCGACAATACCTCGACGAACGCCGACAACGGCGGCACGCCCCACGCGCTTAACAGACTGTCCGCCGATTGCCGGATCAACGTGCCGAACGGCGGCAACACAACCGGAAAATCCTCGAGCGAGGTGGCCGGCAAACCCGCGCCCGCCGCCAACGGATGCCCTGCGCGCACCACCGCGATCAACGGCTCGCTGAATAACTGCTCGAAACTGAGTCCGACCATCCGCTCGGGATCGGCCAAGCGTCCGACCGCAAATTCGATCGTGCCCGCTTTCAGGCGCTCGAGCAATTCCGGGTTGGCGCCCGTCGCGAGGCGCACGATCACGCGCGGCCACAGCGTGGCGAACCGCTTCAGCACCGGCGGCATCAATGCCGCCGCGACGGTCGGCAGAATGCCGATTTCCAGCGTGGCCGCGGCTGCGCCTTCAGCGCGCGCCAGCAGATCGACACCCTGGCGCAATGCGCTAACGCAAGCGCTCGCGTGCGGCATGAAGAGTTGCCCCTCGCGGGTCGGCACGGCGCCGTGGCGGCCGCGCTCGAACAGCTTCACCCCGAGAATCGCTTCGAGTTCGGCGACTGTCTTCGACACTGCGGGCTGAGTGATCGACAGGCTGTCGGCCGCCCGCTGGACGCTGCCGAACTGCGCGACGGCCAGAAAGCACTGGAGATGACGGAATTTGACGCGGCTATCCGCGAGACTGCGTTGCATAACGGCAGGTTATACGAAAAGGGCGAAAACGTCATTTTGCATAACCGCTCAGGTTGGATAAAGTCTTTCCATAACGCCGTATCCCACAATTCCTCGAAGGAGACACTGATGGACGATTCCTTTCTCAGCGCGCGTGACTTCACGTCGCATCCCGCTTACGTCTACCCCGGCTACGGTTCGTCGGTCAAACGCGGCCCGACGCGTCCGCTGATTCCGCTGAAAGAAAAGCTGCGCGACCAGCGCGTGCCGGTCTACGGCACTGAAGACCTCGGCGCGCTCGATCACGACCTGACGCGTAACGCCGTGCGCAATGGCGAACCGCTTGGCGAGCGCATCATCGTGACGGGCCGTGTGCTCGACGAAGGCAACCGCCCAGTGCGCAACACGCTGGTCGAAATCTGGCAAGCCAACGCCGCCGGCCGCTATGTTCACAAGGCCGACCAGCACGACGCGCCGCTCGACCCGAATTTCCTCGGCGCGGGCCGCTGCATCACGGACAACGAAGGCCGCTACCGTTTCCTGACGATCAAACCCGGCGCGTACCCGTGGGGCAACCATCCGAATGCGTGGCGTCCGAACCATATCCACTTCTCGCTCTTCGGCGACCATTTCGGCTCGCGCCTCGTTACGCAGATGTACTTTCCCGGCGACCCGCTGCTGGCGTTCGATCCGATTTTCCAAGGCACGCCGGAGCACGCCCGTGACCGCCTGATCGCGGATTTCTCGCTCGACACCACGCAAGAGGCCTATGCGCTCGGCTACGACTTCGACATCGTGCTGCGCGGCCGTAACGAAACTCCGATGGAGCGCTAAGCCATGACGACCCTCAAACAAACGCCTTCGCAAACGGTCGGACCTTACTTCGCGTACGGTCTGTGCCCGCAGCAGTACGATTTCGACTTCAAGAGCCTGTTCACGCCGGTTCTGGCTGACCGCGAAGCGGCCGGCGAGCACATCACGATCGTCGGCCAGGTGTTCGACGGCGACGGCAAGGTGATCGGCGACGCCATGCTGGAAGTGTCGCAGGTGGACGCGAATGGACACTTCCCGGAGTCGCGCGAGGAAATCCTGAAGACCGGCTTTCGCGGTTTCGCGCGCGTGGGCACCGGCACGGATCCGCACAAACGCTTCGTCGTGGAAACGGTGAAACCGGGCCGCGTCACTCCGGATGAAGCGCCGCATCTGAACGTGATCCTGACCATGCGCGGCATGCTGCTACACACTTTCACGCGCGTCTATTTCGAGGACGAAGCCGCGGCGAACGAGAAAGACCCCGTGCTGGCAGCGGTTCCAGCGGACCGGCGCGATACGCTGATCGCGCGCCGCGAGCCGAATGTGGCGAACGTTTACCGTTTCGATATCCACATGCAAGGCGATAAGGAAACCGTATTTTTCGATCTTTGACGCGGTTTTTCTACACTTTCATATAGCTTTCACATACACTGAGCATGATCCTTCTAGCGACTGGATCGCGAAACTCCGAGTAGTTGAGCCCGCCTTGTGCGGGCTTTTTTTTGGTCTCCTTGGACCTTTTTATCTGATGAATTCCGCTTACCGCAGCGAACAGCGCAGCCAGCGGCTGATTCTCACCACGTCGGCAATGTGATCGTGCGCGCCTGGCGCACCCAACACCACGATGTCGACCGGCCTGCCATGCACCCTCATTCGCACCACAACGCAGTGCCCGGCCTCGTTGATAAAGCCGGTTTTCTGCAGCACGATCGAGCGGTCGCCGCCTCGCACCAGCACATTCGAGTTGTGATAACTGAGGCTCGCTCGCCCGCCGCCGGGTAAAACCACTTGCGCGCGATCGGTGGAATAAGCGCGAATCAGCGGGTAACGGCTGGCCGCGGCGACCAGCAACGATAAATCCCGCGCGGTTGAAACGTTTTGCGGCGACAAGCCCGTGCCATTCACGAACGACGTACGCCGCATACCGAGCGCGCGCGCCTTCGTGTTCATCGCGGCGACGAAACCCGGACGGCCACCCGTGTAATCGCGGCTGAGCGCGGCCGCGGCGCGGTTCTCCGACGACATCAGCGCAATATGCAGCATGTCATGGCGTGACAGCGTCGAACCGACGCTCAAACGTGAACCGGTGAACTTGTCGAAATCCTGGTCCTGCACCGTGACGTTAAGCGGCGCGTTCAATGCATGCCTCGCATCGAGCGACACGACCGCTGTCATCAGTTTGGATACCGAAGCAATTGGCATGACGCGGTCAGCCTGCTTTTCGGTAAGCACGGTTTGCGTTCGTTCGTCGACAACGTAGACGGATCTGGCGCGCAGCAACGCGCGCGATTTCGGCGTATAGCCGCAGCGCGCCAACAAGCGAAGCCCCTTATGCGGCATCGACGCGCGCGACGCTGACGCATGTTGCGTATCGCGCTTTGCCGCCAACTCCGCGGGGCGCCTCGCACCGCGCGGATCCCGCGCAGTGCGAGCAGCTTGCCGGCGATGTTTGGGTGTGATTTTGCTGACATGCATCGTCCGCTCGGTGCTCGTCACGTGCTTGCGCTTGTGTGCGACACGACGCCGGGCCTTGCCGGCAGTCGCCTTCTTCGCTTTGCTCGAGCGTTTGGCTTTCGCTTTGGACGTGTGCTTCGTGGACGGTTCAACGTGCCGGCTCGCGCGCGCGGACGGCTGCCGTGCAGGCTCGTGGGCCGCACCAAACGACCAGCCGATATTCAGCCACAACAGGCCGAATACCGCGAGACAGCGAAGCCATGCAGGGAAACGAAAAGCAGGAAATTCAGATGAAGGAGTTCGACGACCGTACGGCATGCAGCTTCCAGTTCTGTGCCGCATGCGCCCGCATGAATGGGCACGGAATCGGCAACGACCTGCCGATCTTAAGGCAGATCGCGCATGCGATCAACGGCAAAGGAACGCGCCGACAGGCTATGCGACAACCACACGCAAGCGGCAGACGCCACCCTTAGCAACGGAAATGATCGATGTTCTGTCCAGCGTAAATTGCACGCGCGAGCCAGTCTGGTTTATCACCGTGACCGTCCCACGTATTGCCGTAGGCGTCGCGATACATCACGGCCCGCGTCGTAGCCGCGTCGGCTTCGATCGCTTCGGCGAGCGCTTCTATCGTAATGCCGTATTCTTCCATGCGTCGGCGGATCCATACGACCAGGCGCTCACGCGCATTCCCGTCGAAGTCGAGCTGCCGTTGTTCTCCAAGCTCTTTCATAACGTACCGGTGTCGCGGCTGATAATGCTCGCGTTAGAAAAACAAAAGGCTTCGCTAAACAACGCGAAGCCTATGCGTGATTCAGATGGCTCAAGTGCGAATCGAACTCGCGATGCCTCTCCCGATGCGGGAGAACTCGCACCTGGAAATCATGCCCATTAAATCTTGGATTATGGGGAATTCGTCGGCAAACGGATCGAATTGCGCTCGTGTCTCGCCCCGTTGTTCGGGGCTGCTTCAGCGTATGGAAAGCGATTCTAGCATCCAATTTCTTTTGCTTGCAGCAATGAATTGTTAGTCCGCGATGCAGGGCATTTCAATTCCCATTGGCGTATCCAGACTGCGAGCAGAAACGGCAATAGTCATCGACAAGAAATGAGCGCGCAGCAAAGGCAAACAAGCAAAGCCTCGCTCTCTCATGTTATGTTTCACTGACTAGCACGCTAGCGCATAGGAGACACTCGACCATGACCGCTTCAACCGCCATCATCACCATCCTCGCCGCACTCCTGTTAGGCGCCATGAGTCCGGGACCGAGTTTCGTCATCGTCGCCCGTAATGCAATTGGCTTGTCGCGCGGCGATGGTCTCGCCACCGCCATCGGCATGGGCGTCGGCGGCGTGTTCTTTAGCGGCATCGCGTTGCTCGGCCTTTATACCTTACTGGCGAGCGTCGAATGGCTCTACGTCGGCCTGAAAGTGGCAGGTGGGCTCTATCTGATCTACCTGGCGTCGAAAATCTGGCGCGGCGCAGCCAAACCGCTCGCCTTCGATGCCACGCAAGCGGTCCCGGCCAATGCCCGCAAATCTTTCTGGATCGGCTTGAGCACACAACTCAGCAATCCGAAGACAGCCGTGTATTACGGCAGCATCTTCGCGGCCCTGCTGCCGCAACATCCGCCGCTGTGGTGCTACTTTGCATTGCCGCCTGCGATCTTCGCTATCGAAGCCGGCTGGTACACCGTCGTCGCATTGTGCTTTTCGAGCAAGCGGCCGCGCGAGATTTATCTGCAATGGAAAGCCTGGGTCGATCGCGTCGCCGCGAGCGCAGTCGCCGCGCTGGGACTGCGCCTGATCCTGACGGCACACAAAGTGGGCATCTGAAACGCGTTGCCGCTTGAACGGCATGCCGTGCCGCGCGGCATGGCATGCCGGAACCAGGGCCCTATCGGCAAGCGCCCAGCGCAAACCGTCCGCGGCACCCGGCAAAACAGTTACAAGATAAGTGTTGACGCTGGTACACCCCGGCGGTTACTGTGGCATCCGAAGTTCAAGAAGTTCGATTGCTGTTCATCAATGTCTCGCTCCCTCAGCGGTATTCGTTGTCCTCTCCCTCCTTGACGCTTCACACGCTCTTGCACAGAGCACATCTTTCTATTTTTTACCTCAAGGATTCTTCATGGATACCGGTACCGTTAAGTGGTTCAACGACAGCAAAGGCTTTGGCTTCATCACCCCGGACAAGGGCGGCGACGACCTGTTCGCGCACTTCTCCGAAATCAGCGGCGACGGCTTCAAGACGCTGGCTGAGAATCAGAAGGTGAGCTTCGAAACGAAGCAAGGCCCGAAGGGTCTGCAAGCGGCTAACATCAAGCCGATGTAAGTTTGAAGGGCTCGGTGTCCGGCAAACGGACATCGGGCTGCAGCGACATCCTCGCGGAGCTTTGTCTCCCACAGTTGGCGCGATCGCTTTGAGCTGCATGTCATTCAAGCAGCTTGCCTGAGCGCCAAACGCCTCGTTGCACCTCATTCTCCCCTCCGGCTTCAACGCCCATTTTTTCGCTTTCCGACTGCGTCAGGATTCGGCTCGCAATGGCTTGAATCAGCTCGTCCGCGCGACTCGTACAAGGGTCCGCAAGGCTGGCGCGCACTCGAACATCATTAAAATATAAAATGCAAAACAAACATATTCATCACTACAACGGCTATGCCGTCAAACCCTCGGCGCACCGTTTGCCCGATGGCACTTTTTCATCCAATCTGCTGCTCGAACGCGCCGACAGCGCGCGTACCGAAGGGCGCTACCAGTTCTATTCGCTCGATTACTTCACGAACGAAGAACAGGCTTTGCAGCACTCGGCACGCTGGGCGCGTCACTGGGTCGACACGCGCGGCTAAGCTCGCGATCGGCGTGCGATCCTGCGCGGTGACGCGCACGTGATCCACGCGCTCACGTGCGCTTATCCTGCGGCACGAATTACCGGCAATGGGCGTGCCATTCGGCACGCCATACCATCACGTACGTGACAGCATCATGGCTTTTCTTCTGCCTTGATGCGCGCGCGCAGTTCGAACTTCTGAATTTTCCCCGTCGATGTCTTCGGCAATTCGCCGAAACGCACCGCTTTCGGCAACTTGTATCCCGCAAGAAAGAGCCGGCAGTGCGCGATGATCTCTTCCGCGCTCACCTGAGCGCCCTCCTTGAGCTCGACGAAGGCGCACGGCACCTCGCCCCACTTCGGATCCGCCATCGCCACCACGGCCGCTACGGACACCGCAGGGTGACGGTACAGCGTGTCTTCGACCTCGATGCTCGAGATGTTCTCGCCGCCGGAAATGATGATGTCCTTACTGCGATCGCGAATGCGGATATAGCCATCGGGCATCCGCACGCCGAGATCGCCGGTATGGAACCAGCCGCCCTCGAAGGTGGCTTCCGTCGCGCGCTCGTTCTTCAGATAGCCCTTCATGCAGATGTTGCCGCGGAACATGATCTCGCCGATCGTCTCGCCATCGTCAGGCACGGGTGCGAGCGTGTCCGGGTCGAGCACGGTCACCGCGGCCTGCAGGTGATAGCGCACGCCCTGACGCGCGTTCAGTTCGGCGCGCGCGCTGTCGTCGAGCGTCTCCCACTCCTCCTGTTTTGCGCAGACCGCGGCCGGCCCGTAGGTTTCGGTGAGTCCATACACGTGCGTGAGATCGAAGCCGATCTCCTTCATCTTCGCGATCACCGCCGGCGCGGGCGCCGCGCCCGCCACCATCGTCGACACGCGATGCTCGATGCCCTCGCGCCATTCGGCCGGCGCATTCGCGAGCGCGCTCTGCACGATCGGCGCGCCGCAATAGTGCGTGATGCCTTCACGGCGAATCAGATCGAACACCGTCTTCGCATCGAACTTGCGCAAACAGACGTTGACGCCGGCACGCGCGGCCACCGTCCACGGAAAACACCAGCCGTTGCAGTGGAATAGCGGCAAGGTCCACAGGTAGACCGCGTGTTTGGGCATATCCCACTCGAGGATATTGCTCAGCGCGTTCAGATACGCGCCGCGATGGTGATAGACCACGCCCTTCGGATCGCCGGTCGTGCCGGAGGTGTAGTTCAGCGCAATCGCGTCCCATTCGTCGGCCGGCAGGCTCCATGCGAATTCGGGGTCGCCGGATTGCAGGAACGCTTCATAGTCCGTGGCGCGGATGAATTGGGCGGGATCGGCGGGCATCGCGTCCGCCACGCTGATCACGCGCAAGTTCGGAAACTCCAGTGCGGCGCGATGCGCGAACTCGCCGTATTCAGTATCGACGATCAGCGCCTTCGCCTCGCCGTGGCGCAGCATGAACAGCAGCGACGACACGTCGAGCCGCGTATTCAGCGTATTGAGCACGGCACCGGCCATGGGCACGCCGAAGTGCGCTTCTATCATCGGAGGAATATTGGGCAGCAAGGCCGCGACTGTGTCGCCACGCTGAATGCCGGCTCGCTGCAGCGCGCTGGCCAGACGCCGGGCGCGCTCGTAGGTCTCTCGCCAGTTGCGGCGAATCTCCCCATGGACGATTGCCGGCCGCTCACCGTAGACTTCCGCTGCGCGCACGATGAAATCGATCGGCGTTAGTGGGACATAGTTGGCCTCACGGCGCTCGAGGCCTGCTTCGAACATGTGCTTCATCGGATCGTCTCCAGAGGCGCTAGTCGCGCCGTCGATTATTCTGATTGATGAACTAGGCTAACAATTGTCATGGTGAACTGTCTGTCATTCAAATGACAGAGTGGCGCGCCCTGGCGCTTCTGCACTCACCTCAGCCCGAAAACCGCAAGCTGCCATGAACGACGCTCCCCTCACCGCCCCCGCCGACGCCCGCCCGCGCAGGCCGGAACGGGTCGCGCGCGCCGATCTGCCGAGCCTGTTCGCCACGTGCGCGTGGTTCCGGGCGCTCGCCGCCGAGCATCAGGCCTTGGTGCTCGCCAGCGCGCACGCTGAGCATCTGGAAGGCGGCGCATGGATCGCGCGGCGCCAGGAGCCGTCCGACTACTGGATCGGCGTGCATTCCGGCCTCATCAAACTTGCCATCTACAGCCCTTCGGGACGCAGTTGCACGCTGTCCGGCGTGCCGCGCGGCGGCTGGTTCGGCGAAGGCAGCGTGATCAAGCGTGAACTGCGCAAATACGACGTAGCGGCGATTCAGCCCTCGCTGGTCATGTTCGTGCCGTCGGAGACGTTCCACGCGCTGCTGGAGTCGAGCCTGCCGTTCACCGGCTTCGTGATCCGGCAATTGAACAACCGCATGGGCGAATTCATCGCGTCGATCCAGAATAGCCGGCTGCTCGATGTCGATGCGCGCGTCGCGCAGTCGCTCGCGCAATTGTTCAACCCGGACCTTTATCCCGACACCGGCCGCACGCTGGCCATTTCGCAGGAAGAAGTCGGCCTGTTGGCGGGCGTTTCGCGTCAACGGATCAATCAGGCGCTGCAAAACCTCGAACGGCTGCAGATTCTGCGCCTCTCGTACAACCAGATCGATGTGCTCGACCTCGAACGCCTGGGCGCGTTCGGCCGGGAACAGATCTAGCGCCCACACCTCGTCGGCCTCCTTTTGCCCCGCCATGTCTCGACGGCAGCCGGCGCGCGGCCGTTCGACTGTTTTTTGAGCAACCGGATAAAGAAAGCGCCGCACGCGCCGTTATGCGAGCTATGCAGCGCAGATTGCAGCCTCTCCCCATTCCGAGCCCAACGTATTGTCGAATCCGATAATGAACCGTCTGACACTGAAACAGAAATTGTGGGTGCCATTGCTGCTGTGCTGGGCTGCGCTCCTGATCGTGACCATTGTGAACGCGTACGAAGCACGTAACGGTCAAATGGACGCACGGCGCGCGGATCTGGCCGATGTCACCGACATGGCGGCATCGATCGTTGCGGACTATGCGAAACAGGCCGACGCCGGCAAACTCTCCGCCGACGACGCCAAGCAACAAGCCATTGCCCGCGTCAATGCCCAACGTTACGGCGCATCCGGCTACGTGACGATCGTGCGCAGCGATTCGGTCATGATCGATCATCCTATGAGCCCGAAGCTGAACGGCAAGGACATGAGCGGCTTTCGCGACGCCAAAGGCAACGCGCTGTATCACGACATCGCCCAGGCCGGCGGCTCGGCGGCCGGCGCCGGCTACCTGCGCTACTGGTGGCCGAAACCCGGCGAAACGACGCCTAGCGAGAAGATCGGCTACGTGAAGCGCTTCGGCCCGTGGGGCTGGGACTTCATCGCCGGCGCTTACATGGACGACATTCAGGCGCAGTTCTACACCACGCTCGCGCGCTCGGCCGGCATGCTGGTGGTACTGGGCGTGATCGTGTCGTTCGTTGCGTCGCGCGTGGTGCGCAGCGTGTCGCGCTCGATTGGCGGCGAGCCTTCCACGGCGGCCGCGATTGCGATGCAGATCGCGCGCGGCGATCTGGCCACTCGCATCGACCTGCGCCGCGACGACAAATCGAGCCTGCTGTTCTCGTTGCGTGAGATGCGCGATCAACTCGCGTCCACCGTCGCGCGGATCAAGACCTCGGCGGAAACGATCACCGTCGCTTCGAAAGAAATCGCCGCGGGCAATCTGGATCTGTCGAGCCGCACCGAGGAACAGGCCGCGTCGTTGCAGCAGACCGCGGCCAGCATGGACGAACTCACCAAGACCGTCACGCAGAACGCCGACAATGCGGCGACCGCGTCCGAACTGGCTAGCGACGCGTCGGCCATCGCCGCGCGTGGTGGCCAGGTAGTCAACGACGTGGTCGAGAAAATGGCGGGCATCACCGATAGTTCGCGCAAGATCGGCGAGATCATCAGCGTGATCGAGGGCATCGCGTTTCAGACGAATATTCTGGCGCTGAACGCCGCGGTGGAAGCCGCGCGCGCTGGCGAAGAGGGCCGCGGCTTCGCGGTGGTCGCGGGCGAGGTGCGCAATCTCGCGCAGCGCAGCGCGACCGCGGCTAAGGAGATCAAAGTGCTGATCGATCAGTCGGTCGCGCAAGTCGGTGAAGGCTCGACGCTCGCGGGCAAGGCGGGCAGCACGATCGGCGAGGTGGTCGATGCGGTGCGCCGCGTGACGGCCATCATGAATGAGATCTCGGCGGCTTCGAAGGAACAGAGTTCAGGTATCGGCGAAGTCAATCTCGCGATCCGTCAGATGGACGATGTGACGCAGCGCAATGCCGCACTCGTCGAGCAGGCCGCCGCCGCGGCCGGTTCGCTCGATGAGCAGACCGAGCAGTTGCGACATGCTGTCGCCGTGTTCAAGGTCGAGCAAACTGCATGATTGGGTGACGGTCGGTCTTTGCAGCGTCGCAGACCTTCTGACCGATCAAACAAGGCTGTCGCCGAAAACCGGGTGACAGCCTTTTTTTATTTGCCATTGCGAAGTCGC
Organism: Paraburkholderia sediminicola; assembly: GCF_046027355.1. Classification (GTDB taxonomy): domain Bacteria; phylum Pseudomonadota; class Gammaproteobacteria; order Burkholderiales; family Burkholderiaceae; genus Paraburkholderia; species Paraburkholderia sediminicola_B. The sequence goes on along the minus strand of NZ_JAQQEK010000014.1, from coordinate 113,269 downwards.
TGACTATGCAGCACTCACACCGCTCCTTCGCGTGACAGGCCGCTCCAGGATCGCATCGGTCTCGAACAACGTGAACACGATGTCGGCCAGCACACCGGACTTCTTCCAGCGCAGGTAGTAGCGATGCGCCGTCTGATACGGCGCATAGCGCTCCGGCATCGCGCTCCAGGGCGCGCGTGCGTGCAGCACCCACATCACGCTATTCACCACCCAGCGGATATCGATGCTGGGACGCCCACGCCGAGGTCCAAGAGCCTTCATTTCAGGCAGCAGCGGCACGATGCGATGCCATTGCTCGTCAGTGAGATCGTAAGTGGTCGGCAAATGAGGCTGTATGTTTCTGGCGGAATTATCCATGCGGTAAAAGCGCGCGGCCGCAGCATATAGGCTGGCGTCGCCGCGAAATAGCGTCTATCAATCAATGGATTTCAGACTAACCGAAGCACGCTTCCGCGAAGGTTAACTCTTGTCAGACTGCCCCGGAGAATTATCAGAAACTGCAATAAGTTGTTGCGCTAAAGGCTTTTTGGCGCGACGAGGGTGCTGGTCTATCATCGGCGCGCCGGCGCATGGCCAGCTTGCGCGCGCCGGACTCGAATGAAAAATCCATAACCACATAAGCAGGAATTTCAGTGAGACAAATAAGACTCCTCAAGACCGCCGCCATCGTGGGTGGCGCAGCCCTCGCGATGACCTCCGAGCATGCCTCGGCACAGAGCTCGATCACGCTGTACGGCGTCGCCGACGTGAGCGTTCGCTATTTGACGAACTCCAACGCCAAAAACGATGGCCGTCTGTATATGACGAACGGCGCGATCACCAACAGCCGCTGGGGTCTGCGCGGCTCGGAGGATCTGGGCGGCGGACTGAAGGCGATCTTCGATCTGGAAAGCGGCATCAATCTGCAGGACGGTTCCGCCTCGGACAGCCAGCGGCTCTTCAACCGCAATGCGTATGTGGGCCTGAGCAGCCAATACGGCACGCTCACGCTCGGCCGTCAGAAGACACCGTTGTTCGACCTGCTCGGCGACACCTATGACCCGCTCACGGTCGGCAACTACTTCGAGAATTCATGGCTGCCGGGCGCGCTCGGCGCGGGGCTCTATGCGGACAACGCCGTCAAATACACCGGCACGTACAAAGGCCTGACCATGGCCGCGATGTATTCGTTCGGCACCAACTCGGAATCGACCGGCGCGGGCGGTTTCTCCGGCCAGGTGCCGGGCCATCTCGGCGCGGGCACGATGTACGGCTTCACGTTGTCGTATGTGGCCGGCCCGTTGAGCGTCGCAGGCGGCGTGCAGCAGAACAGCGACAACAGCAATCACAAGCAGACCATCTTCAACGCGAACGCCGTGTATGCGTTCAGCACGGCGAAGGTGTACGTCGGCTATCTGCATTCGAAGGACGACACGGGTTTCGTCGACAGCGCGCTGGCGCAGCAGACGCTCGTACCCGGCGTCGATATCCTGAAGGGCTCAGGCCGCGTCGACAATGGTCCGTTCGCCGGCGTGACGTGGCAGGCGACACCCGCGCTCACGTTGACGGGCGCGGCGTACTACGACCACATGTCCAATGCGGCGATCGGCAATGGTCAACTGGGTAGCGGCAATCGCTATACGTTGGTGGCGTTGGCTGAGTACGCATTGTCCAAGCGCACCGAGGTGTACGGTACGGTCGATTTCGACAAGGTATCGGGCGCTGCCTCGGTCGAATTGCCGGGCAAGAGTAATCAGACCGGCGTTGCACTCGGTCTGCGTACGATTTTCTAAAACAGGCAGGGCCGCTTGAGCCCTGCACCGCGGGCGGCATCCGGCATTGACGCAGGATGCCAGCCATCGCGAATCGCGCGCATAAAAAAAGGTGCCGCGAACGGCACCTTTTCGTACAACAACCAGCTTCTGTTGAAGCTTAGAAGCGGTGACGCAGACCGACCGTAGCAGCCGTCTGGTTCTTCGACGACGACGGCAGTTGCGTGTTGTCGCCGCTGTAGATCGAAGCGACACCGCCGTCGCCCATTGCGTGCTGGTACACGGCTTGAGCGTAGACGTCCGTACGACGCGACAGCGAGTAGTCAGCCTGCAGGCCGATCTGGTGGTAACGCACCGACTCCGAACCACCGTTCGCGCCAACGCCGTAGCCCTTGCCGTCCGTGAACGTGTAAGCAACGCCCAGGCCCAGAGCCGGGGTCACGTTGTACTTGCCGTTGACTTCGTAGTTGTTAGCGCGCAGCGTTTGCTGACCGGCCGTGAAGTTGTCCGAACGCGATTGCGTCCATGCCAGACCGACGGTAGCCGGGCCGAAAGCGTACGAACCAGCAACGCCGAATTCACGTTGACGGAAGTTGCCGACGTTGCCTGCCAGTGCGTTGACGTACGAACCGTCCGAAGCGCCGGTGTTGCCTGCGCCCGGGTTGTTCTGCTGTGCGTAGGCAGCGCCCAAACGCAGACCTTGCCACTGGTATGCAGCACCCACGCTGTATTCGCGGTTGTTTGCGAATGCGCCAGCCTGGTTCGAGAAGCCGTACGTGCCGCCGAACGAGAAGCCAGCGTAGTTAGCGCTCGAGTACTTGACCGAGTTGTTGACTGCGTAGCCGCCGTTCGTGTTCAGGTTGTCGTTGTTGAACGGGTGCGCGAAGTACGTACCGCCCCAACTGCCCGTTGCGGTCAGCGGTGCCAGGTAGTCTTGAGCTGCGTCATATTGACGACCCAGCGTGACCGTACCGAATTGCGCGCTCGACAGACCGACGAACGCTTGACGGTTGAACATGCCGTTGTTGTTAGCGAACTTGCCGTTGTTGATGTTGAAGCCGCTTTCCAACGTGAAGATTGCCTTCAGACCGCCGCCCAGGTCTTCCGAACCGCGCAGACCGAACATGCTTTGGTTGATGCCGCCGCTACCGGCTGCCCACTTGGAATTGTGGTTGACGTTGCTCGTGTACGTCAGGCCCGCGTCCAGCAGACCATACAGGGTCACGCTGCTTTGTGCGTGAGCGACGGAAGCGAACGATGCGGCAACCGCAACGACGATGAGACTCTTTTTCATGCGTGGGACTCCTGTTCGATAAATTTACGCGGGGAGCGGGACCTGCCTCGGCAGCGCGTGCATGGCACCGTTGCCGCCCTGTTCGCCGACCCGTTTCGGATCAGCCGGGCACCCTTGAAACGAAGCGTGAGTGTAGGGGGACGCCCTGGTAGCGAGGCGGGCAATTCACGCAACAGGATTTTTCGGAATCAGCAACAATCGAAATGCCACGGACATTAAGTCATTGTTTTTCCGACGTTAATTACGAGATTAGGCGACTGTCGCACTTGCCGTGGACATAAGTATTTTGCAACTTCTCAATATTGCCAGTTGTGTGTATGCAACAGCGTTTTAATATTCCTGACGTAATCGGGTCGGAACGATTAAAAAATCAGAGACATCTGATTGCCCGGAAATGAGGCAATTAACCGCATGCATTCAGTCCGGTGTAAATTTATTTTAGAAAACCGGGAACTTAATTGAGTTGGTAATGTCGGTTTGATCGAAGTGATTAGCCCGTGCAATTGGTTTTGGCCATTAACTTCTTTTGTTGCGGCAAATCGATTTAATGACGCGCTTTTACTCTCACGCTGTTCGGTAGAGCGTTTCGATAGCGCTGAGCGGTCCCGCGCGCACCGCGGCACGCGTACTGCCTGTGTGTCTGCCCGCACGGGCGGGTAACCACATTCGGACCCAGGAAGTGCCCGTAAAACTCGCTGCCAGCCGGTCCGACGGAGTTCGTAGTGCGAGTCCGCACACTCTGAGGCCGCTTCACAAACCCCGTGCGTCGAAGGTGAAAGCCTTCGGCACGGGCGTTGCCCGGAGGTGAAATGCGGCGCCGACCGCCGCGTGACAAAAACCCGTGCTGAAAGCGGATGGCACAGATCGAACAGCCTTCCGCCTTCATTAAACGGCACGAGCGTGCCATTTTTTACACGGAGTTTCCCTAGTTCCCGGCAACCACGGTCTCATGGCTGTCCTTGCGATCGCCGGAGCGCCTCCTCGTCCTCGGGAGACGCGCCCGGCGCAAGCGGATCGGTTTCGGATGGCGCGCCGGGCAACGGACGCGGCTGCTCGCCGGGTTCATCGAGCGGCTGGTTGGCGGGATCGGCTACGGGGTCGATGGTCGGATCGGTTTGCATAGTGAGCGTCCTGAGGATGGGAATGTCTCCCAACGCTCAGCGCGCAACGGCTATTCCCGAGGTTCCGGTGCCACGGTCGAATCGCTCCGCCTTCGCGCGGCCGTCTCGATCGGTTGATGTCCGGCTGTAGAAATTGCCCCGGCGTGCGGCGAAATTTTCAACGCCTGATCGCAAGACTGCCTACGCCGAGTCGTGTCACGAGACTAATGACGATCGAGCCGCGAGCGCGGCGTCTCGTCGCCCGAACCGGTCAGGAACGGTTCCAGCCCGAACAGCCAGGCAAAGCAGAACGTGACGCGCGCCAACGTGCTGATCTGGCGTCGCGGCGCGCTCTCGCCGCCGCCTTCCAGCGGCGTGGCCAGCAAGGGTTGAGTCTGCACAAACTCAGTAGCGGTGTGGTCGGGTCGCATGGTCGTTCTCGTTATTGATATGGTTTGGAAGCCGAGCTTGTGCAAACGACGTGCCGCTATTGCGGACGGCGTGCGGACCGACTGGTATTCAGGGTAGCGCTGCCATCGCAAGCAAGACTGTATGCCGGACCACTAAATGAGAGTCAGGAAATGACACGGCGCATTCCGCGGATCCGAGATCGAATCGGACGGAGTTTGTGACGGCAATAGCCAGAGGCCGGGAGATATACCGAGGGTTGAAGTGCGCTGATCAATACGCTCGTTTGAACCCGCAACAATCGATTCGAAGCGCTTTAAAGCGCCCCCATGCAGCGGTGAACCAACGGTATCCAGCCTTTCACATAACCGGACAGAAACCCGCCGCACGTAGCTTAATAGCGCAGTGGAAGCGACATATCACCGCGCCCGATATCCGCTGCACGCCATAATCGTTTTTCGGGGCAAGCTCACTCTACCGGGGCGGCATGTATTCTGACGCGGGGGTCTTAGGCCGGCGGCTTCGATAGACGGGCTCGCCACGGCTACATTCTGTACTCTTCCGTTTGTAGCTGTTCGACATACCGGCGCTCGGCTTCCTGTTCGCCAATCCACTGCCACAGTGTGTCTGGGGCGCAGTAATTGGACGACAGCGACTCCGACAGCCTCTGCATATCTTCCTTGCCTGTGGCAGGATTGATGTCGATCCGCCAGACGGGCGTGCCGTCCAGTTTGCGCACCTCAAGCTGGTTGGGCCCCGTCGACATCGCATAGAAGCCATCCCTGAAGAACCATGCAGCGTGATGTTCGGACAGCCACGTTGCGGCGTTAGCGCCATCCCCGGCAGGGATGTTGTTCACGTAGTCCAGAAAATTGTTTCCGGATGGCGGGTGCGTTCCGGGCACTTGCGTCACAAAGTGGGTGGTGCCGTACGGCAGCGCGGCGTCGGGATCCTGACTGAACTCATATAGCTGAAACTGATCGCCGGCTGTGTTTCCCCTGAAGGTATGGATGTTCGTCCCCGGCAGCGTGGCAGGCTGCCCCTTGTCATTGAGCGCGCGCCATTCCGAAGACGAACCTTGATCTGTGGCGCTGACATAGACCGCCTTGTTCACCACCCCTCCAGCGTTCAGAAATTTTCCGTCCTCGTCGTGAATGAGGTGACCGTTGCGATAGTCGAACACGCCGTTCCGGTTGTACGGATCCGACGGGACGTCGCCAACATAGACATAGCCCCTGCCGTCGACGCGAAGCACCTTGCCGAAGTCATCGGCCAGATGAAAGCGGCCGTCCTCGCCCCTGATGAAACTGGTCTTGGCCTCGTCGCCATAGCTGGCTGAGATGCCGGTATAGACGTAGTCATCGCTGAATGCGTAAAGGTGTGTGTAAGCGCCTTCATTGGCTGGGTTCAGCTGCAGGGGGCCGCGATAGTCCAGTCCTCGCGCTTGCCTGTCTGCCAGATAGTGAATCTTGTCTGTTGCGTGCCCATAGAATTCGGCGTTGACCAGATCCGGATTTTGTCCGGACGTGTAGGTCGTTTGCCCATCGCGATGGTTGACGGTCACGAAGGGTCTGTGAATCTCGTCAGCCCATGCTGGGTCAGTCGCCGGAAAATGGCTTAGTTGCGGTTGTGCGCCCGCCGTCCGGGTCTGGTCATAGATGTCCCAGCGATAGTCGGGATTGGCGACGTAAGCGCCAGGTTTGCCGTTTGCCACCTGTCGCCAGCCACGTATCTGCGTATAGTCAATACGTCCCATTGCGGCCACTTCCTGCGTCTGTGGTGCGCGAGCATGGCTGCCGAGGCTTGCGTTGACGTTGACCATGTTTGGGCTTGGCGCGACATAGTAGATGTAACCGTTCGTGGCATTCTTCTCGGAACCGTTGCCCGGCCCGGCGGGCAATCGCGCGATCGCGACGTCCGTAGTTCGGAAGGTGCCCAGATATCCGGCACTGTCGGTGCCCAACGGATTGGCGGCAACGTCAAAATCGTGCAGATCGAGATTGATGTCCCGCAGCCTGGTGCGTTCAGCGCTGAACCCACCCTGTTTCTTTAGCGCACTGGGCGCCACGTCCGACGGCCGGTAGAGCGCAAAGGGCTGGCGGTCTGCCGTCGAGTCGGCATCGCGCTTGAGTTCACGATACGTCTGGTGACCGGGAGGCTGATACCCGGAAGGGCCTGGCTGATCGAAAGCGGGTAATGGCGGCAAGTCGGCGCGCGGCGGTGTCAGCGAGCGGCCGAACATCATCCCGAAGCCATAGTCCAGATCACTCAAGGAGTGCGCACCAAATTCAGATTGCCGCTGATCCGGATTCGCGTAATAGACCGAATGAACCATGCTAATTCCACCGTATTCCGGATAAGCGTGGTGAAAATAATCGGTCAGGGCAGAGTGCATACTTTCAAAATTGCCGTAATCGAATACGCCGAAATTTGCATCGTATATTTGATAGTGATCGTTCAGGTAGTTTCCGGATGGGTTGCTTCTTTCTATGAGGATTGAATGCGATGCATTGGGCGCGTTGTTCACCCGGAGCGATAGCCGTGCAAAATCCACTTGTGGACCGCCAGCGTCCGCGCCGGCAAACCTGTTCCGCAAGTCTCGAGTCAGTTCATCAGGACTTCCGAGACCAACGGTTCCGGGCATTCTGATACGTCCGGGTATGTCCTGCTCGGGGTAAAAGAACTTCGCTTGCTCCTGCTGGAAACGCCGCACATCGCCGAGTGCCGATTCTCTTGTTTGAGGATTGCCTAGCCTCGTGCGAAGACGATCTGTCGCATCCATCAAATCTGGCGACCTGCCTGTCGTCACTTCATTCATTCCATACACCAGTAATCCAGTGCATAGGCCTTCGCCCGTCTCACCCTTGTTAAACCCTAGATTCTTGTAGTCCAGCCCGTTATAAATCGCGCCACCCTTTGCGAGCGCCTGAAAAGTAGCATGTCCCTTATCGATCTGGAACGGAGGTGGAGTCGTGGTTTGGGCGGGCGGGGGCGGCGTTCTACGCACACGCGGCAGGCTGGAGTGAGCAGCTGAGAATTCCTGCAGCTTCGCCTGAGCGGCTGACGGAATAATCGGCGTGCTGCCGGTTTGTGCGGTCGAGTGATCGTTCTGGTTTGACGGATCCGCTAACGGAATGGTCGGCGTGCTGCCGACAGCAAGCGTTGACATGTTCATGCCTGGCTGGATTGGAATGACTATGTCAACATAGTCATGTCGCGCCATGTAGTGCTTGCATAAGCTGTCCTCTACTCTTTTCCGCAAGGTGGAAACCAACTCATCTAGCCAATCGGCCACGAGCTTGGCATAGGCAGCGCATCCAGACCGACGGGGCAGGCTTCGTGAGAATCGGGCTCAGGGCCTCGATAAGAGCCGCGACGTACATGCCCGTCATGGTGTATCAGGCGGAGGTTCTTGAGGCGGTAGAAAAATTCTGACGGCCGCATTCGTGCGACTGACGATCATCGAAAGCCAGGATGATCGCCCAGACGGCAGGAAAGTGAGCAGCGTCCCTAGGCTACGTGACGGATTGCGCCGTAGCATACGGTCAATTTTCGAGCTAAGGAATTGCCTCAAAAATCGCTGAAAATTTGGTGGGCCGGGTCGGATTCGAACCGACGGTGTCCTTTCGGAGGCGGATTATGAGTCCGCTGCCTGCAACCAGCACGGCGTCCGGCCCAAGAAAAAAGACCCGGTCGTGAAGGCCGGGCCTATTCGTTGATTGGCCGACATACTACACGAAAAAGGGGCCTTCGCAACCGCTTCGCTACGGCGAAACAACCACGAGGCCCCTTCAAACCGCTACATCATTTGCAACGAACGGCTGCTTCGATCAATTCCCTTCGAGGAACGACTTCAGCTTGTCCGACCGGCTCGGATGACGCAGCTTGCGCAGCGCCTTCGCTTCGATCTGACGGATCCGTTCACGCGTCACGTCGAACTGCTTGCCGACTTCTTCGAGCGTGTGATCGGTGCTCATCTCGATACCGAAACGCATGCGCAGCACCTTCGCTTCACGCGGCGTCAACGAGTCGAGCACGTCCTTCACGACATCGCGCATGCTGGCATGCAAGGCGGCGTCGGCCGGCGCAACCGTGTTGTTGTCTTCGATGAAGTCGCCCAGATGCGAATCGTCGTCGTCACCGATCGGCGTTTCCATCGAGATCGGCTCCTTCGCGATCTTCATGATCTTGCGGATCTTGTCTTCCGGCATTTCCATCTTCTCGGCCAGCGTTGCCGGATCCGGCTCAAGACCGGTTTCCTGCAGAATCTGACGCGAGATGCGGTTCATCTTGTTGATCGTTTCGATCATGTGAACCGGAATCCGGATCGTGCGCGCCTGGTCCGCGATCGAACGCGTAATGGCCTGACGGATCCACCACGTTGCATACGTGGAGAACTTGTAGCCACGACGATATTCGAACTTGTCCACCGCCTTCATCAGGCCGATATTGCCTTCCTGAATCAGGTCGAGGAACTGCAGACCACGGTTCGTGTACTTCTTCGCGATCGAGATCACGAGACGCAAGTTCGCCTCGGTCATTTCGCGCTTCGCCTGACGCGCCTTCAGTTCGCCCGCCGCCATCTGGCGGTTGGTTTCCTTCAGGTCCTTCAGCGGCAGCACGACGCGCGCTTGCAGATCCAGCAGACGCTGTTGCTGTTCGCGGATAGCCGGAATGTTACGCGTGAGAATCGCGCTATACGCATGACCTTCACCGACGATCTTGTCGGCCCACTCGAGATCCGTTTCGCTGCCCGGGAAACGCGCGATGAATTCCGCACGCGGCATGCCGCACTTGTCGACCACCGTGTGCAGGATCTGACGTTCGACCTGACGCACTTCGTCCACTTGCGCACGCAGCGTGTCGCACAGACGCTCGACGGTACGCGCGGTAAAGCGGATCGTCATGAGCTCGTTCTGGATCGTTTCCTGCGCCTTCAGATACGACTTGGACTTGTAGCCTTCCTTCTCGAACGCGCGACGCATCTTGTCGAACCATTCGCTGATCATCGCGAATTTTTCGAGCGACGCACGCTTGAGCGCTTCCATCTGCGCTGCGTTGGCCGTGGCTTGCGCCGTGCCGTCGTCTTCTTCCTCGTCCTCTTCTGCGTCCTCTTCGACTTCCTCGTCTTCGCTCTCGATCGCTTCCGCTTCTTGCGCGGAGAAACCGTCCGCGTCTTCCGCGTTGGCGTCGATCAGGCCATCGACCAGTTCGTCGATGCGAATTTCCTCATTCGCGACGCGTTCCGCCATCGCCAGAATGTCGGCGATCGTGGTCGGGCACGCGGAGATGGCCATCACCATGTGCTTCAGGCCGTCTTCGATCCGCTTGGCGATTTCGATTTCGCCTTCGCGCGTGAGCAGCTCGACCGTGCCCATTTCGCGCATGTACATGCGGACCGGGTCGGTGGTGCGGCCGAATTCCGAGTCGACAGTGGACAGCGCGACTTCCGCTTCCTCTTCCACTTCGTCGTCCGACGAAGCCGCCGGCGCGTTATCGTTCAGCAGCAGCGTTTCAGCGTCCGGGGCCTGCTCGTACACAGCCACGCCCATGTCGTTGAACGTGCTGATGATGCCTTCGATCGCCTCGGTCTCGGTGAAGTTGTCCGGCAGGTGGTCGTTGATTTCAGCGTACGTCAGGAAGCCGCGCTCCTTGCCGAGCTTGATCAGCGCACGCAGTTTGGAGCGGCGTTCCTCGAGTTCCTCGACCGTGCCCGGCTGTGACGACGCGAAAGCGTCTTTCAGCAGCGCTTTTTCCTTTGCACGACGGTCGCGAGCCTTGGCTTTTTCCACCTTGGCCGGAGCTGCAGCCGCAGGGTTTTCTTCGCTTTGGGTTGCGTCGTCATCGACGGGTACTTCGTTCAGCTTTTTCGTCATGGAGTTCGCCGTACCGGCTGTAGTCTCGACTCGCGGCTGGTGGACAACAGCCGTTTGAACCGTGGATACTGGAACCTCGCGCACTACCGCATCGTCCTGCGCGGCAGCCGCTTCCCTTGCGCTTCTGACACCCGACCCCTTCGTGGCCGGTACTGCTACAACTTTCGCCGCCCTGTCCGGCTCCGCTCGCGCAGCCGAAGTGGTCGAGGACTTCTTCCCGGCAACCTGTGCAACGCTAACCGCAGACGTTTTTCTGGCGGAAGAAACTAACCTGGCCTCGGTGACCTTTCTGGTCGGCTCCTTGGAGCTTGTGCCTGTTGTTTTCTTTCCGCCCGTAGTTCCGCCCGTAGTCTTTGCCATCGCATCGCCTTTTCGCCTTTGCTAGGAAAACCCTTAAAAAACAAACCGCTGGAAACCTTTTATTATAGCACTCCGGCTTCCTGCGCTCCGCCTACAGCCCGAGCTGGCGCTTCATGTCAGCCCGCTTCCGATTGAGCTCCGACAGCTCCGCAAACTCCTCCGGCGTGTGCCGGGATTGCCGCGAAAGCTGCTCGAGACGATCGCAGTAAGCGTCGTACCGCATCTTCAGGATCGCCGCCTTCAGTTCCTCTCCAACGATCCGTTCCTGCTCGCGCCGTTCCTCGATGACGGTCGCATCTTCCGGGTCCTTCAGCAGCAAATCCCGGACGTTTTCATCATAGTCTAGAATTTTGCGAAAGATTTCCTCGAAAGTTGGGGCGTTCGCGCCGTTTCGCAATAGGTCGGACAACAACTGAAACTCCGCCGAATCGCCCAGCGCACGCGCGTGCGTCGTCACTTCCTCGAACAACTCACCGTGCCGCGTGACCGTCAAAAGAGCCTGTTCGGCCTCTTCGTCCAGCACGGACACCGTGCGCGGATACATCACCAGATTGCGCAGCGTTTTTTCCTCGATCCCGGTCACACTGCGCCGGTCCTTGCGGGCCGGCGCCGCGCGGGCCGCCGCCGCGATTCGCGAATCGACCTCGCACAGCGCGGCGACTTCGTCGAACGGCACGTCGAGCCGATCGGCGAACATATGCATGATCTGGGCGCGCAGCGCGTTGGCCGGCAGCGCCTGCAGCAGCGGCTTGGCATCGAACAGCGCGCGGGCCTTGCCTTCCGGCTGGTCCAACTCCTTGCCGGTCAGCACCTCGTTCAGCATGAACTGCGACAGCGGCATGGCCCGCTCGACCTGTTCGGCGAAGGCCTCGGTGCCGTATTCACGCACATAGCTGTCCGGATCGTGCTCGGACGGCAAAAACAGGAACCGGATGGTCCGGTTGTCCGCCGCGTGCGGCAAACAGGCATCCAGTGCACGGCGAGCGGCGCGCCGGCCGGCCGAATCGCCGTCGAAACTGAAGATAACCGTGTCGGTCTGGCGCATCAGTTTCTGCACATGAATCGGCGTGCAGGCCGTGCCGAGCGTGGCGACCGCGTTCTGGAACCCCAATTGGGCCAGCGCGACCACGTCCATGTAGCCTTCCACGACCAGCACGTAGTGTTGTTCGCGGATCGCCAGACGCGCCTCGAACAGTCCGTACAGCTCGCTGCCCTTGTTAAATAAAGGCGTTTCGGGCGAATTCAAATATTTCGGCTCGCCGCCGTCCAGCACGCGGCCGCCGAAGCCGATCACCTGCCCCTTCACATTGCGTATCGGGAACATGACCCGCTCGCGAAAGCGGTCGTACCGGCGGTTCTGGCCCTGAGCGTCGGACTTTTCGCTGACGATCACCAAACCCGATTCGACCAGCGAATCGTCGCGGTAGTTCGGAAATGCCGCTTCGAGGTTCTGCCAGCCGTCCGGGGCGTAGCCGAGCCCGAAACGGGCCGCGATCTCGCCGGTCAAGCCGCGCTTCTTTAAATACTGGATCGCGACCGGCGCGCCGCGCAGTTGCTTGCGATAGAAGTCGCAGGCGGTCTGCATGACATCGGAAAGCGCGGTGGTGACCGCTTTGGACGCCGCCGGCGCATAGCCGCCGCCGGAACCGCCGCCACCATACCCGGGCGATGGTTCATTCGGCACGGTCAAGCCGACCGACTGTGCCAACTCATTGACTGCCTCGGGAAACGATGAACCGACGTGTTCCATCAGAAAACCGATGGCCGTGCCATGCGCGCCGCAGCCGAAGCAGTGATAAAACTGTTTAGTCGGACTAACCGTAAACGAGGGGCTCTTCTCGTTGTGGAACGGGCACAGCCCCATGAAGTTCGCGCCGCCCTTTTTCAACTGCACATACCGGCCGACCACGTCGACGATATCGACGCGGTTGAGCAGGTCCTGCAGGAATGACGGTGGAATCACAGTAAATGACGCTGCCTAAAAAGCTCAGCACCGCGCGCGCCGTCGAAAAACGGCACGCACAGCGCGGAAATACGGAAATTTACTTCGCGAGCGCGGCTTTGACTTGCGCCGAGACAGCGGTCATGTCGGCACGGCCGGCCAGCTTCGGCTTGAGCACGCCCATCACCTTGCCCATGTCCTGCGGGCCGGCTGCGCCGGTTTGCGCCACCGCGGCCTGCACTTCGGCAACGATCTCCGCCTCGGACATCTGTTCCGGCATATAAGCAGACAAGATCGCCAGTTCGGCCTTTTCCTTGTCGGCCAGGTCGGTGCGGCCAGCGGCTTCGAACTGGCTGATCGAGTCCTTGCGCTGCTTGATCATCTTGTCGATGACCGCGGTGATCGCGGTGTCGTCGAGCGTGATGCGCTCGTCGACTTCGCGCTGCTTGATCGCGGCGAGCAGCAGACGGACCGTGCCGAGGCGCTCGGTCTCACGTGCCCGCATGGCGGCCTTCATATCGTCGTTGATCCGGTCCTTGAGACTCATCACTCACCTGAATGCGTTGGAATTTGAAAAACCGGCCAGGCTAACCACCTCAACCCGCGCATCAACACGAATACCCGCTTGGGACTGCTTCCTCAAGCGGGTTGGCACACTCTGCGTTGTGGTTGCGACCCTGCCGGCTGGCCCGAAGGGCCGTGTTTTCCGTGATGGCACCTGTCGCGCCCTCACCGGTTGAATGTCGCCGCTCCGTTCGATGGGAACCGCGGCAACGCCAGAATCAGTAGAACTTCTTTGGCAGCATCTGGCCACGCAGACGCTTGAAATGACGCTTCACCGCAGCCGCCTTCTTGCGCTTTCGCTCAGCCGTAGGCTTTTCGTAAAACTCGCGAGCGCGAAGTTCCGTCAGCAAGCCGTTTTTCTCCATGGTGCGCTAGAACCGGCGCATGGCAACTTCAAACGGCTCGTTGTCTTTTACGCGGATGGTCGTCATTTTTCAATAACGGAACTTTGTAAAGGTTCAGGAGTATAGCAGAGCTTTCTCACAAAGCCAGAGCGCCGTCAAGCCCCTCTGGCGTACTCCGAGGCCGCCTGGCCGGCCGCTACACCCGATGCCCACGCCCACTGAAAGTTGTACCCGCCAAGCCAACCGGTGACGTCGACGGCTTCGCCGATGAAGTACAAGCCCGGCGCGCGCGCGCTCATCATCGTCGATGACGACAGGTCGCGCGTGTCGATGCCGCCGCGCGTCACTTCGGCCTTGCGATAGCCTTCCGTGCCGTTCGGAGTGAGCGTCCAGCGCGATAGGGCTTCGCCTACGCGGCGCAGGGTTTTGTCCGGCAAATCGGCCACGCGAGCTTCGGCGGGAATCTGATGGGTTTCCAGCCAGACATGAGCGAGCCGCTGCGGCACCCATTCCGACAACAGATTGGCGATCTGGCGCTTCGTGCCGGTTTTCGCTTCGAGCAAGGCGGTCGTGGCGTCCTGTTCCGGCAGCAGGTTGATGTGAATCGGCTCGCCGGGCTGCCAGTAGCTGGAAATTTGCAGCACGCCCGGGCCGGAAAGGCCGCGGTGGGTGAGCAGCAGGTCTTCGTTGAAGTCGGCGCCGGTTTTCTTGTTGCCGGTCGCCAGTTGCACTTCCAGCGAGACACCTGACAGCGCCGAGAACGGCTCCCAGTCGGCTGCGGCGAAGGTCAGCGGGACCAGCGCGGGGCGCGTATCGATCAACTTGTGACCGAACTGCTTGGCAAGACGGTAGGCGAAATCGGTGGCGCCGATCTTGGGAATCGACAGTCCGCCGGTCGCGATCACCAGAGCGCGCGCCGCGATGGGTCCCGACTGCGTATCCAGCGTGAAGCGCCCTTCCGAATCCTGCCGCACCTGCTCGACCGACAGCGGCGTGCGCCATGCCACGCCGCCCGCATCGCACTCGTTCTTCAGCACATTGATGACCGCGTCGCTCGACTGGTCGCAGAAGAGTTGGCCTTTGTGCTTCTCGTGCCACGTCACATGATGGCGCTTGAGCAGCGCCATGAAGTCGCGTGGCGTGTAGCGCGCGAGTGCCGAGCGGCAAAAATGCGGGTTGGCCGACACGTAATTGGCCGGGCCGGCGTACAGATTCGTGAAGTTGCAGCGGCCGCCGCCGGAGATGCGGATCTTCTCCGCGAGACGCTGCGAGTGGTCGATCAGCACCACGCGACGGCCGAGTTGCCCGGCCACGGCCGCGCACATCATGCCGGCCGCGCCCGCGCCGATCACTGCGATATCGAAGGATTCCATGGGGCCGCATTGTACCCGCGCGTCGGCGGCGCCTTGCCCGCACTGCTATACTTTCAGGCTTGCCTTCTCACTTCCGGGCGCCGGGGTTTTGTCACTTCAGCGTCCGCTCAAGCCACCCATCATGCTCGTTCTCGGCATCGAAAGCTCCTGCGACGAAACCGGTCTCGCGCTCTACGACACGAAGCGCGGTCTGCTCGCGCACGCGCTGCATTCGCAAATTGCGATGCACCGGGAGTACGGCGGCGTGGTGCCGGAGCTGGCCTCGCGCGATCACATCCGGCGTGCGCTGCCGTTGCTCGAAGAGGTGATGGAACGCGCCGGCACGGCCCGCGGCGACATCGACGCGATCGCTTATACGCAAGGCCCGGGTCTCGCGGGCGCGCTGCTGGTCGGCGCGAGCGTCGCCAATTCGCTGGCCATGGCGTGGGACAAGCCGACCATCGGCATTCATCATCTGGAAGGGCATTTACTGTCGCCGCTGCTGGTGGATGAGCCGCCGCCCTTCCCGTTTGTCGCGCTGCTGGTATCCGGTGGCCATACGCAACTGATGCGTGTGACCGACGTGGGCGTCTACGAGACGCTCGGCGAAACGCTGGACGACGCGGCCGGCGAAGCCTTCGACAAAACCGCCAAGCTGCTCGGCCTTGGTTATCCGGGCGGCCCGGAAGTCTCGCGCATGGCTGAATTCGGCACGCCGGGCGCGGTGGTCCTGCCGCGTCCCATGCTGCATTCCGGCGACCTGGACTTCAGCTTCAGCGGCTTGAAGACCGCTGTCCTCACGCACGCGAAGAAGCTCGGCGGCTCGAATATCTGCGAGCAGGCGAAAGCCGATCTGGCGCGCGGTTTCGTCGATGCGGCAGTCGAGGTGCTGGCGGCGAAGTCACTGGCCGCGCTCAAGAAGACGAAGCTCAACCGGCTGGTCGTCGCGGGCGGTGTCGGCGCGAACCGGCAATTGCGCGAGGCGCTTTCCGCCGCGGCGAAGAAGCGGAATTTCTACGTGCACTATCCGGACTTGTCGCTGTGTACGGACAACGGCGCGATGATCGCGCTGGCCGGCGCCTTGCGACTGCAACGCTGGCCCGATCAATCGGGCAAGGACTACGCGTTCACGGTGAAGCCGCGCTGGGATCTGACGTCTCTCGCGCGCTGAGTCCCGTATCGTTTGGCCGTAAAAAAAAAGCCGCTTTCAAAAGAAGCGGCTTTTTTACTGCGGTCAGCTGCAGCGCGTATCAAGCCACGCGCTTATCCCGCTCGATCACCGCGTACGCGCTGTGATTGTGAATCGACTCGAAGTTCTCGGCTTCGAGCACGTAGGCGACGATCCGTTCGTCCGCATTCAGACGCTGCGCGACGTCGCGCACCAGGTCTTCTACGAACTTCGGATTTTCGTACGCGCGCTCGGTCACGAACTTCTCGTCCGGGCGCTTGAGCAAGCCCCATAGTTCGCACGAGGCTTCTTCTTCGGCGATACGGATCAGTTCTTCAACGGCGACATCGCCGGCCAGTTCGGCGTTGATCGTGACGTGCGAGCGCTGGTTATGCGCGCCGTACTGCGAGATCTTCTTCGAGCACGGGCACAGGCTCGTCACCGGCACCAGCACCTGCAGGAACAGACGCGTCGCGCCATTGCGAGTCTCACCCGTCAGCGTGACTTCGTAGTCGAGCAGGCTTTGCACGCCCGACACCGGTGCCGTCTTGTTGACGAAGTACGGGAACGACACCTCGATGCGGCCGGCCTCGGCTTCGAGCTTTTCGAGCATCGCGGCGAGCATGGTGCGGAACGTGGCCGGCTCCAGCGGCGCCTTGTTCTCTTCGAGCAAGGCGACGAAACGCGACATGTGCGTGCCCTTCTGCTCAGCCGGCAGATGCACGTCGAGGTTCCACGTACCGACCGTCGGCTGCACCTCGCCGCCTTGCGTGCGCACCGTCAGCGGATGGCGCACGGCCTTCACGCCGACGCGTTGAATCGGGATCTGACGAGTGTCGGGCGTGCTTTGCACGTCGGGCATCACAAAGGCGGGATTCATCTGATTCATTTCTTGTCCTTTCAGGAAACGCCGGACCGCCTCAAGTCTTCGCCCCGAAGGAAGTCCCCTTCGGGGATTCCCTCGCGAGGGCTGTCGCGAAGCGACAGGTTCGGCGGCTCCTGGCGGCCGCGCGGATCAAGGCGCGCAACGGCGAACGCCGGCCCCTGCCGGCGTTGGATGATGGGCCCGAAGGCCCACCGATTCAAGTTGGAGATTGCTTATGGCCGCCATGGCACGGCGGCCGCACCGCGAGCGGCGCCGCTTTACGCGACGCGCTTCACCGACGACTGGCCGCCGACCGCGCCGCTCGACAGGAAGCGCTCGCGGATCGACTTGGTGATACCCGCGGCGTCGAGACCACACGCGGCGAGCAGCTTGGCCGGGTCCCCATGATCGATGAACCGATCGGGAAGGCCCAATTGTAGTACGGGTCGCATAACCCCACTTTCAAGCAGGGCTTCGACGCAGGCCGAGCCCGCGCCGCCCATTACGCAGCCTTCTTCGACCGTGACGATGGCGTCATGCGTCTCGGCCAACTGACGGACCAGATTGGCGTCGAGCGGCTTCACGAACCGCATGTTCGCGACGGTCGCGTCCAGTTGCTCGGCGGCTGCCAGCGACGGCGCCACCATCGTGCCGAAAGCCAGAATCGCAATGCGCTTGCCAGCCGGCTGCGACGTTTCGCGACGAATCTCGCCCTTGCCGAGCGGCAACGCCACCATCTGCTTGACAGTGGCGACGCCGGTGCCGGCACCGCGCGGATAGCGCACCGCCGTCGGGTTCGGCTGCTGCAACGCCGTGTACAGCATCTGGCGGCATTCGTTTTCGTCCGACGCGGCCATCACGGTCATGTTCGGAATGCAGCGCAGGAACGCCAGGTCGTAAGCACCCGCGTGCGTTGCGCCGTCCGCGCCGACCAGACCCGCGCGGTCGATGGCGAACACCACCGGCAGGTTCTGCAGCGCGACGTCGTGAATCAGTTGGTCGTAAGCGCGTTGCAGGAAAGTCGAGTAGATCGCGACCACCGGCTTCATGCCTTCCGCAGCCAAACCGCCCGCGAACGTCACCGCGTGTTGCTCGGCGATGCCGACGTCGAAGTAACGGTCCGGGAAGCGCTTCTCGAACTCGACCATGCCCGAGCCTTCGCGCATGGCCGGCGTGATGCCGACCACACGTGCGTCGAGCTCGGCTGCGTCGCACAGCCATTCGCCGAACACCTGCGTGTAGGTCTTCTTCGACGGCGTGGTGGCTGGCTTGATACCTTCGGCCGGATTGAACTTGCCCGGGCCGTGGTACAGCACCGGATCGGCTTCGGCCAGCTTGTAGCCTTGGCCCTTCTTCGTCACGACGTGCAGGAATTGCGGACCGCGCAGTTCCTTGATGTTCTGCAGCGTCGGGATCAGCGAATCGAGATCGTGCCCGTCGATCGGGCCGATGTAGTTGAAGCCGAACTCTTCGAACAGCGTGGCCGGCACGATCATGCCCTTGGCGTGCTCTTCGAGCTTGCGGGCGAGATCGAGCATGGGCGGCGCGACGCGCAGCACGCGTTCGACGCCGGCACGCGCGGCGGCGTAGAAGCGGCCCGACATCAGGCGCGCCAGATGGCGATTCAGCGCGCCGACCGGCGGCGAAATCGACATGTCGTTGTCGTTCAGGATGACCAGCAGCGGCACGTCGTCTTCGACGCCGGCGTTGTTCATCGCCTCGAACGCCATGCCGGCCGTCATTGCGCCGTCGCCAATCACGGCGATGCCCATGCGGTTGTCGCCCTGCAGCTTGCTTGCGACCGCCATGCCGAGCGCGGCGGAAATCGACGTGCTGGAGTGCGCCGTGCCGAAGGTGTCGTATTCCGACTCGTCACGTTTCGGGAAGCCCGAGATGCCGCCCAGCTGACGCAGCGTGTGCATCTGGTCGCGGCGGCCCGTCAGGATCTTGTGCGGATAGGTTTGATGGCCGACGTCCCACACGATCCGGTCGCGCGGCGTGTCGAACACATAGTGCAGAGCAATGGTCAACTCGACCGTGCCGAGGTTGGACGAGAGATGGCCACCCGTCTGCGATACGCTGTCGAGCACGAAGGCACGCAACTCGTCGGCAAGCGGTTGCAGTTGGCGGCGATCGAGGCGGCGCAGGGCTGCCGGGTCGTCAATGGTTTTCAGCAAGTCGTACATCGTCGTTCCATTGTAGGAAAACTTACGCGCCCGCACTTCATACATGCGCCTCATAACGGAAGCGCGCGGCGGCGGGCTTTCGCGTTCAGCTAACCCGGTTCACCACCAGGTCGGCCAATTCGGCAAGACGCTGCGCGCGTGCGCCGAACGGCGCCAGCGCGGCGTGAGCGTCGCTGCGCAACTGCGCTGCGAGCGCGCGCGATGCGTCGAGCCCAATAATCGACACGTAGGTCGGCTTGCCGTCCTTCGCGTCTTTACCTGCCGTTTTGCCGAGCGTCGCCGAATCGGTCGTGACGTCGAGAATATCGTCGACGACCTGAAACGCGAGGCCGACAGCGGCCGAATACGCATCGAGCGAACGCATGGCGTCCGCGTCCGGCGTTTCGCCCGCCAGTGCACCCATGCGCACCGCGGCGCGCAGCAAGGCGCCGGTCTTCATGCGGTGCATGGTTTCGAGTTGCGTGCGCGTCAGCGTGTGGCCGACGCTCGCCAGATCGATGGCCTGCCCGCCGCACATCCCGATCGAGCCACTCGCCAGCGCCAGTTCGCGCACCAGCGCGGCCTGCTGCGCCGGGGCCAGAACATCCGACGTCAACGCGACGAATGCCTGCGATTGCAGCGCGTCGCCGACCAGCAATGCCGTCGCTTCGTCATATTTCACGTGTACCGTGGGCTTGCCGCGACGCAGCGCGTCGTCGTCCATGCACGGCATGTCGTCGTGCACGAGCGAGTACACGTGGATCATTTCCAGCGCCGCCGCCGCCGCGTCGAGGCACTCGGCGCGCGCGCCGGTCAGCTCGCCGGCCGCGTGGCACAGCAGCGGGCGAACCCGCTTGCCGCCGCCGAGCACCGCGTAACGCATGGCTTCATGCAGCGTGGCGGGCGCGGTTGCCTCGGTCGGCAGGTAATGTTCTAGCGCCGTTTCGACGCGCTCCAGTACCGAGCGCATCCATTGTTCGAATGTCATAGGTCGTCCCCGCTTTCAGTAGCGGCTGTGCCTGCGGTATTCATGGGCAGCGGCTTGAGCGTCTCGCCGTCGAGCACGCGCACCTGCTGCTCGACTTTCTCGAGCTGCTGCTGGCAAAACGCCACGAGGGCCGCGCCCCGCCGGTAGGCGGTGAGCGATTCCTCGAGGCTGAGATTGCCGCTTTCCATGCGTGCAACCAGCCCTTCCAGCTCCGCCTGGGCGGCCTCGTAATTCTCGGGCAGCGGCGTGGTGTCGACGCCTTCGGCTGGCGTGGCAGCAGTATCTTTCGACGCGGTCTTCGCCATGAATAGTCGCAAAATTAAAACAAGTCGGACATTCTACGGCAAAAGCGATATTTCCGAGCCGCCCGCCGCCCTACGCCCGCCTTCCCGCTCCGCGCCGTCCTAGCAGTCTCGCAGAAAAAAAACGATCGGTCTGCGGCGAAAAAGCCGAACTTTCCTGAGATTTTTGACCCAAATCAGGCACTTAACGGCCCCAAACAAGGGGAAACGGGTATAATCGCGGGCTCCCTAAATCGAATCTTCGATGGTTGGGTTGTTCACTGCTTTCACGTCTTCACGGGAGTGGGAATGTCCAATCTGAGCAATGCATTGCAGTTGCGGTCTGTCCACAGCCAGCTGCCAGTCACGGCTTACTTTGACGAAGCGCTTCTAACGCGCGAAATCGAAACCCTTTTCAAGAAAGGTCCTCGTTACATCGGCCACGATCTCATGGTGCCCGAAGCGGGGAATTATTTTGCTTTGCCGAGCGAGAGCGAAGGGCGCGTGCTCGTCCGTAACCAGCAGTCGCAAGTCGAACTGCTGTCGAACGTGTGCCGCCACCGGCAAGCCATCATGCTCAACGGCCGCGGCCAGACGGAGAACATCGTCTGCCCCCTGCATCGCTGGACTTACGACCTGAACGGCCAGCTCCTCGGTGCACCTCATTTTGCGGATAACCCCTGCCTGAATCTCGGCGCCACGCCGCTGCAGAACTGGCAAGGCCTGCTGTTCGAAGCGCAGGGGCGCGACGTCGCGCGCGATCTGGCGCGCCTCGGCACCAAGGAACACTTCGATTTTTCGGGCTTCATGTTCGATCACGTCGAAGTGCACGAGTGCAACTACAACTGGAAGACCTTTATCGAGGTCTATCTGGAGGACTATCACGTCGCGCCGTTCCATCCGGGCCTCGGCAGCTTCGTCAATTGCGACGACCTGACGTGGGAGTTCGGCGAGTGGTACAGCGTCCAGACGGTAGGCGTGCACAAGGATCTGGAACAGCCGGGCAGCCCGACGTACCGCAAGTGGCACGACGAAGTGCTGCGCTTTCGCGGTGGCAATCCGCCCGAATTCGGCGCGATCTGGATGGTGTACTACCCGGGCATCATGATCGAGTGGTATCCGCACGTGCTGGTGGTGTCGTGGCTGATTCCGCGCGGTCCGCAGAAAACCACCAACGTGGTGGAGTTCTATTACCCTGAGGAAATCGCGCTGTTCGAGCGTGAGTTCGTCGAAGCCGAGCGCGCCGCCTACATGGAGACGGCCCGCGAAGACGACGAGATCGCCGAACGCATGGACGCCGGCCGCCGCGCGCTGATGAATCGCGGCGAATCGCAGGTCGGCCCGTATCAGAGCCCGATGGAAGATGGCATGCAGCACTTCCACGAATTCCTGCGGCGTGAACTCGGTACGATCTGATCGGCGCTTGATTAGATTCTTCAGGCAGCATCAACGCGTGGAAAGACGGGCTTCGGCCCGTCTTTTTTTGTTTAGACTTACAAGATAGCTCGGCCATCCGCAGGCGGCGCCAAACCGCCGAACGGAGCCGCCATCGCCCGCATCGAGGAGACGTCATGCCCCACACTCACTACACCACTCTGATTTCCGCGACCAATCTCGCGGAACGGCTTGCCGCCGCGCCGGGCAGCGTGTTCGTCATCGATTGCCGCTTCGATCTGGCCGACACGGAAGCAGGCGAAAAAGCCTATCTGGCCGGGCATCTGCCGGGCGCGCATTACCTGCATCTCGATCGCGATCTGTCGGGGCCGAAGAACGGTCACAACGGCCGCCATCCGCTGCCGGATCGTGCGCGGCTGGTGGAGACGCTGGAGTCGCGCGGCCTGAAGCAGGGCCAGCAAGTCGTCGCCTATGACGCGCAAGGCGGCATGTACGCCGCCCGTGCATGGTGGCTGCTGCGCTGGCTCGGTCACGACGCCGTCGCGCTGCTCGACGGCGGCCTGCAGGCATGGGAAGCCGTCGGTCATCCGCTGACGCAGGACGCGCCGGCCCAGAACACCGGCGACTTCAAGGCAGGCGCGCCGCTGTCCGTCACGGTCGATGCGCAAACGGTCGAGCGCAATCTGGGCTCGAAGGAACGCGTGGTGGTTGACGCGCGCGCGGCCGACCGTTATCGCGGCGAGAACGAGACACTGGATCGCGTCGGCGGCCACATTCCCGGCGCGCTCAACCGCTTCTTCAAGGACAACCTCACCGCCGACGGCCGCTTCAAGCCGGCTCATACGTTGCGCGAGGAATTCCACGCGCTGCTCGCCGACACGCCGCCGGAACACGTGGTGCTGCAATGTGGCTCGGGCGTGACGGCATGCGTGAATGCTCTCGCGATGGAAGTCGCCGGCCTGCATGGCGCGGCGTTGTATGCGGGATCATGGAGCGAGTGGAGTTCCGACCCGAAGCGGCCCATCGCGACGGGCCCGAATCCTTGAGCGCACCAACGAAAGCCACAGCACCTGGTTAGCAAAAAGGCCGTTGCCACCCGAAAGCGGCAACGGCCTTTTTTATCGCAAGCGAGGGAGCGCGGACCGCCTCAAGCCGCAGCCTCAAGCCACCCCATGCTGCTTGAACCACACCAGCACGCGGCGCCAGCCGTCCTCGGCATCGGCCTTTTTGTAGCTCGGCCGGTAATCCGCGAAAAACGCGTGGCCCGCATCGTCATACACGACGAACTGCGAACCACGTCCCGCTCGCGGACCTTGCGCGATGGCCTGCTTCATCTGTTCGAGCGTGTCCTGCGGGATGCTCTGATCCTGCAATCCGTAAAGCCCAAGCACCGGCGCATGAAGCTGCGCGACCTGATCGAGCGGATTCGCCGGCATCAGCGCGTTTTTTGTGCCCGTTACCCGTCCATACCAGGCGGCACCCGCCTTCAGCCGCGGGTTATGTTCGGCGTACAGCCATGCAATCCGCCCGCCCCAGCAGAAGCCGTTTATCCCGAGCCGGTTCAGATCGCCGCCGTGCTCGCCGGCCCAGGCGACGGTGGCATCGAGATCGCCCATCACCTGCTCATCCGGCACCTTGCTGACCACTAGCGCGCTGATCTGCTGCATGCTCGCATGACCGGTTGGATCGCCCTGCCGCTCAAACAGATTCGGCGCGATCGCGAGATAGCCCTGCTTGGCGAAACGCCGGCACACGTCGGCGATATGCTCGTGCACGCCGAAAATCTCGTGCACGACGATGATCACCGGCAAGTGCGTCTTGCCCCTCGGCTGCGCGCGATACGCCGGCACCAGCGTGTCGCCGGAGCGCACCGCGATTTCTCCGGCTTCGAGGCCGTCAGTATCGGTATGAATGGTTTGCGCCGAGACCGGCAGCACGGCGGCGGCGAAGCCAGTGCCGAGCGCGGCCTTGATGAAGGTACGCCGGTTGAAGGGGACGTGCGGGACAAGGCTGTCGATGTCGGGTTTCAGCATGCGGCACTCCTCGGTTGAACGTTGGAGGCAACAGGATACGCCTGACACGCATCCTGTTGCACATGCAACGTTCCCGAGCGCCGGCCGGCGCATCAGCGCACGTCAGTGCAGCTTGACCCGCGGCAGCGTGGTGCGGCGCAACCAGTGCGCGAAGGTATCGAGCACCATCCGCGCGTAGCCGTGCAACGCGGCGATATGCAGCCGGTACAGCGACATGTACATGAAGCGCGCGAACAGCCCTTCAATCAGCATATTGCCGCCGATCACCCCGCCCATCAGATTACCGACCGCGCTGAAATGCCCGAGCGACACCAACGACCCGAAGTCGCGATAGGTGAACTCCGGCAATGGCTTGTTTTCGAGCCGTGCTGCCAGCGCCTTCATCAGGAAGCTCGCCTGCTGGTGAGCCGCTTGCGCGCGCGGCGGCACGTTGCGCTCGTTGCCAGGCCACGGACAGGCGGCGCAATCGCCGAGCGCGAAGACGTTGTCGTCGGTTTCGGTCTGCAGCGTGCGGCGCACGATGAGCTGGCCCAGCCGGTTGACCGGCAGGCCGTCGAGCTCGCTCAGAATCGCCGGCGCCTTGATGCCGGCCGCCCACACCGTCAGATCGGCGCGCACGGTTTTGCCGCTCGCGGTGCGGATCATGCCGGGCGCGACTTCGGCCACGGTTTCGCCGATCATCAGCTTCACGCCGAGCTTGGTAAGCAGTTCGGCCGTGGCGGTCGAAACGCGTTCCTGCAAAGCCGGCAGAATGCGCGGCCCCGCTTCGATCAGTACGATGCCGACGTCATGCCGCGGATCGAGCTTATGCAGGCCGTATGCGGACAGGACCTGCGCGGTGTTGCGCAATTCCGCCGACAGTTCCACGCCCGTCGCGCCGCCGCCGACAATCGCCACCTGAATGCGCGGCTCGCCGGTAGACGCCACGCCCGGCGTCGATTCGACGGGCTCATGCACCTGATGCTCAGCGCGCATGCATGCCGCGATCAGGCGTTTACGAAAACGCTCGGCCTGACTGACCGTGTCGAGTGCGAGGGAAAATTCAGGCGCGCCTTTGACGCCGAAGAAGGCGGTCGTGCTGCCGATCGCGATGATCAGCGTGTCGTATTCGAGCTGGCGTTCGGGCAGCAGCTCGGCGCCGTCGTCGTCGAGCACGGTGCCGAGCGTGAGGCGCTTGTTCGCGCGGTCCAATCCCGTCAGTTCGCCCTGCTGAAATTCGAAGCCATGCCAGCGCGCTTGCGCGGCATATTCGAGCTCCTGCGTGAACGGGTCCATGCTGCCCGCCGCCACTTCATGCAGAAGCGGCTTCCAGATATGAGTGGGGTTGCGGTCGACGAGCGTGACCTGTGCCCGCACACCGCCCTTGCTCTTGTGGGGTGCATAGCGATCGCCCAAACGCGTCGCCAGTTCCAATCCCCCCGCGCCTCCGCCAACGACGATAAAACGATGCATGGAACTCTCCGTGTTTGCCGATGGGTTATGCGTCGTGCGGCGCCCGTGCAATTTCACATGAGCGCCGTCTTTCAGCGATTGTCCGCGAGCAGCACGGGTTGTCACAAGCCATCAATACACATGTGTGACATGCGCACGACGATATCGCGTCCCGTCACACGCACGTCAATGCGCTTCTTCCCAGTTCAGGCCCGCGCCCACTTCGGCGACCAGCGGCACTTTCAGGTCAGCGACACCGCACATCAACTCGGGCAAGCGCTTGCGCACGTCGGACAATTCCGCGTCCGGTACTTCGAGAATCAATTCGTCGTGCACCTGCATGATCATGCGCGTGCCGATCTTCGACGCTTCGATCCAATCCTGCACGGCGATCATCGAGAGCTTGATCAGATCGGCGGCCGTGCCTTGCATCGGCGCGTTGATCGCGGCGCGCTCGGCGGCCTGACGGCGCGGACCATTGCCGCCGTTGATCTCCGGCAGCCACAGGCGGCGGCCAAACACCGTTTCGACGTAACCCTTGGCCTTGGCGCTCACGCGCGTTTCGTCCATATAACGCGCCACGCCCGGATAACGCGCGAAATAGCGGTCGATATAAAGCTTCGCGGCGTCGCGCGTGATGCCGAGGTTCGCGGCGAGACCGAACGAGCTCATGCCGTAGATCAGACCAAAGTTGATGACCTTGGCCACGCGGCGTTGATCGTTCGAGACTTCGAGCGGCGTCACGCTGAAGATTTCCGCCGCGGTGGCGCGGTGAATGTCTTCGCCCTGCGAGAACGACCGCAGCAACGATTCGTCGCCGGAAATGTGCGCCATGATGCGCAATTCGATCTGCGAATAATCCGCGGAGACCAGCTTGTGTCCGGGCGGTGCAATAAACGCTTCGCGAATACGGCGGCCTTCGCCGGTGCGCACGGGAATGTTCTGCAGGTTCGGATCGTTCGATGCCAGGCGCCCCGTGACCGCCACGGCCTGCGCATAGTTCGTATGCACGCGGCCCGTGGTGGCGTTGACCATGCGCGGCAGCTTGTCGGTGTAGGTCGATTTCAGCTTCGACAAGCCACGGTGTTCGAGCAGGATCTTCGGCAGCGGATAGTCTTCGGCGAGCTTTTGCAGCACTTCTTCGTCGGTGGACGGCGCGCCGCTCGGCGTTTTCTTGACCACCGGCAGTTCCAGCTTCTCGAAGAAGATCTGCCCGATCTGCTTCGGCGAACCCAGATTGAATTCGCCGCCGGCCAGCACATAGGCTTCGCTTTCCAACTGGATCAGACGCGTGGCGATTTCGCTGCTTTGCTGGCGCAGCTTCTCCGCATCGATCAGCACGCCGGTGCGTTCCATCTTGCGCAGGACACGCGATGTCGGCAGTTCGATCGCGCGATACACGTACTCGAGTGTCTTCTCCGCGGTCACTTGCGGATACAGCGCCTGGTGCAGCCGCAAGGTGATGTCGGCGTCTTCCGCCGCGTATTCGGCGGCCTTGTCCAACGCGACTTCGTCGAAGCCGATCTGCCCCGCGCCCTTGCCTGCGACCTCTTCGTACTTGATCGTCTTCACGCCGAGATGGCGCAGCGCGAGGCTGTCCATGTCGTGCGTGCGATGCGATTCGACCACGTAGGATTCCAGCAGCGTGTCGTGTTCGACACCGCGCATTTCAATGCCGTAGTTCGCCAACACCTGCTCGTCGTACTTGA
Organism: Paraburkholderia sediminicola; assembly: GCF_046027355.1. GTDB lineage: Bacteria > Pseudomonadota > Gammaproteobacteria > Burkholderiales > Burkholderiaceae > Paraburkholderia > Paraburkholderia sediminicola_B. The sequence continues at coordinate 86,243 of NZ_JAQQEK010000014.1, read as the reverse complement.
GATGCTGACCGACCTTCTTGTATTCGGCGCTTTCGAGCCACGGCTTCAGCTTCGCAAGGACTTCGTCGCGCGGCAATTGCACGGGCGCGTCCGGGCCGCGATGCGCGAGCGGCACATACGCCGCCCGGCCGGCTTCCACCGACAGCGACAGGCCCACGATCTGCGCAGTCATGGGGTCGAGCGACGTAGTTTCCGTATCGAACGAGGTGAGTTCAGCCGCGTTGATCTTCTCGAGCCACGCGTCGAATTGTTCCCACGTCTGCACGGTGTCGTAATGACGCTCATGATCCACGGACAAAGCCGGCGGCACATCTGTTTCCGGACCTTCCACGGCGTCCGCGATTTCCACTTCGCGCAGCCACGTCTTGAAGCCGTGGCGCGTGAACACGTCGCGCAACTCCTCGCGCGATTCCGGCCGGCTCTGCAGGCTTTCCTCGATCGACACGATATGGTCGGTCATATCGCAGTTGCGCTCGACAGTGACGAGTTTCTTCGCCATCGGCAGAAAATCGAGCGCTCTGCGCAGATTGTCTCCTACCGCACCTTTAATTTCGTCCGCATGTGCGACGATGCCATCCAGCGACTCGAATTGCGTCAGCCATTTGATCGCTGTTTTCGGCCCGCATTTCTCGACGCCGGGCACGTTGTCGACGGTATCGCCGATCAACGACAGGTAGTCGATAATGCGCTCCGGCGGCACGCCGAACTTGGCGAGCACACCGGCGCGGTCGAGCGTTTCGTTAGTCATCGTATTGATGAGGGTGACATGATCCGACACAAGCTGCGCCAGATCCTTGTCACCCGTCGACACGATCACATTCATGCCACGCTTTTCCGCTTCGGTGCTGAGGGTGCCGATCACGTCGTCGGCCTCGACGCCTTCTATCATCAGCAACGGCCAGCCGAGCGCGCGCACGGCCACATGAATCGGCTCGATCTGACGCGAGAGATCGTCCGGCATCGACGGGCGATTCGCCTTATAGTCGGGATACCAGTCGTCGCGAAACGTTTTGCCCTTGGCGTCGAACACGCACGCGCTATACTCTGCTGTGACTTCCTTGCGCATGCGCCGCAGCATGTTGATCATCCCGTAGAGCGCACCCGTCGGACCACCGTCGGGGCTGCGCAGATCCGGCATCGCATGGTAGGCCCGGTACAGATAACTCGAACCGTCGACCAATAGCAGGGTCTTACCTTCAAGGCTTCGTTCTTCAGGCATTATGACTAAGAGAAAAGTGATTCCGAGTCTGCGATCACTCGCAGATCAAGAGCGCGCAACGGCCAAAAAGGCCCGCGCATCGTGGCAGATGTTCACGATTATGGCAGAGTTTATCGAGGCGACCGAGTACCTCTCGGAGATTCGTCCGGCTGTCAGCATCTATGGTTCAGCGCGTCTGAAGCCGAACTCGCCCTACTACAAACTGGCCACGCAAATTGCCCGCAAGCTCTCGGATGCCGGCTTCGCCGTGATCTCGGGCGGCGGCCCGGGCATCATGGAAGCGGCCAACAAGGGCGCTCATGCTGGCAAGGCGCCTTCGGTCGGCCTGAACATCGAGTTGCCGCACGAGCAGTCGGGCAATCAGTGGCAAGACATCTCGTTGCGCTTCCGTCATTTCTTCACGCGCAAGGTCACGTTCGTGAAGAACTCGGACGCGGTGATCGTGATGCCCGGCGGCTTCGGCACGCTGGACGAACTCGCCGAAGTGCTCACGCTGATCCAGACCAAGAAGTCGCGCCATGTGCCGATCATTCTGGTGGGCGCCGAGTTCTGGGAAGGCCTGCTTGCGTGGTTCAAGAACTCGCTCACGCCAATGGGCCTGATCAATCCGACCGACATGGACCTCATGCAGGTCATCGACGATCCGGACCAGGTGCTCGAAGCGGTGCTGAAGTTCTATGAAGACCGCGAAGAAACCGAGCCGCAGCCGACCAAGTCGGATGAAGACCGGATGTTCTATCTGTGAGGCTGCCGCTTCGCGCCGTGGCGCGAAGTGAACACGCGCACGCTAACGGGCAGCCTCGAGGCTGCCCGTTTCCGTTTCATCGGTTTGATCGCCTTGCGCTTGCAGCCATTCGCAGAACTGCGCCACTAGCGGCGCATCCGCGACCTCGCGCCTCGCCACCCACCAATAGCCGCGCGCGTCGATACGCGGACCCGCCAGCGGCACCACGAGCCGTCCCGATGCCAGCTCATCCGCCAGCAAGGGCAACGGACCGAGCGCCACGCCGAGACCGTCCACCGCAGCCTGCAAGGCCAGATAGAAGTGATCGAATGATTGCTTCTTCCGGCATTTCACCGTCACCCCAGCCGCCGATAACCAGTTGCGCCAGGCGTCCGGACGCGTATCGGAATGCAGCAGCACGTGCCGCGCGAGATCGTCGGCGACCTTGATCGGCGAGCGTTGCAATAACGTGGGACTGCACACCGGAATCTCCGTCTCGCCGAGAAAATGGCCGCTCGCGCAGTTGGGCCAATGCGCGGGACCGCGCCGCACGGCGACGTCGAAGCCGTCCAGCGTCTCGACCGGCGCGTTCGAGGTCGCCAATCTCAACTCCGCATTCGGCACCTTGCGCTGAAACTGATGCAGGCGCGGCAGCAGCCATTTCATCGCGAAGGTGGGCAACGCATTCACGCGCAGCACGCGGATGACACCGGTGTCGCGCAATTGATCCGTCGCGAGCGCGATGCTGTCGAACGCAGCCTGGACGGTGGACAGGTAGCGGCGCCCGTCGTCGGTCAGGCGCACGCGCTTGCCGCGACGCTCGAACACCTGCACGCCGAGCCACGTTTCGAAAGCGGCGACTTGCCGGCTGATTGCACCGTGCGTCACATGCAATTCGTTCGCCGCGGCGGTGAAGCTCTCATGCCGCGCGGCGGCTTCGAAGGCGCGAAGCGCCGGAAAAGGAGGAAGGTTTCGTGCCATGCTTGTGATTCTAGATCACAAGGCGGCGCTCAAAAATCGTTTTGCTCGACGCCGGTTCGGCGCTAACCTCCTGAGCTTGAACTGGAAGCTAACCGATATGGACCACGATCTCACCTCGTCCGAGCCCGTGCTGGCGCCTACGCCCACATTGCGGGAAATCTTCGGCGGCTTTCTCGGCCTCGGGCTGATCTCCTTCGGCGGCGCACTGCCGCTGGCGCGGCGCGCATTGGTCGAACAACGCCGCTGGCTGAGCGCCGACGAGTTCACCGACTTGCTGGGCCTCTGCCAGTTTTTACCGGGCGGCAACGTGATCAATCTCTCGGTGGCGATGGGCATGCGCTTTCGCGGCGTGCCGGGCGCGCTGGCCGGCCTGCTCGGACTGATCGCGGGACCGTCGCTGGTGGTGATCGGCCTCGGCGTGCTGTACGAGCACACGCAAAACGACCCGCACGTTCGTCATCTGTTTGCCGGTCTCGCCGCCGCCGCGGCGGGCCTGTTGATCTCGATGGCCGTGAAAATCCTGCTGCCGCTGCGGCATAGTCCAATGGCCGCGCTCATCGCGGCACTCGGCTTCATTGCGATTGCGATCATGCGGCTGCCGCTTCTGCCCACCATGCTGGTGCTGACGCCGCTCAGCATCTATATCGCGTCGAGGAGCGCACGATGAACGAGACGCTCATCGCTCTCGCCGTTATTTTCAGTCAGCTTTCGCTGCTCGCGTTCGGCGGCGGCAACACGATTCTTCCGGAAATGCAGCGTCAGGTGGTGGATGTGCATCACTGGATGCCGGCCAGCGAATTCAGCGCGCTGTTCGCACTCGCGCAAGCCGCGCCGGGGCCGAATCTGATGATCGTCACGCTGATCGGCTGGCACGTGGCCGGTTGGGCCGGCATGCTGGTGACGTCGGTGGCGAAGTTCGGGCCGTCGTCGCTGGTGACGATCCTCGCGATGCATGCGTGGGAGCGATTCAAGGACCGCCCATGGCGGCGCCACGCGCAGTTGGGACTGGTGCCGGTGACCGCTGGCATCATCGCGGCGAGCGCGGCGCTGATTGCCGAGGCGTCGAACTCGACCGCCATCGCGTGGGCGATCACCGGGTTCACCGCTGCCATGGCGATGAAGACGCGCATTCACCCACTGTGGCTTCTGGCGGTCGGCAGCTTGATCGGACTGACCGGCTTCGGGCAGCTTTGACTTTGATCGAGCAGGAGCGAGCCGAAGCGCCGCCCGCTCTTGCCTGTCAAAAAAACCGCTTACTGAAACGCGACTTCCGCGAAGCTGCGCAGCTTGCGGCTATGCAAACGATGCAGCCCGTTCATCCGCAACAGCTCCATCGCCTTCACGCCGATCTGCAGATGCTGATCGACCTGCGCGCGATAGAACTGATCCGCCATGCCGGGCAGCTTCAATTCGCCATGCAAGGGCTTGTCCGACACGCACAGCAAGGTGCCGTAAGGCACGCGGAAACGGAAACCGTTCGCGGCGATCGTCGCGCTCTCCATGTCGAGCGCAACCGCGCGGCTTTGCGAGAGCCGCTGCACCGGCTCACGATGATCGCGCAACTCCCAGTTGCGGTTGTCCACACTCGCCACCGTGCCCGTACGCATCACGCGCTTCAGTTCGACGCCGTCCAGTTGCGTGACCTGTGCGACGGCGCGCTCCAGCGCCACCTGCACTTCGGCAAGCGCCGGAATCGGCACCCACAACGGCAGGTCGTCGTCGAGCACGTGATCCTCGCGCACATAGCCGTGCGCCAGCACATAGTCGCCGAGGCGCTGTGTATTGCGCAGGCCCGCGCAGTGGCCGAGCATGATCCACGCATGCGGACGCAGCACCGCGATGTGATCGGTAATGGTCTTCGCGTTCGACGGCCCGACGCCAATATTGATCATCGTGATGCCGCTGCCGTCCGCGCGCTTCAGGTGGTACGCGGGCATCTGCGGCAGACGCGGCGGCGCCGTGCCTTCCTGCTCCTGTTCGCCGAGATTCGCGTTGTACGTGACCACGTCGCCCGGCTCGACGAACGACGTGTACTCGCTGCGATAGGCGCGCATTTCTTCGTCGTCGGTATGGGCCATCATCGTGCGGCCGAGTTTGACGAACTCGTCGATATAGAACTGGTAGTTCGTGTACAGCACGTAGTTCTGGCAATGCGTGGGCGAGGTCGCCGTATAGTGCTTCAACCGATGCAGCGAGAAATCGACCCGCGCCGCCGTGAACAGCGCAAGCGGATGCGGCTCGCCCGGCAGCGGTTCATACGTGCCGTTGACGATGCGGTCATCGAGCAGCGCCAGGTCCGGCGTGTCGAATACATCGCGCATCAGGAACAGGCGCTCGCGATCCAGATCGCCTTCGAGGTGGATGCCTTCGGCGAAAGCGAAATGAATCGGAATCGGCTGATCCGACACGCCGACTTCGATCTGCACGTGATGATTCTTCGCCAGCAGGCGCAATTGCTCGCGATAGTAGTTGCCGAACAGATCAGGGCGCGTGACGGTCGTCTCGAACACGCCCGGACCCGCGACGAAGCCATACGAACGGCGCGAGTCGATATGCGTGTTGACCTCGGTGCACACCCGCACGAACGGATAGCAGGCGCGCACCCGGCGTTCGAACAATTCGTTGCGGCGATAACGCGCGAAGGCGTCGCGCAGAAACGAAGTGTTCGCTTCGTAGATCGCCGAGAGGCGGGTGACGGCCTCGGTAGCGTCATCGAAGGATTCGGTTGGGAAGCTGTTGGCGGGAGTCTGCACCGCGCGTTGATTGGTATCGTTGTTCATCTTCATTCGCCTCTAATGATGAGGCCACATTACCACGGAACCGTTGCTCGCCAAATCACCTGGCGGTGCTGCAACACACGTTGCGGCACCGCTCGCAAGATTGCGCGCACGCCGCGCGAAAGCGGCGCAAAATAAGGCGATCGCGCCCGAGGACCAGGTGGGATTTGCTAGAATCGGGGCACCATATTGGAGAATCACCATGAAGCCGCTCCTTCCCGTCGCCGTTGCGCTGGCCCTCGCCTTTGGCAACGCCGCGATGGCTGCCCAGCCCGTCGACGATACACCGGCTCCCGGCGCGCCCCAGTCCGCCAACGAACGGGCCGGTCTGCCCGACCTGGAGAAGATCAATCGTCCGGCCGCCGAGGTCAGCTCGAAGGTTGAAATCAACGTCCCGCGCACGCCGAGCTTCTACGAACGCAGTGCCAACGGGACCGAAATCACCGAATACCGCGACAAAGGCAAGCCCGTCGAAATCAACGTGCATTCGAACCTCGGCACGCGCTATCAAATGAGCGCACCGCTCGATACGTCGCCCACCGTGCGCGACAACGGCCGCGCGAGCACGCGTTTACCGTCCGTGAACCTGACCTATTGATGCATGCCGGGGCGGCGCCCGGTGTGGGCGCCGCCCGGATCCAAGCGCCCGCAAGGCGCTATCCCGGGCCTCAGCCTGCTTGCCCAGCTTCATCCTGGCGGTAAGGCGTTGAAATGCCGCAGCGCTTCACGGCTCCGAAAGAACGCTTTTCCGATACTGCATTTGCCGCACATCGCACTGGCCGCACCGCGCCAGCCCGACCAACCTGATCTGACGTTTCCCGCATGGCTGTCTTCACCGCTGTCACCGAACCCCAACTTGCAGAATGGATGAGCCATTACGATCTCGGCGACGTCGTCGAATTTCGCGGCATTTCCTCCGGTATTGAGAACAGCAACTTCTTTCTGACGACGACGCGCGGCGAATACGTCCTCACGATTTTCGAAAAGCTGACGGCCGAACAACTGCCGTTCTATCTCGACCTCATGCGGCATCTGGCCGCGCATCGCGTGCCGGTGCCGGACCCCATGCCGCGCGAAGACGGCGCGCTGTTCGGCACCTTGCATGGCAAGCCCGCCGCCATCGTGACCAAGCTCGAGGGCGCGCCGGAACTGGCGCCGGGCGTCGAGCACTGCATCGAAGTCGGGCAAATGCTGGCGCGCATGCACCTGGCAGGACGCGACTACACGGGCTATCAGCCGAATCTGCGCAGCCTGCCGTGGTGGCAGGAAACCGTGCCGACCATCCTGCCGTTTCTGGAAGGCGAGCAACGCGACCTGCTGTCGTCGGAGTTGGCGCATCAGGAAGCCTTCTTCGCGTCGGCCGACTACGCCGCGCTGCCCGAAGGCCCGTGCCACGCCGATCTGTTCCGCGACAACGCCATGTTCGCGCACGCCGCGCCGGATACCGGCCACGAAGTGCGCCTGGGCGGTTTCTTCGACTTCTATTTCGCCGGCTGCGACAAGTGGCTGTTCGACGTGGCGGTGACGGTCAACGACTGGTGCGTCGACCTCGCCACCGGCAAGCTCGACGACGCGCGCACCGAAGCCATGCTGCGTGCCTACCAGACCGTGCGCCCCTTCACCGTCGAAGAAAACCGCCATTGGGGCGACATGCTGCGAGCGGGCGCATACCGCTTCTGGGTCTCGCGCCTGTATGATTTTCATTTGCCGCGCGCGGCCGAACTGCTCAAACCGCACGACCCCGGCCATTTCGAGCGCATTCTGCGCGAACGCCTAACCGGCGTTGCACTTCCAGGCATCCATACCTCATGCAACTGATCGAAGTCCCCGCGAAAGCCGGCTATGTGTGGTTCCGGCAGGGTATCTGGCTGTTCCGCAAGAACCCGCTCGCGTTCCTGACGCTGTTCTTCACCTATCTGCTGGTGATGACGCTCGTGTCGCAGATTCCGGTGGTCGGCGGCGTGTTGCCGCTGGCGTTCATTCCGGGCGTCGCGGTCGGCTTCATGGCGGCGTGCCGCAACACGATCGCCGGCAAACCGGTGTTCCCGACCATTCTGGTGGACGGTTTTCACTCGTACGGCCCTGTGGTCGCCAAACGGCTGCTGGTACTCGGCGTGCTGTACGTCGTCGCAATGGCGCTGGTGCTGGCCGCGTCGGCGCTCGCCGACGGCGGCATGCTGCTGAAGGTCATGCTCGGCGCCGCCGCGATGGATCAGGACGCGATCGCCAACAGCAATATCCCGCTGGCGGTGATCACGGCCTTCGCGGTCTACATTCCGGTGGCGATGATTTTCTGGTTCTCGCCGATTCTCGCCGCGTGGCATGACGTGCCGCCCGTCAAGGCGATGTTCTTCAGCCTCGTGAGTTGCTGGCGCAACCGCGGCGCGTTTATCGTGTTCGGCGCGCTGTGGTTCGCGGTGGCGTTGACGGTGTCGCTCGGCTTGTCGGCGCTGATGCAGGCGCTGGGCGCGGGCGACTTCGCGTTCGCGATCCTGATGCCCGCCACGATGATCGTCACGACCATGCTGTACTGCTCGTTCTACGCGACCTATCGCGGCTGCTTCGGCGTGCAAACGCCCGAAGCTCCGGACTTGCCGACCACGCCGGCGGCTTGAGTCCCGTTCAGGCGCGGGCGCTGTTCTGGCGCCCGCGCCACGCCGCCCTCACGGCGGCGCTTGTCTTCGCCGTTTCCCGAATCTTTCCTGAATCTCCAACTGCACTCGTCAACCTGCGCCGATTTGCGGCACAATGGTTTGCGCGCAATCCATTTGCACGCTCTTTTTATACGAGATGCATCATGACCCAGCGGCCCGCTTTACCCTTCACGCTCGACGAGCAACTCTGCTTCGCCCTCTACTCGACCTCGCTTGCCATGACGAAGGCCTACAAGCCGCTACTGGACAAGCTGGGCCTGACGTATCCGCAGTATCTGGCCATGCTGGTGCTGTGGGAGAGCGACGATGTCACGGTCAAAGACATGGCCGCACGCCTGAACCTCGACTCGGCGACGGTCACGCCGCTGCTCAAGCGCCTTGAGACACAAGGGCTGCTGGAGCGGGTACGCGGCGTCGACGATGAGCGTCTCGTGTATATCCGGCTCACCAAAGCCGGCTCGGCGCTCAAGCGCCAGGCGCGCGAAGTGCCCGCGGAAATCCTGTGCGCGACCCAGCAGACGCCCGAATTTCTGCTGCGATTGCGCGACGACCTGACTCGCCTGCGCGCCACCCTCCACGATTACATGGACCACTAGCCGGCCCGTTGCAGAACGCGCGCTATCGCTATGATGCGAAAATTCATTTGCACACAAATGGTTTGTGTACTATCTTACTCACATGCCGCTGCGACAACGCTCCGCCAGAACGGCGGGCTCAGCAAAGAGCGGCAAATTTGCAGATCCTGACAACCCAGACATAGGAGCAGCACCATGAACATCCTCTACAAAGCAAGCGCAACGAGCACCGGTGGCCGCGACGGCCGTGCAGTATCGTCGGACAACGCATTGGACGTTAAGCTGGCAGCACCGCGTGAACTGGGCGGCACCGGCGCAGCAGGTACGAATCCGGAACAACTCTTTGCAGCAGGCTACTCGGCGTGTTTCCTGAGCGCCATGAAGTTTGTCGCGGGCCAGAAGAAGCAGACTTTGCCGGCTGACACGCAAGTCACGGCGGAAGTCGGCATCGGCCCGAACGACAAGGGCGGCTTCGCACTCGACATCGATCTGCGCGTCTCGCTGCCGGGTCTGGACGCCGGCGCGGCGAAGGAACTGGTCGACGCAGCGCATCAGGTGTGCCCGTACTCGAACGCCACGCGTAACAACGTCGACGTCCGCTTGCAAATCGCTTAAGCAACGGATTCATCGACGATGCATCGCTAAAGAATCGCTGGAGCGGCGCGGAAAACCGCACCGCCTGCCACGAACAGCGCCCGCACCCTGCACGATAGGGCCGGGCGTTGTGCCGTTTGCGGACGCGGCATGCGATGTGCGACGCAGGTCCGTGCCGCCGCTTGCAACGCTCTCGGCCGGCGATCGAGCAGCCATCCACCTTAGTTACACTCTCCACGTTCCTGATGACACGCGTCCGACAACTGAACGACTCCTTCGACACCGGTCTGGTCTGGTTTCGCCGCGACCTGCGCAGCACGGACAACGCCGCGCTCTACTACGCGCTCAAGCATTGCGAGCGCGTGTGGTGCGCATTCGTGTTCGACACGACGATCCTGCAGCCGCTGATCGACGCATGGCAGGCTCGTCATCCCGATATGCAGCCGCAGGATCGCCGCATCGAGTTGATTCTTGCGGCGCTGGGCGAACTGGACGAAGCGTTGCGCGCGAACGGCGGCGGCCTGATCGTGCTGTACGGCGAGCCCGCCGACCTGGTGCCGAGGCTCGCCGATGAACTCGGCGCGGACGCGGTCTTCGCGAATCACGACTACGAACCGGTCGCCATCGAGCGCGACGAGACGGTTCGCGAGCGGCTCGCTGAAGCTGGACGCCAGTGGCTGACGTTCAAGGATCAGGTGATTTTCGAGCGCGACGAGGTGCTCACTGGCCAGGACAAACCGTTCACGGTATTCACGCCGTACAAGAACGCATGGCTCAGGCAACTGACGGCTTTCGATCTGAAGCCGTATCCCGTGGAAACCTACACGAAGCATCTGGCCGCGCCGCCGTCGAAACTGGACCGCCGGTTGCCGACGCTCGCTCAACTCGGCTTTGCGCCGAGCAACCTCGCGGAACTGGATCTGCCCACCGGCATGAGCGGCGCGCAGCGTCTGCTCGACGACTTCGCGACGCGCATCGACAGCTACAAGGACCGGCGCGACTTTCCCGCTGCCAAAGGTCCGAGCTATCTTTCGATGCATTTGCGCTTCGGCACGGTCTCCATCCGCACACTGGCGCGCCTCGCCCACGAAATGTCGCTGCAACCTGACGGGCAAGGCTCCGCGACGTGGCTGTCAGAGCTGATCTGGCGGGACTTCTACTTCATGATCCTGGCGCATCATCCGCGGCTCGCGAGCGGCGCGTCGTTCAAGGAAGAGTACGACCGGTTGCGCTGGGAACAGGGCCCGGAAGCGGACGAAGCATTCGCCGCGTGGTGCGACGGCCGCACCGGCTACCCGCTCGTCGACGCCGCGATGCTGCAATTGAACCGCACCGGCTATATGCACAATCGCTTGCGGATGGTGACGGCGAGTTTTCTGGTGAAGGATCTGGGCGTGGACTGGCGGCTCGGCGAGCGGTACTTCGCCGAACGGTTGAACGACTTCGATTTCTCGGCGAATAACGGCGGTTGGCAGTGGGCGGCGTCGACGGGATGCGATGCGCAGCCTTATTTCCGGATCTTCAATCCGATCACGCAGTCCGAAAAATTCGACGCCGAAGGACGCTTTATCAAACGTTATCTGCCTCAGCTCGCGAAGCTGCCGTCGAAGTGGATTCATGCGCCGTGGCTGGCGGGAGCGGACCGGCTCGCTGAATTCGGCGTGGTATTGGGCCAAGACTATCCGGCACCGATCGTCGACCATGCCGAAGCGCGGGCACGCACGCTCGCCCGTTTCGGCAAGTGAGCACACGCTTACGTGGCTTTGCTTTGATTCTGGATATCTGAAGGAGACTCGGGGATGCGCCGATTGCCGTCGCTGCTGGTGTTTCTTGTTCTGGCGTTCGCAGCCGCGTTCGTCGCGAGCCGGTTTCTGCCTGACGCCTGGTACGTGGCGCTGCAAAAGCCCGCGTTCAATCCGCCAGACTGGGTGTTCCCGCCGGCGTGGTCGGTGCTGTATGTGCTGATGGCGATTGCCGCCTGGCGCGTGTGGAAACGCGACGGCCTGAGCGCAGCGATCGTCTTATGGCTGGTGCAGTTGCTATTCAACGCAGCCTGGATGTGGCTCTTTTTCGGCCTGCATCGGCCGGGCGTGGCGCTGGCCGATATTCTGATACTGCTGGTATTGATCGTCGCGCTGACATGTGCATTCTGGCGACGGGACCGCTGGGCAGGCGGACTATTGATGCCCTATGTCGCTTGGGTGGCGTTCGCCGCGGTGTTGAATCACGCGTTGTGGCAATTGAATCCGGCTGTCTGAGCGCTTGCGACGATTTGCGACAGCTTGGGCGCCTCACCCGAACACCGGCGTCGCAATCCGCGCCGATGCTTTAACTTGCGCAGCTTAGTGCTGGCTCATCCACGACGGTTGGCGAACGTTCGCCTCACGGTCCAGCTTACGCATACGGAATTCCAGATCGTACAGATCGGTTGCTTCAGCGAGGAAAGCGTCAGCGCGTTCTTTAGCGAGTTGATCGGGCGATTTGGTCAGAAACAGAAACAGGCGGCTAAGCAGATACATGGTCAACCTCGACAATGAGTTTAGGCGTTAACGCCTAAGGGATAACCCGTATTATAGGGAAAACCCTAGGAACACGCCAGCACTCATTTCGAAGTGTTGCTTCAACGTCACCGCGCGCCCGCTGAGGCCGCTGCGGCGTCGGCTTCCGCGATACGGCCTGTGTCCGTGCGGCGCTGGTGCTTGAAAAATTCCCACACCATGGCGCTTGCGTCGGGACCTTTGGCGGAATGAAACGGCACGGCGTCGTCGCCGCCGCTCCATGCATGGGCGAGTCCTTGCACGCGGCACAGCCGCACCACACGCCGCCCGCCGCGCAGGTAGTCGCGCATGACCACGCCGCCCTTGCGATCCTCGCGGACTTCGCCGGATTTGCGCGCGCCGTTCTGGTCGACGATGCGATTCAGGCGGAGAAACTGCACGGCCAGTTGGTCGGCATTGATCGGCGAGACCACATGGTCGGCGTCGCCGTGGATGATGATGGCCGGCATGCCGGGGTAACGCGCCACGTCGGCGTTTTCGTCGACCAGTTCGGCCGGTTCGCGGCGCGCACCGCGCCGCATCACGTCCATCGCCGCGACGCCGGAACGCGCCTCGCCGAAAGCGGGGCCGGAATGCAGCGCGACCGCGGCGAAATGCTCCGGATAGTTGACGGCCAGAAGCGCTGTCAGGCCGGCGCCAGCGGAGATTCCGGCGACGTACACGCGCTCGCTGTCGAAACCATGCTGCGCGACCAACGCGTCCACCAGCGACACCACCGCGCGCGCTTCGGCACCGCCGGCGTGATCGCCGGCGTCGTACCAATGCCAGCAGCGGTGCGAATGCACGTGCTTCGACTGTTCCGGATAAACCACGGCAAAGCCAAAGCGGTCGGCGAGCACGTTCATCCGCGTGCCTTCGGCGAATTCATCGATCGACTGCGTGCAGCCGTGCAGCATCACCACCAGCGGCATGGCCTCGAGCGCGTGGCCCGTCGGGACATACAAGCCGTACTGAAGGTGATTGACGAGCCGGCCGGGCGCGGCAGGCGCCGAGTGGAACGAGCGCGTCCACGAGCCGCTCGCCCATGCCGATGCGCGCGGACGTACGCGCGACTCGCGGGCGGCGGCACGCGGCACTTCGCGCTTGGCAGGCGCACGCGCCGCCGCTTCCAGGTTGAGCGGGCGAACTTTGGCGGACGGCTTATTGGTGGCGGGCCGGGCCGGTCGCGTCGCGGTGCGCTTGGTGGTTTTGCGAGCGTGCTCGGTTTGGATCGCGAGCAGCCGCTTGAGACCGCGCAGCCAGATTTTCGATAGACTTTTTGCCATTGGCGGAAAACCTCGCAAAAAGGGACAGGGTCCGTCCGGTAGGACGGTGCTTTGTTGTGCAATGCACAATAACACCAATCCTCATGCGATGCTGGAACCCCGGGATGCTATCCGGGACCGAAATTTCCGCCTGGCGAACCTTGTCACGAGGCTGGCGTCAAAGCCCTGCGAGGCTCGTCCGCTCTTTGTTTGCCATTGGTCGGCCGAATTTTTTCCACTTGTTCGTCAGCTAACGTTCAGCGGCAAAAAGCTACGCACGCGGCGGGACCGCCCTGCAGCACCCGTCTATACTGGCGGTTGATTCTTTGCCGTGCGGGACACTATGCCGCGCCGGCCGAGTCGGCGATTTGCGCCGCTCGTGCGTTAACCCACCACCAACCGGATTCTACGCGGCCTTGGTCGCGCTTTTGCCATGCCCGATTTACCTGCCCACCTTTGGTATTCGATCACCAGCCTCGGCGGCGCCGGCATGACGCTGCCGCTTGCGCTCGCCATCGCGCTGTGGCTGGCGGTCGGCCACAGCTGGCGCCTGGCGGCGGGCTGGCTGCTGCTGCTGGGCGCGGCCATCGGCATTGTGACGGTGACGAAGCTGGCGTTCCTCGGCTGGGGCGTCGGCGTGCGAGAGCTGGACTTCACCGGCGTCAGCGGCCATGCCATGCTGTCCACGGCGGTGTATCCGGTCGTGCTCTTCCTCATACTGTTGCCTGCGCGTCCCGGCATCCGTCTGGCCGGTGTGCTGCTCGGCCTTGCCGCGGGGATCGCGGTGGGGTTGTCGCGCGTCGTGCTGAGCGCTCACTCGCCGTCTGAAGCCATTACCGGCTGTCTGACCGGCGCCCTGGCGGCGCTGGTGTTCGTCCGCCTCGCGTGGCATGCGGAGCCGGGCCGGCTGTCGGTCCTGCCCGTCGCCGTCAGCATGATGGTCCTCGCGGTGCTGGTGCACGGCGTGCACGTGCCGACCCAGCGCTGGGTCACGCATATCGCGCTGAAAGTGTCCGGTCATGACCGGCCGTTCATTCGCGCGAAGTGGAAGGCGGTGCGCGATGTTCGTCCGGCCACGGCGCCGCTGTCGCAAACGCTCAATACGCTGGCGCCGCCGCATTCGTCCGACGCCTGAATCATCTCCCGTTGTTCGATGAGCCGCTTCATGCGCACCGCTGAATAATTGTCATGGGCCACCGTTATAACCTTTCATATATTACGATAGCGTTTTAACCCGCTAATCCGGTTCACGCCGGACTTCCAAGCCTTCATGACACTCTCCCGCCGCCTTCTGAAGCAAGCGCTGTTCGTCGCCAGCGCCGTCTCCGTCGCCATCAGCACCAACGCGCGCGCCGACGAACTGGTGGTCTCCGCCGCCGCCAGCCTGACCAACGCGTTCAAGGCGGTCAGCGAAGTGTTCGAGCAGCAGCATCCCGGCACCAAGGTGCTGCTGAACTTCGGCGCCTCCGACGTGCTGATGCAGCAAATCGTCAAGGGCGCGCCCGCCGACGTGTTCGCGTCCGCGGATCAAAAAGCCATGGATAAGGCAGCCGCCGAAAAGGTGACCGTGCCGGCCACGCGTAAGGACTTCGCCGCCAATTCGCTGGTGCTGATCGTGCCGACCGACAGCCATTTCGCGCCGACCAGTCTGAACGATCTGACATCGGCGGGCGTGAAGCGCGTCGCGTACGGCGATCCGGCTTCCGTGCCGGTCGGCCGATACACCCAGGGCGCACTTCAAGCTGCGGGCGTGTGGGATGCCGTGAGCGCGAAGGCCGTACTGGCGTCGAACGTGCGTCAGAGCCTCGACTACGTGTCGCGTGGCGAAGTCGACGCCGGCTTCGTGTTCAGCACCGACGCCGCCGTCATGCCGGACAAGGTCAAGGTCGCGCTGAACGTGCCGACGCAAACGCCGATCACCTATCCGATCGCCCAAGTCGAAGGCAGCCGCCACGCAGCGGACGCGCAAGCCTTCATGAACTTCGTGTTGTCGCCGGCCGGCCAGGCCGTGCTCGCCAAGTACGGCTTCAAGCCCGCGCACTAACTTCACCGGGACGACGCACGCTCATGCAACAGGCCTGGATTCCGCTACTGCTGTCGCTGAAAGTGGCAGGCTGGGCCACCGCGCTCAATCTGGTCTTCGGCGTCGCCGCGGGCTTCGGTTTGTCGCGCTGGCGCTCGGGCGCGCGCGACCTGATCGATTCGATGCTGATGCTGCCGCTGGTCCTGCCGCCCACCGTGCTTGGCTATTACCTGCTCGTCCTGCTCGGACGGCGCGGCGTGATCGGCGGCTGGCTCGACCGCTTCGATATCCAGTTGGTGTTCACCTGGCAGGGTGCGGTGATCGCGTCGACGGTCGTCGCGTTTCCGCTCGTGCTGAAATCGGCGCGCGCCGCCTTCGAGGCCGTCGATCCGCAACTCGAGCGGGCCGCGCGCACGCTCGGCGTCAGCGAAACGGCCGTGTTCTTTCGCGTGACGCTGCCGCTCGCCGCACGCGGTATTCTCGCCGGCGGCCTGTTGGCTTTCGCGCGGGCGCTCGGTGAATTCGGCGCCACGCTGATGATCGCGGGCAATCTGCCGGGCCGCACGCAGACGCTTTCGGTAGCGGTCTATTCAGCCGTGCAGGCCGGTGACGACAGCACCGCGAATTTCCTCGTGCTCGTGACCTCGGTGACGTGCGTCGTGATCCTGTTGCTCGCGGGACGTCTCGTGCCGCAGCACACGTTGTTGAAGTCGGGTTGATATGCTGCTCGCCGTCGACATCCGCAAGACCTTCCAGAGCGCCGAACGCCGCTTTACGCTCGACGTCGCCTTCAAGGCGACCTCGCAGCGCGTCGTGCTGTTCGGGCCGTCCGGCGCGGGTAAGAGTCTGACGTTGCAGGCTATCGCCGGCCTGCTGCGTCCCGACGAAGGCTCGATCATGCTGCATGGCAACGCCCTGTTCGACAGCGCGCGCGGCGTCGATCTGAAACCGCAAGCGCGCAAGCTCGCCTTTCTGTTTCAGGACTACGCGCTATTTCCGCATCTGAACGTGCGGCAGAACATCGGCTTCGGTTTGCAGCAGGGCTGGCTCAATCCGCGCAAGCGGATCGCGCATCCGCAGATCGATTACTGGCTCGAAGCGCTGGAATTGAAGAGCGTGGCGGGCAATCATCCGGCGCAGCTTTCCGGTGGACAAAAGCAGCGCGTGGCGCTGGCGCGAGCGCTCGTCGCGCAACCTCAGGTGCTGTTACTGGACGAGCCGTTTTCGGCACTCGACAGCGCGTTGCGTCAGCGCATGCGCCGCGAGCTATCGGAATTGCAGACGCGGCTCGATATTCCGATGGTGTTGATCACGCACGATCCCGACGACGTCGCCGCCTTCGGCGATCAGGTCGTGCAGGTCAGCGACGGCTGCGTGCGCGAGGATCATCCATTCGCCGGCTACGCGCACACCGAGCCCTGATTCGAGCGCGAGCGTTTCAACGCGGGCTCAGTCCTTCACACCAAGTATCACACTCGACGCCTTGAACGCCGCGACGGCGATGCCGCCTTCCACGAGGCCGAGCGTGTCGACGCTTTCATTCGTGACGACCGCGGTGATCACCGCGCCGCCGTCGAGCACCAGCGACACTTCGGCATTGACCGCGCCGCGCTTCACGCTCTGCACCGTGCCGCGCAACTGATTGCGCGCCGAGAGTTTGAGCGGCGCGCCGCTGGCATTATCGACGAGCAGCACGACCCACGAGGCCTTGATCAACGCGAACGCCGCCGCGCCCTCGACAAGCCCCAGCGTCTCGGTGCTTTCATGCGTGATGACCGAGACGATCGCGTGGCCGCCGGGCAGCGCCAGCGTGACTTCGTCGTTGACGGTGCCGCGCGTGATCGCCGACACCGTGCCGTAGAGTTGATTGCGCGCACTCGTCTTCACGCCGATGCGGCCGATCAGATCCCAGTCCGTCGCGAATCCTTCGATCGCCGCGCCCGCGCGTTCGAGAAAGCGCCGATGCTCGCGTTCCACCGCGCGAAACGTCTCGATCAGTTTGACGGCGCGTGGCGTCAGCGTGGTGCCGCCACCGCCTTTGCCGCCGGTCAGGCGCACCACGAGCGGCTCGCCGGCGAGATTGTTCATCGTGTCGACGGCATCCCACGCGCCTTTGTAGCTCATGCCGACGGCTTTGGCCGCGCTGGTGATCGAGCCGGTCTCGCCGATCGCCGCGAGCAGCGCGATCCGCGACGCGCCGCCGAGCGTCTGCGCGCCCGCCTGAAACCAGACAGAGCCGCCGAGTTCGAGAGTTTCGCGGGAAGGATCGGTGCGGTCGGATGTCATGGCGAGGAGCGGTCGATGACCGAGGAAAGGACAACGAATCATTATAGCGACGCGGGCCTGCGCCACCGGCCGCTCACCTGGCGGATCTCGAAAACGGATAGATGGGATACTTTGAGTTCGACGCTTCGAACACTAGGCCCTTTGCTTTTTCGGCGCGGCCGGCTTTGGCTGACCCGCCGCAACGTCAACAAGGAGCATCACAGTGAACATCGATCTATCGGGCAAGACCGCTATCGTCAGTGCATCCACGGCGGGCATCGGCCTTGCGATCGCCACAGGCATTGCCGCATCAGGCGCGCAGACCATCATCAACGGACGCAAGCAGGAAGCGGTGGACCGCGGGATCGACACGATCCGCAAGTCTGCGCCACAAGCGAAATTGCAGGGCTTCGCGGGCGACCTCGGCACGCTGGAAGGTTGCGACGCGTTGACGAAAGCCGTGCCGCAGGCGGATATCCTGGTGAACAACCTCGGCGTCTTCGGACCCGGCGACATCTTCACCACCGAAGACGACGATTGGGAGCGCTACTTCCAGATCAACGTGATGTCGGGCGTGCGGCTCACGCGCCACTACCTCAAAGGGATGATGGAGCGCCAATGGGGCCGCGTGGTGTTCATCTCGTCCGAGTCGGCACTGAATATTCCGCCGGATATGCTTGCTTATGGTTTTTCGAAGACCGCTCAGTTGAGCATCGCGCGCGGCATCGCCAAGCAGGCGGCCGGCAGCGGCGTAACGGTGAATGCCGTGCTGCCCGGACCGACCTTGTCCGACGGCTTCCGTTCGATGGTCGAAGACACGGCCAAGGAGCAAGGCAAAACCGTCGAGCAGGTCGCCACGGAGTTCGTCCGCGAGCACCGCAGCAGTTCGATCATCCAGCGCGCGGCCACCACCGAGGAAGTGGCGAACATGGTCGTCTACGTCTGCTCGCCGCAGGCCTCGGCGACGACCGGCGCGGCGCTGCGCGTCGACGGCGGCGTGATCGACACGATTGCGTGACGTTGCCGCTTTTCTAACGTACGACGGGCGGCATGGCCGCCCGCGTTCACGTCATAGCATGGCCACGGCCTTCACAACGCGTACTGCGCGATCCCGTTGCCGAACGACCAGTTCTCCTTCAGCACCTCGACGAGATTGATGAACACATCCTCTCGTCGCAGCCCCGGCGACTCCGCCAACTCGTCCGCCATACGCTTGTAGAGCGCCTTCTTCTGCTCGAGCGTGCGCGTGTTGTTCAGCGTGATCTGAATGATCACGAGATCGTCGCTTCGCTGCACGTTCAGATACTGGTTGTCGTACACAAAATTGCCGGCTTCATGCTCGGTGATCAGCATGAAGATGTCGTCCTTCGGCACGTTGAAGGTGTCCACCAGCGAACGCTGAATGCTCTCCGTCACGGCCTTCCGGTATTCGACGGGCTTGCCTGCGCGCAATGCGATTCGTGTGAGCGGCATGATGAAAACTCCTTGGCTGCGTTGATTGGGTAAACACAGCTTAGGCGCGCTCAGCCATAATGAACAGACATCATTGATGATTTCATCTATATCCACTCGAAATGAAAGTTCTCGATCTCGATGCGGTCCGGGCGTTCGTGCTGGTCGCCGACCTGCATAGCTTCACCCGTGCCGCGGATGCGCTCGACACGACGCAATCGGCCGTCAGCCTGAAGCTCAAGCGGCTGGAGGCGCATCTAGGCAAGCAATTGCTGGAGCGTACGCCGCGTGTGGTGCGCCTGTCCGCGGACGGCAACGCGTTCCTCAGCGCCGCGCGCGATCTGCTGAACGCGCATGAACGTGCGCTGGGTTCGCTGTCGGTCGAGCGGCGGCGGCTTGCGTTGGGGCTCAGCGAGCATGTCGCGGGACCGGACTTGCCGCTCCTGCTCGGCAGGCTCAATGCGCACGATCCGGGGCTAGTAGTCGAATTGCATCTGGGCACGTCGGCCGCGCTGCTCGCGCAATTCGACGAACGCCGCCTCGACGCGGTGATCGTCCGCTATGGCGCCGACGAACCGCCACGCGAGGACGCCCAAGTGCTTTTTAGCGAACCGCTGGGCTGGCTCGCCACGCCGGCGTGGTTGCCACGAGTCGGCGAGCCGTTGGCGCTGGCGCTGTTGAGCCCGCCGTGCAACGTGCGCGACGTGGCGCTGCGAACGCTCGCGCAGGCGGGCGTTGCGTGGCAGGAAGTATTCGTTGGTGGCGGCGTGGCGGCCGTCGGCGCAGCCGTGGCGGCGGGACTGGCGGTGTCGCCGCTGGCGCGCCGCGTGGCGCCGCGCGGCCTGATCGACGTCGGTCCGCGGCTCGGTTTGCCGGCGCTGCCGGAATCGCGCGTCACGCTGCATTCAAGGGTAAGAGACGAGCGGTCGGCAGAGACGTTGCGGTTGGTGACCAACGGGTTGGCGATGCAATGACAAAACGACTCACCGCCTTCCCCCGCGGATAAAATTCGCCGCCTTTCGCTTAAGCTAGAAAAATTATCTCTTTCAAATTAGATCCGTGGACCTCGACCCCCGACAAACCGCCGCCGTCCGCGCAGTCATCGAAACCGGCAGCTTCGAGCAAGCCGCTGTGCGGCTGAACCTCACGTCGTCAGCGGTATCGCAGCGTGTGCGGGCGCTCGAAACGCGGCTCGGCAATCCGCTGATCGTGCGCACGCGGCCGTGCCGTGCAACGCAGATGGGGCAGCGTCTGCTGCAATATCTGCGGCGCGCCGCCCTGCTCGAAGACGATTTCACCAGCGATCTGGCACGTGCTGACGAAGCGCTCCTCAGCGTCGCCGCCGCCGTCAATGCGGATACGCTGTCGACGTGGTTTTTCCCCGCCCTCTCCGACATCCTGCTGCAGGAAAACGTGCTGCTCGACCTGACCGTCGACGACCAGGACCACACGCACGCCCTGCTCGCCTCCGGCCTCGCGATCGGCTGTATCACCACCGAACCGGCGCCCATGCGCGGCTGCTTCGCCGAACGGCTTGGCGCGATGCGTTACCGGCTGGTGGCGTCGGCGGCGTTCGTGGAACGGTGGTTTCCAAATGGCTTGACGCGCGAAAGCGCGCGGCGCGCGCCGGTGATCCTGTCCTCACGCAAGGACGCGCTGCAGGCGCGTTTTCTCGAGACGCGCTTCGGCCTGCCGCCGGAAGCCTATCCCTGTCACTACGTGCCCGCGCCGGTCCCGCGTTACATGGCGATCCAGCGCGGCCTGGCGTACGGCATGGTGCCCGAACTGGAATTCGGCGATGCCGTCGAGCGCGGCGATCTGATCGACCTGGCGCCGAAGCAGCCCACCGACGTCGAGTTGTACTGGCACGCCTGGAAGGTCCAGTCGCCGCGCCTGGAAAAGCTGTCGGCGCGCATCGTCGAACTTGGACGCACCGCGCTAGGGCCGCCGGGCAGCAAGCCGAAACGCAAACGCACGGCCTGAGTTCGAGATCAGTGCAGGATCGGCGGCAGCGAGCCGCTGCTGGCGGTGGCGGGATTGCTCGTTGCGTTCGCCGGATTGGCGCTAACGTTTGCGGATGGAGCCGGCACATTCGCAGGGGATGCGGCCGGTTTCTCCGCGCCGGTTTTCGCCACGACCTTAGCCGTTTGCGGGTGAACCTGACGAGCCGGGACCGCCAGATTCGCGCGCACGACTTTGCCCTGCCCCGCTTTCGTCTGGACGAGCTGCGCGTGCGGCTTTTTACTTTGCGCCATCACGGCTGCTTTCGATTTGGTTTTGCCTGCATGCGTTGCGTTGATCCCGCTTTTCGTGCCGCCTTTGACAGCCACCTTGTTCACGCTGGCATGCGCCGCCGGCTTGTTGCCATGTCCCGCCGCCGCTGCAACGCGCGGCGCGGCATGCTTCGAAGCAGCCTTCGACGCGGTCTTCGAACCGGCGCCAGATTTGACCTTCTTGCCCGGCTTCGCGACATGCCCGCTCGCCTCGGGCGGGTTCCACACCTCGGCGTAACCGGCGGCCGTAGCCGAGCCCGACACACACCACACGGCAAGCGCCGCTCCTGCTGCTACTGCTCGAACGCCCATCTCCTGCTTCTCCTGATCTTCGACTTCATGACGAGCGAGGATTATATTCTCTTGCAAAAATCCACATTTAGACTAATATCAATTTCAAGTACAAATTAGGACTTACCCGCTCATGGCTCACGCTGCCCGTGCCACCCAACCCGAAGCGCCGATTCGTCGGCCGGTTTCGGAACCCACGCTAACGGAAATGTCCGCTGCGGGTCTACGCGCGTTCTTCAACATCGCGCGCGACTGGGACCTGAGCGCGGAAGAACAGATCGTGCTGCTCGGCTCGCCGGGCCGCTCCACCTACTTCAAATGGAAGCAGGCGCCTGAAACGGCCCGCCTCGGGCGCGACACGCTCGAACGCCTGTCACTGCTGCTCGGCATCTACAAGGCGCTGCAAATCCTGTTGCCGCAAGCCAGCGCCGCCGACACCTGGATCAAACGCCCCAACAGCGCGCCGCCGTTCGGCGGACGCCGCGCGCTGGACCGCATGCTGGCGGGCAACATCAGCGACCTCGTGGCCGTGCGCCAGTATCTCGACGCAATGCGAGGCGGCTGGGCGTGACACAACCGCATTGGCAGGACCGCTGGCGCACGGCGCCGCTCGATTGGTCGCCCGCGTATCGCGTGATTCCGACGCGCTTTCCCGCCGTCAATCTGTTTGACCGGGTCGCCTCGCCGGAAGATTTCGACGCCCTGTACGCGCTCGAAGCCATGACCAACGACCGTTTGCGCACCGAAGTCGGCGAACTCGATCTGGTACCGCGCGAAGAGCGCCGCTTCGGACCAGGCTATGGGCCGATCATGGCCGCGTTGACGCATCTGAATCCGCTCGGCAGCCGTTTCTCGGACGGCACGTACGGCGTGTTCTATTGCGCGCGCTCACGCGCCACCGCGATCGCCGAAACGCGCTATCACACGGGGAAATTTCTGGAAGCGACGGCCGAGCCGCCCATGCGCCAGCAGATGCGTCTATACACTGTCGTCGCGCAAGGTAGCGTAGTGGACATTCGCGGCGACACGTCGGTGGATCTCGCGGTGCTGTCGCCGGATGACTATCTGGCCGGACAGTCGCTCGGCCGGGCCGTCCGCGAGTCGGGTGCGCCGGGTATAGCGTATCCGTCGGTGCGGGATGACGGCGGCGAATGCCTCGCCGCGTTCAAAACGACGCTGCTGCGCGACTGCCATCACGCAGCGTATCTGGAATACAACTGGAACGGGACGAGTGTGGATATGGTGTTTGAGCTCAACCAGGTCGGCTGATCGCGCGGCCTGAATGGACTGCGCGTGGACTGCGCGCGTCGCCGTCAAGGCAGCGCCAGCGCCGCCGCGCCTTCCGCGCGAGCCTCTTCGGTTGAGACGGACCAGCGCCGCAAGGCCAGCGGCTCCACGATCGTGAGCTTGCCGCCCGGCCCGAACGCGCCGGTGTCGATGAACACCTGTGAGCCGACCTGCTTGATGTCGCGCATCGGCGTGTGGCCGCAATAGGTCAGCGAGAGACCGCGCTGCCGCTGCGGATCGCCATTGCCCAACGCCAGGTCGCGGCCCCACAGCAATCGCTGGCGGGTGTCGTCGGAAAAATTCCCCGCGTCGAGTTCCGCATCCGAGCCGAAGAATTCGGCATGCAGAATATTGAAGCGCTCCTTGCCGCTGCCGACCACGCGCACCAGCGGCAACCCGCGCAAGATTTCCGCGTAGTCCTGCAAGCGTTCGTCGGATAATTGCGCGGCCCAGATGCCGCCGATTCCGTACCACCACTGACGCCGCAAGCGTCCGTCGGCGACCGCGCACAGCGTGTCTTCGTGATTGCCGAGCACGGCGAAAAACCACGGCTTGTCGAGCAGCGCCAGAGCCAGTTCGGAATTCTCGCCGCGGTCCACCAGATCGCCGACCGAAAAGAGCCGGTCCCGCGCCGGGTCGAACGTGATCACGCGCAGCAGATAGCGCAATGCATCGACGCAGCCATGCAGATCCCCGACCACGAAGTCGCGGCCGCTCCGGTTGGCCGGGTGATGCTGGACGGAATTGACGAGTACGGTAGCCATGGATCCATGATAATGCGGCATCCGCAATGTGTATGCGCGCTGGCCATCGTTTCTTGGCGCCGTGGAGGGCGAGAATGACGCAAATCGACGCAAAAGCGGCCTGTTTCCGGCAGGCCTTACCGGAAACACGCCGTCTGCGTGGTCACTATTGCTGAGTTCGCAATTTGCCGATCTGGTCGGCCGTCACGGTCGATTGGGGATTGCCGAACTGTTTGGTCACATAGTTGGTGATGGCGGCCACCTGGTCGTCGGTGAGCTGGTTGGCGAATGCGGGCATCAGCACGTCCGCCTGTTTCGTCGTACGGGTGACGCCGTGCAGGATCACCATCGCCAGATTGTTGGCGTCGCTCGCACCCACCACGGAGTTGTGAATCAGCGACGGATACGCCCCCGGCGCGCTCGCGCCCACGCCTTGGCCCGTCCAGCTATGGCAGCTCGCGCAGTTGGCGACGAACAGTTGCGCACCGTTCACGGCATGGATGGCGGTGCCGCGCAGCGCCGTGACGTCGTCGGCGGGATTGCCCCACTGGTCGCGCGGGCGCGATTCGCCGCCGCTGATCGGCGGCACCGCGCGCAGATACGCGACGATCGAGCCGAGATCCTCACGC
The DNA here is from genome assembly GCF_046027355.1 of Paraburkholderia sediminicola. Lineage (GTDB taxonomy): Bacteria > Pseudomonadota > Gammaproteobacteria > Burkholderiales > Burkholderiaceae > Paraburkholderia > Paraburkholderia sediminicola_B. The sequence goes on along the minus strand of NZ_JAQQEK010000014.1, from coordinate 61,954 downwards.
GTCAGATATTGCGTGCTGTCGGTCACCACCTCGGCCATCGGACCGGCCGCATTGGCACGGCCCGGCACCGCGCCGCTCGACAGATACGACACCAGTTCGTCGTCGCTCCAGTTGCCCACGCCGCTGTTCTTGTCGGACGTGATGTTGTACGCGTGCCAGCCAGCCTGCACCGCGCCGGAGAAACGCGCACTCGACTTCAGGCCCTGAGTGAAATTGCGCGGCGTATGACATTCCTCGCAATGCGCGAGCCCTTGCACCAGATACGCGCCGCGATTCCACTCGGCGCTTTGCTTGGGGTCGGGCACGAAGCGCCCCTCGGTGAAATTGAACAGGTTCCAGAACACCATCAGCCAGCGCTGATTGAACGGGAATTTCAGGCTGTTGCCCGGCGGCGTGTAGTGGATCGGCGTGAGCGTGTTCAGATACGCGCGAATCGCCAGCACGTCCTGATCGGTGATCTTGGTGTACTCCGCATACGGGAAGGCCGGATACAGGCGCTCGCCGCCTTTGCCGATGCCCTCATGCATGGCGCGCAGAAAATCGGCGTCGCTCCATTGACCGATGCCGGTGTCCGGATCGGGCGTGATGTTCGGCGTCACGATGGTGCCGAACGGCGTGTTGATCGGCAGCCCGCCCGCGAAGGGCCGCGCTTTGTCCGCCGTGTGGCACGCCACGCAATCGCCGGCGCGCGCGAGGTATTCGCCGCGCTTGACCAGGTCGCTGCCGGCCGCCATCGCAGACAGGGCCGCGCCGTTGATCGCTTGCGAGGCGTCGTCGGCGCGGGCCTGCGTGATCGGCAGTTCGTCGTTAGGTTGCGTGTTGGGGCCGTGCGCCTCATACCAGGCGACATACAGCGCGAACAGCGAAAAAAACGCGGCCAACGTCGCGACCCTGAGATGACGGCGTCGGGCTTTCTGCATCAGCGTATCGAGCGGCTGCACGCGAGAGGTGTTCTTCGTCATTGTGGCTCTCCGTTCACGCTCAGATTTCACGCTTGAGCTTGTCGGCCAGCTTTAGCGACAAGGCCGCGATCGTCAGCGTGCAATTCACCGAGGCCGCGGTCGGCATCACGCCGCTGCTGGCGATGAACAGATTGGAGTGGTCATGCGTGCGGCAGTCCGCATCGACGACCGAATCCGCCGGATCGCTGCCCATGATCGTGGTGCCCATGATGTGATTGTTCGGCGCGAAGGTGTCGTCGAAGGTGACCTCGGCGCCGCCGAACAGCGCGGCGATCTGCGCATACAGCTCGTGCGTATTGGCCGCGCTTTTCTTCACGTAGTCATTGATCGAGTAGTAGATTTCCGGCTGCGGAATGCCGAGTGAATCCTTGTGATCCGCCGAAGGCACCACGCGGTTCTGCGGCTCCGCCAGATGCTCGTGGAAGCTGTTGATATTCAGCGTGCGCGCCGCGCGGTCGCGTATCTGCCGGTCGAGTTCGGCGCCGGTCAGGCCTTTTTTCAGCAGATCGGCGGTCACGCTCATCGTGGGCACGCCGTTCGAGAGATGCAGCTTTTTCGCGGCGTAGTCCGAACGGAACGCGCCATCGCGGAAGTTGACGATCGAGGTCATCTCCATCGGTCCGCGTCCGGGCCACAGCGGTTCATTGGCGAGGAACGCGACGCCCGTGCCGGGATGATCCATCAGGTTACGGCCCACCTGATCGGAACTGTTGCCGACGCCGTGAGGGAATTTATCGGACGTCGACATGAGCATCAGCTTCGGCGTTTCGATGCCGTTCGCGGCAAGCACGAACAGTTTGCCGGTCACGCGCGTGCTGTTGCCGTTCGGGTCCTTGTAGTGGACCGCGGTGATCAGCCCTTTGTTGTCCGCTTCGACGCGATACACCACCGCTTCGGGAATCAGTTTCGCGCCGGCCTGTTCGGCTTTCTCCGCATGCACGACGCCGTTGTACATCGCGGCGATCGGGCAGATCGGCATGCAGTTGTTGTTGCCACAGCAGGTGGGCCGCGCGTCGTACGGACGGCTGTTGCGCGCCACCGGTTCGGGCACGACCTTGAAGCCTTGCGCATTGAGCACGTCGCTGAAACGCTGATCCATGTAGGAGAGCGGAAGCTGGCTCATCGGATACGGCTTCGAGCGCGGCGAGCCGAGATCGATCGAACTGTCGGGACCTGACACGCCGAGCTGCACTTCAGCCGCCGAATACCATGGCTCCAGCGTTTCATACGGATAAGGCCAGTCGCGTCCCACGCCGTACAGCTTGTGCAACTGGAAGTCCGACGGCAACAGCCGCCATGCGGCGGCCGCCCAATGCCAGGTCGTGCCGCCCACCAGCCGCAGGTACTGCGAGCTATACGGATAGTCGCCTTTCTGGATCAGATAATTGTTGGCGGGCGCGTACTCGGGATGCGGCGCGTAAGGCGTCGATGGATACGGCGTCGCGAAGTCCGACTTGACCGGCGAGTTGCGGAAGTTCTCGACGATCTGCCAACGCTGAATGCGCGGCCCGGCTTCGAGCAGAATCACCGACGCGCCGGCCAGCGCCATCTGATGCGCGACCAGTCCGCCCGCCACGCCCGAACCGACCACGACGATGTCGGCGGAATTTGAGTTTGCCATTGTTGCCCTCTTGTGCAGAGCACTTATCGTTGTTTGCTGTACGCGCGTGCCGCCGCTGCGTCGAATGACTCAACGAACCACGCGGCGCGCGCGAGACGAACATCGCTCACGCGCTCAACGGTTTCTTTGCCCAGTAGAACGGCACGTCCCGGCAATAGGACGGAATCGTGAGCACGTCCTTGACGGGCTCGAACATCAACGCTTTTTCATACGCGACCACATCGACATGCGGCACGTCACCGACGAGGCCGAGATACCACGCGCGCATGATCGCGCTCACGGATTTCGCGAGCGCGGGCTGGTCGACTTGCAAAGCCTGCGTGACGGTATCGGACGGTACGCCGCCATGACCTTGCAGCCACGTGTTGAGCGCGGCGACGTTCTGCGTGAACTGACTGTCGGATTTGACGAGGGCGTCGTAGACGCGCTTGCCGAGCGAGGCGTCGAAGCCCGTACGGCCGGTGAGACGCTGCGAAAGTGCGAGGAAAGCGTCGAGCCCGCCGCCCGGGGGCGTATCGGCCAACGCCGGGGTGACCCATGAAAGCGAGTGGCCGGCGCCGGCAAACGCGAGCGCCACGGCCGCGGCGCATGCACCGAGCACCCACGCTCTGCGCGAGGCGGAAAACGATGCTGACGACGACCACTCTGCCAGATGCGTCACTTCGTGGTGCGCATCATTGTTGTTGGGTACATCTGTCATGGGGACTCCAGATGGTGAGTGATTCTCAACTTGCCTCGCGACCTTGGCGTGATGCCATTCGCGCGTGGCGTCGATCTCTACCCCAAACCTGGTCTTAGCGCCGCTTGAGCGGTCTTTGGTGAGCCCGCACGCACCCAGTGCGAGCTGAGCGACATGGTGTGATGACGTCCGTATGAAAACCGCATGCATGGCATGGCATGCACGGCAAAATAAACGTGCCGCCTGCCAATCGCCTTTCAACTGAAAGCGGCGCGCAAGGGCGTTGCGAAAGACTATAGCCTGTGACCCGCCCATTCGACAAATGGTGGTCCAGGCGCGGGTAGAATCCGCGGCACCGAGAGCCCTACACCCTACATTCCATGCTCACAAAATACTATCCACAGGTTCTTCGCAATCGACCGCGCATGCTGGTCGGCCTTGCGCTCGGCATCATCGCCGCGCTGGCCGTGCCCGCGCACACACGCCCGATGGTCCGCGTGCTGGCCGGGTGGGACGCGGCCATCTGGAGTTATCTGGCGATGATCTGGGTGCACATGGCCGTTGCCGACGAAGGCCGCGTACGCGAATTCGCTCGTCGCGACGACGAGAACGCCGGCGTGGTGCTGATGGTGATCTGCGTGGCGACCATTGCGAGCATTGCCGCCATCGTGATGGAACTGGCCTCGGCCAAGGGGACGGCCGGCGCGTCCACCGTCTGGCACTACGCGCTGACGGGGCTCACGATGTTCGGCGCATGGTTCTTGATCCCGACCATCTTCACGCTGCACTACGCACGGCTTTACTACGACGCCGACGCAAAGGAAACGCCGCTGCTGTTTCCCGACCACGCGCTCCAGCCGGACTACTGGGACTTCCTGTATTTCTCGTTCACCATCGCAGTGGCCTCGCAAACGTCGGACGTGGTGCTGCGCTCGCGTTCGATTCGCCGCGCCGCGCTCGCGCAGTCCGTCCTGTCGTTCTACTTCAACGTCGCCGTACTGGGTTTGTGCGTGAACATCGCGGCGGGCTTGCTCGGTTCGTGACACTGTCGACACAAAGCCCCTCACGAACACCCCTGCCGCGTAAGACTCCGCCTTTTGCGGTCATCACCGCGCCTCTGACCCGCCACGTGTAAATCCCGGAGCGCGGCCGCCCGTTTTACACGCGGCGGCCCGTTTCACCGTGTTTCAGCGCCTCGCGCCTTCTTTCGCACCTGCCTGCGAAGCTTACTGCGGGGCGTACGCTCACCCCTCCATCGCTGCCGTCCGAGCCGCACTGGCACAGCGTTTGCTGTGTCTTCCGAATCGATCTGGCCAGCCCGTGCGATCGACGCGTGGCGTCAAAGCACCCTTTACTGGCCAGCGGCGTGACGATCTTTGCACTACATTGACCAGTACGCGCCTTCGCTTTACGCATCGCGCGGTATCCGGCTCTGGAAGCCCAATGAGCGCTGTGATCGCATGCCAATTGCATCCACACCGCAGCAGGACGAATCTGGAAACGATCGATGGAACCTCGAAACGGGTACGCGCCGCGGATTTACTTTTTTCATTCACTTCTGGTTGGGCCGCTCGATGCATGGCCTGCGCAGTTCGCGCATGCAGCCGCGCTGGGCTTCGATCACGCGCTGATCGGCAGCCTCTTCGAGCCTGGACAGGCTGGCCACGGGCAGGTGGTCGGCAACCACGCCCGCCTGCATCCGGTCTTCGAGTCCCAGCAGCCCGCCACCGAGGCGATACGCACACTCGCGAACGCCGCCGGGCAGAACGGACTGACCTTGCTGGTCGATCTGGTGATCGACCGGATGGCCGCCGATGGCGCGCTGTACGCCGAACATGCCGGCTGGTTCCTTCCATTCGAGTCTGAAGAAACGCGGCTCGACCCGCGCCATGTGCATCGCGAGGACAACGTCGCGTATGCGAACTTCAACGACGCCGGCAGCAGCGCCGCGTTGGTCGGCTGGTGGACGCAGCAGTTGCTGGCGCTCGCCGAGGCCGGCGTGGGCGGCTTCCGGTTCGACTCGCCGCATCGCGTGCCGGCCGCCGTCTGGCGGCAATTGGGCGACGCGGTCCGCGCGAAGCATCCCGAGGTGCGTTTTCTCGCCGCCACGCCCGGCCTGGCCCGTGGCGATCTGCTCGGCCTGCAAGGCGCCGGGTTCGACAGCGTGTTCTCGTCGGTGCGCTGGTGGGACTTCCGCGCGAGCTGGATGGTCGAGGAACATGCCGCGCTCGCGCGCATCGCCGCGCCGATCGCGTTTCCCGAAGCGCCTTACGGCACCCGCCTTGCCGCCGAGTTGAGCGATGCGCACGACGCCGCCATCGTCGAGCGGGCGTATCGGCGTGCGCTGTTCACGTCGGCTGCCATTGGCACGGGCTGGATGATGCCGATGGGTTTCGAATTCGGCATCACCGAGCCCATGTCGCAAACGCGCGGCGATGCTTCGCAGTTCGCCCTCGCGGTCCAGGCGAAGCGATTCGATCTCTCCGAACGCATCTCGCACGTGAACCAGGTGGCGCGCAATACGAAAACCCTGCACGCCAACGGTGAATTGCGTCCGCTCAGCGGGCCCGGCGCACCCGCGGCGGTATTACTGCGCGCCGACCAGCCCGACCTGCGCGATGCCGACGAAGCGATCCTGATCGCGATCAATCCCGACCTCGGCGCGCCGCTACGCGTCGATCCCGCGCGCTTCCTCGCGGGCGTGCCGGGCAACTTCACGCGCTTCGTGCCGCTCGATGCGTCCGGCGGCGCTTTGCCTGCCACGCTCACGCCGTTCACACTCACACCCGGCGCGGTCCGCCTGTTCCGCGCGGTCACCGAGAAGCCGATCCGTCTCGCGCCGCCCATCGACAAGGCAAACAGCAAGCGCAGCGGCCGCAAGACCGTGGTCGAGGCGCTGAGCGCGCCACGCGTGGCGATCGAGAGCGTGACGCCGTCGGTCGATAACGGCCGCTTCGCAGCCAAGCGCAGCGTGGGCGAACGCGCCGAAATCACCGCCGCGATCTTCGCTGAAGGTCACGACAAGATCGCCGCCGCCGTGATCTGGCGCGCCGCCGACGAAACCGCCTGGCACGAAGTGTTGATGGAGCCAGCGCAGCCCGCCGGCCTCGATATCTGGAAAGCGCGCATTCCGCTCGAACGCATGGGCCGTCACGAATTCACCGTGATCGCGTGGCGCGACGACTTCGCCTCGCTGGTCGAGCACGTCCAGAAGAAGCTGAAGGCGGGGCAAACCGTCGAGCTCGAACTCGACGAAGCGTCGCATCTGTTCGCGCTGGTGCTCGCCGAAGTGGAAACCTCGGAAGGCGCGGTCACCGAACCGCTCGAACATATCGTCAAGGTCTTCACCAAGGCCGACCCGGAAACGAAGCTCGCGCTGCTACTCGCACCGACCACCGCTAAGGCGATGACCGCCGCGCGTCACCGGCCGTTCCTGAGCCACGATCCGGTGATCTACAAGATCGACGCTGACCGTACCGCCGCGCGCTTTGCCAGCTGGTACGAGATCTTCCCGCGTTCGATGAGCGACGACGAATCGCGCCACGGCACCTTCGCCGATGTCACGACGAAACTGCCACGCATTCGCGACATGGGTTTCGACGTGCTGTATTTCCCGCCGATTCACCCGATCGGCGTGGCGAATCGCAAAGGACGCAACAACACGCTGAACGCGCAGCCAGGCGACGTCGGCAGCCCGTATGCGATCGGCGGGGTCGAGGGCGGCCACACGGCCGTGCATCCGCAACTCGGCACGCTCGACGACTTCAAGGCAATGCTCGCCACCGCGCACGCGCACGGCCTCGAAATCGCGCTCGACTTCGCGGTGCAATGCTCGCCGGATCACCCGTGGCTCAAGGAGCATCCGACGTGGTTCGCGTGGCGCCCCGACGGCACGCTGCGCTATGCGGAAAATCCACCGAAAAAGTATCAGGACATCGTCAATCCCGACTTCTATGCGCACGACGCCAAGCCCGATTTGTGGCTTGCACTGCGCGACGTCTTCCTGTTCTGGATCGAAGCGGGCGTGTATATTTTCCGCATCGACAATCCGCACACCAAGCCGCTGCCGTTCTGGGAATGGGTGATCGCCGACGTGCGAGCGCGCTATCCCGACACGATCTTCCTCGCCGAAGCCTTCACGCGGCCGCGCATGATGAACCGGCTCGGCAAGATCGGCTTCTCGCAGTCGTACACGTACTTCACGTGGCGGGAATCGAAGCGCGATTTCATCGAGTACATGACCGAGCTCACGCAAACCGGCGCGCGTGATTCGTACCGGCCGAACTTCTTCGTCAATACGCCGGATATCAACCCGCGGCATCTGCAATCGCAAGGGCGCACGGGCTTTCTGATTCGCGCCGCGCTCGCCTCGACGCTGGCCGGTTTGTGGGGCGTGTATTGCGGTTTCGAGCTATGCGAGGCCGCCGCGCTGCCGAACAGCGAGGAATATCTTGACTCCGAGAAGTACCAGTTGCGCGCGTGGGACTGGGACCGGCCCGGCAACATCGTCCCCGAAATCACGGCGCTGAACCGGATTCGCCGCGCGAACCCGGCGCTGCAAACGCATCTCGGCCTGACGTTCCTGCCCGCGCACAACGATCACATCCTATTCTTCGAGAAGGCGACCGAAGCGCGCGACAACGTGATTCTTGTCGCGATCAATCTCGACCCGTTCAACGAACAGGGCGCGGATATCGAATTGTCGTGGGAGACTTTCCAGAAATGGAATCTGCACGATCATGGCCCGCTGGAAGTCACCGACCAGATGACCGGCGCGCGTTTCGAATGGCACGGCCGCTGGCAGCACGTCCAGCTCGGGTCGGGCCAGCCGTTCTCGATCTGGCGCATCGCGCCGCTCGGCGGCCTGCCCGCCGAACGGCCGGATGAAGCCGACAGCGACTATCACGCAGACGCTGGCAACCCAACCTCAACGGAAGGTGCGACATGAAGCGTGACGACCCAGCCCAAACCACGTCGCAGGACCACACGAGCGCTGCCACCGGCACCACGGCGAAGGCGCGCACCAATCGGCGCGGCAAGCCCGCGGCCTTGAGCGACGATCCGCTCTGGTACAAGGACGCGATCATTTATCAGGTGCACATCAAGTCGTTCTTCGATGCGAACAACGACGGTGTCGGCGACTTTCCCGGCCTGATCGCGAAGCTCGACTACATCGCCGAACTCGGTGTGAACGCGATCTGGCTGCTGCCGTTCTATCCATCGCCACGGCGCGACGACGGCTACGACATCGCCGATTACCGCAGCGTGCACCCCGACTACGGTCAGATCGCCGACGTGAAGCGCTTCATTCAGGAAGCGCACGCACGCGGCATTCGTGTGATTACGGAACTGGTGATCAACCACACGTCGGATCAGCACCCGTGGTTTCAGCGCGCGCGCCGCGCGAAGCCGGGTTCGAATCACCGCAATTACTACGTTTGGTCCAACACCGATCAGAAGTACCAGGAAACGCGGATCATCTTCATCGACTCGGAGCCGTCCAACTGGACGCACGATCCCGTGGCGGGCGCCTATTACTGGCACCGCTTCTACTCGCATCAGCCCGATCTGAATTTCGACAATCCGGCCGTGTTGAAGGAAGTGCTGCAGGTCATGCGCTTCTGGCTCGATATGGGTATCGACGGGCTGCGGCTCGACGCGGTGCCGTATCTGGTCGAACGTGAAGGCACGAACAACGAGAACCTGCCGGAAACGCACGCGGTGCTCAAGAAAATCCGCGCCACCATCGACGCCGAGTATCCGAACCGGATGCTGCTCGCCGAAGCCAACCAGTGGCCGGAAGACGTGAAGGAATATTTCGGCGACGAAGACGAATGCCACATGGCCTTCCACTTCCCGCTGATGCCGCGCATCTACATGTCGATTGCGAGCGAGGACCGCTTCCCGATCACCGACATCATGCGGCAAACGCCGGATCTCGCCGAAACGAACCAGTGGGCGATTTTCCTGCGCAATCACGATGAACTGACGCTGGAAATGGTCACGGATTCCGAGCGCGACTATCTGTGGAACACCTACGCGAGCGATCGCCGCGCACGCTTGAATCTTGGCATTCGCCGCCGCCTCGCACCGCTGATGGAGCGCGACCGCCGCCGTATCGAACTGATCAATTCGCTGCTGCTCTCCATGCCCGGCACACCCGTGATCTATTACGGCGACGAACTCGGCATGGGCGACAACATCCATCTTGGCGACCGCGACGGCGTGCGTACGCCGATGCAGTGGTCGTCGGATCGCAACGGCGGATTCTCACGCGCCGACCCTGAGCAGCTGGTGCTGCCGCCGGTCATGGGCTCGCTGTATGGCTTCGACGCGGTGAATGTGGAAGCGCAAAGCCGCGACCCGCATTCGCTGCTGAACTGGACCCGGCGCATGCTCGCCACGCGCCGCGCGAAGCAGACGTTTGGACGCGGCACGATCCGTTTCCTGAAGCCGGAAAACCGCAAGATTCTCGCGTATCTGCGCGAGATGCCGGGCGAGCCGCCGATTCTGTGCGTGGCAAATCTGTCGCGCGCGCCGCAGGCGGTGGAGCTCGATCTGTCCGAGTTCAACGGTTCGGTGCCGATCGAAATGACCGCCGATTCCGTGTTCCCGGCCATCGGCCAACTGACTTATCTGCTGACGTTTCCGCCGTACGGCTTCCTGTGGTTCATGCTGTGCCCAGGCAGCCAGCGTCCGACGTGGGCTCAGGCCCATTCGGAATCGCTGCCGGAATTCGTCACGATCGTGATCCGCGAAGGCCAGGTCGGTCCGACGCCGGAGAACGTACGCCTGCTCGAATCGGAAGTGCTGCCTTCGTGGCTGAGCCGGCGCCGCTGGTTTGCGTCGAAGGATCAGAAGCTCAATGCGGTGCGGCTCGCGGCATTGACCACGATTCCGCACGGCGGCTTCGCCTTCACCGAAATCGAAGCGGACGTGGGCGGTCACACCGAACGCTACGTGGTGCCGATCGCCATCACGTGGGGCGGCGAAACGACTTTCCCGTTGTTCAAGCAACTCGCCTTCGCGCGCGTGCGGCGCGGCCGCAACGTGGGGCATCTGACGGACGCCTTTGCCTTGCCGATCTTCGCGCATGGTGTGATGCGCAAATTGCGCGAACGCGCCGTCGTGCCGACCGTGCAGAAGAGCGAAATCAAGTTTCTGCCGACCGAGCGTTTCGCTGAACTCGAGGGGCTCGGCGAACGGCCGGAGATCCGCTGGCTCGCGGCCGAGCAGAGCAACAGCTCATTGATCATCGCCGACACCGTCGTGCTGAAGCTGGTGCGCCGCCTCGTGAGCGGCGTCCATCCGGAAGCCGAAATCAGCCGCTATCTGACGCAATTGGGCTACGCGAATACCGCGCCGCTGTACGGCGAAGTGGTGCGCGTCGATCCCGAAGGCGTGCCGCATACGCTTTGCATTCTGCAAGGCTATATCGAGAACCAGGGCGACGCGTGGAACTGGTCGCTCGACTATCTGCGCCGCTCGGTGGACGAACTCGCCATCGCCGTCGATACCGAAACGCAAACGGCGCCGGACCGCACCAACGAGGCGATTCTGGTGGAAGGCTACAGCACGTTGGCCGGCATCATCGGCAGACGGCTGGGCGAACTGCACGTGGCGCTCGCCTCGTCGACGGACGACCCGGCGTTCGCGCCGGAACCCGCCAGTGCGGAGCAGGTGAAGGCATGGGTGGACGGCACGCAGGCGATGCTCGGCAGCGCGCTCGATCTGCTCGCGCCACGCATCGAGCAGATGAGCGATCCGGAAACCAAGGCGCTGGCGCAAAGCCTGATCGACCGTCGTAAGGAACTGGTGGCCGCCGTCGACAAGCTTGTTTCCGCCGACGCGGGCGCACTGCGCATTCGCATTCACGGCGACTTCCATCTCGGCCAGGTGCTGGTCGCGCAGGGCGACGCGTATCTGATCGACTTCGAAGGCGAGCCGGCACGGACGCTCGAAGAACGTCGTCAGAAGTCGAGCCCGCTGCGTGACGTGGCCGGCCTGATGCGCTCGCTGTCGTATGCGAGCGCGGCGGCGCAGTCCACCATGGAAGCCGCGCCGCAACAGACCGCCGATCGCAAGCGCACGCTGTTCGACCGTTTCCGTGCCTATGCCACCGAAACGTTCCTCAGCGAATACCGCGCGGCTGCCGCGGAAGCGTCGACGCCGCTCGTCGCGCCCGAAGCCGAACAGGCCTTGCTCGATCTGTTCCTGATCGAAAAAGCCGCCTACGAAATCCGTTACGAAGCGGCCAACCGCCCGACGTGGCTCAGCTTGCCGGTACGCGGCCTCGCCGCGCTCAGCAGCCGTTTGCTCGGCGACACCGGCGCGCAAGGCCACGATTCCTCAACCCAGGCGCCAGGCGCCGCCACGCCGCCTAACCCGGCCGAGGGCGACTATGAGTGAGCATGATCCGGCCGTAGGCCTCCAACCGCTCGAGATCGACGCGCTTGTCGAAGCGCGCCACCCCGATCCTTTCTCGCAGCTCGGGCTGCATCAGACGGACGCGGGGCCGGTGGTCCGCGCGCTGCTGCCGAACGCCGCACACGTCAGCGTGATTGCGCGCGCCGACGGTGCGTTGCTCGGCGAACTCGAACAGTTGCGGCCGGGCCTCTTTGCCGGCCGCGTCACGGCCGCGGCGCCGTACCGTTTGCGGATCGACTGGCATGGCGTGGTGCAGGAAATCGAGGACACGTATTCGTTCGGTCCGGTTCTCGGCGACGAGCCGCTCGGCCGGCTCGCCGGCGGCGATCCGTACGCGGTGCTCGAATGCCTCGGCGCCCATCCGATGGAATTCCACGGCGTGCCGGGTGTGCGCTTCGCCGTGTGGGCGCCGAACGCGCGGCGCGTGTCGGTGGTGGGCGACTTCAATGCGTGGGACGGCCGCCGTCATCCGATGCGGCTGCGGCATCAGGCCGGCGTGTGGGAATTGTTCGTGCCGCGCGTCGGTCCGGGCACGCGCTACAAATACGAACTGCTGTCGCGCGATGGTCATCCGTTACCTCTGAAGGCCGATCCGTGCGCGATGCAGACGGAGAAGCCGCCGGGCACCGCGTCGATCGTGGCGCATGTCGACGAGATCGAGCAGTTTCCGTGGACCGATCACGAATGGATCCAGTCGCGAGCCAGCAAGCAGACTCCGCGCTCGCCGATCTCGATCTACGAAGCGCACGCCGAATCCTGGCTGCGCGTCGCGGAACAGGGTCAACGCGGACTCGACTGGGATGAGCTCGCGGAGCGCATGATTCCGTACGTGAAAAGCATGGGCTTCACGCATGTGGAGTTCATGCCGATTGCGGAGCATCCGTTCGGCGGATCGTGGGGCTATCAGCCGCTCGGACAGTTCGCGCCATCGGCGCGCTTCGGCAAACCCGAGCAGTTCGCGCGGTTTGTCGATAAAGCGCACGAAGCCGGACTCGGCGTGATTCTCGACTGGGTGCCCGCTCACTTTCCGAACGACGCGCACGGTCTGATCGATTTCGACGGCACGCCGCTCTACGAGCACGCCGACCCGCGAGAAGGCTATCACCAGGACTGGAACACGATGATCTACAACCTCGGCCGCAACGAGGTGAGCGCGTTCCTGGTCGCTTCGGGGCTGGCGTGGTTGAAGCGCTATCACGTCGACGGTCTGCGCGTGGACGCGGTCGCGTCGATGCTGTACCGCGACTATTCGCGCGCCGCCGACGAGTGGGTGCCGAATATTTACGGCGGCCGCGAGAACCTCGAATCGATTGCGTTCCTGAAGCGCCTGAATCACGAAGTCGGCTATGTGCCGGGCGTGCCGGGCGCGATCACGATCGCCGAGGAATCGACCGCGTGGCCGGGCGTGACGGCGCGTGTCGAAGACGGCGGCCTCGGTTTCCAGTTCAAATGGAACATGGGCTGGATGCACGACACGCTGCACTACATGGAAGAAGATCCGGTCTACCGTCAATACCACCACCACAACATGACGTTCGGCATGGTGTACGCGTATTCGGAGCGCTTCGTGCTGCCGCTCTCGCACGACGAAGTGGTGCACGGCAAGGGCTCATTGCTCGGCAAGATGCCCGGCGACAGGTGGCAGAAGTTCGCCAATCTGCGCGCGTACTTTGGCTTCATGTGGACGCATCCGGGCAAGAAGCTGCTGTTCATGGGCGGCGAATTCGGCCAGCTGGCGGAATTCGACCACGACACGTCGCCGCATTGGCATCTGCTCGACGATTCGAACCACCACGGCGTGCAAAAGCTGGTGCGCGACCTGAACCGCCTGTACAGCGAGGAGCCCGCGCTGTATCTGCTCGATTGCGAGCCGGGCGGCTTCGAATGGCTGATCGGCGACGACAGCGGCAACAGCGTGTTCGCCTATCGCCGCACCGATGGCGCCGGCCGCGAACTGGTCATAGTCTGCAATATGACGCCGGTGCCGCGGGTCGGTTACCGGATCGGCATGCCGCGCGGCGGACGCTGGTCGGAAGTGCTCAATACGGACGCCGGCGTGTATGGCGGCTCGAACATGGGCAACGGCGGGCTGATTCACACCGACGCCCAATCGAGTCACGGCTGGCCGCATTCCGCTTCACTGACGCTGCCGCCGCTTGCGACGATCGTATTGCGCGCGGATTGATGGAGGTGCTGTGAGGCGAGCGCGCGGCGTGCGAAATTTTCGCGCCGCGCGCTCGTTGCATGAAGACCCACGATAGCGTTCATAAATCAGAACAAGGAAGGGGAATCATGTCGCATGCAATGCCCGACCGGCTTCTGCCCGGTTCGCCCTATCCGCTCGGCGCCAGCTGGGATGGTCTCGGCGTCAACTTTGCGGTGTTTTCGGCGAACGCGCAAAAAATCGAGCTTTGCCTGTTCGATCCCACCGGCCGCAAGGAAATCCGCCGCTTCACGCTGCCCGAATGCACCGACGAAGTCTGGCACGGCTACCTGCCCAATGCACATCCTGGCACCGCCTACGGGTTTCGCGCGCACGGGCCGTATCAGCCGCAGTATGGGCATCGCTTCAACCCGCACAAGCTGCTGCTCGATCCGTACGCGCGCAAACTGGTCGGGCAGTTTCGCTGGTCGGATGCGCTGTTCGGTTATCGCGTGCATTCGAATCGCGCGGACCTGTCCATCGACCGGCGCGATTCGGCGCCGGCCATGCCCAAGTGCGTGGTGATCGATGAAGCGTTCGACTGGTCGCACGACAAGCGCCCGAATGTGCCGTGGGGCGAAACCATCGTCTACGAGACGCATGTGCGTGGCGCCTCGATGTTGCGCGCCGATTTGCGCCAGCACGAACGCGGCACGTTCGCGGCGCTGGCTTCGCCGGAGTTCATCGAGCATCTGCTGAAACTCGGCGTGACCGCGGTCGAATTGCTGCCCGTGCATGCGTTTCTGAACGACCGCTTCCTGGTGGAGCGCGGTCTGCGCAACTACTGGGGTTACAACACGGCGGCATTTTTCGCACCGGAGCCGTCGTATCTGAGCACGCACCGGCTCGACGAAATGCGCATCGCCGTGCGTCAGTTGCACGCGGCCGGCATCGAAGTGATTCTCGACGTGGTCTACAACCACACCTGCGAAGGCAACGAGATGGGGCCGACAGTGTCGTGGCGCGGCCTCGACAACGCCAGCTATTACCGGCTGATCCCCGGCGACGAGCGTCACCATATCAATGACACCGGCTGCGGCAACACCGTGAATCTGCCGCATCCACGCGTGCTGCAAATGGTGATGGACTCGCTGCGCTACTGGTCGACGGCGTTCAATATCGACGGCTTCCGTTTCGATCTCGGCGTCACGCTCGGCCGCGAGCAGCACGGTTTCGATCCCGGCTCCGGCTTCTTCGACGCGTTACGCCAGGATCCGATCCTGTCGCAACGCAAGCTGATTTCCGAGCCGTGGGACATCGGTCCTGGCGGTTATCAGCTAGGCAACCATCCGCCGGGCTTCAGCGAATGGAACGACCGTTTCCGCGACACCGTGCGGCGTTTCTGGCGCGGCGACGCCGGCTTGCGGCCCGATCTTGCCGCGCGGTTGACCGGCTCGGCGGATCTCTTCAACCGGCGCGCGAGGAAGCCGTGGGCATCGGTCAATTTTGTCACGTCGCATGACGGTTTTACGTTAGCCGACGTCACCGCCTACGAGCAGAAGCACAACGAAGCCAATCGCGAAGACAACAACGACGGTCACAACGAAAACTGCAGCCGTAACTGGGGTGTGGAAGGCGCGAGCGACGACCCCGCGATTCTCGCGACTCGCGAACGCGTGGCGCGCTCGCTGATCGCCACACTGCTGATGGCGCTCGGCACGCCGATGGTGCTGGCCGGCGACGAATCGCTGCGCACGCAGAACGGCAACAACAACGCGTACTGCCAGGACAACGAAATTTCATGGCTCGACTGGGACCGCGCGGAATCGCCGGACGGCCAGCAGATGACCGCTTTTGTCGCGCGTGTGATCACGCTGCGCAAGCAACATCCGCTGTTGCGCGAAACGCGCTTTCTATTCGGCGATCGTGAAGTGTTGCCGGGCCTGTTCGATGTGGGCTGGTTCGACGAACACGGCGACCCGCTCACCATCGAGGCCTGGCAGGATCCCGAAGGCCGCGCGTTCACGCTGCGCCGCGCGGGTCCAGGCTTAAACGGCGAAACAGAAGTATTGTTAATGATGCTCAACGCCAACGAGGAAACACTGCGGTTTACGCCGCCCGCCCCGCACCTGGAATGGCATGTGCTGTTAGACACTGCTGAGCCGGAGAGCGCGCCGCATCGGCTGGCGGTTGGGGAGGTCGAAGTGGCCGCGCATAGCCTCGTGATGCTGGCTGCGCAGCCGGTGGGCGAAGCAGATTGGCAAGCGGGCTGGAAGGCCGGCGCGCAGCATGGACCGCGGCTTTTGACTGCGCTTCCGCCCGATCCGGGTGCGCATCCGCCCAGTAGCGATACGTCGCCGACCACTTAGGCGGCCGCGCAGCCGCGAGCGACGCGTAACGCGGCTCGAAAGCAAAACTGAATGGTGACGAATCATGTCCGAAAGTCCGATTGATCCTCATGCGCATCATCACGCGCACTGTTTGCCGTTCGGCGCGCAGCTGCTAGGCGCGACGGGCGCGAAGCCGCGCACGCGGTTTCGCTTCTGGGCGCCCTCCTGCCAACACGTGCAGGTGGAAATTGAAAACGGCCCTGCCCAAGGCGTGCACGATATGACGCCCGCCGGCAACGGCTGGTTCGAAGCGAGCGTCGACGGCGGCGCGGGCACGCTGTACCGCTTCCGGCTGGATGGCGAGCATGCGGTGCCCGATCCGGCGTCGCGCTTCCAGCCGCAAGACGTGCACGGGCCGAGCGAAGTCATCGATCCGCGTGCATACCGTTGGGAACACACGAACTGGCATGGCCGGCCTTGGGAAGAAACGGTGCTGTACGAGTTGCACGTCGGCGCAATGGGCGGTTATGCAGGCGTGCAGAAGCGGCTGCCGGAATTCGCCGCGCTCGGCGTCACCGCCATCGAATTGATGCCGTTGAACGACTTTCCCGGCAAGCACAATTGGGGCTATGACGGCGTGTTGCCGTATGCGCCCGATTCCGCCTACGGCCGCCCAGAAGATCTGAAAGCGCTGGTCGACGCCGCGCACGGTCTCGGCCTGATGGTGTTTCTCGACGTGGTCTATAACCACTTCGGCCCGGACGGCAACTATCTGCATGAATACGCCCGCTCGTTTTTCCGCGAAGGCACGCACACGCCGTGGGGCCCGGCGATCGATTTCGAGCGCAGCGAAGTGAGCGACTTCTTCACGGATAACGCCGTCTATTGGATCAACGAATATCGGCTCGACGGGCTGCGTTTCGACGCGGTGCACGCCATCGACAATCATGCATGGTTGCGCGAATTGTCCGATCATATCCGCGCTAAAGTGCAGCATGGCCGACATGTGCATCTGGTGCTGGAAAACGAGCACAACAGCGCGAGCCTGCTCGAAACGCATTTCGACGCGCAATGGAACGACGACGCGCACAACACCTTGCACGTGCTGCTAACCGGCGAAACCGAAGGCTATTACCACGCCTTTGAAGACCAGCCGATCCGCCGCCTCGCGCGCGTGCTGTCGGAAGGCTTCACCTATCAGGGCGACCCGTCGCCGATTCACGACGGCAAGCCGCGTGGCGAAGCGAGCGGTCATTTGCCGCCCACTTCGTTCGTGATGTTCCTGCAGAACCACGATCAGATCGGCAACCGCGCGTTCGGCGAGCGTCTGCGCAAACTGACCTCGGACGACGCGTTGCGCGCCGCCACCGGCCTGCTCCTGCTGTCGCCGCAAATCCCGCTGCTGTTCATGGACGAGGAATACGGCTCCACGCAACCTTTCCTGTTTTTCACCGACTACAGCGGCGATCTCGCCGACGCGGTCCGCGAAGGACGACGGCGCGAATTCGCGCGCTTTTCCTCGTTCAGCGACGAGAACCGCCGCGCGCAGATTCCCGATCCGAACGACGTGAAGACGTTCGCGGCATCGACGCCGCCGGCGCAGCACGAAGCGCCGAAGCATGATAGCGATGAAGCGAAAGACCGCCTCGACTGGATGCACTTCTACAAATCCGCGCTAGCCGTGCGCGCCAAACTGATCACCCCGCGCCTGCAACATAGCAAGTCGTGCGGCGTGACAGTGCTGACCGCGGCGAATGGCGGCGACGCCAATGCGCTGATCGCGCGCTGGAAACTGTGCGACGGCGAGACGTTATCGGTCGCGCTGAATCTCTCGAAAGAGAACGTGGCGTGCACCGAAATTCCGGCCGGCAAGGTAATTTTCGAAACGCCGCCGCGCGTGCGCGAACAGATCGACGTCAAGGTATTGCCGCCGTACACGTTCGTCGCGTGGCTGACCGGCGACGTCTGCGACTATGCCATCGGCCACGATGCTCGCATCGCGGGACAACAGGAGCGCCACGCGTGACTACCCGACGCCCTAACAATACGATTGACACTCTCGCCTCGCGCGCCGGCTTCGAGGTGGAGTGGCAGGATGCGCACCATACGACGCAGCATGTGCCTGAAAGCACACTCGCCGTGCTGCTCGAGCGGATGGGTTTGCCGTGCGGCAACGCCACGCAAATCCGGCAAAGCACCGCCGCGCTCGAAGCAGAATTGTCGGGCCGCAAACTGCCGCCGTTGATGACCGCCGAAGTCGGGCGCGGCATTGCGTTGCACGTCGCGGCGATCAAATCCGGCATCCATTATCGGATCGAGCTTGAAAGTGGCTCGATCATCGACGGCAGGTTTACGGCGCCCAAAGGTGAGGAAGCGTTGCTCGCACCGATCGACGAGGCCGGCTATCACACCCTCGTGATCCACGATCAGCGGGTGACGCTGGCCGTGGCGCCGCCGCGCTGCTATACCGTCGCCGACGCCTGGCGCACGCTGCACGACGACGCCACGGGCAACGACACGCCCGCGCCGCCGCTGTGGGGCATGGCCGCGCAGTTATACGGGTTGCGCCGCGCTGGCGACGGCGGCATCGGCGATTATTCGGCGCTCGCGCAAATCGCCGTGGAAAGCGCGAAGCGTGGCGCGCACGCGCTCGCCGTCAGCCCGACTCATGCGATGTTCAGCGCGGAGCCGGCGCGTTTCAGTCCGTATTCGCCGTCGTCGCGTTTGTGGTTGAACGTCACACATATCGATCCCGCCGCCGTGTTCGGCGCGGAGGCCGCGCATGCCGCGCTAGAAGCCGCACAGGCCGGAGACGCGTGGTCGAAACTCGAACGCTTGCCGCTGATCGACTGGCCGAACGCGGTCGTGCTGAAACTGAAAGTCTTGCGCAAACTGTATGAGCATTTCTGTGCGCACGAACGTGCGCAGAACACGCCGCGCGCGCTGGAATTTCACGGTTTCTGCGAACGCGCCGGACGCGCGCTCGAAGATCACGCGCGTTTCGAAGCGCTTCAGGCGGCGCAACTCGCGCGAGAAGGCGGCAACGGACATTGGCGCAACTGGCCCGAAGCGTTGCGCGATCCGCGCAGCCCGGAAGTCGACGCCTTTGCGGAGGTCCATCGGCACGAGGTCGATTTCCATCTGTTTCTGCAATGGCTCGCCGCCAAGGGTTTGTCGCACGCGCAACATGCGGCGCGCGATGCCGGCATGGCCGTCGGCCTGATCGCCGATCTCGCGGTGGGATGCGATAGCGCCGGCAGTCACGCGTGGTCGTATCGCGACGACATGCTGCAAGGCGTATCGGTCGGCGCGCCGCCGGATCTGTTCAACCAGGCGGGCCAGGCATGGGGACTCACTACGTTCTCGCCGCGCGCCATGCGCACGCAGGGCTTCTCTGCTTTCATCGACATGCTGCGCGCGGCGTTCGCGCATGCCGGCGGCATCCGCATCGATCACATTCTCGGCTTGCGGCGGCTGTGGCTCGTGCCTGAAGGCGAAAGCGCGCGTAACGGCGCTTATTTGCGCTACCCGCTCGAAGACCTGCTGCGTCTGATCGCGCTCGAATCGTGGCGGCATCGCGCGATCGTGATCGGCGAAGATCTGGGCACTGTGCCGCCCGGTTTTCGCGAGCGGCTCGAGGAGCACGGCATCGCCGGCATTCGCGTGCTGTGGTTCGAGGGCGCGCATGACGGCAAAGGATTCAAGCCGCCTTCGGCTTGGGACCGCAATGCGGTCGGCACCACGACCACGCACGATCTGCCGACGGTCGCCGGCTGGTGGCGCGGCAGCGACATCACCTGGCGCAACAAGATCGGCCAGACGATGGCGCGCGCCGACGGCCGCGATCCCGAGGAAGCGGCCCAGGAAGCGCGCGCGAAAGACCGCACCGAGTTGTGGCGCGCGTTCCAACAAGCGGGCGTGGCCGCGCCTGACGTCGCTGCGCCGCCGCCTGACAGCGCGCCCGTTGACGAAGCGCTCGCGTTCGTTGCCGCGACGCCCGGCCCGCTGGTCACGTTTCCGCTCGAGGATTTGCTCGCGCAAGTCGAGCAGCCGAATCTGCCCGGCTCGATCGACGAGCATCCGAACTGGCGGCGCCGCGTGAGCGTGCCGATCGACGAGCTGTTCGAGGACGACACGTTCTGCGACCGGCTGCTCGCAGTCGATCGCGCGCGCCGCGCCGCGACCGCCCCGCTCCCTTCTCCCAATGCTTCTTCGGAGCCTGATACGCCATGACCGTCCCGCGCTCCACGCTTCGCCTCCAGTTCCATCGAGGCTTCACCTTCGACGATGCCGCGAAGCGCGTCGACTACTTCGCCGCGCTCGGCATCAGCCACGTCTACGCGTCGCCCATCACGACGGCCGAGCCGGGCTCGATGCACGGCTACGACACCGTCGATTACACCCAGGTCAGCGCCGAATGCGGCGGCGAGGCGGCACTGAAGCGCCTCGTCGACAAACTGCGCGCGCATAACATGGGGCTGATCATCGACACGGTGCCCAACCACATGGGCGTCGGCGGTTCCAGCAACGCGTGGTGGCTCGATATCCTCGAATGGGGCCGTCATAGCGCTTTTGCGCGGCATTTCGATGTGGACTGGCATTCGCCCGATCCCGCCTTGCGCGGCAAGGTGCTGCTGCCCACGCTCGGCGCGCCGTACGGCGAGGAACTCGCGGCGGGCCGCATCGCGCTGCATTTCGCGGCGGACCTCGGGCGCTTTCAGATCGGCTACGGCCCGCACGTGTTTCCCGTGTGCCCGACCGATTACGCGTCGATCCTGCAAAGCGCCGACCGCGCCGATCTCAACGCGCTCGCCGAACGCTTCCACGGACTCACGACGCAGCCCGCCGATCATCCGCGCGCCGCCGAAGGCCGCGACATGTTGCGCGAGTTCGTTGCGCAAAACGGTGGCTCGGCAATCGAGATCGCGCTGCAGGCCTATGCCCCTGATGACCCGGTAACGCGCGACCGTCTGCATCGCCTGATCGAGCGGCAACACTTCCGCCTGGCGTGGTGGCGCACTGCATCCGATGAGGTGAACTGGCGGCGTTTCTTCGACATCTCGACGCTCGCCGGTGTGCGCGTGGAACGGCCCGAAGTGTTCGAGGCCGTGCATGCACTGCCCTTCCGTCTGTACCAGGAAGGCGTGGTGGACGGCTTGCGTATCGATCACGTCGACGGCCTCGCCGAGCCGCGTGAATACTGTCAGCGTTTGCGTCAGCGTCTCACGGAACTGCGCGATACCGCGCCGTATGTGGTGGTCGAAAAGATTCTCGGACGCGGCGAGCCGCTGCGCGACGATTGGCCTGTGGACGGCACCACCGGCTACGATTTCATGAGCGACGTCGGCGCGCTGCTGCACGATCCGGCGGGCGCCGAACCGCTCGCGCAGACGTGGGCCGAACTGACCGGCCGCAGCCCGCGTTTTGCAGACGAAGCGCTAATCGCGCGCCGCAAGATTCTCGCGGAAAACCTGTCGGCGGAACTCGACCGCGCGGCGCGCGCGTTGCATCGCATTGCCCGCGATTCGCTGACTACGCGCGATTTCACCTTCACCACGCTGCGGCGTGTGTTGACCGAACTGGTCGTGCATTTTCCGGTGTATCGAATCTATCCGCAGAACGGTCTGCGCAGCGCGGCGGACAACGTTTATTTCGAGCAGGCTTTGGAGGGCGCGCGACGGACGCTTTCGCGCGCGGACCTTGTCGCGCTCGATCGCGTGAACGCATGGCTCGGCGGTAGCGCGGAAGAACCGCCGCCCGGACGAAGCGGTACGCCGCAGCAGCAAGGCCAGAACGGCGCGCCGCCAAGCCATGCCGGTTCCGCGCGACGCACCGCGCAGACGCTGTTTTCACAGCTGACCGCGCCAGTTGCCGCGAAGGCGGTCGAAGATACGGCGTGCTATCGCTATGGCCGGCTGTTGTCGCGCAATGAGGTCGGCTCGGACCCGGGCGAGTTCGCGTTGTCGGTCGAAGCGTTTCACGCGGCGAATCTGGAGCGTTCGCAGCGCTTCCCGCACGCCATGCTCGCGACGGCCACGCACGATCACAAACGTGGCGAAGATGTGCGCGCGCGGCTCGCTGTGCTGAGCGAGATCGCGCAGGACTGGAGCGCGACGTTGCGCGCGTGGTCCACGCTGAATGCGCCGCATCGTCGTGCGCTCGATGGCAAACCCGTCAGCAGCGTCGGCCAGGACACGAGCTACGACTGGGCGCCCGGCCCCGCCGCCGAAGCGATGCTCTATCAAACACTGGTGGGCTGCTGGCCGCCGGACTTGCAACCAGACGACGAAGCCGGCGTGAAGGAACTGGCCGAACGCGTCGCGCAATGGCAATTGAAGGCGCTGCGCGAAGCCAAGCTGCAAACCAACTGGCTCGCGCCCGACGAAGGGTACGAGGCCGCCTGTCGCGAGTTCCTGTTCGACATCCTCGCACCGCAGCGGCGCGACGGCTTCCTGAAGGCGTTGTCTGCGTTCGTCGGCCGAATCAGCCGCGCCGGTGCGCTCAATAGCTTGCAGCAGACCGTGTTGCGGCTGGCATCGCCTGGGATTCCCGATCTTTATCAGGGTACCGAGTTGTGGGACTTCAGTCTGGTCGATCCGGACAATCGCAGGCCCGTCGATTTCGCCAAACGCGAGGCGTGGCTCGTGCAGACGCCGCCGTCGGAATTCCTGCCGAGCTGGCGTGATGGACGCGTGAAGCTCGCGGTGGTGCAGCGCGTGCTGGCGTTGCGAGCGCATTTGCCCGAGTTGCTGAGTCAGAGCGAATATCTTCCGCTCGCCGTGCGCGGTAAGCACGCGTCGAGTGTGATCGCGTTTGCCCGGCGGCATGGCAATGCGTGGGCCGTGGTGGTGGCGAGCCGGCTCGCGGCCGGCTTGCTCGGTGACGAAGGCGATTTGCCGATGGTCGATCCGGCGAAATGGGGGGACACGGCGCTGGAGATGCCGTCCGATCTTTCAGCGAGAGCGCTGTTCGACTGGCTGAGTCCCGCTGCGCCGAAGGTCGATGAAAACGGCCTGCTGTTTCTGCGCGATGCGTTGGGCGCGATGCCGATCGCTGTGTTGGTGGAGGACGGTGTGCCGCGTAGTTGATCTTCTTCAGGGTCTGTCTTTAAGCGAAGGCGGTTGGAGCGTGCACGCTCTAACCGCCTTTTTTATGGGCCTAGTCGAAATGACGCGTCATCCCGCTGCGCTGCTCTGCTGTGCTCGTTTGACAGCTTCGGCCATCTGCTCCGCGACACGCCGCGTGTCCCAATACACCTGCCCTTTGTACATGCGGTCGCCGCGAACGTTAAAGCGATCGACGCCTTGCCAACTAAGCGCCTGGCCGGCCACGGTGGCTGACGCTCGCCATTCGATCATGACGGCGTCGCCTGTAGGTGCCCATTGCAGGACATCGACTTTCAAATCCGGCAACTGCGCAAGCACCTGACGGAAATGCTCGACGACCCCTTCGCGGTCGGCGGGCTCTGTCATGGGTGGAATGAGATTCTGCGTGTCCTCGTGCATGAGGACTCTCAAGTTATCGGCGACGGGGTTTTGCCACTCCGCGGCGAACCGCTGCACGACTTTCTGCGCGTTGGCTAGCTGCTCCGCACTGGGCAAAACGTATTTTCCTGCTGAGGTCATTTGGGTCTGCTCCTGAATGGGTTGCTCATCTACGGCGTTGTTTGTTGCCCCGCGTCTCCGTGTCGTGATGAACTGCCGCAATTACATACACAGAGATTTTCACATACACCGTGTATGTATACTACAATCAGAATGTGAAAAATCAAGGGACACGAATCGACTCCATGCCAACCGCAGGCGCGCCCCCCAAATCCCGCCGCGAGGAATACGCGGACGCCACCCGTCAGGCGCTCATTGCCGCTGCAGGCGAGCTGTTCGCAGCGGAGGGTTATCAGCAGGTCGGCATCGAAGCGATTGCGCGCAGTGCGCGCGTGACGCGCGGTGCGTTCTACCATCACTTCGCCGATAAAGCCGAGCTCTTCGACGCCCTCGTCGAGTCCTTGCAGGCTGCTGCCGCATTGAAAGTGAAGGCTGCGGCCGAGGCCGCGCCGAAGGCAAAGCGCGTCAGCGCGGGCATCCGCGAATTCCTGGAAGTTTGCTGCGAACCCGTCTACCGGCAACTCGTCATCGAAACGGCTCCCGCAGTGCTTGGACAGGCGCGTTGCCGCGAGATCGAAGAGACGCACGTCTATGGGCTGCTGATCGGCGCGCTGACCAGCCCGCACGCCGGCAACGAAAAAGCCAAAGCGAACGCCTATCTCGCCGCACGCATGATCGGCAGCATGGTGTGCGAGGCGGCACAGTTGCTGGATGGCGCCGATGATCCCGTCGCACTGAAAACGGAAGCGTTGAAGCTCGTCGAGCGCATGGTGGGCACGCTGGCTACTAACAAAAGCCGGGCAGCTACGGCTCGCAAATAAATCACCTTCGAGGGGACGCGCCGATGAACATCGACTGGCCGACGATCCGTACCGGCGACGCCGACGAATTGCATGGCGCGATCATCGAGTTATCAGGTTGGATGATTCCACTCGATCCGCTAGCGGGCTCTGTCGATTACTTCTTGCTGAGCACTGACGAACCCTGTTGCGGCGGCTGCGTGCCGCGCAATCCACTGACTTCGATCGAAGTGCATGCGGCTATGCCGATCACGCCGCAAGCAGACGCCTTGACACTGCGCGGCCGCCTCGTGCGCCTGGTAGACGATCCCGCGGGCTGGCGGTATCGATTGGTCGATGCCAAGCCGCTCGATCTTCTTGAGGCGACGCCGCCGCGAACATTCAGCCGCCGCGCGTTTCTGGCGTCCGGCGCGGCGCTCGGACTGACGGCCTGCGCGCCTGGCCGCTTCGGCGGCTACACCGAGGCGCACGACGGCGCCGCGCAAGCGGAAGCGGACAACACGCCGAAGTGGCGGCCGCCCGCAGGCACCCTCACCATCGACATGCACAGTCACGGCGGCCGCGTGATCGTGTCGCGCGACCCCGCGATCGGCGCGCATCGTCCGTTCATGCCGCTCGCCGCGCCGATGCGCGCCGGCGGCATGAACGTCATTTGCCTCGCGATCGTCACCGATACGGCCGTCACGCGTGTCGCCGACAACCGTAAGCGCTTCGAAGCGTGGCGCGATCCGCAGCCCGGCGAACTGTATGCGCTCGGCCAGACCGAATTCCAGCGAGCCCACGAGTTGATCGAACGTCAGCAGATGCGGCTGGTGACGAACACGGCGTCGCTGACGACTTCCGGTCCGCTCGGGCCATGCGCGATCATTTCCGCCGAAGGCGCGGATTTTCTCGAAGGCCAGGTGGATCGGGTCGATGAGGCCTACACGCAGCACCAGTTGCGGCATCTGCAACTGACGCACTATCGCGTGAACGAACTCGGCGATATCCAGACCGAGCCACCGGTGCATGGCGGCCTGACCGATACCGGCGTGCAGGTGATACGCCGCTGCAATGCATTGGGGATCGTCGTCGATGTCGCGCACGGCACGTACGATCTGGTGAAGCGCGCCGCCGACACGTCGACCAAACCGCTCGTGCTGTCACATAGCGCGTTGGCCGCGCATCCGGGCGCGCGAAGCCGGCTCATCACACCGGACCACGCTCGCGTGATCGCGGGCACGGGTGGCGTGATCGGCGTTTGGCCAAGCTCGGGGACGTTCAAGGATTTGCATGCGATGGCCGAGGGCGTGAAGCGCATGGCGGATGTGGTCGGCGTGGAGCATGTCGGTCTCGGGACGGACATGCTCGGGTTTATTTCGCCGCCGGTGTTCCGCAGCTACGAGCAGTTGCCCGATCTGGCGAGTGCGTTGCTGCTTGCCGGATTTTCGCCAGAGGAAGTGGGAGCGATTCTCGGCGGAAATTATCGGCGCGTGTTTGAGGCGTCTGTCGGCTAGGCCGCTCGACTGAGCCTGATTAGCGCCCCGCTGCCCACAACAGTGAAAGTCCCGACGACAACATCAAACCGTCGACGACCAGTTTGAAAGTCGAAGGACTCATCCGAACCACGATGGAGCGCGCGGCAAACGAGCCGATCATCAACGAGGAGCCGGTGATCAAGCCATCGATCACCACATGCAACGGCAACGCGCCGAAATGATTGAAGACCGCGACTTTGGCGGCGTAGACGGTCAAGGAGCCCGCCGCTTCTGTCGCGAGAAAAGCGCCCTTCACGAGGCCGTAAGACATGAACACGGGCACCGTGATCGGTCCGGTGGACACGACGATCCCCGTGAGAAAACCCACCACGCCGCCGATCAGGGAAAGCTGCAACAAAGAGAACTTGATGTCCCGGCGCGCGAGCCAGCGCCGCGTGGGCACCATCGCGACGAAGAACAAACCCAACGCAATCTCCACCGCGTGCGGCGGCAACGCAAGCAGCGTTCGCACACCCAGCGCCGCGCCTGGCACAGCGGTCACGCAGTAAGCGCCGCACGCACGCCAGTCGATCTCGCGCCACCACGCGAGGACCTTGCCGAAGTTGCCCATGATCGCGGCGATCGCCATGATCGGCACCGCCTGTTGCGGACCGAACAGCATGACGAGAACGGGCATCAGCATCATCGACGAGCCGGTGCCGACCACGCCGCTCAACGTGCCGGCCAGCAACCCGACGCACAGCACCAACAGATATCCCATGTCGCCCCCAACCGTGTGGACGACAATTCTACCTGTGGCGTGTTGCAACGCTATCGCGGCTTAGCCACCTTCGTCATCGAAGGTTTTCGGATAGACCCGCACGAGCACGATACGCGGCCCTTTCATTTTCTTGACGACGACGTCGAAGCGGTCGAACTCGACTCTCTGCCCTTCGGTGGGCAGATCGTTGAGCGCCTGAATCACGAGGCCGCCGACCGATTCAGCCTTGCCTTCGTCGATGTCGATGCCCAACGCGCGTTCCAGCGACACCACCGGCAAGCTGCCCTTGCCCATCAAGGTGCCGTCGTCCATGCGCGTCCAGTCGGCGTCGCCCTGACGGAACTCGTCGTGGATCTGGCCGACCAGTGCGCCGAGCAGATTGTCGAGCGTCAGGAAACCGATCGGCTTCTCCCGCTTGTGGCCGACCAGCGCGAAGTGTGGCGCGCCCTTGCGAAAGCGGCGAAACAGTTCCAGCGCCGGCATCTCCGGCGTCACGTACTGCACGGGCCGCGCGTATTTAGAGAGATCGTCGAGTGTGCTGCCCGCATGGCGGGCCAGGAGCAGGTCCTTCAAGTGGATCATGCCGGCCACGCGTTCGCCGGACGCGTCTTCGAACAGCGGATAACGGCTGAAGCGATGCCGCGCCACCACCTGCATGTTTTCGCGCAACGGCAGATCGCGGCGCAAGCCAATCATTTCGTAAGCCGGACGCATGAGGTCCGACACCGTCATGCGCGAAAAATCCAGCGAGTGTGCAATCGTGTTCCACTCGTCCTGACTGTAGGCGCCGTCCGGCGAACCCAGTTCCGTTGCGACGTTGGCGCGGCGGCCGCGCAGGATCAGCTTGAGTTCGTCGGTTGAGTAGTGCGAGTCGTGGCCGTGATCGGCGTCGAGCCCGGTGAGTTTGAGCACGGCGTTCGCGCTCGAATTGAGCACCCAGATCGCCGGATACATGGCCCAATAAAAGCCGTACAACGGCGTGGCGGCCCATAGCGAAACCTTCTCCGCCTCGCGAATCGCCAGCGACTTCGGCGCCAGTTCGCCCACCACGATATGCAGGAACGAAATGCACGAGAACGCGAAGAACAGCGAAATGCCGTGGATCAGCTTCTCCGACTCCACACCGAGCAGGCTGAAGAGCGGCGTGAGCAGCTCCGCGAACGCGGGCTCGCCGATCCAGCCGAGCCCGAGCGACGCCAACGTGATGCCGAGCTGACAGGCGGACAGATAGGCGTCGAGGCGCCCGTGCACCTTCGCCAGCAGACGTCCGCGCATGCCATGTTTGGCGGCAAGGCTTTGCACGCGCGTCTGCCGCAGTTTGACCAGACCGAATTCAGCGGCAACAAAGAAACCGTTGAGGGCAACGAGAAACAACGCACCGATAAGGGCGACGACCTGGATCAAAGCGAAAGGCTCCGGCAACAAAAGTTGTCAGTATAGAGGGTGAAAGCTCGGTGAAATTTGAATCGCGCAAACGAAGTGGCTGAGTTGAACCGTTCACTGTGCGGCGGTTGCGCTCAGCGGGATGCGTAGCGCGAGCGTCGCTGCGCTGCTGCCGGTTGCATCACCGCCGTTTGCCTCGCCTTGCTCGAAACTGCCGCCGTGCGCTTCCGCAACGCGCTTGCACAGTGCCAGCACCCACGCGATCCGTTTCGCTTCGCGCGGCTCGCGCGCCTGCTTGCGGGCAAACGCTTCGAGCACGTGAGGCAAGGCGGGATCCTCCAACGTGGCGCTGTTAGTGTCGTACGTGAGACTGGCGTGCCATGCGCTCGTGTCGGCTTTCGTGGACAGGATGACCGTGGCGCCTTCCGGGCTCGTCTCGACCGCGAAGGTCAGCATCAGCCATAGCGCGGCAGCGAGGCGCTCGCGGTCGCCGTTGAGCTGCTCGGTGGCGAGTTGCGAGTCGAGCGTGACTTCCACGCCGCGCGTCCGAGCCAGGCCCGAGCGGACTTCTTCCACAGTTTCATCGAGTAACGGATGCAGCGGAAATGACGCGTAGGTGAGCGCCAGCGATTTGGTTTCGGCGCGCGTGGCGTCGACGATCCTCTCGAGCAGCTTGACCTGCTGGTCCACGCCATTGCGAATGCCGGTGACGGCGCGCTGCGCGTTGGGGTCGTTCGCGTCGAGCTTGCGCTCAAGCACGTACGCCCAACTGTGAATGGCGTTCAACGGACCGCGCAGATCGTGCGACACCAGCGAGAGCACATGGTCACGCATGAACAGCGCGGTTTCCGCACGCAGATACGCCGTGCGTTCGGATACGGCGAAGCCGGAAGGCACCGGCTTTTCGCCGGTAGTTCCGGTTGAAGACGTTGTCACGATCGAGCCCTCTCAGGCGGTGCATGATGATTGAAAGAAGCCCCATTATAGGCATGCGGTCCGGCGCGACCAGCCTGGCCGGACGGCCAACTGGCACGCAATCCGCGTGCCACGCGGCAATCCTCGGCATGCGGCGTCAACACGCCTACAATGTCGGTTTTTACGTTTTTGACCTGAGGAGCGATACATGTCGACTGTGACTACCGAATCCGGCTTGAAGTACGAAGACATCGTTGAAGGCACCGGCGCCGAAGCGGTGGCCGGCAAGACCGTCAGCGTGCACTACACCGGCTGGCTGACCGATGGCCAGAAGTTCGACTCGAGCAAGGACCGCAATGACCCGTTCGCTTTCGTGCTGGGCGGCGGCATGGTCATCAAGGGCTGGGATGAAGGCGTGCAAGGCATGAAGGTCGGCGGCACGCGCAAGCTGACCATCCCGCCTCAACTCGGCTACGGCGTGCGCGGCGCGGGCGGCGTGATTCCGCCGAACGCAACGCTCGTGTTCGAAGTCGAATTGCTCGGCGTTTAAGTCTTTCGCTGACTGCGCACCGTCGATGAACCACGCCGCCGTTACCGCTCCTAGCGTTTCGCTGCGCCGCTACGGCGCGATCGAAGCGTCGGACGTGCACGACTTTCACCAGGTCGTGCTCGGGCTCGACGGCGCGATGGTGATGGCGGTGAACGGCGTCGCGCAACAGATCGACGCCGGCTCCGCCTGGCTCATCCCGGCGGGTGCGCGGCACGATTACGCGGGCGTCGGCGAGAACCGGCAGTTGGTGCTGGATTTGCCGGCCACTTCGCTGGCCGTGCCGGAACGCTTGTTCGACCGCGCGCGGGCCGTCACGATCGACACCTCTTTAACGCAGCTTGTGCATCGCATCGCAGCACACGCCACCGGCGGCGTTCTGGGCGACGATCTGGATACGCGGCGTTTTCATTGGGACGCAGCCGCGCGCCTCGGCGCGGCCTTGGTGGCCGATGCGGGCACCGCGGCCGGCACGGTTGCAGCCGGCGCCGGTCTCGACTTTGCGCGCATCGACCGCTGGTTGCGCGCGCATTTGTCGGAGCCTTTGCGGATAGCCGACCTTGCCGCGCATTGCGGCTTCGGCATGCGGCGCTTTCATCAGCTTTTTATCGAGGCCTTCGGCGAGACGCCGCACCGCTATTTGCAGCGCCTGCGGCTCGATACGTCACTCACATTGCTCGCCGATCCGCGCCTTTCGTTGACCGATATCGCGCTGGACATCGGCTTCGGCGATCAGAGCGCCTACACGCACGCGTTCACGCGGCGTTTCGGGCTGGCGCCCGGTCAGTGGCGCGCGTTGCGCCACTGAGTTTTCACGGCGCCAGGTTTCATTGCACTGAGTGTCGCCGCGTTGGCTCTATTGCTCGGAAGCTCGGAAGGACTGCACTGAGTTTCGTCGCGCGAGCCGCCTGAACGGAGCGGCCCACTAGTCCTGCTTCACGCTTTCGTTCGAGCCTTCGCTCGAACCTTCTTCGCTCAACCCGCCAGACCGCGCTCCAGATCGCCGCGGATATCACCGGCGTTCTCAAGACCCACTGCAAGACGGATCAAGCCTTCGCTGATGCCCGCCGCCGCGCGCGCTTCCGGCGTCACGCGACCATGCGTGGTCGTCGCCGGATGCGTGATGGTGGTGCGCGTATCGCCCAGGTTGCCGGTGATCGAGCAGATCTTCGTGTTGTCGATCACACGCCATGCATTCGCGCGCATCTGCTCCGGCGTATCGCCCTTCAGTTCGAACGACAGAATCGCGCCGCCCGACTTCTGCTGACGCATGGCCAGCGCATGCTGCGGATGCGATTCGAGCCCCGGATAAAACACACGATTCACAGCCGGATGCGTTTCCAGCCAGCGCGCGATTTCGAGCGCATTCGCCGACTGCTTCTCGACGCGCAACGACAGCGTTTCCATGCCCTTGAGCAGCACCCATGCGTTGAACGCGGACAACGTCGGCCCGGCGCTGCGCACGAACGGGAACACCTTTTCCATGATGAACTGCTTGGAGCCGACCAGCGCGCCGCCGAGCACGCGGCCCTGACCGTCGAGGAACTTGGTGGCCGAATGCATCACGACATCGGCGCCGAGCTTCAGCGGCTGCTGCAGGGCCGGGCTGCAGAAACAGTTGTCAACCACGAACAGCGCGTTCGACGCCTTGGCGATCTTGCTGATCGCTTCGATATCCGCGACTTCGGTCAGCGGATTCGACGGCGTTTCGAGGAAGAACATCTTCGTCTCCGGACGCACGGCGTTTTTCCATGCATCCAGATCAGTCGGATCGACGAACGTCGTCGTGATACCGAATTTGCTGAAGATCTGCGAGAACATGCCGAGCGTCGAACCGAACAGCGCCTGCGAGCTGACCAGATGGTCGCCCGCCTGCAGCGTCGACATCACCACCGACATGATCGCGGCCATGCCCGACGCCGTCGCCATGCAGGCTTCGCCGCCTTCAAGTGCGGCCAGGCGATCCTGGAACATCGAGACAGTCGGATTCGTGAAGCGCGAGTAGGTGTAGTTGTCTTCGGAATTCTTGAATTTTTCGGCGGCGTCCGCAGCACTCGCGAACACGAAGCTCGAAGTCAGGAAAATCGCTTCCGAATGTTCGTTGAAGTCGCTGCGCACCGTGCCCGAGCGGACTGCCAGCGTATCGAAGTTCAGGGAGTCGTCCATGTTGGTTCTGGTTTCCAATGTTCCATGGCTGCGTTCGGCATACGCCGCTCAGATGAAGTGAGCTCAGCGTATCAAGCCGAACGGCAGCAACAAAAAAGCCCGCTTTTGCGTCGGCATAAGCGGGCTTCATGTGCGGGGGAAAGCTGGAGCGGAGGTAGATGAATGCGGCTTTTCCACCATTCGCTTTAGCTGTTTCGGGTTGCCCCGCGTCCGCAAGCTGAGTTCAAATCGACGCAAGCCGTCATGCTAACACGCTCCCGGCGTGGCGTGCAGCGTGCCGCGCCGGGAGCGGATCATTCAAGCCGCGCTCAACCCACCGACAATTGCAGATGCAGTTGCGAACGGGCCGGGGCTCCGCCGTCGATCGCTTCGCTGGCGGCGTCGCGGTCCGATTGCGATGACGGTGCGAGACGCGCCCTTTCGATGCGGTCGAGGTACTCGGTGGTGACGTCGCCCGTCACGTAGTTGCCGTCGAAACACGACGCTTCGAACTC
This sequence comes from Paraburkholderia sediminicola, assembly GCF_046027355.1. GTDB lineage: Bacteria > Pseudomonadota > Gammaproteobacteria > Burkholderiales > Burkholderiaceae > Paraburkholderia > Paraburkholderia sediminicola_B. The sequence goes on along the minus strand of NZ_JAQQEK010000014.1, from coordinate 29,645 downwards.
CTTCAGCGCCGGGTTGATATCGCGCACCGCCTGCTTGAGCGCGTCGACGTCCTGATAAACGAGATGGTCCGCGCCGATCATGCGCGCGACTTCGTCGTCCGAGCGGCCGTGGGCGACAAGTTCACCGCGCGTCGGCATGTCGATGCCATAGACGTTCGGGAACTTCACCGGCGGCGCCGCCGAAGCGAAGATCACCTTGTTCGCGCCGGCGTCGCGCGCCATCTGCACGATTTCGTGCGACGTGGTGCCGCGCACGATCGAGTCGTCGACGATCAGCACGTTCTTGCCCTTGAACTCGATGCCCATGGCGTTCAGCTTCTGGCGCACCGACTTCTTGCGCACGGCCTGGCCCGGCATGATGAAGGTCCGGCCGACGTAACGGTTCTTGAAGAAGCCTTCGCGGTATTCCACGCCCAGCTTCTTCGCGACCTGCATCGCGGCCGGCCGGGACGAATCGGGAATCGGCATCACGACGTCGATCGGAACGTCGGGCAGCTCGCGCTTGATCTTCTCGGCGAGGTAGTCGCCCATGCGCAGACGCACGTTGTAGACCGGCACGCCGTCGAGCACCGAGTCTGGACGCGCGAGATACACGAGTTCGAAAATGCAGGGGTTCAGGCTCGGGTTCGTGGCGCATTGCTGCGAGTGCAGATTGCCTTCGATGTCGATGAAAATCGCTTCGCCCGGCGCCACGTCGCGCACGAATTCAAAGCCGATACCTTCGATCGCCACCGATTCCGACGCCAGGATCCACTCGACGCCTTCGGCCGTTTCCTGCTTGCCGAGGCACAGCGGACGGATGCCGAACGGGTCGCGGAAGCCCAGCAGACCGTAACCGGCAATCAACGACACGATCGCGTACGACCCGCGCACCCGCCGATGCACGCCCGACACGGCCTTGAACAGCGCGGCCGGATCGAGTTGCAGGCCCGAGCTGGAGAGCTGCAATTCGTGCGCGAGCACGTTGAGCATGACTTCCGTATCGGAATTGGTATTGATGTGGCGGCGATCGATGCGGAACATCTCATCTTTCAGCTGCTGCCAGTTGGTCAGATTGCCGTTGTGCGCGAGGATGATGCCGAACGGCGCGTTCACGTAGAACGGCTGGGCTTCTTCTTCGCTCGACGCGGAACCGGCGGTCGGGTAACGGACCTGGCCGATACCGGTGGTGCCGGGCAGGCTGCGCATGTTGCGCGTGCGGAACACGTCGCGCACCATGCCGTTGGCCTTGTGCATGTGGAAGTTGCTGCCGTTCGCTGTCGCGATGCCGGCGGCGTCCTGACCGCGGTGCTGCAGGAGCAGCAGGCTGTCATAGATCAGTTGATTGACCGGAGAATGAGAAACTACGCCTACGATGCCGCACATGGCATGTCCTTCAAAGGTACGAAATTCGTCATGGCGGCCGCTGCCTGCGATGGTGTCCCGAAGGACTTCCTTCGGGGCGTTCGCGAAGCTACGCGACCGAACGTAAAGGCAGCCGGTTTGCGCCGGTGTCCTGCTGCGTTTCCCTTTCCGCTCGCCTGATCGTCACACTCGGACGTAAGCAGCCAGCGTCTCGGGAAGCAGCGGTTTCATTACGTGCACGCCCTCGACCGCATAGGGCCGAAGCAAGGCGTTGCGCCAGAATTCCTGTTGGGGCAGTTCGGTCAAGCCAGCCAGGGCGACCAGAATCAGCACCAGAATGACCCCGCGCACGAGGCCGAACATCAAACCGAGCGAGCGGTCCACGCCGCTCAAGCCGGTTGCCTGCACGATGCGGCTCAAAAGGGCGTTCAGCACGCTCGCCACCAGCACCACACCGACCACCACCAGCGCAAAAGCCAGCAGCCACTGCGTCAACGCGCCGCCCGGCCAATTGGACGGGATAAACGGCACGACGTAACCGACAAAGCGGCAAGCAATGAAAAACGCCGCAATCCAGCCGATCAGCCCGAATATCTCCGACAAAAACCCGCGCCATGTGCCGCGCAGCGCCGACAAACCGATCACCGCCATTACAGCGTAGTCGAAGGCAGTGAACATCGCTGGCTTACTGTGCAGCGCCGCTGTTCGCGCCCGACGTCAAGCCGACCTCGCGAACCTTTGCGATGGCGGCGCTTGCCGCTGCACGGTCGGCGAACGGGCCGGCACGCAGCAACGTGAGCGTGGAGCCGTCAGCCTGCTTTCGATGTTCGGTATATGCGGGCACGCCCGCCGCTTTCAACTTGGTGGCCCAATTGCGCGCATTGGCGTCGTTCGCGAAGGCGCCGAGTTGCACGGCGAAACGGCTGCCCGCCGGCGAAGCCGGCGTGCCGGAATTCGCGTCAGCGCTGGCGGCCGCGTTCGTGTCATCAGAGCTTGGCGCTTGCGCAGCCGGTGCGGGAGCGGTCGCGGCGTTATGCGTGACCGGCGGTTTCGCCGCGGGTTTGGCAGGCGTTGCGGGCGCCGTCGGCGCAGTGTTGGCCGCCAAGGACGGCGCTTGCGGTTTCGCCGCCGGCTTGGCCGCGGACGCCGCTGCGGACGCCGCTGCGTTCGTCTCCGCGCTCGATTGCTTCGTGGCGCCGGACTGCCCTTGCTTGGCTGCCGTTGCCGGCGCAAGACCGGATGCGGCGAGTGCCGCGTCTGGCGTTGCAGGATTATCGGGTGCTACGCCGGCCTGCGTGTCTTCCTGGGCTTTAGCGAGCTTCGGCGCGGGACGGCTTGGAATGTCGATGGAGATGTCGTCTGTGACGGGCTTGGGGTGCGAGTCCAGCACCATCGGCAGGATGACGACCGCCGCCACGACCATCGCGATCGCTCCGACGAGGCGGCGACGCGCACGCTGCTTTTCCGGCAACGTAGGGTCGAGCAGCATCGCATCGGCGTCGACGGTGCGCTCCGTGCGGCGGGTTCGCCGCTCCACGCGCTCGCCACGGGCGGCCCGGGTGGAACTGGTGTTTGCGCCGCGCCGGGTGGGCGCGTCGTCTTTCTTGCCGAACGAGAAAATTCCCATGAATCGCTTGGTTCGAGCCTGGCGCCCGTTCAGTGTTGCTGCGATTTACGGTAGGCCATCACGCCTGCTACCGTATAGAAACTGCCGAAAACCACGATTCTATCATTCTCTGACGCTCGTTTTAGCGCGTCTTGGAAAGCCTCTGCCGGTGTGGCATAGCGCGTCACGCTGCTGTCGGCGCCCTCGTCCACGCCCTGCTCGCGCAAGGCCGCTTCGAGTTCTTCCGCTGACGCCGCCCGCGGCGTCGGCAAATCGGTTACGCACCAGTGATCGATTTCGCCCTTCAGGTGCGTCAGCACGCCGGCAATGTCCTTGTCACGCATCGCGCCGAACACCGCGTACGTGTAGGGAAAGAAGCCCATGTTGCCGAGATTTTGCGACAACACCGCGGCCGCGTGCGGATTGTGGCCAACATCCAGCACGATGGCAGGCTTGCCCGGCAGCACCTGGAAACGCCCCGGCAGTTCCACGTTGGCGAGGCCGAGGCGGATGTCCTGCGCCGACACCGGCAAACGGTCGCGCAGCGCCTCGAGGCCGGCGAGCGCCGCCGACGTGTTGATCAATTGATTCGCGCCACGCAGCGCCGGATAGGCCAGCGCCGAACGACGCATGGTCGGGCCGACGTAGCTCCATTGCTGGCGCTCGCTGCCGGCTTGGCCCTCATAGCGGAAATCGCGGCCGAACAGCCACAATTCGGCGCCGATTTTTTCCGCGTAATCGATCAGCGATTGCGGCGGGACCGGGTCCGCGCAGATCGCCGGCTTGCCTGGACGGAAAATGCCGGCCTTTTCGAAGGCGATTTTCTCGCGCGTGTCGCCGAGATACTCCGTGTGATCGATATCGATGCTGGTGATGATCGCGCAATCCGTATCGAGGATATTGACCGCGTCGAGGCGGCCGCCCAGGCCGACTTCGAAAATCACCGCGTCCAGTTCGCGCGAAGCGAACAGGCTCATGATGGCCAGCGTCGTGAACTCGAAGTAGGTCAGCGTGACCGGTTCGGCGAGGCTTAGGCGCGCGGCTTCGACGGCTTCGAAGTGCGGCAGCAGATCGGCGTCGCTCGCCATTTCGCCGTTCACCCGCGCGCGCTCGTTGAACGAGAGCAGATGCGGCGACGTGTGACAGCCGACCGTGAACCCGGCGCGCAGCAGAATGGATTCGAGGATCGCGCACGTGGAACCCTTGCCGTTCGTGCCGCCGACCGTGATGACCGGACACGCGAACGACAGCTGCATCGCGTCGCGCACCTGACTGATGCGGGCCAGACCCATGTCGATGCCGACCGGATGCGCGGATTCAAGGTGCGTGAGCCACGCGTCGAGGGTGGGAAATGTGGTCATCGGGTGAATCGCGAGTGAATCGGTTAGGCAGTGTTGCGAATGGGCGCGGGGCGGAGCGAAGCGGTCGGCTGCGGCTGCGGCTGCGGCTGCGGCTGCGGCTGCGGCCAGAGCCTAGTCCGGCGGGCACTTTATGCGCGCAAACCGCACCCGCCCTCGCTGGCCACCGTCAGCAACCGGCGCTGCGTTGCGAGACCGTGATTATCCCGGAAATGACAGCGCGCCGCTTGATCACTCACGCGGCGCGCTATTTTTTGCTGCTTTTCTAACGGCCGCCGCGCTTAAGAAAGCTCGACGACGGTTCACCGTAGTGCCTGCTTACGCTACTGCGTCAGCCGGCTGATGGCTCAGCAGCGCCATCAATTGCGCGAGTTCTTCACGCAGCTTGCGACGGTCGACGATCATATCGATCGCGCCCTTCGTCAGCAGGAACTCGGCGCGCTGGAAGCCTTCCGGCAGTTTCTCGCGCACGGTTTGTTCGATCACGCGCGGACCGGCAAAGCCGATCAGCGCCTTCGGCTCCGCGATCACCACGTCGCCGAGGAACGCGAAACTGGCCGACACGCCGCCCATGGTCGGGTCGGTCAGCACGGAGATGAACGGCAGCTTGGCTTCGGCAAGCTTGGTCAGCATCGCCGTGGTTTTCGCCATCTGCATCAGCGACAGCAGGCTTTCCTGCATCCGCGCGCCGCCCGAAGCGGTAAAGCAGATGAACGGCACTTTCTGTTCGAGCGCGTTCTGCGCGCCGCGCGCGAAGCGCTCGCCGACCACCGAACCCATCGAGCCGCCCATGAACGAGAACTCGAAGCAGGCCACCACCACCGGCAGCGTATGGATCGCGCCGCCCATGACGACCATCGCGTCGGTTTCGTCGGTGTCGTCCATCGCCTCTTTCAGGCGGTCGGGGTACTTGCGGCTGTCTTTGAACTTGAGCGCGTCGACCGGCACGATTTCCTGGCCGATTTCGTAGCGCCCTTCCGGATCGAGCAGGCCGTCGAGCCGCTCACGCGCGCCGATGCGCATGTGATGGTCGCACTTCGGGCAAACGTGCAGATTGGCCTCGACGTCGTTGCGGTACAGCACGGCTTCGCACGACGGGCACTTGATCCACAGGCCTTCCGGAATCCCCTTACGGTTCTTCGGGTCGGTTTGTTTGATTTTCGGCGGCAGCAGTTTGTCGAGCCAGCTCATATTGAATCCTTCTCGGGTCTACGATCGCGCAAACGGCGGGACAAGCCCGCCGCTCACACTACAGAAGACAAAAATAACTGTTATCGGGCAGTCGCGACGCTATCCAGCGCCTCGCGCACTTCGGCGACGAAACGCGTGAGCGTCTCGGCAGCGGTTTCAGGCGCCGCCTGTTCGAGCAATTGCACGATACGGCTGCCGATCACGACGGCATCGGACACTTCGGCCACCGAACGCGCGGTTTGCGCGTCGCGGATACCGAAACCGACGCCCACCGGCAGGGGGACGCGCGACTTGATGGCCGGGATTTTACTCGCGATGCTGGAAACGTCCAGATTTGCCGCGCCGGTCACGCCTTTCAACGACACATAATAGACGTAGCCGCTGGCGATTTTGCCGACTTCCGCGATACGCTCGTCGGTCGACGTGGGTGCGAGCAGAAAAATCGGATCGATGCCGGCAGATCGCATCTGTTCGGCGAAGTCAGCACACTCTTCCGGTGGATAATCGACAACCAGCACGCCATCCACACCGGCGTCCTTCGCCGCCTTCGCAAAGGCTTCGGTACCCATGCGTTCGATCGGATTGGCGTAGCCCATCAGCACTACGGGCGTGGTGTCGTTGGTCTCGCGGAAGCGCTTCACGTCGGCGATCACGTGGCGCAGCGACACGCCATGTGCCAATGCGCGTTCCGACGATTGCTGGATCACCGGACCGTCGGCCATCGGGTCGGAAAACGGCACGCCGAGTTCGATCACATCCGCGCCGCCAGCGGCGAGCGCATGCATGAATTCGACCGTGCGCGCGGGATCCGGGTCGCCGGCCGTCATGAACGGAATCAGGCCTTTCTTACCTTGCGCGGACAGCGCAGCAAACGTGTTCTTGATACGGGACATGGAATATTCTCGGATTTGGGTTACTGCGCAGCGTGCTCATTGCACTTCGGTCTGCCGTTGAGTTTTGGCTTTGACCCGACGCGCTACGGGCGGAGCGGCAGCCGCGCTGACGCGTTCGCGCGCGATCGCGCAGTAACTTTCATTGATCTCATAGCCGACGAATTCGCGCTGCTGACGGGCGCAAGCGACTGCGGTGGTGCCGCTGCCCATGAAAGGGTCGAGCACGCGGCCGCCCTTCGGACAACTTGCCAGCACCATCCGCTCGACAATTTCCAGAGGCTTCTGGGTAGGATGCGCGACGCGCTCGGCATGTTGCCGATGCAGTCTCGATACCGACCAGACATCCTTTGGATTATAGCCAACCTCGAGCCACTTACTGCCTTCGAACAATTTACGCGAACGCGCCTTCTTCGTGGCGGCATCGTACGGGATACGGACGGGATCGAGATCGAAGAAGTAATCCTTCGACACCGCGAAAAAGCCGATGTTATCGTGCACCGAAGTGAACCGGCGCACCGTTCCGCCCATGCTCGGCACACGCCGGTCCCAGATGATTTCGTTGATCATCGTGAGTTTTGTCTTCAGGAAGCTGAAGATTTCCGGCGCGTACTGCCAGGTGCAGAAAATGTAGAGCGAACCCGACTGTTTCAGCTTGGGAATGGCCAGTTCGAGCCAGCCACGCGTCCAGGCGAGAAAGTCTTCGCCCGTGCGCATGTCGGAGTCGTTGCCATAATCCTTGCCGAGCCCGTAAGGCGGATCGCATACGATCAGGTCGATCGATCCGTCGGGAATGTTCGCCACATCGGTCAGAAAATCGCGGTTCAACAGCCGTATGCCGGCAGGCACCTGCGGCAACAGCGATGCAGGCGCCTCGGCCGCCGTTACATTGGCGGCCGGCGTGGTTTCCGTGGTTACAATCGCCGGCTGCGGCTCGTCGAACTCGTCACGCATCGTCGCGGCGCTCAGAACTGAATGCCCGATCGCTCAGCGACCGTATGCATGTCCTTGTCGCCGCGGCCCGACAAATTGACCAGAAGGTACTTGTCCTTCGGCAGCGTCGGCGCGAGTTTCGCGGCATAGGCCAGCGCGTGGCTGGATTCCAGTGCCGGAATAATGCCTTCGATGCGGCAGCAATCGTGGAACGCCTTGAGCGCTTCTTCGTCGGTGATGCCGACATATTCCGCGCGTTTGCTGTCTTTTAACCACGCGTGCTCAGGACCGACGCCAGGGTAATCCAAGCCCGCCGATACCGAATGGGTCTCGATGATCTGGCCGTTTTCATCCTGAAGCAGGTACGTTCGGTTGCCGTGCAGCACGCCGGGGCTTCCGCCGATCAGCGAGGCTGCGTGCCGGCCGGATTCGATGCCATCGCCGGCAGCTTCGACGCCGATCAACTTCACCGAAGTGTCGTCAATGTACGGGTAAAAAATGCCCATCGCGTTCGAACCGCCGCCAACGCACGCAATCACTGCGTCCGGCTGACGACCGACCAGTTCCGGCATTTGCACCTTGCACTCGTCGCCGATCACGCGCTGGAAGTCGCGCACCATCATCGGGTACGGATGCGGTCCCGCGACCGTTCCGATGATGTAAAACGTGTTTTCGACGTTGGTGACCCAGTCGCGCATGGCTTCGTTCAGCGCGTCCTTCAAGGTCCGCGAGCCGGATTCGACCGGCACGACGGTCGCGCCGAGCAGCTTCATGCGATACACGTTGGCGGCCTGGCGGCGCACGTCTTCCGCGCCCATGTAGACCACGCACTCCATGCCGAAACGCGCGGCGATGGTCGCCGTGGCCACGCCGTGCTGGCCGGCGCCGGTTTCCGCGATCACACGCGGTTTGCCCATACGCTTGGCGAGCAGCGCCTGGCCGATCACGTTGTTGACCTTGTGCGCGCCGGTGTGATTCAGGTCTTCGCGCTTGAGGAAAATCTGCGCGCCGCCGAGCATTTCGCTCCAGCGCTGTGCGTGATAAATCGGCGACGGACGGCCGACGAAATACTTCAATTCGCGCTCGTATTCGGCGACGAATTCCGGGTCTTTCTTGTATTTTTCGTATGCTGCACGCAGCTCGTCGAGCGCGTGAACCAGCGTTTCAGCGACGAACACGCCGCCAAATTGGCCGAAATGGCCTCTTTCGTCAGGCAAGTTATACATGGTGATCACTCTTCTCAGTGTGGCGCGCGGCTCTCGTGCGAGACAACCGCCGCGCCGGAATCATTCGGCGTCCGCTGCGCGCACCGCGCGTACGAACGCCGCCATCCGGGCGTGATCTTTCACGCCCTTGGCGCCCGGCGTTTCGATGCCGCTCGAGACATCGACCGCGTACGGGCGCACGCGATGGATCGCATCACTGACGTTTTGCGCGTTCAACCCACCACTCAAAACGGCCCGACGCGCGAGCTCTGCTGGAATAAGTGACCAATCGAAGACCTTCCCGCCGCCGCCGTATCCTTCGACATGGGTGTCGAACAGAAGGCCGCTGGCTGCTGAATAGCTAAGAGCCGATTTTACCAAATCGGCCGGCTGAGTATCCGCCGCAACGCGCAACGCGCGCAACCAAGGCAAACCCGCAACGCCGGCAAGCGATTCGCACTGCTCCGGCGTCTCATCGCCGTGAAACTGCAACAGCGTGAGTCCAACGTTGCTCACGACCTCGCGCATCCAGTCCGGCGTGGCGTTGACGAACAAGCCGACCACCGAGACGAATGGCGGCACGTCGTGCACCAGCTCGACCGCCTGCGCGACGCTGACCGAGCGCGGACTCGGCGGATAGAACACGAGGCCGATCGCGTCGGCGCCGAGATCGATCGCGTGGGACACGTCTTCCGGCTTCGACAGGCCGCACAGCTTGATACGCGTGCGATGTGGCGCGGCCTGCTGCTGCACGCCGGCGTGGGATTCGTTCGCGAGAGTTTCGGTTGCTTTCATGTTTGGGCTTGCTCGGTCCATACGGTACTCCACGGCACACTGCCCGTCTGCGGCGCGGGCACGGCGAATTGCTCAGGATAGCCCACCTGCGCCAGATATAAGCCGTCGGGCATGAAGGTCGGCGCGGCGAAATCGCGATCGCGGCTCGCGAGCACCTCGGCCATCCATTCGACCGGGCGACGGCCACGGCCAATGTAGACGAGACAGCCCATCAGGTTGCGCACCATGTGGTGCAGGAACGCGTTCGCCCGAAAACGGAAATGGATGAAGTCGCCCTGCTGCCGCACGTCGATCTGATACAGATGCTTGACCGGCGTTTTCGCCTGACATTGCGACGAACGGAAAGCCGAAAAATCGTGCTCGCCGATCAGATGAGCGGTGGCCGCCCGCATTGCATCCACGTCGAGCCCTGTATGGACCCAGCCGGCCCGAGTCGCCAGCATCGGCGAGCGCACCGGATGGACATACAGCACGTAGTAATAGGTCCGCTCGAACGCCGAGAAACGCGCGTGGAACTCGTCGGGCATCGGCTTGGCCCACTGGATCGAGATGGTCTTCGGCAGGAACGAATTGGTGCCGCGAACCCAGGACACGTCGGCGCGATCGAGTTCCGTATCGAAGTGCACGACCTGGCCCAGACCATGCACCCCTGTATCCGTGCGGCCGGCGACGACGGTTTGCACCGGTGTCTGCGCGAACTCGCGCAGCGCCCGTTCGAGCTCGTCCTGCACGGTGTTGCGGTGCGGTTGCGACTGCCAACCGCAGAATGCCGAACCGTCGTACTGGACGCCTAGAGCAATCCGCTTCACGACAACGGGGCGAGCGTCGAGAGCAACGCGCGGGCCTCGGTGCGCGTACCCGGATCGTTCGTCTCGATCACTTCGTTGATGAGCGCGCGCGCGCCGGACAGATCGCCGAGTTCGATGTACTCGGCCGCCAGTTCGAGCTTGTTGCGAGCGATGCGGCCGAGATCGTTCTGCGTGAACGCCGGCAAAGGCTGGGCTGGGCTCGGCGGCAACTCGAGGTCGAAATCGAGCTTTAACGCGCCGAAGCCGGATGCGCCTAGGCCCGCACCTAAACCCGCACCCAGGCCCGCGACGGCAGCGTGGCCCGCGGTGCCGGCGACGATTTCGTCGGTGATATACGGCGCGTCGTCGTCCGGGTGGGGCAACGGCGTGGCATGTTTCGCCGTGAATTCCGGCGATGCCGCGGGCTGGGTCGACAGCGAGGCGGGCGCTTGCAGGGCCTCAGCGGACGACTCGACGCGTGGGGGCAACGGCATGTCGAGGCTGCCGAACGCATCGACGGCGTCGCGCGGGAACTCGGTCGGCACGGCTGCGGGCGCGGACTGGGGTTGCGCTAGCGGTTCTTCGGGCTCGAGCGTCGGTTCGGCATCGGACGGTGCCGTTTGGGCCGATTGGTGCGGCTCATACGACGGTTGGCTTTGGGCCTGCTGCGTCTCACCCGCCAACGGCGCGGCCGGAACCGCTGCGTCGCTGTACGGCTGACCGAAGGCCGAAGTCGTGTGCGGCTCGACGTGCGGCTGGGTTAGATCGACCGGCGGCGGCGCATTCAGATGATGCTGCGGTTCGACCGAAGGTTCCTGCGGCGCAGCCGGCACGTCATCCCATTGCAGACGATGAGCGGGTTCCTCGTGGAGGAAGGCTTCGTCGACGGGTTCGAGCGGCGCCAGCGGCAAGGCCTCGGCGCCGAGTTCCGCAGCGGCGGCAAGGCTCGCGGCCGTGGTCGCGCTGTCGAAGTCGTCGTGATGCGGTGCCGGGAGAGGTTCGGGAATGAAACCGCTCTGAGCGGACGGAGCGTTATTCGCATTCAGTTGCACGGGTTCGACGGATGCGGGTGTTGCGTCACGCTCTTGCCAGACGTGGTCGGGCGCGTTGGAGTCTTGGGAGGGGAAGGTTGCGTGTGCTGCGGGCTGTTCTTCTGCCGCACGTTCTGCGGTTGCGCGTTCCGCTGCTCTGCGCTCAGCCTCTGCTTGTTCGGCTGCCGTGCGTTCCACCGCTGCGCGCTCAGCCTCTGCTTGCTCCGTTGCCGTGAGTTCCGCCACTGCGCGTTCTACCGCTGCCTGCTCCGCCGCCGTGCGTTCCGCCGCCGTGCGCTCAACCTCTGCATGCTCCGCTGCCACGCGTTCCGCCGCTGCACGCTCGGCCTCCGCTTGCTCCGCCGCAGCACGTTCTGCCGCAGCCTGTTCTTCAGCTACGCGTTCCGCCGCTGCTTTCTCCGCCGCCTCCCGCGCAGCCGCCTGACGAATCTCCGCGTCGCGCTCCGCCGCCACACGCTCCGCCATTTCTCGCGCCGCCGCGTCACCTTCCGCAGCTTCACGTTCCGCGGCCGCCAGCGCCGCCGCATTTCCCACGGCCGCATCATCGCCGGCGTCCGACGCTTCGCGCACCGGAACCTGCTCGCGCGTCGAAACGATGTCCTGCGGGCCCTTTGCCCGCACGGACACTGCCGCGTCCCCATCCGCTGACGCAGCTTCCGCCGCCACACGCTCGCGCTTACGCCGGCCCATGCGCAGCGCAGCCAGCAGTGCGACCAGCGCCGCGCCGACCGCCGCCGCCACGCTCAACTCCGTCTGCGACATGCCGGCATCATTCGACGTCGATGCCACCGGCGTAGCGCCATGACTCGGCACAGCCGCCACTGAGGACACGCCAACTGCCGGCTGCGCGACATTGTTCGACGCGGTGCCCGTAGTGGGCGGCGTCCCGCCGATGCCGTGCTTCTGCAACTCCATCAGCACGCGATTTTTCAGCGCGAGCAATTGCTGCAAGCTCGACACCTGCGCACGCGGTTGCGATGCAGGCTGCGCGGCGGAAGTCGCAGGAGTCGTTTCGGCTCCAGCCGCGGATGCGCCTTCAGCAGCCTCGCTAGCCGAGGGCTGAATCGAACCGGTCCACTCATGGGTGCCGCTGGCCGGCAGTGCCGCCGCCTGCGATCCCGCGACCGGCGCAGATGAAGCCGTGCCACCCGGCGTCGCCGGGCTTGCCTCAGTGGCCGCACTGGCCATCGCCGAAACAGCAGGGGCGACCGGCGTAGCCGCGCGCGCCGCAGTGCTTGCCGCCGCCGCATTGGCCTGCGCCAAGGCACTTGCCGCGTCGGTCGCCGGCGCCGCATTCGACGCCGAAGCAGGCGCAGCCGCGGAAGCCGCCGCCGCAACACCCGCCGCCGACGCGGCCAGCGCGCCCGACGCATCCAACACCGGCACCGTCAACACCGCGCCTAGCCGCAACCGGCTCGGGTCGTGGCTCATGAAGGCATTCGGGTTCGCCTCGAACAACGCGCGCGAGGCGCGCGCGAGCGTCGCCTTGTCGTGCGACTGCGTGACGGCAATCGCCACGTCGTTCAGCGACTGCCCTGGCCGCACCGTAACTTGACCACCGTTCGCGTACGAAATGGAGGCGGCGTCCGGCGCGCTCGCGGCATCGCCCGGCGCGGCGACCGCGCTACCTAGGCCGGCGCACGCGAGCGCAGCGGACACAGCGGCGGCGGCTGCCAATCGGCCCGCACCTCGATGAATGAACATAGCCCGAAGGGATGAGAGTCGAAGGTTCATCGGGACTCCTGGCGCGTCAGCGCGCAGCCCTTTTTTGCGGTTGGAAAGAGACAAGATAATCGGAGCACACAATGAAAAAAGCGCCGCGCAAGCGCGACGCTTCTTGAGTTTTCTACGCGTCGTGAGCGCGTAGTTTACTTTACTTGTCGAGCACAATGCGAAGCATGCGACGCAGCGGCTCCGCAGCGCCCCACAGCAGCTGATCGCCGACCGTGAAAGCCGACAGATATTCGCCGCCCATCGCCAGTTTGCGCACGCGGCCGACCGGCACTGTCAACGTGCCCGTCACGACCGCCGGGGACAGATCGCGCATCGACGCTTCACGCTCGTTCGGCACGACCTTGACCCAGTCGTTGCCCGACGCGAGGATGCTGTTCACCTCGTCCAGCGGCACGTCCTTGTTCAGCTTGATGGTCAGTGCCTGCGAATGGCAACGCATTGCGCCGATCCGCACGCACAGGCCGTCGACGGGAATCGAACCCGGCGTGCCCATGGCCGGCTTGCCGAGAATCTTGTTGGTTTCCGCGCCGCCCTTCCACTCTTCCTTCGACATGCCGTTGCCGAGATCCTTGTCGATCCACGGAATCAGCGAGCCGGCGAGCGGCACGCCGAAGTTGTCCGTCGGCATGCGGTCGCTGTTCATCGCGGAGAGCACGCGACGGTCGACGTCGAGAATCGCCGACGACGGATCCGCCAAATCTTCCTTCGCTGCACCGTACAGCGTGCCCATTTGCTGCAGCAGTTCGCGCATGTTTTGCGCACCCGCGCCCGACGCGGCCTGATACGTCATGGCCGTCATCCAGTCGACGAGGTTTTCGCGGAACAGGCCGCCGAGCGCCATCAACATCAGGCTGACCGTGCAATTGCCGCCGATGAAGTTCTTCTGGCCCTTGACCAGCGCGTTCTTGATCACGTCGAGGTTGACCGGATCGAGAATGATGACCGCGTCGTCCTTCATGCGCAGCGACGAAGCCGCGTCGATCCAGTAGCCGTTCCAGCCTGCTGCGCGCAGCTTCGGGAACACTTCGTTCGTGTAATCGCCGCCCTGGCACGAGATGATCGCTTCGCACTTCTTCAGGTCGTCGATGCTTGTCGCATCTTTGAGCTTGGTCTCGTTTTTGGCGAACGACGGCGCGTTGCCGCCCGCGTTGCTGGTGCTGAAAAACACCGGTTCGATAAGATCGAAATCGCCTTCCTGCTGCATGCGTTGCATCAGGACGCTGCCGACCATGCCGCGCCAACCTACGAGACCTACGTTCATGACTTCATACCCTTCGAGTGGAAACTTCCCCGCATCTTTGCCCGCAGTGACCGCGCGGGGAAGATGAGCGGGCACGACGGACGATCAGCGTTTCGTGATCGTTTTCGGGGTAATCGTTTTGGTGGTGGTAATGGCGAGCTCAACCACACGGGCCGTTTTGCCGTGCAGTGTCGAAATCGAGGAGATTTGAGCTGTGTGCGCCATCGCTACAATATACACGAAAACCGGAATCCGGCGACGCCAATGTCCGTCGCTGCCGTCCGTATTACGCGCGAATCGGCCTGTTTCAAAGCCGATTCGCGTTTTAAAGGTCGTTTGATGACCTGACCACCGCTTAACGCGCCTGCACGCTTACAGCGCTGCGACGACCGCGTCGCCCATGGCAACCGTGCCGACCTGCTTGCAACCCGGCGTGAGAATGTCGCCGGTACGGTAGCCCTGTTCGAGCACCTTTTTCACGGCGGTTTCAATGCGGTCGGCTTGCTCGGCTTTGTTCAGCGAATAGCGCAGCATCATGGCCGCCGACAGAATGGTGGCGAGCGGATTGGCCACGCCCTTGCCGGCGATGTCCGGTGCCGAACCGTGCGACGGCTCGTACAAGCCCTTGTTGTTCTTGTCGAGCGAGGCGGACGGCAGCATGCCGATCGAACCCGTCAGCATGGCCGCTTCGTCGGAGAGGATGTCGCCGAACATGTTGCCGGTGACGACCACGTCGAACGCCTTCGGTGTCTTCACCAGTTGCATCGCGGCGTTGTCGACGTACATGTGCGACAGCTCGACGTCCGCATATTCCTTCGACACGTCGATCATCACGTCGCGCCAGAACTGCGAGGTTTCGAGCACATTGGCCTTGTCCACGCTCGTCAGCTTCTTCTGGCGCTTTTGCGCCGCCTGAAACGCGACGTGCGCAATGCGGCGCACTTCGGGTTCCGAATAACGCATCGTGTCGAAGCCTTCCTTCGCGCCTTCGAACAGCCCGTCCGGCGACGAACGCACGCCACGCGGCGCGCCGAAATAGATGTCGCCGTTCAATTCGCGCACGATCAGGATATCGAGGCCGGAGACGATTTCTTCCTTCAACGATGACGCGCCGGTGAGTTGCGGATAGCAGACCGCCGGACGGAAGTTCGCGAACAGTTGCAGGTGCTTGCGCAGACCCAGAATGGCCTGCTCCGGACGCAGCGCTCGTTCGAGCGAGTCGTACTTCCAGTCGCCGACGGCGCCGAACAGGATCGCGTCGGCTTCTTTCGCCAGCGCCAGCGTCGAATCGGGAAGCGGGTGGCCCTTCGCTTCGTAGCCGGCGCCGCCAACCGGCGCTTCTTCGAGTTCGAACTTTTCGCCGAGCACGTTCAGAACCTTGACGGCTTCCTTCACGATTTCGGGACCGATGCCGTCGCCCGGCAAGACTGCGATCTTCATGCGAATTCCTTGAGGTTTGCTTCGAGACTTTTGAGCGTTTAACCGACGATGCGGTGATTCAGCCAAGGCTGCTTCGTAATGCGCTCCGCTTCGAACTGGCGAATCTTGTCCGCGTGACGCAGCGTGAGGCCGATGTCGTCGAAACCGTTCAGCAGGCAGTACTTGCGGAATGCCGCGACTTCGAACGGATATTCGGTGCCGCCGTCCGACGTGCGCACGACTTGCGCTTCGAGATCGACCGTCAGCTTGAAGCCGTTGAACGCGTACGTTTCGTTGAACAGGTGATCGACCTGTTGCTCGGTCAGCACAATCGGCAGCACGCCGTTCTTGAAGCAGTTGTTATAGAAGATATCGGCGAAACTCGGCGCGATCAGCGCGCGAAAGCCGTATTGCTCCAGCGCCCACGGCGCGTGCTCACGCGAGCTGCCGCAGCCGAAGTTCTTGCGCGCCAGCAGCACCGAAGCGCCCTGATAACGCGGCTGGTTCAGCACGAAATCCGGATTCAGCGGACGCTTTGAATTGTCCTGACCCGGCTCGCCGTGGTCGAGGTAGCGCCATTCGTCGAACGCGTTCGGACCGAAACCCGTGCGCTTGATCGACTTCAGGAATTGCTTCGGAATGATCGCGTCCGTGTCGACGTTCTCGCGATCGAGCGGCGCCACGACGCCGGTGTGTACGATGAATTTATCCATGACGCTTGCGCCTGTTTCAAGACCGGGCGATGCGCGCGGCGGCCGGAAAGCCGCTCGGCGCATGGCCGGCAAAAATCAAAAACCGCTTATTTATCAGCGTGGTTGCTGATCGAATTGCCGAGGTGCGACATGTCCTCGCCGAATCCGTGCACCGTGTTGCAGCCGGCCAGACCAAGCAACAGCCCAGCCAGGGTACCGAGCGCGAAGCGGCGCAATAGAGTGGTGCGATTCACGTTCTTCATCATGCGTGTTTATCCAAGCTTGCGAATATCGACGAAATGCCCTTCGATGGCCGCAGCCGCAGCCATCGCGGGGCTCACGAGGTGGGTACGGCCACCGGCGCCCTGACGACCTTCGAAATTACGATTCGACGTGGACGCGCAACGCTCGCCCGGATCCAGCCGGTCGGCGTTCATGGCGAGACACATCGAGCAACCCGGTTCACGCCATTCGAAACCGGCATCGGTAAAGACCTTGTCGAGGCCTTCACGTTCCGCCTGCGCCTTCACGAGCCCCGAACCCGGCACCACCATGGCCAGACGGATGTTCGGCGCCACGCGGCGGCCCAGCTTCTTCACGACGTAAGCCGCGGCGCGAATGTCTTCAATGCGCGCGTTGGTGCACGACCCGATGAAGATTTTATCCGGCTTGATCGACTCGATCGGCGCATTCGGTTCGAGCGCCATGTATTTCAGCGCGCGCTCCATGGCGTCGCGCTTGACCGGGTCTTTCTCGCGATCCGGATCCGGCACGCGGCCATCCACGGCCGTGACCATCTCCGGCGACGTGCCCCACGTGACTTGTGGCACGATCTCGGCGGCGTTCAGTTCGACCACGCGATCGAATTGCGCGCCCTCGTCCGACTTGAACTGCTTCCAGTATTCAACCGCGTGATCCCACTCCACGCCTTCCGGCGAGAACGGGCGGCCCTTCAGGTATTCAACGGTGGTGTCGTCGACCGCGACCATGCCGGCGCGCGCGCCTGCTTCGATCGCCATGTTGCAGACCGTCATGCGGCCTTCCATGGAAAGTGCGCGAATCGTCGAACCGCCGAACTCGATCGCGTAGCCAGTGCCGCCTGCCGTGCCGATCTTGCCGATGATGGCGAGCACGATGTCTTTCGCGGTACAGCCGCGCGGCAGTTGGCCTTCCACCTTCACCAGCATGTTCTTGCTCTTCTTCTGCAAGAGCGTTTGCGTGGCCAGCACGTGTTCGACTTCCGACGTACCGATACCGTGCGCCAGCGCGCCGAACGCGCCGTGCGTGGACGTGTGCGAGTCGCCGCAGACGATCGTCATGCCCGGCAGCGTAGCGCCCTGCTCCGGCCCGATGATGTGCACGATGCCCTGACGCAGATCGTTCATCTTGAACTGCGTGATGCCGTAGGCGTCGCAGTTCGAATCGAGCGTATCCACTTGCAGCTTGGAAACCGGATCGGCAATGCCGTGGCTGCGGTCCGTGGTCGGGACGTTGTGGTCCGAGACCGCCAGGTTCGCGCTGATGCGCCACACCGGACGCTCAGCCAGTTTCAGGCCTTCGAACGCCTGAGGGCTGGTGACTTCGTGCAGCAGGTGACGGTCGATATAGAGAATCGTCGTGCCGTCTTCTTCCGTGTGGACCACGTGTGTGTTCCACAATTTGTCGTAGAGAGTCTGTGCCATGGTATGCGGGGTAGTAATAACTTCGGGCTGACCGTGTCGGTCGATTATGCCACGCAGAGTCCCGCCTGGGCCGCTCAATCAGGGAGAAAACCGATAAAAAACAGGGAGTTGGGTGGTAGTGCCGATACCTGTATCGACGTTACCCGGCAAGCGCGCACGCGGCGGCCGCTTGCTGCGCCGCCGCGCGATCGCATGTCTCAGCGCGCGAGATCGAAACCAAGTTGCGCACGCCCCAACGGCGTCAGATCGCTTTCCCGCGCGCGCCCGATGAAGTCCGTCTCGAAGTGATCCGCCGGAAAATCCGGTGGACTTTCGCCGCGCAGGAAACTCGGCAACTGGCGCTGCAGATAAGCCTCGTTTTTCGCGCACCACGGCGCGGACGAGATGTACATCACGTTGCTGTAGCCATTGCCGCGATGCGCATCCTCGACGGAATGCACGACGTCGGTATGCCAGAACACCGCGTCGCCGGCCTGCATGTGCGGGATCGGCGTGACCGCTTCGAGCAGCAAGCCGTGCCAGGCCGGTTGAATCGACAGCGCGCGGGCCGGTTGCGCGCCGCACAGTTCGTCGTCGGGCACATCGTCCTGCAGCGCGCGCAGGATCACATAGGCCATCGCGTTGGCGATCGGGATCAACTGCAAGGTACCGTCGCCCGGGCCTTGCGGCGTCAGCGCGGTCCAGCCCTGGAAGGTGCGGAACATGGAACATACCGCCGGCGATGGAATCTCCTGAACGTCGGGACGATACGCGGCGTCGAATGGATCGTAGTCGCGCCAGTTGCCCGACAGCACGTGTCGATACACCTTCTGGAAATTCGGATCCAGCCAACGCTCGACGGAGCCGCCGTCGATATGCGGCGATAAACCGAGCGACTCCGAGCCCGGCGGGCGACGGCGAATCCGGTCTGCGTAGACTGGCACGCGCTCGGGATCGAAATGCTGTCTCCCGTCGCTCTCCGCGGTCCACAGGCGGTTCAGGAACACGCGCGTGTTCGTCAATTGCTGCGACTGCCGCGCCGCTGTTTGCGGCTTCGACCAGTAGACGCCGTAGATCTGAGGCTTGCTCGACGACAGATTGCCGAAGTACTTGTCTTCGGCGCGATGGGCGAGCTTGTCGTCGAGGTTGTTGCGCTGCACGTACTCGGCGATTTCGTCGTTCCAGTCGCTCGCTTGCTGCCGTCCGAAGACGCCGCGCACCACGCAGGCGCCGCGCGTTTTGATGCTGGCGATCGTTCGTGGGTCGACGTCGCCGGAAACCACCGATGCGTAGTCGAACACGGGGATCGCGTCGCGCCCCTGTTCGCGGTCGCGGCGAATGGCGTCGACCTGCTGCCGGATCGCGCCTTCGGCTTCTTTGAAGACCTGTGCATGGTTGGGCAGCGCGGCACGCAAAGCGCGCTTCGTGGCGCGGATCGCCTCGGGAAGATTGTCGATGACGAGCGGCATGGCGTGTCTCCTTGAACCGGTTTTGTGTGGGGCTGACTTGCAACCAGATTAAGGAGCTTTGACATCCCGCGCGGATGCTTTTCAGCCATTTACCGATACAATTTAGACATTCGGCGCCTTTTGCTCCCCCCGACCAGGTTGCGTCCCGTGAAACCTCAATACGAACGCGTCACCATCCCCGACGGTTGCTCGGTCCGCGTCTACCATCGGCAACTCGCGCAGATCCCATTCGAATGGCACCACCATCCCGAATACGAACTCACACTGACGATGAACAGCCGCGGCCGCCGCTTCATCGGCGACCATATCGCCGATTACAGCGGCGACGATCTCGTGCTGGTGCCGCCCGACATGCCGCACACATGGGCGTCCACCGAGCCGATCGATGCGCGCGCGCCGCAAGTCGCGGTCGTGATCTGGTTCAGCGGAGATTGGGCGCGGCGGATGGCGGACTGCTGCCCGGAGTTCGCGTCGCTGCGTACGCTGCTTAGACGCGGCGCGCCGGGGCTGCGGTTTGCGAACGAAGCCACCATGTTGATGCGCGCTCGGATGGCGGCATTACTGGATCAATCGCCGAGAGTACGGCTCGGTGCCGTACTGGAAGTGCTCGCGTGTCTCTCAGAGGCGGAATCGGAGCCGTTGGCGTCGCCCGCGGCGCATCGGCAAGGTGCGCGGCAGGCATCCATTCGCGACGCACGAAGCGGGCCGGCGCTGCAAGGTCCGCAGTCAACGCAATCGGTGCAATCCGCGCAGTCCGCGCCGCGAACCGGCAGCGCCCCCGGTGTGGCGCCCGGCGGCAGCGCATCGGAAGCGGAGCGTCTGAATCGCGTTCTCGACCTGCTCGACCGGCGCTTCCATGAACCGCTGCGGATGGCCGAACTCTGCGAAGTGGCCAATCTCTCCGAACGCTCGTTGCACCGCTATTTCGTGCGCCATGTCGGCGAAAGTGTCGGACGTTATCTGAACCGGCTGCGCATCGGCTATGCCACGCGGCAATTGACCGACACCGGCTGGCCTATTGCGCTGATCGCCACGAAAGCGGGCTTTCCAAACCTCGCGAATTTCAATCGACAGTTCCTCGCCGCGCGCGGCATGACGCCGAGCGCTTACCGGCGCTTTTTCGAAACGCACGGTCATGCGCCGAAGGACTCCGCCGCGACGCCAACTGACCTCGAGACGCGGCCGCCTTCGCTCGAACGGACGAGACGGCGTCAGACTCGCGCGTCGGCTTGATGAACCAGCGCTCGGCACTCCACATCACGACGCGCCCAAAAGCAAAACGCCCCGACGAAGATACCCGTCGGGGCGTTTCTTATCAGCCAGACTCCGCGCTAGCTCGCAGCAAACCAGCCACTACGAGGAGCTATGCGGACTCAAACCCGATCAACGTTGCGCGATCGGCTTGGCTTCACGTTGCGTGTCGCCGATGAACAGCTGACGCGGACGGCCAATCTTCTGTTCCGGATCGGCGATCATTTCGTTCCACTGCGCAATCCAGCCGACCGTACGTGCCATCGCGAAGATACACGTGAACATCGAGGTCGGGATGCCCAGCGCGCGCTGCACGATGCCCGAGTAGAAGTCGACGTTCGGGTAGAGCTTGCGCGACACGAAGTATTCGTCTTCCAGTGCGATCTTTTCCAGTGCCATGGCCAGCTTGAACAGCGGGTCGTCGTGCAGGCCCAGTTCTTCCAGCACTTCGTGGCACGTTTCGCGCATCAGCTTCGCACGCGGGTCGTAGTTCTTGTAGACGCGGTGACCGAAGCCCATCAGCTTCACGCCCGAGTTCTTGTCCTTCACCTGCTTGATGAACTCAGGAATGTTGTCGACCGAGCCGATTTCTTCCAGCATGTTCAGTGCGGCTTCGTTCGCACCGCCGTGCGCCGGGCCCCACAGACACGCGATACCCGCTGCGATACACGCGAACGGATTCGCACCCGACGAACCGGCGAGACGCACGGTCGAGGTCGATGCATTCTGCTCGTGGTCCGCGTGCAGGATCAGGATACGGTCGAGAGCGCGCACCAGCACGTCGTTGACCTTGTACTCTTCGCACGGGTTCGAGAACATCATGTGCATGAAGTTCGCGCTGTACGACAGGTCGTTCTTCGGGTACGCAAACGGCTGGCCGATGCTGTACTTATACGCCATGGCGACCAGCGTCGGCAGCTTCGCGATCATGCGAATGGCCGACACTTCACGGTGACGCGGATTGTTGATGTCGAGCGAGTCGTGATAGAACGCCGACAGCGCGCCGACCGCGGCGACCAGAATCGCCATCGGATGCGCGTCGCGACGGAAACCACGGAAGAAGAAATGCATTTGCTCATGCACCATCGTGTGGTTCGTGACCGTCTTCACGAATTCGGCGTTTTGCTGTGCGTTCGGCAGTTCGCCCTTCAGCAGCAAATAGCAGGTTTCGAGGAAGTCGGCGTTTTGCGCGAGGTTGTCGATCGGGTAGCCGCGATACAGCAGCTCGCCCTTGTCGCCGTCGATGTAGGTGATCGCCGAATTGCAAGCCGCCGTCGACATGAAGCCCGGGTCGTACGTGAACTTGCCGGTCTGGCCGTACAGTTTGCGGATGTCGATCACGTCCGGGCCGAGAGTGCCCTTGTAAATCGGCATTTCAACGCTCGGCGAATTGTCGCTGAACGATAGCGTGGCTTTAACATCTGACGGGGTCATAGCACATCCTCAATCGAAGTATGGAAACAGGGTTTCGATAATTGCACGCCTGGGACAACGGACAAGCGCGGACAAGCAGCGCTCAAGCCGGTCATGCCGGTCAGGCATTCCGCAGCAGCTCCAGCACCCGGATCACATCCGGGTCTGCAAGGTCGCCCTCAGGTTCCTTGCGCACGAGCAGCAAGTCCATCAGGTCGTTATCGCTCAGCTCGAGCAGGCGCGTGAGGGCGCCCACGTCGGCATCGCTGAGGTCATGCTCATATCGGCCGAAAAAACGTTCAAAGATCAGATCGTTTTCCAGCAGGCCCCGCCGCGCGCGCCAGCGACGGCGCGCGCGGCGGAGAGGGTCGGACTGATGCGATGTTTCGTCCATCTCAGACCGCGCGGCGAACCATCAATTCCTTGATCTTGCCAATTGCCTTGGTCGGGTTCAGGCCCTTCGGGCAAACGTCGACGCAATTCATGATGGTATGGCAACGGAACAGACGGTACGGATCTTCCAGGTTGTCGAGGCGTTCGCCCGTCGCTTCGTCGCGGCTATCTGCGATGAAGCGGTAGGCTTGCAACAGGCCCGCCGGGCCGACGAACTTGTCCGGATTCCACCAGAAGCTCGGGCACGAAGTCGAGCAGCTAGCGCACAGAATACATTCGTACAGGCCGTCGAGCTCGTCGCGCTCTTCCGGCGACTGCAGACGTTCCTTTTCCGGCGGTGGCGTATCGTTGATCAGGTACGGCTTGATCGAGTGATACTGGTTGAAGAACTGCGTGAAATCGCAGATCAGGTCGCGCACGACGGGCAGGCCCGGCAGCGGACGCAGCACGATCTTCTGCGGCAGGTCGTTCAGGTTCGTGAGGCACGCCAGACCGTTCTTGCCGTTGATGTTCATGGCGTCCGAACCGCACACTCCTTCACGGCATGAGCGGCGGAACGACAGCGTTTCGTCGACAGCCTTCAGCTTGACGAGCGCGTCGAGCAGCATGCGCTCGTGCGAGTCGATGTCGATCTCGTACGTTTGCATGCGCGGCGCTGCGTCCTTGTCCGGGTCGTAGCGGTAAATTTCAAATGTACGCTTTGCCATTTCTGAATTCCTTTGACTTGTGCCTTAGAAGGTCCGCGCTTTCGGCGGAACCGATTCGACCGTCAGCGGTTGCATATGAACCGGCTTGTAGTCGAGGCGATCGCCTTCGCTGAACCACAGCGTATGGCGCAGCCAGTTTTCGTCGTCGCGATGTTCGAAGTCGTTCTGCGCGTGCGCGCCACGGCTTTCCTTACGCGCTTCGGCGGAAACCATCGTGGCGCGTGCCACTTCGATCAGGTTCTCCACTTCCAGTGCTTCGACGCGGGCCGTGTTGAACACCTTCGACTTGTCCTTCAGGTAGATGTTGCCGACGCGGTCAGCCACTTCCCGAATACGCCCGACACCCTTGGCCAGCAGCTCCGACGTGCGGAACACGCCAGCGTGAGCCTGCATCGTGGAACGGATCTCAGCCGCAACGTCTTGCGAGTATTCGCCCGACGAGGACTTCTCCAGCTTGGCCAGACGCGCCAGCGAGAAATCGGCGGCGTCGGCCGGCAGCGGCTTGTGCTCCTTGACTTCCTTCACGTGCTTGACGATGTGGTTGCCGGCCGCGCGGCCGAACACCACCAGGTCGAGCAGCGAGTTCGTGCCGAGACGGTTCGCACCGTGCACCGACACGCACGAGCATTCGCCCACTGCGTAGAAACCGTTGACCGGCTCTTCGTGACCCTTCGACGTGCCCACCACCTGGCCGTGGATGTTCGTCGGAATACCGCCCATCTGATAGTGGATGGTCGGCACGACCGGAATCGGCTCTTTAATGCAATCGACGTTCGCGAACTTCAGCGCGATTTCGCGGATCGACGGCAGACGCTTCATGATCGTCTCGGCGCCGATGTGCGACAGGTCGAGCAGCACGTGATCCTTGTTCGGACCCACGCCGCGGCCTTCCTTGATTTCCTGGTCCATCGAACGCGACACGAAGTCGCGCGGCGCCAGATCCTTCAGGGTAGGCGCGTAGCGTTCCATGAAACGCTCGCCGTTCGAATTACGCAGAATGCCGCCTTCGCCGCGCACGCCTTCGGTGATCAGCACGCCCGCGCCGGCCACGCCGGTCGGGTGGAATTGCCAGAATTCCATGTCTTGCAACGCGATGCCCGAACGCGCGGCCATGCCCAAACCGTCGCCGGTGTTGATGAACGCGTTGGTCGATGCCGCGAAGATCCGGCCCGCGCCGCCCGTGGCGAACAGCGTGGTCTTGCCTTCGAGGATGTAGACGTCGCCGGTTTCCATTTCCAGCGCGGTCACGCCGAGCACGTCGCCGTCGGCGTCGCGGATCAGATCCAGCGCCATCCATTCGACGAAGAACTGCGTTTTGGCCGCGACGTTCTGCTGGTACAGCGTATGCAGCAGCGCGTGACCAGTACGGTCAGCTGCCGCGCAAGCGCGTTGCACCGGCTTTTCGCCATAGTTCGCCGTGTGGCCGCCGAACGGACGCTGGTAAATCGTGCCGTCCGCGTTACGGTCGAACGGCATGCCCATGTGTTCGAGTTCGTAGACGGCGTTCGGTGCTTCGCGGCACATGAACTCGATCGCGTCCTGGTCGCCGAGCCAGTCGGAACCCTTGATCGTGTCGTAGAAGTGGTAGTGCCAGTTGTCTTCGCTCATGTTGCCGAGCGATGCGCCGATGCCGCCTTGAGCAGCGACCGTGTGCGAACGCGTCGGGAACACCTTGGACAGCACGCAGACCGACAGACCGGCGCGCGCGAGTTGCAGCGAAGCGCGCATCCCCGAGCCGCCTGCGCCGACGATAACCACGTCAAACTTGCGACGCGGCAGAGAATTCTTGATTGCAGCCATTCTTTTACACTCTCCAGAGAATCTGCGCAGCGTAGCCCGCACACGCGAGCAGCCAGACGATCGTCAGCGCTTGAAGCAACAGGCGGATGCCAACGGGCTTCACATAGTCCATCCAGATGTCGCGGATACCAACCCACGCGTGATAGAACAGCGAGAGCAGCGTGACGAACGTGGCGAGCTTCATCCATTGCGTGGCGAAGATCGACGCCCAGCCGTCGTACGAGAAATCGCGCGCGCCGAAGAACCACCCGAGCAGGATCACCGTGTAGATCGCCATCACGGCGGCGGTAATGCGCTGGGCCAGCCAGTCGCGCAGACCGTAGTGAGCGCCGACGACGAGACGCTTCGAACCGATTCGGTTATTAGCTGACATTTTTTAGAATGCTCCGAACAGTTTTGCCGCGAATGCGATGGTGAGCAGCGACGACACGACGAGAACCACGATGGAAGTCTGCTTGCCCTTCTCTTTGGTCGTGAGGTTGTGGCTCGTGTCCATGAACAGGTGACGGACACCGGCGCAGAAGTGAAACAGGAAGGCCCACGCGAGAACGAGCGTGATGAGCTTGACGACGATGTTGGAGAGGAAACCTTTGAAGACTTCGAAACTAAGTTCCGATGTCAGGCTCTGATCGAAGAGGTACAGCAGGAACGGAAGAAAAACAAAAAGCAGACCACCGCTCAAGCGGTGCAAGATCGATACTCGCCCCGCTAGCGGGAGACGGTATGCCGTCAATATCTGCCCGATACCGATGTTCCGGAATTCCGGCCTCGGTTTTTTTACGGCTTCAGCCATGCTAGACCCCTACTATGTAGTCACACTAATCCGCAATTTTAGCGCCTTTTTATATCGCGCTGCAGCGAAAACCACGACAGGTCCGTTACAGCACGCGCGATAAAGGCGCCTTCAAACAGGCGCGCGTGTGGGACGCAGCGCCCTCATTCAGCCCAATTCAGCTCAGATCGTTCTGATAGTAGTACCCGGTTGTGACATACCAACCACGGCGCACTTCAACCGGCCGGTCTCCATAGGTATAGGACACGCGCTCGACCGATAGCAGCGGAAAACCCGCCGGCACATGCAGCAGATCGGCGACGGAAGGCTCAGCCGCCACCGCGCGGATCTTCTCCGTTGCGCGGATCATGCGGGTGCCGAATTCCGTCTCGAACATCGCGTAGAGGGGACCTTTATACTCCGACAGCCGCTCGAGCGTGAGGCCGCGAAACACCGCGCCCGGCAGCCAGATTTCATCGAGTACCGTGACTTCGCCGTCGAACTGCAGCAAGCGCTTGATCAAGACGACCGGATCGGCCGGCTTCAGATCGAGTTGCCGGGCGATGTCCGCCGAAGCGCGCAAGCGCCGGCATTCAAGCAGGCGGCTGACGTGCGGGTGTTCCGCGCCGTCATCGGCCAGTAATCTGAGGAAGCGAAACTGGGCGCGGTCTTCGTTGTGCGTTGCAACAAACGTGCCCTTGCCCTGGCGGCGCACCAGCAGGTTGTCGGCGGCAAGTTCGTCGATCGCTTTGCGCACCGTTCCCTGACTGACCTTGAATCTGGCCGCCAATTCGACTTCACTAGGAATGATCTCGCCCGGCTTCCACTCGCCGCTTTCGAGGCTCTGCGTGATCAACCCCTTGATCTGTTGATACAAGGGGCTGAAAGTGGGCGACGTGGCCGTGGGCGCAGCGGGTACACCCTCGCCCGCGACCCCTTGGCCGCTCGGATTCGTAGTGTTCGCCGGGTTCGAATTCATCCGCGCATTTCATCATAAAGGGCTAGGCCGCGTCTAGGGTTTTCCCCGCAATAGATATGTCTTATATAAGACATAAGATAATGTTGACTTTGTGTCTGACGACTCCTACACTCCTTGTCGAGCAAGGGTTTGCGGGTTTTTCGGCGACTGTTTGATGCAGCGCCGCGACGCACCGGCAGCCACTCTGCACCATGCCGTTCCCACGCAGTTCAGGTTTCGATTTCGCCGCCATTCGTTGGTCAGACGCTTGCCGAAACGCGCTGTTTGCAGGAGCCCGCACCGTGCAGCGGCTACCCGGCGCCTCGTATTCCGCTCCCGTGCGGCAGTACAGATTTCCGGCATGGCGGTCTTGCCGCAACGCGCCGCTCGGCCTCGGCAGATTTCGAGGCAGTCCGCGACAGTGAATTCCGCCGTGTTTCACAACGCTTCGCTGAACGCGCATATAGAATGGCGTTTTCCCTAGCGTCTAACGCATCGTCCTGGAGATTTCTCAATGGCTAAGCCCGCAAAGCGCGTTGCCGTCACCGGCGCCGCAGGTCAAATCGCTTACTCCCTGCTGTTCCGCATCGCCAATGGCGACCTGCTCGGCAAGGATCAACCGGTGATCCTGCAATTGCTCGACCTGCCGCAAGCGCAAGGCGCCGTCAAAGGCGTCGTGATGGAACTGGATGATTGCGCATTCCCGCTGCTGTCGGGCGTCGTGATCACCGACGACCCCAAGGTTGCATTCAAGGACGCAGACGTGGCCCTGCTGGTCGGCGCGCGTCCGCGTTCGAAAGGCATGGAGCGTAAAGACCTGCTGTCGGCCAACGCCGAGATCTTCACGGTTCAGGGCAAGGCACTGAACGAAGTCGCGAGCCGCGACGTGAAGGTGCTGGTGGTCGGCAACCCGGCCAACACGAACGCTTACATCGCCATGAAGTCGGCGCCGGATCTGCCGAAGAAGAACTTCACCGCCATGCTGCGTCTGGACCACAACCGCGCGCTGTCGCAACTGGCCGCCAAGTCGGGCAAGCCGGTCGCGTCGATCGAAAAGCTGGCCGTGTGGGGCAATCACTCGCCGACCATGTACCCGGACTTCCGCGTTGCAACCGCTGAAGGTCAGGACCTGACCAAGCTGATCAACGACGAGGAATGGAACCGCAACACGTTCATCCCGACCGTCGGCAAGCGCGGCGCGGCGATCATCGAAGCACGCGGTCTGTCGTCGGCAGCATCGGCGGCTAACGCGGCGATCGACCACGTGCGTGACTGGGTGCTCGGCACGAACGGCAAGTGGGTCACCATGGGTATCCCGTCGGACGGTTCGTACGGCATTCCGGAAGACATCATCTACGGTGTGCCGGTCACATGCGAAAACGGCGAGTACAAGCGCGTCGAAGGTCTGGCAATCGACGCTTTCTCGCGCGAAAAGATGGACGGCACGCTGAACGAATTGCTGGAAGAGCGCGAAGGCGTTCAACATCTGCTCGGCTAAGCGCCTCATGCAGACCAACCGGAACTCGTGAGAGAACGCCAGGCCGCCTGTGTGGGCCTGGTGAGAAGCGACAAGTCTTGGGGCGCTCACAGGCGCCGCCACAGCGGGTTCCGGTTTTTTTACGTGCGAATGCAGCTATTCGCATCTGATCCGAGCGCGTTTTGCGCAGTTGCCGTGATGGCTCAGTAGAGCGCGCCCGAATCAGATTTCTCCAAACACTACCCACGCTCCTGACGCCGAAGATGCGCGCCCTCACACCCGCCGAAGTGCTGTTTGACGGCGAAGTGCCGCCCGCTGTGCTGCCTGCCTGCGATCACTACGCCGGCAGTGAAAAGCTGATGCTGAAATCGTTAGCGTTGCAGCAGCAACTGGGCCCCGTGTTCGACATCACGCTCGACTGCGAAGACGGCGCGCAGGTCGGCCGCGAAGCGCAACACGCGGAGCTGGTCGCCTCGTTGCTGGGCAGCGAACATGACCGCTTCGGCCGCGTCGGCGTGCGGATTCACGACTTCGATCACGCGCACTGGCGTGACGACGTCCGTCTCATTCTGCGTGCCGCGAAGCGCGTGCCTGCTTACATCACCCTGCCGAAGATCCGCAACGTCCCCGATGCCGCCGAAATGGTCGCGTTCATCGAGGCGACGCGGCGCGAACTCGGCGTCGCGCAACCGGTGCCGGTGCAATTGCTGGTCGAAACGCACGGCGCGCTGACGCGTGTGTTCGATCTGGCCGCGCTGCCCGGCGTGGAAGCGCTGAGCTTCGGCCTGATGGACTTCGTCTCCGCGCACGACGGCGCGATTCCCGATACCGCCATGCGCTCGCCCGGCCAGTTCGATCATCCGCTGGTGCGGCGCGCCAAGCTGGAAATCTCCGCCGCCTGCCATGCGTACGGCAGAGTGCCGTCGCATAACGTCAGCACGGAAGTGCGCGACATGAGCGTGGTCGCCAACGACGCCGCGCGCGCCCGCAACGAGTTCGGCTACACGCGCATGTGGAGCATTCATCCGGCGCAGATCGAGGCGATCGTCGCCGCGTTCGCGCCGCGCGACGAAGAGATCGCCACGGCCACCGAAATCCTGCTGGCCGCGCAGTCCGCGCAATGGGGCCCGACGCGCCATCACGACACGCTGCACGACCGCGCCAGCTATCGCTACTACTGGTCGGTGCTGCGTCGCGCGCAAGCCACGGGGCGCGCCGTCCCGCAAGACGCCGCACCGCTTTTCACGAAAGTGGGCACTGACGTGCAAGCTGGATCATGAATGTAAGAGTCCATGCGGCAATCGGCGCGGCTGTCGTGAGCACGATATGCGCACGCCGCCATGAAATCGAAGCACAGCCTCATCTGGCGCTGCGCGCAAACGGCGTCGAACGCACGGGTCAATCAGAAGCATCGAGCAGGCACAAAGGAGATTGCGGGAGATGAGCGAGACGACGCAAACCGCCGGTGCACAAGGCGGCAACGAACCCCAAAGCGGC
>NZ_JAQQEK010000139.1:0-544 GCF_046027355.1 Paraburkholderia sediminicola | reverse complement strand
CCAGGCACATGGTGGACGCTACTACAGATCAAATGTGTCGATCGCTTTCCCGAAGCCCACGCCGATAGCGAGCCGATCGTCGACGTCGCCGATGCATGCCTCGGTCAGCCGCACTGATTGGCGCAATGTTCAGCGGTTGCGCGAGGGACGGCGTGCGGGTTGGGCGATGATGCCGGCCGGCACCGTGAGCAGGCACTGTCACGGAAGCGGCGAAAGGAGAGCAGCGAACATGAGCATCACGCTTAATCACACTATCGTGTACGCGCGGAACAGGGATGCATCGGCGGCATTTCTCGCAGAAATACTCGGACTTCCCGAGCCGAAGCCATTCGGGCCGTTCCTTGCCGTGCAACTGGATAACGGCGTTACGCTGGACTTCTACAGCGATGATCATCAAACGCGGCCGGAACACTATGCGTTTCTGGTGAGCGAGACCGAGTTCGATTGCATTTTTGGGCGAATACAGAGCCGCGGATTGCCCTACTGGGCGGATCCCTTTCACCGCCGGCAGGGCGAGATCAATACGAACGATGGCGGTCGAGGC
>NZ_JAQQEK010000138.1:0-554 GCF_046027355.1 Paraburkholderia sediminicola | reverse complement strand
AGCGCTTGCGGGCCGACTTCAGTCAGCGTGATCAGCAGGCCTTCAGCGAACCGGTCCTGTACCCTGGCGTCCACCGGGTAGGTCAGGTACTGCTCGACGATATGAACGAACGCATCGACGACACCGTTGGCAATCTGCCGCGGCGGCAACGAGTAGGTCGTGGTCGGATCGAGCACCGAGAAGACCGGATAGGTCGCCTCGCTACGGAACGGCAGCTTGTCGCCCTTCGCGCGGTGGCTGATGACGCCGCCGTTGTTCATCTCCGAACCGGTGGCGGGCAGCGTCAGCACGCTGCCGAACGGCATCGCGTCGCGTATCTCGGCCTGCTTCGCGAGAATGTCCCACGGTTCGCCGTCGAACTTCACTGCGGCAGCGATGAACTTGGTGCCGTCGATCACCGAACCGCCGCCCACCGCCAGCAGAAAATCGATGTTCTTCTCACGGGCGAGCGCAACCGCTTCCATCAGCGTTTCGTAAGTGGGATTCGGCTCGATGCCGCCGAACACGTGCCACGCGCGCTCACCGAGCGCCGCCTGCACTTGCGCGAGCACACC
>NZ_JAQQEK010000137.1:0-559 GCF_046027355.1 Paraburkholderia sediminicola | reverse complement strand
GGTGGTGAGGTGGCATTAGGCTACTTCTCTGCCGTTCGGAGAATGATCAGGCGACTGTACGCCATCGGCCTGGTGTGGACCAATCGGCGTTTTCCGATCGGTCCCGGACCTCCGCGAAAGGACATGTACCGCGCGAGACGCCGGTGTACTCGGCGCGCACGCTCGATGCGGTTGCCGCGCACACGCAAGCCGCCGGATGAGCACTGCGCGGTAGGCCACGTGAGAAGTCAGCGGCATCAATCCGCCGCGCGGGATCGAACGATCGTGTTTAGTGATGCGCCGCACGGCCCTTCTTTTTTAAGGACAATCCCTACTATCCAGACGTGGAAGCGGGGCGCCGTAGGGGCCGAAAACGTGGCCCCGTTTTCGCGCGCTGCATGCGATATTCCCGTCGCATAAAAAATGGTAAGGTCCTCTCATCGTCTGTCCGGCAGCTAACCCGCGAATGGCCATCAAGCTTGCTCGCGCGGTGCCGACAGGCCAATCATCGCTTTGTGCGCCCAAACCCTGTATCCAATCTGACGCGAACAACGATGATCCAGCTCAATCGGATTGCTAT
>NZ_JAQQEK010000136.1:0-573 GCF_046027355.1 Paraburkholderia sediminicola | reverse complement strand
GCCTCAGCTTCCAGCCATCCTCATTGCCTTCATTGTCCTCGCAACACCAAGTATATTCATGACTCGCTTGAGGTTGTATGCCAGTACGTGAAGGCTCATCTCGGTGCTCACCTTCCCGAGCGTCCGGGTCTGGAAGTGTGTGGCACCC
Source organism: Paraburkholderia sediminicola (assembly GCF_046027355.1). Lineage (GTDB taxonomy): Bacteria > Pseudomonadota > Gammaproteobacteria > Burkholderiales > Burkholderiaceae > Paraburkholderia > Paraburkholderia sediminicola_B. The sequence continues at coordinate 425 of NZ_JAQQEK010000136.1, read as the reverse complement.
ATCCAATGCTTGAGCGTGCCGAAGACGTGTTCAACGGTGCTTCTTCGGATGGTCATCGCATCGGGCTTCCGGTCGAGTCGACGCTGCATGGCTTCCAGTACATGTTCGTGCTCCCATCGTCGGATGCGGCGATAGTCGCTGGGCGAACATCGCTCCTTGAGATGGCAACGCGGGCATGCGCTGGGCCAGTACACGTTCAGATTCATGCCATTCTCAACGGTCTTGAATCGAAGAATTGCGCGCTCGCCGGCGGGGCACCGATACTCATCGCTCCTGGCAACGTAGATGAAGTCGCGTTTGGTAAAGAGCCCTTTCTTCCTTGACGCCGAGGTGAGTGGTTTCGGGACATACGTAGTGATCCCGGCCAGTTCACAGGCACGGATGTCCGGACCACTGAAGTAGCCGCGGTCAGCCAGCACCTTCAG
>NZ_JAQQEK010000135.1:0-573 GCF_046027355.1 Paraburkholderia sediminicola | reverse complement strand
GCCTCAGCTTCCAGCCATCCTCATTGCCTTCATTGTCCTCGCAACACCAAGTATATTCATCACTCGCTTGAGGTTGTATGCCAGTACGTGAAGGCTCATCTCGGTGCTCACCTTCCAGAGCGTTCGGGTCTGGAAGTGTGTGGCACCCATCCAATGCTTGAGCGTGCCGAAGACGTGTTCAACGGTGCTTCTTCGGATGGTCATCGCATCGGGCTTCCGGTCGAGTCGACGCTGCGTGGCTTCCCGTACATGTTCGTGCTCCCATCGTCGGATGCGGCGATAGTCGCTGGGTGAACATCGTTCCTTGAGATGGCAACGCGGGCACGCGCTGGGCCAGTACACGTTCAGATTCATGCCATTCTCAACGGTCCTGAATCGAAGAATTGCGCGCTCGCCAGCGGGGCATCGATACTCATCGTTCCTGGCAACGTAGATGAAGTCCCGTTTGGTAAAGAGCCCTTTCTTCCTTGATGCCGAGGTGAGTGGTTTCGGGACATACGTAGTGATCCCGGCCAGTTCACAGGCACGGATGTCCGGACCACTGAAGTAGCCGCGGTCAGCCAGGACCTTCAA
>NZ_JAQQEK010000134.1:0-617 GCF_046027355.1 Paraburkholderia sediminicola | reverse complement strand
CTGATGTCGCTGCCGAAGCTGGTGTTCCCGGGCGGCGCGCTGGTCGGCGACGATGCGGGCTTCCTGAACGCATCGCGGATCAAGGGCTCGCATGCGGCGATCAAGACCGGCATGCTGGCTGCTGAAGCCGCTTTTGAAGCCGTGCAGGCAGGTCGCACCAGCGACGAGCTCACCGCCTATCCGGAGAGCTTTAAAACCTCGTGGCTGCATACCGAACTACATCGTGCGCGCAACTTCAAGCAGTGGATGAGCAAGGGCCTGTACCTCGGCACGCTGATGGTTGGCATCGAGCAGAAGCTGCTGGGCGGCAATGTGCCGTGGACGCTGCATCACCAGCATTCGGATCACGAAATGCTGAAGCCCGCGTCGCAGTCCAAGCCGATCACGTATCCGAAGCCGGATGGCAAGCTCACGTTCGACCGTCTTTCCTCAGTGTTCATCTCGAACACGAATCACGAGGAAAACCAGCCGGCTCACCTGACGCTGAAAGATCCGTCGGTACCGGTGAATGTGAACTGGCAGACCTATGCCGGTCCGGAATCGCGCTACTGCCCGGCAGCCGTATACGAGTTCGTCAAGAACGACGACGGCAGCGAACGCCTCGTGATCAACGCGCA
>NZ_JAQQEK010000133.1:0-641 GCF_046027355.1 Paraburkholderia sediminicola | reverse complement strand
GTGGTGCAGTTCGGCGAATCGTATAGCGATGCCTATGGGCACGCGGTAAAGCTGCAGGAAGAGCGCGGCCTGACCTTCGTGCATCCGTTCGACGATCCGTATGTGATCGCCGGCCAGGGCACGGTCGCGATGGAGATTCTCAGCCAGCATCAGGGCCCGATTCACGCGATCTTCGTGCCGATCGGTGGCGGTGGACTGGCTGCGGGCGTCGCCGCGTACGTGAAATCGGTGCGCCCGGAGATCAAGGTGATCGGCGTGCAGACCGATGATTCGTGCGCGATGGCCGCATCGCTGAAAGCCGGTGAGCGGGTCACGCTGAACGAAGTGGGTCTGTTTTCGGACGGCACGGCGGTGAAGCTGGTCGGTGAAGAAACCTTCCGCCTGTGCAGCGAATATCTCGACGACGTGCTGCTCGTGAATACCGATGCGCTCTGCGCTGCGATCAAGGATGTCTTCCAGGACACCCGCAGCGTGCTGGAACCCGCCGGCTCGCTCGCGGTGGCCGGCGCGAAGCAGTATGCGGAGCGTGAAGGCATCGAGAACCAGACGCTGATCGCGATCACGTCGGGGGCGAACATGAACTTCGACCGCATGCGCTTCGTGGCCGAGCGAGCCGAAGTCGGTGAAGCGCGCGAAGCGGT
>NZ_JAQQEK010000132.1:0-679 GCF_046027355.1 Paraburkholderia sediminicola | reverse complement strand
GAGCGGGAGCGCGAGATACTAAAAAAGTCTACGGCCTTCTTCGTCAAGGAAATGGATCGCGCCTCGAAGTGATCCGTTCGCTGAAGAAGGCCTGGCCGGTGAGTCTGATGTGCCGTTTGCTGAAGGTGCCGCGAAGCAGCTATTACGCCTTTGCTGCGCGGCCGCCCAAACCGGCCGCATCGCCTCCACTGCTGAAGGCCGTGCGCCAGATTCACAGCGAAAGCCGCAGCAGTTACGGCAGTCGCCGGATGGCGCAGGCACTGCAGCAGCAGGGTTACGCGATCGGACGCTACCGGGCGCGTTCGCTGATGCGCGAGGCGCAACTGGCTGTGGCCAGGCGGCGAACGCACCGGTATCGCAAGGCCGAGGGTGAAGCCCTGATTGCACCTAACCTGCTTGAGCGGCAATTCGAGCCGGGCGCGATCAACCGGGTGTGGGCGGGTGATATCACGTATGTGAGAACGCGTCAGGGGTGGTCCTATCTGGCCATCGTGATGGATCTGCACTCGCGCCGCATCGTAGGCTGGGCGTTCGCCTTGCAGGCGGATACGGAACTGGTCATCCAGGCGCTACAGCAGGCCCGGCAGAAGCGGCGCCCGGCAGTGGGGCTGATGTTCCACTCCGATCAGGGCTGCCAGTACACCAGCGAGCGCTTTGTGAGCGATCTGAAGGCGAACGG
>NZ_JAQQEK010000131.1:0-724 GCF_046027355.1 Paraburkholderia sediminicola | reverse complement strand
AGGGGCGCATATCCTGTCGGGCGCGGTGATGGATCCGCGCGCGATCAACGAACTCATTCCGGACTGGAAGGAAAAAGGCGCGCCGCTGACGGTGGATGTGACCGAAGATAAATTCCTGTTCCTGACGGAAACTGGCTCGAAGAGCGTGCCGACCTGGGCGCTGCCGGACAACTTCAAGAATCACGGCAACTATGTGATCAGCCTCGCGAATGTCACGCGCTGGCTGGGTCAGCAGGCTGAGGCGCTCGGTGTCGAGATTTTTCCGGGCTTTCCGGCTGCTGAGATTCTCTACAACGAGGATGGATCGGTCAAAGGCGTCGCGACCGGTAATCTCGGCATCGGCAAGGACGGCGAGCCGACCGAGAACTTCCAGCTCGGCATGGAGCTGCACGCGAAGTACACGCTGTTCTGCGAAGGCGCGCGTGGGCACCTCGGCCGTCAGCTGAACGATAAATTCAAGCTGCGCGAAGGCGCCGATCCGCAGGTCTACGGGATCGGCATCAAGGAACTGTGGGAGATCGATCCTTCGAAGCACAAGCCGGGTCTGGTGATGCACACCGCCGGCTGGCCGCTGGAAAACGATACCTACGGCGGCTCGTTCCTCTATCACATGGATAACAACCAGGTGGTGGTGGGCTTCGTCGTCGGTCTCGGCTACACGAACCCGTATCTGTCGCCGTTCGAGGAATTCCAGCGTTACAAGACGCATCCGGCGATCCGTGCT
>NZ_JAQQEK010000130.1:0-724 GCF_046027355.1 Paraburkholderia sediminicola | reverse complement strand
CGGGGCGCATATCCTGTCGGGCGCGGTGATGGATCCGCGCGCCATTACCGAGCTGATTCCGGACTGGAAGGAAAAAGGCGCGCCGCTGACGGTGGATGTGACCGAAGATAAATTCCTGTTCCTGACGGAAACCGGTTCGAAGAGCGTGCCGACCTGGGCGCTGCCGGATAACTTCAAGAATCACGGCAATTATGTGATCAGTCTTGCGAATGTCACGCGCTGGCTCGGTCAGCAGGCTGAGGCGCTGGGCGTCGAGATTTTCCCGGGTTTTCCGGCCGCTGAGATTCTCTACAACGATGACGGTTCGGTTAAAGGCGTCGCCACCGGCAACCTGGGCATCGGCAAGGACGGCGAGCCGACCGAGAACTTCCAGCTCGGCATGGAGCTGCACGCGAAGTACACGCTGTTCTGCGAAGGCGCGCGTGGGCACCTCGGCCGCCAGCTGAACGACAAATTCAAGCTGCGCGAAGGCGCCGATCCGCAGGTCTACGGTATCGGTATCAAGGAACTGTGGGAAATCGATCCGTCGAAGCACAAGCCGGGTCTGGTGATGCACACGGCCGGCTGGCCGCTGGAAAACGACACCTACGGCGGCTCGTTCCTCTATCACATGGATAACAACCAGGTGGTGGTGGGTTTCGTGGTAGGTCTGGGCTACACGAACCCGTATCTGTCGCCGTTCGAGGAATTCCAGCGCTACAAGACGCATCCGGCGATTCGCGCG
>NZ_JAQQEK010000013.1:0-253163 GCF_046027355.1 Paraburkholderia sediminicola | reverse complement strand
TGTCGATGAGAAGAAGCACGATTCGTCGACGTCCGCATTGATCGCGCGGGCGCGCGCGGCGTTGAAGAAGTAATCGCGAGCGGCGCGGTGGGTCGCGCCGCTGAAGTTACGCTGACGTGATTGGCGCACATGCCTGTTGGCAAGGTGGGCCGGAACGAGAAAGCGGGCCCTTGTGGCCCGCTTTGCTTTTCTAGCGACGCTCGACGTCCGCTCAGGCGAGACGTCCTGCCTCGATGGTCACCGTCGTATCGCAGCGGCGCGCCAGTTCGATGTCATGCGTGACGAGAATCAACGTAGCGCCGTTCGCACGGTTCATCTCGAACATCAGATCGATCACAGCGTGACCGGTGGCGGCGTCGAGACTGCCGGTCGGTTCGTCGGCGAAGAGGATTGCCGGGTGTGTGACAAACGCGCGCGCGAGCGCCACGCGTTGCTGCTCGCCACCCGAGAGCAGCTTCGGATAGTGACTGGTGCGCTTGCCGAGACCCACCTGCTCGAGCAAGCCGCGCGCGCGCGTTGCGGCCTCGCGCGTGCCAATGCCGCCTTGCAGTTCCAGCGGCAACGTAACGTTCTCGAGCGCCGTCAAATGAGGCATCAGTTGAAACGACTGGAACACGAAGCCGACGGAGCCGCTGCGCAATGCGGCGCGCTCGTCTTCGTTCAGTTCACCGAGTTCGCGGCCGAGCAACCGAACCGAGCCTGAGCTCGCGCTGTCCAATCCTGCGAGCAAGCCGAGCAGCGTAGACTTGCCCGACCCGGATGCACCGACGATTGCCACACTGCTGCCGGCATCGATAGCAAGATCGATATCGTCGAGAATCGTCAGTTCGCCCGTTGCATCCTTAACCTTCTTGCACAAACCCCGCACTTCAATGACTGGATCAGTTTTGTTTAGCATGGTGAAGCGTAGGTTGAAAGTGCGTGCCATGACGTCTCGCGCCACGGCGCTGACAACGGCATGCGGCTTTGCCGTGGCCGCCACCCTGTTTTCAGTGAGCCTCGCGGCCCGGGCCGCCAACGCGCCCGAACCGGCCAAGCCGGTGATCGTCGTGCTCGGCGACAGCATCTCCGCCGAATACGGCCTGCCCCGCGACACGGGCTGGGTTGCCTTGATGCGCCAGCGCCTCACCGACGAGCGAATCGATTATAGCGTCGCCAATGCGAGCATCAGCGGCGACACCACGAGCGGCGGACGAGCCCGCTTGCCGGCGCTCATGCAACGGCTGAAGCCGAGCATCGTGATCGTCGAACTCGGCGCCAACGACGCGTTGCGCGGCGTGCCGCTCTCCACCACCGAAGACAACCTGCGCACGATCATCGAGCAGGCTCAGCAAGGTCACGCGAAGGTCGTGCTGGTGGGCATGTATGTGCCGCCTAATTACGGCCCGGACTACACGCAAAAGTTCCACGGCTTGTACGGCGAACTTTCGAAGCAACTGCGTGTGCCGCTCGTGCCGTTTCTGCTCGCCGGCATCGCCGACAAACCGGACATGTTCCAGGCCGATCAGATTCATCCGACCCAGCAGGCACAGCCAGTGCTGCTCAACAACGTGTGGCCCGCAGTCAAGCCACTCCTTCGCACAAGTTCGCCGCACTGAAAAGTCTGCTAACAACTTGTTTCCAGAACTGCGGGAACGCGGATCGGTAAGTTCTCTCTGACACTTTCGTAATCCCGCGTAACCGGCTCGATTTTGAGCGACTTTTGAGGAGATAACGTGAAATATTTACCGTTAATCGCTTTGACCGTGGCAATTTCTGCCTGCGCCGCTCAACCACCCGCTGGCGTTCAATCCGTTGGTCAAAGCCAGCAACCGCCGAAGGCTGTCGCTACCTGCATCGCGCAGAAGTGGGCTGACAGTTCGCAGCAGCAAGTGGTCTCGCAAGACACGTTGGCTAACGATCAAGCCATGGACGTCTATGTTCCGGGTCAGCAGCCGCCTAATGGCGCCGCCGCTGTCGTACGCCCGTCGTACACCGGCAAGGGTACGTGGGTCGGCTTCCGCGCGAATGGCGCTGCGGGCAGCGACGCCACGGGTGCAATCAGCGGCTGCCTGTAACGCCTGCAACGTGCCGCAGTAAATCGTTTGACGAGCTTGCACTCGTCAAATGAAAAGCCCCGCAATTGCGGGGCTTTTTTGTGTTTGCGCGGTGTTACTCGCCGCTCGCCTGGGCATTGCTGCTGTCGAGCGAACCGTAGAACTTCACCTTTGACCGTGCACGCAGCGCTTCGACGTAGGCCTCTGCTTCGGACTGCGCATCGACTTGCGCGATCTGTTGCTGCGCTGCAGCCAGACGTTGCGGATCGACCGTGTTACCCGCTACCACTGCGTTCACGCGATAGATCGCATAGCCGTCGTCGCCGAGATCCACGCCGACGTAAGCCGGCAATTTTTGCGCGTCCGCCTTGTAGATTGCACTCAATGCGGCCGGCGGCACGCCTTGCGCGTCGTTGCGCGACACCTTCAACGGCGACGAGAAGCCCGTGGTCGCCTTCGACTTGTCGAACTCGGCCAGTTTGGCCACGCCGTCCTTGTGAGCCGCTTCGTCCGATTGAACCGCGATCACCTTCTGACGCACGGCGTCCTTGACGGCGTCGAGCGCGGGCACCGCCGCGGCCTTGTAGTCGGTCACGCGCGCCGCGATCAACGTGTTGCCGCCGACGTCGATGGCCTGCGTGTTGTTGCGTGCCGTGGTGGCGTCGCTAGCGAACACCGCGGCGAGGAACTTCGCGTTGTTCAGCGGGCTGTCAGGCGCGAGCTTCGGATCCGGCTGCGGCGTGACCGTGGCGGTCTGCACTTGCAGCTTGTACTTGTCGGCGGCCGGCTGCAGGCTCTTGGCCTTTTCATAGACGATCGACGTGAAGCCTTCCGAATCGTCGGTGAATGCCTTGCTGGCCAACTGCGTCTTCAGGTCTTTCGAGATCTGATCTTTCACTTCGTCGAACGGCTTCGTGACCGCCGGCTTCACGTCCGTCGCCTTGACGATGTGATAACCGAAGTCGGTCTGCACGATGCCGCTGACTTCGTCTTTCTTCAGCGCGAACACGGCGTCGTCGAACGCCTGGCCGCCCGCGATCATGCCGCGGCCGAAGTAACCCAGATCGCCGCCCTTCGACGCCGAACCCGGGTCCTGCGAATTCTGCTGCGCGATCTGCGCGAACTGGTCCGGATGCGCCTTGATCTGCGTGAGCAACTCTTCGGCCTTCTGTTTGGCCTTGGCTTTGTCGGCCGCGCTCGCGTCTTTCGGCGCCGCGATCAGGATGTGGCTCGCACGCACCTGGCCGTCGGTGCGGTAGTGCGCGATGTTGTCGTCGTAGTACTTCTTCAGATCGGCGTCGGTAGGCTGCGCGGAAGCCGCGAGCGTGGCCGGCGACATCACGAGATACTGGATCGTGGCCGTAGCGGGCGTAGCGAATTCGTTGCGATGCGCGTCGTAATACGCTTGCAGTTGCGCGTCGGTAGGCTGCACCTTCGCGGCGTAGTCGCGCGGATGGAACGCAATGCCCTGCACCTCGCGCTGTTGCTCCGCGAGTTCGGTCAGATGCTGTGCGAGCGTTTTCGACGTGAACGCGCTGCCTTGAATGCTGGCCGGCAACTGCTGCGTGGCGATGCTGTAACGCACGCGCTCGTCGTACTGGTCGGGCGTCATGCCCTGCATGGCGAGCAACTGCTTGTAGCGGTCGACGTCGATCGTGCCGTCAGGATTCTTCAGCGACGAGATGACCGGATCGCTCATCAGCACACGGCGCACGGCGTCGTCAGACGCGGTCAGGTGCAGGCGCTGTGTTTCATCGGCCAGCACGCGTTGCTCAATCAGACCGTCGAGCATCTGAGCGCGGCGTTCCGGCGTGTCGAACGACTTCATGTCGAACTGCGCGCCGAGCATCTGACGGGCGCGGTCGAGTTGCTGACGCGTCGCGTTGTCGTATTCGGCGCGCGTGATCTTGTGACCGTTGACGCTCGCGACGTTTGCACTTTCGTCAAAGAAGCCGCGAAAGCCCTGAATACCCACAAAACCCAACCCCGGCACAATGACGAGGATGAGCATGAACATCATCAGGCGTTTGTGATTACGGAAAAAATCGAGCATGCGTGAGGAGTGCCAAAAACAGAACGCCCGATCTTACAACAGCGGGCAATAAAAAAGGCGAACCGGAGTTCGCCTTTCGAGGATACTGGCGGAGTGGACGGGACTCGAACCCGCGACCCCCGGCGTGACAGGCCGGTATTCTAACCGACTGAACTACCACTCCTTATATACTGCGCTGAAACACTTAAACGAATCTGAAACTGGTGGGTGCTGAGAGGCTCGAACTCCCGACCTACGCCTTGTAAGGGCGCCGCTCTACCAACTGAGCTAAGCACCCGTTTCACGATTCAGTGCTTCTTTCTTGCTTCCTTCTGTCCGCCGCCTGATTTTCGTCGATTGACGTCCCTCAAGCAGCAAGCCCGTTAGTTTAGCGCATCCTTCAGAGCTTTGCCAGGCCTAAATTTGGGGACCTTGGCCGCCTTGATCTTGATGGCAGCGCCGGTGCGCGGATTGCGCCCGGTGCGCGCGGTACGCTTGCCGACAGCGAACGTGCCGAAACCGACCAACGTCACCGAACCGCCCTTCTTCAACGTACCTTTAACACCATCAATCACAGCGTCGAGTGCACGGCCTGCCGCTGCCTTCGAAATGTCGGCTTGCTGCGCAACGTGATCGATCAATTCCGTCTTGTTCATTCCAACCCCCGAGAATGTTTATGGCAATCGTGACGGCGCTCTCTTAGCGCCTGGCATCACGCGGCCGGCGGGCAACGCCGGGCGCAATCATTAGAATTGGCCGAAACCCTTGTGTCAAGCGGGGTTGAGCCTGATTTGGGTGGTTTTCGAGGGGGCCTCCTATAACAAAATGTTGCCGCGAATCGATGCACATACAACCAGTCGGCAAGCGCACTGCAGCTTTGCTCAATAGGTGGGAAAACGCGCCTCGCGAGACGCTTGATGGAAGTCGCGCGGGCAATAAAAAACCCGCGGCCGTGACCGCGGGTTTTCTTCAAGCAAACAGCTTCGTTGCTGACTGTCTTAGTGCTTCACGACTTCCGTTGCTGCGGCGTCCTTGCCCGGCTCCGCTGCGACCGGCGCAGCAGGCTTCGGCTCTTCTTCCGGCAACGCCGCCGGCACACGTTCGAGCGCCAGTTCGAGCACCTTGTCGATCCAGCGGACCGGCACGATTTCGATTGCGTTCTTCACGTTGTCCGGAATCTCCGTCAAGTCCTTGACGTTTTCTTCCGGAATCAGCACCAGCTTGATACCGCCGCGATGCGCCGCCAGCAGTTTTTCCTTCAGGCCGCCGATCGGCAGAACTTCGCCACGCAACGTGATTTCACCCGTCATCGCGACATCGGCGCGCACCGGAATTCCGGTCAACACCGACACCAGCGCGGTCGTCATCGCGATACCGGCGGACGGACCGTCTTTCGGCGTCGCGCCTTCCGGCACGTGAATGTGAATATCCTGCTTCTCGAACGCTTCGTCCTTGACACCGAGACGGCGCGAACGCGAACGAACCACCGAGCGTGCTGCCTCGACCGATTCCTTCATCACGTCGCCGAGCGAACCCGTGCGGATCACATTGCCCTTGCCCGGCATCACCGCGGCTTCAATGGTCAGCAGATCGCCGCCCACTTCCGTCCACGCGAGACCCGTGACCTGGCCAACCTGATTTTCCTTTGCGGCCAGACCGAAGTCGTACTTGCGCACGCCGAGGAACGTATCGAGATTGCTGCCGTCGACCTTCACCGCGCCTTCCGCCTTCTTCAGCAGAAGCATCTTCACGACCTTGCGGCAGATCTTCGAAATTTCACGCTCGAGCGAACGCACGCCCGCTTCACGCGTGTAGTAACGAATGATGTCGCGGATCGCGGTTTCCGTCACATCGACCTCGCCATCCTTGAGGCCGTTGTTCTTCTTCTGCTTGGGCAAAAGATAACGTTGCGCGATGCTGACCTTCTCGTCTTCCGTGTAACCCGACAGACGGATCACTTCCATCCGGTCGAGCAACGGCGGCGGAATGTTCAGCGAGTTCGACGTCGCCACGAACATCACGTCCGAGAGATCGAAGTCGACTTCGACGTAGTGATCGGCGAACGTATGGTTCTGTTCCGGATCGAGCACTTCGAGCAGAGCCGACGACGGATCGCCGCGGAAATCCTGACCCATCTTGTCGACTTCGTCGAGCAGGAAGAGCGGATTGCGCACGCCGACCTTGGTCAGGCTTTGCAGAATCTTGCCGGGCATCGAACCGATATACGTACGACGGTGACCGCGAATCTCGGCTTCGTCGCGCACGCCGCCGAGCGCCATACGCACGAACTTGCGGTTCGTGGCGCGAGCGATCGACTGACCCAGCGACGTCTTACCGACACCCGGAGGCCCAACGAGGCACAGGATCGGCGCTTTGACCTTGTCGACACGTTGTTGGACCGCGAGATACTCGAGAATGCGTTCCTTCACTTTCTCGAGACCGAAGTGGTCTTCGTCGAGCACGCGTTCCGCATTCGAGAGGTCGTTGTTGACCTTGCTCTTCTTGCGCCACGGCAAGCCGATCAGCGTGTCGATGTAGTTGCGCACGACCGTCGCTTCAGCCGACATCGGCGACATCAGCTTGAGCTTTTTCAGCTCGGCGTCGGCCTTCTTCTTGGCTTCCTTCGGCATGCGGGCAGCCGTGATGCGCTTCTCGAGTTCTTCGAGGTCCGCACCTTCTTCGCCTTCGCCGAGTTCCTTCTGGATTGCCTTGACCTGTTCGTTCAGGTAGTACTCGCGCTGGCTCTTTTCCATCTGGCGTTTCACACGCCCACGGATGCGCTTTTCGACCTGCAGGATGTCGATCTCGGCTTCGAGTTGCGCGAGCAGATGCTCGAGCCGTTCGATGACCGGGAACATTTCGAGGATGTGCTGCTTCTGGTCGAGCTTGAGCGGCAGATGCGCCGCGATCGTGTCGGCCAGACGCCCGGCTTCGTCGATACCTGACAGCGACGTCAGGATCTCCGGCGGGATTTTCTTGTTCAGCTTCACATACTGGTCGAACTGCGACACGATCGCGCGGCGCAGCGCTTCAGTTTCAGCGCTGTCGGCGTGGTCGGGTTCGAGCGGCATGACTTCGCACGAGAACTGCGTTTCCTGTTCTTCGATGGAAAGCGTTTTCGCGCGCTGCAAGCCTTCGACAAGCACCTTCACGGTGCCATCGGGCAGCTTCAGCATTTGCAGGATGTTGGCGACACACCCTACTTCGTACATGTCCTTTTCGGTCGGCTCATCTTTCGCAGCCGTTTTCTGGGCGACGAGCATGATGTGCTTGCCGCCTTCCATCGCTGCTTCGAGAGCCTTGATCGACTTCGGGCGGCCTACGAAGAGCGGAATCACCATGTGCGGGAAGACGACTACGTCACGCAGCGGGAGCAGCGGGAGCGTAATGCGTTCCGGCGGAAGGAGTTGGGTTCCTGACATTTCATTTCCCCATGAGTGGAATCAGTTCGTTCGATAGGTGAGGCCAGCAGAAAAGATTGCAAGCCTCCGCGTGTGGGAAAAGTTCAGTGACTCCGAAGGTTCAGTGACTCCATAGTGAAAACAACCAGCCTGACCACACGATAAACGAAAAAAGCCGTTCACGTTGCCATGAACGGCTTTTTTTGCAGAACCCGAAAGCCGATCAGTTCGAACCCGCCACTTTGGGCGCGTCTTCGTAGATCAGTAGCGGTTTGCCGTCGCCGTCAATCACGTTGTCGTCAATGATGACCTTGCTAACGCCTTTCATTTGCGGCAGGTCGTACATCACATCAAGCAACGCCTGTTCCAGGATGGAGCGCAGACCACGCGCGCCCGTCTTGCGACGAATCGCCTTACGCGCAACGGCTTGCAACGCGGCCGGGCGAATTTCGAGCTCGACGCGTTCCATGTTGAACAGCTTGTGGTACTGCTTCACCAGCGCATTCTTCGGTTCAACGAGAATTTTCATCAACGCGGCTTCGTCGAGCTTGCCGAGCGTGGCCACCACCGGCAGACGGCCGATCAGTTCGGGAATGAGACCGAATTTGATCAGATCTTCCGGCTCCACTTCGCGCAGCACTTCGCCGGCGTCGCGGTCCTGCTTGCTCTTCACGCTCGCGCCGAAGCCAATGCCGGTCTTCTCGGTACGATCGACGATGACTTTTTCGAGGCCGTCAAACGCGCCACCGCAGATAAACAGAATGTTGGTGGTGTCGACCTGGATGAAGTCCTGATTCGGATGCTTACGGCCGCCCTGCGGCGGCACCGACGCCATCGTACCCTCGACCAGCTTCAGCAAAGCCTGTTGCACGCCTTCGCCCGACACATCGCGGGTGATCGACGGGTTGTCGGACTTGCGGCTGATCTTATCGATTTCGTCGATGTAGACAATGCCCCGCTGGGCCTTGTCGACTTCGTAGTTGCAGTTTTGCAGCAGCTTCTGAATGATGTTCTCGACGTCTTCACCGACGTAGCCGGCTTCCGTCAGCGTGGTTGCATCGGCAATCACGAACGGGACGTTCAGAAGACGCGCGAGCGTCTGCGCGAGCAATGTCTTGCCCGACCCGGTCGGGCCGATCAGCAGGATGTTGCTCTTGGACAGCTCGATCTCATCCTTCTTGTCGAGATGCTTGAGGCGCTTGTAGTGGTTGTACACCGCGACCGCGAGAATTTTCTTCGCGCGTTCCTGACCGATCACATACTGGTCGAGGATTTCACGGATTTCCTGCGGACTCGGCAGATCGGACTTCGACAAGCCCGCCTCGATACCCGCACCTGCAGCCTCATCACGGATGATCTCGTTGCACAGGTCGATACATTCATCACAGATGAACACCGACGGGCCGGCAATCAGTTTTTTGACTTCATGCTGGCTCTTGCCGCAAAACGAGCAATACAACAGCTTTTCGCTGTTAGAACCTTTCTTGTCCGCCATAGATGTGTGAGCCTCCGGACACTCGATTACATGATACGCCGTTTGCCCTGGCCTCGCAGTTTGGGCGGGGCCGGGCTTGAGCCAAGGTGACGGCGTTTGCCGCAGGCACTCGGACGAAGTTTGATTATTTCACAACCGATCCGGCGACGTTTTTGCCCCATTTCGGGGCAAAAACGCACCATCTCAAGGACGCTTGTGCGCCACCTGGTCGACGAGGCCGTAAGCTTGCGCGTCGTCGCCGGACATGAAGTTGTCGCGGTCGGTGTCGCGTGCGATACGTTCGACCGGCTGACCGGTGTGATGCGCGAGCAGATGATTCAGCCGCTCCTTCAAATACAGGATCTCACGCGCCTGAATTTCGATGTCCGACGCCTGACCGCGCGCGCCGCCGAGCGGCTGGTGAATCATCACGCGCGAATTCGGCAGAGCAAAACGCTTGCCTTTCGCGCCGGCCGCCAGCAGGAATGCGCCCATGCTGGCCGCAAGACCCATGCACAGCGTGGAGACGTCCGGCTTGATGAACTGCATCGTGTCATAAATCGCCATACCGGCGGAAACCGAGCCGCCCGGGCTGTTGATGTAGAAACTGATGTCCTTGTCCGGATTCTCGCTTTCGAGGAACAGCATCTGCGCGACGACGAGATTGGCCGTCTGGTCGTTCACTTCACCGACCAGGAACACAATGCGTTCCTTCAGCAGACGGGAATAGATGTCATACGAGCGCTCGCCCCGGCCGCTCGTTTCCACGACGATCGGCACCAGTCCGAGCGCCTGCGCTTCGAGATCCCGCGACGACTGGGAGGTCAACGTGTCCAGCATTTGAGCGCGAAAGGTCATGCAGTGGATCCTTGTCTGAAATATTCTAAATATTAGATGCTGGACAGGTGTGGTCGACAACGCCGTATTCAAGTGCGCGATCAGTGTATGCGCGCCGTGCAACACGATACAAAACGCAATACACATTCACAGCACAAAAAAATGGCGTGCGGGCCGTCGCTCCGACAGCCGGCACGCCGTTGCAGCGACGCTTACGCTTGCGCCGTTGCGCTTGCCAGTTCTTCGAAGCTCACTTCCTTGTCCGCCACCTTGGCCTTGCTGAGGACAAAATCGACGACGTTGGCTTCAACGACGTACGCTTCCATTTCGGCAAGGCGTTGCTGGTTGGAATAATACCAGCGGACGACTTCCTTCGGGTCTTCATAGCTTTTCGCGAATTCATCCACTTCGGCACGAATCTGCTCCGGCTTGGCCTGCAGCTCGTTGGCCTTGACCAGTTCGGCCAGCACGAGGCCCAGCTTGACGCGGCGCTCAGCCTGCTCCTTGAACATCGCAGCCGGGATCGGTGCATCCTTGGCGTTCGGCACGCCGCGTTGCTCCAGATCCTGACGCGCCATCGCGACGAGGCGTTCCTGATCCTGTTCGATCAGTGCGTTCGGCACGTCCAGCTCGGAAATCTTCAACAGCGCGTCCATCACCTGGTTCTTGACGATGGCTTGCGTACGACGCTTCGCTTCGCGTTCGAGATTGTCTTTGATCTCCGCGCGCATCTTGGTCAGATCGCCGTCCTCAATGCCGAGCGACTTCGCAAATTCAGCGTCGATTTCCGGCAGGTGCGGCCACTCGATCTTCTTCATCGTGATCGTGAATTGCGCGGTCTTGCCGGCGACATCCTTGCCGTGATAGTCCTCAGGGAACGCCAGATCGAATTCCTTCGATTCGCCGACCTTCAGGCCCGTGGCTGCCTTTTCGAATTCCGGCAGCATGCGGCCTTCGCCCAGCACGAACGCGAAGTCGTCAGCGCTGCCGCCCTGGAACACTTCACCCTCGATCTTGCCGACGAAGTCGACCGTCACGCGATCGCCTTCTTTCGCCGCCGTGTCGCCGCCGCCGTCACCGTGCTCGCCGGCTTCGCCGCGAGCGTGGAAGTGCACGCGCTGCTTGCGCAGGATGTCCAGCGTGCGGTCGATTTCCGCTTCGCTGATGGTGGTCGTGGTGCGCTCGATTTCAGCCGTGGCGACGTCGCCCAGCTTCACTTCCGGATACACCTCGAACGTCGCGTCGAACGCGTAGTCGCCTTCAGTCGCGTCGGACTTCGGCGCGAAGCTCGGCTGACCGGCGACGCGCAGGTTTTCGGTGCGGCTGATGTCGAAGAATTCCTTGCCGACCTTGTCGCTCAGCACTTCGGCTTCCACCTGGCCCGAATACTGTTGCGTCACCATCTTGAGCGGCACCTTGCCCGGGCGGAAACCCGGCATGCGCACGTTCTTCGCGAGTTGGCGGATACGCGAGTCCACTTCCTTCTGCACGGCGTCCTTCGGCAGGGAAATCGTTACGCGGCGTTCGAGCTTGCCGAGGTTTTCAACAACGTTAGCCATGGCTTCAATCGTCCTAAAATTATTCGAGCGAATCAGTTATCTTCTCCGTGCCGCTTGTCGATGTCGCGCGATCTCGCGTTTTTGGTCGCGTTTGGGTCGCTTCGCATCGATTGCGCGCCTGCGCCGCGGGCTTGCAGGCCGCCGGCAGCACGGTTGAGTCCAAAGAGCCGAATATTTTAGCAAACTATTTGCGCGCCTAGCCGGGATTCGATGAATGGGCGCGTTTTTATCGCGATTTTGCTCGGATTCCGACCGCTTTCCACGCTGTTTCAGGCCCGTTTGCGCACTGTTCCAGTGCGGCCGGGGCGCCGCGCCGCTGTTACGCCGCGCCTGCCTGCACGAATTTTTCCCAACAACTTCGCTTCATTCCCGGCGCAGACAAAAACAGAAGCACATGCACGCGCTACCGCTGTCAATGCCGGCTATGCCATTCGACATATTCAGTCGGCGCGCCCATGCTGATAAGCTAATGGACGCGCTCGGGGCTGCGCCCGCATCTCGACATTTCACCCGCCCTCGCAACGATTCCAACCATTCAGAGACACCATGCCGAATTCGCCGTCCTCGCCCGTCGTCGTCATTGCTCCCGATTCCTTCAAAGGCTCGCTCAGCGCGGAACAGGTCGCGCAAGCGATCGCAGCGGGCATCAAGCGCGCCCGTCCCGCCGCGGAGGTGCGCATCTGCCCGATGGCCGACGGCGGCGAAGGCACACTCGACGCCATGCTCACGAGCGGCGGCGAACGCCGTACGCTGAGCGTGCGCGGCGCGGCCGGTCCGGTGCGCGACGCGCTCACGGGCCTGCTCGCCGACGGCAGCGCGATCATCGAAACGGCGGAGGTCGTCGGCATTACTGACCCGGTGGGAATGGGGGTGCCCGTCGAGGCGCGCAGCACACGCGGCATGGGCGAGGCGATTCGCGCGCTGATGGACGCCGGCGTGCGGCGCTTTTTCGTCGCGCTTGGCGGCAGCAGCACGAACGACGGCGGCGCCGGCTTGCTGGCCGGCCTCGGCCTCAAGCTGTTCGACACCCAGGACAATGAACTCGACGCCACACCGGAACAACTCGCCCGTCTCGCCCGAGTGGACGTATCGCAACTCGACGCGCGCCTTGCCGACACGCAGTTCGTCGGTATGTCGGACGTGGACAATCCGCTCACCGGCGATCACGGCGCCACCGCGGTATTCGGTCCGCAAAAGGGCGTGAAGCCGGACCAGGTGGCCGCGATCGACGCAGCGCTTGCCCGCTTCGCCGACCTGCTCGAACCGGCGCTCGGCCGCACGGCGCGCGAACTGCCCGGCGCGGGCGCGGCCGGCGGTCTCGGCTTCGCGCTGCACATGCTCGGCGCGCAGTTCGAACCGGGCGCGGAAACCGTCGCGCGGCAAATCGGCCTGGACGCCGCGCTCGAGGGCGCCGACTGGCTGATCACCGGCGAAGGCCGCTCGGATGTGCAAACGCTGCACGGCAAGGCGCCCTTCATCGCCTGCCGTCACGCACAGGCGGCCGGCGTGCCGGCCACGCTCCTCTCTGGCGGCGTCGACTCCGCCGCCTTGCCGCGCCTTGCCGAATATTTCAGCGGCTGCTTCTCGCCGGCGCCCGGGCCGATCACGCTCGAAGTCGCGATTCGCGACGCGGCGCGCCTGTTGGCGGACGAAGCCGAACAGTTGACGCGCCTGAAATACGGCACGCGTTGACCGGCAAGACGGTTGCGGCAACAATCACAGCGCCGCGACCGCTCACACACTACGGGAAGACCATGAAGGACGCCAAAGCCGGGCTCGAACAGTTCCTGACGTACCGTCTGCATGTCCTCAACAAACTCGCCGAACGCGGCATCAGCGAACGCTATCAGAACAAGCTCGGGGTGACCTTGCCTGAAGCACGCGTGATTGCGTCGGTGGGATCGTTCGGGCCGTTCTCGATCATGGAACTGGCAAGGCATGCCAATCTCGACAAAAGCCAGGCAAGCCGCGCCGCCGAAGCGTTGATCAAGCAGGGACTCGTGAAACGCGAGGCGAGCGCCGAAGACGGCCGCGTCGTGCTGGTGTCGCTAACGCCGGAAGGCCGCGCGCTGTATCGAAAGGTGATGCCGATCGCGCGCAAATGGAACGGCGATATGTTCGACTGTCTCGATGAGCAGGAGAAGCTCGCCTTCAGCCACGCGCTCGACAAGATCATCGGCACGATGACGGCGCGCGAGGAGTGATCTGCGGCGCGCCGCACGCGGGCGCTGCATTAGCCTTTGCGGTCGCCCTGCCCGTTCGCGTCGCCGGCGCCGGGATCGTTAGCCGTCGCGTTCGCTACCCCGGACCCTTCAGACGCGCCCGCTGCGCCACCGGGCGTAACGCCCGCCTGCGCATGAGCACCACGCGCGAGCCGCCATGCGATCGCCGCGAGCGAACCGACGGCCAGCAGCAGCGCCGCCCATAGCAAATAGCGGCGCATCGCATCCGGATCCTTCGCGGACTGCGCCCTAGCGGCCTGCTCGGGTGACAGCGCGTCGCCCAGGCGCGCCGTCGCCGGGACTGCTGAGGCGCCCATCAACAGATCGTCCCTGGTCACCGCCGAGGACACCGTCGTCGCGCTACCCACCGCCAAGGTGAACGGCGCGGTCCCACGCGCCACGAACGTCAGCGTCGCCGGACGCCAGCCCGCCGCAACGGTCAGTGTCCCGCTGCCGAGTCCGCCGTTGCGCGGGTCGACCACCACACGCCATTGACGATCCGTGTCCGGCGTCAATTCGAGCGAAGGATTGCTTTGCTCCACGTCACCGTTGTGCAGGCGGAACAATGTCGCGCCCGCGACTTCGCGCCACGGCGTATCGAGCCCCGTTCGCGAATAGACGACCGCGGGCGCAACCGTATTCGGCTGAGGCAGGTTCAGGCGCAACCGGTCGATGGGATACGGGCCGCCGGTGCTGAAGAAATACTCGCCGGGTTTCGGCCCCGCGTGCGCGACGATGCCTTCGCGCCACGCCCGCTCCACGCGTTGCGCGGCGTCGGCCGCAAGCGCCTGTATCTCCATGTCCAACGACTCGACATACGGCGCGCCGTCGAGCCAGCGCAAACGCAGGTAACGCGCGCGCAGGCCGTCCAGCTCGACCCGGTCCTGACTCAGCGTGCTGCCGTTGTAACTGACCTTGAGCAGTTGCGAATCGCCGGCGGGTTGCCAGTGACGCAAGTCGTCGCTCGCTTCGACTGTGACGCGCCCCTGGTAGTTGTCGTCGCGCAGGTGCATGACTAGCGCAGTCACGCGGCTTGTTTGAGACACGCGTCCGAGGTCGATCAGGTCGGTGTCGTGTTGCGCGCGGGCCGGCGGCGCCGAGGTCGCGCGCAGCGAACCGTCGGCGCCGATCGTCACGCCGAGCGGCGCGCCGGAACTGCCGGCGGCGGTGGGCGGCAACGGAAACCAGCGCGCCTGACGCAGCGTGGGCGGTGTGCGCGCGGACTCGCGTGGCGCCTCGAGCGAGTACGGCACAGGCTCGCCCGTGCCGTTGAAGATGCGCACGTCGCCGAGATCGTGACGCTGGCTTGCCGCGTAGACCGCCGCCGGCAGCGTCACGCTGTAGTACGCAGCGCCGTCGTCGAGTTGAAGCGCAAAATGCTGCGCGAAATCATCGTCCGCGACCGCGGGCGCGGACGCCCACGTCGCCACGATCGCAAAACACCAGCCGGTCAATGTAAAGGCACGCTTCATTGCTTAGTTTCCACGACCAGAGCCTTAGGCGGTAACGGCGAGAAGTAGCCGATCAGCAACAACATCAAACCGATGCCGATAAACGAAACGATCCGCTCGATCCCGGTCACGTGAGACAGGTCGAACAGGAACAGCTTGACCACGGTCGCCGCCAGCAGCGCGGCGCCGATGAACCAGAACATCCGGCTCGCCCGGCGCGTCGCCCAGATCATCATGGCAAGCGCGCACACGGTCCAGAATACCGATATTGACGCCTGCACGAGCATCGAGTGTGACATGGTATCGAGCTCGTACGGCACGCCGGTCCAATGATGCAGCGTGCGCAGCAGCATGGCGTTCAGCCAGAAGAATCCGGTCGCGCCGGCCGCCACCTGCAAGGGCACGCGATATTCGCCGATCGGCACGCCGAGCCGGTGTATCCGCACGAGCCAGAACGCCGCCAGCGCGAATATCGCCGCCTGCACCAGGTCGAGCGGATTGAGCAACGGCAGACGCGCCCACGTGCCGCCGTCCTGCGTCAGGTTCGCAAAGAACGTCCATATCCACATCACCAGCACGAGCGGCGTCGACGCGATCGCGCACAGCCGCACGATACTGTCGCGGCGCGCGAGCCACAATCCGGCAAAAGCGAATGCGCTCCACCCGACCAGAAACACCTGCTGCAGACTGAACGACGCGAGCACCGCATCGATATCGTACGCCGCGTGAAAGTGATGATGCAGCGTGCGCAAAAGCAGCGCGTTGAACCATAGGAACAGCGTGGCGAGCACCAGGTAGTCGAAGGCGCGCGGATGCCATTGCACACCCAACGCGCGCAGTCTGCGCAGCCATACCGCGCAGGCGAGGAACGCGAGGATCTGCGCGACGTCGAGCGGATTGAGGATCGGCAGCCACATGAGCGGCGCGGCGCTACCGTCGCTCATCACGCTTGCGATACTCCACGCCCACAGCAGAACGGCAAGCGGCGCCGCGGCCCACACCTGATACGCCTGCATGAAGCGCGCGACCGGCCAGCGCAGACGATGGCCGGCGCCCACCAGCAATAGCAGCAGCACGCCGAAGCCGTACGCCCACGCGCTCCAGCTCCACGCGCCTTCGGGCACGTAGGCCCGCAAACCCCAGTAGCCTTCGAGCGCGGCGAGCGCGCCGGCCGTCCAGAACATCAGCGTATGCAGCGGCGCGAGCAGGATGTCGCTCACGTCACGTTGCTGGCGCCAGAGCAACCCATACGCCGAGAGCGCGGCAAGCGCGCAGAGCAGCCAGCCGTAGCCGCTCACGGGCGCCATGCCCAACGTGAAGAGGCCCGCGGTCAGCAACGCGAGGACCGGCACGAGCGCCAGCGCCGGCAATTCGGCAAGCGGCCAGCGCAGCGTGCGGCGCGCGCCGTGAGCGAGCCACGCCGTCAGCACGGCGAAGAGCGCGACGGCGGCGGTGTCGAAGCGGGCGTGCTCGTAGCCAAGATGAGCCCTCGTGTACGCATGGATTTCGTAAAGGCCGCCGAAGGTCCACCACAACAAACCCCACACGCTCGCGACGAGCCCGATCTGCGGCATCCACAAGTGCCATTCGCGAGCTTCGCTGCGGCCGTGCAAACGCCATCCCGTGAAGATGCCCGCGAGCGCGATCAGCACGGACGCGATGTAGGCGCCGTTCAGGACCGGCCAGACGCTCGCGTCGTGGCTCTGCGTGATCGTGCCGACCGCGTAGGCGCCCGCCGCCGCCAGTTGCAGCAGCAGGCCGAAGCCGAACGCGGTCAGGCGCCGTTGACGCACGGCGAGCCAGGTGATCGCCGCGCCTTCGATGGCCCAGGTCGCGCTCGTCGTCGGTCCGGTGAATGCGAGCGGCACGGCGAGCGTGGCGAAGATCACCGCAAGCGCGAGCATGGCCTCGAACATCATGCCGAGGCGTTCGCGGCGCCGCGAGAGCCAGCCCGCGATTGCAAGGTAGAACGCGGCCAGCGCCACCGCGCTCCACGCCAGACCGAACTCGGTGTTCTTCATCAACGCGGCTTGCAGGCCGATCGCCACCAGCGGCGTGCCGAACACCAGCGTGCCGTCGACGTAATGCTTGAGCGCGATTTCGCGCCGTACCGCGTAGAGCAGTGCGATGCCGACGTACATCAGGAAAAACAGAATCAGGAACGGCTCGGTGCTGGCGAGCAACTCGGGGCGGTAGGCCATCGCGCCCCACGCGGCGCCGATCGAAAACGTGAACACGAAGCCGAGCAGATTCAACGGGCGCCACGCCTTGAACCAGGCGATCGCGAAGATGCCCGCGTTGAGCAGCGCGTAGTAGCTGAACAGCATCACGTGGCTGCCCCCGCCCGTCGACAGCAATACCGGCGCGAGAAAACCGCCCGCGCTGCCCATGAAGGCTAGCGACGAGGCGCTCTGCCGCACCGCCAGAAACGCGCTGAGCGCGCAGATCGCGACCATCAGCGGCAAGGCCGCGCCCGCCGGTAGCAGGTGGTAAAGCCTCGTGGCCGCGAACACGGTCAGATACAGCGCGCCGACGCCGCCGCCCTGCAGGATCAGCCCATACGCGCCGCGTCGCTCGCCGATGCGCCAGCCGAGCACGAGCAAGGCCGTCGCCGCCAACGCTACACCGGCGAGGCGGAATTCGATCGGCAGCAGGCTGTTGTCGGCGGCGTACTTGAGCAGGAAGGCAATGCCGAAAAACAGCACGATGATGCCGACCCGCACGACCGTGTTGCCGCCTAGAAGCCAGTCGCGGCCCGCTTTGAGGAGACGTTCGGCGAGACCGGGGCCACGCGGGGGCGCGGGTGGTGAAGGTGGTACGGGAGGCAGCGGCGCTGACGCTGGCGGCTGGGCGGAAGTGGGTTGGGCGGTTGGGGCGACCGGAGTGGCGCTTGGTGCGCTCGGTGTGCTCAGCGCACTCGGTGTGCCTAATGTGCCTGGTGTGCCTGGCGCGTCGGCCGCGCTCGCCGCGTGCTCGGCCGCCGGCACCCTGGCTTCGGCGCTTGCCGATGAACGCACGGCGGCAGGTTGCATCGCCGGTACCTCAGGCTGCGGACGTGCCGTCGGCTCATTTGCAGGCGGGATTGCGTCAGGACTCGACGCGGCGTCCGATGGCCGCGGCTCGACCGCCGCAGTGTCGGCGGCCTGCGCATGAGTATCCGTAGCACCCTCGCCGCCTCCCGCACGCAGCTGACGAATCTCGCCGCGCAACGCGACGATCTCCCGTTCGAGCCGCTCGACGCGCGCCGCCAGTTCACCCGGGGGATTCCAGCTATCAGTCGTGGCCGCTTTGGCAGCAGGCTCAATCGCGGCATTCGAAGACTTCTTTTGCAGCAGACGCGAAAACGCAAAACCGGCCGCGGCGCCCAAAAGTGCACCGAGGCGAATCGAGAAATCGTTCGACAAGGCGGCCAGCATGCCGACCACCGCGCCAAGCACGGTCAATATCACGCTCATCGCATCCCTCTTTTTATTGTGTTCTGTAGCGAGATTTGTTTGGTCACGCACGGATTAATCCGCGAGTATTACGTCAACGATACGGCGAAAATCGGCGCGCAGAATACCATGTAAATCGCGCCTTCGAGCCAATAATGCGGTGAACGGCGCATATGCAACGATGCTTAATGATTTTTCCGACGACATACCGCCATTAATAACCACCGGATTGATTCCCGCAGCCGCGCAATCAGCACTAGCGAATACCTCGATTAGATCAGCCAGCGAATTGGCAAACTGCGGCAATGGCCACTACCGGAGAGCATCTCCTACGGACATCGCTCGGGCCGCGTGGGGTCGTTAATACAGCCTCGCACCGGCGGGCGCTCACGACAAGCCGCCAACCATGTCAAAATCCGGCACCGGCCATCAGGCCATTCCTCTCCCACATTTCATCCAAGGAAGTTGCAGTGGACATCAACAAACAGGTCGCGGCCCTCACCGCTTCGGAACTCCAGACAGCCGGTGCGAGCCAGGCCACGGCGATTGCGGTCAGCGTGCTGCTGCGTCATCTGCGCTCGCCTGAACTGGCGAAGCTGTTGTCGTCGGCGTTCGAAAACCATCAGGCGGTCATGCTGCAAACGCCGTGGCCCGAGCCGATGCTGCAGGCGTTCGAATCGACCCGCCGTTTTCTCGAAGGCGCCGCGCAAGCGGACCTGCCGGGCACGCAAGCGCCTGCGCAAACGCCGGACGCCTGAGCGCGGCCGGGACGCTTCAGGAAGACGCCGCGAGCAGCGCGCCGAGCCAGGCGCGCAGCGCCGATATCTCCTCCGCGCATACTGAATGCGGCATCGGATACGCGCTCCAGTCGACCTTGCAACCTCGCGTGATCGCAAAGTCGCGCGCGACCTCCCCTAACTGGATCGGTAACACGTCGTCGTATATGCCATGCGCGGCAAAGATCGGCGCGCCACGGTTCGCGGCGCTCAAGCGGCTGTCAATAAAGCCCGGCGACGGTACATAACCCGACAACACGATCAAGCCGGCAAGCGTCTCAGGGTGCGTCAGCCCTGCTGAATACGCCATCGCCGCGCCTTGGGAAAACCCCGCGAGAAAGATGTTCGAAGTCGGAATGCCGCGCCGGTTCTGCGCTTCGATCAATTGCCGCACGGTTGCGCAAGACGATTCGATACCCGCTTCGTCAACTTGCTCATTGATGTTCTGAAACGAGCGGATGTCATACCACGCGCGCATCACGTAGCCGTTGTTCGCGGTAACGGCAATCTCCGGCGCATTGGGAAACACGAAGCGCACGGCAGGCGCATCGTTGAGACGCAGTTCGGGCACGAGCGACACGAAGTCGTTGGCATCGGCGCCGAGACCGTGCATCAGGATCACGGCGAAGCTGGGATTCGGCGCACTTTCAATTTCAATGGTGGGCGGTTGCTCGGTCATGTATCGCGGCTACTCGATTTCAGAAAAGGTTCAGAGGATCGGAATGAGTACAAGGAGGATATACCGCCAAGCGAGACAAGGCACACCGGTCATCTCGATTGTCATCGTGTCCAGTCGTCGAAGTCGGACGCGAGCACAACTCGACTCCTTCGCCTGTTTCCCCCTAAAGCCCCCTGCTACTCCGATTGTCGATTGTGGGACGCTCGATTCAAAGCCTGTCTCCCCCCGCCTCGGCCCGCGACCGCGCCCGACCGCGTCCTGCCACGCTCCGCGCCGGCGCCACGACCTCGGCGAGCAGTTCCTCGTGCAGCGCTCGCAAGACCTCGACGAACGCCGACGCCAGCCGCTCTCGCGGCCTGTGCGGAGGAAACAGCAGATAGGTCTGAAAGCGCGTGGCCGGCAGGAATGGGCGAATCGCGATTTCCGGCCCGGCGAAGTCGCGCGCGACGATGGGGTGCGCGAGCGTCACGCCCATGCCATGACGCACCATCTCGCAGCACATCGCGGCGTATTGCGCCTCGATCGACATGACGCGCTGCACGCCCGCGCGCTGGAACACTTCGTCCATCAAGGCGCGCGTGCCGTCGCCGTGACACAGCGAAATGAACGACTCGCCTTCCAGATCCTCCGGCTTGATGCTGCGCTTCGCCGCCAGCCGATGCGCCGCCGGCATCACGCAAACGGCAGCCACATCCGCTAGCTGTTCGACCTCGCAGTCGGACGCCTCGCTGACATACACCGCCACGCCGAGATCGCAAAACTGCGACGCCGTCCAATGATTGACCGTGCCCGACGTATTCACGTGCAGCGACACGGTGACATCTGGAAATAGCTCGACAAAACGCTTGATGGCGTGCGGCACCAGCGTCATGCCCGCCGAAGGCATCGCCGCGATGCGCAGACGCCCGCTGCCGAGATTGCGAATCTGCGCCGCGGCATTCGCCAACCCCTGCAAGCCGACAAACGCGCGCTCGACTTCGCGAAAGAACGCTTCGCCCTCGCTCGTCGGAATCAGCCGCACGCCGCTGCGCTGAAAAAGCTGCAGACCCGTGTCGCGCTCGAGTTGCGCGATCAGACGGCTCACGTTCGGCTGCGACGTGAAGAGCGCCTTGGCCGCGGCGGTCATCGACCCCGACACCATCACCGCGCGAAACGCCTCGATGTGCTTGAGATTCATCCGTATTCTCCCTTAGACGACGCCCTTCAATCCATATCATCCATGTATGGATAGGTATTTTATTCGTATTGGACGGCATGACCAGCCGGCGCGACACTGCATTCCAACGACGGGCAGCGAAGCCCGCCTCCCCACACCGGAACTGGAGATCGTCGTCATGAGAAGAGCGTTGCATCGCCGCCTGTCCGCCCCGTCCCACACTGCCGTCGCGGCGCTTTTATGCGCTTGCGCCCTCACCGCTCCGCTCTTCGCGCAGGCCGACACGACGCTCTATGTCGCCAACGTCGGCGGCTCGAACGAGCAGCTCTACCGGCAGAAAATCATCCCGCCTTTCGAGAAGGCGCATAACGTCAAGATCGTCTACGTCGCGGGCAATTCGAGCGATACGCTCGCCAAGCTGCAGGCGCAGAAAGGCCATCAGCAGATCAACGTCGCGGTCATGGACGATGGTCCGATGTACCAGGCGATGCAGCTCAACCTGTGCGCGAAGCTCGACGACGCGCCCGTGATGCAAGACGTCTACCCGCTCGCCAAGCTCGGACCGAGCGCGATTGGCGTCGGCATGGTGGCGACCGGCATCGGCTACAACGAGGAGGCCTTCAAAAAGGCCGGCCTGCCGCCACCCGACTCGTGGAAGGCGCTCACCGACAGCCGCATCAAGGGCAAACTCGGCGTGCCGCCGATCACCAATACCTATGGTCTGCATACGCTCGTGATGCTCGCGCGTCTTTCCGGCGGCGGCGAGAAGAACATCGATCCCGGCTTCACCGCGATGACCAGACAAGTCGCGCCGAACGTGCTGTCCTGGGCGCCGACGCCCGGCGAGATGGACGGCCAGATGCAGTCCGGCGACGTGATTCTCGCGCCGTACGGCAGCGGCCGCGCGGTCGCCTTGCAGAACACCGGCTTCCCGCTCAAGTTCATTTACCCGAAGGAAGGCGCGGTCGCGTTGCAGGTGGCGGCCTGCGCCATCGCGGAGAACGCGCAGCCGCAGTTGTCGCAACAGTTCGTGCAGTACCTGTTGAGCCCGGAAGTGCAGACATTGCAGGCCCAAGGCATCGGTCTGGGTCCGGTCAACAAGACCGTCAAGCTCACGCCCGAGATCGCCGCCCGCGTGCCCTACGGCCCCGAGCAGATCTCGAAGCTGACGGCGATGGATTGGGCCACGATCAACCAGCATCGGACCGAATGGACCGAGCGCTGGAACCGTTCGGTCGAACGCTGAAGTGCGGCACCAGCAGGTTCCTCGCGCGGCGCGCGATCTGATGAAGGAGCGAGGCGCATGGCCTTCCTGACTCTGCAAGGCATCTCGAAACGCTACGGCGATTTCACGGCGGTCGATCAACTCGATCTTGCCGTCGAACGCGGCGAACTGCTCTCGCTGCTCGGACCCTCCGGCTGCGGCAAGACCACCACGCTGCAAATGGTCGCGGGCTTCGTCACGCCAACGACGGGCCGCATTCTGCTCGATGGCCGCGACATCACGAACGAGCGTCCCGAGAAGCGCGGCATCGGCGTGGTGTTCCAGAGCTATGCGCTGTTTCCGCACATGACGGTGGCGGGCAACGTCGGCTTCGGGCTGGAGATGCGCAAGGTCAGGCGCAAGGAGCGCGACGAGCGCGTCGCCGAAGCGCTTTCCCTCGTGCGCCTGAAAGGCCTCGGCCACCGCTATCCGAAGGAACTGTCGGGCGGCCAGCGGCAGCGTGTGGCGATCGCGCGCGCCATCGCGATGCAGCCGGAACTGCTGCTGCTCGACGAACCGATGTCCAACCTCGACGCCAAGCTGCGCGAAGAGATGCACATCGAATTGCGCGCGATCCAGAAGCGCCTCGGCATCACGACGATTCTCGTCACGCACGATCAGGTCGAAGCGATGACCATGAGCGACCGCATCGCGGTGATGCATCGCGGCGCCATTGCGCAGCTCAGCACGCCGTACGACGCGTACGAGCGTCCCGCCACGCCGTTTGCATCGACATTTCTCGGGCGCACCAACGCGTTTTCCGGTGAAGTGTTGCGCCGCAATCCGCGCTGCGCGGAAGTCGCCGTCGCGGGCACGACGCTGCATGTGCCGCACGAAGGCCGCCATGTCGACGGCACGGTGAACGTCTATATCCGCCCGGAAAAGGTTCATCTGGCCAATGGCGATGCGCGCGTGCGCGGCCGCATCGCGACGCGTGTCTTCGTCGGCAATCAATGGCTGCTCGAAGTGGACACCGAACTCGGCAAGTTGCGCGTCGCGCAACCGAACCACGGCGCGCCGCCGCCCGAGGAAGGCCACGAAGTCGGCCTCGCGTGGACCGACGACGACCTGCGCGTGCTCACGCAAGACAATCCGGAGAGCGCTCATGGCCACGCTTGACGACGCCCGTCCCGGCGCCGCGCCGTGGCTGCTGTCGGGGCCCGCGCTGCTGCTGTTCGTCGGCTTGTTGCTGGTGCCGCTGCTGCTCACGCTGATGCTGTCGTTCCGCGTCTTCAGCGATACGGCCGGCGTCACCGCCGCCTATACGCTCGCGAACTACTGGGAAGTCGTCAGCGACCCGTACTACGGCACGATCTTCCTGCGCACCGCCGGCCTCGCCTTCGCCGTCACGCTGCTGTCCATCGTGCTCGGCGTGCCGGAGACCATCGTGCTCGCACGCATGAAGCGACCATGGCAGTCGCTGTGTCTGCTGGTCGTGCTCGGCCCGCTGCTCATCTCCGTGGTGGTGCGCACGCTCGGCTGGCAGATTCTGCTCGGCAACAACGGCGTGCTGAACAACCTGCTCCAGGCGCTGCATGTCACCGACGAACCCATCCGCCTCGTCTTCACGATGACCGGCATGATCATCGCGCTCACGCACGTGCTGGTGCCGTTCATGGTGATGTCGGTCTGGGCGACCATGCAGAAGCTCGATCCGCAAGTCGAATGGGCCGGCCGCTCGCTCGGCGGCTCGCCGTTCGCGGTATTCCGCCGCGTGGTGCTGCCGCAGATCATGCCGGGCGTGCTGTCGGGCTCGATCATCGTGTTCGCCCTGTCGGCATCGGCGTTCGCCACGCCGGCGCTGATCGGCGGCCGGCGCCTCAAGGTGGTCGCCACCGCCGCCTACGACGAGTTCCTCGGCACGCTCAACTGGCCGCTCGGCGCGAGCATCGCCGTGCTGCTGCTGATTGCCAACGTGGCGATCGTGATGGGCTGCAGCCGCCTCGCCGAGCGCCGCTTCCAGCACATCTTCGATTGAGCGGGAGACAGCGATCATGAAACAGAACGGCATTCTCGGGCTCGTCTACAACGCGTTCTTTCTGACCTTCATCCTCGCGCCGCTCGCGGTGGTGATGCTGGTGGCTTTCACCGACAAGGGCTTCATCTCGATGCCTTTCGATGGCGCGTCGCTGCGCTGGTTCCGCGCGATCATCGAGAACGGCGACATCGTGGCGGCCTTCTGGCTGTCGGTGCGGCTCGCGTTCGCCGCGGCGAGCATCGGCGTGCTGCTCGCGGTGCCCGCCGCGCTGGCGATCGCGCGCTATCGCTTCCCGGGCCGCGCCGCGCTCACCAGCTTCTTCCTCTCGCCGATGATGATTCCCGCGGTCGTGCTCGGCATCGCGTTCCTGCGCTTTCTGTCGCTGCTGCATCTGTCGGGATCGTTCTGGTCGCTGGTCTGCGCGCACGTCATCATCGTGCTGCCGTATGCGTTGCGGCTCGCGCTGTCGTCGGCCGTCGGGCTCGATCGCGATGCCGAACGCGCCGCGCTCTCCTGTGGCGCGAGCCGCTTCACCGCGTTTCGCCGCGTGGTCCTGCCGATGATCCGCACCGGCGTGGCGGGCGGCTGGGTGCTCTCGTTCATCCAGAGTTTCGACGAACTGACCATGACCATCTTCGTCGCGACGCCCGGCACGACCACGCTGCCCGTCGCCATGTACAACCAGATCGCGCAGACGATCGATCCGCTGGTCGCTTCGGTGTCGGCGGTGCTGATCGTCGGCACGGTCCTCCTGATGATCCTGCTCGACCGCATGGTCGGACTGGATCGCATTCTGATCGGAGAAACCCGATGACATTGACTAGTAGCGCCAGCCCCGACGTCCTTGCGGATGTGGTGGTTGTGGGCGGCGGCCTCGTCGGTTCCGCCGTGGCCTACGGACTCGCCCGCGAAGGCGCGCGCGTGACCGTGCTCGACGAGGACGACGGCGGCTTTCGCGCGTCGCGCGGCAATTTCGGCCTCGTCTGGATTCAGGGCAAGGGCTATGGCCTGTCGCCTTATGCACGCTGGTCGCGCAGCTCGGCCACGCGCTGGCCGGGACTCGCGCAAGCGCTGCTGAAGGAGACGGGCGTGGACGTCGCGTTGCGCCAACCGGGTGGCTTTCACTTCTGCTTCAACGACAACGAACTCGCTGAACGCGAGAAACGCCTCTCAACGCTGCAAACCGAGCTCGGCGATTACCCGTACCAGATGCTCGACGCCGCCGAAGTCCGCGCGCGCATTCCGCAAATCGGCCCTGCGGTGATCGGCGCGAGCTATACGCCGATGGACGGTCACGTGAATCCGCTCAAGCTCCTGCGCGGCCTGCATACCGCCATGCAGGCGCGAGGCGTGCGGCTCGTATCGGGCGAACGCGCGGAGCGCATCGAACCGCAAGCGCAGGGCTTCGTCGTGCACGGAAGACGCGGGACGTATCGCGCGGCACGGGTCGTGCTCGCCGCGGGCCTGGGCAATCGCGCGCTTGCGCCGTTCGTCGGACTCGACGCACCGGTCGCGCCCAATCGCGGGCAGGTGCTGGTGAGCGAGCGCGTCGCGCGATTTCTCGACTATCCGACGCTCAACGTGCGCCAGACCGACGAGGGCAGCGTGCAGTTCGGCGATTCGATGGAAGAAGTCGGCTTCAACGATTTCACGACCACGCACGTGCTTGCCGACATCGCCCGGCGCGGCGTGCGCGCGTTTCCGATGTTGCAGCACGTGCGGCTCGTGCGCATGTGGGCCGCATTGCGTGTCTATAGCCCCGACGGTTTTCCGATCTACGACCACTCCGAGGCTCACCCCGGCGCGTTCGTCGTCACCTGTCATAGCGGCGTGACGCTGGCGGCCGCGCATGCGCTGCGCGTCGCGCCGTGGATCATGGGCGCGCCGATGCCCGAGGAACTGCCCCATTTCTCCGCGCGCCGCTTCGAGCATGCCGCCGAACTGACTCACGCTCATTGAATTCGATATGACTACCCAATCGACTCACACGCTTTTCAAGCCGCTGCCGGGCGCGCAAGGCGCGGCCGCCACACACATCGCCATCTGGTTCAACGATCAGCCGCTGTCCGTGCCGGGCGGCTGCTCCGTCGCGGCGGCCCTGCTCGGTGCGGGGATATCGCGCTTTCGCGCGACGCCCGTGTCGGGCGCAGCGCGCGCGCCCTTCTGCATGATGGGCGCGTGCTTCGAATGCCTCGTGGAGATCGACGGCATGCCAAGCCGCCAGGCCTGCATGGTCGAAGTCAAAGCCGGCATGCGGATCCGTTCGCAGGAAGGCGCGCGCGATTTGCCGCCCTTCGGCACGACCGGCATGACCGACGCACCGCTGGAGAACGCCCATGACCGCTGATTTCGCTTCCGAAGCCGTCGACGTCGTCGTGGTCGGCGCCGGTCCCGCCGGCATGAGCGCGGCGACGCGCGCGGCGCGCGCCGGCCTCAAGACCGTGCTGATCGACGAACAGGACGCCGTGGGCGGCCAGATCTATCGCGCCATCGGCCGCGCCGATGCGCGCCGCAAGGAGATTCTCGGGCCGGACTACGCGGCGGGCGCCGCCGTCGCCGAAGCGTTCGCCGCCTCCGGCGCACGCCACCTGACCCATGCGAGCGTGTGGCAGGTCACGCGTGAGCGCGGCGTCAATTATCTGCAGGACGGCAAGATCGGCAGCTTCGACGCGCAACGCGTGATTCTCGCCAGCGGCGCGCTGGAGCGGCCTTTCCCGATTCCCGGCTGGACGCTGCCCGGCGTGCTGACGGCGGGCGCGGCGCAGATCCTGTTGAAGAGCGCGGGCGAAGTGCCCGCCGCGCCGCCGGTGCTCGCGGGCTGCGGGCCGCTGCTGTATCTGCTCGGCTGGCAATACGTGCGCGCCGGCGTGCCGATCCGCGCGCTGGTCGACACCACGCGTCACGAAGACCGCTGGCGCGCGAAGCGTCACATGTTGGCGGCGCTGCGCGCGTGGCCGTTCCTGAGCAAAGGCTTGCAACTGATCCGCACGCTGCGCGAAGCGAACGTGCCGATCTTTGACGCGGCGGACGATCTGCGCGTGGAAGCGCGCATCGGCACGGATCACAGCGAGCGCGCCGCCGCGCTCCACTTCACGACGCAAGGCACGGCGCATCGGATCGAAGCCGATGTGATCCTGCTGCACCAGGGCGTCGTGCCGAACACGCAATTCACGCAAGCGCTGCGCGCCGCGCACCGCTGGGACGACGCGCAACTCTGCTTCACTCCGAAAGTCGACGCGTGGGGCGAACTGGACGTACCGGGCATCTTCGTCGCGGGCGATGGCGCGGGCATCGGCGGTGCACAGGCGGCAGCCTTGCAAGGCACGCTCGCGGGTCTCGCGACGGCCGCGCAGCTCGGCGCGATCACGTCCGAGTCGCGCGATGCCGAAGCCGCCGCGCATCGCCGAGCACTCGCGGGCGTCATGCGCATCCGGCCTTTTCTCGACAGCCTGTATCGTCCGCGCGACATCAACCGCATTCCGCGCGACGAGACCATCGTCTGCCGTTGCGAGGAAGTCACCGCGGGCGAGTTGCGCAAGTTCGTCGAGCTCGGCTGTGTCGGACCGAATCAGGCGAAGTCGTTCGGACGCTGCGGCATGGGACCGTGTCAGGGACGCATGTGCGGCCTCACGGTGACCGAAGTGATCGCCGACGCGCGCTGTGTCTCGCCCGCCGAAGTCGGCTATTACCGCATCCGTCCGCCGATCAAGCCGCTCACGCTCGGGGAACTCGCCGGTGAATGACACGACCGACATCCAGGAAGCCGATGTCCTCGTGATCGGCGGCGGCCTGCACGGCACGAGCAGCGCGTTCCATCTGGCGCGGCGCGGCGTGAAGGTCATCGTACTCGAAGCCGATTATGTCGCGCGTCATTCGTCGGGCGTGAACGCGGGCGGTGTGCGCACGCTGGGACGTCCGTTGCCCGAAATTCCGCTCGCGCTGATGTCGCGGGAAATCTGGCACGGCATGAGCGAGCTGCTCGGTGAGAATGGCGGCTTCGTTGCATCCGGTCAGTTGAAGATCGCCGAAACCGATGACGAACTCGACGCGTGCCGCCAGCGCGTCGCACTGCTCGAATCGCATGGATTCACACACGAGAAGGTGATCGACCGCGACACCGTGCTCGAACTCGAACCGGCGCTGGCGCGGCACGTCACGGGCGGCATCTGGGTCGAGCGCGACGGTTACGCGTTGCCTTATCGAACCACGACGGCATTCCGGCTCGCCGCGCAACGGCGCGGCACGCGTTTTCTGGAAAGCACGCCGGTGCGCCGCATCGAGCAGCGCGGCACAAGATGGTTCGCCGTCACGCCGCATGGCACGTTTAGCGCGAATCAGTTGCTCGTCACCGCGGGCGCATGGTCCGGCGAATTGGCGAAACAGGTCGGCGAGAGCGTGCCGGTGCATCCCGAAGGTTTGATGCTGATGGTCACGCATCGCGTGGCGCCCTTCTGCCGCGCGACGCTCGGCGCAACCGGCCGGCCGTTGTCCTTCAAGCAGTTCGACAACGGCACGGTGGTGATCGGCGGCAAACTGATCGGCAGCGCGGATCTGGCGAATCGTCACGGCGAAGTCGACTTCGCCCGCCTCGTGCGCAGCGCGCGGACCGTGACCGATCTGTTTCCTCATCTGCGCCATCTCGGCGTGAACCGCGCGTGGGCCGGTGTCGAAGCTTTTACGGAAGATGAACTGCCGGTGATTTCCGCGAGCCGCCAGGCGTCGAATCTGTATTACTCGTTCGGTTATTGCGGCAGCGGCTTTCAGCTCGGGCCAGGTTGCGGCCAGCTCGTGTCCGAACTGATGCTGGACGGCGCGCCGTCCGTTTCGCTCGATGCGTTTGCCATCGATCGCTTTGGCCGCGCCGCGGCGGCTTCCCGCACGGGCGCTTCGCATCTCGTGACGCATTAACCGGTTTTATTTTTTCTCCGCCGCGCCTTCGGTCGATGCGCGCGGCGGTTTCATTCGCCTTCATGTGGAGAGATTGTCATGACCGATATCGTTCGTATCGAAACCAACCAGCGCATGAGCCGCGTCGTGAAAGCCGGCGGCCTCGTGTTCGTCGGCGGCCAGACTTCCGCCGATCAAACCCCTGACGTCAAACTCCAGACCGCGAAGGTGCTGGAAAAGATCGACGACTATCTGGAGAAGGCGGGCATCGACAAGACGCGCCTAGTTTCCGCACAAGTCTGGCTCGCCGACATTGCCCGTGATTTCGCAGGCATGAACGAGGTGTGGGACGCGTGGGTTCCGCAAGGTCACGCACCGGCGCGCGCGACGGTGCAAGCGAAGCTTGCCGCACCCGGGTTGCTCGTCGAGATCGCGGTCGTGGCACTGGGTTGAGAGGCGCTGTTAGCGCGTCCGCAGGAATCACATCTGCAGCGATGTAGCGTGTGAGGCGGCGCAAGATTGCGAGGGGCCCGTCACCAGGGAACGGGCCTTCCGAGATAGTCAAGGTAATGCAAGCCGGAGCGCCCTTCATAAGCCTCGATTGTATTGACCAGGTTCGGAATGCTTTCTTCGATGGTCAAGCGCGCCGTATGGCCACCCATGTATGTCTGGACCCATCCAGGCGCCATGATCAGGAGACTTCGCGGATAACTCGCGCTGCGCGCCGCAAAGGTACGCATGAACATATTCAGTGCGGCCTTGCTCCCTCTGTAGACTTCAAAATTCGCGTTAGTGGCATTGGTGATACTGCCCTGCCCCGAAGACATGACACCGATCGTTCCAGTCGGCGGAACAAGGTCTTGAAACGCCTCAATGACCCTCATGGGACTCAGCGAGTTCGTTACCATCACCCGTATAAATTCCTCGGTCGAGACGTCCGCTATCGTTTCACGATCGTCGTTTTTGACACCTGCGTTCACAAAAAGCACATCGATGCGCCGACCCTCAAGGCGGGCGCGCAGCGCTGCGACCTGCTCGGGAATCGTGATATCCACAGTCTCTACTTCGAGCGCGCCGGCGGAGGCTTCCGCGACAAGCCGAAGCTTTTCTGTAGAGGCAGCTCGCCCAGTGGCGATGACTCGGTAGCCGCGCTTCAAATACTCCTCGACCATCGCCAAGCCAAGGCCGCGCGAGGCGCCGATAAGGAGTACGGTTTTCTGCGAAGGTGTGGTTTGCATTGGCATCCTCGATCGAGAGCGATCCTTCTGGGTCAATCACGCAAACCAATGTAGCGGTTCATAGGCGATGGCGGAAGCCGCACCGAATGCAACTAATATATGCATCGGACGCCATATCTCACCTTGCTTACCACGATCAAGCGATGCCTGAACCGGACCTCAATCTACTTTTCGCGCTCGATGCGTTGTTGACCGAGAAAAACGTGACGCGCGCTGCTCGGTCGTTGCATCTGAGTGCCTCAGCAATGAGTCGCACGCTGACTCGCCTTCGTGCCGCGACCGGTGATCCATTGTTGGTCCGGGCCGGGCGCCACATGGTGCTGACTCCGTATGCCGAGGAGATTCGTGAGCGGACACAAAATACTGTTCTTGAGGCGCGTTCATTGCTCCGTCCGTCGCCGGCCGCGCCAGATTTTTCAACGTTGCGCAGAACCCTCCGGATCCGTGCCAATGAAGCTTTCGTGGAAGCCTTAGGTGCACCCTTGATTGCTGAAGTGACTGCCGTTGCGCCACTTGTGCGTTTGCACTTTTCATCCAAATCGGAAAAGAGCGCGGAGTATCTAAGAAATGGTTCGGCCGATCTCGAGATTGGTGTCCTGGAGGAAATGGGACCCGAAATACGCGTCCGGGCATTGTTTCGAGATCGCTACGTGGCTGTTGTCAGAAAGGGGCATCCCCTCGACATGAAGCAGGACGTGACTACGGAGCAATACGCAGCATTTGGCCACGTAGTCGCTCCGCACGGTCGCCAGGTAATTGAGTCTCTCGACGCTGCGATTGCCCTGTTAGGGTTGGAACGAACGACCGTAGCCGTCGTGCCCAGCTTTCCGGCCGCGTTGGCGGTGGCGCGCGCGTCCGATCTGGTGGCGCTCCTGCCCGCATCGTTTGCGAACGCTCAGCATGCCGCGTCCGTCTACGCTTTCGAGCTTCCTGTGGCGACCGATGGCTTTACGATTTCTCAGATGTGGCATCCTCGTTTAGAGAATGACCCTGTTCATCGTTGGTTTCGCCAACTAGTTCTCAGCGTGTGTCGTCAGCATGTGCCGTTCTGAACGCAAGCCGGACGCTCACAAGAGATCAAGAAGACTCCGCGTCTCCGGCATTGCGCGCGGCACACAGGCGCCATGCGGCCTTTGGCGCAGCGACGGTCCCGGCGACGTGGCGCCACCAGCGTTCGCCGCGATGCGGCGCGCTCAGATCCAGCCGCTCGCCCATGCGCGGCGTCGACAGCACGACGCCGCGCGCGAGGGCCAGTCCCGTCACCCTTTCGAACGGCTCCTGCCAGCGATGCATCGCGAGGTCGAAGGTGCCGTTGTGAATCGGCACGAGCCAACGGCCGCGCAGATCGATGTGCGCCTGCACGGTTTCTTCGGGCTGCATGTGAACGTACGGCCACTGCGCGTCGTAGGCGCCCGTCTCGACCAGCGTGACGTCGAATGGTCCGAGGCGCTCGCCGATCGTCCTGAAGCCTTCAAAGTAGCCGGTGTCGCCGCTGAAGAACACGCGCAGATCATCGTCGACGATCACCCACGACGCCCATAACGTACTGTTGCCGTCGAACAGGCTGCGGCCGGAAAAATGCTGCGCGGGCGTAGCGGTGAACTGCACGCCGTCGACCTCGGTGCCCTGCCACCAGTCAAACTGGCGCACCTTCGACGCGTCGATGCCCCATTCGATCAGCCGGTCGCCGACGCCGAGCGGTGTCAGGAACACGCCGGTGGTCTGCGCGAGCGCGAGCACGGTTTCGCGGTCCAGGTGATCGTAGTGGTCGTGCGACAGGATCACGCCGCGCAGCGGCGGTAAATCGGCGAGCGCGATCGGCGGCGCATGGAAGCGCTTCGGGCCGAGATTCCGGAACGGAGAGGCACGTTCGGCGAACACAGGATCGGTCAGCCAGAACTGGCCGCGCAGCTTCAGCAACATGGTCGAATGGCCGAGCCGGTAGAGGCTGCGGTCGGGCGCCGCATCGAGCTGCGCACGCGTCAGCGCATCGACGGGCAAAGCCTCTGTCGGCACGGTGCCGCCTGGCTTGTTGAGCAACACGTTCCACACAATGCCGAGCGTCTTGCGCAGGCCCTCGACGGGGCGCGGCTTGACGTTGCGAAAGCGCTCACCGTCATGCTGCGGCGAGGTGCTGGACAACGCGCGACCACGTCGCGCGGCGGTAAAGCCGAGCACGCGGCTGACAAGAGCGGGAAGCGACGTCATGAGTCGGGCCATCCGTAGATAAATGTACACTAGCCAGTGTAGTTTATTTTCGAGAAAAGTAAACTGCCCGGTGTAAAATCCGTTCATGGATCCCAGTGCCACCCATCAACGCCTGACTGACCGCAAGCGGGTCGCCATCGTCGGCGCCGCGATCGAGGAATTCCTCGCGGCCGGCTACGACGCGACCAGCATGGACCGTATCGCCGCCCGCGCGAACGTCTCGAAACGTACGGTCTATAACCATTTCCCGAGCAAGGAAGTCCTTTTCGCGGCGATTCTCCATCAGTTGTGGGACGCGAGCCAGAGCGGCGATGCACCCGCCTATCGCGCCGACGAACCGTTGCGCGCGCAGTTGCTCGACCTTTTGGGCCGCAAGCTGCGGCTGCTGAACGACGAGTCCTTTCTGTCGCTTGCACGTGTGGCGATCGCGGCCGGCATCCATTCGCCGGAGCGGGCGCGCGACATGGTCGCTCGCCTGGGTGAACGCGAGGAAGACCTGACCGTGTGGATCCGGGCGGCCGTCGCCGACGGCCGTCTCAAGACCGACAATCCGCTCTTCGCGGCGCTGCAGTTGCAGGCGCTGGTGAAGGCCTTCGCCTTCTGGCCGCAGGTAACGATGGGCCAGGCGCCGCTCGGCGAACAGGAGCAGAAGCGGGTCGCGGAATCGGCCGCTGACATGTTCCTCGCACGCTATGCATGAGCGGACCGCCGGGCCGTTTTCATGGGTATGAGGGTCGGCCAAACGTCTTGTTCGAGCGTCTACAATCGTTATTTTCGATTCGTTTGAACTGCGCCCATGTCCCAAAAGATCGACTACCTCAACCCTGACCTTCCCCCTGGCCTGCGGCGCGTATCGATGCCCGTGGTCGACGCGACCCCAACGACGCTTGACGGATTTGGCAGGCTTGTCGCGGACCCGAGCGAGTGCCCGATCGAGATTGTGCAGTGGCCGGCAATGGGCACACGGCCCATAGACCCTGGAACCGGTGATGAGGCCGGCACAACCGAAGGCACGTTTGTGAGCGAATGGCGCGGGGACATTCTTTACGGTCGAAACGAGGCCGTGGGCGGTGACTACATTCTTGCGTACGCGACGGAACCCGAAGCTGCCCGCGACGACAACGCCCATGCACCGGAACGGATGTTGCTCTGGCACGCGAACTACCACCCGGATGGTGGACAACTGTTTTTTCCTCTCGACCATCGCCCGTTCTACGTTCCATTGGCATTGCCTGGGGATGACATCGCGCCAGAGAAGTTCGTGTGCTTTCGCTTCGATGGACAGCAGGGTCTCTATATCCATCCAAACATCTGGCATGAAGGGGTGTTCGCTCTTGGCGGGACGCAGCGGTTCTTTGATAAACAGGGCGCCGTCCACGCACGCGTCTCTGTCGACTTTGCCCGCGAGTTTGGTTGTCTTCTCGAGGCGCCGATCGGCCGTGACGCGCAACTGTCTGGTCGAGGCGGCGACCTGCAGTTGTAGAGCGCACGCCGCGACGACGGGCAGTAGAATCGCAAGGGTCGCGCGCGTTGACATCGCCAGGACGCAAGGCGCGGCGGTCAACCGTATCAAGGTTTTCCGCAGGAAAGCCCGGCACGCACCGGCAGGTCTCGGATGCGCCCTTTTGCCAAGGAGATCTCATGAAGGTGCTCGCCGTCCATCCACAACGAAGAGGCGCCAGTGCTTGAACTATCGGTTCGTGACAAAGCAATGCTGAGTGGTGAGTTTGGTGATGGTGCAGCGCTCGCGATGCGGATAGTTGCCGCCACGGCGCATGTGATGAACGCCCAGGAACTCGTCGACATTTCGTCCGCCCACATCGACGGGTGTCTGTATCACGGATCCGTCAGTCTCGATTTCGTCGAACGGTTTGTCGCGTCCGGAACGCGGATCGCCGTGCCGACCACACTCAATGTCGGATCGCTCGATCTCATTCATCCGGAGCTGTATCGCGGCAAAGCGGACATTGCGAATGCCGCCAAACGCCTGATGGAAGCGCATCTGGAACTCGGGTGCGAAGCGACCTTCACATGCGCGCCGTACCAGCTGAAGCACCGCCCACGCCTAGGCGATCAGATCGCATGGGCTGAATCGAACGCGATCGTTTTCGCCAACTCCGTGTTGGGCGCCCGTACAAGTCGCTACGGCGATTTTCTTGATCTTGCCGCGGCGATTACCGGCCGCGCGCCAAACGCCGGACTGCATGTCACCGAAAACAGGGCCGCCCGCATCGTGCTCGAAGCGCCCAGCTTCGGTGATTCCCCGCGGCGCGACGCCTGCTTCGCGGCGCTCGGTTTTCTGCTTGGCCTCAATGCCGGCGCAACGGTGGCGGCGATCACGGGACTGCCTCTCGACACAACCGAGGACGAGCTTAAGGCTCTGGGCGCGGCAGCCGCTTCCAGTGGCTCTGTGGCGCTCTTTCACGCGGTAGGCATCACGCCGGAAGCTCCGACACTTGACGCCGCGCTGCAGGGCGGCGAACCGGAGCGGACGATTGTTGTCACCGAGGCGGATCTCGTCGGCATCCATCGAAAGTGGAACGGTGCTCGTGCTTGCGAGCCACTCGCCGCGATCAGTCTGGGAACCCCGCATTTTTCGGTCGATGAGTTCCACAAGCTTGGCAAACTGTTCGAGGGACACAATGGGTCGCCACGATGTGACTTCTATGTCAATACGAGTCGTTTCGTGCTGTGGCAGATCGAAGCGGAAGGGCTCGCCGAGCAACTCGCCGCGCGGGGCGTCCAGATTGTGGTGGACACCTGCACCTACATCACTCCCGTGATGAAACAGATCAGTGGACTGGTGATGACTAACTCGGGGAAGTGGGCCCACTACGCACCTGCGAACATCGGTGTCACCGTTGCGTTTGGAAGCATGGCCGAGTGTGTTCGCTCGGCCTTCGAAGGGAGAGTTTGCATCGATGAACTGGCCGGCTAAAGCGACGACCATGATTTCGCCCACTACCGTGCTTGCCGGGCAAGTACTCGTTCCGGGCCGCGCAAGCGGCCTTGCAATCGCGCTACCTCCCCTGAGCTTCTGGGGCGGCTACGACGCCGAAAGCGGGATGATCATCGACAAGACACATTCCGGCTACGGACAAAGCCTGAAAGGCCGGCTGCTCGTGATGGCGCGAGCGCGCGGGTCGAGTTCCAGCAGCAGCGTACTGGCCGAAGCATTGCGCAACGGGACCGGCCCGAGCGGCATCATACTGGCGGAACGCGACCTGATTCTCGCCATCGGTGTGATTGCCGCCAATGAGCTGTACGCCCTCAACGTGCCAGTGGTGAGCGTCGGCGAGAACGTATTCGCGCAGATTGCATCTTTCACCACAACGCTGGAGATTGACGCGAGCGATGCCGCGCGGCCCGCGAGCATCGTCGCAGCAGACAGCAAACGCGAAGGAAGCCGCAACGCGTAGCGATTTTCCCCTGCGAACGGTCGACGCAAGGCCCCTATTCTGCGCGCTTCGCTTCCAACGGCGCAAACCCTGTGTTCGCT
Organism: Paraburkholderia sediminicola; assembly: GCF_046027355.1. GTDB lineage: Bacteria > Pseudomonadota > Gammaproteobacteria > Burkholderiales > Burkholderiaceae > Paraburkholderia > Paraburkholderia sediminicola_B. The sequence goes on along the minus strand of NZ_JAQQEK010000013.1, from coordinate 217,032 downwards.
TCGATCTCGCCAACGTTCTCGGGTCTCGCAAACGGGCCGGGCGCCTCTTCGTCAGGATTGCGCCGACGTCCGATAGCCTTGAAAAATGTCTCGAGGCCTGACGGTAGAAAGAACCACATCCAATGCAGGTCTTCGGTCCCGTCGTTGATCAATGTATGCGATTGTCGTGGCCCGAGAAAAACGGTCACGCCAGGCTCGAGCCGATATTCGCGCCCCTCCACTATCGCCGTTCCCTTTCCCCGAATGAAGTGAAGCACCTCTTCAGACTCTGCGTGCGCGTGCAGGCGAACGTAGCCTCCGGCTGGAACTGTCTGCGTCCCAGCCGAAAAGGGCCGCTGCATTGACACAAGGTGGGGCGCAACGTGGACCGCGGCATAGCCATTGGCGGGCACGGGCTGCCAGTAACTCTCTTCCGCGCCCGGATACACGATCAGGAACTGGGATTTGCCGTCGCAGTCGTGAAGATCGACGCCCGAGGGCGGGCTATCGGATGGGTCATCCGTCATTTCACGCCTCACTTGTATGCGGGATGCACAGCGAGCCTACTTGCCGAATCAGCGCATCACCACCGCCTCGACAACCGACATGATCTGCTGCGCGGCGGTCTTGACGTGTTGCTCCAGCAGTTTGGCGCCAAGCTTTGCGTCGCGCTTCCTGCACGCCTCGACCAACGCCATGTGCTCGTCATGCGACTGTTCGCGAATCGGCACCTGCACGGCCTGAAAGCGGAAATACCGATCGCAGCGGTCATGCAGCACCCGCAACAACTGAAGCGTGATATCCCGCTGCGCAGGCAGATAGAGCGTTTCGTGCAAACGCCAGTTCAGTTGCCCCCACACGCCCGAGTCCGCCTTGTCCATTTCCTTGACAAGCCGCTCCGCCTTGCCCATCTCGGCCTCGGTGATGCGCGGGATAGCTTCCGAAAATATCCAGGGTTCAAGACGTAGCCGGATGTCGAACGTCTCCTTCACCTCGCCTATCGACAGTTCGGCGACATAGGCGCCCTTGTGCGGCACATTGATCAGCAGCCCCTCTGCCGTCAGACGGGTGATCGCCTCGCGGATAGGAACACGGCTAACGCCGAGTTCTTCGGCGAGCGCCTCCTGTCGCAATACCTCACCCGGCGCCAAATCACCGCTCAGGATTCGCTGCCGAACCGCCGTGGTGACGAGTTCGACTGTCGTCGGCCGGACGATTTTTCGCGTGCTTTCGTCCGCGAAAACTTCGCTCATCGCGGACGCCTCTTTGGTACGACGTTTGGCGGCTACCGGGGGCATGGTCAGGTTCAGTTAAGGATTCAGGATACAGTGGTCATGCTACCACGCTCCCGGCTTTCGGATACAAGATCCAATGACCGACGCTGCGTCACTGCAACGTGTGCCGGACCCATGCGCCGTTCTTCATCACCCCGGCTATGCGCTCACCTTGCCCGGCAAGGACACTGATGTCCGCTAGCGGATCACCATCCACAACGAGCAGATCAGCGAAGGCTCCCGCGGACACGACACCCAGACGGCCCTGCTGTCCGACGATCTCGGCACCCACGGCGGTGGCCTGACAGATCGTCTCGAAAGCACCGAGAATGGCTGAACGGATCGTCAGTTCATCGCTTTGATACTCGTGCATGTCGCCCAGCAAGTCGGTGCCAAGACCCATTTTCACCCCGTTGCGTTTGAGCAGCTCAAGCGCCTTCAGGCCCTGGACACGAACGTTCTCGTTTTTCGCGAGAGCGCTTTCCGCCACACCGGCTTTTGCACCGACCTTGTTCATCGCGTCATAGGTGACGAGCGTCGGTACAGCAAACGCTCCAAACTCCGCCATGACGGCCGCCGCCTCGTCGTCGATCAGGTTGCCGTGCTCGATCGTGCGCACGCCGAGCTTCACGACGCGAGAAATCGCCTTGCCGGTGTAGGCATGTGCCATGACATAGGTCTGGTGCGACGCGGCTTCCTCGACGATGGCCTTGACCTCGTCGACGGAAAACTGCAGGTTGCCAATCGGATCTGTCGGCGACGCCACGCCACCCGACGCCATGATCTTGATGTGGTGCGCGCCGGCGCGCATCTCTTCCCGCACGGCCTTGCGTACGTCGTCCACGCCGTCGACGATGCGTCCGATCGCCCCGAGATTGCGATGGCAGCCGCAAGGGTCAGGATCGGAGTTGTCGAAGCGCTCGCGAAAGTCGCCGTGACCTCCCGTCTGCGAGAGCGCCTTGCCGGCCACGAATAATCGCGGCCCGGCGATCACGCCTTCCTCGATGGCACGCGAGAGCGCGTAGTCGGCGCCGCCGGCATCCCGCACCGTGGTGAAGCCCCGGTTGAGCATACCGCTCAGGATAGGCACCGCCCGCAAGACGGCAAAGGTATTCGGCAAACGCCCGTTGTTACCCAGGTGCGCCACCGAGGCAATGACGTGCGCATGGCAGTCGATCATGCCGGGCATCACTGTCTTGCCCCCGACGTCAATGACCTGTGCGCCGTTTATCGACACCGGCTCGCGGGTCACTTCCTTGATGAACTCCCCGTCCACGACAATCGAATAGCGGGCCGTGTCGTTTTCGTGATTCACGTCCAGGACACGTGCGTTTTTCAGGATCAACATTTCGATTCCTCAACTGATTGTTGAACGGCCCGCGGGCCGCGGTAGATCACTTCAGCAAAAAGCCTTTAGCGAGCGGATCACGGTCATCGACAAAGATCGTGTTGTGTCCCGTCACCCGCGCCCACCCTTCGATGCTCGGAATAATCGCGTCGAGTTCACCGACCCTGGTCGCATCTTCCGGAACACCATTGAAGAGCGTGCCGATAATGCTTTCGTGAACAAAACGCTCACCGATCTTGAGTTTGCCCTTGCCGACCAGCTGTGCCATACGGGCGGAAGTCCCCGTGCCGCAAGGTGACCGGTCGATGGCCTTGTCACCGTAGAACACCGCATTGCGTGCGCTTGCACCTTCGACCGTCGGTTCGCCTGTCCACATCACGTGGCTTAGACCACGGATTTCCGCCTTTTCGGGGTGAACGAACTGATACTTCTCGTTCGCTTTCTGGCGCAGGATCGGACTCAGACGCTGGATATCCGAAGGCTTGAGTGTGTGGAGGCCACCGAAGTTTTTCTGCGGTTCGACGATCGCGTAGAAATTTCCGCCGTAAGCGACATCGAAGCGGATTTCGCCGAGCCCCTCGACGTCGACCGTCAGGTCCGTCGAGTGAAGGAATGACGGAACATTGATGAGCTGCACGGAGTCGACGTTGTCTCCGTCCATCTTGTAGCGCGCAACCACGAGACCGGCCGGCGTGTCCAGACGCAGCACACCCGGTTCACGCGGACGCACCAGACCATGCTCGATGGCCGTTGTCACCGTCCCGATGGTGCCGTGGCCACACATGGGCAAACAGCCGCTGACCTCGATAAACAGGATGGCGACGTCACAATCGGAACGGGTCGGCGGATAGAGGATACTGCCCGACATCACTTCATGGCCCCGAGGTTCGAACATGAGCGAGGTACGGATCCAGTCGAACTCGCGCTCAAAATGCGCGCGTCGCTCGATCATGTTCGCGCCTTCCAGCCGCGGTGCACCTCCTGCGACGACGCGGACCGGATTGCCGCACGTATGTCCGTCGATGCAAAAGAATGTCGATTTCATAGCCCTGCTCCATCCAGAATGACCTGCAAAAAGTAGCCCGGTCCAGGCCCATCCGCATTACTTCGACAGGGCGCGCACATCGGCGAGCGTCTTCTCCACGATTGCCACGACCCTCTGGCGTTCTTCGCCTTCGAGTTTCAGTCGCGGCGCCTTGACGGCTTCCGAGTAGCCCGCCGTGATGTTCTCCGCCAGCTTGATGTACTGAACGAGTTTCACATGCGTATCCAGGTGGAACAGGTCGATCAGTACACGGTACAGCTTGCGGGCCGATTCATAGTCGCCGGCAATCGCCAGATTCAGCAGTTCAACCGATTCCTTCGGAACCGCGTTCGCCATGCCCGAGACCCAGCACTTCGCGCCCAAGGCAGCCGACTCGAGCACCAGATCGTCGACACCGCACACGACTGCAAGGCGATCGCCGAACCGGCTGATCAGATCCGTGACGCGTGTCGTGTCATACGATTCTTCCTTGATCGCTTCGATCGTCGGCTCTTCCAGCAACTGTGCCACCAGGTCCGGCGTGAGGTCCACACCGTAGCCGCGCGGGTTGTTATAGAGCAGGATCGACAGTGTCGACGCTTGCGCGATCGTCTTGTAGAAGGCGACGGTTTCGCGCGCGTCGGACTTGTACGTCAGTCCCGGGAACACCATCAGGCCCTGAACGCCGAGCGCTTGCGCTTCCTTCGCGTACTGGACCGCGTTTGCCGTATTGGTTTCAGCGAGACCGGCGATCACCGGCACGCGGCCGTTCACGGTCTCAACCGCAAGCTTGATCACCGTGCGCTTCTCCTCCGGCGTGAGTTGAGCGTTCTCACCGACCATCCCCATCATGACGACGCCACCGACGCCGTTCTCGATGAGGCGATTCAGACCTGCCTTGATCGCGTCGTGATCAAGGGAACCGTCGTCCTTCAGCTTCGTGGTGACAGCAGGGAACACACCTTTCCAGTTAACTTGCATGGCTACACCTTTCCAAAAAAATGCTAATCAGAGGCGGGATGTCCCGCGGGTCGATCGAGGTCGCGGGGGCCCCGTTAATTCCGGAAGCGGCTGATCGAGTACGGCTCGAGGCCGATTCCGGGTGTTCGATTGGCAAGCAGGTCCGCAACCAGCGCACCTGTCGTTGCCGATTGCGTCAGCCCAAGATGACCGTGGCCGAACGCATAGATGACGGACGGCGTGCGTGGCGACCGGCCAATGACAGGCAACGAGTCCGGCGTGGCTGGACGGTGCCCCATCCATTTCACGGCACCCTGGTCGTTGATGCCGGGCAGGAAGCGCTTGCCGAGCGCGAGCAACGCGTCACTGCGCTGGTAGTTCGGCGGCGCCTTGAGGCCGGCGAACTCCGCCGCACCGCCAATGCGCACACCGATATCCAGTGGGGTGGCGACAAACTTGCGTTCGGCAAAAATCACTTCGCGTGACAGGCTGATGCCATGCGCGGGAAGCGTCGTGTTGTAACCGCGCTCGCTGTCCAGCAGGACGCGGTCGCCGATCGATCCGGCCAGCGCGGCGGACCATGCGCCCGTCGCCACGACGAGGCGGCGCCCCTTCACCCGTTCACCGGTCTCGGTGAGCGCTGCCGGCGCAAGCGCGTCAGCGAGATCAAGCGACTTCACGGTGCCGACGACAAACGTGGCGCCGAGTTGCTTCACGCGCTCACGCAGTTGGGTCACGAGACGCTTCGGGTCACCGATGTGCGACCAGTCGTCGAGAAATATGCCGTGGCGGAAAACCGGCGCGAGCGACGGCTCGCAAGCGCGAATTTCGTCGGCCGACATAGCATGCCAGCGCACGCCCAGATCGCGCTTGAATTCCCATTCATGCTGATCCGCGGCGAAGGCTTCGTCGCTCTCGTAGACCGTCAATGCGCCGCGGCGATAGAAACTGTCCATCGCGCCGATGTCCTCGAACATCGGGACGATGTCGTCGTAGACACGGTTGTTCAGCTTGGCCAGGGCGAGAGAGATTTCCCGGAAACGGTCCTTGTTGCCGGATCGCCGAAACTCCATGAACCAAGGCAAGGCGGTTGGCGCATGTTTCCAATCGAGCGCCAGCGGCCCCAGCGGATCAAACAGCCACTTCAGCGCCTTCATGTACAACCCGTTCACTGAAATGGGCGTGCTCTCCGTCACGGCGATACCGCCCGCGTTTCCGTGCGACGTACGGTCGCCTTCGAAGTCGCGGTCGATGACGGTGACGCTCGCGCCGTCGCGCAGTGCGGACCACGCGCAGGCGAGACCGACGATTCCGCTGCCGATAACCACGACGTCGGGGGTCGTCCGGGAGTGTTGAGCTTGCTGAGTCATGTCCGTGAGTCGAGGTATTGCATGGGTCGGCGGCAGACTCGCCGCCCGCCGTTGCTTCAGTTACTTCAGTTACTTGGAGCCGAGTACCGTTATCGGCTTCCACTGTCCGTTTTCACACTTGTAGACGGTGATGATTGCGTCGCGCAGATCACCGAACTTGTCGTATGCGAAGTGCTCACTCGTGACACCCTTCATATCAGTCTTCGCGAGCACCGGCAGATAGACGGCCGGGTCCGACGAATTGGCCTTCTGCATCGCCTGCATCATGGCCATCGCGCCGTCGTACGTGTACGGCGCATAGGTTGTCGGTTCGGTGCCGAACTTGCTCTTGTAGCGTTGCGTGAAGCCCGCGCCACCCGGCATCTTGTCCAGCGGCAGCCCCGCGAGCGAGACAATGGCACCGTCCGCAGCCGGCCCGGCGATCTTGATGAAGTCTTCCGTCTTCGACATTTCACCCGAGGCGAACGTTGCCTTCATTGCCAGCGAGCGCGCCTGCTTGACGAGCGGTGCGGACTGCGCATCGGCGCCTGCGTAGTAGATGAAGTCAGGATTCTTCGACTTGATGCCGGTCAGAATCGCCTTGAAGTCGACTGCCTTGTCGGACGTGAACTGATGATCGATGATGTTGCCGCCAGCCGCCTTCACTGCTGTCTCGAACTGCTCCGCCAGACCCTGGCCGTATGCCGTGCGGTCATCGATGATTGCAATGCGCTTCGCATGGAGCGTCTCGACGACGTACTTGCCCATCACACTGCCCTGCTGCGTATCCGATGTCATCATCCGGAAGGTAGTCTTGAAACCCTGACGCGTATAGGCGGGCGCGGTTGCCGTCGAAATCTGCGGAATGCCTGCGCGTGAATAGATCGCTGAAGCGGGGATCGTCACGCCGGAGTTGAAGTGACCGAGCATGCCCTTGATGCCGTCATCGACCAGCTTCTGGGCGACGACCGTGCCCGTCTTCGGATCCGCCTGGTCGTCGAGCGCCTCCAGCACGAACTTCGTTTCCTTGCCGTCGACCTTGGGCTTCGTGGCATTGAAGTCGTCAATGGCGAGCTGCACGCCCGATTCAAAATCCTTGCCGTACTGCGCCTGCGCGCCCGTCATCGGGGCAGCCAGACCCAGCTTCACCGTTTGTGTTTCGGCGGCCTGGGCGGCTCCGAGGGACAGGGCGAGCAATCCCGAAGCAGCGGCTGCAACAGCGGTCGTGCGAACTTTCATACCAGTCTCCTTACCTACCCGTAAAAGCCGCGTTGGGGTTCGCCGAAAAACATTATATTGGATCCAATATACAAGTGTTTTGCGTATGATGCGCCCCTTCAGCGGGTCTGTCAAATGCGTCCGAAGAATTGGCGGAGCGCGGTGACGGCCGCCCCGCCCCACGTCCTACACCTGTTCCATGAAGTCAGGATCCGCGAGCCCGCGCAGCCTTTGAACCTGATCTTCGAGCGGCGAAACCGCCAGTTGTGCGAACACCAGCGCCAGTCCGATATCAGCATGGTCATACAACCCAGCTTCGCCAAGCAGATTCATTGTGCCCAGCGTGACGCCGTTCTTGCGCACGGGGATGTTCAGCACGCTCTCACACCCGATCGACCACAACACCTCGTATTCCGAAAACACCGCCTTGATATCCTCGCGCGTTGAACCGACAAAGATCTCGCCGCGGCGCAGAACCTGGTCCGACCAGCGGCTTTGCGTCACCCGCTTGAGGCCACCTACCGGATTGATATCGAGGCGGTTGCTATGCAGACGTCCCAGACGGCTCGACGCCTCGTCGTACGCCAGCACGGTGAAAAGTCGCTGTCCGAATACCTCCGTGAGGGAGCGCTCGAACTCGGACCACACGATGTCGGCGTTGCCGCCTTTTTGCTGAATCGCGGCCAGACGCTCGATCGCCTGAAAATTGTTCGCGTGGTTTGTGTTCGTCATGAAAACTCCTTATTTCGCGGTTCGAAGTGCGGCGCCTTGCACGTCGGGACGCATTGAGCCGTACTCCTCCTCGGAAATTTGTTCGAGCGTCTTTCCGGTCGTCGAGACGCCCAGGAAAATCACGGCAAGCGCGCCGATCAGCAGGATCACCGTGGTCATGCCAAACACGCCGGCAAAACCCCACAACGGGTAGATGTACCCCACCAACATGGGTGAGCAGATCGCGCCGATACGGCCGAACGCCGAGGCCGTGCCCATCCCTGTCGCACGCAAATGCGTCGGGAACACTTCAGGCGTGTAGGCATATTCGCCCGCGTTGACGCCGTTCATCGCGAAGGACATGAAGATCGAAGCGAGGACGATCGATGTGTCGCTGCCCGCATTGGCCAACCAGATACCCGCGATGCAAGCCAGTCCCATGTACGTGACGATCGTTGCCTTGCGTCCGAGCTTTTCGCAGAAATATGCCGACGAGTAGTAACCCGGAATCTGCGCGAGGTAGATCAGGATCGAGACGGAGAAGCTCTTCGTAATGGTCATGCCATGCTGAACGAGCAGGCCGGGAATCCAGACGAAGAAGGCGTAAGAGCAGAACGTCACTGACAGCCATAGGCACCAGCTCATCAACGTCGTTTTGGCGAGAGGCGGCTTCCACAGCAGCTTCAGGTTTCCGAAGAACGAACCCGAGTGCTCATAGCTGGCGGTAGCGCCTGTCACAGGCACGACCGGAGGCAGCGTTACGCCTGTGCGTTCGATCTGCCGCTCGATATCGGACACCACGGCTTCGGCCTCGGCATGACGGCCACGAATTTCCAGCCATCGCGGCGACTCGTGCAGCGAACGCCGCCACCAGAGCAGCACGACGACAGGTAAGGAAACGATCACCAGCGCGATACGCCAGCCTTCCGGGTTCAGCGGGATCACGAAGTAGCCGATCAGCGCCGCCGCCACGAAACCGAACGAGAAGAAGCCGGCCAGTGCGCCGGTGAAGGCACCCCGATAGCGGTTACTGACGAACTCCACCAGGAACGGCGCAATGATCGCGCCCTCGGCGCCCATCCCGATGCCGGCTATGGCTCGCAGCAGGGCGAACGTGTGCCAGTCGTTCACGAACGCGTTGGCAAACGTCAGCACGCAGAAGAAGGTCAGCGCCCACATCATGACGACACGGCGGCCGAAACGGTCGCCCAGCAGGCCGGCGAATAGCGCGCCGACGAGAAAGCCAACATAGGTGCTGCTGCCGAGGAGCCCGGTTTCGAAACTCGTCAGATGCCATTTGGTACGAACAACGGGCAGGATAAACGCGATGATGGCTGCGTCAACCGCTTCGAACATGAAGCCCAAACCGCCCATGATGAGCAGCTTGAAGTGGAAACGGCTGAACGGAAGGCGTTCGAGCCGGGCTGCAATCGGTGACATGTAGTTGCTCCCGCAAAGAGGGATCGACCAGTCCGGAGCCCCGGACCGAAGTGCGATAACAATATCCTGTATCCAAAATCCAGAGTCAAGGCCGGGTAAACCTCCGCGTGCGCTTCGCGTCGCCCGGCACGCGACAGACCGAATCAGGTCCTCGAACCCTTAAAACGTATGCCGGATGCCCGCGCGGACGGCGACCTGGCTATTCGTGGATGACGGTGTCAGGAAGGACAATGCCGCAACAGCGGACTTGCCCGTCGAATCGACGCCTGTCGCCCGCTCCCAGGAGGTCGTCGCATAGAGCAACGTACGCCTCGACAGGCTGTACTGAGTTCCCACGTTGAGCTGCAAATATTTCGCCGACTCAGCCTTCGTATAGTCGTACGAGGCTCCCAGCAGGAGTGCCGGCGTGACGTTGTACGTTGCCAGCGCTTCGTAGTTATTGAAGGTCGCCGTGCCCGAAAACGGCGTCGACGACGTCCGCACCACGTCTTCAAAGCGGGTATTCGTATAGGTGAACCCCAGCAGTGCCGCGCCGATACGGTAGTTGATGCCGGCGCCCGCAACCTGCAGGGTCTGGGCCGACGTGTACCCGCTGTACGTCGGATTGGTGATTGGGTTCACAAACGTGCCGCCGGCCACGGGGTTTGCCGTCGCATCATAGATGGACGTCGCGGGGTTATTGATTCGCGAAAACACCGCGCTGGCGCTGAGCGCGTTGTTCGCGTAACTGAGGCTGATCGCCTCCTTTTTGCCGTTGGAGAAGTCTCCTGCCACACCGCCCAGGCTGAAAAGCCCCGACAGTTTGAAACCGCCGTATGTAGGCGAGATGTACTTGATCGAATTGCTCAGCGAGTAGTTGCCCCAGACGTTATCGACGTCCGCTGCGTGCGTAGCCAGAATTCCATTGAACCGGCCGGAAGCCGAAAGACCGATCAGCGAATCGAGCACCAGATCGTACTGGCGGCCCATCAGGACGGTACCGAAGGGCGAGCCGAGGCCGACGTAGGCCTGACGGCCAAATAGACGCCCACCGTTATTCATCTTTCCGGTATTGATATCGACGCCGCTTTCCAGACGGGCCACCGTGCTGTATCCGCCACCGAGATCCTCGTTGATGAGAAACCCCCATTTCGTGCTGCCTAATGCACCGTTGGAGGCCTGGACGTTGTAATGGCCACCCTGGTTGTTTGTATACGTGATCCCATCGTCCAGCGCGCCGTACAACGTGACGGAACTCTGCGCGTGACACACGACCGCGGTGGACATGATCGCCGCCGCCATACCTGCCTTCTTCATCTTGCCCCTCTTTAATAAGTGGTGCTACCGATAGCAAATGGAATGTCCTGCCAGATCTCTGTGTATTGCACCGCCCGCGCGGCTTAGGTGACAGCCGGAAGGGAGCCGATTGCACCGCCACGTTCATCAGACGACGTCTTGCGGTCTCCGCACAGCTCTTCAGAAGAGGCTCTCGCGATGAACTACAATATCCTGGATCCAATATAATCGGTCAAGCAGTTCCCGCAGCGTTTGAGTTGATGTTGTGAAGCTCGGGCGTGCGCCTATGGCAGGAACTGCCCAAATATGCTGGATGCGACCACAAACCCGCCGTTAGTCACGGATCAACGCCTTGACGTCGGCGTAGAGTCGGGCATTGACTTCGACGCCATTTGCTTCGCTTCGGACCTCGCACGAGGCCTGGGACGTAACCGACCGACTCGCTTCAAAGGAGCGCCCGACGATACGCCTTGAAATGCTGCTTAACTGGCCTTCTGCGGGAAGACTATTCTCATTCGCCAATCAGTATCTTCGACTGACCGGCAAGCGCTGTGCGCGTCCTCAAACGTGACCTTTCCACAAACGACTTGCATGCGGTGGTGGGGTCCGCGCTTGAACGCGCGACGGATGCGTTTAAGAAACCACACTGCGGACGTAGAAAAGGCCACGTACCTTTTGGGAACGTGGCCTTTTTTCTTTGGTGCGTGAGGCCGGACTCGAACCGGCACGAGATTGCTCCCGTCAGGACCTAAACCTGGTGCGTCTACCAATTTCGCCACTCACGCGAATTTTTATACCTGACAGGCAGGACCGTTGCGACATCGCGAGCGATACAGACCTCTGCGAGACATCGAACGTCTGCGATACCGGCAACAGCCCTTATTCTACGCGGGTTGCCGCGACTTCAGCCCTGCTGCCGTCTGGCGGAGCGCCGGGACCTAAGCCTGGTGCGTCCGCCAACTTCGCCACCCGCGCAGGCGGGCATGGCACGATGCGCCTGCCCGTTGTCCCGCATGCTGTCAGCCGCGTCAAAAACACGCGTCCGAAAGCGTAAGCGCGAGATTCTAACCGATTGATTCGCGCTTGTCTGCATTTGCCCGGCATCTGTCCTGGCGGCGCCGATGCTACAATTTTTGGCTTGATGCACGCACGGCGTGCCCCCTCTTCGCGTGCCCTTCCCCACATTCCCAATCCAGTGAATTTCGACGAATATTGCCAGCAGAAAGCGGTGCCGCCCGGATCGAGCACTTACTATGCGCTTCGGCAGGCGCCCGCAGCCAGCCAGCCGCTGTTGACCGCGCTGTTCGCGCTGCGCCGTGAGTTCGAGGAAACGGTCAAGGAGACCAGCGATCCGGCCATCGGCCGCACGAAGCTCGCGTGGTGGCAAAACGAGCTCGCCACGCTGGCTTCGGGCTCGCCGTCGCATCCGGTGTCCAAGGCGCTGGCCGCCTATCTGCCCGACGTGAAAGCCGAGTACCCGGTGCTGCAGGCGTTGCTCGCCGGCTTCGAAATGGACCTCGACCAGGCGCGTTACCTCGACTACCCGAATCTGCGGCGCTATGTGCAAGGCGTCGGTGGCACCTTCGCGTCGCTGGTCGCGCGCGCCACGGCGAAAGATGCCGCGCAGGCGTCGAACTGGTCCGCACCGCTCGGCGAGGCGCTGCTGCTCGCGCAGTTCGTGGTCGAAACGGGCAATGACGCGCGCCACGGCCGCATCTATATTCCCATCGACGAAATGCAGCGCTTCAATGTGACCGCCGCGGATCTGATCAATCGAAAATATAGCGACGCGTTCACCGAGTTGATGCGCTTCGAGACGAAGCGCGCCCGCGATGCGTTGCAGACCGCGCTCAGTGCCGTGCCCGCCAGCGAGCGCCGCTCGCAGCGCACGCTCGTCGCGCAGGCGGCATTGGCGTTGGCCTTGCTGGATGAAATCGAACGCGACGGCTATCACGTTTTGCATCAGCGCATCGCGTTGACGCCGATTCGCAAGCTTTGGATCGCGTGGCGCGCGAAGTGAACCACCGGCGTGCCTGCTTCACGCGAGGCGCGCTCAACACGTCGTCAGACGCGTAGCAACGGCAGCGGTTCGAACCGCTGCTGCAGGATCGTCGACGCGTCGAGTCCCCACCACGGCCCGAGCACGGTGGCGTAAAGCTGCCGGAAATCGACGCCGACCGGCAAGTTGCCATTGCCGTCGAGCCGCGCCAGCACCGGCGGCACGCCATATAAGCCGCCGCGCACGCGGCCGCCCATGACGAAATGCGGCGCCACGGTGCCGTGATCGGTGCCGTTGCTCTGATTCTCACGAGGACGCCGGCCGAACTCGGCATAGGTCATCACCAGCGTATCGTCCCAGCGGCCGAGTTCGACGAGCGCCGACTTCATCGACATCAATCCTTCCGCGAGCTGCTTGAGCAGCGCCGCTTGCTGACCTGGCTGGTTCTGGTGCGTGTCAAAACCGTTCAACGTGAGGCGGATCACCGCGACGCCCTGGCTACGCTTTGGCTGTTCTTGCGGCGCGTTACCCGAAGAACCTTCCTTCGGAGCTTCACCCGCCGCCAGCACCTGCATCGCCGTTTTGATCGAACTGCCGAACGCGCCGCCTGGAAACACGGTTTTCAACTGAGCCTGCCCTTGCGTGGGACGCAGCCGGTCGGCGGCTTTCACAATATCGTTTTCGACGTCGAGAATATGCGCCAGCTCGGGATTGCGCTCATGCAGCGACACCGGCGTTGCAAGCCGCGAAGCCTTGACGAATTGCGCCGGATTGACCAGCGCGATCGCACGCGCGCCGTTCGCGAGCGGCCCCATCTCGGCGCTGCCGATCACCACGGCGTCGGCGGCAAAACCGGCGGGCACCGGCGTCTGTGCAAACGCACGCGTCAGCCATCCCTCGCGCAGGTACTGGTCGGAACGTGACGCGGTGTCCCAGATTTCGATCGAGCGGAAATGTGACAGGTTCGGTTGCGCATAGCTCACGCCCTGCACGATTGCCAGTTGCTGGCCGCGCCACAGCGGCATCAGCGGCTGCAAGGACGGATGCAGCGCCGTGCGCTCGTCGAGTTGAATCGCCTGCTCGCGTTTGATGCCGATGTTCTTGCGCAACTGGTAGTAGGTGGGATCGGCAAAGGGAATCACCGTATTCAAACCGTCGTTGCCACCCTTCAGTTCGACGAGAATCAACAGGTTGTCGTAGCCGCGTGCCGAAGACGCGCCCGGCGCCGCCATCTGCGCGCCGAACGCGCGGGGCAGCCAGAGTGTTGCGCTCGCGGCCGCGCTCATCGAGAGAAAGCTGCGTCGTTTCATCCTGCACCTCGTTCGATTGTCGCGGCGCGAGCCGTGTCGCCGTCGACAGACAAGTTCTTAATAGCTGCCTGGCGCGTACTTATTTCAGCTGCTCACTTCAATTGATACGCCGGGTCCATCAGCAACGCCTCTAAATACGCACTCGCGGTCAAACCGGTTTCGATCGCATCCACCGGCGTGAGCGGCAGGACCGCATGCTGCAACTGCAACTCGGCCGACAACCCCGGCTTGGCCGTCGGCGCGGTGTTGTAGTGCGCGAGCCATGTCTCGATGTCGAAGCGTACGCCACCTTTACCACCTTGAGCCGCTCGCGCCATCGCGGGTTGCAGCGTTGGAGCCGTCTGCATGCCGGGCATCGTGCCGCTTGCCGCGATCTTTGCGTTCATCGGATTGGTCATACGCCGCGGATCGGCGGCCTCGGTCGCGCGAAACAGCTGCTCGACGAATTGCTTGCGGGCGAGCAGCGTGGAACTGTTGATCCATGTCGTGCCGCCCGGCCATCCTTTGACGTTCGGCGGATAGAACAGGTTCTCGCCGAGCGTGCGGATTTGCGAGGCGAACGGCGCGGTGTTGTCGTAGCCGATGTCGAACGCGCGCAGCGTGCCGACCACGAACTCCGCCGGCGACTTCACGAGGACGCCGCGATTGCCGTCGTCCCAGAACGCGTCGCTCAGGAAGACGCCGCGTAACGCGACCTTGATATCGTAGTGGCTCGCCCGAAACCGCGCCGCGATCGGTTCGATGCGCGACGGCTCCGGCGTATCGGAGACGAACTCGCGCCACAGTTTGGTGGTCACGAAGTTAGCCGTTTCCGGCCGCGCGAGCAGGATATCGAGCACCTGATCGCCGTCGAACGGCCCTGTCTCGCCGAGCACGGTCTTCTCGCCGTCGTCGTGCTGGTTGGCGCGCCACACGTAGGCCTGCGTGTCCGGATCGAGACTCCAGCCGGTGTACGCGCGCGCCGCCTCCGACACGTCACGCTGCGTGTAATGCCCTTCGCCGAACGTGAACAGCTCCATCACTTCACGGGCAAAATTTTCGTTGGGCTTGGCCTTGCGATTGCTCGCGCCGTCGAGGTATTGCAGCATCGCCGGATCTTTGGCGACGTCGTGCAACAGCTCGCCGAAGTTGCCGAGCGCGTCTCGCCGCAAGAGCATGTTCTGCAGCGCCATCTGCTGCGGATACGGCACCTTGTCCTGACCCGAGGTGAAGTGGTTATGCCAGAAGAGCGTCATGCGCTCGGTGAGCGGCGACGGCGTGGTCAGCATCTCACGCACCCACCATGTGCGTAATAATTCGTAACGCTGGCCGCGCAAGCGCTGCGCTTCGCGACGTTGATCATCGCTCCACGCCTTGCGCGTCTCGCGAGTCGGAATCGGCTCGAGGACCCAGTCGGGCAGCGGCGTGACCGCCTCGGTTCGCGCGCTCGCGAGTACTTTGTCGACAGCCTGCGCCCGCGTGAGTCCAACGTATTGCGCGAGTTCGGCGCTGTCCGGCGCGAAGCCGACGCGCGTCAGGAAGAAGCGCGCATCGTCGATATCGAGGATGCTCTGTTCACGCTCTGAAGCTGCATGCTCCTCGGCGGTCGGCGCAGGGTGCTTGACGTGTGGAACATGAGTCGCGCCCGGCTGAACCGCGGCAGCCGGCCCACCACATGTCACCACCGCCAGCGCAATCGCCGATGCAGCGAACCGGGGGCCATGACTACCACGCGTGAGCAATTTCATCATCGGTCATCAAGGTTGGCGCGACGTCATGGAAAAGGCGTTGGCGCGTGCAATGCATGCATGGCGCGCTTCGCTCTGACGACTCGACGGCAGACTGAACGGGGAAGTTGACGGGTGAAGTGCAACGATTTCTTTCACGCGGGGAAGAAGCGTGAGACGCGTGCCGAGGGCTGGCACGATAATAGCTACCGCTTATAGAGTTCGCGGACAGCGTCTTCGATATGCTGCCGTAACAGACGCCGTTCGTCGGGCGTCATATGACCGTCACGACGACGTTGATCAAGATCGGGGGGAACTGCGGTGCGCAACATGACGTCTGATGCGGGGTGGTCGGTGTTCGGGTTGTGGTGGCTGGCCTTGCCCTGCTTGGGCGCGCGCTCGCTCGCAGCTCTGTCGGCGGAAGGCTGGGCATGGGCGAGCGTTGGTCCTAGTGAGCCTGCAAGCGTACCGGCTACCGCCAGTGCAATCACGCTTAGGCGCACATTCGGCCAAACCCCTCCCTTCATGTTGTTCCCTTCGTGGCGCGGCAACCGGCTACCTCAAATGCGTATACGAACCCCGGTAACGAGCCGGGTGCGATAGTTTTAGTCGTGTGAAGTATCCACCGAACAGCCGCATTCAGTAAAGGAGTCTACCTGCCCCCGCTTTACGTCGTGCCACAGTGCGGGTAAATTTTGTAACTGACTGTAACCCGTTAAATGATGCAAACGCGCACCCCTTTCTAATCGCGCTAAGATGCCGACCATGGAAACCAAAAACCCTTCGAAAATCCTCGTCGTCGATGACGATCCGCGCCTGCGCGATCTGCTGCGCCGCTACCTCGGTGAACAGGGCTTCAATGTCTATGTCGCCGAGAACGCGCCTTCCATGAACAAGCTCTGGGTGCGTGAGCGCTTCGACCTGCTGGTGCTCGATCTGATGCTGCCAGGCGAAGACGGTCTGTCGATCTGCCGCCGCCTGCGCGGCAGCAACGACCGTACGCCGATCATCATGCTGACGGCCAAGGGCGAAGACGTCGACCGGATTGTCGGCCTCGAGATGGGCGCCGACGACTATCTGCCCAAGCCGTTCAACCCGCGCGAGCTGGTTGCGCGGATCCATGCGGTGCTGCGCCGCCAGTCGCCTTCGGAGTTGCCGGGCGCGCCGTCCGAAACCACCGAGGTCTTCGAGTTCGGCGAGTTCGCCTTGAATCTCGCCACCCGTACGCTCACCAAGGCCGGCCAGGAAATTCCGCTGACCACGGGCGAGTTCTCGGTGCTCAAGGTGTTCGCGCGTCACCCGCGCCAGCCGCTGTCGCGTGAAAAGCTCATGGAGCTCGCACGCGGCCGTGAGTACGAAGTGTTCGACCGCAGTCTCGACGTGCAGATCTCGCGTCTGCGCAAGCTGATCGAACCCGATCCGGGCAGCCCGCGTTTCATCCAGACCGTCTGGGGTCTGGGCTACGTGTTCATCCCCGACGGTGCAGCCTGAGTTTGTTCTCACCTCCTGTTTTTGATTTCAGATAAGAAGGGCCCATGCGGATCGACCGGCGCCTCCTGACGCTCGCGTTCGGCGGCCTTTTCTGGCGGACCTTTCTGCTGATCGCGCTATTGATCGCAGTCAGTCTCGCTGCGTGGTTCCAGAGCTTCCGGGTGATCGAACGCGAGCCGCGCGCGCAGCGCGTGGCGTTGCAACTCGTCGCCATCGTCAAGCTCACGCGCACCGCACTCCTCTATTCCGATCCCGACCTGCGGCGTGCCTTGCTGCAGGATCTGGAAAGCAATGAAGGGGTGCGCGTGTACCCGCGCGAAACCACCGATAAGTACAAGCTGCAGCCCGACGAATCGCTCAACCGGCTGATTGAACACGACATTCGCGGCCGCCTCGGCGACGACACCGTGATTGCCCAGAGCGTGAACGACATCCCCGGCGTGTGGATCAGCTTCAAGATCGACGACGACGACTACTGGGTCGCGCTCGACCGCGATCAGCTCGACAACGCCACCGGTTTGCAATGGGCCGGCTGGGGCGTGTTCGCGCTGGCGCTGTCGCTGTTCGGCGCGGCCTTCATCACCAGTCTCGTGAACCGTCCGTTCGCGCGCCTCGCCATGGCGGCGCGCAAGGTCGGCTCCGGCCAGTCGCCGGAGCCGCTGCCCGAGCGCGGCATGGGCGTGGCCGCGGAAACCAATCGCAGTTTCAACCAGATGGTGCAGGACCTCGAACAGCTCGAGGCCGACCGCGCGCTGATGCTCGCGGGCATCTCGCACGATCTGCGCACCCCGCTCGCGCGGCTGCGGCTCGAAACCGAAATGAGCCCGTCGGACCAGGCCACCAAAGACGCGATGGTCGACGACATCGAGCAGATGGACATGATCATCGGCCGGTTCCTCGATTACGCGCGCCCGGTGCAGCGCGTGCCGGAACCAGTGGACCTGTCCGTGATCGCGGGAGAACTGGCCGCGCGCATGCAGAGCGAAGACAGCATGCGCCTGATCACGCGACTCGCGCCGTCGGCGGTGATCGAGGCGGACGAAACCGACATGCGGCGGGTGGTCGGCAACCTGCTGGAAAACGCGCGCAAGTATGGTCTGAGCGACGGCGACGGCATTCCGCACGTGATTCTGGAAACGCGGGTGTCGCACTCGCGGGTCGAGCTGTCCGTGGTCGACGAAGGCCCCGGCATTCCGGAAGACCAGTTGGCGCTTGTCACACGGCCGTTCTATCGTGTGAATTCGGCGCGCACTCAGGCGAACGGCACGGGCCTTGGCATGGCAATCGTCCAGCGCCTCGTGGGCCGTTACCGCGGCGCGCTGCGCTTGCGCAATCGCACGCCTGGACCGGGTCTCGAGGTCACCATCGAGTTTCCGCTGGCCAAGGGCGCCTGAGCGGAACGGGCATCATGCGCTCTTCGTGAGGATTTGCCGCGTAAAGTGATAACTAACCGGGTAGCTAGCCAAAAACTATTGGACGAATGATTCAATAGAGATACAGTGGATCATGTATAACGCGCTCATTGCGACGAGCCGGCAGCCTGAACATGCTGTCTTTCCGACACACGAAGGAGCACTTGCATGAGAACTGTTGGCGATAAACTCGAAGCGTTCACCGTCACCGCCGCGAAGCCGGGCTTCAACCACTACGAAGAGAACGGCGCGTCGGCGTTCGAAGAGATCACGGAGCAGTCGTTCCCGGGCAAGTGGAAGATCATCTACTTCTACCCGAAGGATTTCTCGTTCGTGTGTCCGACGGAAATCGTCGAGTTCGGCAAATTGGCCAAGGATTTCGAAGAACGCGACGCGGTGCTGATGGGCGGCAGCGTCGACAATGAATTCGTGAAGCTGGCATGGCGCCGTGAGAACAAGGACCTGGACAGGCTGAACCACTACGCCTTTGGCGACGTGAAGGGCGAGCTGATCGACCAGCTCGGCGTGCGCGACAAGGAGGCCGGCGTCGCGTTGCGCGCCACCTTCATCGTTGATCCGGACAACACGATCCAGCACGTGTCGGTGAACAACCTGAACGTCGGCCGCAACCCGGAAGAAGTGCTGCGTATTCTGGACGGCCTGCAAACGGACGAGCTGTGTGCTTGCAACCGCGCAGTCGGCGGCGCAACGCTCTAGCCCGTGATATCGCACTTCGACACGCTGGTCGCCGAAGGCACGATTTCCACGCAATTACGCGACGTAGACCGCGTCGCGGCAGTGATCAACGCAACAGCACAGCGTAATGCCGCCGAAGGCAAGTAGTTGCCTTAAAACGCGCGGCGCGATGACGCCCTCGCCGCTGCGCGCGTTGTAAAGCCAATCAGTTCTTGATCAGCAGAACCGCAGCCTGAGCTTCGATGCCCTCGCCTCGGCCGAGATAGCCGAGCTTCTCGTTGGTCTTGGCCTTGACGTTGACCCGCTCGATCGGCAGATCAAGATCCGCGGCGATATTGGCGCGCATGCCCTCGATATGCGGCACCAGCTTCGGCGCCTGCGCCACCACGCTGCTATCCACATTGGCGATGGAAAAACCCGCCGCTTTCACACGCGCGAAACATTCACGCAGCAACACGCGGCTATCGGCGCCGGCGAATTTCGCGTCGGTATCGGAGAAATGCCGGCCGATATCGCCCATCGCGGCAGCGCCAAAAATGGCGTCGGTAATGGCGTGCAGCAGCACGTCCGCATCCGAATGGCCGAGCAGGCCGCGCTCATAAGGAATCGTCACGCCGCCGATGATCAACGGACGCCCCGGCACCAGCGCATGCACGTCATACCCTTGCCCAATTCTGAAATCCATATGCGTCAAGTCCGCTAATTAAAATTGAAATCGTCCAGTCAGGAAGCAGAAGGCCGGCTCAGAATCGCCTCGGCCAGATCGAAGTCTTCCGGATACGTCACCTTGAAATTGCGCAAGCTGCCCTGCACCAGCTTCGGCGCATGGCCCAGCCACTCGATCGCGCTCGCTTCGTCCGTCAAATCGTGACCGTCGGCCTGCGCGCGCAGGATCGCCTCACGCAGCATGCCGATGCGGAACATCTGCGGCGTCTGCGCCTGCCACAAGCCGTCGCGCGCCTCGGTGCGGGCGATCCGGCCATCGGACGAGCTCGCGTCGATCCGTTTCAGCGTGTCCGCCACGGGCAAGGCCATGATGCCGCCCACCGGGTCGTCCTTCAGCGCGTTGATCAGCGTGCGGATCAGCGCGGGCGTGATGCCGGGGCGGGCCGCGTCGTGCACCAGCACCCAGTCGTCGTCACGCGCGCCGAACTCGGCGAGCGCATGCAGCCCGTTGAGCACCGACGCCTGGCGCGAGGCCCCGCCGCTGCGGCGCACGGCGAAACGCAAGCCGCCGAAACGGCGGCCGTCGAAGTGCTGGTCGTCGGGAGCGATCACGACAAGGGTTTGCGCAAACTCGCTGCAGGCGTCAAATGCCGCCAGCGAGTAATGCAACATGTCGCGGCCGGCGACAGTGCGATATTGTTTGGGCATCGCGGCGCCGGAACGGCTGCCGGTGCCAGCGCACGGAATCAGGGCAAATAGACGGGAAGTCACGAGTGCGGATGCCGCGAAGTCAAAGTAAAGGACGGATTTTATAATAGGTCCTTCGCATCCACGCTCCGACACGCGTAAACTTGCCGGTCACGTGTGAGCCTGAGGCCGCTTTTTCTCTTCTATGCCAGACATCGCCGCAACATCGCAGTACTCCCCGCCCGTCGCGCTCGTCAAGGCCGGCCAGCGTTTCGCCTTCGACGGCACGCACGGCTCGTCCGACGCGCTGCTGATCGCCCGCTACCATCTCGCCTATCGCGAGAAGGTGCCGCTGCTGGCGGTCGTGTGCGAAAGCGCCGTCGATGCGCAGCGTCTGGCGCAGGAAATCGGCTTTTTCGCGCCCGAGGCGCGCGTGCGCCTGCTGCCGGACTGGGAAACGCTCCCTTACGATACCTTTTCACCGCACCAGGATCTGGTCTCCGAGCGTCTCGCCACGCTGCACGATCTCGGCGAAGGCCGTTGCGACATCCTGCTGGTGCCCGCCACCACGGCGCTGTACCGCATGCCGCCCGCCTCGTTCCTCGCGGCTTACACGTTCTCCTTCTCGCAAGGCGAGCGTCTCGATGAGGCCAAGCTCAAGGCGCAGTTGACGCTGGCCGGCTACGAACACGTGAGCCAGGTGGTGCGTCCGGGCGAATACTGCGTACGCGGCTCGCTGCTCGATCTCTATCCGATGGGTTCACCTTTGCCCTACCGGATCGACCTGTTCGACGACCAGGTCGACTCGATCCGCGCGTTCGACCCGGACACGCAGCGCAGCCTGTACCCGGTGAAAGACGTGCGCCTGCTGCCCGGCCGCGAATTCCCCTTCGATGAACCCGCCCGCACCGCTTTCCGCAGCCGCTGGCGCGAGACCTTCGAGGGCGACCCGAGCCGCGCGTCGATCTACAAGGACATCGGCAACAGCGTGCCGTCCGCGGGCATCGAATATTATCTGCCGCTCTTTTTCGACGACACGGCCACGCTGTTCCATTACCTGCCCGCAGGCGCCCAACTGGCGTTCGTCGGCGATCTCGAGGCGGCGATCCGGCGTTTCACCAACGACACGAAGCAGCGCTACAACTTCCTCTCGCACGACCGCGACCGGCCGATCCTGGAGCCGCAGCGACTGTTCCTGTCGGACGAGGATTTCTTCACGCTCGCCAAACCCTTCGCGCGGCTCTCGCTGCCTGCGAACGCCGGCGGCGGCTGGTCGACACCGTTGCCGAATCTCGCGATCGACCGTCATGCGGAAGATCCTGTCGCGGCCTTGCGCGCTTATCTCGACACCACGCCGAATCGCGT
The DNA here is from genome assembly GCF_046027355.1 of Paraburkholderia sediminicola. Classification (GTDB taxonomy): domain Bacteria; phylum Pseudomonadota; class Gammaproteobacteria; order Burkholderiales; family Burkholderiaceae; genus Paraburkholderia; species Paraburkholderia sediminicola_B. The sequence goes on along the minus strand of NZ_JAQQEK010000013.1, from coordinate 195,122 downwards.
GCTGTTCGCCACCGAATCGGCGGGCCGGCGCGAAACGCTGTTGCAGTTGCTCGCCGACAATCATCTGCGACCCGCATCGAGCGACAGCTTCCAGGACTGGCTCGTCGGCGACGCGCGTTTTTCGCTCGGTGTCTCGCCGCTCGCCAACGGCTTTGCCGTGCCGGTCGACGGCATCGCGATCATCACCGAGACCGAGCTTTATGGTCCGCTCGCGCGTCGCGCGGGGCGCCGCCGTCAGGAACAGGCGAGCAACGTCGATTCGATGGTGCGCGATCTGTCCGAGCTCAAAGTGGGCGATCCGGTCGTGCATTCGCAGCACGGCATCGGCCGCTATATGGGACTCGTCACGATGGATCTCGGCGAAGGCGAGACCGAGTTCCTGCACCTCGAATACGCGGGCGACAGCAAGCTCTACGTGCCGGTCGCGCAGTTGCACGTGATCTCGCGCTATAGCGGCGCCGATCCGGAAAGCGCGCCGCTGCACTCGCTCGGCTCCGGCCAGTGGGAAAAAGCCAAACGCAAGGCCGCGCAGCAGATTCGCGACACCGCCGCCGAACTGCTGAATCTCTACGCGCGCCGCGCCGCGCGTTCAGGCCATGCGTTCGCGCTCGATCCGAAAGACTACGTGAAGTTCGCGGAGAGTTTCGGCTTCGAGGAAACGCCGGACCAGGCCGCCGCGATCGCGGCCGTGATCGGCGACATGACCAGCGGCAAACCGATGGATCGCCTCGTGTGCGGCGACGTCGGCTTCGGCAAGACCGAAGTGGCGCTGCGTGCGGCGTTCATCGCGGTGATGGGCGGCAAACAGGTTGCACTGCTCTCGCCCACCACGCTGCTCGCCGAACAGCACACGCAAACCTTCAGCGACCGCTTCTCCGACTGGCCGGTGCGGATCGCCGAACTGTCGCGTTTCAAGTCGACCAAGGAAGTCAACGCCGCGATCCAGCAGATCAACGAAGGCACCGTCGATATCGTGATCGGCACGCACAAGCTGCTCTCGTCCGACGTGCAATTCAAGCGGCTGGGACTCGTGATCATCGACGAGGAACACCGTTTCGGCGTGCGTCAGAAAGAGGCGTTGAAGGCCTTGCGCGCCGAAGTGGATGTGCTCACGCTCACCGCCACGCCGATTCCGCGTACGCTCGGCATGGCGCTCGAAGGTCTGCGCGATTTCTCCGTGATCGCCACCGCGCCGCAAAAGCGCCTCGCGATCAAGACCTTCGTTCGACGCGAGGAAGACAGCGTGATTCGCGAAGCCATGCTGCGCGAATTGAAACGCGGCGGCCAGGTCTACTTCCTGCACAACGAAGTCGAGACGATCGAGAATCGCCGGCAGATGCTCGAAGCGTTGGTGCCCGAAGCGCGCATCGCGGTCGCGCACGGACAGATGCACGAACGCGAACTCGAACGCGTGATGCGCGACTTCGTTGCGCAGCGCGCCAACGTGTTGCTGTGCACGACGATTATCGAAACCGGTATCGACGTGCCGAGCGCCAATACGATCCTGATTCATCGCTCCGACAAGTTCGGTCTCGCGCAATTGCATCAGTTGCGTGGCCGCGTGGGCCGTTCGCATCACCAGGCGTATTCGTATCTGCTGGTCCACGATCCGCAAGGGCTGACCAAACAGGCGCAACGCCGCCTCGAAGCCATCCAGCAGATGGAGGAACTCGGTTCGGGCTTCTATCTGGCCATGCACGACCTCGAGATTCGCGGCACGGGCGAAGTGCTCGGCGACAAGCAGTCCGGCGAGATTCACGAGATCGGCTTCCAGCTCTATACCGACATGCTGAACGACGCCGTGAAGGCACTCAAGGAAGGCAAGGAGCCGGACCTCACCGCGCCGCTCGCCGCGACCACCGAGATCAACCTGCACGCGCCGGCGATTCTCCCGGCAGACTATTGCGGCGATGTGCAGGAGCGTCTGTCGCTCTACAAGCGGCTGGCTAATTGCGAACACAACGATTCGATCGACGGCATTCAGGAAGAACTGATCGACCGCTTCGGCAAGTTGCCGCCGCAAGCGCATGCGCTGGTGGAGACGCATCGTCTGCGGCTGGCGGCGAAGCCGCTGGGTATTTCGAAGATCGATGCGGGCGAAGCGGTGATCGGCTTGCAGTTCATCCCCAATCCGCCGATCGACGCGATGCGGATCATCGAGATGGTGCAGAAGCACAAGCACATCAAGCTCGCCGGCCAGGACAAGCTGCGTATCGAAACGCGCAGCCCCGATCTCGCGGTGCGTGTCGCGACGGTCAAGGAAACTTTGCGCGCGCTCGGCACGCCTAGCCGCGGCACCGCGGCCAGCGCTGCGGCGCGATGAGTTCGCGGATCGCGCCGCGCTAATGCGGCGTTAAAAAACCGGGGTGCGTCTAGCGTTTTTTCGTTCATGCTGCGGTGCGCAAACGCGCGCCGCAGCATACGGGCGGCTTTTTTTTGGGTATGATCGAAAGACTTAAATGCCGGAGTCTTGTCATGTCTCATGTCGCTGAATCAGCGCAGTCTTCGCAATCGCCCGCCTCTGCTTCGAATTCCTCCTCGCCTGTCTCGCTCCCGTGGGTCACCCGTCTCGTGTCGATGGACACGGTCAGCCGCAATCCGAATCTCGGCCTGATCGAAACCGTGCGCGACGAACTACGCGCCGCCGGTGTCGAAGCCACGCTCACGCACGACAAAAGCGGCAAATGGGCCAATCTGTTCGCGACGATTCCCGCACACGACGGCGAAACGAACGGCGGCGTGGTGCTGTCGGGCCATACCGACGTCGTGCCCGTGGACGGCCAGCAATGGGACAGCGATCCGTTCAAGCCGGAAATTCGCGGCGACAAACTGTACGGCCGCGGCACCTGCGACATGAAAGGCTTCATCGGCGCGGCGCTGACACTCGTGCCGGAGATGCAGCGCACCAAACTCGCCAAACCGATTCACTTTGCCCTGTCGTTCGACGAGGAAGTGGGCTGCGCGGGCGCGCCGCTCCTGATTGCCGATCTGATGAAGCGCGGCGTGAAGCCGGACGGCTGCATCGTCGGCGAGCCGACCAGCATGCGGCCGATCGTGGCGCATAAAGGCATCAATGCCTACCAGTGCTGCGTGCGCGGCCAGGCGGCGCACTCGTCGCTCACGCCGAAGGGCTTGAACGCGATCGAATACGCCGCGCGTCTGATCTGCTATATCCGCGATATGGCCGATCAGTTCCGCGAGCAAGGTCCGTTCGACGAACTGTACGACGTGCCCTTCACCACCGCGCAAACCAGCACGATCGTCGGCGGCAACGCGATCAATACCGTGCCGGCCGAATGCAAGTTCCAGTTCGAATTCCGCAACCTGCCCACGCTCGATCCCGAACCGATCTTCGCGCGCATCGATCAATACGCACGCGAAACGCTGCTGCCGAAAATGTTGCGCGAGCATCCATCGGCGGCGATCGAGATTACGAAGATCGCCGCGGCGCCCGGGCTCGATTCGTCTGAACAAGCCGCCATTACGCAACTGGTGCGCGCGCTGACCGCCGATCAGGACAAGCGCAAGGTCGCCTACGGCACGGAAGCCGGCCTCTTCTCGCTGGCGGGCATTCCGAGCATCGTATGCGGTCCTGGCAACATCGAGCAGGCGCACAAGCCCAACGAATTCGTCGCGCTGGATCAGTTGGTGGCGTGCGAGCGGTTCCTGCACAAATTCATTCACAGCATGTCGGTCGACGCGCACGCGCACTGAAACTGACGCACGTAGAAAGAGTCTTACCCATACCGACCCAAGCACGCCCACGCCATGTCCACCGCCACGCCGCAACACACCGACCATACGATTGACGGCGAGCCGATCCCCTCGCTCGACGACATCGCCGCACAGCACTTTGCGTTGACGCCGTGGGTGACTCGAACGCCGGTGTTCGACAGGGCGGACTTTCCGTCGCTGGAAGGCACGGTGGTGAACTTCAAGTTCGAGCTACTGCAGGCGGGTGGCAGCTTCAAGGCGCGCGGCGCGTTCACCAATCTGCTCGCACTCGACGAAGCGCAACGCAGCGCGGGCGTCACCTGCGTGTCGGGCGGCAATCATGCGGTGGCGGTCGCGTACGCGGCCATGCGCCTGGGCATCAGCGCCAAGGTCGTGCTGTTTCACGCGGCCAATCCGGCGCGCGTGGCGCTGTGCCGGCAATACCGCGCCGAGATCGTGTTCGCGCAAGACATTGCCGAGGCATTCGAACTGGTGCGCCGTATCGAGGCCGAAGAAGGCCGCTATTTCGTGCATCCGTTCAACGGCTATCGGACGGTGCTGGGTTCGGCCACGCTCGGCTACGAATGGGCCACGCAAACGCCGGATCTCGAAGCGGTGATCGTGCCGATCGGCGGCGGCGGCCTCGCGGCGGGTGTCGCGACCGCCATGCGGCTCGCGAATCCGAACGTGCATGTATATGGCGTGGAACCCGAAGGCGCGGACGTCATGGGCAAGAGTTTCGCCGCCAATCACACGGTCAAGATGGGCCACATGCACGGTATTGCCGACTCGCTCATGTCGCCGCATACCGAGGAATACAGCTACGAATTGTGCCGCCGTCATATCGATCAGCTCGTCACGGTATCCGACGACCAGTTGCGAGCGGCCATGCTGACCTTGTTCGGACAACTGAAGCTCGCGGTCGAACCGGCCTGCGCGGCGGCTACCGCCGGCTTGCTCGGCCCGCTGCGCGAACAGTTGCAAGGCAAACGCGTGGGCGTTCTGCTGTGCGGCACCAATACCGACCCGGTCACATTTGCAGCGCATATTGAACGCGCGCGGCATGGCGAGTCATAGTTTCCTCTCAAGAAAACGCCGGGTCGCCGCAAGTTTTCTTGGCCCCCTCGGGGGCCTGGCGCGGAGCGCCAGGTTGGGGGCGCTCGTTATCAGAAACAATCCTCGCGTTCCTGGCCAAAAAGCTAGCCTATCCTTCTCAGGTTGGTATCATTCGAATATCGACTTCTGGGAGGAACCTCTATGAGCATGGTCAAGGAATTCAAGGAATTTGCCCTCAAGGGCAACGTGATGGATCTCGCGGTCGGTGTGATTATCGGCGGCGCGTTCTCCACCATCGTCAATTCAATTGTTAAAGACCTGATCATGCCGGTTGTCGGGCTTGCCACCGGCGGCCTCGATTTCTCCAATAAGTTCGTTCGCCTTGGTGCAATTCCGCCTAGCTTCAAGGGCAGCCCCGAGTCGTATAAAGACTTGCAAACGGCGGGCGTCGCCGTATTCGGTTATGGCTCGTTCATCACCGTGCTGATCAACTTCGTGATTCTCGCGTTCATCATTTTCCTGATGGTCAAGTTCATCAACAATCTGCGCAAGCCGGCTGAAGCCGCGCCGGCAGAACCGCCGCCGACACCGGAAGACGTTCTGCTGCTGCGTGAAATCCGCGATTCGTTGAAGAACTCACCGCGTTAAGCAGGCCGGCGTCTCAGCCGGAACCAGCCACAAGCAAAAGGCCTGTTGCGATTCCCTCGCAACAGGCCTTTTTCCTTACGGTGCATCGATGCCGGCGGCATACGCGCTCAAACGTCCTTCTGCTCCTTCTGACTGATGGCGCCTTCGATCATCGTCTCGAGCTGGCCGAAGTTGACCGGCTTGGTCAGATGCGAAGTGAAGCCGGCGCTCAGGCAGCGACGCACGTCTTCGTCGGTGCCGAAGCCGGTCAACGCGACCGCGGGCGCGTCCGAGTGCTCGCGGAACGCCTTGATGAAGTCGAGGCCGGTGCCGTCGGGCAAACCTACATCGCTGACGATCAGATCGAAGGTCTGCAATTGAGTCGCGGCCAACGCGTCGTCGACCCGGCCCACGGTCGTGACCTCATGGCCGAGGCTGCGAATCAGCTGCTCCATGACTTCGGCGGTGTCCACATGGTCTTCGATCAGCAGGATGTTCAGCAGGCCGGCCGAATGCACTTCGTCCGGCACCGCGACCGGCGAAGCCGCCTCCGGCGCCGCGGCCGTCGGCAAGGTGATCGTGAAGGTCGCGCCGCAGTGCGCGCCGGGGCTCTGCGCGGTCACCGTGCCGCCGTGCACGTCGGTCAATGCTTTCGTGATCGCGAGTCCAAGACCCAGCCCGCCGAACTGCCGCGTCATGTTCTGATTGCCCTGCTCGAACGCGTTGAACAGTTTGCCGATCTGGTCCGGCTCGATGCCGATCCCCGTATCTTCGACCGATATCTGCACGTGCATGCGTTCGTCGCGGGTGCGCACATAAATATGGCCGCCGTCCGGCGTGAACTTGGCGGCATTGCGAATCAGGTTCCACAGCATTTGCTGCAGCCGCGCGCGATCGGCCAGCACGTAATGGTGCTGAGCGTCCTTATGGACATGCACGTCCTGCTGCTTGACCTGAATCTCGCTGCGAAACAGTTCGAGCACGCTGTCTATCACGTCGTTCACGTCGACGGTTTCCAGCGACAGCCGCAGCTTGCCGTTCGCCACGCGCGTGAGATCGAGCAGATCGTCGATCAGCCGCGCTTCGAGTTCAACGTTACGGCGGATCATGTGCACGCTCGCGCGCGCCTGATCGGGCAGATCCGGGATCATCTCCAGCACGCTGGCGCCGGCCAGCACCGGCGTGAGCGGCGTGCGCAATTCGTGCGACAGCATGGCCAGAAAGCGGTCTTTGGCGCGATTGGCCTCTTCGGCGATCTGGCGGGCGGCCTGCTCCGACGCCAGCAGCCGTTCTCGCTCCTCGATCGCCTCGCGCTGCGCATGAATGTCCGTGCAACTGCCGAACCATTTGCTGACGTTGCCTTCGGCGTCGCGCATCGCCACCACGCGCAAGTCGAACCAGCGGTATTCGCCGTCGTGGCGACAGATCCGCAACTCGTGCCGGTAGTCGCCGGCATTGCCCGCCACCGCCTTCAGCCAGCTACGGCGAATCTCTTCGCGATCGTCCGGATGCACGGCGTCGAGCCAGGCAAGACCGTACGAACAGCTTTCAGCGAGGCCCGTGTAGTCGTACCACTGCTTCGACAGAAAATCGCAGTCACCCGCGGCATTGCAGGTCATGACGAGATGCGGCAACGCCTCCGACAAGGTGCGGTAATGCTGCTCGCGATCGCGCAGCAGCAAGGCTTCGTCCGACGCGCGCTGCAGGCGCACTTGCGAGAGCACCCGCTCGACGGCTTCGGGAAGGTAATCGAGGTAATCGCCGGATTTCGGCACCACGTCGGACACACCCGCGCGCAGCGCTTCAATGACACGCGATTCGTCGGTAAATCCGGTCACGAGGATGGCGGGAATCCGCACGCCTTCCATGCGCAAACGGCGAAAGAAGTCCAGGCCGGTCTCGGGCCCGCTCAGTTGATAGTCGAGCACCAGCAAGTCGGGACCGCCGCCCGCGAGCCGCTCACGGGCCGCTTCGACACCGGCGCAGATCGCGACCCGGCAGCCGGCGCGCTCGAGCGACTTGCGCGCGAGCCGCAGGATGCCTTCGTCGTCATCGACGACCAACACGTAGGCGGCGGGCTGCGTGGACACTTCTTCGGTCATGCGGAGTCTTCTCTGGCTAGGGTCTTCAAGTGGTCTATCTTGTCACGAGCGGCTTTCGGCCGGCTTCATGCGAACCTTCCATCACGGCGCCGCGAGACGATGCCCGGAGGGCAGCTTGACCACCTGCAGGAAAAACCCGAGGCGGCGCACGGCTTCGATGAACGCATCGTACTCGACCGGCTTGGTGATGTAGACGTTGCAGCCGAGTTCGTAGCAGCGCGCGATTTCACGCGGGTCGTCGGTCGTGGTCAGGACGATCACCGGCACGGCGGCGGTCTGCGGCGATTCTTTCAGACGGCGCAAGACTTCGAAGCCGTCCACCCGCGGCATTTTCAGATCGAGCAGCACGACGAAATTCATCAAATCTTCGCGCGCGGGTATGGCGCTGTCAGCGGGATCGGCCGTGGAACTCGCGGCGGCGTCGGCCGGTGACGGCGCTGGGCCGAAGAAATAATCGAGTGCCTGCTGGCCGTCGCGAAAGCGCACGAACCCGTTCGAAATGCCGGCACGGCGCAGATTGCGCTCGACGAGCGTGGCGTGGCCGTCGTCATCTTCGATCAGTACGATGCTGACCGTTTCCCCGTGACTCATATGCTCTCCGTGCTGAACGATTGGTTGATGCCTGCCGCTTGTGATGATCCGCGCCGCTGCCGCGTCTGCCCGCTCTCATTCAAAGCCGCGCGGGCTGTTCCGGCAACACCACGAAGAACGTCGAGCCCGCGCCTTCCGCCGACTCGACCCACACGCGGCCCCCATGCCGCTCCACCGTGCGACGCACCACCGCGAGGCCGATGCCGTCGCCATTCGCAACGTCGCCGTGCAGGCGCTGAAACGCCCGGAACACTTTCGACATATACGCGGCCGGAATGCCGAGGCCATTGTCGCGCACATAATAGGTGCGCATGCGCACCGCGCGCGGCTCGCCCGCCTCTCCTGCCTCGACCGGTTCGGGTTCCAGCGCGCCGACTTCAATACGCCCGTTGCGCGCCGGGTCGAGATAATTCAATGCATTGCCGATCAGATTGCTGAAAATCTGCTCGATCGCGCCAGGGTCGCCCCATGCCGGCGGCAAGTCGCGCACGGTCACCACGGCCGCATGCTGCCCGATCGCGCCCTGCAACGCGTCGACCACTCGTCCCACCACGCGACCGACGCTCACCCGCTGCCACTGGTACTCGAGCCGGCCGGCGCGCGAGATGCGCAGCAGCGCGTCGATGATCGCCGCGGCCCGCGTCACGGCGGTACGCAAATATTGCAAGGACTCGCGCACTTCGCCGCCGAGAATATGCGCCATGCGCCGATGCTCGGCCTCCGGCAACTTTGCCGCCTCGACGACGCTGTCCAACTCGTCGCACGAGACCTGCAATTCCTTGGAGAAACCTTGCAGATTCACCAACGGCGAGCGCAGATCGTGCGACACGCTGTAGATGAACATTTCATTATCTTGCGTCTCCTGACGCAGTTCCTCGTTGACGCCCGCCAATTCCCGCGCGCGCGCTTCGAGCCGCGTTTTCAGCATGGCCTGCTCGGCTTCCGCCTCACGCAGGCGCGCGCCCGTCTGGTGCAGCACGGTGTCGAGCGCGGCAATTTCGTCCTTACCCGACAGCGGCGGTGCGAGCGTGCGGCCGCTGCCCAAACGCTCGGCGTTGTCGGTCAACACTTCCAGACGCCGGCCGATGCTGCGCGCAAAGACCGCCGCGGTGGCCGCCCAGATCAACATCGAGCCCAGCACGGCGCCGATCAGCGCGTACTGCTGGCGGTCACGCCGCCGCGCGAGCGCGGCCGAGCGTTCGGCGTCGAGCCGCGACGCCTCGTCGCCGAATGCGGCGAGCTCGTCGCGAAACACTGCGATCTGCTGCGGCAACGCGCCGGTCTCCAGCGCGGCAAACGAATTCGGGCGGTGCCCTGCGTGCAGCGCCTGCGAGATCACGACAGTCTGCGCGCGATACGCGTCGATCGCCCGCTGCATCTTGTGCACACGCTCGACCTGCTGCGGCGTACCGGCGACCAGCACCTCGAGATTCGATAGTCGGTCGCCCAGATCGACCCACACCGTATGGCGGTCGATCAGCGACGCATCGCCGATGACCATACCCGTGCGAACCCGCGCCGCCTGACGCAGCAGCGGATCGACGATGGCCGACGACTGATAGAGGATCTGCTTGCTGTTGGTGACCCACTGCGCGGCCTGCGCTGTCTGCTCCTGGGTATCGAAGACGACGCCGAGAAGCGCCAGCTCGACCACGCTCGGCACTGCAATCAGCAGCAGACCCTTGGTGAATAGTTTCATGTTCGCCCGAAGGGTCGCAATGGGTCACTCAAGCGGTCACTCAAGCCGCGGCGGTTCGCGTGAGCGGCCACGTCGCGCCGCGCTGGCGGGACTTTGCGGTGCCGGATCGGCGAGCTCGGCGCAGTGCAGCCGGACGGGCCATTATCGACGTGAATTCGAGATATTTCAACGTAGCGGCAAGATGCGCTCGTCCACACAAAAATGACTTTTTTATTGGTATGAGATGATTTTTCAGCGCCTCGTGCGTCTATGATGGAGACAGATGTGCTGGGAAGCGAAAGCGCGCGGCGAGGCGGTTCGGCATGATTCGTGCGGGAGGCGGTGGGGCGGCGTAATCGTCGAATCACCGTGAATCCGGCCTTGTCGTATGCTATAAAAGATCGACGTGCGGCGCGCGAAGCCGGGAGTGGTCGCATGAGGACGCTGCGTTTCTTGCAATTCTTTTTCAGGCGAATTTTTATGTCCTTCCCGAAAAAGCGTAGACGCGCGAAGGTGGACGGCGATGAGTCGTTCCTCGCGGTACTACGGCATTTCAAGCCGTTCGGTCAGCTCGATACCAAGATTGCACGCGCTCGCGCGCAAGACGAGCCTGTCCTTTATGCCCATGTGCTGCCAGGGCTCGATGTGCTCCTGTGCAGTGTGCGTGGAGCACAGCCGCCCTATCCGGCACCCGCGGAGTTACGGCGCCGCTGCATCGAATCGATTACCAACGCGCTGGAGCAACCGCTCGACGGTCTCGAGAACGGCGGCTACTGGTACGAGGCGGACGGTTTCGGCTTTCTGGTGTTTGCCAGCCGCGCTCGCGGCAAGATCCTGACGGAATTCGGCGCGACGCGCATCGGCGGCGCCCGTCGCGGGGTGCGTCGGCAGGATGCTGCTGGAGACGCCGCGCCGCGTTCGCTCAGGTAGACCCTTGGCTTTACGGTAGGCCTTCACACTCGCAACACCGTCTGTTCGCAAAGTTCGTCAGGCGGCGTTGCGTCATCACCTTTCCTTGATTCGACTTGTCATCTCAGGTGATCTGCCTGCGCGCGTGCGCAGCGCTCGCCTGTCTCCTTTCATCGTGACTTGATCGATGTCTCCGCGCCCAGGCGGCACGCTGATGATCCACAAGAGAATCAAGGACAGGCCGCCGCCGAAGCTCCAGCTCAGCCAGTCCGCAGGCAGGATGAAAGGCATGATCAACTCCCCTTGTATTCAGCCGCGCTGGCAGGCGACGTCACCGCCGGCTTCTTTCTATCCGTCGTCGCCGGCGACGAAGCGCCGCCGGAAGACTTGTTGACCGGCGCGCCATCCAGAGAAATGGCGGACTTGGGCTGCTGCTTCGTGCCCGGCGGCGGTGCCGTCGGCGCCTGCCGGACCTGGGCCAGCAACTGCGTGCACGGCAACGGCTTGTTGTTGCTCGGCGCGAGCAACGGAATCAGCGCCGCGAACGGATTGATCAAACCGAGGCCGACCGCCGCGCCGCCGCGCAACGCCAGCGCGGCCGCGTTCACGCCCACGTGCGGATCCTTGAAGGTGCCTTTCACATAGAGCGGCGAGCGCAGCGAGAACACCCGGAAGCCCTTGGTATGCGGATGCACGCCGAGATCCATCGACTCGTCGCGCAAGTTCACGTTGCCGTCGATATCGATCACGGCGTCGTCCGTATCGAGCGCGAACACGCGCGATTCGAGCACGCCGTTGGTCGCGACGAAATCGGCGGCCGCGCAGTTGATCTTCACGTCGCGATTGCCGAACAGCTTTTCATACACGACGTTCGCCACGTTCAAGCCGGCCGCTTCCATCAGCAGACGGCTCACCGTGCCGTCCGTCACCAGCGCCTTCACCTCGCCGTTCGATGATGCCGCGAGCGCCGCCGGCGAATTGCCCGTCGCGGTCAGCGCGGCGTCGCCGTTAATTTCACCGAGCGCGTTCTGCATCGTCTTGAAGTTCGGGAACAACTGCTTGAGCTTCAGATGCCGTGCCGACGTCGCGAAGCGGCCCTTGAGCGGCGTCGCGCTGCCGTCCAGATGAATGTCCGAAGCGAGCGTGCCACCGGCCACGCCGAACTTCAGCGGCTCCAGTGAGAGCACGCCGTCGGTCATCACGACGTGCGTGTACACATCCGTGATCGGCAGATTCACGTCCTTGACGATGCGACGGCCGGTGAACTTCACGTCGGCGTCGATGGCCTTCCAGCGGTCGGTGCGGAATTCCTCGACCGGCAGCGCCTTGTTGGACGGCTGCGCCGTCGCATCACCGCGCTTGGCTTTGCTCGCGTTCGAATCCGCGCCGATCACCGGCGCCAGATCGGAGAACTGCAGCAGATGCGAAACCAGTTCGCCCTGCAACAGCGGACGCGGTTCACGCGCCGTGTACGTCAACGAGCCATTGATATCGCTGCCGCCGACCCGGCCTGTAAAATTTTCATACTTGAACACGTTGCCGGTGGACTTGAACTGGCCGACGAGCCGTCCTTCGGTCGCATACGGTGGCGTGTCGGGCAAGGTCACACCCGTCAGCGAATAGAGACGCGCCATGCTGTTGCCTTGCAGCCAGAGGCGCAGATCGACCGCCGCAAGATGCGCCGGATCGGTGATCGTGCCGACGAGGCCGACATGCAGATCGCCCGCCTTCACATCGGCCTGCACCGGGAACGGGCGGTTCGCGTCCTGCAACGCCAGCACGCCGCCGACCTTACCGCTGCCCGACACCGGCGTCTTGTTGTAAGTCCCTTTGACGGTCCAGCCGATGGCGTACGGCGGAATGTCCTGCTTCGCGCCGGCCTGCGCTTGCGCCCCGCTTGCGCCCGAAGCCGATGCCGGCGCGGACGTCACGACCGCGCCGCTAGCGCCCGCGGCGACGGCCTCGCTAGCGCCCTTCGAACCGCCCGCCACCAACCCGCCCGAGGCGCCCGTGGCGGCCGTCGTCCCCGACGCAGTGATATCCGTCGACGACGCACCGGACGCAGCCGCCGCGGACGCCGCCGCTGCCTCTGACGCCGCCTGCGCATTCGCCTGCTGCGTCAGCTTGTTCGCGCCTGACTTGCCGATTGTTTGCGCCGACGAACTGCGCGACGCCGCTTCCTGCTGCTTCATCGCTTCGCCGATCGGAATCGGTTGGCCGAGCGTGTCGATCGCCATCTGCAGATCGACCTTCTTCTGCTGATCGGACAGCGCAATGTTGCCCTTGGCAAAGGCGATATCGTGCAGATCGAGCTTCCATTCGGAAGGCCCGCTCGACGACGCCAGTTTGAAAGTCCAGTTGTTGCGCCCGTCGAGCACGCGCTCGAGGTCAACTGAAGGATTCACGAGGTTGATCGTGGGAATCACGATATCGTGCGCGAGCAGCGGCAGCACCTTGACCTGGAAGTCGATCTCGTCGAGCGTGGCGAACTGCGGCTGTTTCGTCCAGTCCGGATTGCCCACCGTGATATTGGCCGCCGAGAAACGCGGCCACGGCACCCAGCCTCGCCAGCCGGTCTCGCCGACCGGATGCCGCCAGCCGACCTTCAGATCGCCATTGATGGCGAATGGCCTGCCGATGGCTTGCGTGACCTTGTCGTTGATATAGGGTCTTGCCCGGTTCCAGTCGAAGGTCAGCATGAAAATGGTCAGCGCGACAATCAGAATGACGATGATCGCCAGCAGCCATGCGATGATTTTTCCGATCCGCCTTCCGATCGTGCTCGACACTGCCATTGAGACGCTCCGCTATTTTTTCTACGTTGAGCACCGTTCAGCACGTTGCGTGCCCGATCCTTAGTCGGCAAGCGCCATGCCGCTGTCGCTTTATCATGTTGCACGCATGTTGCACACACACGTCGCAGCGAGCTTCGACCTTACGCATCCCCCATTACAAATTCACTCATGACCGATGTTCCCTTCGTCCTCGCCGACGGCATCGCCCGGCGCGATGCCGTGCGCGGCCAGACGCTACTGCAGCCGACCAGCTTCGCGTTGCACGCGGGCGACCGCGTCGCGATCACCGGGCCGTCCGGCTCGGGCAAGAGCGTGTTCCTGCGCGCCCTTGCGCTGCTCGATCCGCTTGATGCGGGACGCATCATGTGGCATGGCGCGCCGGTGGAACGCGCCGCCATTCCGCGCTACCGGCGCAACGTCGCGTATATCCGGCAGCGGCCCGCGCTGCTCGATGGCAGCGTCGAAGACAATCTGCGCTACCCGTTCGAGTTGCACACGTACCGCGACGTGCGTTTCGATCGCGCGCGCGCGGCGAACCTCGCCGCTCAGGCCGGCCGCGGCGACGACTTTCTCGACAAGCGCGCAAGCGAACTGTCCGGCGGCGAGGCGCAGATCGCCGCGCTGATTCGCGTGCTGCAACTCGCGCCCGAGGTTCTGTTGCTCGACGAGCCCACCGCCTCGCTCGACCCGGAGTCGTCGCATGCGATCGAAGGTCTGGTGCACGCATGGTTCGACGCCGATCCCGGCCGTCATGCGTCGATCTGGGTATCCCACGATCCGGCGCAAGCCACGCGCATGAGCGCGCGGCATCTGACCATGCGCGCCGGCGTGCTCGACGAAACCGCGCAGCGCGCGACACCGCCCGCGCATCAGGATCATCAGGAGTTCGGCCAATGACACTGCAAAACCTGAGTCTATGGGATGTCGCGATTGCCGCGCTGCTGATCGTCGTGAACGGTGTCGTCTCGGTGGCGCTCAAGCTCGATCTCGAGCGCAAGCTCGCGTGGGCCGCCGTGCGCACCGTCGTGCAGTTGCTGGCGATCGGCTACGTGCTCGGCTGGGTGTTCCGTTACGACCGCTGGTACGTGGTGCTGCCGCTGATGATCGTGATGACGCTGATCGCCGGCTTCGCGGGCGCGCAGCGCGGCAACCGCACGTATCGCGGACAACGCGCGGACAGCGTGCTGTCGATCTGGGTCAGTTCGTGGCTGGTGGCGGCGGTCGGGCTGTTCGTCGTGATCCGCATTCACCCGTGGTACGAGCCGCAGTATGCGATTCCGATTCTCGGCATGATTCTCGGCAATACGCTGACCGGCGTGTCGCTCGGCATCGAACGGATGACCGAGGAATTGACCGCGCGGCGCGACCGCGTCGACATGGCGCTCGCGCTCGGCGCGACGCGCTGGGAAGCGGCGCAGGCGCCGGCGCGCCAGGCCGTGCGCGCGGGCATGATGCCGACGCTCAATCAGATGGCCGTGGTCGGCGTGGTGAGCCTGCCCGGCATGATGACCGGCCAGGTGCTGGCCGGGCAGTCGCCCTTGCAGGCCGTGCGCTATCAGATCGTGATCATGTTCCTGATCGCCGCGTCGTCGGCCTTGGGGACGGTGGGCGCGGTGCTGCTCACGTACCGGCGGCTCTTTTCGGCGGAGCATCGGTTTCTGTCGGCACGGCTGGTGGAGCGTGTCGCGGCGCGGCGCTGAGCCGCGCTCAGACCCGCCGCTGTGCCCCCATCACGCGCCGGACTCAACGCTTCGCGCTAATCGCGACTTCCGTGCCGTCGCTGAGCGTGAGCGTTTTCGTGCTGCCATTGACCGGCATCGTGAATCGCACAATCTGACTGACGCTCACGTCGTTCGGACACTTGAGCGTTTTGCCGCCGCTCGTCACGGTTTTCACGCCCTTCGGCGTCTGCGCCTGGAAGCTCAATTGCACGGTCGCCGTTCCGTCGCCGCCGACCACCGGCGCGAAGCGGATCTGCGTCTGCCGGATCATCGCACCGTTGGTGTCGGTCGGCAGCGACGCGTAGTTCGGGCACGCATCCGTCGCGGGAACCGGGCCGCCCGGCGGCACGGTCTTCCACGTGAAGTCGTCCGATTCGCCGGAGCGGATCGTGCGGGTTTCCTGCGAATTGCCGAACTGTTTCGACGTGACGCGCACCGTGTAGCGGATCGGGCCGTCGAGGGCGGACTGGGATGTGACCGTGATCGGCGTGGCGGCGTGAGCCACCGGCACGAGCATGCCATGCGCGAGCGCGCATGCGAGAGAAGCGACAACTGAAACGGCGGAGAGTCTGAAGCTCATACTGTCACCTCGTTGTTGTGCCGCTGCGCGCCCGCTTCAGCGCTACTGCTCACGCACCGCCTGACTGGATGACGCCGGGCCGCGAGACACGCAACTGTTTTAGCATGATGCCCTGCCAGTCTAACGCCAAGCGGCGCTGCGCGCGCTGCCTGCTAATCGGGTGTTAACCCGCTTGCGGCGACGCGTTTTCTGCGCGTGTGGCGGCTCAGGCGCACGAAGGCGCCCGTCGCGCCGTACTGCTACAAATCGACGCGCGAGGGCGCCCGATCGCGCAGTGTGATGCGCATCAAATGAACATGGCCGGCGCGCATTACTGCGACGCCGGCCATGTTCGTTCAGGCCCGGTTCAGGCGAAACGCGGCTTACGCCTCGAAGCCCGTCAGCACCAGCTTGCCGATCGCGCGCCCTTCTTCGAGCAGTTGATGCGCGCGGCGCAGATTCGCGGCGTTGATGGCGCCGAGGTTCTGGCCGACGGTCGTGCACAGCGTGCCCGCATCGACGAGACGCGCTACTTCGGTCAACAGCTTGTGCTGCTCGATCATGTCCGGCGTGCCGAACATTGAGCGCGTGAACATGAACTCCCAATGAAACGCGGCGCTCTTCGCCTTCAACAGTTCGACCGGCACCGGCTTGCTGTTTTCCACGATCGTGCAGATGCTGCCTTGCGGCTTGATCACCTCGGCCGCGGCCGGAAAGTTCTTGTCGGTGTCGTTGAACATCAGCACGTAATCGACCTGGTCGATACCGAGCTTTTTCAGTTGCGCGGGCAGGTCGCCGAAGTGATCGACGATGTGATCCGCGCCCAGTTCCGTGGCCCATTTGGCCGATTCGGGCCGCGACGCGGTGGCGATCACCTTCAGCTTCGCGAGTTGCTTCGCCAGTTGAATGCCGATCGAACCAACCCCGCCCGCGCCGCCGATGATCAGCACGGTGCGGCCTTCGTCCGCGCCTTGCGGCGACACGCCGAGACGGTCGAACAAGGCTTCCCAGGCGGTGATCGCGGTCAGCGGCAGCGCGGCCGCGTGGGTGAAATCGAGCGACACCGGCTTGCGCCCGGCGATCCGCTCATCGACCAGGTGGAACTCGCTGTTGGCGCCCGGCCGCGTGATGCTGCCCGCATAGAACACCGGATCGCCGACCTTGAACAGCGTCACGTCCGGTCCGACGGCGACCACCGTGCCGGCGGCGTCCCAGCCGAGGACGCGCGGCGTCTTTTCGACCGTGTCTTTCGGCGCGCGCACTTTGGTGTCGACCGGATTGACGGAAATCGCCTCGACCTTGACCAGCAGATCACGGCCGGTGGCTTCCGGCTTCGGGATTTCGACATCGACCAAGGCTTCGGCTTGATCGATCGGCAAATAGCGATAGAGACCGACGGCTTTCATACATGCTCCTGTTGGTTCAGATGAAGTTTGAGGATCGCGATTTCTGCGGGCGGCCTGTCGTGCCGTTTGCGCGTCGTCGATTCCATTGGCGTCATCCTAAGGCGGTTCTTATTCTCTTAAAACCGTCATAATGGCTGAAACATCTTTTTGAATTTCAGACGAATGGACCTTCCTGTTTCGCCCACACGGACTTCGCCCGGCGAGCGGGAGCGGCTCGATCTGCTCGACGTCGCCCTGTTCGTGCGCGCCGCGCTGCTGGCCAACGTGTCGGCGGCCGGGCGCGAATTCGGCTTGTCGGCGGCGGTGGCCAGTTCCCGCATCGCGCAACTGGAAAAGCTGCTCGGCGCGCGTCTGCTGCACCGAACCACCCGTCGCATCAGCCTCACGCAGGACGGCGAAGTCTTCATGACGCGCGCCGAAGCCCTGCTCGACGCGGCCGCCGCCGCCCGCGCCTCGGTTGGCCGGGCGCAGGCCGAGCCGCAGGGCCGCTTGCGGGTCTCGATGCCGTCGTCGTTCGGGCGGCAGCACGTGTCGCCGGTAATCAGCGAATTTCTGCGCCGTTATCCCGGCGTGAGCGTCGATTTGCGACTGACCGATCAGTTGGTCGATCTCGTCGATGCGGGTATCGACGTGGCGATCCGCGTCGGCGTGCTGAAGGATTCGTCGCTGGTGGCGCGGCGCCTCGCGGTGAATCGGCGGGTGCTGTGCGCGGCGCCCGCCTATCTTGCCGCGCGCGGTACGCCGCATCACCCTTCGGACCTCGCGGAGCACGAGTGCATGATTCTGTCGGACCAGCGCGACTGGGCCTTCGTGACGCCCGCCGGACCGCTCGAGGTGCGCGTGAGCGGACGCCTCGTCACCGACAACGGCGAAGTGATCCGCGACGCCCTGCTGGCCGGTTTCGGCATCGCGCTCAAATCGACCTGGGACGTCGCGCCCTATCTGCGCAGCGGCGAACTGGTCAGCGTGCTGGACAGCTATCCGCTCGCGGAGAGCGTGTCAATCTGGGCGGTATATCCGAGCCGCTCGTTCGTGCCGCCGAAGACGCTCGCCTTGATCGAATTCCTCGCGGCGCATTTCGGCGATCCGCCTTACTGGGATAGAGAACCGGCTTGAGATAGATGCGCCGGCGACGGACACGAATCGATAATAGTCAGTGCTTGCCGCGTGCGCCGACGGTTCCTTTGCCATCGGAATTGACGTCGGTGTGCGCGTCGTTCTGTGTCTTTTGTTGATACTCGTCAGCGCCGCGGCGGTCGGTATCTTTCAGCCCGCGTTCGAGGTCGCGATGCGCCTGCTTGCCGACAGGACGCGGACCGTCCTCGTGCTGCGATTCCGGATCCTGATCGGCTTCATGCGGCAGCGGCGCGGCGGCCTCCTGCATCGATTTGGGCTGCTTTTTTCCGTACGGGTCTGCTTGCTTGTCGCCGTCGGACGATTGCGGTGAGGTCTTCATGGTGTTGCTCCTTGTCGTTCTGAATCGGTCCGTTGAAGCTTACTGCGCGTCATCCAGACGTTTTTTCATGGCCGCGGTGATGCGCTGACGCGTCTTCGCATAATCCGCCCACGGGTCGCTTTTAAGGTCGGCGAGGCGCTCGTGCAAATTCTCGATGGTCCATTGATCGCCCCCCGTGGTGGTGGCGACTTCGTCCCAGGAAAGCGGCACCGATACGCCCAGGCCCGGACGCGCGCGCGCCGAGAAAGCGGCGACCGTGCTGGAACCGCGGTTGTTGCGCAGGTAGTCGACGAAGATTTTCTGCTTGCGGTTCTGCGCGCCCATCTTCGCGCTGAAGTACTTGGGCAGCGTCGCCGCCATGTGCTGCGCGACGGCTTGCGAGAAGTCCTTCACCTCGTCCCAGCCGGCCTGTTTCGCGAGCGGCACGACCACGTGAAAGCCCTTGCCGCCGCTCGTCTTGCAGAACGACTTGAGGCCGAGTTCCTCGAGCAGCGAACGCGTCAGTTGCGCCGCTTCGATCATGCGTTCCCAACCCAGTGACGCGTCGGGGTCGAGGTCGAACACCACGCGGTCCGGTTTTTCGATATTCGACACGACGGCATTCCACGTGTGAAATTCGACGGTGCCCATCTGCGCGGCGCCGACCAGCGCCTTGAGCGTATCGACGGTGATCAGCGCCGGATGGCCCGGATCGAGGCCCGGATGCTGCGTGACGTTCGGAATCGACAGCTTCTGGCTGTGCTTCTGGAAAAACAGCTCGCCGCCGATGTCCTCCGGCGCACGCACCAGCGACACCGGGCGGTCTGTCAGATGCGGCAGCATCCAGTCGGCAACCGACTCGTAGTACTGCACGAGATCGATCTTGCGCGCGCCGCTGCTTTTGTCGATGACGCGATCGGGATGGGAAATGCGCACGCCGGCGACTTCGGCCGGAGTCGACGCGGCGTTCGATTTTGCCGCCGTGCCTTTGGTTGCCTTGGCTTTGGTGGCCGCGGTTTTTTTCGCAGCCGTCTTGGTGCTAACGTCTTTTGCGTCCGCCGTTTTCGCCTCGGCCTTCGAACTTGCCGCGCGAGTTTTCCCCGCGCCGGATGCGGCCGCAGTGCTAGCGGAAGTTTTACGCGCCGCGCGTTTCTTCGGCGCGTCGTCAGACATGGAATCGGTTTGCTGTTGCACGTCGGCTCCCTGGCGAGGTGTTTCCTTGACGATCTGGCGCGCCGGCTTGTCGTTGCGCAGACTCACGAACGACGCCTGACGCACGATGCCATCGCCCGTCCATTCCGCGAAATTGCATTCGGCGACGAGCACCGGTTCGACCCAATGCACCGGCGTGCGGCTGCGCTCGCGCGGCGCGGCGGCGAACGGCATGCGCGAGATCTCGTGCGCATCGAGTTCCTTCTTCACCGAGCGCAGCAACGCCGCGTCGAAGCCGGTGCCGACGCGCCCCGCGTACTGCAATTTGCCTTTGCCGTCGTAGACGCCGAGCAACAGCGCGCCGAACGCCGCGCGGCTGCCGGACGGTTCCGAATAGCCGCCGATCACGAACTCCTGGCGTCGGCGGCATTTCAGTTTGATCCACGTCGACGAACGTCCCGACATATAGCCACTGTCGCGCCGCTTGCCGATGATGCCTTCCAGCGCCATGTCGCACGCGCTCCTCAGCAGGTCTTCCGCGCTGAAGTCGAAATTGTTCGAGAAGCGCAACACGCTGTCGTCGACCTCTTCCATCAAGGCGCGCAAAATCGCGCGGCGCTGTTCGAGCGGCACGCCACGCAAGTCGTAGCCGTTCAGGAACGGTATGTCGAACAGGTAGACGATGATGTCTTGCAGACGGTTCGCATCGAAGGCGTTTTGCAGCCCCTGAAAACTCGGCACGCCGTTCTGGTCCAGCACCACGGCTTCGCCGTCGAGCCATGCGCTTTCGATGCCGAGTCGTTCGAACGCCTTGACCTGTTTGCTGAACTTCGCGGTCCAGTCGTTGCCGGCGCGGGTGAACACTTTGACGGCGCTTCCCTTGGCATCCTGATCGATTCGGGCCAGCACACGGTAGCCGTCGAACTTGATTTCGTACGACCATTCATCGCCGGGAGGCGCGGCGTCGACGAGCGTCGCCAGTTGCGGTTTGAAGGTCGCGGGCAAGCGGGCTTTCACCGCGCCCTCGATCGAGGGCGACGCGGCAAGTTCGCGCAGCGACTGCGCGTTACGCGTCGCGACGATGTCGGGTCGCCTGGGATCGGTGTGAGTCGATGAAGCGGCTTTCGCGCCGTTCTTGCCGGTTCGTTTTGCAACGGGCGTCGTATCAGAGACCGCAGCACCGGCTTTCGTGGCTGCGGCGGCTTTGCCTGTGCCCCTGGTTGCCGCGGTCCTCGTCGTTTTGCCGCCTTTGCCCGCCGAGGCGCTGCCGCTGAGCACGCTGCCCGGACGCTTCTTCAGAATGTCGTAGTCGCTCTCATCGCGCGCTTCGTCGTCGCGTTCCTTGATCAGCAGCCACTGCTCCTTGTCGCCACTGCCGCGCATATGGCTGCGCACCAGCGTCCAGCCGCCTTGCAGCTTTTCGCCATGCAGCCGGAATTTGAGCTTGCCGGCTGCGTATGATCGTGCCGCTTCCGCCGCGCCGCCAATCGGTTCCCAGGTGCCGCGATCCCACACGATTACGCTGCCCGCCCCGTAGTTGCCCGGCGGGATTTCCCCTTCGAACGAACCGTATTCGACCGGATGGTCTTCGACATGCACCGCTAGCCGTTTCACCGACGGATCGAGGCTCGGCCCTTTCGGCACCGCCCATGACAGCAGTGTGCCGTTCAGTTCGAGCCGGAAGTCGTAGTGCAAGCGCCGCGCGTCGTGCTCCTGAATCACGTAGGAGAGCGCCTCCTCGGCTGCCTGCCTGGTCGTTTTCCGGCCGCCTTGCTTGCGACTCGCGCGCGTGCCCGACGGCTCGGGCGTTTCGTCGAAGCGGCGCTTGCGGTTGTAGAGGTCGAGTCTGTCGTTCATGGCGATGACGTCCTCTTAGGTGGCTCAGGCGCGATGCCGGCGTCAGGCCGCCGCACGACGTTTACGGGCGGCCGGCGCGGATGTGGTCTTGGTAGCCGCACGGCCACCCGTGCCGCTGCTGCGCGTTGTTGTCTTACTCGCCGTGCGCGTCGCGCGCGGTTTCTTGCGGGCCGGCGCCTCAGTATCGGCTTCGGCGTCGTCTTCATCGCCGTCGTCGTCGTCCGCGGCGCGCTTGCGGCCGCCCGCCGCCGGCTTGCTCTTGCCGCGACCCAGGCTGCGTTTGAGCAGATCGGACAGATCGAGAATGTCGGCGGATTGACGCGACTCGTGCGGCGCTTCGACTTCGGTGATTTCCTCGGTCTTGCCCGCGCGAATCTTGCGATCGACCAGCGCCATGATGTCGTCGTGGAAGGTGTCGTGATACTGCGACGGATCCCACTTGTCGCTCATGTCGTCGATCAGCTTCTTCGCCATGTCGAGCTCGCGCGCGGATACGCCCGCGGCTTTCACACCGTCGGCCGGCAGCTTGAAGTCGTCGAAATCGCGTACTTCCGCGGCCCAGCGCAGCGTGTTCAAGGCCAGCACCGGACCCACCGGAATCAGCGCCGCCAGATGCTGCTTGTTGTGCAGCACGACGCTCGCCACGCCGATCTTGCCCGACGCCTTCATGGCTTCGCGCAGCAGCGCGTAGACCTTTTCGCCTTTGCGGTCCGGCGTGAGGAAATAAGGCGTGTCGAGATAGAGAAACGAAATGTCGGGGGCGTCGACGAACGCGAGAATATCGACCGTCTGCGTCGACTCGGGGTTCGCCGAGCGGATCTCGTCGTCCGAGAGTACGACGTACTTGTCCTTCTCGTACTCGAAGCCGCGCACGATGTTATCGCGCGTCACCTCCTTGCCGGTGCGCTTGTTGATCTGCTTGTAGCCGATCGGATCGATCGTGCGCTTATCCAGCAGATTGAAGCCGACTTTCTCCGATTGCGTCGCCGGATACAACTGCACCGGCACGTGCACGAGGCCGAAGCTGATTGCGCCTTTCCAGATCATGTGTGCCATCGTGCGCTCCCCTAGGCCGAAGACCTGAAGTGAAGCAGCAAGCGTGCCACGGCTTGCCGGGCACAGCCGGCGCGCGCCGCCCTCTGGCGGCTGCATGGGCAGGCTGTAAGTCTTGCGTCAGGCCTGCAAAAGCTACGCCGTTCGACGCCCCGCCGGTTCGAGTTCGAGCGGCACCGCCGCGAAGCCGCGAAACCGCACGCGCCCGCCGCGCGTCGGCTCGCCATGCAGGCGATAGGCCGGAAAGCGCTGGACGAAGCGGCCAATCGCGATGCGCGCCTCGAGTCGCGCGAGCGACAACCCGGCGCACTGATGGATGCCGAAGCCGAACGCAAGGTGCCGGTTCGGATCGCGGCGAATGTCGAAGCGGTCCGCATCAGCGAACTGTTCCGGGTCGCGATTGGCCGCGCCGATGCACAGCGTGACCGGCGTGCCGCGCGCCACCGCGACGCCGCCGATCTCGGTGTCGACGATCGCCATGCGGTTGCCGAGTTGATTCGAACTCTCGAACCGCAGACATTCCTCCACCGCCGATTCGATCAGCGACGGCTCGTGCAGCAGCGCCGCGCGCTGCTCGGGCCATTGCGTCAGCGTGACGAGGCCGTTGCCGATCAGATTGGTGGTCGTCTCATGACCGGCGTTCAAAATGAAAATGCAGTTCTGCAGCAGCTCAGCTTCCGACAATTGCTCGCCGCCCTCTTCACCCTGAATCAGACGCGTCAGCACGTCATGCTGCGGGTCGCCCGGCTCGCGCCGGCGTCGTGTGACCAGATCGCGCAAATAGTCGACGAATTCGTTCACCGCGCGATTGCCCCGTTCGAACTGCGCCTCGGTAAGCGACGGCTCGAGCGCGCCGAGAATCGCGAGCGACCAGTCACGCAACGGCTCGCGTTCCGCATGCGGCACATCCAGCAGATTGCCGATGATCTCCACCGGAATCGCCGACGCGAACTCGCCGATCAGATCGATCCGACCGCGTTCGGCGGCGGAATCGAGCAAGCCGTCGACGAGGCGCACCAGTCCCGGCTCCATGGCCGCGATGGCGCGCGCCGTCAGCGCCCCGGCGATCAGCTTGCGTACGCGCGTATGGCGCGGCGGGTCGTTGAAGACGAGACTCGTGGTGTGATGCGCGTAGAGCGGCGAGTCGCCATATTTCGGCTTGAATTCGACAGTCTTGTCGGAGCTGAATGTTTTCGGGTCGCGATACACCGCCTGCACATCGCGAAACCGCGTCAGAAACAGTGAACCGTCCGGCATGCGCTTGACCGGCTCGTGAGCGCGCAACGCGTGATAGACCGGATATGGATCGGCATGGAAAGCGGGATTGAGGTGGCGCAGATCGAAGTCGCGCGCAAGAGTGGATGCGTCGCTGGCGGTCGCCTGGGGCATGCGTTGTCTCCGTAGTGGTGCGCCTCGTCATGGGTGCCGGTGCGTTCGCGTGCCAGATGTTGCGCGCCGCGAGGTGGCGGCTGCGACGGTCGGTGCGCGCAGTGGCTGCGGGGCGTCGTTCGATGCGCCAGTATGAACCGCGCGCCGCAGGATTGCACGGCGCAATGCGCGGCGCCACCCGGGGCAGCATTCGGCGCTGATCGCCAGACGCGATGCGGACCGGCGAACCGTTACAATAGCGGGATTTTCCGCGCGCGCCGCGCGTCCGTCCTTTTCCGCGTTACCGCGTCGTCGTCCATGAACCTCGTCATTCAAAGCTCCGCGCCCCTTTCCGCCGATCATCACAAAGCGCTCGTCGCGCTCGCGCGCGGTTCGCACGCCAGCGTCATCGACGCGAACGCGATTCGCATTGCCGACGCACATGTCGCCCAACGAGCCGACCTCGACGTCTATTGCGGCACCCATCAATTGGACTACGCGTTTGTCGAAGCCGGCCGCCAGTTGCGCGACTTCGGGCTGGTCGCAATGGACATGGATTCGACGTTGATTACGATCGAATGTATCGACGAGATCGCCGACTTCTGCGGACTGAAAGCTGAAGTGGCCGCGATCACCGAGGCCTCGATGCGCGGCGAAATCAAGGACTTCAACGAGAGCCTGACGCGCCGCGTGGCGCTGCTGGAAGGCCTCGACGCGAGCGCGCTCGAGCGTGTGTACGAAGAGCGACTGCAACTCTCGCCAGGCGCCGAGCGGATGCTGGCTGGCGCGAAGGCGGCTGGATTGAAAACGCTGTTGGTGTCGGGCGGATTCAACTTCTTCACTGAGAAGCTGAAGGCTCGTCTCGGCCTCGATTTCACTCGCGCGAACACGCTTGAGATCGTGGACGGCAAACTGACCGGCAAGGTAATCGGCGAGATCGTCAATGCCGATGTCAAAGCACGCACGTTGCGCGAAACATGCGCGCAATTGGGCATTGAACCGAGCCGCGCAATCGCCATGGGCGATGGCTCCAACGATCTGAAGATGATGGCCGAAGCCGGACTCTCCGTTGCGTTCCGTGCGAAGCCGGTGGTACGCGAAGCGGCGAGCGTGGCGTTCAACCATGTCGGACTGGACGGCTTGTTGCGCCTGTTCTGATGCATTCGGATGCGCTGGCCGACGCAATGGCGGCCGGCGCTGGCAGTGGCTCTATTTTTTCAGAATGTCCGTTGTGAGTACCACGATCATGCTGATCGCATCAAGGCTCACGATGATCGTGGTCCACATCAAAAAGCGTGGGTAGATTTCCTCTGAGACTAGCCACAACGAGAATTTTTTCATGATTGCCTCCTTGAGAGGACCAGTATAAATGCTGCACTATCTGAAAAATCTAAATCAGCAGTACATGTAGGAATGCAAAGAAAGCTGCGGCAACGAGCGTGAAGAAAATTGACAGGGCTATTTCCGTGGGCGAAAAGCTTCCATTTGCAAGTGATCTGTTCCGCTGCGCCGCCGTCGCCCTTGCCCGCCCGGAATGTGGATTGACCAGCCCTGACATCACGAGGCCGGAACAGGCAAATGCCATCACACACAGTCCAACCGCGCAGTACGCCAGCACCGACGCCTCGCCACGGCCCCGCTCTAGTGCCGTCACCACCTCATAAAGCGCCGACGCAAACAGCCCGATCGCACACCAGAACAATTGGCCGTCTTTCACCGAGCCGGCAATCAACGCCTTTGCGACGCGCCAACCGAGCGCGGGTGCGACAAGCACTAGGGTAAAGATCGGGCCGATGATCGGCACGCCGAGATTCAGCAACATCCAGAAGAAAAGATTCATCGAAGCTCACCATGGCGCGGCAACCGTTAGTCGGAATGCACACCATCGTAGCGTCGAGATTTCACGCTGAACATTCGGCCGAATGGTTAGGCTTACTGGCTATATTGACACTCGCCGTTGACATGAAAAAAGCCCACCGGGAACATGTCCCGATGGGCCTGCTTGTCCTACGGAAAAACGTCGCTCGGACGTTTAACCTAGTGTGGCCAGAGACTGCTCCATATCCGCACGCAAGTCCGCCTCGGCTTCGAGGCCGATATAGAACCGCACCAACGTCCCGCGATGCGGCCACTGCCCTGCCGTGCGCATCGACGCGACGTTGTACGGCATCACGAGGCTGTGCGCGCCGCCCCAGCTCCAGCCGAGCGAGAAGAGTTCGAGCGACTCGCAGAACGTGTCGATTTGCGCCGGGCTATAGCGGCCGTCGAACACGACCGAAAAGAGGCCGCCCGCGCCCGTGAAGTCGCGCTTATAAAACTCATGGCCCGGACAGTCGGACAGCGCCGGGTGCAACACCGCGGCAATTTCCGGCCGCGTCTTCAGCCATTTGGCCAGGCCGAGCGCCGCGCGGTCATGCTGCTCGAAGCGCAGTTGCATGGTCGGCAGGCTGCGCAGAATCAAAGAGCAGTCGTCCGACGAGACGCCGATACCCATGCGCATGCGCGCCGCCTTCAGCTTCAGATGCAGTTCGCGATCGACGGTGATGGTCGCGCCCATCAGCACGTCGCCGCCGCCCGATTGATATTTGGTGAGCGCTTGCACCGAAATGTCGACTCCGTGATCGAACGGCCGGAAACCGAGCCCCGCCGACCACGTGTTGTCGATCGCCGTGACGACGTTGCGCGCGCGCGCCACTGCGGTGATGGCGGGCACGTCGGCCACTTCCATGGTCACCGAGCCGGGCGCTTCGAGCCAGATCAGGCGCGTGTTCGGCTGGATCAGATCGGCGATGCCCGCGCCGATCATCGGATCGTAGTAACGCACGGTGATGCCGAAATCGCGCGCCAGCCAGTCGCCGTGGTCGCGGTTCGGCGAATAGACGTTATCGGGAATCAGCACGTCGTCGCCGGCCTTGACGAGGCCGAAATACACGTTCGAAATCGACGACAGCCCCGACGGCTGCAGCAACGCGTGATTGCCGCCCTCGATGGTGGCAAGGCGCTGCGCCAGCGCGAGCGAAGTCGGCGTGGCGTGCAGGCCGTAGCGCCATTGCGCGTCGTTTTTCCAGTCGAGCGCGCGCATGGTCGCGAGATCGGGGAACACGACCGTCGACGCCCGCGTGACCGGCAACGAGAACGACTCGAAGCCCGGCGTGAGCTGGTCCTCGGCACGCACGATACGGGTTTGCAGACCGCGTTGGAGTTTGGATTGGGTCATGGTGAGTTTCGGTGAAAAGCAGACGGAAACGGAGGGCGCGCGGTTTCAGGGCGCGCGCCGCACACGCAAGAGTAGACGAGCCGGCGGGATTTCGCTTGCGAGCAGCGCGCGAGCTGTCGCACGCCGCGCGGTTGTGGGTTCACTCGCCGGTTTGCAGGTTGCTGACGCCGCCCACGGCGTGGCCACCGGTAGTGGCGGCGCTCGCAGCCGGCGCCGTGGCAGCGCCCGCGGAAGACTGCGGCGCAGCCTTGTTCGCCGCGGTCGCCGGCGCGCCGGGCGGCGGCACCGCCTGCCCTGCCGCCAGCGGCTTCAGATCGAACGGCTGCGGGTCGGAATCGTCGACGTTCATGCGGTCGCCCGCCACCGAGCCGTCCGCCGCGAACTTGCCGACCCAGTTGCCGGTGATATGGGTGCCGTCGTTCGATTCCTCGACTTCGAGCGTGTCGCCGTCGCGGTCGCCCGCGATCAGGATCACCGCGCCGGTGTCCGTGAACTGATATTCGCCGTGCACGCCAGACGGGTCGTCGCTCTTCGGGCCGAGCTTCAGCACGATCTGGCGCGAGCCCAGCATGCCGGCGTAGCGCGGGAATTTCGCGAATTCGGAACTGGGCTTGAGCGGCAACTGGATTGGCGGGGGCGCCGCCAACTCCTTCACCGCGTCGCTTTCCGCCCATGCCTGCGCGGGCAGCATCGCCCCGACGCAGGCACACAGCAATGCGGCAGCGCCCACTACACCCCGAGGGAAGCCCCCTTGGAGGACTGCCCAACTGCGCCGACGCACCGCACCCTTCATCGCTTTCAACTCCCGCATCCCTTCCTTCCTCATTGCTCGATACTGCTTGCTACTGACATACCACGCTTCAGATCCGTTCGAAGATCGCCGCGATGCCTTGCCCGCCGCCGATACACATCGTGACCAGCGCATAGCGCCCGCCGATCCGCTGCAGTTCGTACAGCGCCTTGACGGTGATGAGCGCGCCGGTCGCGCCGATCGGGTGGCCGAGCGAAATGCCCGAGCCGTTCGGATTGACCTTGGCCGGATCGAAGCCCAGTTCCTTGCTGACCGCGCAGGCCTGAGCGGCGAACGCTTCGTTCGCCTCGATCACATCGAGGTCGGCAACCGTCAGGCCGGCGCGTTCGAGCGCCTTGCGGGTGGCCGGCACCGGACCGATGCCCATGTAGGCCGGATCGACGCCGGCATGCGCGTACGACACCAGCCGCGCCAGCGGCTTGATGCCGCGCTGTTCTGCAAGGCTGCGCTCCATCAGCACGACGGCCGCGGCGGCGTCGTTGATGCCCGACGCGTTGCCGGCCGTCACCGTGCCATTTTCTTTCGCGAACACCGGCTTCAACTTCGAGAAGTCTTCCGGCGATGCGTTCATGCGCGCGTGTTCGTCCGTGTCGAACACGACGTCGCCTTTCTTCGACGGGATCGTGATCGGCAGGATCTGTTGCTTGAAGTACCCGCTCGTGATCGCGTTGGCCGCGCGGCGATGCGATTCGAGGGCGAGCGCGTCCTGCGCTTCGCGCGAGATGTCGTACTTGCGCGCGACGTTCTCGGCGGTCACACCCATATGGATCGACTGGAACGGATCGTTCAGCGCGCCGACCATCATGTCGACGAGGCGCGCGTCGCCCATGCGCTGACCGAAGCGCGCGGCCGGCATGGAGTAAGGCGCGCGGCTCATGTTTTCCGCGCCGCCGCCGATCGCGATGTCGGCGTCGCCGAGCAGCACGCTTTGCGCGGCCGAGACGATGGCCTGCAGGCCGGAGCCGCACAGACGGTTCACCGTCAACGCCGGCGCATGTTGCGCCACGCCGCCGTTGATCGCGGCCACGCGCGCCAGGTACATGTCTTTCGGTTCGGTATGCACGACGTTGCCGAACACCACGTGGCCGACTTCGTCGCCCGATACGTTGGCGCGCGCCAGCACTTCACGCACCACGCGTGCGCCGAGATCGGTCGGCGAAAAGTCTTTCAGACTGCCGCCGAAACCGCCGATTGCCGTACGCACACCGCTTACCACCACTACGTCCCGTTGCATCGCTCGCTCCTCTTCTAGTCTCTCAAGATGATCTTGCCTCGGCGGGCCGCGCTCTATAGCGCGTGTGTTCAGCCCGCCAGAAGTTGTTCGACCGTCGCGCGCGACGGAATCGGCGCCACCGCGCCGTAACCTTGCGTGGACAGCGCCGCGGCGACGTTCGCATAACGCGCCGCTGCAAATGGATCGTCACCCGCGACAATGCGCGCAATGAACGCGCCGCCGAAGCAGTCGCCCGCGCCAGTGGCATCGACGGCATTGACGACGTGGCCCGGCACGACGCGCCGCTCGTTCGGCGTCGCGATATACGAGCCCTCTTTGCCGAGCTTCAACGCAACGACACTCGGACCGTGCGACAGCAGGAAATCGACAATCTCGTCACGGCCGGTCAGTCCCGTGAGGTCGGTGACGTCATCCCAGCTCGGCAGGCAGATGTCGGTCTGGCGGATGGCTTCGAGCATGACCGCGCGCGCCCGCGCGAGCGGCCACAGCTTCAGACGCAGATTGGTGTCGAAGCTCACGCGAACGCCGTTGGCGCGCGCATGCGCGATCGCTTCCAGCGCCGCGTCGCAGGCGCTCAGGCTGATCGCGAGGCTGATGCCGGACAGATGAATCACCTTGGCCGCGGCGATCGCGTCGAGCGGCAGATCGTGCGGCGCGTAGCGGCTCGCGGCCGAGCCGGCGCGCAGATAGTCGAACGCGTGGCCATTCGGACCGTGCGACACGAAATAGACGCCAGTGGGCGCCTGCGGATCGACGCGCATCAGCGACGTGTCCACCTGTTCACGTTCCCACAGATCGACCAGCAGACGCCCGAAATGATCCGCGCCGACTGCCGACACGAAACCGGTCTGCGCGCCTTGCCGTGCGGCCGCGATGCAGAAGTTCGACGTATCGCCGCCGAAGCCTTGCAGATAGTTCGGCTGGTCTTTGGCTGACTGGTTGAATTCGATCATCGCCTCACCGAGCGCGAGGATCTCGGGGCGCCGGGCTTGCGGCGCTGCAGTCGTGCTCACCGTCATCGATTAAACCTCGCCCCACAGGTCGTGACCGTCGGCGCCGGTGATCTTCACCGACACGAAATCGCCGACCTTGTAGCGCCTGGACGCCTTAACGGCAGGCGCGATATACACGACGCCGTCGATCTCCGGCGCGTCAGCCGCGGTGCGGCCGATGCCGCCATCCGCGTTGATCTCGTCGACCAGCACCTTCAGCGTCTTGCCGACCTTCTTCGCGATGCGCTTCGCCGACACTTCCTCGGCGACTTCCATGAAACGCGCGCGACGCTCTTCGCGCACTTCGTCGGGCAATGCGCCGTCGAGTTCGTTGGCCGTCGCGCCTTCGACCGGCGAATAGGCGAAGCAGCCGACGCGATCCAGTTCCGCCTCGCGGATGAAATCGAGCAGCGTCTGGAACTGCTCTTCGGTCTCGCCGGGGAAGCCGGCGATGAACGTGCTCCGGATAGTCAGGTCCGGGCACATCTCGCGCCATTTCTTCACGCGCTCCATCACCTTCTCGGCGTTGGCCGGGCGCTTCATGCGCTTCAACACTTCCGGATGCGCATGCTGGAACGGCACGTCGAGGTACGGCAGCACGTGGCCCTTGTACGGGCCTTCGGCCATCATCGGAATCACTTCGTCGACGCTCGGATACGGATAAACGTAATGCAGACGCACCCACGCGCCGTATTGCGCGGCGAGTTCGCCGAGCGCGCCGACCAGATCGGTCATGCGCGTCTTGATCGGCTTGCCGTTCCAGAAACCCGTGCGATATTTGACGTCGACGCCATAGGCGCTCGTGTCCTGCGAAATCACCAGCAGTTCCTTCACGCCCGACTTGAACAGATTCTCCGCTTCGAGCATCACGTCGGCGACGGGGCGCGACACGAGGTCGCCGCGCATGGACGGGATGATGCAGAACGTGCAGCGGTGATTGCAGCCTTCGGAAATCTTCAGGTACGCGTAATGGCGCGGCGTGAGCTTCACGCCCGCAGCCGGCACCAGGTCGACGAACGGATCATGCGGCTTCGGCAGATGGGTGTGCACGTGCTGCATCACTTCGCCGAGCGCGTGCGGGCCGGTCACGGCCAGCACCTTCGGATGCACTTCTTCGATCAGCCCCGAGCCGCTCGCGCTCTTCTTGGCGCCGAGACAGCCGGTCACGATCACCTTGCCATTTTCGTTGAGCGCTTCGCCGATTGCGTCGAGACTTTCCTGCACCGCTTCGTCGATGAAGCCGCAGGTGTTGACGACCACGAGGTCCGCGCCGTCGTACGTGCCGGAAATCTCGTAACCTTCGGCGCGCAGTTGGGTGATGATCTGCTCGGAATCGACCAGGGCTTTCGGGCAGCCGAGGGATACAAAGCCGACCTTCGGCGTGGCAATCGGGGCAATCGGGGGGGTGGCTGACATGGGGGACCGCTTGAAGACGTTAAACCCTGAATTGTAGCGGTTCGCCACGGCTGCCGCTCGTAAGTCTTTGAATATTCGCCCTCAAACGACCGCGACGTCTGCTGGATCGAATCGACCGAGACGCGCGGGTTGTTGTGTCGCCATTAACTGGCCGACGCCCAAAGCACGCTCGATCACTTCCAGAATTTCGTGCGAATCCTGCACCCGGCGGATCGCCGCATGCAACTCGGCCGCTTGCGGCCAGGTGCGCTGCAGGTAGCTGAGCCACTTCTTGACGCGTCCGTGCTCGTGCCGGGAGGCGACACGGGCCTGCAATTTCCGTAGATAACCGGCAATGTGAGCAAGCACGTCCTGCCATTCCCCGTCGGATGGGGAACGGTCCATCAGTCCGCGTATCCTCAGCGCCAGGAAAGGATCCGATACGGCGCCGCGCCCGATCATCACGTCCGCACAACCACTGACCGCGCGACAGCGCTCCCAGTCGGCCACCGTCCAGACTTCTCCGTTCGCGACGACGGGCACGTCCACCGCGGCATCGATACGCGCGATCCACTCCCAGTGGGCGGGCGGCCGGTAGCCGTGATCCCGCGTTCTGGCATGCACGACGAGCGAGGCCGCGCCACCTTCGGCCAGCGCCGTGGCGCAATCGATCGCCAGCGAGGTGTCGGACACGCCGAGGCGCATCTTTGCCGTCACGGCGATGCCGGCAGGCACCGCGGCGCGAACAGCCGACACGATCCGGTTCAGTTGTTCAGGGTCGGCCAGCAGCATGGCTCCGCCGCCGTGCTGATTGACGACCTTGGCGGGACATCCGAAGTTCAGGTCGATTCCATGCGGCGATAGAGTGGCTGCGTGGGCGGCATTCAGGGCCATCCATTCGGGATCGCTGCCGAGCAACTGGATCACCATCGGCGTGCCGTTCGGGGTGTGGCCTCCGTCGAGCACTTCGGGCGCTTCCCGCTCGTAGACGCGGCTGGGAAGCAGCGAGCCCGTCACGCGGACGAATTCGGACACGCACCCATCGAATCCGCCGATGCCGGTCAGCACGTCGCGCAATACGTAGTCCGCGAGGCCTTCCATCGGGGCGAGAAAGAGCCGGCTCATGCGGGAATGGGCGCCGAGAGGTGGCGCTTTCCCTGAGGATAGGTGGGGCATCCATGAAACATGCGGTCGGCCGTCGGAATGGGGTTGGAGTTGGCGGCCAGAGCCTCTCCGAGGAAAATGCCCCACACACGCAGGTCGCGATTGTACCGCGCCGGCACCGAACGGCCGCGGCCAAGCCGCCGGGCCCTAACGCAAAGGCTGCGCTACCGACGCGCCCAAGCTCCAGGGCCGCCCCCGGCGGCGCCCCAACGCCGGGAAACCCCGCTCGGTTGAACGTCCTTGTGTGCCCTTACTTCTTCTCCGCCTCCGGATTCACTTCCGGATCGCTTTGCGGATTAGCCTGCCCAGTGCCAGGGTTGGCCGCATTGACCGCGCCACCCGGCGTAAACGGGAACGTGGCGAACATCGACTTCGCCTGGTTCTGCATCTGCTCCTGCATCTGCACGAACATGTTCTTCGACTGCTCGATATAGCTGGTCATCATGCCCTGCATCATCGGCGCCTGCATGTTCATGAACTGCGACCAGACTTCCGGATTCATGGCCTTGCCTTCGTACAGATTCTTCGACTGGTCGGCAAGCTTCGCCTGGATGTCGATGAAGGCCTGGATGTTCTTTTCCAGGTACGTGCCCATCATGCCTTGCATCGCATGACCGTAGAAACGGATGATCTGCGAGAGCATGGACGACGAGAACATCGGCAAGCCGCCGCTCTCCTCCTCGAGAATGATCTGCAACAGGATGGCGCGCGTCAGATCCTCGTTGCTCTTCGCATCGATGACCTTGAAATCCTCCTGATCCAACACGAGCTGTTTGACGTCCGTCAGTGTGATGTACGTGCTTGTCTCGGTATCGTAGAGCCGACGATTCGGATATTTCTTGATCAGTCGTTCGGCTGTTTTCTTTGTAGTAGTGGTCATGTAACGCCTTTGAGCGCAAGTTGAGCGCGGAAACGGCGTCAGCGGCTGCGCAATCGGGCCATTGCGCAGTCGAGACGCCGCCGAACCATCTGAGCCGCAGCGCGCTGCCTTGTGAGCGGCGCGCCGGTGACTCAGCCCATATGCAAACCGCCGTTCAGCGAAAAATCAGCGCCCGTGGAGAAACCCGATTCATCCGATGCCAGCCATGCCACGATCGAGCCGATTTCGTCCGGCTGGCCGAGACGGCGCACCGGAATCGTCGCGACGATCTTTTCCAGCACGTCGGGGCGGATCGACTTGACCATATCGGTGCCGATGTAGCCCGGCGACACGGTGTTGACCGTCACGCCCTTGGTGGCCACTTCCTGCGCCAGCGACATCGTGAAGCCGTGAATGCCGGCCTTCGCGGTCGAGTAGTTGGTCTGGCCGAACTGGCCCTTCTGGCCGTTCACCGACGAAATGTTGATGATGCGGCCAAAGCCACGCTCGACCATGCCGTCGATCACCTGCTTGGTGACGTTGAAGAGGCTGGTCAGGTTGGTGTCGATCACCGCCGTCCAGTCTTCATGCGTCATCTTGCGGAACACGACGTCGCGCGTAATGCCGGCATTGTTCACCAGAATGTCGATCTCGCCGACTTCGGCCTTGACCTTGTCGAACGCGGTCTTGGTGGACTCCCAATCGCCGACATTGCCTTCGGACGCGATGAAATCGAAGCCCAAGGCCTTCTGCTCTTCGAGCCACTTCACGCGGCGCGGCGAGTTCGGGCCGCAGCCTGCCACGACCTTGTAGCCCTCTTTGTGCAGCCGCTGGCAAATGCTCGTGCCGATGCCACCCATCCCGCCCGTTACGTACGCAATTCGCTGTGTCATAAACTACACTCCGTTATCGTTTTTCGAGGCGCCGACCGGCTGCCTCTTTCCTCGCCTGTGCTTCATCTCCGCTGCCGCCGGGCGACCGGCTGACGAGGCCACCGCTGACCGCGCGCCACAGCGCACGGCAACGCTCCGTTCGACGCATGGCCGACGCCTGAGGCGCCCGCCACGCGCCCTTGCTCAGGCGCGTTCGAGCGCCAGCGCCACACCCATGCCGCCGCCGATACACAGCGACGCCAGACCTTTCTTCGCATCGCGCTTCTGCATTTCGTGCAGCAGCGTGACGAGAATCCGGCAACCGGACGCGCCGATCGGATGGCCGATCGCAATCGCGCCGCCGTTCACGTTGATCTTCGACGTGTCCCAGCCCATCTGCTGATTCACGGCGCACGCCTGCGCGGCAAACGCTTCGTTGATTTCCATCAGGTCCAGATCGGCCGGCGTCCAGCCCGCGCGTTCGAGACAGCGGCGCGAGGCCGGCACCGGGCCCATGCCCATCACCTTCGGATCCAGACCCGAGGTCGCGTAAGCCTTGATGCGCGCGAGCGGCGTCAGGCCGAGCGCCTCCGCCTTCTTCGCCGACATCACCAGCACTGCCGCCGCACCGTCGTTCAGACCCGACGCATTGGCCGCCGTGACCGAGCCTTCCTTCGAGAACGCCGGCTTCAGCACCCCCAGCGACTCAGCCGTCACGCCATGACGCACGAACTCGTCGGTGGCGAAACGCAGCGGTTCGCCCTTGCGTTGCGGAATGTCGACCGGCACGATTTCGTCGTCGAAACGGCCCGACTTCTGCGCCGCTTCCGCCTTGTTCTGCGACAACGCAGCGAACGCGTCCTGTTGCTCGCGCGTGATGCCGTATTCCTTGGCGACGTTTTCCGCCGTCACGCCCATGTGATACTGGTTGTAGACGTCCCACAAGCCGTCGACGATCATCGAGTCGATCAGCTTTGCGTCGCCCATGCGGAACCCGTCGCGCGAGCCCGGCAGCACGTGTGGCGCCGCGCTCATATTTTCCTGACCGCCGGCCACCACGATATCCGCGTCACCCGCGATGATGGCGTTGGCCGCGAGCATCACGGCCTTCAGACCCGAGCCGCACACCACGTTGATCGTCATGCCGGGCACAGCGGTGGGCAAGCCCGCCTTGATCAGCGACTGACGCGCCGGATTTTGGCCCGACCCTGCAGTCAGCACCTGACCCAGGATCACTTCGCTTACCTGCTCGGGTTTAAGACCAGCCCGCTCGAGGACGGCGCGAATCACCGTGGCGCCGAGTTCGGGCGCGGCGATCTTCGCCAGCGACCCACCGAATTTGCCTACTGCCGTACGGGCGGCCGATACGATCACAACATCAGTCATTTCCATATCCTCCGGGCGGTCGGCCGCATGTGCCGCTGCCCGTCAAGTTAAAAATCTCGTTGCTCTTAATCACGCCCTGACTCAATCAGACGCTCATTCACACCGCAAACAACAGCGCCATGAAGCGCGCTCGAACCTACTCCCGTTGCCGCACGTAACGCCCCGGCGCCGGTTCGATCACCGGGAAGTCAGCCGAGCCGGCCGTGGCGCGCGGCTTCACCTTCTTGCCACCGTACTGATCGAGCCAGGTGGTCCATTCGGGCCACCAGCTGCCAGGGACTTCGGTAGCCTGATCGAGCCATTCTTCCGGGTTCTCCGGCAGCGTCTTGACGTCGCCTTCCAGCATCCAGAAATTGCGCTTTTTCTTCGCGGGCGGATTGATCACACCCGCGATGTGACCCGACGCGCCGAGCACGAACTTCAACGGCCCGTTCAGGAGCGGCACCGACGCGTACGCCGTTTGCCACGGCACGATATGGTCTTCGCGTGAACCGTAGATGAAGGTGGGCACATCGATCTTCGACAGATCGATCGGCTCGCCGCAAGTGGTCAACGCACCCGGCTCGCGCAGACGATTCTCGAGATACGTATTGCGCAGATACCAGACATACATCGGGCCCGGCAGGCTGGTCGAGTCGCTGTTCCAGTACAGCAGGTCGAACGGCACCGGCGTGCGACCTTTGAGGTAATTGTCGACGACGTAGTTCCACACCAGATCGTTCGGGCGCAGGAACGAGAACGTGTTGGCGAACTCGATGCCGCGCATCAGCCCAGGCGGCGTACCGTTCTTGCCGCCAATGGTCTGCT
This sequence comes from Paraburkholderia sediminicola, assembly GCF_046027355.1. GTDB lineage: Bacteria > Pseudomonadota > Gammaproteobacteria > Burkholderiales > Burkholderiaceae > Paraburkholderia > Paraburkholderia sediminicola_B. The sequence continues at coordinate 158,362 of NZ_JAQQEK010000013.1, read as the reverse complement.
CGCGCATCTGCACATGCGCCTCGTCGACGAACACGTCGAGCACGCCCGTGTCCGAAAAATCGAGCATGGCGGTGAGCAGCGTCATGGACGCGGCCGGATGTTCGCCGCGCGCGGCAGCCACCGCCAGCGCCGCGGCGAGCATCGTGCCGCCGACGCAGAAACCGAGCGTATTGATCTGCTCGCGTCCACTGATCTTGCTCACCGTATCGATGGCGGTGAGCACGCCCTCGCCGATGTAGTCGTCCCACGTTTTATGCGCGATGGATTGATCGGCATTGCGCCACGAAATCAGGAACACCTGATGCCCCGAATCGAGCCCGTGAGCGACCAGCGAGTTCTCCGGTTGCAGATCGAGAATGTAGAACTTGTTGATGCAAGGCGGCACGATGAGAAGCGGCCGCTCACGCACGGTTGCCGTGCGCGGCTTGTATTGGATCACCTGCATCAGGTCGTTTTCGAACACGACCGAACCTTCGGTGTTCGCGAGATTTTCACCGACCACGAAACCCGATTCGTCGGTCTGCGAGATCTTGCCGCGCTGCAAGTCGCCGAGCAGGTTCATCACGCCCTGGCGCAGACTTTCGCCCTTGCTGTCCAGCAAGGTCTTTTGCGCTTCCGGATTCAAGGCGAAGAAGTTGCTCGGCGATGCCGCCGCGGTCCACTGCTGAACGGCGAAACGGATGCGCTCGCGCACCTTGGGTTCGATGTCGAGCGCGTCGACCATTTCCTGCAGATAGCGCGCGTTCAACAGATACCACGCGGCAGTGAATGCATAGGCCGGCGCCGAACTCCATGCGTCGGAGCTGAAGCGGCGATCCTTGAGCGCAGGCGCCTGGGTCGCGGACGTGGCGGCTTGCTGGATCAGCTCCATGGCCTCGCGCGAATAGTCAGCCTGCAGCTTCTGTAGACGCTCGGAGGGAATGGCCGCGCTCGGTATATTCAGGCCGGCGAAGGACGGCATGGCGGGCATCGATCCCGCCGCGAGTTTGCTGAAGTCCGGCATGCCGGGAAACGACGGCATTTGAGGGAAACCCGGCGGCAGACCCATTTGAGGCATTTGCAGCGGCATCTGAGGCATCGCGAAAGGCATGCCGCTGCCGCCAGGCGATGTGCCGAGCGAACGCCATGCGTTCATCCAGGCGTCGAGAAACTGCTGCATGCCTGCGGCCGGTGTTGCACCGCTCGTACCGGCCTGCTGCGTGTGCTCCGTCGAGGAGTCCGTGCTGGGGGAAGCTGAGGAATGTGAAGCTGCCATACCTGCTTTTGACCGGTAAGTCCTTGCGGACGGGTTGAGAGGCAGGTTCGTGCGCACGTGAGCCATTGCTCGCGACCTCGTCACGCCCTGTCCCTTGTACGAGGAGCCGTGAGGAACATTCTTGCTCCCCATCGCAAGGCATGTCAATGCTTGTTCCCGATTTTGCCGCAGTGCGATAGTTTTTTAATTATCGTTTTCCCTGTGTAGAAGATCGCGCTTTTGGAACACGCATGGGTCGAGGCACACGAGAACGAATAAAGCTCCCAAATTGCATAGGCTTATGTGCATTTATCCGTTCGCGGGCGGACAGTTTTGGCGGCGGATTTACGCCAGCGTCCGGAATTCCGGCAGCGCAGCAAAAACGCCTGCGCTTCTCCGAACAAACCCTCATACGTGGCCTCGCGGGCAAGGGTCATGCGAGACATGGCAATGCTCAGACAAGCATGCCCGCATGCATGACGTCGCGTCATGCGGACGTCGTGATACGGGCATGTGTGCCTTGAATTTCGCAGAAAAATGGCCACGCGCGATGCGCGTCGCGAGCTAGTCCGCGATCGACTGCGCCTGATCGTCGAGCCAGATCAACGCGGCCATGCGGCCCGTCTCGCGATCGCGGCGATAGGAATAGAAACGCTCACGTTGCGTGACCGTGCAGAGATCGCCGCCGACAATGCGCGTCACGCCGAGCCGCTGCAGACGCAAACGCGCCAGCGCCGGGAGATCGGCGAGATATTTGGCTGGATTGTGCGGATGCTCGACGAAGGCGTTTGCGGTCGCATCGCGTTGTGCGGCGCCGACGCCATTCATGAAGGCGTCACGCACGTCTGCGCCAACTTCAAAGGCGTCAGGACCGATCGACGGACCGAGATAAGCGTGCAATGCGCCCGCCTCCACACCGGCGAGCTCGGCGACGCGCTGCGCCGTCTGTTCGACGATGCCCGCCGCCAGCCCGCGCCACCCCGCGTGCGCCGCGCCGACCGCGCGGCCGGCGTCGTCGCAGAACAGCACCGGCATGCAATCGGCCACCATCACGACGCACACGGTGCCGGGACGATCGGTGACGCTGGCATCGGCGCGCGTCGGCGTGCCATCCGCGCGCGCTTGCGCGAGCACGTCTTCCGCACGCACGATGCCCGCGCCGTGAATCTGCGCGAGCCACGCGGCCTCGCTCACGCCGGCGAGCTTCAGGAGACGCTCGCGGTTGGTTGCGACCGCGGCCGGATCGTCGCCGGATTTCATGCCCAGATTCAGACCACCGGGCAAATCCACACCGTTTTGCCAACGGCCGAATGGCGCTTCACTCACGCCGCCGTCACGCGTGGTGACGAGCGCACGCACGCGTGGCGAAACATTCCATGCGGGTTGCACGACATCGGCAAAGCTCAGCTCGGGCACATTCATGCGTGATCGTCCTCGTCGTGTTCGTCAGCGTCATCGCCGGCTTCGTCGTGATCGAGTGCGCCGTCTTCATCGGCGTCCTCGTCGAGCGACGCGTCGTAGTCGTCTTCCTCGTAGTACGTCTCGTCGAACTCGCCGGCGTCGTCGCGACCGAGGCCGAGCGCCGCCGACAGCGCCTCCATGTCGGCCGGCACATCGGCGCGCCATTGCATCGTGCGGCCGGTTTGCGGATGGATCAGGCCGAGGCGCCATGCATGCAGCGCCTGACGCGCGAAGCCGTCCGGCAGCGGCGTGACCGAGCGCTTGCCGCGGGCGCGCCCGTACACCGGATCGCCGAGCAGCGGATGACCGATGTGCGCGCAATGCACGCGAATCTGATGGGTGCGGCCGGTTTCCAGATCGCAATGAATCGCGGTGACCGGCTGACGCTGCCAGATCGCCGAATCGACACGTCGGAAATGCGTGCGCGCGGGCTTGCCGGAGGCGCTCGTGACCACCGCCATGCGCGTGCGTTCGCGCGGATCGCGGCCGATCGGCGCGTCGATCGTGCCTTCTTCGGGCATGTTGCCCCACACCAGCGCGAGATAACGGCGCTTCACCGTGCGCGCCTGCAACTGGCGCACGAGGTCGGTCTGCGCCTCGAGCGTGCGCGCCACCACCATCAGGCCGGAGGTTTCCTTGTCGAGCCGGTGCACGATGCCCGCGCGCGGCAGGCCCGCGGCGGCGTCGCCATAGCGGTACAGCAGACCGTTGAGCACGGTGCCGCTCCAGTTGCCGGCCGCCGGATGCACGACCATGCCGGCCGGCTTGTTGATGACCACCAGCGTGTCGTCTTCATAGACGATCTCGAGCGGCACCGGCTCCGGCGTGAACGCGAGCTGCTCCGGCAGCAGATCGGGGACAAGCTCGATCGTCGCGCCGAGCGGCACCGGCTGGCGGATTTTCGCGGCCTTGCCGTCGATCCGCACGCGCTCCGCCTCGATCCAGCTTTGCAGGCGATTGCGCGAGAACTCGGGAAACACCCGCGCGAGCACCTTGTCGAGGCGCTCGCCGGCCAACTCGTCGGGCACGACGACGCTGCGCGGCGTTTCGTCCGCCACGCGGCTCGCCACGGTCGGCACATGGCTGGGCACAGCGGCGGCGCCGAGCGCGTCGCTGCCGAGATCGTCGTCGAGGGAATCGACGCCCAACGCGTCGGAGGGGTCAGCGCTTACGCTATAATCTTTGTTGCTATTCCCGGCACCGGTTGCGGCGCCTGGAGTATTTGAGCGGGTCATTGAGTCTGGGTCACCTGGACGTAAAGCTAGACTGGAAAATGCGAGCCTTGAACACCATCACTAAAGCGGCGATCAATTTGGCGGCCATCAAGAAGGCGGCCCGGAAAGTGGCCGGATACATTGCGTGCGCCGCAGCCGTCGCCGTTGTCGCGGCTTGCCACGGCCTGCCGGAAAAGACCGACGAGACGGCAACATGGAACAACAACAAATTATATACGGAGGCGAACGACGCCCTGAGCGGTGGTGACTTCGGCAAGTGCGCCAAGTACTTCGAAATGCTCGAGGGGCGCGATCCGTTCGGTCACTTCGCCCAGCAGGCGCAGATCAACGTCGCTTACTGCAATTGGAAAGACAACGAGAACGCCGCCGCCGACCAGGCTATCGACCGCTTCATCCAGCTGCATCCGGATCATCCGGACATCGCTTACGCGTACTACCTGAAGGGCATGATCCACTTCAACGACGACCTCGGTCTGTTCGGCCGCTTCTCCGGCCAGGACATGAGCGAGCGCGATCCGAAGTCGCTGCGTGAGTCGTACGACGCGTTCAAGGTCGTGGTGGACAAGTATCCGAACAGCAAGTACGCGCCGGACGCCGCGCAGCGCATGCGCTATATCGTGAACGCGCTGGCGTCGCACGAAGTCCACGCGGCGGATTACTACTACCGCCGTGGCGCCTATGTCGCCGCGATCAACCGCGCGCAACTGGCGCTCACGCAATACAAGAACGCACCGGCTATCGAAGACGCATTGCACATCATGATGCTGTCGTATCAGAGGCTGAACCAGCCGCAACTGGCCGACGACACGAAGCGCGTGCTGGCCGGCACCTTCCCCGACAGCCCGTACATCACGGGTCATGCAAGGCCGGGTAAGGAAAAGTCGTGGTGGCAGTTCTAAGCCGCGCCGCGCGCTGAAAAATCAGCCGGAAATAAAAAACGCCACGACTTCGATCGTGGCGTTTTTGTTTGTAGCTTACCTTGCCTTGCCGTGACACCGCGTGCCAGCGCCGCTGGCACGCCGGCAGCGCCACTCAGTCCCGCTCGAACAACGCAATCGACTCTACATGCGACGTGTGCGGGAACATGTTGACCACGCCCGCACCCACCAGCCGGTAGCCGGCCTCGTGCACGAGCAGGCCGGCATCGCGGGCGAGCGTCGCCGGCGCGCACGACACGTAGACGATCCGCTTCGGCAGCGGTCCATTGCCGCTCTGAGCGATCTCCACCAGCGCCTTGGCAACAGCCAGCGCGCCTTCGCGCGGCGGGTCGATGAGGAACTTGTCGAAGTGGCCGAGCGCGCGCATGTCGTCGGCGGTAACTTCGAACAGGTTGCGGCACGCGAACGACGTATACCCCGCCACGCCGTTCAGCTCGGCATTGGCCAGCGCGCGCGAGGTCAGCACTTCGCTGCCCTCGATCCCCACCACTTCCCTCGAAATACGCGCGAGCGGCAGCGTAAAGTTACCGATGCCACAAAACAGATCGAGCACGCGATCCGTGCGCGCCGGCGCCAGCAGCCGCAACGCGCGACTCACCAGCACGCGGTTGATGGCGTGGTTCACCTGGGTGAAGTCGGTCGGCTTGAACGGCATGCGGATGTCGTATTCCGGCAGCGTGTAGTCGAGTTCCACGTCGAGCGGATAGAACGGCGTGACCGTGTCCGGGCCGCCCGGCTGCAGCCAGAACTGCACCTTGTGCTCGTCGGCGAAATCGCGCAGCACCTGCTCGTCCGCGGCCGTGATGGGCTCGAGATTGCGCACCACCAGCGCCGTGACCGACGAACCGACTGCCAGTTCGAGCTGCGGCATGCGATCGTAGATCGACAGCTTGCGAACCATGAAACGCAGCGGCATCAGCATGGCCGACACGTGCGGCGGCAGCACTTCGCAGGTCTTCATGTCGGCGATGTAGCTGCTCTTCTTCTCATGGAAGCCGATCCGCATGCCGCCCTTTTCCGGCAGGAAACGCACCGCCAGTCGCGCACGGTAGCGATAACCCCAGGACGGCCCGTGAATCGGCCGGAACACCGTTTCCGGGCGCAGCTTTGCCAGATGCTGCAGGTTGTCCTCGAGCACGCGCTGCTTGACCGCCACCTGCGCGCGGATGTCGAGATGCTGCATTGAACAGCCGCCGCAGATATCGAAGTAAGTGCATTTCGGCCTGGTGCGCATCACGCTTTCGCGGAACACCTGGACTACTTCGGCCTGCTCGAATTTCGGCTTGCTGCGATGCGTCGAATAGCTGACGCGCTCGCCGGGCAACGCGCCTTCGACAAAGATCACCTTGCCGGGCGTACCGTCTTCGGTCTCGGTGCGGCCGACGCCGCGCGCTTCCATATCGAGCGAAACGATTTCGATGACCGGCTCGTTGCCGGTGACGACGTGTGCCGGCGCGGGCGGGGGCGTCTTGTAGCGCTTTGGCGCTCGGCGATGGGGGGCAGTTCGGGACACCTGCAACTTCCTGACAAACTTGGGGAAAGGCGAGATTGTAGACGAAGCGCCGCGCCTGGCCATCATTCGGCACGGCGGCAACCGTCGCTGCGCGCGCTGGCCAGTCAGACAGCCGCGCACCCTCCCGTGCATCCTTACTGATCGAATGCCGCCAGATACTCGGCCCATTGTGGCGCCGTTTCCTGCGCCAGCGCGTTCTTGACCAGGTTGATCTCGTCAGCATACTCCGCGGGCGAAAACGCGCCGCGGATCAGTTGGAAGCGGCAATAGAGCAAGTACGTGTTGACGACGTCGGTCTCGCAGTAATTGCGGATTTCCTCGATACGCCCTTGCTGGTACGCGTGCCACACCTGGCTGCCGTCCATGCCCATTTTGCCGGGGAAGCCGCACATCTTGGCGAGCGCGTCGAGCGGCGCGTTGGCGCGCGCCTGGTACATGGCGAGCACGTCCATCAGATCCGTATGACGCGCGTGATAGCGGCTAATGTAGTTGTTCCACTTGAACTCGCGGTCGTCCTCGCCGAGATCCCAGAACTTGTAGGCGGGAATGCCGTTGACGAGCGCGCGGTAGTTCAGCACCGGCAGGTCGAAGCCGCCGCCGTTCCACGACACGAGCTGCGGCGTGTACTTCTCGATCACGCGATAAAACGACTGCACCAGCGCGGCCTCGCCGTCTTCCAGCGTGCCGAGCGAGCGCACGCGGAAGCCGTTGTTGTCGCGGAACACGCAGGAAATTGCCGCGATCCGTTGCAGATGGTGCGGCAGGAAATCGCTACCGGTCTTTTCGCGACGCGCGGCGAACGCATGCTCGGCGACTTCGGCGTCGCTCAGGGTGGCGGGCAAATCCTCGAGGCGGCGAATGCCGGCGACATCGGGAATCGTCTCGATGTCGAAAACAAGAATCGGTGTCATCAGGTTATAGAACGGCGTCCTTCCGAACACCGTTGGAAGCGAAGAAGCGCTTCAACCGCACGAGCGCTTCCTGTTGGATCTGGCGCACACGCTCGCGCGTGAGGCCCATTTCGTCGGCCAGCTCTTCGAGCGTGGCGGGTTCGATGTGATTCAGGCCGAAGCGGCGCTCGATCACATGACGATGCTTGTCCGACAGGCGCGCGAGCCACGCACGTGTCAGCGTTTCCAGTTCGCGGTGCTGCACTTCGGCATCCGGCGACTGGCTCTGGTCGTCTGACAGCAGATCGAGCAGGCTGCTCGCCGGATCAAGATCGAGCGGCGCGTCCAGCGACGCGGTGTGCTCGTTCAGCGCGAGGATGTCGGTAACTTCGTCAGTGGTCTTGCCGGTCAGATAGGCGATGTCGTCGATGCTGGCGTCGCGGCGCTCGGCGGCTTCACCGGAGTTCATCGAATTCTTTTCCAGATGCCGCTTGGCGCGCAGTACCTGGTTGAGCTCGCGAATCACGTGCACCGGCAAACGGACGGTGCGCGCCTGGTTCATGATGGCGCGCTCGATACTCTGGCGGATCCACCACGTGGCGTAAGTGGAAAACCGAAAGCCGCGCGTCGGATCGAATTTTTCGATGGCGTGCATCAGGCCGAGATTGCCCTCTTCGATCAGATCGAGCAGCGGCACGCCGCGGTTCAGGTAGCCCTTCGCGATGCTGACGACGAGCCGCAAATTACGCTCGATCATGACCTGCCGCGCTTCGAACTCGCCCGCCTTGGCAAGACGCGAATATTTCTGCTCTTCCTCGACGGTCAGGAGCGGCTTGACGCTGATACGGTTCAGGTAGTGCTGAATCGTGTCGGCCGTCAGCTCGGCTTGCAGCAGCGCGCGGAAATCGTCCGCGTCCGGCGCGGCTTCGCTCGCGCCTTCACGGGTCTCGCCGGGTTCATCCGCGCCGCCCTGGCGTTCGTCGAGATCGCGTTCCTCGGCGATCTCCTCTTCGACTTCCGAAGCGCCGCTTTCTTCCACCGAAGCGGACATAGCGTGGCTGATCGTCTCAGACTCGGCTTGCGGCGGGCGGCGCTTCGATTTCGGCATGGTCGTATCGTATCGCTTATTGCGGCGGCAAATACTTCAGTGGGTCGACAGGTTTACCCTGCCGGCGAACTTCGAAATGCAACATCACACGGTCGGAATCGCTATTGCCCATCTCAGCGATCTTCTGCCCCTTCGTCACCGCGTCCCCCTCTTTTACCATCAAAGAGCGGTTATGTGCATACGCCGTGAGATAAGTTGCATCATGCTTGATGATAATGAGATTGCCGTAACCACGCAGCCCATTTCCGGCATAAACCACGCGACCGTCCGCCGACGCCTTGACCGGATCGCCCGCGGCGCCGCCGATATTCACACCCTTGTTGGTCGAATCGTTGAACGTGCCGAGCAGTGGCCCGCGCACCGGCCACGCGAAGGCGACGTTGCCGGACGCGCCGGCGTTCGAGTCGCTGGCCGCGCCCGGGTTGGCCGGCGGCGTCAGCGACGCGTTGTTCGTGGTGGAGCCGTAGATCGGCGGCGCAGCGACGCCAGCAGCAGCGCCCGCCGACGGCGGCGTGCTCCCAAGCGGTGCGCTTTGCACCGCACCACCGCTGCCGATCGGCGCGGTCGACACACCCGGCGTCAGCGCCGCGGTATTCGCACCCGGCGGCACGACGCGCAGCAACTGGTCGACTTCGATCTGATTCGGGTTGGTCAGATTGTTCCACGCCGAAATGTCGCGGTAGTTCTGGCCGTTCTCCAACGCGATCCGGTACAACGTGTCGCCCGGCTTCACGCGATAGTAGCCCGGCGGCGGCGGTCCGAGCGGCACGGCCGGCTGCGCGCCTTGTGTGGTGAGCACACCGCCGCCGGAGCGGTCGACGACCGGCGCCTGATCGAGCCGGGATGCACAGGCCGTCATCAACAGGGACAAGGCGAGCACGCACACGCTACGCTGGGTTACGGTCATGGGGACATTCAGTCTGGTTCTTTGCATCGCGCGCAACATACTCATCGGTGTCAAATCACTCCGGATTTTAAGGGTACAAAGAAAACGCGATCAAGCCGCGACTCGCGCCACTGCGCGGGTCCGAGGCGCTCGACCAGAGTCAGCACCTGGTTCTGGCCGTCCTGCGAGCCGACCGGCGCGACCAGACGGCCGCCGATCGCGAGTTGTTCAAGTAATGCTTGCGGTACGTCGAGCCCCGCCGCGGCGATCACGATCGCGTCGAACGGCGCCGCCGACGGCAGTCCCAACCGGCCATCGCCGTAATGCAGGCGGATGTTCGGAATGCGCAGCGGACGCAAGTTCGTCTTCGCGCGCTCGGACAACGGCTTGATGCGCTCGATCGAGTAAACCTCGCGCGCGACCTGGCTCAGCACGGCCGCCTGATAACCGCAGCCGGTGCCGATTTCGAGCACGTTGTTCAGCGCGCGGCCGGCGGCGGCCAGCTCGATCATCCGCGCGACCACCGACGGCTTGGAGATCGTCTGGTGATGGCCGATCGGCAACGCCGCATCTTCGTAGGCCTGGACCGCGAGACCCGGGTCGACGAACATGTGGCGCGGCACCACCGACATCGCGTTCAACACGCGCTGATCGGTCACGCCGTTAGCACGCAGGCGTTCGACCATCCGTTCGCGAACCCGTTCCGAGGTCAGTGCCATCGCGCCGTTCAAAGCGACGTTCGGCGCGGCGCTGCGCTCGTTGGATCGGGCAACGGGCCTGGCCGGCGCCGACGACGCGGCACGTGTGGTCGAACTCTGCACGACGGGCTTGGGTGGTGCTTTAACCGGCGCTTTGGCGGAAGGCGCGGCCATCGGCTTCGGCGGCGTCACCGCCGAGGGCTTGGTTTGCGGCTTCATCTGCACCGCGGTCTGCGCCCTCGCCTGCTTGGATTGAGACTTACCCGTGGAACCGAGCGGCGCATTCTTCGCGGGTTGCTGACGCGCATTCAGCGCCGCGCTCGCGGCCAGTGCCGCCGCGCGGATTTCGCCCGGACGTCCTTCGGGCCGGCGCGGTTCGCGCACCAGATCCTCGAGGCCGAGCGGAAAGCGCTTGGCGCGCTCGCTGGTCATGAAGCGCCGCTGCCTGCGCGCGCCCAGTCGCGCGCCGCGGGCAGCATTTGCGTGTGGGTCAGGTCAAGCTGCAGCGGCGTGATCGACACGTGGCCGTTGGCGACGGCGTGAAAGTCGGTGCCTGCGCTCGCGTCGCGCGCGCTGCCCGCCGGACCGATCCAGTAGATCGGTTCGCCGCGCGGGTTGGTCTGGCGGATCACGGGCTGCGACGGATGCCGCTTGCCAAGACGCGTGATCTGCCAGTCGCCGAGTTGCTCGTAGGGCAGATTCGGAATGTTAATGTTCAGGAGCGGATGCCCGGGCAACGGCTGCTGGAGATAGTGCGCGACGATTTCAGCGGCGACACGCACGGCGTCGTCGAGATGCACCCAGTCCTTGTCGACCAGCGAGAAGGCGATGGCCGGCACCCCGAACATGATGCCCTCGGTGGCGGCCGCGACAGTTCCCGAATAGAGCGTGTCTTCGCCCATGTTCTGACCGTTGTTGATGCCCGAGACCACGAGGTCCGGCGTATGGTCGAGCATGCCCGTCAGCGCGATGTGCACCGAGTCGGTGGGCGTGCCGTTCACGTAATAGAAACCATTGGCCGAGCGCAGTACCGAGAGCGGCCGCGACAGCGTCAAGGAATTCGACGCGCCGCTGCAATTCTGTTCGGGTGCCATCACGGTGACGTCCGCGATCGGCTTGAGCGCTTCGTAAAGCGCAGCAAGGCCGGGCGCCAGATAACCGTCGTCGTTGCTGAGTAGGATTCGCATGCGGCGATTGTAACCGAGGAAAGAAGACGCGCGAACGACACGGCAGGCCGTGCGCACGACGTATGCAACGCGCACGCGTTGGCAGCGCGGATAACTGGTGCGAGTCGCGTGCCGGACAGGCGTGGGTTGCTCGCTGGTCGCGTGCAAGGGAATAAAAACGCACGGTCGTGCTGATTGTTTTACACTCAGAATACTTGCGAACCCCTGATCGATATGGAGACACGATGCGCGCGATTCGCTGTAAACAATATGGGCCGCCGGAGAGCCTGGTCGTCGAAAACCTGCCGGACCTCGAGCCGCCGCCAGGCCACGTCGTGATCGACGTCAAAGCCGCGGCCGTCAACTTTCCCGACGTGCTGATCATCGAGAACAAATACCAGTTCAAACCGCCGCTGCCCTTTACACCCGGTTCGGAAGTCGCAGGCGTGGTGCGCGCGGTCGGCGCCGACGTCACGCAGTTCAAGGTCGGCTCTCGCGTGGTCGCCTTTACCGGTCAGGGCGGCTTCGCGGAGCAGGCGCTCGCGCCGGCCGCGGCCTGCGTGCCGTTGGCGGACGATGTCGACTTCGAGCTGGCCGCGGCGTTCACGCTGGCGTACGGCACTTCGCATCACGCCGTGGTCGATCGCGGCGCGTTGCAAGCCGGCGAAACGATGCTGGTGCTCGGCGCGGCCGGTGGCGTCGGACTGGCGGCCGTCGAAATCGGCAAGGCGCTCGGCGCGCGCGTGATCGCGGCGGCGTCGAGCGACGAGAAACTCGCGACCTGTGTCAAGCACGGCGCGGACGCCACCATCAACTACAGCACCGAAGATCTGCGCGAGCGCATCAAGGCGCTTACCGATGGCCAAGGCCCGGACGTGATCTACGATCCGGTCGGCGGCGTATATGCGGAGCCGGCGTTTCGCAGCATCGGCTGGCGCGGGCGTTATCTGGTGGTCGGCTTTGCGAATGGCGAGATTCCGAAGCTGCCGCTCAACTTGACGCTGCTCAAAGGCGCAAGTCTGGTCGGCGTGTTCTGGGGCGACTTTGCGAAGCGCGAACCGCAACACAATCACGCGGCGTTTCAACAGATGACGCGGTGGATCGGTGAAGGCAAGCTCAAGCCGTATGTGTCGGCGCGTTATTCGCTCGAGGACACGGGACGCGCGTTGCGGGACATGGCGGAGCGTCGCGTGATCGGGAAGGTGGTGGTGACGCCTTAGTCCTTGCGTAACCGGTTCGTTCTTTCTAGTAGCAACCAAAAGAAACGACGCGCGGTTTTCCAACCGACGCGTCGTTATTATTGAGCTTCGCGCTTTACAACCCCGCGCCGTGCCGACCTACAGCTTTTCCGTGTCGCCCGTCTTGGGCTGCCACTTCATCAAGCGCCGCTCGCCGATACCGACGATCGCATCCAGAATCAGCGCGAACGCGGTCAGCACCAGAATCCCGGCAAACACGGTATTGATATCGAACGTGCCTTCAGCCTGCAGAATCAGATAGCCGACGCCTCGCGCCGAGCCGAGATATTCCCCCACCACCGAGCCGACGAACGCCAGCCCCACCGACGTATGCAAGCTGGAAAACACCCAGCTCATCGCACTCGGCAAATAGACGAAGCGCAGCAAATGCTTGCCGTTCGCGCCGAGCATGCGCGCGTTGGCGAGCACGACCGGACTGACTTCCTTCACGCCCTGATAGACGTTGAAGAACACGATAAAGAACACCAGCGTGACGCCGAGCGCCACTTTCGACCAGATACCCAGCCCGAACCACACGCCGAAGATCGGCGCGAGAATCACCCGCGGCATCGAGTTGGCGGCTTTGATATACGGGTCGAACAGCGCGCTCGCGAGCGGCGAGAGCGCGAGCCACAAGCCGACGCCGAGCCCGAGCGCCGTGCCGAGCGTGAACGCGAGCACGGTTTCGACCAGCGTGATCCACAGGTGCAGATAGATCTCGCCGCCCGTGAACCACTCCCAGATCCGCTGCAGCACTTTCTGCGGCTCGCCGAAGAAGAATGCGGCTTTGTTGGGGTCGTCGAAATAGAACGCCGGCAGCAGCGTCGGGCTGGTCAGCACGTACCAGAGCACGAAGCACAGCACCAGCAGCAGCCATTGCCAGATCACCAGATTCGCCCGGTTCGGGCGCAACGTCTTCCACATGACTCGGTTTGCCTTGGACGATTGAGTGGCCAATACGTGACGCCAATACGTGACGCGTTTAAACAGCGGTGAGTTGCTGCTGATAACCCTTGAGCACCTCGTCGCGCAAGACGCTCCAGATCTGCGCATGCAATTCGACGAAACGCGGATGCGAACGGATTTCAGCAACGTCGCGCGGACGCGGCAGATCGATCGTGAATTCGCCGATCGGATGTGTGCCCGGACCGGCCGAGAGCACCACCACGCGATCCGACATGGCGATCGCTTCGTCCAGATCGTGCGTGATGAACAACACCGCTTTGCGTTTCGCGGCCCACAAGTCAAGCAACTCGTTTTCCATCAACTGACGGGTCTGGATGTCGAGCGCGGAAAACGGCTCGTCCATCAAAATGATGTCCGGATCGAGAATCAGCGTCTGCGCCATCGCGACGCGCTTGCGCATGCCGCCCGATAACTGATGCGGATAACGATCGCCAAAGCCGCCGAGGCCGACGCGCTTTAACCACTCGTCGGCTTTGGCGCGGGCTTCGACGGGCGGCACGCCGTGGAACGCGAGGCCGGCCAGGACGTTGTCGATGGCCGAGCGCCACGGCATCAGCGCGTCGGCCTGGAACATGTAGCCGGCGCGCCGGTTGATGCCTTTGAGCGACTCGCCGAACACGCTGACCGTGCCCGACGACGGCCCCAGCAAACCCGCGCCGACATTGAGCAGCGTGGATTTACCGCAACCGGTCGGACCGACCACCGAGACGAACTCGCCCGGCGCGATGCGCAAGGTGGTGTCCTTCACCGCCGTGTAGCGCTGCGCGCGGTTGTCGCGCGCGGCGAACGTGCAGGTGATGTTTTCGAGCGCCAGTGCGGCAACGGTCATCGTTCAGCTCGCTTCGAATGTCAAATTCGGTTTTGTAATCACGTCATGGCTAGCGGCGCCGGGGCCGGGGCGAATGCGGCGCGCGTCGCGTCGCGTCGCAGCCCGAACGCCCAGGCTCGACTCAAGCCTTGACGGTAGTCAGCGCTTTCTTGACGAAGTCGTTGGTCCACGTCTTCGACAGATCGATCGGCTTGCCCTGCACGTTCGGGTCGAATGCCTGCAAGGTCTTCAGCGACGTCGCGGGGCCGTCCGCCGGCATCAGGCCATCGGGCGACATCGCTTCCTTCACGTGCTGCCACGCGTCCAGATATACCGCGCGGTCGCCGAGCAGGTAGCCTTCCGGCACCGTGTTGATCAGTTCGCTGCCGGTCGCCGTTTGCAGCCACTTGAGCGCGCGCACCATCGCGTTGGTCAGCGCCTGCGTGGTATTCGGATTCTTAGTGATGAAAGTTTGCGACGCATACAGGCAGCCCGCCGGCATGTCGCCGCCGAAAACGCTGCGCGTGTCGGCGAGCGTACGCGTGTCCGACACCACGCGAATCTCGCCGGTGCGCTCGAGCTTGGTCATGACCGGGTCAAGATTGGCGATGGCGTCGATCTGTCCCGACTGCAACGCGGCGATCGCGCCGGCGCCCGCGCCCACGCCGATGAACGCGACGTCTTTCGCGCTCAGCCCCGCTTTCGCCAACACGAAGCTCGCCATGATCGAGGTCGACGAACCCGGCGCGGTCACACCGATTTTCTTGCCCTTCAGATCAGCTATCGATTTGTAGTTCGGCATGGTCTTCTTCGAGATCGCCAGCACGATCTGCGGCGCGCGTCCCTGCAGGACGAATTCGCGGAACATCTGCTTTTGCGCCTGCAACAGCAAGGTGTGCTCGAACGCGCCGGACACCACGTCCGCGCTGCCGCCGACCGCCGCCTTCAACGCCTGCGAGCCGCCGGCGAAGTCGGAGATTTCGACGTCGAGCCCTTCGTCCTTGAAGTAGTTGCGGCGCTCCGCGATGGTGAGCGGCAAGTAGTAGAACAGGTTCTTGCCGCCGACTGCGATCGCCACCTTGCTGGTTTCAGGTTTGCCCTGCGCGAAAGCGAGCGGCGTGGCGGCAAGCGAGGCGCCCGCGAGTGCGGCAGTGCCGGCGAGAAAGCTTCTCCGTTGCATGGTCTCGAGTCTCCAAACTTTTGTTGTCCGGTTTTTGTCTTTAGCGCGGCGCTCGTGGGCGCCGCGTGTGCTTACTCAAACGATCTGTTGCGCGTGCAACCTTGCAATGTGGTCAGCATCATAACCTAGCGATTGCAGGACTTCATCGGTATGTTCACCCAGTTCCGGGCCCAGCCAGCGCGTCTCGCCCGGCGTGGCCGAGAGCTTCGGCGTGACCGACGGCAGCGTGATTTCCTGGCCGTCCTGCCACTTGAAACGCTGGATCATCTGGCGCGCCATGAACTGCGGATCGGTGAACATGTCCGCCACGCTGTAGATACGGCCCACCGGCACGTCGGCGGCATTCAGCACGGCGAGCGCTTCGTCGATGGTGCGCGTGGCGAGCCACGCGGCAATCGCGCCGTCGATTTCCTGAGTCCGCGGCACGCGACCGTCGTTGTGCGCGAGCGCCGGATCGTTCGCGAGATCCTCGCGCTCGATCGCGATCATCAGGCGCTTGAAAATCGGATCGCTATTGCCGCCGATCACGATGCTGCCGTCGCGGCACGGATACGTATTGGACGGCACGATACCCGGCAACGATGCGCCGGTGCGCTCGCGCACCATGCCGTATACGCCGTATTCGGGCACCACGCTTTCCATCATGTTGAAGACGGCCTCGTACAGCGCGACGTCGACGACCTGCCCCTTGCCGCCGTTCACCTGCTTGTGATGCAGCGCCATCAGCGCGCCGATCACGCCGTGCAGCGCGGCAATCGAATCGCCGATCGAAATGCCGATGCGCGGCGGCGGCAAATCCGGATAGCCGGTGATATGACGCAAGCCGCCCATCGACTCGGCAATCGCGCCGAAGCCGGGCCGGTCGCGATACGGACCGGTCTGGCCGTAGCCGGACAGGCGCACCATCACGAGGCCGGGATTTTCCGCCGACAGCACGTCATAGCCGAGCCCGAGTTTCTCCAGCAAACCCGGCCGGAAATTTTCGACGACGATATCCGCTTCTTTCGCGAGGCGCCGCACGATCTCCTTGCCCTCTTCGGCCTTCAGATTGATCGTGACGGATTTCTTGTTGCGCGCCTGCACGGCCCACCAGAGCGACGTGCCGCCGACTTCCGGATAGAGCTTGCGCCACTTGCGCAGCGGGTCGCCGCCCTTGGGATCTTCGATCTTGATGACGTCGGCGCCGAACTCGCCGAGAAAGCGCGCGGCGAACGGGCCGGCGATCAGCGTGCCGAGTTCCAGCACCTTGACGCCGGCGAGCGGGCCTTGGGGCGCGGGGCTCGCGCCTGATTCAGGGGTGGCGCTCATGTGTCTCCTTTTGTCGACCAGAGTTAGCGCTTTAGCGCTTACTCTGGTCCCATGCAAAGCTGTCGACCAGAGTTAGCGCTTTAGCGCTTACTCTGGTCCCATGCAAAGCTGTCGACCAGAGTTGGCGCTTTAGCGCTTACTCTGGTCCCATGCAAAGCTGTTCTGATCCTGACGCGCGTTGCGTTGCGTTCCGTTGTAGCAGGTGCCTTGCGCTACATCGACCGACGGTCGAGCATGGCGCGGGCGATCGTGCCGGCATCGACATACTCGAGTTCACCGCCCACCGGCACGCCGCGCGCGAGGCGCGTGACGGCAAGGCCGCGCGCCTTGAGCGTCTGCCCGAGGTAGTGCGCGGTCGCCTCGCCTTCGTTGGTGAAATTGGTGGCGAGCACGACCTCCTTGACGACGCCATCCGATGCGCGTCTGACCAGCCGGTCGAAATGAATCTCCTTCGGACCGATGCCGTCGAGCGGGCTGAGGCGCCCCATCAGCACGAAATAGAGGCCGCGATAGGTCATGGTCTGCTCGAGCATGATCTGGTCGGCGGGCGTTTCGACGACGCACAGCAAGGTCGGATCGCGCTCCTCGTCGAGGCAGACCTCGCAGATCTGCGCTTCGGTGAAGGTGTTGCACTTCTCGCAGTGCTGCAGATGCTCGGTGGCGAACAGCAGCGAGCGGCCGAGTTTTTCGGCACCGTCGCGGTCGTGCTGCATCAGGTGGTACGCCATGCGTTGCGCGGACTTCGGCCCGACACCGGGCAGCGCGCGCAGCGCTTCGACGAGCGCCGACAAGGCGGAAGGTTGTTTCATGCGGATCGGCGTCGAAGTGGGTAGTGCCCGGCTATCCGGGTGGCGATGCGGTTGATTCGATCGGCTTACATCGTTCCGGCGAAGGCCAGGCGAAGCGCGCACGATGCGCACTTCAGGCGAACCATAGCCAGTTGGGTCTGGCCGGAACACGCGTGTAGCGAGTGCCGCACTAACGGCACGTGCGCAATTCGCGCGTTCCGTTCACGCCGCGGCGACAGCAGCCGCGGCGCCTGACCCGCCGCCTTGCGGCGGCGTCGTTCAGAACGGCAGCTTGAAGCCCGGCGGCAGCGGCAGACCCGAGGTCATGCCGCCCATCTTTTCCTGGGCGGTGGCTTCGGCCTTGCGCACGGCGTCGTTGAACGCAGCGGCGACGAGGTCTTCCAGCATGTCCTTGTCGTCGGCGAGCAGGCTCGGGTCGATCGATACGCGGCGCACGTCGTTCTTGCAGGTCATCGTCACCTTCACGAGACCGGCGCCCGACTGCCCCTCGACTTCGATCAGCGCGAGTTGCTCCTGCATCTTCTTCATGTTTTCCTGCATCTGCTGGGCTTGCTTCATCAGCCCGGCGAGTTGGCCTTTCATCATGGACATGCTCCTTCTTGATAGCGTGAAATTCGGAAATCGGGCGCGCTAGGGTGTGTCGCGCGGCGAATCAGTGGACCGACGGCGCGCCGTTCGAGCCGGCGTCCGGACTAATCGGGCGAATCGAGCCGGGCACGATGCTCGCGCCGAACTCGCGGATCAGCGACTGCACGAACGGATCGGCGCCGATCTCGCGCTCCGCTTCCTGCTGACGCTGCGCGCGCATGGCGGCGTCGTGCGCGGCGGCCGTGCGGCGCGCCGGACCGACCTCGACGAGTACGTCGACGGTCTGGCCGAGCTTGTCGGCGAGCGCGGTTTTCAGTTTAGCGACCTGCGAGGCTTCCGCGTACTGCGGAACAGGGACGTTCAGTTTGAGCGTGTTGCCTTCGAGCGCCATCAACTCGCTGTTGAACGCGAGCTGATATGAAATGCCCTTGAGCGGCAAGTCGACGGCGAGCGCCGGCCAGTCGCCCCTGAAACCCAACGGATCGAGCGACACGGCGGGCGGCAGCGGACGTTGGTCGACCACAGGCGCCGGCGTGGACGCTGCGGCGGTATTCATGCGGACGTCGTCCGGCCCGCTGTCGAAGACGGGCATGTAGCTGTCGTCCGGCAGGCCGTAATAGCCTTCGTCCGCGGCGGTGAGCGGCATGTATTCGTCGGGCGGCATGTCGTCCCACGGCGGCGCCGACGCGCCGCTTTGCTCAGCGCCGTTGCGCTGTGCGGGCGATGACGGCGACGACCCTGCGGCGCGAGTGGCCGGCGCTGCCGGCGCGGCATCCTGCTGCGGCGCGCGGCGCGGTGCGCCGGGCGTCGGCACGGGAACGACGACGCGCGGTGCGGCCGGTTTCGGCGTAGCCGGCGCGGCGGGTTTCGCGGCCGCTGCCGCGCTCGCGCGGCCACGGTCCGAGGACACTTTCAAACCCGCGCTGCGCAAGACGTCGAGCGCGGCGCTCGCGCCGCCTGCGCGACGCGGTGCGCTATCGCCCGCGGGCGGCAGCTCTTGCGACGGTGCTGCTGCGGCGGCCTGCTCGGTACGTGCGAGCGCGGCGGCTGCGGGTGCGCTTAGCGAAGACGCGGGCGCTGAGTCGTCGAGGGATGCGACTGCGGGGACTTCGGTTGCGGCCGAACCATCGGGGCCTGCGGTTACGGAAGCTTCGTTCGCCGCCGAGTCGGTGGGCGCGTCATCCCACGGCGCCAAGGCGGCGGCCACAGGGGCGGCAGACGAGACTGGCGACGCGGATGCCGCGACGGCATCGTCCACCGACTGCAACGGCGCTGAATTCACGTTGTGAACAACCGGCACCGGCGCCGACTCGGCGGTGATTGCCGGCTCCGCGCCAGGTGATTGCTCTGCTGCCTCGCCTTGACCAGAATCGGGCGACGTAGCTTGAATGCTGTTATCAGCTGGCGGCACTTCAATTGGGCTATTGGCTTGCTGCGCAGGCTGAACCGCAGCGCCCTTCGCCAATGCCGCAGCATTGTCCGGCTGCGTTTCACGAGCCGGCGCAGTGGCGTTCGCGCTCGCACCACGCGAATTCCCCAGCACAGCGCTTGCAGCCGCGATCGCAGGCGCTCCCGACGCACCCTGCTGCGCGGCCACAGCCGGCGCACCGGCACGTTTCGCCCCACTCGCTCCCGCCTGGCCAGACGTACGCGCCGAACCCACGGCGCCACCACCACCGCCCGTGGGCGCCGGTTCGAACGCGAGCATGCGCAGCAGCGTCATGGTGAAGCCGGCGTATTCGTCCGGCGCGAGACCCAGTTCGCTCCGGCCGATCGTCGCGATCTGATAGAACAATTGCACCTGCTCGGCGCTCAGCGCTTCAGCGAAACGGCGCAGGTCGGCCGCCTCGGGCCACTCGTCCAGCACCGACGACGGCGCAAATTGCGCCCACGCGATCCGATGCAGCAAACTCGCCAGATCCTGCAGCGCCGTCGAAAACGACAGGCTGCGCAACGCCATCTCGTCGGCGACCGACAGCACCGCGGCGCCGTCGCCGTCCGCGAGCGCGTCGAGCAGACGAATCAGGTAGCTCTGATCGAGCGCGCCGAGCATGCCGCGCACGGCTTCTTCATTGACCTGATTGGCCGAATAGGCGATCGCCTGATCGGTCAAGGAAAGCGCGTCGCGCATCGAACCGTCGGCCGCGCGCGCGAGCAGGCGCAGCGCCTGGGCGTCGTACGGCACCTTCTCTTCGCCGAGAATGTGCTCGAGATGCGACACGATATGGCCGGCCGGCATCTGCTTCAGATTGAACTGCAGACAGCGCGACAGCACCGTGACCGGAATCTTTTGCGGATCCGTCGTGGCGAGAATGAACTTGACGTGCGAAGGCGGCTCTTCCAGCGTCTTCAACATGGCGTTGAAGGCGTGGTTGGTCAGCATGTGCACTTCGTCGATCATATAGACCTTGAAGCGTGCATCCACCGGCGCGTAGACGGCGCGCTCCAGCAGCGCGGCCATTTCGTCGACGCCGCGATTACTCGCCGCGTCCATCTCCACATAATCGACAAAGCGCCCTTCGTCGATCTCGCGGCACGCGCGGCAGACACCGCACGGCGTGGAGGTCACGCCGGTTTCGCAATTCAGCGCCTTGGCGAAGATGCGCGACAGCGTGGTTTTGCCGACGCCGCGTGTGCCGGTAAACAGATAGGCATGGTGCAGACGGCCGCCGTCGAGCGCGTGCGTGAGCGCGCGCACCACGTGCTCCTGTCCGACGAGCGAAGCGAAATCCTTCGGCCGCCATTTGCGTGCGAGAACTTGATAGGTCATCCGGAAATTGTATCAGTAACGATGCCGCGCAAAACCGATTCGCGACGGCGCGCGAACGCTCCGCTCCACTTCATTGAAACTGGCTAATGGACCGATAGAAAAAAATAGATGAGGCGCGCAAAAACACCATAAGGCATGGTTGCATGCGACTGCACTCAGGGTAAAACAGGAGATGGAAAGCGTTTGCGGAAGAACCCGCGGAGAACAACAAGAGAAAACAGAAAAAGGAAGGTGACGAGCCCGACCCTCGGCACTGGTGGAAAACGGCTGTGGCTGCTTCGTTCCCGACCTGACCAGGTTGACCATCCCTCCATGCGAGGAGGCCCGTCACGAAACATTCTATCACCGCTTGGCCTGTCGTGCGACTGTTAATACGAGCAAAGTGTCAACGGCGCGCCAAATCGCGCCCTTGACACAATATAGGCGAATGTCGCGACCCACCCGTGCGGACGCCACTTGAGTTTGGCCGCCGAGTCACCAGATAGGTTGCGTCATGGTTGATGAAACACGGCGGCACTTCATCGGCAGCCATTGGCCCCACTGCCCTGATGAGTACTATCGCCCCCGGCAACGCATAGCGAATTAAGCTAAACTGCCGTACGGATGACCCGCAAACGCGCGCCTCCACATATTCCGAAACGGGTTTTCACCTTTTCCGGCGTGTGTCGGCAAGGCTCCGATTGCGGCAAAGCGAACGGAAGTTTCCTTAGGTTTTGACGTATCGTGGCGAGCAATTCAGGCGGGCCTCGAACCGATAGAGGTATTCATACAATGAGCGAACAAATCAAGCATATTAGCGACGCATCGTTCGAACAGGACGTCGTGAAATCCGATAAACCCGTGCTGCTCGATTTCTGGGCTGAATGGTGCGGTCCGTGCAAGATGATCGCGCCGATCCTCGACGAAGTCGCGAAGGATTACGCCGATCGCCTGCAAATCGCCAAGATCAACGTCGACGAACATCAGTCGACGCCGGTCAAGTTCGGCGTGCGCGGCATCCCCACGCTGATCCTGTTCAAGAACGGCGCAGTCGCCGCGCAGAAAGTCGGCGCGTTGTCGAAGTCGCAACTCACCGCGTTCCTCGACGGCAACCTGTAAAAGCGGTCGCATCGGCGCGCTTCGAGCCTTCTGAGGCCCGCGGGTGCGTCGTGTTGAGCGTGTTGTCAGCCGGCAACACGCTCAACAAGAAAGATGCCATGCCGTCGCACTGACGGAAACTGGCGTGTGCTATGCTAGAATCCGCAAAACGTCGAAAAGACGTGTAAGTCCTTGAGCGGTTCCGCTCACTCTCCTCCCAGATTTCATTTCGTCGCACCTTCTCCTGCGGGTTCTCCGTATGCATTTATCCGAGCTTAAGACTCTGCACGTGTCCGAATTGATCGAGATGGCCAATGGCCTCGAGATCGAAAGTGCGAACCGCCTGCGCAAGCAGGAATTGATGTTCGCCATTCTAAAAAAACGAGCCAAGACGGGCGACACGATCTTCGGCGACGGCACGCTTGAAGTGCTGCCGGACGGCTTCGGCTTCCTGCGCTCGCCGGAAACCTCGTACCTCGCCAGCACGGATGATATTTACATCAGCCCGTCGCAAATCCGCCGCTTCAATCTGCATACGGGCGACACGATCGAAGGCGAAGTGCGCACGCCGAAAGACGGCGAACGCTATTTCGCGCTGGTGAAGGTGGACAAGGTCAACGGCCAGCCGCCGGAAGCCTCGAAGCACAAGATCATGTTCGAAAACCTGACGCCGCTGCACCCGAACAAGGTGCTGCTGCTCGAACGTGAAATGCGTGGCGAGGAAAACGTCACGGGTCGCATCATCGACATGATCGCGCCGATCGGCAAAGGCCAGCGCGGCCTGCTGGTGGCGTCGCCGAAGTCCGGCAAGACCGTGATGCTTCAGCATATCGCTCACGCGATCAAGCAGAACCATCCGGACGTCGTGCTGTTCGTGCTGCTGATCGACGAACGCCCGGAAGAAGTGACCGAAATGCAGCGTTCGGTGGCGGGCGAAGTGATCGCCTCCACGTTCGACGAACCGGCCGCGCGTCACGTGCAGGTCGCCGAAATGGTGATCGAAAAAGCCAAGCGCCTCGTCGAAATGAAGAACGACGTGGTGATTCTGCTCGACTCGATCACGCGTCTCGCGCGTGCGTACAACACCGTCGTGCCGGCCTCGGGCAAGGTGCTGACGGGTGGTGTCGACGCCAACGCGCTGCAACGTCCGAAGCGCTTCTTCGGCGCGGCGCGCAATATCGAGGAAGGCGGTTCGCTGACCATCATCGGCACGGCGCTGATCGAAACCGGCAGCCGCATGGACGACGTGATCTACGAAGAGTTCAAGGGCACCGGCAACATGGAAGTGCACCTGGAGCGCCGTCTTGCTGAAAAACGTGTGTACCCGTCGATCAACCTGAACAAGTCCGGCACGCGCCGCGAAGAACTGCTCATCAAGCCCGAAGTGCTGCAAAAGATCTGGGTGCTGCGCAAGTTCATTCATGACATGGATGAAGTCGAGTCGATGGAATTCCTGCTCGACAAGATCCGCCAGACGAAGAGCAACTCCGAGTTCTTCGACATGATGCGTCGTGGTGGTGGCAGCTAAGGCCTTGGGCTGATATTGCCGCACTAGCCGTTTCACCCGCATCGCATAGAAAAGCCGCTTGCCATAACGAGCGGCTTTTTTTCGTCCGTCTTTTTTTGGCGTCCCCACACGGCGCGCAGACCAGGCCAGCGTTCCAACGTCAACGCCATCTAGCGTGACAACCTGTACGTGAACGTACACGTTGAAGTACAATGCAACCAGTCCGTCATGTCTGTCACACGCCTATGCCCAAGGACTCACCCACTCTGCTGACGGTGCGCGACGCCGCCGAACGTCTCGGCGTCACAGCACGCACCCTGAAGTACTACGAGGAACGCGGACTCGTCTCGCCCACGCGCAGCGAAGGCCGCTACCGGCTTTACGACGAAGAGGATCTGAAGCGCTTCGGCCGCATTCTGCGTTTGCGCTCGCTCGGCTTCTCGCTGCACAGCGTCACCGAAATGCTCAAGCGTCCGCTGGAAGCCGTCGACGGCGGCCACCGTTACTCGACCGAGTCGCTGCAGCAGATTCATGACGCCATCGAGCAGCAGGTCGCAGCACTCGACGCACGCATCGAAAGCATGCGCCGTGAACTGAAGGAAGCGCAGAAGCTGCGCGCCGAACTGAGCCCCGACCTCGACTATCTCAAGCGTCGCCTCGCCGGCGAGAATGCGGACGCGCTGCTCGAGCAGCGCCGCAACGCGCGCGCCAAGGCGGGCAACGCGGCACCCTCAAAGCAGCCAAAAGAACCGGACGACCCTACGACGGGCGAATCCTCATGAGCACGACGTCGTCCCGCGTGCCGTTGTTCAGCGTCGAAAAACTGCGTGGCGAGTTCTTCCCCTGGGTGCTGGCCGTCGTCACCGGGCTCGATTATTTCGACAATTCGATCTTTTCGTTTTTCACCAGCTACATCGCCGGCGGCATCAACGCGTCGCCCGATGAACTGGTGTGGGCGTCGAGCGCCTATGCGGTCGCGGCGGTGCTGGGCATCCTGCAGCAGCAATGGTGGGTCGAACGCTTCGGCTACCGGCGCTACGTGGCCGGCTGCATGCTGCTCTATGCCGCCGGCGCGGTGGCCGCGGCGCTGTGCGAATCGTCGATCGAACTGGCGTTCGCGCGTGGCTTTCAAGGCTACTTCATCGGCCCGATGATGGGCACCTGCCGCATCCTGATCCAGATGAGCTTCAAACCGCAGCAGCGGCCCGCGGCCACTCGCGCGTTTCTCATACTGATCGTCCTGAGCAGTGCGCTGGCGCCGCTGATCGGTGGCCAGTTGGTCGGGCATTTCGACTGGCGCGCCCTCTTCGCATGCACGGCGCCCGTGGGCGTGCTGTTCGCCGTGCTGGCCTTGCTCGCGCTGCCCGACTCCGGCAACCGCCTGCCCGAGGAACGCGGCTCCGCGCATTTCTGGCCATACGTCATCTTCGCGTTCGCACAAGGCGCGCTGCAAATAGTAATGCAGCAGGTGCGCTTCCAGTTGTTCAGCGCGTCGCCCGGACTGATTCTGCTGACCGTCGCCGGGATCGTCGCCCTAGGCTGGTTCGCCTATCACCAGTGGCATCACCCTGCGCCGCTCATGCGCCTCCATGCGTTGCGCGAGAAGGTCTTTCAGGTCGGGCTCGTGCTCTACATGTTCTACTACTACATCTCGACGGTGTTCAGCTACCTGATCTCGCGCTTTCTCGAGAGCGGACTCGGCTATCCGGTCGAAAACACCGGGCAACTGGTCGGCGTGACGTCGCTGATTTCGGCGAGCGCCCTGTTCGTCTATTTGCGTTACGCGAAGCTGCTGCCGCGCAAGAAGTGGATCATCGTGCCCGGCTTCGCGGTGGCCGCGTTCGCCGCGGCGTGGATGACGTGCATGTCGCCCGGCGTCGGCGAAGCGGCGTTGATGCTGCCGCTGCTGTTGCGCGGGTTGTTGCTGCTGTTTATCGTGCTGCCGGTCGCCAATCTGACGTTCAGAATCTTCGCCATCGAAGAATTCACCCACGGCTACCGGCTGAAAAACATCGTGCGGCAACTGACGATGTCGTTCGCGACGGCCTCCGTGATCATCGTCGAGCAGCATCGGCAGGCGCTGCACGAAACTCGCCTCGCGGAGTTCGTGAATCCGTACAATCCTGTGTTCCAGAACTCGCTCGCCGCGCTGACGAATGGCTTTACCGCCGCCGGCCGCTCGCCGTCCGAGGCACACTCACTAGCGGTCGTGGAAATCAGCCGCACGGTCGCGCAACAGGCCAGTTTTCTGGCCTCGCTGGACGGCTTCTACTTCCTGATCGGCGTGGCGATATGCGGCGGCCTGTTTGCCGCGTGGCAAAAACAGATCGACTAAGGGTTGCTTCAGGCCATGCTCTCGAAACTGACTCAATGGTTCGGCACACGCCGGCGCGAGCGCGCGCTGCGCGACTACGCGATCGACGATTCGCTCTGGCAAGCCACGCTCGACGGCCTGCCGTTCCTCGCTCATCTCGATGCGCCGGACCTCGTGCGCTTGCGCGAACTGACGAGCCTGTTCCTCGCGCAAAAGGAATTTTCGACCGCGCACGAGCTGGAACTCACCGACGCGATGACGGTGGCGATCGCCGCCCAGGCGTGTCTGCCGGTGCTGAACCTGAGCCTCGATCTGTATCGCGGCTGGGTCGGCGTGATCGTCTATCCGGGCGAGTTCGTGATCCGCAAGACGGTCGAGGACGAGGACGGCGTGGTGCACGAAGTCGAACAGGACGCGAGCGGCGAAGCATGGGAAGGCGGTCCCGTGGTGCTGTCGTGGGAAGACGCGCAGATGACGGACGGCACGGACGCCTACAACGTCGTGATTCACGAATTCGCGCACAAGATCGACATGCTGAACGGCGAGGCGGACGGCCACCCGCCGCTCATGCGCCGCTGGCACGCACCGCTCGATTCGCAGGCTTGGGCCGACGTGTTCGACCACGCTTACGACCACTTCTGCGCGAAAGTCGACGCGGTGCCGGAGCGCCGCTGGGCGCGCTTCGAACGCGACTCGCTGATCGATCCGTACGCGGCGGACCATCCATCGGAATTTTTTGCCGTTTGCAGCGAGGCGCTGTTCGTCCAACCGCAGGCGTTCGAAGCCGAGTATCCGGAGCTTTACCGGTTGCTCGCGCGCTATTACCGGCAGGATCCGGCGCGGGTCGGCGTGACGTTCACTGCCACCTGAGGCGCAACGCCTGCCAGGCAAGGGCTGCCGGCCGGCCGCGATCCGGCAGGACAGCCGTGAAAACGGCACGCACTGCTAGCAAAAAGCCGCCGCAAAAGTCGTCAAGCGACTGATTTTCTGGCATAATCGCCGTTTTTCGACCATAGGCAAGTGGCTCGCGCCTAGATGCGGTTCGTTCAAATACGGCCGCACGCGGGTTGGCTACCGCCAGATTAAAGGAAAGACCATGAAAGAAGGCATTCACCCGGATTACCGCGAAGTTCTGTTCATCGACGTGTCGAACGACTTCAAGTTTGTGACGCGCTCGACCATCCAGACGCGTGAAACCGCCGAATTCAACGGCAAGACCTACCCGCTCGCCAAGATCGAAGTGTCGTCGGAATCGCATCCGTTCTACACCGGCCAGCAAAAGATCATGGACACGGCAGGCCGCGTCGAGAAGTTCCGCAACAAGTTCGGCTCGCGCGCTACCGGCAAGGCAGCAGCGAAGTAATACCTGGCTCGTCGCCGGCTCTGGCCGGCAGCGAAGCAGGAGCAAAAAGGGCAGCGTGAGCTGCCCTTTTTTGTCGCCTGGCCGATCCTTCGCCAATGGCGAGTTGACGAAAACGCTCGCGGGCGGCTCGTCGCCAAAACCGTGTTACAGCTTTCCCAACCACGTTGCGAGCCGTTACCGGCCGTGACGCGCATCGCACGGCACGACTACAATGCCGGATGCTCCAAATTGGCCATTCCAGCCGGACATGCCGTCCGGTCCCGGCTGCACCGCTTATCCGATATCCACACACCGCATGAGACCTGTCGTTCGCCTCACTGCCTCAGCGACCAGTGCGTTGCCGCGCTGGCTGCTGCTGACCATCTGTATCGTCTACGCATCGTTCGGACTATTCGGCCGCGATCCGTGGAAGAACGAGGACGCAGCCGGCTTCGGCGTCATGTGGACCATGGCGAACGGCGGCGCGCACGACTGGCTGCTGCCGAATCTGGTCGGCAAATACCTCACTGAAGACGGCCCGCTCGGCTACTGGTTCGGCGCCAGCGCGATCCGCCTGCTCGCGCCGTGGGTCGACGCCAGCAACGCCTCGCGCGTCTTTACCGGCCTGATGTTCTGCGCGGGCTGCGCGTTCGTCTGGTATGCCGCCTATCTGCTCGGCCGGCGCGCCGAAGTCCAGCCGTTCAAATACGCGTTCGGCGGCGAGCCGGAACCACGCGACTACGGCCGCACGCTCGCCGACGGCGCGCTGCTGATCCTGCTCGCCTGCTTCGGCCTCGCCGAGCGCGGCCACGAAACCACGCCGCAGCTCGCGCAGTTCTTCGGCATCGCGATGCTCGTGTACGGGCTCGTGCGCATGATCGACAAGCCGATTCAGGGCGCGCTGATCTGGGGGCTCGCCATCGCCCTCGTCACCCTGGCCAGCAGCCCGGTGCTGGTCGGCGCGCTGCTGCTAGGCACGCTGGCGATGACACTGATCGTGCGCGAGACGCGCTCGCGCTGGCTGCTGCTGGCGGGGCTGCCGGTGGCGCTCGTGCTGTCCGTGGCGTGGCCGATCGCCGCGCTCGCCGCCTTCCCCAACGACGCCGTCTGGTACCTCAATCAATGGGTGCATGTCAGCTTGAGTTCGTTCGCCGGGCCGCCCGGCTCGGTCGCCGGCTATGCGCTGAAAAACCTGCCGCTCTTCACCTGGCCGGCATGGCCGCTGGCACTCTGGGCGTGGTTCAGCTGGTCGGGCCTGCGACGCGCGCCGCACGTCGCCATTCCGCTTTCGGTGATCGGGCCGCTGTTCGTGCTGGTCGTGCTGCAAAGCCATCAGTCGAACCGGCTTTACATGCTGCTGCTGCCACCGCTCGCGGTGCTGGCCGCTTTCGCGCTGCCCACGCTCAAGCGCGGTGCGATCAACGCAATCGACTGGTTCGCGCTCCTGAGCTTCACGATTCTCGGCAGCTTCGTCTGGCTGGTCTATATCGCGGGGCTGACCGGCTTCCCGCATCCGCTCGCGCGCAATCTGGCGCGTCTCGCGCCGGGCTTCGCGCCGCAGTTCAAGATCCTGTCGTTCGTCTGCGCGGTCGCCGTGACGATCTGCTGGTTCGTGCTGGTGCAGTGGCGTCTCGCGCGTCATCCAAAAGTCTTGTGGCGCAGCGTGGTGCTCTCGAGCGCCGGCACGACCTTGATGTGGGTGCTGCTCATGACGTTATGGCTGCCGGTCGTCAACTACAGCCGGACCTATAAGGACGTCGCTGAACAGATATCCGCTCATCTGCCGGACGACTACACCTGCATTTCACCGGTGCGCCTCGGCAATGCGCAGATCGCGACCTTTGCCTATTTCGGCGACATGCACTTCTCCTTCGACCAGGACTGCGATGTGATCCTGCGTCAGGACGCGCAGGACTACGGCGAACCGAGCGCGATGTCCGACTTCGTGTGGAAGCTGGTGTGGGAAGGCCGCCGCGTGGCTGACCGTGACGAACGCTTCCGTCTGTACGTGCGCATCGACCGTCCGAAGCCGCCGGTCGTCAAACGCCGCAGCTGGCACAAGAAGGCCGACTGAGCATGTTCGCCGATGTACGGAAAATCGCCGGCCTCGCCTGGCCGGTGTTGATCGGCCAATTGGCGATCATCGCGTTCGGCGTGATCGACACGGCGATGGTCGGCCGCTACTCGGCTGTCGATCTCGCCGCGCTCGGCCTCGGCTCGTCGATCTATATCTCCGTGTATATCGGCCTGACCGGCATTCTGACCGCGCTGCAACCGATTACCGCGCAACTCTACGGCGCGCGCCGCTACATCGAGATCGGCGAGGAAGTTCGCCAGGCCTTATGGCTCGCGCTGGCGCTGACCGTGATCGGTTTCCTGATTCTGTTCTTCCCGGGCCCCGTGCTGCAGCTGGCGCGCGTGCCCGAGGCACTGCACGACCGCACGGTTGCGTATCTGCGGATTCTGGCCTTCGGTTTGCCGGCCGGCCTCGCTTTTCGCGTCTACAGTTCGATCACTAACGCCGTCGGCAAACCGCGGCTCGTGATGATCCTGCAGATCGGCGCGCTGCTGCTCAAGGTGCCGCTCAATACGTGGTTCATCTTCGGTGGCTTAGGCGTGCCGGCGCTCGGTGGGCCGGGCTGCGCGCTCGCCAGCACGACGATCAACTGGGCGCTGGCCGTGGTCGGCATGCTGCTGCTGACGCGCGTCGATGTATTCAGGCCGTTCGCGATCTTCGCGCAGTTCTGCTCGCCGGTCTGGCGGCGCCAGGCGGCGCTACTGCGGCTAGGCATTCCGATGGGCCTGTCCTATCTGATCGAAGTGACCTCCTACACGTTCATGGCGCTTTTCATTGCGCGCTTCGGCACGACGACGCTGGCCGGCCACCAGATCGCCGGCAACATCGGCGCGGTGCTCTACATGACGCCGCTGTCGATCGGCATCGCTTCGTCGACGCTGGTCGCGCAGGCGCTCGGCGCGCATCGCCCGGAAGCGGCGCGCACGCTGTCGCGTCACGGCATCATCATGGCCATGGCGATCGCCTGCTGTTACGGCGCGATCGTGCTGGCGCTGCGGCCATACATCGTCGAAGGCTATACGCCAAATGCGCAGGTCGTGGCGGCGGCGCTGCCGCTGGTGCTGATCGTCGTGTGCTATCACCTGTTCGATGCCTTGCAGATCACCACCGCGTTCGTGCTGCGCGCCTACAAGGTGGCGGTCGTGCCGACCGTGATCTATGCCGTGGCGCTATGGGGCGTGGGCCTCGGTGGTGGCTATGTGCTCGGCTTCAACGTGACCGGCGTCACGCCGGAATGGCTGACCGGCGCGCGCGGCTTCTGGGTGGCGAATACCGCGAGTCTGGCGATCGCGGGCATTGGCTTGCTGATGTATTGGCGGGTGGTGAGCAAGCGGTATTTGCATGCCGACGCGGCGCTTCGGGTGGATTCGGCGGCTTGACGGGGCTGTTGCAGGCTGCAAAATGGCCGGCTTTCCCGTTGGTAAGCCGCAGTTTGATCCTCGGCCACTGACCCTCTGTCGTGGCAGAGGTCAATAACAGACCGTTAGTTGCGTTAGAACCTCAACAAAAAGCGGCCGCCCAAAGCAACCGCCTGCCATACCCTTGCTGTCGCGGTGCCTCGCGGATATCAACCCGCGGCCACGTGGGCCTCTTCCTCCAACACCTGCGCCGAGCTCGCCGCTTGCGCGTCATGCACCGCCTGATCATGGCGCTCGAAAATCTCGCGCGCGGCGAACAGCGCATTCAGCGCCGCCGGAAAGCCCGCATAGAGCGCCATCTGCATGAACACCTCGACGATCTCATCGCGCGTGCAGCCGACGTTCAACGCCGCCTCGATATGCACCTTCAACTGCGGCTGCGCGCAGCCGAGCGTGGCCAGCGAGGCAATCGTGGCAATTTCACGCGCGCGCAGATCGAGCTGCGGCCGGCTGTAAATATCACCGAAGCCGAATTCGATCAGCAGACGACCAAAATCCGGCGCGATCGGCGCGAGCGCGGCGATCACCTGTTCGCCGGCCGAGCCGTCGATCTGCTTCAGTTTGTCCCAGCCTCGGGTGTAGCGGTCGTTGTGTGCGTGGTCCATGGTGAGTCCTCTTCCGAATGTGAATGCGCCTGGGTTTCGTCGATCTGTCGTGCCGAATGCTCCACGGCGGGTGCGCGCCCGGCCGCTTCGTAGTAAGCGATTTTGTCGACGATCGTGCCGAGGTTAACCTGCAACTCGGCGATCCGCGCCAAAACCGCATCCCGATGCGCCACCAGCATGTCGCGGCGCGCGCCCACCGTCGGCTGACCTTCTGCGCGCAACGCCGCGAACGCCTGCATGCCGGCGATCGGCATACCGGTCGCCTTGAGGCGCATCACGAACTGCAGCCAGTCGAGATCGGCCGGCGAATACAGCCGATGCCCCGCCTGCGTGCGGCCGACCGCGCGAATCAGCCCGGCCTGTTCGTAGTAGCGCAGCGTATGCGTCGAAACGCCGATCGTTTCTGCGACCTGCCCAATGGTGAGTGCTTTCGAGATATTCGACATGACGGAACTCAGGTTAGGACTTCGAGTGCACTCTAAGTCAAGCGCGTCATGCTGTCATTTGTCTGCGCTGTCTTTTTTTATGGCACGCGGATTTGATCGATAAACTCATAACAGCCTAATAACGAGGCAAAAGGTTTAAATCTTGTTCACACTGATTTACTTGTCATGAATCGATCGGTATAAATCGTCCGCGTTCGCAAATAAGGGCGCGCAATTTGTTCTATGCTTAAGCGCAGCGAATGCTGACAAGATGCGTCGTCCCGTTCCGGCTAACTTTTTTGCCCTCAATGGAGTGCTTGCCATGCTGAAGAAGCTTTTAATGCTTTGCGTTGCTTTGGCTTTGTCGCTGTCGGCCGGATTTGCGGCGGCCGTCGAAGTGAATTCCGCCGACCAGGCGGCGCTCGAATCGGTCAAAGGTATCGGCCCGGTGCATGCAAAAGCGATCATCGACGAACGCACCAAGAATGGCCCGTTCAAGGACGCCGATGATCTCGCCACGCGCGTCAAGGGCATCGGCGCCAAATCGGTGACCAACCTCGAAGCGGCCGGCCTGACGATCAACGGCTCGTCCACGCCGCCGAGCGGCGCCAAGCCCGCGGCGAAGCCGAGTAGCACGACCAGCACCAAGGCAGCGCCGGCGCCTACCGCGCCTACGGCGGCGCCAACCACGGCTGCGAACACGACGCCAGCCGCGCCAGCTGACGCTTCCGGCGCGAAGGCGTCGAAGTCGAAGAAGAAGAGCAAGGCTGCGGCGTCCGAAGCGGCAGCGGCTTCCGCGCCGGCCACCGCCGCCGCGGCGGCGCCGGCTGATGCCTCCGACACCAAAGCATCGAAGAAGAAAGCCAAGAAGAGCAAGGCCGCATCGGCTGCGGCGGCCTCGGGCGGTGCCTGACAGCACGAAACGAGGACCGGAGAGAATGAAACGGAGTACGAAACAGGATTGAGCGCCGGCAGCGTAACGGCCCAGGTGATAGGCGCGTGATCCCCACGCGATAAACTCATCGGCGCCATCTCGCCGCCGCCCGCCTTCCTTCCACGGCGCCGCGCAACCGCGCGGCGTTTTCACCCGCTGACCCGTCAAGCACGTGTCGGCATTCAAGAGAGACCGTCATGAGCCTACTCGACACACTCGGTTCCCTGGTTGGCAAATCCCCCGAGGGCGGTGGCCAGCAAGCCCTGGTTTCGGCCGCACTCGAATTCGTCAATAGCCAGCCGGGCGGCCTGAACGGCCTGATCGACCGTTTCAAGGAAAAAGGCCTCGGCGACGTCGTGACCTCGTGGGTCAGCAACGGCGAGAACCAGCCGATCGCGGCCGACGCGCTGCACAGCGTGCTCGGCTCGGAAACCGTCACCAACCTCGCGGCGAAGGCCGGCGTGCCGCCGGATCAGGTCACCGGACTGCTGTCGCAGATTCTGCCGCACGTCGTCAACGCAGCCACGCCGGAAGGCGAAGTGCCGGCTGAGGGCAAGCTGAACGCCACCACCGTGCTCGGCGCGCTCGGCGGTTTGTCGGCGCTGTTCGGCAAGGGCAACGCGTAACAACGCGGGCGGCCTTGGCTGTCCATGTGCCCGCTTGCGTAATCAGCGGGCAAGAAAAAGCGGCAACGAAGTCACCTTCGTTGCCGCTTTTTAACGTCGTCGGGAACGGCTCGACCATCGCCGTTCCCTTCTCCGTAGAACGCGTTTCGCTTAATGCACGACGCGTTCGAACACCAGCTTGCCTTCTTCCAGTTCGACCGGAATCACGTCTTTCGGACCGAACTTGCCAGCCAGAATCAGCTTGGCGACCGGGTTCTCGATCTCCTGCTGGATCGCGCGCTTCAACGGCCGCGCGCCGAACAGCGGATCGTAACCGACCTTGCCGACATGCTCGAGCGCCGAATCAGACACCACCAGTTGCATGTCGAGCTTGGCAAGCCGCTCGTGCAGACGTTGCAACTGAATCCGCGCGATCGACTGGATGTTCGAGCGGTCGAGCGCATGGAACACCACGACGTCGTCGATCCGGTTCAGGAACTCGGGCCTGAAGTGCAGCTTCACTTCTTCCCAGACCGCGTCCTTCACCGCTTCCTGCGGCTCGCCGACCATCGACTGGATCACTTGCGAACCGAGGTTCGACGTCATCACGATCACCGTGTTCTTGAAGTCCACGGTGCGGCCTTGGCCATCGGTCATGCGGCCGTCGTCGAGCACTTGCAGCAGCACGTTGAACACGTCCGGATGCGCCTTCTCGATTTCGTCGAGCAGGATCACGCTATACGGCTTGCGACGCACGGCTTCCGTCAGATAACCGCCTTCCTCGTAGCCGACGTATCCCGGCGGCGCGCCGATCAAGCGCGCGACGCTGTGCTTCTCCATGAATTCGCTCATGTCGATACGGATCAAATGATCTTCCGAATCGAACAGGAACGACGCCAACGCCTTGCACAACTCGGTCTTCCCTACACCGGTCGGACCGAGGAACAGGAACGAACCATACGGCCGGTTAGGATCCGACAGACCCGCACGCGAGCGGCGGATCGCATCGGCCACCGCGCTGATCGCTTCATCCTGGCCGACCACGCGCGCATGCAGCTTCTCTTCGATCTGCAGCAGCTTTTCGCGCTCGCCCTGCATCATGCGTGACACCGGAATGCCGGTGGACCGCGACACGACTTCAGCGATTTCTTCCGCGCCGACCTGCGTGCGCAAGAGGCGCGGACGCGTCGGATTGTTCTGCTCGCTCGCCTCGGCCTTGGTCACTTCCTTCAACTGCGCTTCGAGCCCCGGCAGCTTGCCGTACTGCAACTCGGCGACCTTCTCCAGCTTGCCTTCACGTTGCAGGCGCGTGATTTCCGCACGCGTTTTTTCGATCTCTTCCTTCAGTTGCGCGCTGCCCTGCACCGCGGCTTTTTCCGCGGTCCAGATTTCTTCGAGGTCCGAATATTCGCGATTCAGCCGTTCGATTTCTTCCTCGATCAGTTGCAGACGCTTTTGCGACGCTTCGTCTTTTTCCTTCTTGACGGCTTCGCGCTCGATCTTCAACTGGATCAAACGACGATCGAGCCGGTCCATCTCTTCCGGTTTCGAGTCGATTTCCATTTTGATCTTCGAGGCAGCTTCGTCGATCAGGTCGATGGCCTTGTCCGGCAGAAAACGGTCCGTGATGTAGCGATGCGACAATTCGGCCGCCGCCACGATCGCCGGGTCGGTGATATCGACGCCGTGATGCAGCTCATACTTTTCCTGCAGACCGCGCAGGATCGCGATGGTCGCTTCCACGGTCGGTTCGTCGACCAGCACCTTCTGGAAGCGGCGCTCGAGCGCGGCATCCTTTTCGATGTACTTGCGATATTCGTCGAGCGTGGTCGCGCCGACGCAATGCAGTTCGCCACGCGAGAGCGCAGGCTTCAGCATGTTGCCCGCATCCATCGCGCCTTCGGCCTTGCCCGCGCCGACCATGGTGTGAATTTCGTCGATGAAAACGATGGTCTGCCCTTCGTCTTTCGCGATGTCGCTCAGCACGGCCTTCAGGCGCTCTTCGAACTCGCCGCGATACTTGGCGCCGGCCAGCAAGGCGGCCATATCGAGCGACAGCACGCGCTTGCCCTTGAGCGTTTCCGGCACTTCGCCGTTGACGATACGCTGCGCCAGACCTTCGACGATCGCGGTCTTACCCACGCCCGGTTCGCCGATCAGCACCGGATTGTTCTTGGTGCGGCGTTGCAGGATCTGGATCGAGCGACGGATTTCGTCGTCGCGGCCGATCACCGGATCGAGCTTGCCGGCCCGCGCACGCTCGGTCAGATCCACGGTGTATTTCTTCAGCGCTTCACGCTGGCTTTCGGCGTCCTGGCTGTGCACTTGCGAGCCGCCGCGCACCGCGACGATCGCGCTTTCCAGCGACTTGCGCGACAAGCCGTGCTGACGCGCGAGACGGCCGGCCTCGCCTTTGTCGTCCGCGACCGCGAGCAGGAACATCTCGCTCGCGATGAACGTGTCGTTGAGCTTTTGCGCTTCCTTGTCGGCCTGGTTCAGCAGACCGGTCAACTCGCGGCCGATCTGCACATTGCCGTCCGTGCCCTGCACTTGCGGCAGACGCGTCATGGCGTCGCCGAGCGCGGTTTGCAGCGCCTGCACGTGCACGCCGGCACGCGAGAGCAGCGAGCGCGCCGAGCCATCGTGTTGGGCGACGAGCGCCGACAGGACGTGAACCGGTTCGATGTATTGATTGTCATGGCCGACGGCCAGACTCTGGGCATCCGCCAGTGCTTCCTGGAATTTAGTGGTGAGTTTGTCGATTCTCATCAAGCGACCTCCAATTTCGATTACCACCAAAATGAGGCGTTTTATCCAGGTTTCAAGCGATTTTTTGCCGCAAGCGACAACTATTTAACATTTGACGCGAGAGAAATGCCTGGCGCAATCAGGCCAGCGATGCGGAGTCGCCGCCGGCCGGCGCGACCGGCGTGATCGGGATCACGCTGCTCAAGCCGAGCAGTGCGGCCAGCGGGCCGTGCGGCTGCGCCACCTCGCCAATGGTATGGCGGTCGAGCTCGGCGAGGAAGGCATTGCGCGCCGCCTCGAGCGTGTTTCGCAGACGGCACTGCGCTGTAATCACGCAACTACGGCGCTCGCCATGCTGGTCCGGAAAACAACCGACCAGCGCAAAGTCGCTTTCCGTCGCGCGCACGATTTCGCCGACCGTCAGCGCATTCGTCTGTTCGGCGAGCCG
This sequence comes from Paraburkholderia sediminicola, assembly GCF_046027355.1. Classification (GTDB taxonomy): domain Bacteria; phylum Pseudomonadota; class Gammaproteobacteria; order Burkholderiales; family Burkholderiaceae; genus Paraburkholderia; species Paraburkholderia sediminicola_B. The sequence continues at coordinate 122,066 of NZ_JAQQEK010000013.1, read as the reverse complement.
CAGGCCGCCGTTGCGGCCGCGCACCGTCTCGACCCAGCCGAGTTCGCCGAGTTGCTGCACGACTTTCATCAAGTGGTTCTTGGAAATGCCGTAAGCGTCCGAAATGTCCTGGATCGTCGACAATCCTTCGCCACGAACGGCGAGGTAGAGCAGGACGCGTAGTGAGTAATCCGTATAGTCGGTCAGTCTCATGAGTGCAGGTATCGCAATGAGCGCAAGCCGCGATCCGGGAGATAACCGCGTCGATGCAAGGGTTGCCGTGGGCCGTCGCTTCGCCCTAAGATGCAGGCGCTACGCATATTTCCAGTTCTGCGCAGAGAGGCGGGGTGGGTCATTCGGCAGTAATGGTAACGTTTCCCGCTTGGGGCATTCTTACGAAAAGCGGGGTGTTCGCATCCTACTTCCTTCCGTTCGGCATCAATTTGAGGCCATTCCTGACGCTCCGTGGCGCCATGTGGCGATGCGCGATGAATAGCCGCATTTTTTTGGAATTCGCATGAACCCGTCCTTCCCTGCCGCGCCGGTGGTCGAGCGCGCCGCCGAACCCACCGAGGCGAATATCCGCGATCTCGTCTACGGCTTCTACGACCGCGTGCGTGCCGATACCCTGCTCGGCCCTGTCTTCGATGCGACGCTGGCGGGCCGCTGGGACGATCATCTGCCCAAGATGTGCACGTTCTGGGGCAGCCTCGTGCTGGGCGCGAAGCAATACCGCGGCAACGTGCAGCAGGCACATCAGCCGCTCGAGGGAATCGAGCCGCAGCACTTCAGCCGCTGGCTGTATCTGTTTCTGGATACGGTTGAATCGCGTTATCAGCCGGCTGCGGCGGTGCGCTTCATGGAACCGGCGCTGCGAATCGCGCAGAGTCTGCAGTTGAGCCGTTTCGGCTGGGACTACAAGATTCCGGAGGAACAGCAGGCGCTGCTGGACCGCGTTGCGCCGAAACGGCGTCCGCGTGACGGTGAGGATGCCGCTCACGCGGCGCGTCCGCCTGGCGAGCCGTTTCCGGCGCGAATCATTGGTCGGGCGCGGGACGAATGACTTGGGTTCAGGCTTCAGCGCAGTTTTAGACCGGTACGGCGGCCCGGAGGAAAGCACCACCTGAGAGCGGCGCCAAGTTTTGAGAGCGCTTCAGAACGGCGTGAGTGGCGTGAAGATGCTTGCCTGGCCCGCAGAATCCTGCAAACCCAAACCCACCGCGCCTACTCCCCCGTCCGATTGCCCGATTCAATGCCCCAACGGGCGAGCGCAGCGTCGTCGGTGACGCGGGCATCGACCCAATGCTCGCCGGCCTCGGTCTTCTCTTTCTTCCAGAACGGCGCCTGGGTCTTCAGATAATCCATCACAAATTCGCACGACGCGAACGCTTCCCCGCGATGCATGGCCGTGGTCGCCACCAGCACGATCTGATCGAGCGGATAGAGCTTGCCGACCCGGTGCACGATCGACACCTCGATGCCCGGCCAGCGCTCCCGCGCGCTCACGATGATCGCCTCCAGCGACTTCTCCGTCATGCCGGGATAGTGTTCGAGCTCCATCGTCTCGACCGTGCCGCCGTCGTTCAGATCGCGCACGGTGCCGACGAAGCACGCCACCGCGCCGATCTTCGGATTGCGCGCGCGCAATGCAGCGACCTCGGCGGTGAGGTCGAAGTCTTCCGTCTGGACGCGAACGGGCATCTAGGGCTCCTATGCGGTTAGGTGGACTGGCGGCGTCGTGGCTCAGCCGCCGGTGACGGGCGGAAAAAACGCGACTTCGCAGCCTTCGGTGACGCGAGTGCCGGCGCCGGTCATCACGTGATTGCAGGCCATGCGCAGCGCACGGCCTTCGGCCAGCGTGTCGGCCCAGATGCCGCCGCGCACGCGCAGCCACGCGCGCACGTCGCCGACGGTCGCAATGCCGGCGGGCAGATCGACGGTTTCGTCGGCCAGGTCGAGCGCTTCACGCACGCTCGCAAAATATCGGAGTTGAATCTTCATCGGGATGCCGCCGGTGCTTGCCGGCCTCAGTTCAGCAATTCGGAAAAAGGAATGAAGCGCACGGTCTCGCCGGCGCTGATCGCGTGATTCGGCGGATTGTCGATCAGTCCGTCGCCCCAGACCGTCGACGTCAGCACGGCCGAACTCTGATTCGGGAACAGATCGAGGCCACCGGCGGGGTTGATCCGCGCGCGCAGGAATTCGTTGCGGCGGTCGGCCTTGCTCTGCGTGAAGTCCGCCCGCAGCGACAGCGCGCGCGGCGCGACCGTCTGCACGCCGGCCAGACTTAGGACGAACGGGCGCACAAACAGAAGGAAAGTGGCGAAGCTGGACACCGGATTGCCCGGCAAACCGATAAAAAAGGTTTCAGCCGAGGGCTCCGTCGCGGTCTCGCCACGCTGCGCCGCACGGCGCACCGCGCCGAACGCGAGCGGCTTACCCGGCTTCATCGCGATCTGCCACATCGCAAGCCGCCCTTCCGCCTCCACAGCCGGTTTCACATGATCCTCCTCACCCACCGACACACCGCCGCAGGTCAAGATCAGGTCATGCGCCTCGGCGGCTTCGCGCAGCGTCGCGCGGGTCGCGTCGAGCTTGTCCGCGACGATGCCGTAGTCGGTGACTTCGCAGCCGAGCTTCTCCAGCAGGCCACGCAGTGTGAAACGGTTCGAGTTGTAGATCGCGCCCGGTTTCAGCGGCTCGCCGGGCATCGTCAGTTCGTCGCCCGTGAAAAACACGGCGACCTTGACGCGCCGCCGCACCACCAGTTCGGCGCAACCCACCGAGGCAGCGAGTCCCAGCGCCTGCGGCGTGAGCCGCGTGCCCGCTGGCAGAATGACCGAGCCGCTGCGGATATCCGCGCCCTGCGCCGTGATCCATTCGCCCGGTTGCGGACTGTACAGAATCGTGACTTCCGCGCCGGCGGCTTCGGTTTGCTCCTGCATCACGATCGCGTCGGCGCCGGGCGGCACCGTGGCGCCGGTGAAGATGCGCGCCGCCGTGCCGGGCTTCAGCGGCTCCGGCGCGTGACCGGCGGGAATACGCTGCGAAACCGGCAAGCGGCTGCTGCCCTGCGCCGTCAGATCCGCCGTGCGGATCGCGTAGCCGTCCATTGAACTGGTGTTCATCGGCGGGACGTCGAGCGGCGACGTGACGTCGGCCGCAAGCACGCGGTTCAGCGCTTCCAGCGTGGGGATCGACTCTGTGCCGGCAATCGGGCTCGCTGCGCTGAGCAGGGTCGCCAGGGCTTCGGCGGTGGCGAGCATCGGCGCACGGGGCGTGGGTGTGGACATCTCTGGTCTCGAAGCCGCAGGTTAAAAGAATATTGTAGCGGTCGCGGCAGACAGCCTGGGCTGCTTGGCGTTATGGGGGGATTTTTTGGAGTTTGAGCGCTTGCCGCGAGGTTTCGCGGCAAGCGTCGTTTTGCGTGGAGCGCGTGAAGCGCTTCGGACAGGCTGTGTAAGTTCTGGACGAGCCGCTCACGCTTCACGGCGACAGGCGACTTAAGCGCCCGCGTTCGCCACGATGAAGTCCTTCACGCGCTGCGCATCCGCCGGCAGCACTTCGAAACGCTGCGGCAACGACTCGAGGCCCGAGAACGCCGCCGGCCGCTCCGGTTCGCGCAGCAGCGCTTCGCGGATCGTCTCGCCGAACTTGATCGGTTGCGCCGTCTCCAGCACGATCATCGGAATGCCCGGCTGCAGATGTTCGCGCGCCACCTTCAGGCCGTCGGCCGTGTGCGTGTCGATCATCGTGTCGTAACGCTCGAACACGTCGCGGATCGTATCCACGCGGCTGTCATGGCTGCTGCTGCCCGACACGAAACCGAACTCCTGCACGCGCGCGAAATCGCCGCTCGCCGCGAGATCGAAGCCACCCTTCTCTTCGACGTCGCGGAACAGTTGCAGCACGCGCGCCGGATCGCGGCCGAGCAGATCGAACACGAAACGCTCGAAATTCGACGCCTTCGAAATGTCCATGCTCGGGCTGCTGGTGTGATACGTCTCGGCCGCCTTGCGCACGCGGTAAATGCCGGTGCGGAAGAATTCGTCGAGCACGTCGTTTTCGTTCGTCGCCACGACCAGCTTCTCGATCGGCAAACCCATCATGCGCGCGATGTGACCCGCGCACACGTTGCCGAAGTTGCCCGACGGCACCGTGAACGACACGCGCTCGTCGTTCGACCTGGTGGCCGCGAAGTAGCCCTTGAAGTAGTACACGACCTGCGCCACGACGCGCGCCCAGTTGATCGAGTTGACCGTGCCGATCTTGTACTTCGCCTTGAACGCGTGATCGTTCGAGACGGCTTTGACGATGTCCTGCGCGTCGTCGAACACGCCTTCCACGGCGATATTGAAGATGTTCGGGTCTTGCAGGCTGTACATCTGCGCGGTCTGGAACGCGCTCATCTTCTTGTGCGGCGACAGCATGAACACGCTGATGCCTTTCTTGCCACGCATCGCATATTCCGCGGCGCTGCCGGTGTCGCCCGAGGTCGCGCCGAGAATGTTCAGCGTTTCGCCGTTTTTGGCGAGCGCGTATTCGAACAGGTTGCCGATCAACTGCATCGCCATGTCCTTGAACGCGAGCGTCGGACCGTTCGACAGTTCCAGCAGCGACAGCGGCGCGCCGTTCTCGACGCCGAGCGTCTTCAACGGCGTGATCTGCGCGGCGCTTTCGTCGTCGCGCACGTTGCAGTATGTCGCCGCGGTGTACGTCTTGCGCGTGAGGGCGCGCAGGTCTTCGGCGGGAATGTCGTCGCTGAATTTGGACAGAATCTCGAAGGCGAGGTCCGCATACGGCAGCGTGCGCCAGCGCGTCAGTTCGTCAGCCGTGACGCGCGGATAGTCGGCGGGCAGGTAGAGGCCGCCGTCTTTGGCGAGACCGCCCAGCAGGATGTCGGAAAAGGTATGGCGCTCGCCGGCTCCGGCGCCGCGCGTGGAGAGGTAGTTCATAGTTCGGCCTAGTTCAGCGCTTCCATGCGCAGCTTCGTGACTTGCGAGACAACGGTCTTCAACGCTTCGATCGTCTTGATCGCGGCGTTGACGTTCTTTTCAACCGTTTCGTGCGTAATCAGGATGATGTCGGTTTCGCCCTTGCCGTTCGCGTCGACCTGCTCCGATTCCTTCTGCAGCAGCGCGTCGATCGAAATGCCGGTGTCGGCCAGAATGCGCGTGATGTCGGCCAGCACGCCGGTCACGTCCGCCACTCGCAGACGCAGATAGTAGCCGCTCGTGATTTCGTCAATCGGCAGGATCGGGGTGCTCGACAGACTGTCCGGCTGGAACGCCAGATGCGGCACGCGATGCTCCGGGTCGGCCGTGTGCAAACGCGTCACGTCGACCAGATCGGCCACCACGGCGGAGGCGGTGGGCTCGGCGCCCGCGCCCTTGCCGTAGTACAAGGTTGTGCCGACCGCGTCGCCGTGCACCACGACCGCGTTCATCGCGCCTTCCACGTTGGCGAGCAGGCGCTTTTCCGGAATCAGCGTGGGATGCACGCGCAACTCGATGCCCTTGTCGGTGCGGCGCGCGATGCCGAGCAGCTTGATACGGTAGCCGAGTTCCTCGGCATATTTGATGTCGATCGCGGCCAACTTGCTGATGCCTTCCACGTAGGCCTTGTCGAACTGCACCGGCACGCCGAACGCGATCGCGCTCATGATGGTCGCCTTGTGCGCGGCGTCCACGCCTTCGATATCGAAGGTCGGGTCGGCTTCGGCGTAACCCAGTTCCTGCGCGGCCTTCAGCGCGGTCGCGAAGTCGAGCCCGCGGTCGCGCATCTCCGAGAGGATGTAGTTCGTGGTGCCGTTGATGATGCCCGCAATGTACTGGATGCGATTGGCCGTCAGACCCTCGCGCAGCGCCTTGATGATCGGAATGCCGCCCGCCACCGCCGCCTCGAACGACACCATCACGCCGTTGGCGCGCGCCGCTTCGAAAATCTCCGTGCCATGCACCGCGAGCAGCGCCTTGTTGGCCGTGACCACGTGCTTGCGGTTCTTGATCGCGCGTAGAACGAGGTCGCGCGCCACGCCCGTGCCGCCGATCATTTCGGCCACGATATCGATCGACGGATCGTCGACCACCGCGTTGAAGTCATCGGTCAGCGCCACCGTGCCGGCTTGACTGCCGAGCGCCGCTGTCGCCTTGGCGGGATTGCGCACGGCGATGCGCGCAATCTCGATGCCGCGGCCCGCGCGGCGTTTGATTTCTTCCTGATTGCGGCGCAGTACCGTGAAGGTGCCGCTGCCTACCGTGCCGAAGCCCAGCAGTCCAACTTTGATCGGTTCCATGCAGCGTGTGTTTTCGAGTAGATGATTAAAAGGAAACGGGTGGCGCCTTGCGGACGGCGCGACGCGGTGGGAGCCGCGTCGTACGCTCTATTGTGCGCTAGGCTGTGTGACGCTTGCGGTAACCGTCGAGGAAGCGCGCGATGCGGTTGATCGAATCCGCGAGATCGTCCACGTTCGGCAGGAACACGACGCGGAAGTGATCCGGCGTCGGCCAGTTGAAGCCGGTGCCCTGCACAAGCAGCACGCGCTCTTCCAGCAGAAGGTCGAGGATGAACTGCTGATCGTCCTGGATCGGATAGATCTTCGGATCCAGACGCGGGAACATGTACAGCGCCGCTTCGGGCTTCACGCAACTCACGCCCGGGATGGCCGTCAGCATGTCATACGCGAGTTCGCGCTGTTTGTACAGACGCCCGGTCGGCACGATCAGGTCGTTAATGCTCTGATAGCCGCCGAGCGCGGTCTGGATCGCGTACTGGCCGGGCACGTTCGGGCACAGGCGCATGGACGCCAGAATGCCGAGCCCTTCGAAGTAGTCTTTGGCGTGACGGCGGTTCTCGCCGGCGGTCAGGCCGGAAATGAACATCCAGCCGGCGCGATAGCCGCACGAACGGTAGCTCTTCGACAGGCTGTTGAAGGTGACCGTGAGCACGTCTTCGGAGAGCGCCGCCATCGACGTGTGCTTCTTGCCGTCGTAGACGATCTTGTCGTAGACCTCGTCGGCGAAAATCACCAGGCCGTGCTGACGGGCAATCTCGATCAGGCCGAGCAGCAGTTCGTCCGAATACAGCGCGCCGGTCGGGTTGTTCGGGTTGATGACCACGAGCGCGCGCGTGTTCGGCGTGATCTTCGCGCGAATGTCGTCGAGGTCGGGCATCCAGCTATTCGATTCGTCGCAGATGTAGTGCACCGGCGTGCCGCCCGACAGGCTCACGCCGGCGGTCCACAGCGGGTAGTCCGGCGCGGGCAGCAGCACTTCGTCGCCATCGTTCAAAAGGCCCTGCAGCGCCATCACGATCAGCTCGGACGCGCCGTTGCCGATGTAGATGTCGTCCAGTTCGACGCCGTGCACGCCCTTTTGCTGCGTGTAATGCATGATCGCCTTGCGCGCGGCGAACACACCTTTGGAATCGGAGTAACCCGACGAACCCGGCAGGTTCAGGATCATGTCCTGAATGATTTCGTCCGGCGCGTCGAAGCCGAACGGCGCGAGATTGCCGATGTTCAGCTTGATGATGCGATGGCCCTCTTCTTCGAGCCGCTTCGCGTGTTCGAGGACGGGCCCGCGAATGTCGTAGCAGACATTCAACAACTTGTTGGATTTGAGGATCGGTTTCACGGCGGGCACTTCATCCTGGTTGATGGCTTGGGCGAACAAGCGCGGCGAATAACAAAAACGCAACGAAACGCAACAAAACGGGCCGGGCAAGTTCGCCGATACGGGGAATTCGGGCGCGGCACGCACCGGCGACAGCAAACGACGGCCGGCGGACGCGGATCGGATCCAATCACAGGGCCGATGCTTGCGGCCACTGCGCAGGCCACTTCGCGAGCATCTTCTCGTGCACTCGAAGGGTTCATCAGGCGCGCCAGCGGCGGATTGCACCGGTACGGCAGCGAGAAGAACACACACAGACAAAAGCAGACGAAAAGCGGCCGAAAGCGGGCAAAACCAAGGCGGGTAGCCGGTGGGCCGCACCCGTGGACTCAGCGCGGCTTGTGGCGGCACATGAGCGAGGGGCGCCGCAAGGCGGCTAAAAAGTTATAATTTAGCGGATTTTGGCCGACTTCCGCAATGCACCAACCGCAACGGCAAGCCTTTTCGGCCGCTTCTGCCTCGCTTGTGCCCCATGCGCGTGTCCCACTCGCGTCGAATCGCCGGCCGCGGCTCAACCCGGTCGGGCGGCCAACACGCATGATGTCTCACGACGACTTCGGAAAACCAATTTGAAATTACATCAGGATTCGAGCGGCGCCCTCAACACCGTCACCGGCTACGGCGCCGACTATGTCGAAATCAATCTGGTGCGCCATTCGGGCAGCCTTCTCGTGCTGCCGGACGCGCCGGTCATCCCTTGGCCCGTCTCCTCTTTCGAGCAGCTCAGTGCCGAGCACTTCGCCATGCTGGTCGACTCCGCGCCCGAAGTGGTCGTATTCGGCAGCGGCGAACGGCTGCGCTTTCCGCATCCGCGGCTGACCGCGGCGCTCACCGCGAAGCGCATCGGCGTCGAAACGATGGACTTCAAGGCCGCCTGCCGCACGTACAACATTCTGATGGCCGAGGGCCGCAAGGTCGCGGCCGCGCTGCTGATCGAAGCCTAGAACCGTGCCGCGATGCCGGCCTGGAGCGCGTCGGTTGCAATGCGCGCGCGGGCTGCCGTGCACCGTATCCGGGGCGTTCGCGCCACCGCGTTGAAGCGCGCGCCCTGGCCGCGTCACGGCCGATAACGTACACTGCGCGCCATTGATTGCCGGACCGCCAGCCTGAGCATGACCGCGCGCGCCGGTAGAGCGACCTGTCGGCGGAAGGTGACGCAACCGCCGCCGTCGAGGCTAGCGGCGCGTCGCAACGCAACCAGAACGCCGCGCGGACAGTCTCATGCACGCGCGCCCCGAGGAGGGCCGTCCCGCCTCGCGGGCGGCCGCCCGCCTGAGCGGTCGCCATTTCCGAACAACACCGCTTCGCCGCCTGCGCGGCGTCGCCACAAAGGTTGAAATCCATGAACGATACGCCGTCCAGGCTACCGCTCAACCGCACCACGATTCTGCTGCTGGTGCTGGCCCTTGCCGTGATCTGGTTCGTGCCGCTCGGCTGGCGCCACCTGCTGCCGAGCGACGAAGGCCGCTACGCCGAAATGGCGCGCGAGATGTTCACGACCGGCGACTGGATCACGCCGCGTTACAACGGCTACAAGTATTTCGAGAAGCCGCCGCTGCAAACCTGGGCGAACGCGCTCACGTTCGCATGGTTCGGCATCGGCGAATGGCAGGCGCGGCTCTACACAGCGCTGACAGGCTTTGCCGGCGTGCTGCTGGTCGGCTTCACGGGCGCGCGCGTGTTCAACGCGGCGACCGGCGTGTTCGCGGCGATCGTGCTGGCGACCTCGCCGTACTGGAACCTGATGGGCCACTTCAACACGCTCGACATGGGCCTGTCGTTCTGGATGGAGCTGACGCTGTGCGCGCTGCTGCTGGCGCAGCGCCCCAACCTGCCGACCGGCTGCGTGCGCGGCTGGATGTGGGTGTGCTGGGGCTCGATGGCGCTGGCGGTGCTGTCCAAGGGGCTCGTCGGCATGATCCTGCCGGGTGCGGTGCTCGTGCTGTACACGGTGATCGCGCGCGACTGGGCCGTGTGGAAGCGCCTGCATCTGATCGGCGGCCTGATCGTGTTCTTCGCGATCGTCACGCCGTGGTTCGTGCTGGTGCAGCAGCGCAACCCGGAATTCCTGAACTTCTTCTTCATCGTTCAGCAGTTCAAGCGCTATCTGACGCCTGAGCAGAACCGTCCGGGCCCGTTCTACTACTTCGTGCCGGTGCTGATCGTCGGCTTCCTGCCGTGGCTCTCGGTGACACTGCAAAGCGTGCGCCACGCGTGGCGCCTGCCGCGCCAGCCGAACGGCTTCGCACCGGTCACGCTGATGCTGACGTGGACCGTCTTCATCTTCCTGTTCTTCAGCGCGTCGCATTCGAAGCTGCTGTCCTACACGCTGCCGATCGCGCCGCCGATCGCGCTGCTGATCGGTATGTACCTGCCGCTCGTCACGCGCGAACAACTGCGCCGCCATCTCGCCGGCTATGCACTTTTTCTCGTAGTCGCCGCGTTTGCCGCGTTGTTCATGGCGCGCTTCGGCAGCGCCCGCAATCCGGCCGAACTGTATGCCGAGTACCGCACGTGGGTGCTGGCGGCGCTCGCCGTCGCCTTCGTGCTGACGCTGGCCGCGCTGTGGCTGAACCGCCGTAGCCGGGCCGGCAGCCTCGGCGCCGTCGCCACCTTCGGCGCGGCGTGGCTGCTGCTCGGCACCATCGCCGGCACGGGTCACGACGTGTTCGGCCGCCTGAGTTCCGGCGCGCCGCTCGCGCCGGCCATCAAGGCGGAGATCGCGAAGTTGCCGGCGGATACGCCGTTCTACTCGGTGGGCGTACTCGACCACACGATGCCGTTCTATGTCGACCACGCCATGATCATGGTCGAGCATCCCGACGAACTGGCGTTCGGCGTGTCCGTCGAGCCGCAGAAATGGATTCCCTCCGTGGATGCCTGGATCGAACGCTGGAAGGCCGACCGCTACGCGCTCGCGCTGATCCCGCCGCCGACCTACGACCGGCTCGTCAAGGAAGGCCTGCCGATGCAGGTGATCGCCCGCGACTCGCGCCGCGTGGTGGTGGAAAAGCCGCTGAGCGCGCCCGGCACGCCGGCAGCCGACGCACCTGCACCGGCGTCAGTAGAAAAAGCACAACAATGACCCCATATCAGGATCTGACCGTTCGATGAACCCGATTTCCCTCTTTTGCATTCTTGCAGGCGTCACGTTGAACGCCGGTGCGCAGTTGCTGCTCAAAGCCGGTACGAATGCCGTTGGACACTTCGAATTCACCCGTGCGAACATCCTGCCCATCGCCTTTCGCATCGCAACCCAGCCGCCGATCATCGGTGGGCTGGCCTGTTATGTGATCAGCGTGGCAGTGTGGATCGTCGGGCTGTCGCGGGTGGATGTGTCGATCGCCTATCCGATGCTGTCGCTCGGCTACGTCGTCAATGCGTTCGCGGCGTGGTACCTGTTCGGCGAAGTGCTGTCGGTACAGAAGCTGATCGGCATCGGCATCATCCTGATCGGCGTGCTGGTGCTGGCGCGCAGCTAGATGCCACGGTCCGGGGCAATGATCTGCCGGACACATTTATTACGGGTGATCGCCAGCGCCGACTGGGAAGATGCAGACGGCAAAAGATACCGTAAGCGGGCAACCCTGTCGGCTAAGGAATCCGTAAGGTTGACCACGGTATGCTGTGCGGTTGCGCCCTTTTTTGCCGCGGCCTGGGATTCGCGCGCAATTTGCGCACAATGTGTGGTTTACTTCGCGCCCTTCGGGTTGCGCCTTTTCAATCGAGCGAAGCATTCATGAGCCAGTCAACAGTCCCGTTCTTGCCTTTTGTCAAACCCGAGATCGATGAGGAAACGATTCAGGGCGTCGCCGACGTGTTGCGCTCCGGCTGGATCACCACCGGCCCGCAGAACCAGAAGTTCGAAGCCGCGCTCTCCGAGTTCTGCGGCGGCCGTCCGGTGCGCACGTTCAATTCCGGCACGGCGACGCTGGAGATCGGCCTGCGCATCGCCGGCGTGGGCGAAGGCGACGAAGTCATCACGACGCCGGCCTCGTGGGTTTCGACCAGCAACGTGATCTACGAAGTCGGCGCGACGCCGGTGTTCGTCGATATCGACCCGGCCACCCGCAATATCAACCTCGACCTGCTCGAAAAAGCCATCACGCCGCGCACCAAGGCGCTGATTCCGGTGTATCTGTCGGGCCTGCCGGTCGACATGGACCGTCTGTACGAGATCGCCCGCGCCCACAAGCTGCGCGTGATCGAAGACGCCGCGCAGGCGTTCGGCTCGACGTGGAAAGGCGAGCGCATCGGCAAGCTGGGCGACATGGTCTCGTTCAGCTTCCATGCGAACAAGAACCTGACCTCGATCGAAGGCGGCGCGCTGGTGCTGAACAACGAAGAAGAAGCGATCCTCGCGCAAAAATACCGTCTGCAAGGCATCACGCGCACCGGCTTCGACGGCATGGACTGCGACGTGCTCGGCGGCAAATACAACCTGACGGATGTCGCCGCGCGCGTCGGCCTCGGTCAGTTGCCGCATCTGGAGCGCTTCCTCGCGCAGCGCAGGAAACTCGTGCGCGCGTATTTCGCGGGTCTGGAAGGCGGCGCCGCGTTGAAACTGGGAGTCGGCCTGCCACTTGCTGACCTTGAAAACAGCAACTGGCACATGTTCCAGATCACGCTGCCGCTCGAGAAACTGTCGATCGACCGCGCCGGCTTCATGGGTCAGTTGAAGGAGCGTGGCATCGGGTCGGGCGTGCACTACCCGGCGATCCACCTGTTCTCGCTGTATCGCGCGCGCGGCTTCAAGGAAGGCATGTTCCCGCATGCGGAACGCTTCGGCGCGACCAACGTCACGCTGCCGCTCTTCACGTTGATGAACGACGGCGACGTGGAGCGCGTGTGCCGCGCGGTCAATGAAATTTGCGAACAATACGGAAAATAAGCGGAAATGATTTATTCGGAACATCGCGCTGCCGCACCGGAAGTGTCGGTCATCGTCCCGGTGTACAACGAGGAAGCCGGTCTGGCTGCGCTGTTCGCGCGCCTGTATCCGGCGCTCGACGCGCTCGGCACCGGTTATGAAGTGATCTTCATCAACGACGGCAGCCGCGACAAATCCGCCGCCCTGCTCGCCGAACAGTTCCGCGCGCGTCCCGACACGACGCGCGTGATTCTGCTGAACGGCAACTACGGCCAGCACATGGCGATTCTGGCGGGCTTCGAGCAATCGCGCGGCGAGATCGTCATCACGCTCGACGCCGATCTGCAGAATCCGCCGGAAGAAATCAGCAAGCTGGTCAACAAGATGCGCGAAGGCTACGACTACGTCGGCACGATTCGCCTGCAACGCCAGGACAGTCTGTGGCGCCGCAAGGCCTCGCGCGCGATGAACCGGCTGCGCGAGCGCATCACCCGCATCAAGATGACCGACCAGGGCTGCATGCTGCGCGCGTACAGCCGGCACATCATCGACACGATCAATCGCTGCGGCGAAATCAACACGTTCATTCCGGCGCTCGCCTACACCTTCGCGCAGAATCCGGTGGAAATCGAGGTCGCGCACGAAGAGCGTTTTGCCGGCGAATCGAAGTACTCGCTGTATTCGCTGATCCGCCTGAACTTCGACCTCGTCACCGGCTTCTCGGTCGTGCCGCTGCAATGGCTGTCGTTCATCGGCGTGATCCTGTCGCTCGGGTCCGCGGCGCTGTTCGTGCTGCTGCTGATTCGGCGCTTCATCATCGGCGCGGAAGTGCAAGGTGTGTTCACGCTGTTCGCTATCACCTTCTTCCTGCTCGGCGTGATCATCTTCGCGCTCGGCCTGCTCGGCGAATATATCGGCCGGATCTATCAGCAGGTGCGCGCGCGTCCGCGCTACCTCGTGCAGACCATTCTCGAACAGCGCGACGGCACGACCGTGACCGAAGCGCCGCGCCAGACCGTCGTGCAGGCCGTGCAGGCCGCGCCGCTACTCGACCAGGGCCCGAATCCATGAAGCCGCGCGCTGTCGTATTCGCCTATCACAACGTCGGCGTGCGCTGCCTGCAGGTACTGCTCGCGCGCGGCGTGGACGTGGCGCTCGTCGTCACGCACGAAGACAGTCCGACCGAAAACATCTGGTTCGGCAGCGTCGCCTCGGTCGCGGCCGAGCACGGCATCAAGGTCGTCACGCCCGCCGATCCGAAGAGCCCCGAACTGCGCGCCGCGGTGAGCGCCGCGCGTCCGGACTTCATCTTCTCGTTCTATTACCGCCACATGTTGCCGGTCGACGTGCTGGCGCTCGCCGCACGGGGCGCTTACAACATGCACGGCTCGCTGCTGCCGAAGTACCGCGGCCGCGTGCCGACGAATTGGGCGGTGATTCACGGCGAAACGGAAACCGGCGCGACGCTGCACGAAATGGCCGCCAAGCCGGACGCGGGCGCGATCCTCGCGCAAACGCCGGTGCCGATCCTGCCCGACGACACCGCCGCGCAAGTGTTCGACAAGGTCACCGTGGCCGCCGAGCAGACGCTGTGGCGCGTGCTGCCGTCCCTGCTGGCGGGCGAGGCGCCGCATCTGCCGAACGATATCGCGCACGGCAGCTACTACGGCGGACGCAAGCCGGAAGACGGCCGCATCGACTGGACGCAATCGGCGCAACAGGTCTACAACCTGATCCGCGCGGTCGCGCCACCCTATCCGGGCGCTTTCACGGATATCGGTGCGCAGCGTTTCGTCGTTACGCGCGCGCGCCTCGCCGCGCCCGGCGCGCTTCGCTCGGATTTGCCCCCGGGCCTGCACGTAAGCGATAATGCCGTTTTCGCGATATGCGGCGACGGCCGCGCGATCGCCATCCACGAATTGCGGCGCCAGCACGACGGCAGCGAGACTGTCGTCACTCCGGCCGAATTTGCCCAGCTCATCCAAACTCCCCGTTACTCATGAAAAAAGTCCTGATCCTGGGTGTGAACGGCTTCATCGGCCATCACCTGTCCAAACGCATTCTCGAAACGACCGATTGGGAAGTCTTCGGCATGGACATGCAGACCGAGCGTCTGGGCGATCTGATCAATCATGAACGGATGCACTTCTTCGAAGGCGACATCACGATCAACAAGGAGTGGGTCGAATATCACGTCAAGAAGTGCGATGTGATCCTGCCGCTGGTCGCGATCGCCACGCCCGCCACGTACGTGAAGCAGCCGCTGCGCGTGTTCGAACTGGACTTCGAGGCGAACCTGCCGATCGTGCGTTCGGCCGTCAAGTACGGCAAGCACCTCGTGTTTCCGTCCACCTCCGAGGTCTACGGCATGTGCACGGACGAACAGTTCGATCCGGAAGAATCGCAACTGTCGTACGGCCCGATCAACAAGCCGCGCTGGATCTACGCATGCTCCAAGCAGTTGATGGACCGCGTGATCTGGGGTTACGGCATGGAAGGCCTGAACTTCACGCTGTTCCGTCCGTTCAACTGGATCGGCCCGGGCCTCGACTCGATCTACACGCCGAAGGAAGGCAGCTCGCGCGTGGTCACGCAGTTCCTCGGCCATATCGTGCGCGGCGAGAACATCAGTCTCGTGGACGGCGGCGCGCAAAAGCGCGCGTTCACGGATATCGACGACGGCATCGGCGCGCTGATGAAGATCATCGAGAACAAGGACGGCATCGCCACGGGCAAGATCTACAACATCGGCAACCCGACCAACAATTTCTCGGTGCGCGAACTCGCGCACAAGATGCTGACGCTCGCCGCCGAATTCCCGGAATACGCGGAAACGGCCAAACAGGTGCAACTGGTCGAAACCTCGTCGGGCGCGTACTACGGCGCGGGCTACCAGGACGTGCAGAACCGCGTGCCGAAAATCGACAACACGATGCAGGAACTCGACTGGGCGCCGAAGTCGACCTTCGACGAAGCGCTGCGCAAGATTTTCGAAGCGTATCGCGGCCACGTCGGCGAAGCGCGCGCGCTTGTCGAACAGCAATAAGGGCTGATCCTTGGCTCGTATCGTCCTGAAGATCGACGTCGACACGCTGCGCGGCACTCGCGAAGGCGTGCCGAACCTCGCACGTATCTTCGACCGCTTCAAGGCGCGCGCCACCTTCCTGTTCAGCCTCGGGCCCGACCACACCGGTTGGGCAATGCGCCGCGTGTTGCGCCCGGGCTTTCTGAAGAAGGTGTCGCGTACCTCGGTGGTCGAACACTACGGCGTCAAGCAGCTGATGTACGGCGTGCTGCTGCCCGGTCCGGACATCGGCGCCAAGGCCTCGTCGGAGATGCGTGCGATCCACGAAGCCGGTTTCGAATGCGGCATTCATACGTGGGACCACGTGTATTGGCAGGACAACGTGCGCTCGAAAGATCGCGCATGGACCACGGCGCAGATGCAGCAGAGCCACGACCGTTTCGTCGAAGTGTTCGGCGCGCCGCCGTCCACGCACGGCGCGGCCGGCTGGCAGATGAACGGCCATGCGTTCGAGCAGATCGACGCGTGGGGCATGCACTACGCGTCCGACGGACGCGGCCACTCGCCGTATCTGCCGGTAGTCGACGGCCGCACGCTCACGCATGTGCAGATGCCCACCACGCTGCCCACGCTCGACGAAGTGCTCGGCGTGGACGGTGTCGAGCCGCACAACGTCGCCGCCTGGATGTTGAAGCACACCGAAAACAATCCACACGACCAGGTGTACACGCTGCATGCGGAACTCGAAGGGCAAAAGCTCGCACCGATCTTCGAGCAGCTTCTGGAAGGCTGGCGCGCGCAAGGCCACACCTTCGCGACGATGGGCGATTATTACGCGACGCTAGACCGCAGCACGCTGCCATCGTACCCTGTTACGTGGGGCGAAATTCCAGGACGCTCCGGCGAGTTGATTGTCCAGCCCTGACTGGTCAACGTGCAGCCGGCCCTGACGATCTGTCCGCCGCGCGAGAGCATGCCGCGCGCCGGCCGCCCCACCCCCCAAGTCTCGATGCCAGGCCGACGCCGCCGCACGTATCCGGCGCAGGCCATCACAACCGGAGAACCTCGTGCCCATTGCAGTCGACCAACCCATCCCCGACTTCACCGCCCCCGCTACCGGTGGCGAGATCACGCTGTCCAAGCTGCGGGGCAAAAAGGTGGTGCTGTATTTTTATCCAAAGGACAACACGCCGGGCTGCACGACCGAAGGTCTGCAGTTTCGCGATCTGTATCCGAAGTTCAAGAAGGCCGGCGCGGAAATCCTCGGCGTGTCGCGCGATAGCCTGCGCTCGCATGACAACTTCAAGGCAAAGCTCGAATTGCCCTTCCCGCTGATCTCGGATCCTGAAGAAACGCTGTGCGCGCTCTTCAACGTCATCAAAATGAAGAAAATGTATGGCAAAGAAGTACGGGGAATTGAACGCTCCACGTTCCTCATCGACGCTGAAGGCGTGCTGCGCCAGGAGTGGCGCGGCGTGAAAGTGCCGGGCCACGTCGACGATATTCTGGAGGCTGTACAAGCGCTTTGAGGCGCGTTATATTGGGTTGCAATGAGTGCCTGTACACCCCAAATTTTTGCCGCTGCGCCAGACTTGACGGCCGCTTCCCGTTTCCTGGGTTCCGTCGGAGTCGCGAGGTGCAACGCGAGCACTGTAGGCGAGCCGCTTGCCCCGTACGCCGGGGCGGCGGCTTTTTTAATTGCGCGCAGCCGTTCGTTCACTCGGCCGCGCGTTTCCGTTAAGGAGCCGATCGAAGACCAGGCGAACCGGCATCTCTAGACCGAATGCGCGCCTCCGGGCGCAATCTGCGTGCGCACTCACTGGCACCGGCAGAATGCGACAGGCGGCGCACGATATGTGACCCGATTAATTCGAGGGAAACCATGCCTTTGCCTACCCCCCCCAGCAAGCTCGGCAATCTCCTGCCGCCTGACGAATACAAGGCCAAAGCCGCCAGCCCGGCGCGCTCCGCCTCAAAAAAACAGGCGGTCGTTGGGGAATCCGCAGAGTCGGCCGACTACGGCCGCGCGAACGTCGCCACGCCGATGGCGCACGCCGCCAATGCCGCGACCACCTTGCGGCCGGTGCCGGCATCGTCGGCGGCTCCTGCTGCGTCCGCCGGGCAAGCTGCTCCGGCGCGCAGCGCAACGGCGCCCGGACGCAAATCGAAGCAGACCGCCGCCCTCCTGCAACCGGTTCCCGCTAGCCGTCCGCAAGCCGAGCCGGCTGCGCAGCCGGTCGTCGCCCGCACGCCGAGCGCCAAGCAAGCCGAGGCCAGCACACCCGCAGCCGTCGCGCCGAGCACGCGCGGCACCAGCAAGAAACGCGGCACCGGCACCCAGCCGGCCGAAGTCCAGAAGCTCTTCGTGCTCGACACGAACGTGCTGATGCACGATCCGAGCTGCCTGTTCCGTTTCGAGGAGCACGACGTCTATCTGCCGATGATGACGTTGGAAGAACTCGACAACCACAAGAAGGGCATGTCGGAAGTCGCGCGCAATGCCCGTCAGGTGAGCCGCACATTGGACGCGCTGGTGGCGAACGCCGGCAACATGTCCGACGGCATTTCGCTCGCGCGTCTGGGCAGCCGCGAGGCGTCCGGGCGTCTGTACTTCCAGACCAAGCTCACCGCCATCGAGCCGGTGGAAGGTCTGCCGGAAGGCAAGGCTGACAACCAGATCCTCGGCGTGGTGCGCGCGTTGCAGCGCGACCGGATGGATCGCCAGGTCGTGCTGGTGTCGAAAGACATCAACATGCGCATCAAGGCGCATGCGCTCGGCCTGCCCGCAGAAGACTACTTCAACGACCAGGTGCTCGAAGACAGCGATCTGCTGTATTCCGGCATCCGCGCGCTGCCGCAGGATTTCTGGACCAAGCACGCGAAGGGCATGGAGAGCTGGCAGGACACCAAGACCGGTACGACGTATTACCGTGTGACGGGTCCGCTGTGCGCCTCGATGCTAGTCAACGAGTTCGTCTATCTGGAACCGCAGAACGGCGAGCCGACGTTTCACGCGCTAGTGCGCGAGCTGAACGGCAAGACGGCGCTGCTGCAAACCTTGCGCGACTACGGCCACCACAAGAACAACGTGTGGGGCATCACGGCGCGCAACCGCGAGCAGAATTTCGCGCTGAACCTGTTGATGAACCCGGAGATCGACTTCGTCACGCTGCTGGGTCAAGCCGGTACGGGCAAGACGCTGGTCGCGCTCGCCGCCGGTCTCGCCCAGGTGCTGGATGACAAGCGCTACAACGAGATCATCGTGACGCGCGCGACGGTGCCGGTCGGTGAAGACATCGGCTTCCTGCCGGGTACGGAAGAGGAAAAAATGCAGCCGTGGATGGGTGCATTCGACGACAACCTCGAGGTCCTGCAGAAGACCGACGACGCAGCCGGCGAATGGGGCCGCGCCGCGACTCAGGAGTTGATCCGTTCGCGCCTGAAGGTCAAGAGCATGAACTTCATGCGTGGCCGCACGTTCGTGGACAAGTATCTGATCATCGACGAGGCGCAAAACCTGACGCCTAAGCAGATGAAGACGCTGGTCACGCGCGCGGGTCCGGGTACGAAGATCATCTGTCTGGGCAACATCGCGCAGATCGATACGCCTTATCTGACGGAAGGCAGTTCGGGTTTGACGTACGTGGTCGATCGTTTCAAGGGCTGGGCGCACAGCGGGCATGTGACACTGGCGCGCGGCGAGCGTTCGCGCCTTGCCGATTACGCGTCGGAAATTCTTTAATTTTCAATCAGTTAGATTTAATTCGAAGCCGCGTCCGGAGCACTCCGGGCGCGGCTTTTTTCTTGACCGCACGTTCTCGCCGGGCAACACTTAGCGCACGAACTTCAAGTAATTTGTCAAGAATTCTTGCCGGAGGAAGGGGCCAAGGGCTACCATCCCGACATCGTTCGCCGTTAAACGGGCGTTTACCGCTCTCCTCGTCTTCATGCGCCGACTTGCCTTTTCGCTGCTGACCGTTCTGCTGCTCGCCGCCTGCGCCGGCGCGCAGCAGAAGACGTCGTCGCGCTCGGGCGGCTCGGTCGTGGTGGCGAACGGCGCTTATCATGCTCCGCCACCCGGCTTTCCGAATTTCGTCGACCACAGCATCGGCCGCGAGGAAATCTCGATTCAGGCGATGAGCCTCGTCGGCATTCCATACCGCTGGGGCGGCAATACTCCAGATAGCGGCTTCGATTGCAGCGGATTGGTTCGTTATGTCGTCTTGCGTGCGGCGTCCGTGAATCTGCCGCGCACGACGGCTGACATGAGCGGGCGTGGCGAATCGATTGAACCGGACGAGATCGCGCCGGGCGATCTGATTTTCTTCAATACGACGGGGCGCGCGCATTCGCACGTCGGCATTTATGTAGGTAAGCTGCGCTTCGTCAACGCGCCGTCGACCGGCGGGACGGTGCGGCTCGACTATTTGACCAATCCGTATTGGGCCAAGCGTTTCGACGGGATTCGCCGCGTGGCCGGGCCGGCCGCGACACCGGCGCCGTTCGATACGCCGAGTTATCAGGCTGCGGCACCGCAGCCTGAGCGCGTCGCGCCGGTGGCGCAGACGGCGGCGGCGGCGTATGCAGGTGCGGCGGCGACCGTGGCGCCGACGTCGGCGAAGACAGCCACACAGCCGCCGGTTTATGCCGCAGGCGCGCTGCAACCCCAATCGCCATCGCAGCAGACAGCCCGTGTCGCGGCGACGCCGCGCCAGCCGTTGACCACCGAGGCGCAATCGACCACGACCGCGGCCACGCCCCAAGCCGATCCGTTTGAACCGCCACCGCCCGGCATGAGCGCAGCGCAGATACAGGCACGTGCCGCGGGCGCCGTATCGCCGACGCCGGTTCAGGCGGCTCAAGCCAGCGCGTATGACGCCGGCGCGCCCGCTCAACAACAGCCGACGGCTTCACGTACCGTTCCGCAAACGGCGACCGCCCGCGCGCCCGATCCAATCGATGCCGCCGCCGACGCGTTCGAGCCGCCGCCACCCGCGTCCGTCGCCGCGCGCCAGGCTCGGCAGGCGCAGCAAGCCGACGACAATGGCAGCGTGCAGATCATGCGAGCTTCGACGGGCTCGCGCGGCATGCCTGCCCCCACGCAGACCAACGACGACCCGATCGCCCGCTTCGCCAACGGCAACTTCTGACGCACGACGCGGGCTCAGGCGCGAACAGGCGCGGATCAAGCCGCCTCTGCGTCGAAACTTCGCGACGTAGGCCGGCCGCAAGCGTACGCGGACCGGACAACAAGGCCCAGCCGTTCACCATCCTCCGCCTCACCACCAACCCGCACGTCACACCGCCCGCGCCGATCTGCTATCGTCATCGATATTCTTCTGACAGCGGGTGATGACGATGGATCTCGGGCTCAAAGACAAGGTGGTGTTGATCACAGGCGGCAGCAAGGGGATCGGGTTCGCCTGCGCTCGCGCGTTCGCGCTCGAGGGCGCGAAAGTCGCGATCGTCTCGCGCGATCCCGCCAACCTCGCGCGCGCTTACGAGCAGTTGAAACAGGAAGGCCTGCACGTGCACCGGACCCGCGCCGATCTGCACGAACCGCACAGCGCCGCCGATATCGTCGAGGAAGTCAGCACCGCGGTCGGCCCGATCGACATACTGATCAACAGCGCCGGCGCCGCGCGCCGTTACGACCCGGAAACGCTCGATGCCGACGCGTTCCGTGCCACCATGGAAGCGAAATACTTCCCCTACATCTATCCCCAGCAGGAAGTGCTGCGCCGCATGGCCGAGCGCGCCAAGGCCGGCAACGGCGGCGAGCCCGGCACGATCGTCAACATCATCGGCATGGGCGGCAAGATCGCGAGCGATATCCATATTGCCGGCGGCGCCGCGAACGCGGCGCTGATGCTCGCCACCGTCGGTCTCGCTCACTATTACGCGCGTTACGGCATCCGCATCAACGCGATCAATCCCGGCGCGACGCTGACCGAGCGTGTCGAGGAAGCGGTCAGCCTGGAAGCGACCCAGCAAGGTATCGAGAGCGCGGAAGCGCTCGCGCGCGGGCAGGCCAAAGTGCCGCTCGGACGCTTTGCCAAACCAGAGGAAATCGCCGACGTCGCGCTGTTTCTGGCGAGCCGCCGCGCGAGCTATGTGACGGGCGCGATCGTCCCGATGGATGGAGCCAGCGCGCCGCTGATCTAGACGGCGCGCTTCGAACCCAGACAGATTGATTGCGCGGCAGCCGGCGCCGCCGCGCGCTTACAGGAAGCGGTGGCCGAGCCACCATGCAGCCCCGGAGAGCGCGGCGGAAGCCGGGATTGTCAGAATCCACGCCCATACGATGTTGCCGGCCACGCCCCAACGCACCGCGCTCAGCTTCTGCGTCGCGCCGACACCGACGATCGCGCCGGTAATCGTATGCGTGGTGGACACCGGAATGCCGAGCCACGAGGCGGTAAACAGCGTGATCGCGCCGCCCGACTCCGCGCAGAAGCCGCCGACCGGCTTGAGCTTGGTGATCTTCTGGCCCATCGTGCGGACAATGCGCCAGCCGCCGAACAGCGTGCCCACGCCCATCGAAAGATAACAGCCGCCGATCACCCACAGCGGCGGCGCATCCGCGATCGACGACGCATAGCCGGTCGCGATCAGCAGCATCCAGATAATGCCGATGGTTTTCTGCGCGTCGTTGCCGCCGTGGCCGAGGCTGTACAAGCCCGCCGACACCAGTTGCAGCCGGCGGAAACGCCGGTCGACCTTGCTCGGCGGCGTGCGGAAGTAGATCCACGACACCGCCAGCATGAAGAACGAGCCGAGCACGAAGCCGAGCAGCGGCGAAATGAAGATGAAGGCCACCGTCTTCATCAGGCCGTCGAAATTGAGCGAGCCCCAGCCCGACTTGGCGAGCGCCGCGCCCACCAGGCCGCCGATCAGCGCATGCGAGGAGCTCGACGGAATGCCGTAATGCCAGGTGATGATGTTCCAGCCGATCGCGCCGACCAGCGCGCCGAAAATCACGTAATGGTCGACGATATTCGGGTCGATCGTGCCCTTGCCGACGGTCGCCGCCACTTTCAGGTGGAACACAAAATACGCGATGACGTTAAACGCCGCCGCGAAGGCCACCGCCTGCTGCGGCTTCAGCACGCCGGTCGAGACGACGGTGGCGATCGAATTCGCCGCGTCGTGGAAGCCGTTCATGAAGTCGAAAATCAGCGCGACGGCGACCAGGCCGGCGACGACCCAGATTGCGAGTTGTATCGATTGCATTATGCGTTTTCCAGCACGATGCCTTCGATGATGTTCGCTACATCCTCACACTTGTCCGTGATCGTTTCGAGCAATTCATAGATTGCCTTCAGCTTGATCAAGGTCTTGACGTTGTCTTCTTCGCGGAACAGTTTCGACATGGCCGAGCGCAGCACGCGGTCGGCTTCCGATTCCAGACGGTCGATGTCCTCGCAGGCTTTCAGGATCTGGCTCGCCTGCTTCATGTCGGATAGCAGGCTCACGGCGAACTGCACGCGCTCGGAAGTCGCCGTGCAGATATGCGCCAACTGGCTCGCCTCGGAGGTCACGGCTTGCACGTCGTACAGCGAAATGGCGGTGGCGACGTCCTCCATCAGGTCGAGGATGTCGTCCATCGTGGTGATCAGCTTGTGAATCTCGTCACGGTCGAGCGGCGTGATGAACGTCTTGTGCAGCAGGTCGATGGTTTCGTGCGTGAGCTTGTCAGCGGCCTTCTCGGCTTTCTGCACGTTTTGCTTATGGGTCTCGGCGTCCTGCAGGTTGTCGATCAGCAGCTCGAGTTCGCGGCTTGCCGAGACGATGCACGTTGCGTGCGCATTGAAAATTTCAAAGAACTTGCCCTCGGTGGGCATGAATCGACCGAACATTGGGATCCCGAAAATTGGTCACATTATGGCTGACATAAAACCGCCACATTGTACCGTTGCGAGACCCAAGCCGCACTTTTGAAAGCGCCGTTACAACGACGCTCCAGTTATCGCTTCACTTCTCCGCTCAATCGCTGTAGAAATTCTGCGCGCCGGCAAAGTTGTCGAACTTCGTGAATTGACCATGGAACGTGAGGCGAACAGGACCGATCGGACCATTCCGCTGTTTACCGATGATGATTTCGGCTGTACCTTTGTCCGGACTGTCCGGGTTGTACACTTCGTCGCGGTAAATGAACAGGATCACGTCGGCATCCTGTTCGATAGCGCCGGATTCGCGCAAGTCCGACATGATCGGCCGCTTGTTCGGGCGCTGTTCGAGACCGCGATTGAGCTGCGACAAGGCGATCACCGGCACGTCGAGTTCCTTGGCGAGACTCTTCAGCGAACGCGAGATTTCCGAGATTTCGGTCGCGCGGTTTTCACCTGACGACGAACCGCTCATCAGCTGCAAGTAGTCGATGATGATCAGCCCCAGCTTGCCGCACTGGCGCGACAATCGGCGCGCGCGCGAGCGCAATTCCATCGGATTCAGACCACCGGTTTCGTCGATGAAAATCTGCGCCTCGCTCATTTTCTGTACGGCGTGCGTGAGCTTCGGCCAATCCTCGTCGGTCAGACGCCCGGTCCGCATACGGTGCTGATCCAGCCGGCCGACCGAGCCGAGCATACGCATGGTGAGCTGCGAACCCGGCATTTCCATCGAGAACACCGCGACCGGCAAACCGTACTCGACCGCCACGTATTCGCCGATGTTCATCGAAAACGCCGTCTTACCCATCGACGGACGACCCGCGACGATGATCAGCTCGCCGCCGTGCATGCCCGACGTCATGCGGTCCAGATCGACGAAGCCGGTCGGCGTGCCGGTCACGTCGCTCGGATTGGCGGTGTGATAAAGCGTGTCGATCCGCTCGACGACTTGCGTGAGCAACGGCCCGATTTCGAGGAAGCCTTGCGTGCCGCGCGCACCGTCTTCGGCGATCGAAAACACTTTCGACTCGGCCTCGTCCAGCAACTGGCGGACTTCCTTGCCCTGCGGGTTGAAGGCGTCGGCCGAGATTTCATCTGCGACCGAGACCAGCCGGCGCAGCACCGCGCGATCGCGCACGATTTCCGCATAGCGGCGGATGTTGGCCGCGCTCGGCGTGTTCTGCGCCAGCGCGTTCAGATAGGCGAGACCGCCGACCTCTTCCGCCTTGCCCGAGGTGCCGAGCGCCTCGTACACGGTAATCACGTCGGCCGGACGCGTGGCCGCGATCAGCTTGCCGATGTGCTCGAAGATGATGCGGTGGTCGTAGCGGTAGAAATCGCTCTGCGACAGGAAGTCGGCGATGCGGTCCCACGCGGCATTATCGAGCAGCAGGCCGCCCAGCACCGATTGCTCGGCCTCGATCGAATGCGGCGGGACTTTCAGCGACTCGAGTTGGGGATCTTTGGACGGTGCGTTCATGGAGAGGGATTATCGGGTAATCGAGCGGCCGCGGCGAGCGGGAAAAACAAAAAAAACAGGCACAAAAAAGGCAGGGGCCGGTTACCCGGCCCCTGCCTTTCGCCAGTAACCTCCTGGCAGATGCTATGTGATGCTTAGACGTGTTCGCCGATCACAGCCACCGTCACATCGACCACAACGTCGGTGTGCAGCGAGATTTGAACTGCGTGCTCGCCAACCATCTTCAGCGGGCCTTCCGGCAGACGCACTTGCGCCTTTTCCACTGCGAAGCCTTGCTTGACCAGGGCTTCAGCGATGTCCGCGTTCGTCACCGAACCGAACAGACGGCCGTCGACGCCAGCTTTCTGATTGATCTGAACGGTCGAGCCACCCAGCTTTTCGCCTTGAGCTTGAGCAGCAGCCAGCTTTTCAGCGGCGACTTTTTCGAGTTCTGCGCGGCGCACTTCGAATTCAGCCAGGGCTTCCTTCGTTGCACGGCGAGCTTGCTTGTTCGGGATCAGGAAGTTACGTGCGTAACCGTCCTTGACCTTCACGATATCGCCCAGGTTGCCCAGATTGACGACTTTTTCCAGAAGAATAATTTGCATTCGGAGACTCCTTATCGCGTCGTCGGGTTAGGCCTTGTGCTGGTCGGTGTACGGCACCAGCGCGAGGAAACGTGCGCGCTTGATTGCCGTGTCCAGCTGGCGTTGATAGTGCGACTTCGTACCCGTGAGACGCGCCGGCGTGATCTTGCCGTTTTCGCCGATGAAGTCCTTCAGCGTTTCGAGGTCCTTGTAGTCGATGTGATCGACGTTTGCGGCCGTGAAACGGCAGAACTTCTTGCGCTTGAAGAGCGGATTTTGTTGCTGACGACGCTTGTCGAATTTCTTACCAGTCGGGCGGGGCATGTTCAGTCCTTTCCAATGTCCTGCAATGCTGTGATGTGAAATACCAGAGTTCTTGCGTTGCGGTGCTTTTTCGCCAGAAAGCCTGTGAAGAGCGTTTCCACGCCCATCTGACAGCTTTCCAGCTTACCGCTCGCCTCGCCTGCGGCTACTGCCTGCATGGTCAGTTCGACTTGCCGGGCAATGCCGGCTTCGACGACTTCCGTGCGGTGGTGCAACGTGCAGCCTGCAATCGGAACGCCGGCGGGGGTGTACCGCACCGGTTCGCGTTCGACGACGCTGGCCGTGAGTTGCAGCCGATTCATGTAACCTTGGTCGAGAGCGACGCTTGATCTGGTAGCTTAAATAGTGTGTCTTAAGCCTGCGCTTCGGACGGTTGCGTAGCAGCCGACTTCTTGGCTTCTTCGCGCTGCACTTCCTTCATCATCGGCGACGGGCCGGTTTCGGCCTTCTTCATCTTGACGATCAGGTGACGCAGAACGGCGTCGTTGAACTTGAATGCGTGTTCCAGCTCGTCGAGCGTGGTTTGGTCGCATTCGATGTTCATGCAGACGTAGTGAGCCTTCGCGAGTTTCTCGATCATGTAGGCCAGTTGGCGACGGCCCCAGTCTTCGATGCGGTGGATCTGGCCACCGTGCGAGGTGATCGTGCTCTTGTAACGCTCGATCATGGCGGGCACTTGCTCGCTCTGATCGGGATGCACGATAAAGACGATTTCATAATGACGCATACACACTCCTTGTGGATTAAAGCCACCCGGGCGTCGGAACCGGTGTGGCAAGTGAGAAGCCAAAGAGTGTAACCCGATTAGGGCCGGGTTGCAAGATATCCCGTTATTGCGGCGCGTGAATCGGGTGTGTTTTCAAGGGTTTAGGCGGTGGCGCCGCGAAGCCGGATGCGGCATTCCATGCTGCGCAGCCTGAAACGGGCGGTCAGCCTTTGCGCGTTACGCGAGCCAGCCAACCCGCGCCGCCTACGGCCTGGAGGCCCGCCAAGGCCGCCAGGCCGCCGTTTGCAGTCTACGAGCCCGCTTCCGTCCGCTCGCTGCCGCTTTGCAGGCGCGCCTTCAACGCCACTTCCAGCCCCTTCAACGCATCCGGCGCGGCATCCGAGATCGCCCACCAAGTCATGCCTTCCGCGTTCCAGTGCGCAATCGAGTAGCCTTCGCGGCCGAGCGTCGCCGGCACCGCGCCGTCCGTGTTGCGGCCAGTACCGCCGGCGCCCGCCTGCGGAAAGACGTACACGTCGATCACGTGCTTCTGGTAGCGGTACACCAGCACGGCCACCCGCTGATGCGCGAGATAGTCCAGACGCCCGCCTTCGAGCGCGAAACCACTCGCGGCCAGATCCTCGACCGGCGGCGAATAGTCGAGCCGGCCGTTGAACCACGGCTTGACCGTATGCCGGTCCGTCGAAATCACGTCGATGTCGCGCCCCGACACCTGCGCGCGCACGTGGCTTTCCACCAGTTCGTCGGCGAACGGTCCGAAGTCCGCCGGCCGGCGCAGGTTCAACGCCACGCCCGCCGCGACCGCGCACAACGCGACGACCAGCGCTGTCAGCCAGCCGCGCGCGAACACGCCGCCTGAGCCAACCGAGCCGCCAGAACCACCCGCGCCCGTCGACCAGCCGAACCCACCTTGCGGCGCGCGCCAACCGTCCAGCCAACGATCGAGCCAGCCGCGCCGCGCACGCTCGCGCGGCGGCGTCTTGACGTTGGCGACCGGTGCCTCGGCTGCCGCAACCGGTTCCTCGACCGGAGGCAACCCGGCGACGATCCGCTCGCGCAGCGACTGCGGCGCACGGTGGTAAGGCGCCGCGCGCAGCGCGCCGCTCAACGCCCGCAGGTTCTCGCTTTCGCGCCGGCAGGCGTCGCAGCTCTCGATGTGCTGCTGGACGCGCCGGGCATCCGGCGCGGGCAATTCGTGATCGGCGTTCGCGTCGAGGAGCGGCCGCGCTTCGTTACAGTCCATCTGGCGTCTCCTGAGCGTTGCCGGCGGCCGTGCCGCCTGGCGTGTTGAGTGGCCGGCCGTTGGCGGACGCCCGCAATGGGGTCACGCTCGCCGTGGCCGATCTGCCTGGGCCGGGCGCCGCGCACGTCGACGACCTGTGCGGCGCTGTTGCGCCCCCCTGTTTCTCCATTAGCAACGCGGCAAGCTTGCGACGCCCCCGCGCTAGCCGGGACATCACCGTGCCGATCGGCACGTCCGCCACCGCCGCGATCTCCCGATAACCCATCTCCTCCAGTTCCCTCAGCATCAGCACTTCCCGATATTCGACCGGCAGCTGCGCGAGCGCCTCGTGCACCAGCTTCGTATCCTCGTCGCGGATCAGGAGCGCTTGCGGGTCGGCGCCACCCACGCTCCAGCCGTCGAACGAGGCATCGTCCATGGTGTCGTCGAACTCCACCGTTTCGTGCGACGACGCACGCCGTCGCCATTCCGTGTACCAGGTGCGGCGCACGATCGCCAGCAGCCACGGCCGCGCCGAATCGCCGCGAAAGGTGTCGAAGAAGCGAAACGCGCGCATGAAGGCTTCCTGCACGACATCGTCGGCGTCGCTGGCGTTACCGCACAACCAGCGCGCAAGGTTGTACGCGGCATCGAGATGCGGCAGCGCCACCTGCTGAAAGCGCCGGCTCCTCGCTGCTTCGGACTCGCCGTGCGCGCGGACAGGTTCTGAATCGGTCTGGACCACCTCGGCCCTCCAGGGCATTGCGGGCTATGCGATGGAGCTCGTCGTGACACTCTCTACAGCGCATAACCGGGCATTCGCCGAGTTTATTCCCGACGCCGCGCGGAATCCGTAAAAAAATCCGGCCGGGCCGCCGGGGTGCGGCTGCGGCTAGTAAGCCGGGCGGTTCCAGTAATCCTCGCTGGCGTACACCTCTTTCAGATAATCGATGAAGTACCGCACCTTGGCCGGCACATATCGCTGCTGCGGATAGACCGCGAGAATGTCGTAGTCGGGCAGCGCGAACTCGTCGAGCACGGTTTCCAGCTCGCCGCGCGCCAGCTGCTGCTGGATTTCCCACGTGGAGCGCCAGCCGAGCCCGAGCCCTTCCGACACCCAGCGGTGCAGCAGTTCGCCATCGTTGCAGTCGAGCGTGCCGCCGACGCGCACCGTCGCCAGCTTGCCGTTGCGGCGAAAGTACCAGCCGCGGTTCTGTCCGCCTTGCAGATTGAACGCGAGACAGTTGTGCTGCGGCAGGTCTTCTAGCGTCTTCGGCTTGCCGTGCTGGCGGAAATACGCCGGCGTGCCGCACACCACGCGCCGGTTCGACGCCAGCTTGACCGCCACGAAATTCGGATCGACCGCCCCGCCGATGCGGATCGACAGGTCATAACCCTCACGCACCAGATCCACCACCCGGTCGGTCAGATTGAACGACACCTGCAGTTCCGGCTTGTCGGCGAGGAACGTCGGCGCGAGCGGCGCGACGTGCTTGCGCCCGAACGCAGCCGGCGCCGACACGATCAGATGGCCGTTCACCGCGCGCCGCCCGGCGCTTAACTCGTTTTCGGCCTGATCCCATTCGGTGAGCAGACCCCGGCAGCGCTCCAGAAACGCGGCGCCGTCTTCGCTGACCACCAGCCGGCGCGTCGAGCGGTACATGAGTTTGACGCCGAGGCGCTTTTCCAGCGCGTCGATGCGGCGGCCGAGAATCACCGGCGACACGCCCTCCTCCAGCGCGGCCGCCGCCAAGCTGCCGGCGTCCGCAACGCGCACGAACGTTTCGATCTGTTTGAAGCGGTCCATTTTTGTCTCCTATGTCGATCGGAGTTAGCGCTTCAGCGCTTACTCCGATCCCACGCACCGCGCTCGGGCGTCAGGCTGCGGGCCATTCCATACTTTTTGTTTCGAAATAAGCGACCCAGACTGATCTTATCAAACCTTTACGTCAGGCCTAAAGTGCACTCAACACGTTTAATTCGCCCATTCCCAGACATTCAGGAGACATTCATGGCCAAGATGAGAGCCGTCGACGCAGCCGTGCTGGTGCTCGAAAAAGAAGGCATCGACACCGCATTCGGCGTTCCGGGCGCAGCGATCAACCCGTTCTACTCGGCCATGCGCAAGGCAGGCAACATCAGCCACGTGCTGGCGCGCCACGTCGAAGGCGCGTCGCATATGGCGGAAGGCTATACGCGCGCTCAACCGGGCAACATCGGCGTGTGTATCGGCACGTCGGGCCCCGCCGGCACCGACATGATCACCGGTTTGTACTCGGCTCAGGCCGACTCCATTCCTATTCTCGCCATCACGGGCCAGGCGCCGCGCGCGCGTCTGTACAAGGAAGACTTCCAGGCCGTCGATATCGAGTCGATCGCCAAGCCCGTCACCAAGTGGGCCGTCACGGTGCGTGAACCGGCACTGGTGCCGCGCGTGTTCCAGCAGGCTTTTCACCTGATGCGCTCGGGTCGTCCGGGTCCGGTGCTGGTCGACCTGCCGATCGACGTGCAACTCGCCGAAATCGAATTCGATATCGACACGTACGAACCGCTGCCGGTCTACAAGCCGAAAGCGACGCGCAAGCAGATCGAAGCCGCGCTGAACCTGCTCAACGACGCGGACAAGCCGCTGATCGTCTCGGGTGGCGGCGTGCTGAACGCAGCCGCTGAAGACCTGCTCGTCACGTTCGCTGAAACCGTCGGCGTGCCGGTGATCCCGACGCTGATGTCGTGGGGCGCGATTCCCGACGACCATCCGTTGATGGCCGGCATGGTCGGTCTGCAAACCTCGCACCGCTATGGCAACGCGACGATGCTCGCCTCCGACTTCGTGCTCGGCATCGGCAACCGCTGGGCCAACCGTCACACGGGCAGCGTCGAGGTCTATACGAAGGGCCGCAAGTTCGTGCACGTCGACATCGAGCCGACGCAGATCGGCCGCGTGTTCGGCCCGGATCTCGGCATCGTGTCGGACGCGAAGGCCGCGCTCGAACTGTTCGTCGAAGTGGCGCGGGAATGGAAGGCCGCGGGCAAGCTGAAGGACCGCAGCGCATGGGTCGCCGATTGCCAGCAGCGCAAGAAGACGATGCTGCGCAAGACGCACTTCGACAACGTGCCGATGAAGCCGCAGCGCGTCTACGAAGAAATGAACCAGGTGTTCGGCCGCGACACGTGCTACGTGAGCACGATCGGTCTCTCGCAGATCGCCGGCGCGCAGTTCCTGCATGTCTACAAGGCGCGCAACTGGATCAACTGCGGCCAGGCCGGCCCGCTCGGCTGGACGATTCCGGCAGCGCTCGGCGTGCGTGCGGCCGACCCGCAACGTCCGATCGTGGCGCTCTCGGGCGACTACGACTTCCAGTTCATGATCGAAGAACTGGCAGTGGGCGCGCAATTCAAGCTGCCCTACGTGCACGTGGTGGTGAACAACTCGTACCTCGGCCTGATCCGCCAGGCCCAGCGCGCGTTCGACATGGACTTCTGCGTGCAGCTCGGCTTCGAGAACATCAACTCGCCGGAAACGAACGGCTACGGCGTGGATCACGTCGCGGTTGCGGAAGGCCTGGGTTGCAAGGCGATCCGCGTGTTCAAGCCGGAAGAACTGAAGCCCGCGCTGCTGAAGGCGCAGTCGATGCTCTCCGAGTTCAACGTGCCGGTGATCGTCGAAGTGATTCTCGAGCGCGTGACCAATATTTCGATGGGCACCGAGATCGACGCGATCAATGAGTTCGAAGAACTGGCCGCGAAGCGCGAAGACGCACCGACCGCGATCAGCATGCTCGACTGAGCAACGCGACTGACACGCCGTACAGATGAGCATCACGTGAGCGCGGCTCAGCAACACCGAACCGCCTCACGAAGTTATCCCAT
Source organism: Paraburkholderia sediminicola (assembly GCF_046027355.1). Taxonomy (GTDB): domain Bacteria; phylum Pseudomonadota; class Gammaproteobacteria; order Burkholderiales; family Burkholderiaceae; genus Paraburkholderia; species Paraburkholderia sediminicola_B. The sequence goes on along the minus strand of NZ_JAQQEK010000013.1, from coordinate 90,438 downwards.
TGACCGACCAGAGAGACAGACGCACCATGCCGAAATTCGCAGCGAATCTCACCATGCTGTTCAACGAAGTCCCGTTCCTCGACCGTTTCGCGGCTGCGGCGGACGCGGGCTTTCACGCCGTCGAATTCCTGTTTCCGTATCCGTTTCAGATCGCTGAATTGAGCGAGCGTCTGCAGCAGAACCGTCTGAAGCTGGTGCTGCACAACCTGCCCGCAGGCAACTGGGAAGCGGGCGAACGCGGCATCGCGTGCCTGCCGGATCGCGTGAGCGAGTTCCAGGAAGGCGTCGGCCGCGCGATCGAATACGCGAAAGCACTGAAGGTGCCGCAACTGAACTGCCTCGTCGGCATTCCGACGGCCGGCGTCGATGCGGACAAGGCGCGCTCGACGATCGTCGACAACCTGCGCTTCGCTGCGGGCGAACTGAAGAAGGCCGGCATCAAGCTGCTGGTCGAGCCGTGCAACTCCTACGATATTCCGGGCTTCGCACTGAACCGCTCGGGCGAAGGCCTCGATGTGATTCGCGCAGTCGGCTCGGACAATCTGTTCCTGCAATACGACATCTATCACATGCAACGGATGGAAGGCGAACTCGCGGCGACCATCAAAAAGAACCTGCCACAGATCGCGCACATCCAGCTCGCCGACAACCCCGGCCGCAACGAACCGGGCACCGGCGAAATCAACTACCCGTTCCTGTTCGATCTGCTCGACTCGCTCGGCTACGACGGCTACGTCGGCTGCGAATACAAACCGCGCACGACGACCACCGCCGGGCTCGGCTGGGTGCAGAGCGTGGCCGGGCAAACCCGCGGCGCGGCGCACGCCGCCGCCTGAGCGTCGCAGCGCCTGATTGCCAGGCGGGATCAGGCGCTCGACGCCCCGAAGGAAATCCCTCAAGGGATCCCAAACAACACTGGAGATTTAGACACATGGCAAAGATCGGTTTCATCGGCCTCGGCATCATGGGCGCGCACATGGCGCGCAACCTCATCAAGGGCGGTCACTCGCTGTTCGTGAATGGCGCGTACCCGGTGCCGGAAGATCTGAGCAAGACGACGAGCGTCGTCGCGAATTCGACCGCTGTCGCGCAGGGCGCCGACATCGTCATCATCATGGTGCCGGACACGCCTGACGTCGCCAACGTGCTGTTCGCCGACGACGGCGTCGCCGCCGGCCTTTCGCAAGGCAAGCTCGTGATCGACATGAGCTCGATCTCGCCGCTCGACACGCAAGCATTCGCGAAGAAGATCAACGCGCTGGGCGTCGACTACCTGGACGCGCCGGTCTCCGGCGGCGAAGTCGGCGCGCGTGAAGCGTCGCTGACGATCATGGTGGGCGGCCCGGAAAAGGCGTTCGCCACGGCCAAGCCGCTGTTCGAACTGATGGGCAAGAACATCTCGCTGATCGGCGACAACGGCGCGGGTCAGACCTGCAAGGTCGCGAACCAGATCATCGTCGCGCTGAACATCGAAGCGGTGGCCGAAGCATTGCTGTTCGCGTCGCGCTCGGGCGCCGATCCGGAACGTGTGCGCAAGGCGTTGATGGGCGGCTTCGCCTCGTCGCGGATTCTCGAAGTGCACGGCGAGCGCATGACCAAGCGCAAGTTCGATCCGGGCTTCCGCATCGAACTGCACCAGAAGGATCTGAACCTCGCACTCGACGGCGCACGCAAGCTCGGTATCGCCCTGCCGCATACGGCGAGCGCGCAGCAACTGTTCAGCGTATGCGCGGCGAATGGCGGCAAGGCATGGGATCACTCGGCGATGGTGCGCGCGCTTGAAATCATGGCGAATTACGAAGTCGCGCAAGCGCCGGGTAGCGAAGCCAAGGCAGCATAAGGAAGCAATACGGACTGCCGTGATCGTTGCATGATCAACGTCATGGCAGTCGCAGGTGGGGCGCCCGGCTCGTCGTGCGATATGCACGGCGGAACGGGCAAATCGTGCCGCTCTGGGCTGAGAGCGGCAAGTGGGGTCCGCAGCGGCACCCGGCGGCGCCGGGGAAGCCTTGGTCGGTCAGACGTCGTCGTCGGGTGTCCGGCTGTCGGATTTCATGTTTAACGATGCTTATGCTTTTTCGGCCAAACTCTCGCAGCGGGTGCGTCATGCCACCGCCTGCCCGCACCTCTCTTTGCAAGTCTCCTCGCACGTGTGCTCGCAAGTCCGCTTGCATTTGCTTGCAACTCCGTCCCCTTTGCACGACCTTTTTTGACACATCGGTCCGCGCTTTTCTCCTACACTCGTTGAGTCTGGTTGCGGGCGTATCAGCATACAAGTGCGGCTTGCCGATCAAGGCAACGCATGTCCTTTGCATCATTCGCCCGATTCCCAACCAGTGTTCAACCCGTAAGCGGAATGTGCTTGCGCCAGTAACCCCTCTGCAAAGGATTCAGAATGAGTATCTTTGGTGACATCGTAAACAAGCTCTTCGGCAAAGCGAAGCCCGACCAGCCTGCGCCTGCGGTCGAGCCGACACCGGATCCCGCAGCGGCGCAAGCTGCTGCGCCGGCGGCTACACCGGCGCCCGCGCCGCTGGCCGACGTCGACGTCGCTGTCGTGATGGACCAGTTCGTGAGCGAGAGCGGACAAACGTTGAACTGGCGCACGTCGATCGTCGACACGCTGAAAGCGCTCGGCGTCGACAGCAGCCTCGATCATCGCAAGCAGCTCGCGAAGGAGCTGAAGTACACCGGCGACACGAACGATTCGGCAAGCATGAACATCTGGCTGCACAAACAGGTGATGCAAGCGCTGGCAGCGAACGGCGGGAAGTTGCCGCCGGATCTGGCCAACTAACTGCTTGCCGACGTCGCCTGGTTCCGGCGATAGCGATAGACATCAAGCTGAAACGACAACGCGGCGCTCGGGTCGATGACCTGGGCGCCGCGTTGTCATTTGAGCGTCATGTGCGGGACACGGTTGTGACTTTGAACCGGGCCGTCCGCGCTAAATCAATCAGTACGTATCGAAAGTCTTCTGCAACGCTACCGGCCCCGTGCCGCCCGCGGCCAATGCCAGCATCAGCAGCACGCGCGCCTTGTACGGATTCAGCGAACCTGCGCTGACGAAACCCAGCGCGTCGTCGGCGGCCGCGCCGTTGCGCATCACATGCCCCGAACCCACGCGCGACGCACGCACCACCGCGACGCCTTGCGAGGCGGCATCGGCCAGCGCCTGCTGCACCGAAGCGTGAATCGAGCCGTTGCCCGTGCCCGCCACGACGATACCGCGTACCCCAGCGGCAACCAGCGCATCAACCGCAATCCGCGAAACGCCCGCGTAACTCACCACGATCTCCACATGCGGCCACTTCGCGCCGATCACGAATTCGGTCGCGAGCGTATGCGGACGCACCACGCCGCGCTGAAATTCGACGCGGCCGTCCTGCACCCAGCCGAGCGCGCCGATTTCGGGCGAATGAAAAGCATCGACTGCGTAAGTGCTCGTCTTGACCACGTCACGCGCGCTATGGATCTTGTTGTTGAAGGCCACCAGCACGCCCTGCCCGCGCGAGGCTGTGTGCGCCGCGACCGTCACGGCGTTCAGCAGATTCAGCGGACCGTCGGCGGAGAGCGCCGAGGCCGGGCGCATGGCCGCAGTCAACACGACCGGCTTGTCCGACTTGACGGTCAGATGCAGCAGGTAGGCGGTTTCTTCGAGCGTGTCGGTGCCGTGCGTGACCACCACACCGTCGATGTCGTCCTCGGCGAGCAGCGTGTTGATGCGTTGCGCGAGCGTGGTCCACAGCGGCATCGCCATGTCCTTGCTGTCGACGCTGGCAATCTGCTCGGGCGCGATGCGCGCCACCGTGGACAAGGCCGGCACGACGGCCAGCAATTGCTCGACGCCGACCACACCGGCCTGGTAGCCCGATGTGTTGGTTGCGTCCGCGGCCGCGCCGGCGATCGTGCCGCCGGTCGCCAGCACGGCGATGCGCGGCAGCTGCGGCGTGGCGCCTTCGTCTGAAGGCATGGCGGAGGAGGAAGTCACAGTATTCATGGCCGCGATTGTAAGCGATGCGCCGCACGCCGCCATGCGTGAAAAAACGGATGTCCGTTCGTTTCGGAGCAGAATGAGGCCCGCGCTCCGTGCGCCACGAGTTTGCGTGGCGGTTGCATCAAGGCCAGCCGCAGCCCGCATGAAGTTCGCACTGGCGCCGCAATGAACTCGCGCGGCGCCGTTCGTGCGCTGCGCCGGATCGCGCGATCCGGCGCGTCCGTCAAACCGCTTCGCGCAATTGCGCGGCGATATCCGCTTCGTTCAACTGCGGCGCGAACATCTCGATCAACCGATAAGCGTACGCGCGCAGGAACGCGCCCTTGCGCAAACCGACCCGCGTCGTGCTCGCCTCGAACAGATGCTGCGTGTCGAGCGCGACCAGTTCCGTGTCGCGCTTCGGATCGTAGGCCATCGCCGCGACCACGCCGATGCCCATGCCGAGTTCGACGTAAGTCTTGATCACGTCCGCGTCGATCGCGGTCAGCACGACGTCGGGCAACGCGCCCGCTTTCGCGAAGGCCTGGTCGATATGCGAGCGGCCCGTGAAATCCTGGTCGTACGTGACGATCGGGAATTCGGCGATCTCGTCGAGCGTCAGATTCGGCCGGCCCACCAGCGGATGATCCTTCGGCACGACCACGACGTGATGCCACGAATAGCACGGGAACGTAACGATATCCGGGAAACGGTCGAGCGCTTCGGTCGAGATGCCGATGTCCGCTTCGCCGTTGATGATCATCTGCGCGATCTGTTGCGGACTGCCCTGACGCAGCGCCAGATGCACTTTCGGGAACACCTCGGTGAATTGACGGATCACCTTCGGCAACGCGTAGCGCGCCTGCGTGTGGGTGGTCGCCACGACGAGGTGGCCGCTATCCTGGTCAGCGTACTGGCGCGCGACGCGGCGCAGATTCTCGGCGTCGAGCAGCATCCGCTCGATCAGTTGATGCACCGCCTTGCCCGGCTCGGTGAGGCCCGTGAGACGCTTGCCGCGTCGAATGAAAATGTCGACGCCGAGTTCGTCCTCCAGATCCTTGATCTGTTTCGATACGCCCGACTGCGACGTGTACAGCACGTTCGCCACCTCGGTCAGATTCATGTTCTGACGCACGGCTTCGCGCACAAAGCGCAATTGCTGAAAATTCATCTTGATGTCTCCGGTTCTGCCAGAGTTAAGTTATTTGAGTTCGATTGAAACGCCGAGTCGTGTTGCTGTTGCTGCGCGCCTGACTGCACTGCGCTCACTGCGCAGGAAACACACGCAAGGCGCGCGGTACCGCGGTCACGCCGTCGCCGATAGACAGTTGCAGATCGCGCCACGCTTCGCGATCGAGTTCGGCTTCGAGCAGGTTGCCCTCGCGGCCCGCGAGTTCGACCCGCACCGAGCCGCCCAGCGTCACCACGCGCCGCACGTCGACGACGATGCCTTCGCGATGGCCGGACGCCTGCGGATACAGTTGCAGATCGTGCGGACGCACATAGGCGAACGCCGGGCCGCTGAAATCGGCCTTGATCGACACCGGCAGCGCCGCGCCGTCGACCACGAAACCGCTCGCATCGACGTTGCCATGCAGACGGTTGGCCGCGCCGAGAAACTCGTAGACGAACGAGGTTTGCGGATGATCGTACACGTCCTGCGGACTGCCCACCTGCTCCACGTGCCCGCGATTGAGCACGACGATACGGTCGGCTACTTCGAGCGCTTCTTCCTGGTCGTGCGTGACGAAGATCGTCGAGATATGCAGATCGTCGTGCAGACGCCGCAGCCAGCTACGCAGTTCCTTGCGCACTTTCGCATCCAGCGCGCCGAACGGTTCGTCGAGCAGCAGCACCTTCGGCTCGACGGCCAACGCGCGCGCGAGCGCGATACGTTGCCGCTGGCCGCCCGACAATTCCGACGGATAGCGTTGCGCGAGCCAGTCGAGTTGCACGAGCTTGAGCAGCTCATGCACCTTCTCGCGGATCACCGCTTCCGAGGGACGCTCCTTGCGCGGCTTCACGCGCAAACCGAACGCCACGTTCTCGAACACCGTCATATGACGGAACAGCGCGTAATGCTGGAATACGAAGCCCACTTCCCGCTCGCGTGCGCCGACGGTCGCCACGTCCTGGCCTTGCAGCACGACCTGGCCGCCGTCGGCGTATTCGAGTCCCGCGATCACGCGCAGCAAGGTCGTCTTGCCACAACCCGACGGCCCGAGCAGCGCAACCAGTTCACCCGGCGGAAAGTCGAGCGAGACGTTATCGAGCGCGACGAAATCGCCGAAGCGCTTCTGCAGGTTACGAACGGTGATACCCATTACAGCTCTCCTTGCTTGAGCGGGTGTTGCTGCGATGCATGCGTTGCGTGCGTTGCTTGCGTTGCTTGCGTTGCTTGCGTTGCAATGGCTGGCGGCGTGACGGGACCGGCGTACGCAGGCACATCGCGCGCGGCCGACAGTTCCGCCGACATATGGCGCTCGGCGAGCAGCTTCAGGCCGAGCGTCACGAGTGCGAGCAGGGCCAGCACCGACGCCACGGCGAATGCCGCCGAGAAGTTGTATTCGTTGTAGAGGATTTCGACGTGCAGCGGCATCGTGTCGGTCTGGCCGCGAATATGGCCCGACACCACCGACACCGCGCCGAACTCGCCCATCGCCCGCGCGTTGCACAGAATCACGCCGTACAGCAGGCCCCATTTGACGTTGGGCAGCGTGACGCGGCGGAAGATCTGCCAGCCCGACGCGCCGAGCACATGCGCGGCTTCTTCCTCGTCGTTGCCTTGTGCCTGCATCAGCGGAATCAGTTCACGCGCGACGAACGGGAACGTCACGAAGATCGTCGCCATCACGATGCCCGGCACCGCGAAAATGATCTGGATGTTGTGGTCTTGCAGCCACGGGCCGAACCAGCCCTGCGCGCCGAACATCAATACATAGATCAAGCCCGAGATCACCGGCGAAACTGAAAACGGCAGATCGATCAGCGTGGTCAGCAGCGCCTTGCCACGGAATTCGAACTTGGCGATACACCATGAAGCCGCGAGACCGAACACGAGGTTCAGCGGCACGGCGATCGCGGCGGTGATCACGGTGAGCTTGATCGCCGAGAGCGCGTCCGGATCGGCGAGCGATTCCAGGTAGAAACCGAGCCCCTTGTTCAACGCCTGATAAAACACGGCGGCGAGCGGCACGACGAGAAACAGCGCGAGAAACAGCAGCGCGACGCCGGTCAGAATCCAGCGCACGACGGGCGGTTCGGTGACTGGATCGGGCCGACGCGCAACGTTCAGCGGCGCGCGCGGCGCCACGGCGACAGCGGCGGCGGCGTTGTTCGCGCCGCTCGCGCTGTTCACGCCATTCACGGTTCGGCGGCTCATTGCGCACCTCCGCCGACACCGATCGCCGCGACACTCGCGGCGGCAGGCGCCGGGCCTGCTCCGCCACGGCTCGTGCGGCGCTGCAAATACCACTGCAAGGTATTGATGAAGAGCAGCATCAGGAACGACACGACCAGCATCACCACCGCCAGCGCCGTCGCGCCCGCATAGTCGTATTGCTCGAGCTTGGTGATGATGAGCAGCGACGTGATCTCCGACTTCATCGGCACATTACCGGCGATGAAGATCACCGAGCCGTACTCGCCGAGCGCGCGCGCGAAAGCCAGCGCGAAGCCCGTCAGCAAAGCCGGAAAGACCGCCGGCAACACCACCCGGCGAAACGTCAGCCAGCGCGAGGCACCGAGGCACGCCGCCGCTTCTTCCTGTTCGCGCTCGAACTCCTCGAGCACCGGCTGCACCGTGCGCACGACGAACGGCAAGCCGATGAACGTCAGCGCGACCAGTACCCCCGCCGGCGTAAACGCGATCTTCAGGCCGAGCGGTTCGAGGAACTGCCCGATCCAGCCGTTGCCCGCGTACACGGCCGCGAGCGAAATGCCGGCGACCGAGGTGGGCAGCGCGAACGGCAGATCGACCACGGCATCGACGATGCGCTTGAACGGAAACGTGTAGCGCACCAGCACCCACGCCACCAGAAAGCCGAACACCGCGTTGATCAGCGCGCCGCCGAGCGCGGAAAAGAACGTCAGGCGATACGACGCGAGCACGCGCGGCGACGTGACCGCGCGCACGAACTGATTCCAGTCGAGCGTCGCGGTCTTGAGGAAGGTCGCCGCAAGCGGAATCAGCACCACGAGGCTCAGATAAGCCACCGTGATGCCGAGAGTCAGGCCAAAACCGGGCAACGCGCTCGGTTTTCGGAAGGTCAACGTCGTCATGCTCGTTACTCGTTCAGGTTGATGCTCGTGTTGCCGGCCGCCGGGCCCTGGCTGGCCAAAAGCGCGCCCCATGGGGCGCGCTCGGGAGTGACGCGTCGCCGCGTCGTTTTCTTGCCAACGCCGGTGAAGGCAGAGGCTTGATCGTTACTGCGGCTGATAGATCGAATCGAACACGCCGCCGTCGGCAAAGTGCGTCTTCTGCGCGTTGGCCCAGCCGCCGAACGAATCGTCCACCGTGTACAGCTTCAGCTTCGGAAACTTGGCGGTCAGCTCGGCCGGCACCTTGTTCGAACGCGGGCGGTAGAAGTTCTTCGCCGCGATCTCCTGCCCTTGCTCGCTATACAGGAAGTTCAGATATGCCTCGGCGACCTTGCGCGTGCCGTGCTTGTCGACGACCTTGTCCACCACCGCCACCGGCGGCTCCGCCAGAATGCTCACCGACGGCACCACGATCTCGAACTTCTCCGGACCAAATTCCTTCAGCGACAGGAACGCTTCGTTTTCCCATGCGATCAGCACGTCGCCGATACCGCGTTGCACGAAGCTGGTAGTCGCGCCGCGCGCGCCTGAATCCAGCACACCCGCGTTCTTGTACAGCTTGCCGACGAATTCCTTGGCCTTCTGATCATTGCCGCCCGGTTGATGCTCGGCATACGCCCACGCCGCGAGGTAATTCCAGCGCGCGCCGCCCGACGTCTTCGGATTCGGCGTGACGATCGACACGCCCGGCTTGGTCAGATCGTCCCAATCCTTGATGTGCTTCGGGTTGCCCTTGCGCACCAGAAACACGATCGTCGACGTGTACGGCGACGCGTTATCCGGCAAGCGCTTCTGCCAGCCCTTGTCCAGCAAACCCTTGCCGGCCAGTGCGTCGATGTCGTATGCGAGCGCCAGCGTCACCACATCAGCCTGCAGGCCGTCGAGCACCGAGCGCGCCTGGGCGCCCGAGCCGCCGTGCGACTGCTTGAAGGTGATCGTCTCGCCCGTCTTCGCCTTCCATTCCTTGCCGAACGCCTGATTGACGTCCTGATACAGCTCGCGCGTCGGGTCGTAAGACACGTTCAGCAGCGTCGTGTCGGCGGCCTGTGCCTGCGCCATCACGCCGAGCGCGCCGGCCGCGCCCAGTGCGAGCGCCGCGATCAGTTTCTTCGTCCTGCCTGCCAGCCCCGTACCTTGGTGATTCATGTCAACTTTCTCCGCGTTGTGTCCGCTGAAACAGCGTGTGGTGTCTTTTTGCGTCGCGGTCACGTGCACATGAACGCCAACTGGAGGCCAGTCTATCGAAGGGCTTTCATCATTAAAAATAATGTTTCTTCATTCTTTAATACGCAAAAGTGGTAATGACAGCTGGATAAGGCGTTGCGGCACGAAAACGGGTGTTGAAGCGGCGCTTCCCGACGCTGGAACGCCACCCTTCACCCCGAACTTAAAGTAAAGCTTGAATTGCGCCGAATACTGTATAAAAATACAGTCACCTGTTCATACATACAGTGGCGCCATGACCAAACTCACCGCACGACAGCAGCAGGTTTTCGATCTGATCCGCCGGGCCATCGAACGCACCGGCTTTCCGCCCACCCGCGCGGAGATCGCCGCCGAACTGGGTTTCAGCTCGGCCAACTCGGCAGAAGAACATCTGCGCGCGCTCGCTCGCAAGGGCGTGATCGAACTCGCGGCCGGCGCATCGCGCGGCATTCGCCTGCTGGCCGGCCCGGAAGACTCGCCGCACCAGTTCACGCTGCCGCACGCCAGCATCATGCAGCTGTCGCTGCCGCTGATCGGGCGGGTTGCCGCGGGCAGCCCAATCCTCGCGCAAGAACATATTTCCCAGCACTACGCGTGCGACCCGGCGCTGTTCTCGAGCAAGCCCGACTACCTGCTGAAGGTGCGCGGGCTGTCCATGCGCGACGCGGGCATCTTCGACGGCGACCTGCTCGCGGTGCAAAAAAGAAGCGAAGCCAAAGACGGCCAGATCATCATTGCCCGGCTCGGCGACGACGTCACGGTCAAGCGGCTGAAGCGCCGGCCGAACGGTCTCGAGCTGATCGCCGAGAACCCCGATTACGAAAACATCTTCGTTGAAACCGGCAGTGCGGAGTTCGCGCTGGAGGGAATCGCCGTGGGGCTGATCCGCCCCGGCGAGTTCTAACCCTCCCGCCCGTTCGACAAATAAAAAGCCGCCCCAACGCCGCATCAACGTTGCATCGTCTGGAGAGTCTCATGGAACGTCTTGCCCGCCTGCTGCCCTTTCGCCAGTTCGGTCGTCTGCGCCATCTTCGCAAGCTGGTGCCCTGCTCATTGATCGAGGCGGCCACGGTCGGCACGCCGTCGCTGTTCGACTCGCCTGACGCTGCGTCGAGCTTGCCGTCGTCGTTGCCGGCATTTGCCCGCGTGTCGTTGAATTCGGGCTTGAATACGGCCGAACCGGCACGCCGCGCACCGGTGCGGGTTTATCACGGGCCGTCGCGTCTCATCATGGTGGGTACGATGGACGCGGTTTGCCGCATGATCGATCGCTGCATCGCCGATGAAGCCAACGTGCATGGGGCGGTGTTCGAGTCTTGATGGGTCTTGAACGGGACGGCAAGAGATTGCATTGCGTGGGATCGTTTTCGCGTGGGCGCGGTCCACGTTAGATCACACCTGATGGAGAGTCCCACCCGATGGCAGTTCCGAAACGTACCAAACGCGGCAGCAAGCGCGGCATCCATGGCGGCGCCACCCGGCCGCTGATCGTCACGCTGATCGTGATCGTGGTGATCGCCGCGTTGGGATTTGCTTACGCGTCACCGTACATCGCGCTGAACAATCTCAAACGCGCGGCCGACGCGCGCGATGCGCAAACGGTCAATCAGTACGTCGATTTTCCCGCGTTGCGTGAGAGCCTGAAGGAGCAAGTCGCCGGCTTGCTGACACGGCGGCTTGGCGCGCACAGTAACGGCAATCCATTGGCTGCCATTGGCGCGATGATCGGCGTCGCGTTGATCGGTCCGCTCGTGGATGCCTATGCCACACCGGACGGCGTGGCGGCCTTACTGAACGGCATGCCGCCGCGCGGCGATCCGAGTGAGCGGCCGCCCGTGCCGCCGGCTGCGAGCACTCCTCCCGATGCCGCGGCGACCGCACCGGCACCGGCCGCGCCCGCCCCCGGCAACGCGGCCAATGGCAACGCCAATGCAAACGCCAACGCGACGCCCCCGCAACCGCCGCAAACCACTGCGGCCTATCGCGGTCTCAACGAGTTCGTCGTCACATACGAGCATGGCGCCGGCGACGCGCGTTACTCCGCGATCTTTCAGCGCGAAGGTGTATTCACTTGGAAACTGGCCGCGGTCAACCTGAACGAGTGATCGCGGCACGTCGGCTTTGTTTGGCGCGGGTCATGTGGTCGCGCCAATTTTTCAGCGAGTCGTGCGACGACTTCGCCGTGACGTCGAGGCCATGAAGTAGGCAGGCCGGAGTAACCGGCCAGTCAACCGCGCTCGCCCAGTGACCAACACACGCCTCAAGCCGCCGCTTGCTGCTGCTCCTGCGCGGAAGAGCAAGCCACCAGAATGCTGCACGAGACACGGTCGAGCAGCGGTGTATTGCCCGCGCCCATCCACCATCGTGACAAACCCGTGCGGCAGCGGTGGCCGACCACGACCAGGTCGACATGCAATTCATTGGCGAGGTTGGCGATCTCGTCGATTGGATGGCCGAATGCGAAATGCCCTTGTGCGGTGACACCTCGCTCGGTGAGCCAGTCCACGCCTTCCTGCAGGATGTCGCGGGCGGTCTTTTCGAAACTGCCACAGGCCACGTCGGTCAGCAGGCCCGCGCTTTGCGCAATACTCGAACGCATGTCGACGACCGACAGCAAGTGCGTTTCCGCTTTCAGATCCAACGCCAGGTCGGCGCCGCAACGTAGTGCTTTGCGGCCTTCGCGCGAGCCGTCGTAGCACAGCAGGATTTTCTGATAGCTCGCCATGATTTTTCTCCCTTCGCGCGGGACGCGCGATCTGAATTAATCATGGTGCGCCGCAATTCAGGTTGCAAGGGATGGAAAACGCTAACTGTGCGCTGACCGCCCCCTAACCACGCCCTAAACAGGTGCGCGAGCCGCCCGAGGGTCCTCCGCGCGCCGATGCCGCAGTGCAAGAAACCCGCTTCGGGCTGTGGGTCGCGAACCAACAGCGCCCCGCCGATGCCCTAGAATAGGCGGCCTTCCCAGCCATTCGCGTCATTCACGTCTTTTCCCGGAGATTCGTTCGATCCATGCCTGAAGCCGCCATCGAATTTCATCAGGTCAAAAAAAGCTACGGCGAAAAGACGGTCGTCGATGGACTGTCGTTTCATGTCAACGCCGGCGAATGCTTCGGCCTGCTCGGCCCGAACGGCGCGGGCAAGACGACCACGTTGCGCATGCTGCTCGGCATCGCGGCGCCGGATGCGGGCACGATCCGTCTGTGCGGCGAGCCGATCCCCGGCCGCGCGCGCGTGGCGCGGGCGCGCGTCGGCGTGGTGCCGCAGTTCGACAATCTCGATCCCGACTTCACGGTGCGTGAGAACCTGCTGGTGTTCGGCCGCTACTTCGGTCTGAGCGCCGCGCAATGCCGTGCGATGGTGCCGTCGCTGCTCGAATTCGCGCGACTGGAGAGCAAGGCGGACGCGCGCGTGAGCGAGTTGTCCGGCGGCATGAAGCGGCGCCTCACATTGGCGCGCGCGCTCGTCAACGATCCCGATGTACTGATCATGGACGAGCCGACCACCGGCCTCGATCCTCAGGCGCGGCATCTGATCTGGGAGCGGCTGCGTTCATTGCTCGCGCGCGGCAAGACCATTCTGCTGACCACGCACTTCATGGAAGAAGCCGAACGGCTCTGCCACCGGCTGTGCGTGATCGAGGAAGGGCGCAAGATCGCGGAAGGCGCGCCGAGCGCGTTGATCGCTTCCGAGATCGGTTGCGATGTGATCGAGATCTACGGACCGGACCCGGTCGCGTTGCGCGATGAACTGGCGCCGCTCGTCGAGCGCACCGAGATCAGCGGCGAGACGCTGTTCTGCTACGTCAACGACGCGCAGCCGGTGCATGCGCGGCTCAAGCAACGCGCGGATCTGCGCTATCTGCATCGACCGGCGAATCTGGAGGATGTGTTCCTGCGGCTCACGGGCCGCGAGATGCAGGATTAAAGCGCGTCGGTCGAGAGCGGCATCGCACGCAACGCGCTACAGCTATAACGACGCCCTGAAAGAAACCATGCAGGGGCACGCACGAGACACGCAATGGACGCACGCACTTACGAAACACCAGGCGATACGCCATCGAAGCAGGAAGCCTTCGCCGCCTTTCCCGCGAACGCCAGCAACTGGATAGCAGTGTGGCGCCGCAACTATCTGGTGTGGAAGAAACTCGCGATCGCCTCGATGTTCGGCAACCTGGCCGATCCGATGATCTACCTTTTCGGCCTCGGCTTCGGGCTGGGGCTGATGGTCGGGCATGTCGACGGCGTGTCGTATATCGCGTTTCTCGCGGCGGGCACGGTGGCCTCTAGCGTGATGATGTCGGCGAGTTTCGAGTCGATGTATTCGGGCTTCTCGCGCATGCACGTGCAGCGCACCTGGGAGGCGATCATGCATACGCCGCTAACGCTCGGCGACATCGTGCTCGGTGAGGTGATCTGGGCAGCCAGCAAATCGGTGCTCTCGGGCGCGGCGATCATGCTGGTGGCCGGCGCACTGGGCTATGCGAATTTTCCGTCGATGCTGCTGGCGTTGCCGGTCATCGTGCTGACCGGGCTCGCGTTTGCGAGCATCGCGATGGTCGTGACGGCGCTCGCGCCTTCGTATGACTTCTTCATGTTCTATCAGACACTGGTCTTGACACCGATGCTGTTGCTGTCGGGCGTGTTCTTTCCGGTGTCGCAACTGCCTGCCGTGGCGCGGGGCGCCACGCAGTTGCTGCCGTTGGCGCATGCCGTCGACTTGATGCGACCGGCCATGCTGGGTCGGCCTGTCGATAATGCGCTGTGGCATGTAGCCGTGCTGGCGGCGTATGCGGTCGGCGGGTTTATCGTGTCGGCGATTCTGTTTCGCCGCAGGATGATGAAGTAGGTTTTCCGGCTTTCAACAACAACGGACCGCGCGGGCGCTGATACTCACAACCAACCAGGCATCAGCGCCTGCCGCGAGCCGGCTCGTTCAGTCCTCGTCATCCGTCCACGGAATGTCGACGTCGGAGATAAACGCCACCGTGGCGAACGGCCCGCCGTCCTGACGCCCGATCTTGCCGTCGGCACGCTGCCACTCGACGCGGAACACCGTGCCCGGATCGTCGGCGATCAGGCGGACCGTACGCACTTCGTCCGGATCGGCTTCTTCGACGGGACCGTCGAGCGAGATCTGCAGTTCCTGCGGCCACAGCCCATCGGCTGGATCGTAGATCTTGTCGCCGTCGGGAATCAGCGTGAAGGCTTCCACGCCGATCGTCGCCGACGCGTCCACGATCATCTTGCCCAACGCGCGCAGCAATGCCGTGGCCCGCGCCGAATTCGCCTGACGGATTGCGAGATCCCCGCGCGTCAGCGCCTGCTCAAGTTTTGGGTTTGTTTTTTGTTGCGCCATTCGATGTCCTGAGTCCTATCGCTCGTTGTGGATGGCACGCGGATACGAGCGCGCGCCGCTCTCCATTTTTCGGGCTGAATCCTACCACTGCCGTGCACTGCAGCATTGCCAGCCATGCATTCCAGCGCTTTCAGCCCGCCCCGTCCACCACAGTTTAGGTCGTGATTCGCGATCCGGCTGGGACATTTGCCTTTCATTTGGCTGTGCATGGATCGCTATCGCACGCACGCTGCCCGCCTGGCTAGTGGTGCGCCGGCGATCGCAAACGTTGTCTTGCCGCGTTGATGCCGTGTGGATTTTCCATGTCCCGGGACCGTCAGCGCGTGCGCCTGCCGCGCTTTCGAGCGCCTTTCGAGGCAGCCGCATCTGCGGGCTTCGAGCCCGCGATTTCCGCGATCAGATGATCGCGAAACGCCCTCACCGACTGCGGCAGTTCACGCCCCGCCATGGTCTGCACCTGGATGCTGCGCTGGCGCATCTGCGGATGCGTCATCGGCATCACGACGAAGCCATCGCCGGCGTAACGGTCGCGCACGGACAGCAGGCCGGTGAACATGATCGCGCCGGACTTCTGCGCATAGCGGTACATGGCGCCGCTGTTGTTGCAGGTCAACTCGGGCTCGAGCAGGACGCCTTCGAGCGCGCAGGTAATGTCGATCAACTGACGAATCGTCGTGCCGGGCTCGGGCAGCACGAGCGGATAGCGCCGCAGGTCGGCGAGCGACACCTTCGCGCGCGCGGCCAACGGATGATCGGCGCGCAGCAGCGCCAGCACCGGCGCGCGTTCCGTGTGCTCGACCTTGACGCCCTTCTCCGGCGCGAGGCTGAAGGTCAACGCGAGGTCGGCGTCGCCGTCGCGCACCTGACGGGTCGCCTCGCCCGGCGACATGACCGAGAGCGTGAAGTCGATGCCCGGATACTGAACCCTGAAGCTCGCCATCGCGGTGGGCAGGAAATCGGCGGCGAAGCCTTCGGAACTCGCGACCTTGATCATGCTGCCGTGCAAGGTCTCGAGGCCGCCGATCTCCTTCATCACATGCTCCGCCTCGAGCAGGCTGCGTTGCGCATAGGCGAGCAGGCGCTCGCCGGCCTCGGAGAGCGCCATGCCGCGCGGCCGCCGCTCGAATAGCGCCACACCGAGGTCGCTTTCGAGCCGCGCCACCTGCCGGCTGATCGCCGACACGGCGACATGCAGCCGCGCGGACGCGTCGCTGAGCGAGCCGGTGCGAGCGACTTCGACGAAATAGCGCAGCGCGATGCCATGCAGCGAAAGTGCCATGTCCTGTGCCTCATTCAACGGTATGCGCCGCCTGCGCAATGCTCACGAGCGCCGTGACTCAATACGGCGAGCTTTGCCTTTTCGGCAACGCAAGCTTCGAAAGACGATCATTGTGACAAAAAAAACGGCCTCCTAGAATCGGTTCGAAGCTGCAAGCCGCGTCCGATCGTCATCAGACAGAAGACCACGCGCCGCCCGCCCCCACATTCCGCCCGCATTGGAGACACGCATGAGCCGCACCCAGGCCATCGATCACGCCACCCATCATTTCGAATCGGGCGCCTTTCTCGAGACCCTCAACCGACGCGTCGGTTTTCGCACCGAAAGTCAGGAGGACGATCGCGCCGCCACGCTGCTGTCGTATCTGACCGACGAGATCACGCCGGAAGCGGCGAGCCTCGGTTTCAGCACGCGCATCGTAGCGAATCCGGTGGATGGCTTCGGGCCCTTCCTGATCGCGAGCCGCCACGAGGGCGACCATCTGCCGACCGTGCTGATCTACGGCCACGGCGACGTGGTGCGCGGCTACGACAGCCAGTGGCGCGCGCCGCTGACGCCGTGGGCCGTGACCATCGAAGGCGAGCGCTGGTTCGGCCGCGGCACCGCCGATAACAAAGGCCAGCACAGCATCAACCTCGCCGCGCTGGCGAGCGTGCTGGCCGCGCGCGACGGCAAGCTCGGTTTCAACGCGAAGCTGCTGATCGAGATGGGCGAGGAAACCGGCTCGCCCGGACTCGACGCAATCTGCCACGCGCACCGTGAAGAACTGGCCGCCGACGTGCTGATCGCCTCCGACGGTCCGCGCCTCGCCGCGCGCCGTCCCACTGTGTTCCTCGGCTCGCGCGGCTCGGTGAACTTCAAGCTGTCGTTGAATCTGCGCGACGGCGCGCATCATTCGGGCAACTGGGGCGGTCTGCTGCGCAACCCGGCAACAGTGCTGGCGAACGCGTTGTCGAGCCTCGTCGACGCGCGCGGTGTGATCGCCGTCGACGGTTTGCGCCCGCCGCCGATTCCCGAGGCGGTGCGCCGTGCGCTCGCCGATATCACGGTAGGCGGCGGCCCGGGCGATCCGGCCGTCGACGAAAACTGGGGCGAGCCTGGCCTCACCGCGCCCGAGCGCGTGTTCGGCTGGAACAGCTTTGAAATACTCGCGTTCAAGGCCGGCAATCCGGAGAACCCGGTGAATGCGATTCCGTCGTCGGCGTTCGCGCATTGCCAGTTGCGCTTCGTGGTCGGCACCGATTGGGACAACCTCGAACGGCATCTGCGCACGCATCTGGATGCGCACGGCTTCTCGCAGGTGCAAATCGACGTCGAGCGCGGCGCGCCCGCCACGCGTCTGAACCCGGACGATCCGTGGGTCACGTGGGCGATTGCTTCGCTCGAACAGACCACCGGCAAGAAGACCGCCGTGCTGCCGAATCTGGGCGGTACGCTGCCCAACGAAGTGTTCGCCGACACGCTCGGCCTGCCGACCATCTGGGTGCCGCACTCCTACCCGGCCTGTTCGCAGCACGCGCCGAACGAGCATTTGCTCGGACCGGTGGTGCGCGAAGGCCTGCAGATCATGGCGGGCCTTTTCTGGGATCTCGGCGAGAACTCGCCGCGCGCCGTAACCCGCAGCACAGCCCACGCCGCAACCTGAGCGACGCCCGGACGAACCGGGCGCAACACGCCGTTATCCGCATCCGTCACGAGGCACGTCCACGATGAGCACGTCCACTCTGCAAGCCAGCGCCGCGCGGCCGTCCGCCGCGAAGGTCCATCGCATCATTCTCGCGGCGTCGATCGGCAACGCGCTCGAATGGTTCGACCTCGTCGTCTACGGATTCTTCGCGGTCACCATCGCGAAGCTGTTCTTTCCGGCGCGCACCGAAGCGATTTCGCTGATGCTCACGCTCGGCACCTTCGGCATCTCGTACATGATCCGGCCGCTCGGCGGACTCGTGCTCGGTTCGCTCGCGGATCGCGCCGGACGCAAGGCGTCGCTTTTGCTGTCGATCGCGCTGATGATGATCGGCACCCTGACGATCGCCGTGATGCCGCCGTATGCGGCGATCGGCCTGTGGGCGCCGGCGGGCATCATGCTCTCGCGCCTTGTACAAGGTTTTTCGGCGGGTGGAGAGTTCGGTGCGTCCACCGCGTTCCTGGTCGAACATGCGCCCGAGCGCCGCGGCTTCATGGGTAGCTGGCAGTTCGCGAGCCAGGGGCTCGCGACGCTGCTCGCGTCCGGTTTCGGCGCGCTGCTGACGAGCCAGCTCACGAGCGCGCAACTTGAATCATGGGGATGGCGCGTGCCGTTTCTGTTCGGCCTCGCGATCGGTCCGGTCGGTTTCTATATCCGCCGTTACGTGGATGAAGGCGCCGAATTCCATGCCGAACCCAAAGCCCACACACCGCTGCGCGACCTGTTCGGCACGCAAAAGGTCCGCATGCTGCTGGCGGTCGGCTCGCTGATCATTTCGACGGCGGCCAATTACATGATCCTGTACATGCCGACCTACGCAATCAAGCAACTGCACCTGCCCGCTTCGACCGGCTTCGCGGCGACGCTCGCCACCGGCGTGGTGCTCACGGTGCTGACGCCGTTCGCGGGGCATCTGTCCGACAGCCTCGGACGCATCCGTATCATGGCGACGGCCGCCGTGCTGATGCTGGTGACGGTCTATCCGGCCTTTATGTATATGAACGCGCATCCGTCGTTCGCGACGATGCTGCTCGCGCTGATCTGGATCGGCGTATTGAAGGCGACGTATTTCGGCGCGCTGCCCGCGTTGATGTCGGAGATTTTCCCGACGCAGACGCGTGCGACTGGATTAGCGGTGAGCTACAACATTGGCGTGACCGTGTTCGGCGGCTTTGCGCCGTTCGTGATCACGTGGTTGATCGATGCAAGCGGCAATAAGCTCGCGCCTGGTTTCTATCTGATGTTCTGCGCGGTGGCGAGTTTGCTCGCGCTTTATGCTGTGCGTGGGAAGTTGAAAATCCGCTGAGGCGGTGTGTGAACGTGGCATCGTTGACGAAGCAAAGCACACCACCCTGCAAGCGCCCCGGCCGCGAAGCCGGGGCAAGCTTCTAACGCATGATTCGAGCCGCACTCGAACCATGCGCTCAAAGCTCACGCATCAAGGCGCAGGGTTCGGCTGCAACTCGTGCAGTTCATCGATTTCCGCCAGCACTTCCGGCGAGAGTTTCACCTCGACGCTGGCGATGTTTTCCTTCAACTGATCGAGCGACGTCGCGCCGATCAGATTGCTGGTCACGAATGGCCGGCTATTGACGAACGCGAGCGCGAATTGCGCGGGCGACAAACCGTGACGCTTCGCCAGCTCGACGTAGCGCGAAATCGCCTGCTCCGCTTGCGGCTTGCTGTAGCGCTTGAAGCGCTCGAACAGCGAGATGCGGGCGCCGGCCGGACGCGCGCCGCCTTCATACTTGCCCGTCAGCCAGCCGAAGGCCAGCGGCGAATAAGCCAGCAAGCCGATGTTGTCGCGATGTGCATACTCGGACAAACCCACTTCATACGTGCGATTGACGAGGCTGTACGGATTTTGAATGCTGACGATGCGCGGCAAGCCGAGCTTTTCGGCCGCGCGCACAAATTGCGCGACGCCCCACGGCGTTTCATTCGACACGCCAACGTGGCGCACTTTCCCCGCCTTGACGAATTCAGCGAGCACCGACAGCGTTTCTTCGATCGGTACCGTGTAGGCGTCGTCCACCCACGGATACGCCGGACGGCCGAACGTCATCGTGCTGCGATCCGGCCAGTGCAGCTGATACAGATCGACGTAGTCCGTTTGCAGGCGCTTCAGGCTGTCGTCGAGCGCTTCGGTCAGATTCTTGCGGTCGAACTGATTGCCTTTGCCACGAATATGGGTCGGGTTATGCGGTTGACGCGCCGGGCCGGCGATCTTGGTGGCAAGCACGATTTTCTCGCGCGCGCTGCGATGCTGCGCGAGCCATGTGCCGATGAAGCGCTCCGTCGAACCCTGCGTCTCGGCACGCGGCGGCACCGGATACATTTCAGCGGTGTCGATCAGATTGACGCCTTGATCCAGTGCGTAATCGATCTGCGCGTGCGCTTCCTGCTCCGTGTTCTGCTCGCCCCACGTCATGGTGCCGAGACCGATCAGGCTAACCTGCACGTCGGAGTCGCCGAGTCTGCGGTATTCCATTGAACTTGTCCTGTTGATTGGTTGAACGAAAAGCGCTGACGTTACCATGCCCGCGCGATACCTGCAGGGCAGGCTAAAATGCGGTTCCAGCGGGCGCCGCCCGTTTGCCCCGCGCGAAAGGTTTCGCCGCGGCCTCTCTGCGATTTCCCTGCGTCGACCCCTCTGCAATGAATCCCGAACACCTCGAACTGCTGGTCACGCGCGTGATGCCTTACGGGAAATATAAAGGCCGCGTGATTGCCGACCTGCCCGGTCATTATCTAAACTGGTTTGCTAGCCAAGGCTTTCCGCCGGGCGAAATCGGCCGGCTGTTGGCCTTGATGCACGAGATCGATCACAACGGTTTGAAGTCGCTGCTCGAGCCTTTGCGCAAGCGCTGATCGCCTCGCGGTGAAAGCCGCGTGAAGCGCCGTGAAGCACGGTTGAAAGTTGCCCTGCAGGCATCGTGCAAGCAATGTAGGTCTGTACAAATTTATACAGTCTTTTGCTTGTACCTTGCCCGCTGAATGGACTTTAATCCACGTAGGTGTTCGCGCGAACTCCCATGGTTCGCGCCATCGTCCGCCTGTCATCTTGCCTGTCTGTCCATGTCTGAATTCAGCTTGTCCGCGCTGCTCGAATTTATCGGCCACGACCTCTCGCCCGTGCGGGCGGTCATCGCGTTCTTCGTGATCGGCTACCTCGTCGTCGGACTGCCTGTGCATTTCCGCCAGGGTGCCGCATCGCGCGACATCTGGGGCACCGCCGCCGGCGTGACGATGGCCGCGATCTATGCGGCGTTCATCATCGGCGTGTACCCGGCTTTGCATCATTCGGCTGGGTTGTTGCGGTAACGCGAGGGAATTTGAAGCGCGCCGTGCACGTGCGTGTGCCTACGCTGACGCGCATCGTTCAAACGGGCGACACCTTTGGCAGATGCCAGCCGTAAGTCACGGCGAGCACGCGCAAGATGAAGCACGCCGAGCCGCCTACCAGCGCCGCCGCACCCGGCGGCAAACCGGCGCGACGCGCCACCACCACGACGAACGCCCCCGCGAACGCAGCCGTCGCATAGATGTCGGCATGCAGGACGAGCGGCACGCGCGCCAGCAGCACGTCGCGGATCACGCCGCCGCCCACACCCGTGACCGTGCCCATCAACATCGCGATAAACGGACGAATGCCGAACAGCAGCGCTTTTTCCACGCCCGCTACGGCAAAGAGCGCGAGGCCCGCCGCATCGAGCACGGTGACGAGCGCGACGGGAAACTGCTGCGCCGTCGAATGGAAAATGAAAGTGAGCAAACCGGTGACGAAGGTCAGCGCCGGATAGCGCCAGTCGCGGATCGCGTTCGGCGGCGAATCGCCGATCAGCAGATCGCGAATCACGCCGCCGCCGAGCGCCGCGACAAATGAAATCACCATCACGCCCAACAGGTCGAGACCGCCGCGTATCGCACTGAGCGCACCCTCGAGCGCAAAGACCACCGTGCCCGCCAGGTCGGCCGCCAGCACCAGCGTTTCGACGTTCAGCCTGATTTTTCGTATCGACAATGTCGGCATCGACGTTTCGCCCCTTCTGTCCCCAAGAAATCGAAACGGTATAGCGAAACGTCGTGGGCCGGGTGAAAAAACTGCGCGTATGGCAGCCTGCTAACCGCTCAGACGCCCGGTCGCGACCAGATGCGCGAGCAGGCGATCCACTGACGCGTCGACCGGCATCCGGTCGCTCTCGATCACCACATCGGACGCAAGCGGCGCTTCGAAAGGCCCGGAAATGCCGGTGAAATGCGGAATCTCGCCGCGCCGCGCGCGAGCGTAAAGCCCTTTGGCATCGCGGGCTTCGCAGACCTTCAGTGGAGCATTCACGAACACTTCGACGAAACCGTCGCCGATAATTTCACGCGCCGAGCGCCGATGCCGATGCTCCGGCGAAATCACCGCGGCAATCACAACGAAGCCCTGCTGCATGAAGAGCGCCGCGACGTGCGCGACCCGCCGCAGGTTTTCGGTGCGGTCCTCGGGCGTGAAGCCGAGGTCGGCGTTCAGTCCGCGCCGCAGCACGTCGCCATCGAGCACGATCGCGGCATGCCCCGCTTCGTCCAGCCGCTGATGCAAGGCGTTGGCGAGCGTCGATTTGCCGGCGCCGGAAAGCCCCGTCATCCAGATCACGGCGCCGCGCGATGCGCTCACGAGCGATGCTCCGTGCCGCTTGCCTCAACCTCGCCAGCCTCGTGGCGACGCGCCGGAGCCAGCTCCGGGCCCAAGCCGTCGAGCAGCGGTTGCAGCAACGCTTGCCGAGGCTGCCAGCGTTGCAGCGACGTCTTGTACAGCGGACGGCGCACCTGCGCGGAACTGGCCGTATTCACCTGGCGAGTGGTCTGATAAAACGACAGACAGCGTTCGTCCCAGTCGAGCCCGCAATGCGCGAGCACGCGACGCACATTGCCTTCGAAATCGCCGACCAGTTCTTCATACTTGACCTCGATCATCACACCTTCGGGGAGCACTTGTTGCCAATGAGCCATCAAGGCGTGGTACGCGCGGTAGTAACGGCCCAGTTCGCCGAGATCATAGCTGAACGGCACGTCGTGAAAGATCCGCGAAAAAATCGACAGGCAGGTTGGCAACGGCGCGCGGCTGCTGTGAATGAAGCGGGCGTTCGGCAACGCCAGATGGATCAGGCCGAGGTTGATGAAGTTGAACGGATATTTGTCGGTGAAGTGCGTGTAGTTCGCAGCCGGATTGCGTTCGTCGTTTTGCGCGAAACTTTGGAGTTCCGGCAACGCATTGCGCATGCGACGCAGATAGTCCGCGCCGAGCGTGCGCAACGGCGCGGCGCCGACGTCCTGCAAAGCTTCGATATCGATTCGCAACGGATCGCCGGGATCTCGGCGGATGCAGTTCACCAGCGCCTCGCCGAATTCCGTGCGCTCACCCGCACCGAACACTTGAGGATGGCTCGCGAGAATCTGCTCGATCAAGGTCGAACCCGAGCGCGGCATGCCGACGATAAAGATCGGCGCCTGCGAGGAGTCGCCGAGACCGCGCTTTGCCGCCAGAACATCGGACGTCATCAGTTCAGGCAAATGCGCGAACAGGCCGAGCGTTTCCGCTTCGTTGTAACGCACGCCGGCGCGGTGCAGCGCGTTACCCTTCAGGAAGTGATCGAACGACGCGTCGTTGCGGCCCACGTCGGACAGCGCTTGCCCATACGCGAAGTGCAGCTCCGCCTGATTGGCCGGCGTGAGCGAAGCGGCGTCGTCAATGAGACGCTCCATCGCGAGGAACACCGGATCGTCGGCGGCGAGGCGCTTGGACTGCACGAAGTTGCGGTAGTACAGCGGCACTTGTGGCGCGGCTTCGATCGCGCGGCGATACGCTTCGTGCGCTTCGTCGAAACGGCCGAGCGCCTGCAGGCAGTTGCCCATGTTGTTGTGCGAGCCGTCGGCTTGCGGATTCACGCGCGTCGCCTCGCGATAGGCGTCCACCGCCTGTTCGAGCCGATGCATCTGCTCGAGCGTCCAGCCGAGGCCGTGATGCGAATCCGTGTCGCGTGGATCGAGCGCGATCGCTTCGTGATAGCGGACGACGGCTTCGGGAAAGCGATTCAGCGCGGCGAGCGTGGCCGCGAGGCGCTGCTGAACGAGTGCGTCCGAAGGATCGAGCGTGCGGGCGGTTTCGTAACGTTGGAGTGCGGCGTCGAGTTCGCCGCGCGCGGCGCAGGCGTCGCCTTCGGCGCGCCATTCCGATGCGTTAGCCGGCTGTGGAGCTTGCTTCATTGACGGCTGGATTTTTGCAGGCTTCGCATCGAGCGGTCCCGACAGTGAGCGAGTGCGATCTTTTCATCCAGCCCGGCAAGCGGCACGGTCGGGAGTCGAAGGTAATTGTCTGAAGGCAACTTAACAGGCGCGCCCTACAGTTTCGTTTCGAATATTTAACTAACTGTTACAGCACGACCCATGAGTAAGGTCTAGAAAGTTGTCGCCACGCCTTATCGCCATGGCTTTCGATCGCCATGCATGTCTAATTGCCGGGCCATGTCATGCGCAAACCGTAATTTGCGGACACAAATGCTGCTGAACTCCTGGGCGTACGTTTTTTCTCAATCACATACGAAGGAGAAAATCGTGAGCAGGCTCATTGCATCAATGGCGCTGTTGGCGGTGACGGCCAGTCTGACCGGATGCGCGGTCGCACCGGGATACGACTATGGCTACGCGCAACCTTATTACCCTGACTACGGCTATGCGTACGGGCCGCCGTATGCGCCGGTTTATGGCAGCGTCGGCATCTATGGCGGCTGGGGTGGGTCCTGCTGTTACCACGGCGGGTACTGGCATGGCGGCCATGGGTGGCATGGCGGAAATGGATGGCACGGCGGCGGCGGTGGCTGGCATGGCGGTGGATATGGCGGCTCTCACGGCGGAAGCGGCGCTAGCGGCGGGGGCAGTTCGTGGAGCAGCGGCGGTGGCGGCCACGGAGGACACGGACATTGAAACCGCGAACCCAAAACAAAAACGGCGTTGTGATTTCTCACAACGCCGTTCGCAAAACTTTTACTGCTTGAATTCTTTGGGGTGGCTGATGGGGCTCGAACCCACGACAACAGGAATCACAATCCAGCCGTCAAAACCCGCCTAGCCACCTGTGGGCAAGGAAGTTGCTAACCGAGTTCGGAATAAAATTGCATCTGCACCCCACCGTTTTATGCGGTTCTCCGGGCAGCCGTTCCGAAATTTGGAGGGCTCAGCCAGAACGGAAATCTGTATGGATATACAGCTTTCCGGCCAGTTGTTACCCGCGGTTGTCGCTCAGCACGCGCGGGTCGCTTTGCATCTTCCCGCGGAAGAAACTCGCCACCCCGAGCACTCCGCCAATCGCGACCCATGCCTCGGGCGGGATGCTCGGCTGAGCGATGTTCGGCCACCATCCGCGCAGCACCGGGATGATGAAATACGCGCCGATCCATGCGAACCCGAAACAGAACCCGACGAACGGCCGCCACGCGTAGGTCGGCCAGTGGTCTGCCTTCGCCTCGACCTGCATTGTCTGGTTGACGACCGCGGTGTTGGCCTGGTCGGCGGCCAGTTGAGCTTTCTCGATGTCGGCGGCGATCTGCGCAAGCTGCGCCTGCTGGTCAAGCACGGCCTTCTGGAACTGCAGCGAGAGATTCGGATCGGACTGGATCGCCGCGAGCGCGGCGTCGGGCGCCGACTGCCCCGTGACGGCCTGCGCGATCCCGACCAGTTTGCCGGCGACGTCTTCGGCTTTTGAGCCGCCAAGCCAGCCAGCGATCATCGGCGCGAATTGCGCGAGCGCCATTGCGATAGGAATAAGCGGCATTATGCGGCTCCTTTCATAAGGTTTGAGGCAATGCGGTTGGACCAACCCTTACCGAAGGTCGGCCAGGTCTTGAGCGATGTGAAATAGGTCAGGCGCAGGGCGTTCCAGCGAAGCATGAACCGAAGCGGGTCGACCGCCTGCACTGCGGCGATCGTGGCCGGACCCAGCAGTCCGTCGACCTTCGCGCCAGCGGCGCCCTGCATCCAGATCACGGGGTGGCCGCCGTTGTAATTCGCGTCAAAGATCTGAAACGCGACGCGCGGGTCGAGTTCGTCAAGCCGAAGCGGGTCCCAATAGAGCTTCTTTGCGATCGCCTTCGCGGTGTCGCGCGGCAGATCGCGCATCGCGCCGGCGTAGCCGCTCGCCCGTGCGACGCGCGCTGTCACGCCCCACATCGTTTCGCCGCCGGGATCGGCAGCGTTATTCGAATACCCGCCCTCGTTGCCGATCAGCACATCGAAGGCGTCATCGAAGCTGGTCATTTGCTGAACCCCCTTGTTTGGAGAAATGCGTACGCCAGCGCGGCGAGCCCCAGCGAAGCGACACCGCCGAGCGTCCATTTACCAAGTGTTGCGAACTGCTTGTCGAGCCACTCAGTCAAGCCCTCCTTGAGTGCGTTCTTTACTTCGTCTTGCGTCAGGCCTTCTACTGGCATCGCGAGTCCCCGGTCACGGGCAAAAGCCCAATAAAAAAGCCGCCCGAGGGCGGCCTGAAAAAATTACGTTGTCGGCGTGCTATTGCGCGAAACAAGCGAGCCCGAGCAGTCCGCCTGTGGCAGTCGCGACTACGTCCCACACCGACACATCACCGCCGGTGAAGTGATCTACCGTTTCCTTGGCGATGCCCGCGATCAGCACCGCGGCGATACCGATCTGCCACGTCAGGAAATGTGCTACGCCGAAGATCAGCACGCCCGCGATGACATGCAGGCACTTGTCCTGCGGGATCGCGCTCATGATTGCGGCTTCAATTGATTTCATGTTTGTCACCTGTATGGACGTGTTCCGGATCACGACGGACTGGCCGCTGCGATCTGCGCCTGAAGCTGCGCGATCGTTGCGTTCGCCGCCGCGAGTTGCGCCGTCAGCGGAGGCACAGCATTTCCGAGCCACGTCGCGACCTCAGGGGATGCCAGATCAATATTCGTCGCATCTTCAAGCGAGACGGTGCCGGCAATCACCTGATCGCCGTCGACGAGAAATGACGCGTACGAGACAGTCAAAGTTTTCAGCTCGCCCGTCATCGGATCGCCGGTCATCATGACCTGATGCAAGACCCGCTTCGTTTCGGTTGCCATATTCATTCTCCCAATGAGTTCAGCCAGTTGCCTGCCGCGATCGTGACAGCCGCAGCGGTTGAGTTGAAAAGGTTATTGCGCACTGATCCGCCCGCCGCGAGCGGCTTGGCGTCGATGAACACACCACCAACGTCTCCCGGCGGGGAAACAGAGGACTTCGCGCCGAGCTGGGCGCCTGCAATGGCCACGTCGAAGAAGATCCGCGTGTTCGCCGGGACCGTCATGGCGAGTTGTGTCGAGGCGGCGGTAAGCTGCGTGCGGGGATCAACACTGGCACCCGCGCCGACGATGATGTCGCTCGGGTAGGTCGGGACCGAAACGATTTTCTTCGGACGTCGCGCGAGCGTGCCGCCACTATTGAGCAACTGCAGCGTGCCGGGGATAGTGCTGGTCGACCGGTAGTCGGTGACAGTGTTAAAGCCCCACTCCGTATTGTTGATCCCATCCACAACATAGGGAGCAGCGATCGTCAGCGTGTCCGAGACGTTCGTAACGTTGCCGACCGCATACGTCTTATTTCCATCGACTTTCCATGACCTGACGTTATCGCCTGCTTGCAACCAGATGGCACGTCCCGCTCCACCATACATCTCGTTATCGGTGATCGAGCCAGAACACGATCCGCTATTCGCAACGAAATTGGCCGTGACGATATGCGAGCCCTTATACGTCATCTGCGCAAGCGTGACGGAACCCCCAGCCTGCAATTGGGGATCGCGACTTGTGTTGTGGTGAATGCGGGCATTGCCGCCACAGAAAATGCTCGTATTGTTGCAACGCTGTATATCGTTATCGTGGATGTTGATCGCATCGTTACCTTCCGACACCCAGATGCCCGCAAGCTGCGGAAACGGGGTGTTCGAGTTCAGAGCGCAGTCCCACACCCAGTTGTGGTGGATAACAACTGACGTGTTGGAATTGTTCACGCCGAGCGCGCTGTAGAACGGATTTGCGGTTGCGCCGTCAGCGCCGAGCGGGTCGACAGTGTTACGGGCCAACTGAATACCGATGGAGTTGGTGTACAGCACCCAGTTGTGATGCACCGAGCCGCCCATCATGCCGCCGCAGAAGATGCCGCGCTGCGCGCCGGTAATAAGCCGGTTGTAGTAGATATGCACGTCCCGCGAACGCTTGATGCCGTCGAGGAGGCCAACATACGAGGGATCATCCGCGGTGAACCATGTTACGGCGATCATGTCGTCGCCCGCGTTCTGCACCTGGTTGTCGTGGATTTTGATGTCATAGCCACAACCCTGCATCGTGATCCCATCGGCGAGGGTGCCGCTCACACTGCAGTCGTGGATATGCACGTGGTTCGAACGACGCACCCAGATGCCCGCCGACCAGCTACCCTCGATTACGACATTGTCGATTTCCAGTCGATCGACACCGTCGCAATAAATTGCGAAGTTGTTATCGACCCGCGCGCCAGGTGCATTCACGAATTGAATCTTGACGTTGCAGATCCGGACATTTGCCGACGCACCAAACACGGTCGACAGCAACTGGAAGCCGTATGCCTGACTGGCGCCTGTGGGAGCTGGCGCGTCGATAAGCAGCGTCGCCCACTGAAAATCGATCGTTGCGTTTTTGAGGTTAGTCAGCTTGGTCACGTTGCTGGGCTTGAAACGATACGTGGCACCGACGCGGCAGTAGACGTGGCGATTTGACGCGCACGCACCGATGATTGCGTTTGTATCGTCTGCTACGCCATCGCCCACAGCCCCCTCGTCCCGAAGGTTGTAGAAGTCCTGCAGCTTATCTTCCACGGGGCGAGCAACTGAGCCGGCTCCGGATTGAAGGAAGCCGATCAGCCCGGACCCGGAAGACGCAGCCAGCTCCTCGCGCGTCGCCCCCTGGTGGACCGTCAGCCGCCCTGCCGCCAGATCAGTCGGAACATCATTCGACACATAGGCCGCTGCGTTGAGCGCAACATATGCGATGCCGTTGTAGGTGACGACATCTTTCATCGCCAGCACCATGCCGGCGACCCACGCACCGCGCACATTAAATGCCTTGAGCGAGCTTATCGCCTTAGCCATGCTGTCGACATCGCCGTTCGCGGTCGCCACCACAGTATTCGCGTCGCCCTGCGCAACCGCATGCAGAATGTCGGTTTCCACACCCATAAGCGCTTGCGCATCCCCGACTGCCTTTGCAATCGTCGGCACAACGCCACCGGCGGTAACGACTGTTTGGGTGGGACCGCCGTGCACGATACTATGCAGCGTGCCTGCATCGCCATGAAGTTGCGCGACGTCTGCCAGCAACTGGCTACTGGATGTGCCCATTCAGAACCTCTATAAATTGAAAAGCCGCCCAATGAGGCGGCTCGAGAATCGTTGGCGCTTTCTAGTGGCTGCCGCCCGGATCGGGCGGTGCAGCGGCTGGCGTGATTGGGGTCGATGCCGAGGTGTTGCCCCACAGGTCGGTGACGCTTAGGTAGTACGTTTCACCCTCGGTCACCGTGACAGATCCGGGGGATGCGCCCTGATACACGGCCGCCCCACCAGAAGAACCTTGGCGAATGAAATACTGGGCAATGTCTTGAGCTGAAACAGCATTGATATAGAGCAGACCGGTCCCGTCGCCGCCGGAGTAGTAAGTTCCAGTTGGCGCCGGCGGTGCGGACTTCGTCACGGTAAGCGATGCCACGGTCGACTCACCAACGACGTTGTTCTCCACTACGTTGAATGTGACAGACGGCGAGACAGCATTATTGGCTTGCGCGGTAGCAGCGTCCCAATCAAGTACATAGTTCGTCGTGTCGTATTCCATGCGCAAGGCGCCGCCAGTGAAAACCTTCACGTGACGAAAATCGCCCTTCGCGTTCGAGATGTTGATATGCATCGTGCCACCCGTGAATGGCGGATTTTGTAGCGTCAGCGTAGGTGCTGCAGGTGGATAGGTGACATCGGAGATAGTGCCGTTCCAATAGGCCCATGATCCAGCCAAAGCGCCGATGCCTCGAGCGCGAAGCTGCCACGCACCAGCGCCTAGATTCGCGTTAATGGATGGCGACAAGCTTCCACCAAGGGGCGTCCACGTTGCGCCACTGTCCTGAGAACCTTGGAACTCGTACGATGAAGCACCGACAGCCGGCGTGCACGACACCACCGATAGACCATTCGTCGGCGCGCCGATCACCGCAACCGACGCTACAACTGGCGCATCATTAATGCCGGGAAGCAACGAGGCCGGCGGTGGCGGCGGCGCCGAACCGGTCGTTTCGGCCTCCTGCACCGACGATGCGTAGTTCACCATCACCAGCTCGACCTGACCGTCTCCCTTCGGGTTGACGCTGATCACCTGGCAGTCAAGCCCGCGGCGCTCGGCGGGTCCGAATTGATATTGCGTAGGTTCCTCGCTGTTTCCGTCCGAAATATAGAGCGCGGGCGCACCCGCGACGACGGCCGTAAAGTCGTCGTCACCTTGGGACACAACGTACGGGCCATCGGCAGATCCGTCGCGCTTGCGGAAGGCCATGTAATAAGTTTGCCCGGTAGCTGACCAGTCGAGCGGCTCAGATGTCGTTACGAGACCGCCTGCATAGCCCATTACCGCACCGGACAACCCCCACGCCGGCACGTCATGGGAGACAGCCACCAGATCGCCGTAACGCGGGATGTAGCCCTCCATTTCGGTCGTCAGTGTGATATTGCGGCGGCGATCACGATTCGCTGCCGCGAGCCGCATACCAAAGCGCCAGGCCTGATCTCGACTCGTGCATCCGAACAATTGAATTGTTGATGGCTTCGTTTGCGTGCTGCCCGTCAGCACGCACGAAACCTCCGCCTGCTGGAATGTAACGTTATCCGTGTACTGGACGATCACATAGTCAGGCGTGTCGTAACTCTGAAACGCGTATTGGATCTGCAACGAGTTCTCCGCGATATTGCTCGGCGAGAACATCGCCGTTCGAATGCTTTTCGCTTCATCGCGCACCAGGTCGATGACGCCAGCGTAGTAGACCGGCATCGAGTTTCCGACGTTGGCAATTTGCGTCAACGCATCCCAAAGCGTCGCTGCGGTATCGAATACACCGTCAAACGTGTCACCTCGCGAGTCCCACGTCCTCGCGAGTGTCAGTAGCGAATCGAGGTTGACCCGGCTATCCGCGAGCCCCCGCCCGTAGTCAGTGTTGCGGATCACATCAGCAAAGGCCCATGCTGGATTCCGCGTCGCAGTCGGTGCCGACCACGACGAGCCATTCCAGATCGGCAGCTTACGCGTCGCAATGACGTTTATCTTCTTCGCGGTCGAACTGTTCAGGTTGTTAGTTGCCTTGATGATCATCGCAAGCAACGTCACGTTTCCGTAATAGTGCTGGCTCGGCAGATAGGCTCGCATTCCCGACCATTGGATCGTGTTCGCGGTGCGCGAATCAAGGTTCTTGTCGCCTACACGTTGAGCGCGCACCTGATACCGCCCGGCTGGCACCAGATAACGATTCGAGATCAACTGCGGCTGAATTGTTGCCATGGCGATCGTCGTGTTCGTCAGGTCGAACCAGTCGCCAATCGCTGTTCCTTCATCATCAATGAGTTGGGCTTGCACCTGATACTGGACAGACGCGCTGGCGGGGTTGCCATTGTCATCCGCATGGAACAGGCCGCTGGGCAAAGAGATGTCAATCCCGAGGTAGTTCGCGGCGGTCGCCGCCGGGTTCGCGACATACGGCCCCATCCATGTTGTCCATGTATCTGGAGCATCGGCCGGTTTTTCGTTCGCGCCGAGCAACTCAAGCCCTGTCACATCAATGCTCGTCACCACGTTATCGGGAAATAGCGCCATTGCGCCGCCCGGCGGGATAATCTCGTACTGCGCTTCGCCATAAGATGAGATGTCAGTGTCGCCGATCATCACCTTTTCGACGTCGATTTCACCCTGGCTGATGCAGAACAACTGATACAGGTACTGCTCGTTGCCGTGGTTCTCGATGTATGGCTGGCTCGCGAAGTCCGGATACACGCGATAGCGGCCGTACAGAACAGGAATCGGGTTTTGAAGCCGCGCATTGTTGCCCTGTGCGCCAATCGTATAGGTCGGACTAGCCTGCGAACTGGACAGCGAGCTCGGTGCGCGAGACGGCGGCACGAGCGCATTCACGAGGAACGTACCGGCCATCATGACGCCCGCTGAGATCATCGCACCGCCGACTGTTCCTGCGCCGACTCCCCAGGCTGCTGGCGCCGCGTATGGCGCGACAATCGAGACAACCACCACCACGATCATCAGCAGGATTTGCAACGGGTTTGAGCCGCCACCCCCTTTCGGTAGGCTCGCGATCGTCACAACGTCGCCATCACGGATCGAACGCCCCCAATCGCGCTCGAGAACTGGCTTGCCATTGATCGCGGGCATGAAAGTGTGCAGCCGCTTCAGTGACCGACCGCGCCCCGATACAATGCCCTGGCGACGAAGCAACGTGTCAAGACGAACGCGGCGTCGAATTGGAACTATCTCGCGCGAAAGCTGCGGCCGGAAGGGGTCTCGGCAATATACGAGGGTCGCGTTAAACATGAAATCGATAGAATTTGAGCTTTGAAAACCCAAGCATGCGAAGCGCCTGTTTCGGCGACCAGATAACGCCGACGCGCTCCATGGAGTGCAGGACGCCGCCACCCTCCAGATCGAGCCACACGCCGACGTGCGGGTCATCGCCGCCGCGCATCAGCACACCTGCGCCATGAAAACTCTGGCCAACGATTTCCCATTCGCGCAAGTTCATACGCTCCTCGTACATGCCCCTCACGACTGCGCCAAACTCCGCCACGTCCGGGATTGCCTTGCCGAAGTGCTGGGCCTGCACATGGCGAAGTAGACCCCAACAATCAAACGCATCGGGAC
This sequence comes from Paraburkholderia sediminicola, assembly GCF_046027355.1. GTDB lineage: Bacteria > Pseudomonadota > Gammaproteobacteria > Burkholderiales > Burkholderiaceae > Paraburkholderia > Paraburkholderia sediminicola_B. Next base: position 57,649 of record NZ_JAQQEK010000013.1, on the reverse strand, counting down.
CGCGTGCGCCCGATAACCACTGAAGGCCGATGTATCGGTTGATGTCGGATGGCGTCATCGCAAGAGCCCTGGGAACCTTGAGGTTGTGTAGTAGCCGCCGACAGTGGCAGGGAAGCCCCAGTTGTGCACGTCGTTCAGCGTCGCCGTGCCCGTCACCTGAAAAACATCGACAGTCACGCTGGTCAGCAGCATGTTGATCGGCGGGTCCATCTGCGGCCCGCTGAGATCCGAATACAGATAAGGACGATATGTGACCTCGATTGGAGCCAGTTGTCCGATTGCCTGCTCAAGATGAGCCGTGATTTCACGGCTCACGTTGTCAAGCGTAATCTGTAACTGCGGTATCTGGCCTTCCTGAAAACCCGGCAACACGAAATTGAACGCCGCACCGATGAATGTCACGGCTTGACCGGCATTGAGCGGCGCATCGGACTCAAGCGTCGCGACAATATCGTCATACCCTCGCACGATGCGAATCGCCGTAGCGTTGCCGTTGTCGTCGGCAAATGCCGGGTGCCGGATCTCAAGCGTGTCGAGCACCACGTCATCGGTCGGATTGGCCGCGTACGCCTCCTTAAGCGCCTGCTGGTACAGCGTCACCATGCGAGCGGCCCCGGCAGATCAACGTGGATAAGTGAATGCAGGTCGGCCGATACCGAGTGCATAACGTCTTCGCCGAAGTCCCGCAGCGCGATGTACTGGTCCGGAGTCGCCACCGGCATGTTCACCGTTTCAAGCGTCGCCGATACCTTCCATACACCCGGTTCGATGTTATCAACCTTGAATCCGCCAATCATCCGCGCTTTGACGCTCTGCATGTCCATCCCGTTGATGATCTGCGCCGAATACCACGCGCAACCATCAATTAGGTCGTAATGCACGAATGCCTCGAACAGCGCGAGTTGCTCCTGATCGAGCGTCCACGTCACAGAAACCTGCGTCGGGATACTGATGAAGCGGCGCCGCTGCCGGGCGAGCCCCGAATCCATGTTAGTGCGGATGAATGGAGCTTGAGGCTGATACGAGTACCCTGACGCCATGGGTGCCGGCAAGCGATCCGGCCATGCAACAAGAGCCATTATCTAAACCTCGGAGTAAGCCCATATCGTTGTGACAGCGCCTTGCTCACGGTGCCCTGCCCGCTTGCGACCTCGCCGGCCATTTCACTCTTCGCCTGGTCAATGATGAGTCGAATGAACTTCTGTCCACTCGAATCCTGTGACACCTGCGGCTGTTGCACCTGCGAATCGCTGTTGTTGACGATTTGCACCGACACACCTCCGCCACCGCTGCCTAGTGCGTGATTCGGTACGATGGAACCGGACGAGTCCGGCGTGAAAAGTTCGGGACCCTTTTCGCCGACGAGGTACGTATTGCCACCCGCTACCGGGCCGCCACTCGCACGCGCGCCGGCGATCGTCGGCATCATGCTGGCGGGCCCCGTGAGGCCAGCCGAATAGCCTGAGCCCATGACATCGGACGCTGCACTGGTCGCCGTCGAAGTAGTCGCCAGCGTGCCGAAGCTGTTTGCGATGCCGCCGCCGATCATGCCGGCCACCATATTGAACAAACCGGAGATCGCCGCACGCGCCTGCATGCGGACGATGTCTGCGATGATGCTGTCAGCGAGGCTCTTGAAATTGAGCTTGCCGGTCGTCACGAAGCTGGCGAGAGCATCCTCCATGCCCTTTGCCGCGTTGGTAACAGCCGTCTCCGTCTGCGCCGCCATGTTCTGGGCCGCATCGTTGTAATTGGCGATCGCTGCCGTCGCACCGTTCGTCCAGTCGGCCTGCTTCGCCTTCAGCGTCGTGTAATAGGCGTCGTAATCGGCAAGCGACTGGTCGAGCCCCGCCTTGATGTCGGCTGAAGCCTTGACGTAGTCAGCGCCGCCAAGCAGATTCTTCGGAGTGGCCTTGTCGAGCTGCTCCTGCAGGCGCTGATACTCGGCGAAGATCGACTTCACTGCCTGCACATTTTTCAGCGCATCCGAACCCAAGCCGAACGCGTCGACCTGGCGACCGTACTGGTCGTTCTGCCCCGACTGGTAGCTCTTGATGGACGCATCAATCTGTGCCGAGCGCTCCTGCAGCTTCGCAACTTCGTCGCGATGCTGGACCTCTTTCTCGAGCTCGACGTTCTTCTGCAACTGCGCGCGGATTGCATCCTGATCTTTGGTCAGGCTCTCCTGCTGCGGCGTGAGCGTCTTGCTTTTCCAGTCGCTAATCTGCTGATTGAACTTCGCGAGTTCGCCTTCAGCCGTCGTCAGCTTGCCGGCAGTCGACAATTGCGCCTCCAGGGCCGCCTCCTGGTCGCGAAGCTGCTGCAGCATTCGTTCTCCAGAATCGTCGCGATATGCTTTCGACTTCGGAGCCTTTGGATCCTTATACTTCGCGTCTATATTCGCTTCGTCGGCGAGCTGCTGCTCGGGGCTCAGATTGAGTGGGCCAGCGATCGTGTCGAGATATTTCTGAATCTCTTTGGCACGCTTCTCCGCTGGCGTTGCGAACTGCGTATTGAACGTGTCGTAGGCGTGCTTTGCGTCGATGACCTGTTGATTCTGGCGCTCCGTCCTGGCCTTTTCAGCAGCAGCCTTGATTGCCGCGTCACGCGTGGCGATCGCTTTCTGAAGCTCCGCTTCATCTTCCGATGACCACTGTCCAATCGGGAGCCGAGCCGTCTTGTTGTCCTGCAGGCGAGCCACGACCTGGCCGGGCGTGGCCGCCGCGCCGAACGAGCCAACGGCCTCGATGGCGCCGTTTATCATCGCCTTGATGTCGCGCCAGCCGGCAAGAATGATCCCCTCGTTGGCAGCGATTTCCTTCGTGCGATCGTCCATCGCCTGGGAAAACGCTTCCACTGCCACCTTCGCAGCGCCAGTTGCATCACCTTGCCTCTCAAGCGCGGCGATCTGGTCGTAAGTCGCCGCGGTCAGGTAGTGATACTGGTCGTTCAACTTCACCGATGCTTTCACTGGCTCGTCGGCGAGCTTCGTGAAGTCGTCCACCATTTGCTTGACCGACACGCTCGTATAGGTCGCAGCGTCCGCAGCGGACCGGCCAAGATTCGCGATCTCTTCACCGGTTAGCCGGCCGGTCATAGCCAGCTCGGTGACGGCCTCTGCTGCGGTGTTGAACGTTGCTCCGCCCGCAGTCGCCGCCGTGGCCATGCTGCGGAGTTGATCAGTGGTCACCCCCGCGTAGCCGCCGGTGAGCAGCAGCGCCTCATTCATCTTCTCGTTCTGACTCGCCACCATATACATGGCTGCGCCAACACCCGCGATGGAGAGCGAAAGCGGGTTGAGCAGAAGGTCGAGCGCACCGGCGAGCGACAGAAAGCGAGTGAACGAGCTCGCCAGGCGAGTAAAGTTGCCGCTGGCTGCCTCACGACCAAGCACGCCAAGCTCATTTGTCACGCCGGACGTTGCACCGGCGGCGCCATGCGCAGCAGTAGCCTCCACTGCATACATTGCCGCCATCTCTTCGCCGAGCGCGATCTGCTGCTTGCGCAACTCGATTTCTTTGGCGATCGCGGCAACCTGCGCCGTTTCGGCTTCGGTAAAGCCCGCCATCTGTGCGTCATAGACGGCCATTTCTGCCGCGGACGCGGTGAGCGCCGTAAGCTGACGACCCAGCGCCTCGGTAACCTTGGCCGCGCCCTCACTGATCACAGTCGAGGCGGCCTCGAATTGAACCGCGACGCTAGTTTGCGCCGTTGCTGCTGCCTCGGCTGACACCGCGATACCGGCATTCGCTCTTTCCGCAGCCGTCGCGGCGGCGGCCAGCGCGTCAACGCTCGCGGCATAGCGGTCGGCCGCCTCCGTGCTACCGGTCACGGCGGCCGTCACCTCGAGCGACGCTGCGACCATGGCCGAAATGCGGGCCGCTGCAGCCTCGCTGCTCTCGCCCACCGCGGCAGTCGAGCCGGCAACCTGCCCGTTTGCCGCGTCGATCGCATTCATCTTTTCGATGTATGGCGAGATCGCGTCAGACACGCCGAGCAGCGACGCCTTATAGGCCAGCAGTTGCCGCGAATTCATCCCGTACGTGTCGGCCATCTTCGCCGCTTGCTGCACGAGCGCATTGATGGCGCGCTCGCTCGCCTTACTGCCGTTTGCATTTGCCTCGGCGATTGCGGCCTGCGCGATTTCCGTGCGTTGTGCCGCCGCCTCCTGCGATGACACGAATGCATCCATGCTGCGCTTCGCGCGCTGAACGCCGGCTTCAACGCCGGTGGCATCTAGCGAAACCCGGATGAGTGTTTCTTTGTCAGCCACCTGTCAACTCCGTTACTTTCTGCTGAAACACCGCATCTACGGCATCGGCGGCGGCGGTTTTTTTCGCTTCGTACGACGGCCGAAGGAACGGGTTGGCCGCCATCTTGGACGTACCCGTTTCAACGAAGCGTCCGTAGAACGCCTGTTTGCTCCACGTCACGATGTAAGAAGCAATCCGCCCCTCGACGGACTGCTCTTTGTCATAGGCAATCAGGATGTTGTCGCGAAGGAAGCCGGGGTAGATCTCGGTGCCCTTCCGCTCGTACGCCCGGATGCCTACAGGCACGCGCACCTTCATCTCGTCGAAATAGACTCGAGCGCCAGCAACTGCTGCCTGCCGCAAAACCGACTCGCTCGTGACGTTATCGAGCGCCCGAAGCGCGTCAGTCAACGCCTCCGGGTTCTCAATGACGAAGCTCTTTGCCATGCCTAGGCCTTGTTGGGAAACATCATCGACAGAACAAGGTTCGACTGCGCATCCGGATCATCCAGAAGCACCGCCGTCTCTTCCTTCGCCGTCGCCAGGCTCAACTCATTCCACGTCATGAAGTCCAACGGCCCCCACGGCTCAGGTTTAACCTTGGCGTTCCGGTTGGTATTCGCCAGCATCGACGTGATCGTGCCCGCGCGAAGGTCGTCGTAATGGCTGCCGCGATGGTCGATCTGATAGGAAGCCATGTATTCGACGAACTCCGCACTGGTGATCCGCTGCTGCAACTCCCTTACTGGGATACCGAAGTCGATGCTAAGTTGGAGCCAGAATCGCCGCTCGGGGCGGCTGCGGAGTTTTTTACTGCATCCTCCACCGCGGTCGGCTGCATGCCGTTGAGGCGGATCGCGACGGCGGCAATCCGGTCGATCACCGCAGTGCCCTGAGCGCGCAGATTCGCGATGTCGGATTCGTCGAGCACAAGCGCGCCCGATTCGTCGACAACAGTCGCGAGCAGCAGACCAGCTTGCGATTCGCTGATCGGCACCTTGCCGGCCTCCCGTTTCGCGTAAAACGCGTCGCGAGCAAAGCCAGACATTTCCGACACGAGGACTGAGACGCCGTCACCCCACTCGGGAACGTCGACGGATTCGGTCTTGAGGTGGATGGCGCCGAGAATGGCGGCCTTGGTTTCTTTGCTGAGAATGGGCACGTTATGTCCAGTGTATGGGGATGGGTTTAAGGTGGGTTGCGAGTTACGCGAAGACCACGTCGCCTGTGATGCGGATCGAGACGCCGGTCGTCTTCAGGACCTGATCGACGCCGCCATCAAGCGGGCTGTTTTTCACGTACCCACTGAAGGTTGCGGTCTTTCCGATCGGCGTCGCGAGCTTGAAACTCTTGAGCGTGCCGGCGCGCTTCGCTGCATCGCATGCGACCTGGCCCGGGTCCGAGAAATCCTTGTCGACGTCGAACGTGAAGTGCCCGAAATCCTGCAGGCCAAGCATGAACTCCTTCGCGGTGCTCGACAGGTTGGTCTTGTCGATTTCGTTCGCCTGCCCGTCGAAACCCTTGAACGACGTCACGTTGGCGATAGGAGTCCACGCGACCGGCGTAGCCGTGCCGCCATTCACGTACGCGGCACCGCCAGTCGTGTCGACGTCGACGGCATAGGAGTTGGGCGTCACGTTCTTCGCCACTGCGGTAACACCGTTTAGCGTCGTATTGCCGGTCAACGCCGCAAAGGTGACGATGTCGCCGTTGGAGAAACCATGCGCGGCCGACGTCAGGATGGTCGGGAAGCCAAGCGCAAGGCCGGTAATGTTTTTCGCGACGCCAGCGGCGCCCGATACGGAAAGGGTTGACCCCTGAGCGGAAACTGCGGTGCTGGGCATTTTTCAGACCTCACAAATAAAGAAACCCGCTCAGGGCGGGCCGGTGGTTGAAGCAAAAGCCGCGGCGAGGCGGCATAAATTCGGGGTTATGGGTAAAACCAGATGCTGAAATCGGATCGAGATCCGTACAGCTTCGTATCGGGCTCGTAACTGCTGACCGGCGCGCCGATCGTCACGGCTCTAATGATCTGCCCTGTGAGTGCGGCGACAACGTTCTGCATCAGGCTATTCGCGACCGAGCGCGTATCGGTCCACACGTTGACCTGCATGCGAGCGTTCTGCAAATCGACGTTGTTGCTCAGGTAATTCGGCGACTGCCCGCCCACCGCTTGGTATGTGATGTATGGGCGTGCGACGCCTGCGGGCCCCACGTCCGGATAGCATCGATCGGCGACCAGCACGCGCAAGGCGCCGTGCACAATCGCCTCGGCAGAATTAGCCATTGTTGATCCCCTCCTTAGCCTGGAGCATCACGAGGCGATTGCGTTCGTCCTGATTCATTGATGCATTGATGTCGAACACACGCGTGCCGAACAGCACGCGCATCGCGGCGACATCTTTCGGGTTCTGCAATTCCGGGCGGTAGCGCACGCTGATCGTGTGTGTTACCTCGGTCTGAACCGCCTGCGCCGCGAGCAGCTCGTGGCCCGAAACAGGCGCCACTTCGCCCCAGCACTTAAAGACATCAGCCCAAGCGTTGAGCGGCTGGCCGAGCTCGTCGGCCGCCGTCGATTTGGCCTGAAAAGTCAAACGGTGCCGCAGCGTGCCGCCGCGAACGAGATAGCTGTTTTGCCCTGCCATTTAGAACTCGTACGTCTTATAGGCGTCCAGCAGACGATCAACGTACGGCAGCGCCTGAATCGTACCGCGGTTCATGATCGCCACCTCTTCGCGATTTTCATACAGCGTCGAGAGCCTGATCTTCAGCCACGCCTTCAGCCCTTCCGGCACTGCGCCGACGAAACTCTGCCCGGTACCCGCGTCTGTCAGCACGATGGGAACGCCGCCCGCCGTCGCTGATAGTTTGTAGACGCCATCCGACACAATGCTCTGCACGAAATAGTCGGTCATGGCGCTCAGCGGCGCCGGCAGAGCGCCGCCACCATTCGATAGCCGTACAGCATCGCCGACGGCGAGCCGGCTCCAGCCTGGCGCGCTGATCGTGCCAGCAACAGCATCCGCTGTGACGGGCGCAGCATAGCCCGCGTCGAAATTGACCCACACCGCGCCGATTTGCGGCAACGGAATCGGCCAGATCTGGCCGAACACCGGTGTGATGCGCACCGGCTCCGACGAATAGTCGACCGTGTAGTCGGTATCCGGCATCGTCTGCGCGACACCGGTCATGTCCAGGTACTGGATCGACAGCACGCGAATCACTGGTGCGCGCTGCAGATAGATCGCATGCCCCGGCAGCGTGTACTGCCGCCCGTACGGGATTCCGATCAACGACGGGCCGGGGAAACTGTCGAGCACCTGCTTCCAGCGCGCCGACACCATCTGCTTATGCGTCTCGCCTTGCGCGTAGTCGCGCGCGGCTGCGATAAGCGCGCCGATCAGCGTGTCGTCATCGTCGATGTCGACGCGCAGATGCAGCTTCGCCTCGGCGAGCGTTAGCGGTTCGGCGGATGGTGCCGTGATGAGTTGCAGGGGCATAGAAAGGAGGCAGCCGAAGCCGCCCCATCCTCGTCAAGGTTGCGATCAGCCGACGATCTGCTTTACGGAGGCCGCGTTGGCATCCGAGGCGGGCGCAAAGCGCGGCGTGAAGCCGAGCAGCAGAGCTGCGGTCAAGCTGGCAGCCGTGCCGACGGTCACCGACAGTTGCACGAACGAGAATCCGTTCGCCACGTCGAGCTGCTGCGGGTCGAGATTAATTTCGGCCTGCACGTTGTCGCCGGTCGCTTTGACGATCTGCGCGACAGCCGAGCACGCCGGTCTGGATCAAGCCCAGCAACTTGTTGAAGTTGGCGGCCGATACCCAGGCCGACGTGAGCGCGCCAGCGCCCTGCGACGAGGGCGTGATTGCGCCCAACACTGCCACCTGTTCGGAGGCTTTGATATTCGGGATCATGGTCTTTCCTCGATGAACTCAGGAGAGAGCCGGGGACATACCCCGGCCAGGTGGATCAGCGTGCGGCGAGCTGGATGAACGGAGAGAGCGTGTTTGCGCCCTTCGCCTGCTGAATCGGATTGACGATCTTCGGCTGACCGTCCACGCGGAAGATTGCGCGGAACGCCGTTGCGTCAGCGTCGAAGTACAGATGCATCGACGTTGCGGTCTGAACGCCGCCCGCCTTCGTGATCGTGCGGTAGTACGACAGGTCGATCAGGCTGATGTCGCCCTGCGCGCTGAACGCCGGAGCATGCTGGCTGACGCTGATCGGCCGACCCATCAGCGTGCCGTACGGCGAACCCTGCGCACCTTGCGAGATCGGCAGGTAGATCGGGTAGTTACCCAGTTGCAGGCTGAACAGCGACGGCAACGCGTCCGGCGTGATGAGCCACGTGGACTTCGGGAAGCTTCCCGGGGTGAGTCGCGCAATCATGTTCGACACGTTACCGAGCGACACCGTCTTGGTCGCCTGGCCGGCGTCCTTCGCCTGCACCACGGCCGCCGCGCCGTTGAACGCGCCCTCGGGCTGACCGGCGCCCGTACCGAACAGAATGGCTTCGTTCGTTTTCCACCGGATCGAGCGCGCCATCAGGCCCGGCAGATACGATTCGAGCGCGTTCGCGTCCGACAGCAGTTCGTCCGTCACCGGCGTCAGTGCCATCAGCTTGTGCAGGCGCAGCGTCGAAACGCCGAGTTTCGGCTTGGTGGCATTGGCCTGCGATGCTTCAGCTTGCCAGTACGCGCGCACGCCATCCGTGCCCCACGGCGTGGTTTCGTCCTTCGGGAACGTCATGCCGTTGCCACCGACCTCGATGTTGTCAGTCATCGGCAGCAGCGCGTCGTCCTCGAGCGAGAGCGTAAAAATGTCGGTCGAGAAAGCCGGCGGAATGAGGAAGCCGCCATCGGTGCCGGCCGCCTCGTTGGCATACGTGCCCGCGCCGGGCGCGGCGGCGCCGATCACGAGACGCTGATCGATGCTGCCGTTGCGCTGGCTGCCAGCGCGCACGGCCATTGCGAACTCGCCGAACGACTGGAAGCCGCGGCGCGCGTCGTTTTCGATGTTCTCCGACACGCCGATGTGTGCACCTTCCGGAATCATGACACCGGCCGAGCGCTCCGCTTCGATCAGCGCTTCTTCGCGCGAAATTGCTGCTGCGGTGCGCTCCAGACCGGCGCGCTCGGCGTCGAACGCCGCGACTTCATCATCGGTCAGATCGCGGTTTTCCGACGCGGCCTTGTCGGTGATCGCGCGCATTGCGGCGACTTGCTTTGCTTTGCGGGCTTGCAGCTCGCGGAGTTGCTTGGACATTTAAGGGCTCCTGAAACGAAAAAACCGCCTCGCGGCGGCTGAATTTACGGTTTGCGCTCAGTCGGAGGACTGCACACAACGCGCTTGTTGGCGCGGTGCTCGGGCTTAGCGCTCAGCCCATAATTGCGATTTCGCGCTGCGCGGCAGCGAGGCGGCTCGCGGCCGGCTTCGTCGCCTTGATGTTTCGCTGCATCTTCGCCACCACGTCATCAAAGGTGGCGACGCCGTCGACCATGCGCTCGGACATTGCCTGATCGGCGCCAAGCACGCGACCTTGGCCCATACCGTTACGAACCTGATCGATACCGACCTTACGGCCCTTTGCAACGCCCTTCGTGAAGGCTGCGTAATAGTCGTCGACGCGCGATTGCATGAACGACTGCGCCTCGGCATCCAGCGGCTGATACGGGTTCCCTTCGACCTTGAACTTGCCGGCGGAAATGAGAGTGATAGACACACCCTCTTCCTCCATGGCTTTCGACCAGTCCTGGTGCGCCTGCCATACGCCGATCGACCCGACCTCGCCGCCCGGAGTGACGTAGAACTCGTTTGCCGCGCAGCCGATCCAGTAAGCCGCGCTCGCGGCAAGGCTGTTCGCCACGGCGATGACTGGTTTCTTGGCCTGCTGAATCTCTGCCGCGAGCTCTTGCACGCCGTAGACAGAACCGCCGGGGCTGTCGATGTCGAGCAGGATCTGCGAAACGGTGTCGTCAGCCGAAGCATCGGCTAGAGCCGCGCTGATCTGCTGCGTGCTGGTTCCACCGTCGCAGATATTGATCTGACTCGCGCGCTGGACAATGGCGCCATGCACCGGGATGACAGCAATGGCTCCCGCGCGCGCATTGCCACGACTGCGCGGCCCGGCCGACACGCCTTGCGCCGATTCGTCCTCGATGTCGGCGTGAACTCCGTTTTCGCGCCGAGCGAGCACCGCGGCGTAAGCCGCCATACGCTCGGGCATGAGTGCCCACGGGGTGGCGAGACACCACGTGATAAATCGTTCGTTTCTCATTGTTCGCCCGTACTGGAAGGGTCTTTCGGCTCCTGCGCTCCCTGCGCCGGGGGCTGTTTTTGCTGTTGCGCCTGCAGCGCTTTTGCATCGCTGACCGGAACCATGTTCAGGGGCATCAGCGGTTCGTCGAGACCATCAATCGGCTCCATATTCTCGCTTTCACGGGCTTGGTTCCGCGTCATCCAGCCGTCGAGAATGCCGTTGTGATAGAACATCGACCGCGCAGATTGATCGCCGCGCAGCAGGCCAGCAAAATCGAACTCAACTTCGATGTTTCGATCCTGCTCGAGCAGGAGATTCGACTCAATCGATGATTCCCAGCGCTCGGCCCACGGTGTCATCGTGTAGATGACAAAATCGAGCGATTGCTGCTCGATGTTGGAGAACGTCGCTTTGCTCAGGTCACCGACCAGGTGCGGCGGAATCCGGAACATGCGCGCAATGTCGCCCACTTGATACTGCCGTGCCTCGAGGAATTGGCTGTCCTTGTTCGTCAGGCCCAGCTCGTGGAATTTCATGCCGTACTCGAGCACGGCGATTTTCCCGCGATTCAGGCCGGTTTGTGCTGCCTGAAACGACTCGCGAAACGTGTCGCGAGCCGACTTGTCTTTGAAATTGCCGGGAAATTCGATCCAGCCGCCACCCGGCTTCGCGTCATTCTGAAAGAAACGCGCGCCGTAGTCCTGCGCCGACAATCCGAGGCCCACCGCCTCGCGTGCGATCTCGATCGGGTTCAAGCCAACGATGCCATCGCTTGAGAGTCCGCGGATGTGCCACAGTTCGCCGCGGGTGAACACTCGGACCGAACCGAACCGATCAGTGTAGCGATACCGGTAATCGAAATCGCCGCCGCCGTCGAGCAGCTCAATCTTGATGCGGTCCGGATGCAGCGGGATCAGGTCCGTAATATTGCCGCGCCGGTCCGTGACGATCTGATTGAAGGCGTTTCCCCGCATCGCAAGGTGCCCCTGCATCATCTCGCGCCATTCGAACGGTGTCTGATACTGGTTCGGTCGACGGCACAGCAGGTCGAGCAGCCAATGCTTGCGGATCGGCGTTTTTTTGTAGCCGCCGACGTCGTAAAGACGCATCGGCAGCACGCTAAACGACTCGGCAAGTACGCGCACACACGCAAACACGACCGGCAACTGCAACGCACGATCAGGCGAGACGCGCATACCGGACGCGGTGCGTGTCGTGACGGGCTCAAACCAGAAATTCCCATACGGGGACCGGTCACCGCCGTCTGCCTTGATGCGCGAAATGAACATCAGTCAACATCCTTTTCTTCGCTCTTGGGCACGTAAATGCCGACCATTCGCGTGACGACGAGCACAATCGCAAGCAACAGCAGACCCGCGAAGATCATCCCGCCACCCAAGTTGAGCAGCACGCCGCCGGCAAGCGCCAGAAGCCAGCCGATCAGCAGGCAGATGTTGAAAATGTGTGCGTTCATACCGTCATGAGTTCGTAGTCATCGCCGATGATCAGGCCGCCCTGCGGGTTCAGGCTCATCAACGTGATGGCATCGAACGCCGCCATAAGCGGGTCAATTTTTGCAGTGCCACTGGCCTGCTTCGTGATATTCACTGCATTGCCGACCGGGACAATCCGCGCGTTCCCTACGCACCACGCCATCATTCGCTGACCGCCATGAACTAGCACGCCCTCAGCGAGCTTTCGCTCGGTCGTCTTGATTGCGCCGGACAGCTTCCAGCCCTGCGAAATGCCGATCACCTTGTCTTCCGGCACATGGGCCTCGACCAACGCGTCGAGCACGCCGCCGATGCCCGCGGGGTCAGCGCCGACCTTGTCTAGCAGGCCGGCCGCATGAATGATGGCTACGATGTCGGCGACGTCGCGCACGTCATCACCGATCTGATCGACGACCGTTAGATCGCCATCTTTCTCGAAGTCGCGCAGCGTTGGCGCAACCTCTTTCCGACGTTCGAACACGGATGGATGCGCCCAGGCGTGCGTCCAGAGCAACCAGCGGCGCGTTGATTTCTCGCGCCCGACGACTGCCAGGCCGAGTAAGTCGTCGAGGCCACCGCCATCGATGCCGACGTCGATCACTTCGCAGCGCTCGATCAGGTCATCAAGTGTCAGCTTCGGCACCGAGCCTGCGTCTTCCCAGAATTCCGCGCCGGCCCAACGATCTGAGCGCAGCGCAAGGCCAATTTCGACGTTTGCATGCTTTGCGAGAAAGCCGCGGAACGATTCCTCGCCCTCGGTCTGCGCCTTCTTGAACTCGCGCTCAAGGAACTCCTGATCAACCGAATAGCCGAGGTTCGGGTTGACCATCCCGAGGTTTTCGACCTTCAGGTGCTGCTTGCTCGCCACCATTTCCGGCGGGTGCTCGAAGATCACCGGGACGAAACGCTTGTCTTCGATCTTGCCGTCGCGTACATCGCGCGCGTACTGGAGCTTCTGGCGAAACACGCCCGCCGGCGGATCATCGGACTGGGTCGTCAGATAGATAACGAAGCCTTCCGGCCGCGATGCCAGGCCGCCGATCGCCTCACGCAGCATATTCTCGGCATTGGCCTGCTTGCCGAAAAGCCAAAGCTCGTCGACCAGCGTGCCGACGCTCTTCTTGCCGCCGACGGTGTTTGAGTCTGCCGCGACGACCTTCAGCGTCGCGCCGCTGTTGCGGTGCGTGATCGTCTTGATGTGCGTCTGAACCTGCAGCAGCTCGTCGAGCTCGTCGTCGTGCTTCACCATGTCCCGGCTGGGACTGAAACTGTTCTGCGCAACCTCAATCGTCGGCGCCAGAATCGCGAACTCAGCCGACTGCCGCCAATTGAGGATGACCGCAGTCATCATGATCCCGGCCGCGATCGTCGACTTCGAGTTCTTTTTCGGCAGGCAGATAAACCATTCGGTAATCAGCCGCCTGCCGCTGTCTGGGTCGTACGCGCCGAAGATCGACGCGACCAGGTCGAACACCCACTGGGCGCACGACTCACCGAACGTCGGGCTGCCCGGCGCATCGACGATCTTCAGTTGCTTGAAGATTGCAAGCGCCTGCTCAGCCTGGTCGGGGAAGATCGGCGGCGGAATGATTGACTCGCCGCGCTTGAGCCGTTCGGCCCAGTCGAGGCAGCTTGTCTTCCATTCCATCTATCACTTCCGGTTATTGACCACCAGCTTCGGGGGAGCCGTCGCCGCGAACTTGCCGGCCCCGACCTTCTTTGCTGCGTCTGCCTTCGCGTCTTTCTTGCCGGCCTCGCCAACCTTGGCGTGCACAAACGGCATGAGCGCCTTCGCCGCGTCGACACGCAGTTTCGGTTCCGTGCGGTCATCGTTCATGGCGGCTATCAGAAACGCCTTCGGATCGGTGAAATTCGTCATCGCCTCGACGTCGAATTTCGGGGCTGGCTTTTCCTCGGGCGTCGGCGCAGTGGCTTGCGGCTTCGATTCCTGCTGGATGCGCTGGGCAGCCAGGTAGAGGGCGACGTCCTTGTCTTTAACAAGCCGCGATCCGGCGGCCGAGGCCGTCGCCTTGCTGTACCCTGCCGCGATAGCCGCGTCCTTATTGGACTTTCCGGCTAAAACAGCATCGGCGAAGAGCCGTTTCTTGCTGTTAAAAGCCATTAACAAAAGCTCCAAAAAGGGAAAAATTCTGCGCGTGAGAGAACGGTCGGTTTCCCGTCATGCGAAACGCTAGAGATTCGATGCCCCCACCCCCGCGACGCCGCTGCGGCACGCCAGGCGGGGCTGTGGCGGGCTGCTGCGCTGCAGCCGGTGCACATCGAACTCATTGGGAGGCCGCCTGCTACAGCGCGCCTGCTGCTGATCGGCCTCGCGCCTCGCTTGCCGTCTTGGCAGTATGGCAATCGTCGCAAAGCAGGTTGAGGTTGCTGTCGTCGTTGCTGCCTCCCTGCTCGAGCGGCACATGGTGATCGACCTGATCACGCCACGGCAGCCACACACAGCCACAGCCCTGGCACTCGAACTGCTGATCGACTGCGACGCGCCGACGCGTCTCAACCCATTTGCGCCCGCGTATGCGCGGCGTCGTGCCTGCCTTTGCCTCGAGCGTCGCGACGCGGTTGGTGTTCGCCGCTTGGATGCGCGGCTTGAGCGTCGACAGCTTCCGGCTCACTCGACGATCACCCGCATCGCGCGCTTGATCTGAGCTTGGAGCTTCGCCGGATCCGGCACATTGCCACTGAGAATGCAGCAGATCGCAAGCACGCGCAGGTATGGCTTGAGCCACCATGCGAATGTCACGCTCAATTTGATCTGCTGTGCCATGCGACGCTCCAATGCAAAAAGCCCGCTGGCTTTCGCTTAGCGGGCTTTGTTCGCACCAAGGGTACGGTATATGGAAACGGATGATATGGCGGCGTTTTCCGCCAGTCAAGCGTTTTGCGAAACGATCATCCCTGCTTCGTCGAGATGACCATACCATTCCGTCCACGCGCTTTTCTCGACGTCTTTCAGATACGCATTGATGATGGACGCGTGACGCTCTGCGGTACGCGGTGGGATATTGAGATCGCCCGCGATTTCCTTAATTTTGATCTTCTCGCCAAAGAACTTCTCAATCACTGCCGACCGGAAGCGGCGGAGCGAGAACGCGCCACCGAGCGCGGGGATCACCAGTTCCGTGAGTTGGCTGACCGCGTCGCGGTACAACGGGTTCGGTTTCCAGCCACCGCAGCAGACATGCTTGCATTCGCAACGTTCCTTGCGCGGCGCGCAGCGCGCGACCAGTACAAGCATTTGCACATAGTCGATGCGTTGGAGCTCGGCCAGCACCATCCCCGATTGCGCCGCGCCATCGAGCCCAATCAGGCCTCGACCACTGCCAGAGCCTCCGCGCTGCAGCAACTTCGCCATCGGCGACATCGCATATTGCTGCGCGGCGTAGTTGCACGCGAAGATCACAGCCTCATGAGCGCTCTTGAAAATGCCATCGTGCTTGACAGTTTCCATATCTTCTACTCCAGTTAAATCTTGATCACGCCGGTGGCAATAGCCTCGGCAACGCGCAAACGGCAAACAGCGACCAGCGGCAACTCGTCGCGAAACAGGTCGTGAAAGTCGGGGTTCATCTGCGCTTCGGCGATCCACACTCGCCGCGTACCGCCGCCCTTGCTGCTGATCTCGTCGAGCGGATACAGCGTGTAGTGCTGGCGGAACTGGATCGGCGACGTGATGACCGGGTTCTGTGTCGGCTGGTAGAACTGGTGGCCGATGGTCTCGACGTCGACGCGGCAGTACTCCATTCCGTTCGCCTTGACTACATCGGCGCGGAATCCTTCGGCGCGCGCAACCCAGCAATCCAATTGCGCGCCGTTCAACTCATGCACGTTCATCAGGCACCTCAGCCGCTTGCGGCATCTTTTCGTAATCCACGGTCACCGTGACAAGGGCCTCGTATTCCGAACCGTAGTTACCCATGCGACTGCTCAATTGCACCTGCACGCTGGTGCTGTCGGCATCGATCGGCACGCCGGCGGCCTCGCAGATCTGTCTGGCCAGAATCTGCTTAATCTCGTCGGCATGCAGCACAGCACGGTGCGTCTGTGTATTGGTGCGCCCGGTATGGATTTCGATTTTGCTCACCTGACGCTCCTTAAGCGAGACTCTTCAACAGCGCCTGCAGCTGGCGCAGCTTTTCGAGGTTTGCATTGCTCTCGGCATTGCCTTGCTCGATCGTGAGCGCCGCGGTTTCGATGTCCGACGCCAGAATTACGATGCTGGTCGCCATCGCCCGCGCACGCTCCGACAGGCCGGACAGAATGTCGATAGGCGATTTCGCCGGCGCACCGACGGCCTCTTTGCCTTCGCCCTTCATTTCGGTCGCCACGTGCAATACCTCCCTTTCCCTGATTTCCACTCGTTGATACAAGCCGGTTTGTCGCTCGCGAATTAGGCCGGCGTCTTTCAGGCGGATGAGGCAGCCATCGAGAACCGCAACATCGGGCGAGCTCTTCGTCACTCGCCTTAGATTGGACGCAATCTCGTTGCGCGACCACGCTTCCTGAATCGGCACCATCTCGAGCACCTTCTTCGCGATCGCCGATTGCGAGTTCAGTGCTGACTGATATTTAGCTGGCGTCATGACATCTCCCGTACGTCCCACTCCAGATCACCACTGGCGAGAAACGCCTCCAATGTGGTGCGGTTATATTCGACCGGCGCTTTCGCGCGATAAATGCCTTCGCCGACCCAATCCAGATCACCCGGCAGAAAGCCGCCGCGATAGTGTTCCGGTATCCACGCCTCGACATAGACAAAGCGCGGGCCGCGATGCTCGTACATCACACGCTCGAGCCGGTGGACCGTCGTCTCGATACGCCTGGTCTTTCCGTAGGTCGCGAACTGCACCCGCCCCACGCGACGGCCATGGCTCAACCAGCCGACGCCGTCGGGGATCTCAATCCACAATCTCAAACCGCCTCCTGCATTTCCAATCCCATCTTGCGAGCGCGCACTGGTGCCCACAACTCATAGCCGCTATCCCACACGTCGAACTTGACCCGCCTCGGCGTGCCGACGCGGTTCTGGTCGATCCACCGGTGGCATGGGTTGCAACCGGGCACCGTAAATTCGTTGTCTGCCTTCAGACCACCGGCTTTCCCATGGCGAGACTGATTCGAATGACACGGCACGACGGTGTCGTCCACAGGGTTAAGCCGGCACACCCCCGGCACGCGCAAGTAACACGGCTCGCCGCGGCACGCCGCTAGATACCTCGCGCCCTCGGCAACCGTCACGCGCTTCCGGCGCGTCTTGAGCGCAGCCTTGCGCAATCCCGTCTGCGTGTGAAATGTCGTCTTGAATGCTGCCGACGGCTCCGGGCGTTTGAAGCCAGTGCGCGCAAGCGGCGTCTTTCGCTGCATTGGTGCCGATCGCTTCACGCAACCGCCCTTCCGACTGTCACCATCGCGTGCATGGCCGCGTAGAGGCCACCGACCATCTCACCGCGCGACTCGCGCCGAGCCTTGCGCGCCGCATAGCGCGCGTTTGGTCGGTAATCGGCGACGCGGGGGAACGGCTTGCCGGTGAGTTGGTAAGACGATCGGTAACTCGAATCGCTTGCCTTGACATGACCGCTCTCCTTCAGCGCGCGAAGCCTTTTCTTGATGCTGTCGTAAGGAGCGCTAGTGCCCTCGACGATGTCCGCGATAGTCGAGTCCGGATACAGCTTCAGAAATTCACAAACCTCGCGCCGCTGGGCGCTCATGATTCGATTGGCCACGTGCTAGATCTCCTTCACCGTGATGCCGTGCTTTTCGAGCATCTGCTTGCGCTTCTGGATGTACGTTCGGTTCTTCCGTGTGGCTTCGGACTTGACGTCCTCGACGACGAACTTGCCGTCGCGGATGTACGTGAAATCCGCGACGTATGTCGACTTGCGCTCCCACGTGCCGTCGTCACGCTGCTGGCGCTTCGTCAGGAGGAACGGCACCTGCAGACGCAGTTCGCTGATCAGCCCGGCGGCCTGCTGCTGAACCAGATGGAACCAATGCGACCGTTCGCGCTGGCTGTCGAACTTGATGCCGTTGTGCTCGCACTTCGTGTTGCGGTACTTCGGCTGTCTCGCGGAGGGCGCCAGCGGAACGATCAGGCGTGGTGAGAACGGATCGTTATCGTCGACGTCATCCAGCGCGCTCGTCTGCGGCGGGTTGCCCGTAAGTTCGTAGATGCGGCGCTGCGCGGTCGTCATGGCCGGCCGCGAGTCGTCGCGCACGCGCGCAGTGCCGACGACCGTTGTTCCTGCCGGCACAACCATCGGCCAAGGTGCTCGTTTGCTCATGCGTTTCCTTCCTGCTTTGCGATTGCCGCCCGAACGCGCGCTGCGACAGCCGGCATCGGGTCTTCGTCGGTGAACGGCACGCCCATTTCAATCGCCATCGCCCTGATGCCGCTCGCGGACTTGTCCCACTCGCCCACCACCCTAGTGCCGTCGGGATTCCGCTTGACTGCCATGCGGCCCTTCACGTCGCCAAAGCCCTTCGGGCTGATCAGGTAATCGAAGCCGGCATGCGGCGGCAGGTCGACCTTGTCGCGCACCGCCGGGAAATACCGCGCCCATGCATCGACATCGCCCTTCAGGTGCGTCATGAACGCCCGGATTGCGCCAGCGCGCGGCTCAACGAACACAGCCTCGTCCACTGCGCCGATACGCTCCCCGAGTGCCTTGTTGAAGGCTCGGATCACGGCAAGTTCGGCGTCGGTGTATGCGGTCTGGATTTCGTCCATCCACCCGCCAGCGTTCAGCCACGTGGCTGCGTGTGGGATGAACTGCGGGTTCACCCACTGCCCCGAAGTCTTGGCACGCTCCAGACCTGCCATCAGGTCGTTGAAGAGCTGCTCGTTCGGTTTGAGCTTGGCGAAGGCTTTCTCTGCCGTGGTCTTGGATTTTTTCTTCGGGTATGCCGCCCAGAAAATATCAAAGCGTTCGCGAAGCGAGGGCGAAAGGTTTTCTTTTGGAGTTGTCTTTTGGTTAGTGTCTTTTGGGGTTGTCTTTTGTGGTTGTTGATTCGACAACCCTTCAGTTGTTGATTCGACAACCGGGCTGGTTGTATTTTCGACAACCGGGGGTTGTTGAATCGACAACCGTAGATGCTCGGCGACAGCCCATTGACGGTAGTGCTTGTTCAGACTCAGCGTGTGCGCATACTCGCCGTCGGCGCGGTGAAGGATGCGGAGGTCAACCAGCTGGGCAACTGTGCGGCTCAGGTTCGCTTTGTCGATGTTGGTCATTTTGCGGATCTGCGACAGGCCGATGTCGTCGCTGCGCTTGTTGAAGCCGTATGTCTTCCGGACGACTGCCATCACCACCGCAAGCTGCTGGCCCGTCAGACGGGCGAACAGCAGTGCGTCGAGCAACTCGTTGGCAATGCGCGTGAAACCGTCCTGCGTTTGCGGGCCGACCTGCTCAGGCAAATGAATGACCTCGGCCAGTGCCATATCAGTTCGTTGCGGGCAGACCGATGGTTTCGTTGAGTACGCCAGTGGCCGGGCATTTCTGCGTGCCGCGCACCTTGAGCGCCTCGTCGTCGAGCAGCTCGCGCACGCGGCCGCAGACGCTCGACAAACGGAGGTTCGTCCGGTCGGCGATCTCCTGCCGCGTGAGCGTCAGGTGTTCGCTGTAGAAAAGGTTCGTGATCATCTGCTTTTGCGTGCAGCGTTTCGTTCCGGTGACCGAGTCAGAGCCGGCGAGTTGCGTGTGTGTGGCGCGCATCAGGACACCTTTCGGAGATCGTGTTGGACGGTTTCGCCAGTCGTGGACAGCGCCGATTCGACGGCGCGCAGGGAGCGCTGTTTGACGCGGATGTCGTCGACCAGGCTGCTGTGGAGCCGCGGCAACTCGCCCGGATCGACTCCATCGAGCAGGTCGGCGGCGTCAGACTCGGTGCGATGGTTGGCGCGCATGATCGTTTGCACGAGCTCATGCGCGTTGATCTGGGCGTCGACGTCGTGATGGCGGGCGCGGGCTGCGCAGTCGATTTCCGCAAGAACCTCGTTCAGCAGATCGACGCGGCGCTCGACTGGCAGCGCCGCGAGAATCGAGTTCTCGAAGTTCGCCGGCATCAGGTTGTTGTCTTTCGACTCGTCGTCGAGCCAGCGCCAGATGCGGTCCGCGTGGTTCTTCTGCGTGGTGTAGACGTCGCCGTGCTTGTCGAACACGATCACGCCGGACATGTGACCGCCGATTCTCTCGTGAGCGGCGACGATCTCTGCTGCCGCAGTCTCGCGACTCCAGCCCTGCGCCTTTCGCCAAGCGGCAATGTGGTCGCGGATGATTCCGATTCGGGACTTGTGCGAACTGTCTCGCATGATCTGTCACTCGTTAGTGGCTACAGTGTCAACGTGCGATCAGGACTACTAAGCCGACGTACGTGACACAGGGAGAGAAAAATGAAAACGCTACGGGAATCTTTTGCTGCCGCCGTGCCCGATGGGGCCGCGGCAGTTACTTCGCTGCTACTGCTGGTTGCGCTGCAGCCACTTTCAGCGCCTCAAACTGCTTCGCCAGTTCCGCACGCGCCACGTCGTATTCACCTGGGTGGCGCGCACCGCGTACCGCAATCGCGCAAAGCGCCTCGCGGATTTGTTTTTGTTCGGTTGCTGTGAGCGCCATGCTCTCTATCTCCAACGTGCTGCGTAATGGGGTGGGTATCCCGGCTCTCGCCTGTAGAATTGGCAGCTCTCACACAACCAGTTTCTACGGGGATACCCATGGTTACAGAACAATTCAAAGCCAAAGACGAATCCGGGAATGTCTATCAGGTTGTCGTCCATCGAAACTCGATCAACACCAGCACGCTCGATGGTCCCGGCTCGCTGCTAGGCCTGCCCGATTTCCGCCTGTCAGATGGTCGATCGCTCAATCGAATTTCCGAGAACGTTTTCCAGATCGTTCAGACCGGAACGAAAATCGAACGCGTTTAGCCGTCGCGCAAAGCCCACTCGCGCGCGGTCGACTGCAAAGTCGTGGCATCGACCTCGCGCCCATATTTGCCGCTGAGGTGACGCCAAAGAGCGAGTTCGACGCTGGCCGGCATAACGATGCCATCAACGAGAAGATCGGCGCCCTGATACTGAACCTGCACAGTCCCAGGAATCGCCAGGCTGAGCTTGACGATGGGCGCCTCGTTGGCCGTGACATCAGTCGAGACGGACTGCACGCTCTTGATCTCAACGCCGTCGACGACGACTTTTCCGAAGCCCGCGCCATTCACAGTGATCGTTACCGCGGAACCGCTCTTGTTTTCGGTCATGTCAGGCCGCCTCCCTCGCGGCAGTGTTTCGCAAGTGCGCCCAGTTCACGTCTGGACGAAGGTCTTCGCAACGGACCGCGCCGCCGCTCTCGCAATCGATGTTGATGCACAGGGATTCGCCGAGTTGCTGGCCAGCGCTGATCGCCTTGCGCAGGTAACCAATGGTCGTACCGCATCGCGCCGCAAAGTCGCGTTGTGCGTCGGTGGCCAGCGAATTGAGGTATGCAAGTAGGTTGTCCATCCCCGCATATTACCGAATAGTAATGGGCAGTCAATACCTTTTGGTGTTTTACCTTTTGGTAATTACAACGGACAATTGCAGCATGAGCACCACAAACGAACTCCGCAGGCAACAGACGACCCGCCGCCGCGAACGGCTTGCGGAACTGATACGTCTACACTTCGGCGGAAGACAGTCCGGTTTCGTTGACAAGATCGAGGGAAATCAAGGCGAAATTTCCGCTCTCATCGGCAACGAAAAGAAATCATTTGGCGCGCTCAAAGCTCGCGGCCTTGAGCAAAAAGCCGGACTGCTGGCGGGAAGCCTTGACGCTTCCGTTGGGTCGCCCTTCTATCCCGTGAGCAGAGACCAAACAGGCAATGATTTGTCGGATGCTGACAAAACAAAGGCCCCAGGAAAAATTACACATCCGTTACCCTTAATGCATGCCGTAGGCGAATCGAAGAATTTTCGACGCGTATATGTAATTGGCCGCGCGCAAGGGGGACTACCAGAGCGCATTTGGACTGACGGGGATCATTTGGTGGGTGCAATTGATGAGTACGCAGAGCTCGCGACTACGGATCCGCAGGCTTTTATCTGCCCAGTAGTAGGCGACTCGATGTATCCGCGCTTCATGCCCGGCGAATACGTTCTGGTTGAACCGGGCACTCCGCCGCAGATCGAAGGAACCGTCCTGGTCAGGCTGACTACAGGCGAAACCATCCTCAAGAGATTGCTGTCTCGGCGAGACGCGCATGTGCGGCTTGGGTCATGGAATGATCCGATCGTCCACACGTTTCGCGAGAGTGAAATCACTTGGATGTACTACGTGGCGCATGCGGTACCGCCGGAAAAAATCAAAACACGCTTCTGACAGCGTCCAAAAATGCATCGGGGCAAAAGTGAGAATTGCAGGGGTAATTGTTTTTGTCTGCGCAGCAATTGGCTTTTTTGTCTCGCGCGCAGCAGACGCATTCGGAGCTGTTGCAGCTCCAGCACTTTCCTGTTCGTACTAAATTAAAAAATTGGAATAGCTCATTCGAGCAACGTAAAGAGGCCAAATTGAAAACCACACGCACTATCCGTGCGGCGGCAGTCGCCGTCGCTGCAACTTCGCTGACCGCTTGCTCCACCTATTCCGTTTCGCGCTACTCGGTATCAGCCGATGATGTCGTCGCCCTGCGCAGTCTGCCGCCCAATAGCGTCAGCGTTGGCGCGTTCACGTCCCCTAGCGGCCCAGTATCGGAAATCACATGCCGAGCTGTCGGTCCGATCAAAACTCCGGACGGGGAGACATATGCCGACTTTGTGCGAAAGGCGCTGATTTCTGAACTGAAAATGGCCGGGGCATATTCAGACACTGCGCCGACGCAAATCACAGGCGTGCTCAACAAGATCGATTTTTCGTCCAACTCGGGCATGTGGAATCTCGACCTTTCGCTCACCTCGACGAACAACCGATCCCTATCGGTGACAGAGGCGTATCCGTTCACATCAAGCTTTTACGGCGAGACGGCGTGTAATCAAACAGCTCAAGCCCTAATGCCGGCAGTGCAGGACCTGATTGGAAAGGCGGTGCAGAATCCCGGCTTCCCCGCAATGCTTGCTAGGTGACCCAGATCCGCCGTTCAACCTTGGGCGGTCCCTATTGCCGGTGCTGTAGCGCCGGCACTCAAGAAAGCCTACCAAATAGCAGTCGCTTGAAAAGAGACGCGTCGCTAAACCACGCAGGTGTAAGGCGGCGTCCAGTGTGTTCTAACGTCGAACAAAGACAGGCAACACGGTGGCTAACGAAAAAACCAGACCCGACCCATCTGACGGTCTGAAGGCGATGATCGTTGGTAAGTGGGCGCAAGAAAAGCATGAACGCCTAAGCGCGTATATCGGCGCATCAAGGCGGGCACGCGCGAAGTTTGGTTACTCTTCATATATTGATCTGTTCTGCGGGCCGGGGCGTGTGGTCGAGCGGCATACGGATACTTTCCGCGACGGAGGCGCACTCCTAGCTTGGAAGAGCTCTGTCATTGGGAAAGCGCCATTTTCGCGGGTTTTTGTATCCGACCTTGACGCAGAATCAGTCCAATCTTGCAAGGCCCGACTGGAGGCGTTGTCTGCGCCGGTCACCACAGCCGTCGGGCCAGCTTCGACAACAGTCGATGCGATTATTAGCAAACTGCCAAGCGGCCTTCATCTCGCGTTCCTGGATCCGTTCAACGCCGAGCACCTCGATTTTTCCATCATCAAAAAGCTCGCAAAACAGCCTCACATCGACATCCTCGTCCATTTCAGTGTCATGGACATACAGCGAAACATCGACCTCGAGGCTGCTAATAACGGATCGCGCCTTGACGCGATCGCTCCCGGTTGGCGCAACCGAATTGATCTCACGAAGTTGCCACGAAAGGACTTCGTCACGGCCTTTTCCGATTATTGGCAATCACTCGTCAGCGACCTCGCGAACATGAAGACTGCCAATGCCAAGCCATTGATAGTGAACAGCAACAACGGCCCCCTCTACCGCCTCATGTTGCTGCATCGTCACAAGCTTGCTGGCTCTCTTTGGGATGACGTTGGCCGCGAACATAAGGGACAATCGGACTTGTTTGACTAGGCTTCCCCGCCTACACTGCTACTGTACATATATACAGGGGTTTTAGATGCCGACCAAAACCGCGATCGAGTGGACTGAGATGACATGGAATCCGGTCACTGGCTGCGTGAAGATCAGTCAGGGTTGCAAGAATTGTTACGCTGAACGTATGGCGAAACGCTTAAAGGCGATGGGCAGCGCACGCTACGACGATGGGTTCGCCCCGACACTGCACGCCGATCTCGTCGACGTACCCCGGAAATGGAAGAAGCCACGCACCGTCTTCGTAAATTCAATGAGCGATCTCTTTCAGGAGGCTGTGCCGCTTGAATTTATCAAGCGCATTTTCCAGACAATGCGAGACACGCCGCAGCACACGTATCAGGTGCTGACCAAACGGTCCGAAAGGCTCCTCGAACTGTCTCCACATCTCGACTGGCCGGCGAACGTCTGGATGGGAGTGAGCGTTGAAGACGCACGGGTCATGCACCGAATCACGGATTTGGCGCAAACCAAAGCAAAGGTGAAATTCCTTTCCTGTGAGCCCCTGATTGGACCCCTAGACTCATTGCCGTTGCAAGATATTGACTGGGTTATCGTCGGCGGCGAATCGGGCCGCGGCGCAAGGCCAATGCAGGAGCAATGGGTTCAGTCGATTCGGCGCCAGTGTCGCGCATCCGGTACCGCGTTTTTCTTTAAACAATGGGGCGGTGTCAGGAAGGACATGACCGGCAGAATATTAAATGGTCGAACGTATGACGCGATGCCAAAGCGCACGGTCATACCGATCAACTCCATAGCCGCATAAAGTTGCCCCGCCGCGCGCGGGGCTTTTTTTTCGTCCAGACAAAAAGAAGCCACAGGCATCGCTGCGGCTCGGAGACACACGCCGCCCGGAGATCGCTGGGCGAGCATTGAGTCTTACACAACGAAAGGTTCTGGGCAATCCCGCGTATTGCTTGATCGATCGGCAGCGTATCCGCATATGGAATACGCCGCCGAACAATTACCGTTTGGTATTGCAAATAAAATTACCATACAGTAATATGCATCTCACGCACTCACCGACCTACCGGGAGACCTTGAGATGGAAAACCAACAGCAGCACACCGCCAAGTCGCGTACGCGTGACGAGGTGGACTACTTCACGCGGGGCATGTGATGCGCGACATGCTGCCGACCAAGGGGCCGTGGCTCCAACATCCGGATTACCCGCACTGCCTCGCCAGCGTTGAAGAGCCGACGATGTCGCTGCTGACCGTGGACGATGACGGCTATGGCGCTTTTTTGAGTGCCGACGATTGCCGCCTCGCGGCAGCAGCGCCCGAACTGCTCGACGCCCTTAAGGCAGTCGTTTCAGTAGCAGACCGCGCGACGGTTGAGTTTGACAAAGCCCGCGCCGCGATCGCCAAAGCCACAGGTGTTGCATGAACCGAGCCGCTTGCGATAACGATCTGCTCGCCGCCTGCTATCACGTGCACGGCCGCGCTGCAAAGTTCTTCGGAATGATGCTGCTCTGCGGCGTTGCCGTCGGCTGCGTCTGGTTCCTGTGCGTTGCAGCGCGAGCCGGTGCGTTGTGATGGTCAAGTACGCGAAAGCATGGGCGACTGCCCTTCTCGTTCTCGTCGTCTATTGCGCTGTCACGATGGCGATCGAAGCGCACGAGGCCCGTATCGAACGCTGCAGCGTCGTGCGCTGCACCTGATCCCGTAAAGGCTCACCGATGAATCTCCTGTTTTCATTCTTAGTAGTCCTTCTGGTGGCGAGCGCCGGATTTGCTGGCGGATTCATCGCTGGAGCCTTTTGGACCGCGCTCGGAATGATCGAGCATCGACTCGGTGACAGCGAATCGACTGCGACTCGCCCTTTCTTTCTTGACTGACCATGGCCCGCTGTCACGTCCGATGCCGCCACTGCGCAACGCGTCGCTGCCTGCGCCGCAACCCGCGCCATTACACCCGCCTGCCGGCCTGCTCCGTCTGCGGCCGCCGCAATTATCGCGTCGACCGCTGGATGAACCGGCGCGACACCGGTAAGACGCGGTGCGACTGCGCCGGCTACTGGTTCCCGCACCGCCGCGGCTCGCTTTTCTGCTGGAGCCGCGCCGACGGAACCGGCCGTTATCCCGGCGATGCGGATTTCGCCGATCGAAACTACGACGGGCTCGCAGCCTGAGCGCACGATGCACACCATTTCTCAACTCGCCGGCATGTTGCCCCGCGACCCGAAGTTTCGCGAGTGGCTTTCGTCCGCGACCCAGGTCGAGCACCTGAGCGTCGACGAAGCCGCGGAAGTTATCCGCCACGTATGCCAGATCGACAGCCGCCGCCGACTCGCCACGGACAAGGCAGCCGCTAAGCGCTTTCACAACTTCTTGCACCGCCCGTTCGCCGAGTGGCGCGCGAAGCAGCACTAACCTCACCCTTAATGGAGAAGCAGATGTCCCTCTTTGCATCACTGCACCCACTTGCGCAACGCACGACCCTCACGCTGCTCATCACCGCCGAAGGTGACCAGCTGCGCGTGAACGTCACGCCACGTGCCAACGACGACACGAAGGGAGAAAAGCCGCTCTACCCGCTCTCGATTCTGGCCACGCCCGACGAACTCGACCGCGACTTCGCTGAGGCGGTTTCGATCTACGAGCCCAGCACGCTGTCAGTGCTCGACCAGGCGCGCGCCGCGAGCGCCGCAAACGGCACGGTCGACGCAGGAACCAAAGCAGCACTGCCCGCCCCCACGACGAAGGGCAAGGGCGGTCGCAAGCGTGCCGCAGAATTGCCGGCGCCGACGGACGCGAGCGACAACGCGGGCGGCGATGCTGGCGATGCGACGCCGACCGACCCGCGTCAGACGCAAATTCCTGGCATTGATCCCGATGCCGAACCCGCCACTGTCGAAACGCCTGCAGTAGTCGCTGAGCAGGATTCCAGCAACGCACAGCCCGCCGTCGAGGAAGACGGCGTCGACCTGCTTTAAGGGGCGCGCGATGAAAACCGAAACGCTCGCTCGCGAATTCCGCTACAACGGCGCCAAGCTCACGGATCCGTCGCCGACATTTTCGCTTCAGCAGGTTCGCGACTTCTACGGAAACACCTATCCGGAGATCGTCAATGCCGAGATCGAAGGACCGGAAGTCGTCGGCAACAAGAACGTTTTCACGTTCCGCCGCGCCGTCGGCACCAAGGGCGCGACCGATGAACTAGTCAGCGTGCGCCAGAAGATCGGCCGCGTTCTGCAAAACTGCCGCCGCCTGCCGCCGTCGATCGTCGCCTATCTCGTCGAGGTCGAACGATTCGCAGGTGCGCATGTTTGCCCGCTTCTCGACGAGGAAATCAGCTTCATCGACGCGCTCTACGCGCGCTACGTCGTGCAGGCCCGCGCAATGGAGACAGCATCGTGACGCTCGACGATCTCCGCGCCGAGCTGGAACGCGGGCCGCTCGTTCCGTCCGGACAGCACCGGATCGATGCGCAGGCCGCCGATGGCCAGCTCGCACGCCGCCTTCATTCGCTCGCGTCGCGGCGTGCCGCCGGCGTGCGCCTGCAACTGCCCGTTTCCAGCATGCCGGTGCTGCCATGAGTTTCGCGCCCATTGCCATCCCTTCGCTCGCCGACATTCCGGGCGTGTACACGATCAGCTCGGGTGAGTCTTTCACCTACCCGCTCGTCCGGTCGCTGCTCGAGTCCGGTGTGATCGAGGCCGAAGATGTCGTGCGGCGCCCGCGATCGGAACTCGCACTCGCGACGGCCGCGCTCACCCGGCGCTGGAATCGCATTACCGACGGCATGCATCTGTTCGACTGGAATCTGCGCATCGATCAGGCGCTCGACGGGTATTCGTTCGACTCGCTGAAGCGAACGGACCAGCTGTGGGCGATGGTGCGGACCACGCACGGTCCCGTCTCATGCAAACAGGTCAGTGTTGGCGGTGCGATCACCGCGCTGGAACAGGTGCGCGAGGGACTGGGCCAGACATTACTCGCGGCGCTCTATGACGCATGCGACATGCTGCCGACCATCTGCACACCCGCTTACGTCCTTGGCCTCGCCGAATACACGTACTGGTATGGCGAGTCCGACGAGTCTTTCGCGATCGAGGAAGCGATTCAACTGCACGACTGCGCGTCCCGCGAAGAACTGATTGAGACGTTCGATTTCTTCACGCGAGACAAGTTTTTCCGCGACATGCCGGAGTGGGCCGCGTCGCCGAAGCGCGTTCTTTCGCGCACCCAGGTTAAGCGTGCCGCTGGTCGCGATGAATTCGCTGCCGAAGTCGTCGCGGCGATGGACACCATCTGGAACATTGCGCGCTTCTACGGACCGTTTGCGGAAGTCGGGACCGGCGGCGCTGGGCTCGATGCTATCGACCTTGCTCTCGTCGTGCGGTGGACGGAAGACGATGTTGTCGGTCGGGTAGTTGATGATTTCCTGCAATACATAGCCGACGGCGAGTTCCTCGGCGCGGCGTCCGCAACGCCGCTTGCCATCGTCGGCGGCGACATTGCGACATGGCTTAAGCAGATGGAAGCAACCGCGCTTCTGGCAAAAGCGGTCGAACACCTTCTCACCCTGCTGGGCCGCGAAGAATACCAGGTAAAAACACTGGTGCGGGTGTTCGCATGAAAACCGTCATGATCGCCCAGGACAACGACGTTGAACTGCAGCTCGACAGCGCGCTGCTTTTCTATCGCTCGGAAGGCACGCAACACGTCTACGCAACGCAGCACTCTGCGCGGGTCGTCGACGGCCGCCCGACATTGCTGCCCGGCGTGCCTATCACGCTTGACCAGTTGGCCGAGATCGCTGAGATCGCCGCCCGCAAAACGAGCTATCGCGGTTTCGTGCATGAACGAGTCGTCTATTTCGCCCCGAACATGCTCGCATGGTGGGTTCCCGCCTGCACGCGCCGCGTTTGGTTCAAGTCGACCGACAAGATTGGTGAGCGTGCCGGCGACACCAACCATCCGCCGCTGGTGTTCATCGTCAACCGCGACAGCTGGTCGGTTTTCGCGCTGCGCGAAAACGAACGGCCGGCCCCAACGACGAAGCTCTACACCGCGCCCTATTACAACGTCTGGGAAAACGGCGAGATCTGCGAAGGCAACGTCAAAACGCCGGACAGCATCGGTACGGACAGCATCAAGCCTTTCGAAGATGCTTTTTTCCGCAGCCGCTTCACCCATTCCAACAACGAACGACTTATCCACAGGCGCGGCGGCGCTGAACGTCTGTGGCTCGACCTGCTCGACGGCGCCGAATTTCCCCTTGATCGCCTGATCGACACGAAGCGAACGCTCGCCGACGTGATCAGCAACATCACCACTCTGGACTGACGCCATGGAAAAACTACTCGCCCTGTTTCAAGACGCTACGCAGGCAGGCCTGCGCGACATCGCAACCGCACTCGACCAGTTTTCGAAAGGTGTTGCCGACGAGATTGCCCGCGCCAAGCCGCGCGCGATCGCTGCGGCCGAAGATGACGAAGCTCTCCCGCTCGACGTCGCGCTGTTCGATAGTGCGCCGACGGTTGCGGTACCGAAGCACGCACAGTTCGCCCCGCTGCTCGAGGTCGGCCACCGCTTTCTGATGACGGCGGAAGGTGTCTTTGTCGAGGTGCGCCGGCCGTGGCTCCATGTAATCCAGCAGCTGGCCAAGCACAGCGACGTGGGCCCGAAGCCGCCATATGGCCTGGTCATGCCGAAGATCGAGCTCGCGTTCGGCCGACTCGGCGTCGCCCTGCCGTTCGTGCAGGCGTTCGCTGAAGAAGCGCAAAGCGCACTGCCGAACGAGCACGCCGCATGGATCGTGTGGGACCAAGACAAAAAGGAATTGGCCTACAAGGCGCTGCACGTCTCGTCCGCCACGCCCGGCGCGATTACGTTCGAACGGCCGGAACTGCAGCCACACGAATCGCTCGCGATCGACCTGCACAGCCACGGCGGCACGCCGGCATTCTTCAGCACGCAGGACGACGCCGACGACGCTGGCGAAGTGAAGATCTCGGCGGTGCTCGGCGGCCTCGGTGATGGTGGAACGCCGAGCGTCGCGTTCCGTCTCTGCGTGCTCGGCATGATCATTCCGTTGAAAGTGCCGGCATCCGCCGTGTTCAAGGTTCCGGAGCCAGCATGACCCACATCACGCCCGCACACTTCCTCGATCGGCGCGTGAATATCGCGCTGGTCGGCTGCGGCGGCAATGGCTCGCAGATGCTGACCGGCCTCGCGCGACTCAACCACGCACTGACCGCGCTCGGGCATCCGGGCCTGCACGTCACGGCGTTCGACGGCGACACGGTCAGCGAGGCGAACATCGGGCGCCAGATGTTCAGCCCCGCCGACGTAGGCATGCACAAGAGCGTCGTGCTGGTTCACCGGCTCAACGCATTCTTCGGGCTCGACTGGCATGCCCGTCCGATCCATGCGAGCGCCAGCGAACTCGTGCATCTGGGCGCGGGCATCGCGATCATGTGCGTCGACAGCGCAGCTGCTCGAGCAAAGCTTGCGACGACGATCGGTGGGTTGCGGGCGTATGTGATGGATCTCGGCAACCGGGCCAGCGACGGGCAGGTCATTTTCGGATCGAAGCCGACCGCAGAGCGCGAAGGCAGCACGCCGCTGCGCTGGCCGTATGACGTGCTGCCTGAGTTGATCGACACAACGGTGCCCGAAGACGACACGCCCAGTTGCGGCCTCGCCGAAGCGCTCGAGCGTCAGGAGCTTTTCATCAATCAGGCGATCGTGACGCCGGCGCTGGGAATCCTGTGGGAGTTCTTCCGCCACGGCCGGCTCAGCTGGTGCGGCGCGTTCGTCAACCTGAAAACCGGACACGTTCGGCCGTTGCCTGTGGATAACTCGGCGGTGACGTCATGAGCTTCGATTACATCCGCAAGTACTACGAGGTGCCCGCCGAGCGTGGTCGTCAGGTGATCTGCTATGGCGAGCGGGGCGTCATCGTCGGCGCCGACGGCCACTATCTCTGTGTCGTCATCGATGGCGACAAGCGCGAGGAAGAGCGCCGTTACCACCCAGTCGACAAGGTGGTGTATGGGGACATCGTCGATGTCCCCGCACTGCGCGAGTGGAAATGCCTGCCGCCATGGCGCGATGGTTGGGATCATCCGGCCTGCTTCACCGTCACTGCCAGCACACGCAGCAAGGCTCGGTACAAAGCCTTTCTCGATCTCTCCGACGTCTACGACCTGTCTGGCAAAGACCTGATCCGAATCCGAGTAAAGGCCGTGCCACGCCCGAAGTGCCACGAGCGGGGCGCCCCGGAGCACGACGCCGCTCTCGATCCCGATGTCCCGTTTTGACGCCTGACCCGCTAACCCTTCAATTGTGAGATGAGCATGAGTAATCCGCGCTTTTTTTGGATCGGCGAAGAGTCCGAAATCTTCGTGGCCGCATCGTGGGAACAACTGCTGGCCGATCAGGGCCAATGCGGCTCCGGTATCGAATCAGTGGTAGACGGTCTTGCGCTTGCAGACGACGGCGAGCCGATGGAATGGGGCGAACTCGACCCGATCGAGACGCGCATGACCATGCGCAACTGCGACGAAAACGAGCGACGCCTCGAAACCTTGACCGGCAACCTGTACGACCTCTACGCCTGGACGGATGGCGGGCGCTTCAACCTGCCTGTGATGTTCAGCACGCAGTACGGCTGATCATGTTTCTCGACCTCGTCGGCGGCGAATGTCCCGGCCCGCTATTCGTGCCGGTGAAGCGTCGCGCGCCGCTCATCACGTCCGGCAAGAACGCCGGGCGCCGCCGGCGCCGTCGCGAGCGGCGCGCAATGCCGCCGTGGGTGAGGCTGTCCGACATCCGGCCGTTCTACCGCGAAGCCAAGCGGCTGACGCGGGAAACCGGCGTGCTGCACGTCGTCGATCACATTGTGCCACTCGACGGAAAGATCGTCTGCGGGCTGCATGCGCCGCACAACCTGCGCGTCATCCCCTGGTACGAAAACGCGATCAAGGGCTGGTTCTATTGGCCGGGAATGCCGTTTGAACAATTGGAGCTTTTGTAATGGATAGGGGCGACAAGCGAGTCAGTTGCATCAGCGTTGCGACGTGTGAAGCGCGTTCAGTTGTGCGTGAACGAGTCCCTCAAGAGCAATCACGGCATCAG
The DNA here is from genome assembly GCF_046027355.1 of Paraburkholderia sediminicola. Lineage (GTDB taxonomy): Bacteria > Pseudomonadota > Gammaproteobacteria > Burkholderiales > Burkholderiaceae > Paraburkholderia > Paraburkholderia sediminicola_B. The sequence goes on along the minus strand of NZ_JAQQEK010000013.1, from coordinate 25,429 downwards.
CCTCGGTATAGAAGCGCTGGTGACCGCGGAGCCGATGAACAGACAAAGGAGTATCGCGATTGCGGTCGTCGATTACCTCGACATGAGGCAAATACTTCGCCGCATTTGCGCCGCCCGCAAGTTCAAGAACGACTTTCACGATACCGACTCCACCAACGCGGGCAACTTCTTCGCGGAAGCTCTCGCCTAGCTTGGGTGACAACTTCATAGCTGATCTCCTTTTTTTGGCTGACGAATCCTAGCATGACCGCGGCAGCACAACGACTTCTGGAAACCAAGCGCAAACACTGGGGTGTGAATTGAGCGACTACCTATCCGCGCACGAGCTGGCCGACCTCGTCGGCTGCAAGCCAAACCAGCGCGCCGCGATGGCGCACTGGCTCTCCGATAACCACTGGCGATTCGTCGTCGACAAGAATGGCCTGCCCAAGGTGGCACGCGAGTACCGCGACCGCAAGCTAGGCCTCACCACTGAAACGAAATCAGCGAAATACGATGCCGGCCCGAACCTCCAAGCCTTCGCGTGAGAATCACGTCGCCACAAACGAGTCGACTGGTATCGATCGGCTTTACAAGCGATACGGCGCCCGCAAGATCTCGTTTTGGTACAAATACCCGGACGGACGCAGCGAAACGCTGACGGCCGCGCCTCGAGGCGACCGAACCGCGATCGCTACGGCTGAGCGCAGCGCGAAGCGCAAGGCGCTCGACATCCAAGCCGGACAAGTCATCGCCGGCTCCGTGGCAGACATGATTGACCGGTTCAAGACGGACGTCGCGCCGGACCACTTCCGAGACCAATCGAAAGACGGCTTGGCTGTGCGCAACGGCGCATACGACCGCCTGACCAAATTCTTTGGGCGCATGGCGCCGATGAAGCTGGAAACCTTTCACGGCTACCAGTTTCTCGATCAGCGCGCGAAAGCTGGCGCGCCGATCGGCGCAAACAAAGACATGGCGCTAATGCAGACCATCTGCAATTACGCCGTACGCTGGGGCGTCATCAAGCAGAACCCGTTCGTCGGCATGATGCAGAACCAGGCGGAGAAAGACGTGCGCGTCGTCGAGCGTTCGCAAGTCGTCCGGTTTTATCTGTGGGCGCTTCGGCAGGACCAAGCATACCGGACGATGGGGCTCGCCGCGATGTTTTGCTATCTGACCGGCTTTCGCGCTGCCGAGATTCGACCGTTCCACATGTCCGGCCTGACCGATGCCGGTGTCCGCGTTACGAACGCCAAGCGGAAGAAAGGCGAGGCCGAAGTGCAGAAGCTGCGCTACTGGTCGACGCGCTTGCGTGTGGTCGTCGAGCGCGCGAAACGGGATCGCAAGGTGCAGAGCCTGTTCCTGTTTCCGAATCGCCGCGGCCAGCCGTATTCGAAGAGTGGTTGGGGCTCGGTGTGGCAGGACGCCATGTACGCATATATCGGCGCATTCGAGCCGGCGATCGCGAAAGAGTTTGAAGAGAAGAAGAAGCGCGAGGCCGCGCAGCGAATCGCGAAGCGCCGCGACAACCCGATCAGCAACAGCGTCGAGCTGCAACTCACGAACCATCCGGCCTATTTTTCGATGCTCGATATTCGGCCCGCTGCGATAACGATGAAGCTCGAAAACCGCGATGATGACGCATACGATTTTGCCGCCCACGCGAACCCCGGAACGACGCATCGGCACTATGACAGACGCAAGGTAAAGGTCGCCAAGGCGACGGAGTAAGCGAGCCCGTCTGACAGTCGTCTAGTGAATTGTGATATGGGCCTTGAACTGATCGTAGAGCCACGCCAGGGCACTGACTATCACGATCACTGCGGCCACAGCGCCGCCCGCGCGAATCACGACCTTCTCGAGTTTCGACAGCTTGGTATCGATCTCCCCCGACTTCGTGTCGAGCTTGTCCACGGACTTCTGCATGGTATCGATGCGGGCATCAAAGCGGCCATATTTCTCTGACAGCTCGCCCATCCGCTTCTCCATAGCATCAAGCTTCACCCACACAAATTGAGCGAAGTCGGCTTGAGATCCACCCATTCCCGAATCAGGAGTCGAGACAGAGCCAACTGCCGGCGCGGCGTCGTCAGTCCCGCTCCACGATGAAGCACCCGATGTTTTCCTTGGCATGTTTATTCGGTCTGCGCCTTGATCCATTCCCATAGCGAACTTGGAGCTCTGCCGCCGTAGGAGCCAAGCGTCAGGACCAATCCCGTACCTACATGCGGGTCGTTTCGAATCCCCAATTGCTCAGCCAGATCGCCGGCAGGGCCCTCGGCGTAAACAACCCATTTATCCGGGGCCAACTCGTACCGCTGTGCCTCAGGAACGACAGTCGCAATCTTCCCTTGGACAGCCGGAGCATTCGTAAGCGCTGTCACGAAAAAAAGTTGCTTTGGCATATTCGTTTTTTACTTTGGTTCGACTGATCGTGGACCGACTATAGCACCCGACACCATCCGCGAGCCCAATGACAGACTAGCCTGTGAGGGCATGAAGAGAGGCCGTCGGCGGTGTCCTAAAAAGTCACAGCATCGAACGTGCCCGGTGGCAAACGCCGATTCACACCACCGGCCCGTTCCGAAAACAAAAAAGCCGTTCCGATTTTCATAATCCGGAACGGCTCTTAATGCTTAACTGCTTGATACTACAGAATTCTTTGGGGTGGCTGATGGGGCTCGAACCCACGACAACAGGAATCACAATCCTGGACTCTACCAACTGAGCTACAGCCACCACTGACATCTGCTTGACTCGCCGTAAAACTTGGCTCGTCGATGAAGAAACGAGATTATACGAACAAGAATCCCGTTTGCCTAGTCCTTTATTCAAAAATTTCGATGGGCTCGCGCAGATGCTGTCTTGCCTCATCGAAGATCGTCAGATCGCGCGCGGCGAGCCGCTTGCTATCGGACAACACACGACGCCATCCACGTGCGCCCGCTTCACCGCGGTAGAGGCCGAGCGCATGGCGCGTGATGGCGCCGAGATATGTGCCGCGCGCCATTTCAGCGGCGCAATACTCGATCAACTTCGCTTCGACCTGCTCGCGAGTCAGCGGCGTTTGCGTCGACCCATAGAAGCGTGCATCGACATCGGCCAGCAGATACGGGTTGTGATAAGCCTCGCGCCCGAGCATCACACCGTCGACGTGTTGAAGATGCGTCTCGACTTCATCGAGCGTCTTGATGCCGCCGTTGATGATGATCTCCAGCTGCGGGAAGTCGCGCTTCAACTGATACGCGTACTCGTATTTGAGCGGCGGAATCTCGCGATTCTCCTTCGGACTCAAGCCCTTGAGAATCGCGTTGCGCGCGTGCACAACGAACACGTTGCAGCCGGCGTCCGCAATCGTGCCGACGAAATCGCGCACGAAACCGTACTCTTCCACGGCATCCACGCCGATGCGGTGCTTCACGGTGACCGGCACGGACACCGCATCGCGCATGGCCTTCACGCAGTCGGCGACGAGCTGCGGCTCGTTCATCAGGCATGCGCCGAACGCGCCGCGTTGCACGCGCTCGGACGGGCAGCCGCAGTTCAGATTGATTTCGTCGTAGCCCCATTGCTCGCCGAGCTTCGCCGAGCGCGCGAGGTCGTCAGGTTCGCTGCCGCCGAGTTGCAGAGCGACCGGCGCTTCTTCGGGCGTGAACGCGAGATGGCGCGGCACGTCGCCATGCAGCAGCGCGCCGGTCGTCACCATTTCCGTGTAAAGCCACGTATGGCGAGAGATCACGCGATGCAGGGAACGGCAATGACGATCGGTCCAGTCCATCATGGGTGCCACGGACACTCGTCGGGGTGTTGATTTGATTGGATTTTGCTGCACTTTCATGACCTTACGGATGATTCTTTAGCGTTCGGTTTAAGTCCGTTTTTCGTCGTCTTTGCTGGTTATTTGCTACGATGTTGCACCGAAAAACTGCGCGTAGCACCGGGGAACGATGGGAACAATTACGGAACGCGCGCGAAAGGACAAAAGTATAGGCTACACCGCGCAGATTCGCCTGAAGCAGGATGGGCGCGTGGTGCATAGCGAGGCAAAGACGTTCGACCGCAAACCCGCCGCCCAGGCGTGGCTTGACAAGTGGGAGACCTGATAGACCTTGTCCGGATCGAGGCCGAGTTCATCGTATTTCGGGATTTCCCGACCCCAGTATGGATTAACCCCGGCTCTTGATATGCGGCTGGTTTCCAGAAACAGCCGACCGTCGGTGTCGGTCCGGCGAAGGTTCGGTTTATCGAACGCCAGCAAAATTTCGGATTTATTCGTCTTCATCGTTCACGCCCGGGATAATTGGAGCCCCGACGCAGCCGCAGTTAATCAGTTCGCCGGGAAATATATATTCGCCGCCGATTTTAAGACCTTTCGTTAAATCGAAAACCTTCCCGTTTGCTTCGACAGCTCGACGACCCGACCATTCGCCGATGCCGCGGCTTCGCGAAACCCTGGGATTGCAATGGCCTGGCAGTCGCCAACCTGTACGCGCTGCGCTCGACGGACCCGCTGCTCTTTGGCCGCATCCGGATCCGGTCGGCCCCGACAACGACGACTACCTGTGGAACTTCGCCTGCGAGTGCGGCGACGTCGTTTGTGCATGGGGCTCGAATGCCAGGCCCGAACGGGCCGCGCGCGTCGCCAGCATCATGCGCGACGCCGGCGCGCGCCTTTGGTGCCTCGGCACAACGAAAGACGGATCGCCGCGCCACCCGCTATACGTCCGCGCTGACCAGCCGCTGATCGAATGGAGCCCCGCAGCTATCGCGACATCCGCAGAGAATGGAGATAAGGCATGAACGGCAACAAACGCTCGCTCTGCGGGGCTATCGGGGTCGCCCCAGCACAGAGGCAAGTACCGCCTTCCTCCAGGCATGGTCGGGAGGCTTGCGCTCAGGAATCTGCGGGACAGGAACGCTCGACTCGCATTCCCACCAAAGGCCGGCCGGTAATCCATGGGATGTGTTTTGCTTCAACCAGCAACCGCAAGAGGCGCATCGGTAAAGGACGTAGCGTGTTATCGGCGATTTTGGCGTACCAAAAACACCCGACCCAGAGCACAGGAGTTTTTCGTGTGGGGGGACTGTTGAAGCTCTTCCGATCAACGTCTCGCAAGCAAGGCACCGTTCCATTTCGCCCTCCCTTTCGGACACAACCGACCTACTCAATAAGCATAGGTCATCCAGATAGGTCGAAGCAGAACTGATCGCAAACCGTCAGTGGTTGATTAAGCGGAAGCAGGGGTACAACGAATCGTCGAAACGACTAGAGCCGCATGGGGTATCAAATGAAAACCGTTTTCCTGTTGATGGCTCAATATGACGCCTAGGCGGTCGTGCCGATCGACGTCGTCTGCCGGGACTATTTCTCGCCGCTCACTGTACCGACGCTGGTCCGAAAAATCTCGGCCGGCGAGATCGCGCTGCCGCTGGTTCGTATGGAGACTTCGCAGAAAGGCGCGAAGGGTGTGCACGTTGAGGATCTGGCCAAGTACATCGATGACCGGCGGGCCGCCGCACTTAAAGAGTGTGACAGCTCTGCCGATGAATTCAGAAAGACCGGTTGTCTTCACCGCTTAGCGCCAAACCGATGTTGCATCCACTCTATGAATACTTCGGATAGGTTCGGATCCAATCGGCCTTCGTCCCATACCCACCGGGGAAGCAACCCAATCTTCTGGTCAGCATACTCTGTATCGAACTGATCGGCCGTACGGTTAAACTCGCCGGAAGGACCGAAATTCAACCAGCTATTCTGACCACGCAACTCTGTAGTCAGCGCCCCAAGAGCATCTTCGGAATACATCGCAGAATGGATCCTCCATGCGTTTTCTTCTCCGTCCGCGCGAAAACCGACTCCCTCCTTGATGTGTCCGAAGTAGTCGTGAACGATCCGAAATACGTCATTGACCACAAGTCGAATCCCGCCGATGTACTCATTCGTCTCAGTCAGCAGCGGATTTGACTCTACGTCATAGTAGGAATCGACGCCGTCTGATCCGAACGCCGCCAGTGTCGGTGATACCCACAGATGGTTGTTTCGAACAACGTCAAGTATCGCCAACCGCGGAGTAAGACGATAGGGATCTATCGAGAAATCGAGCGGCAACATCTCGATATGCAGACCGGTTGTCCTAATGAACTCGTATTGACGCATCGTCTCTGCGATCAGCGCCGCATACGAATGCGCTGTAGCTGGTTCACTAGCATCATGGACGAGTCGATCATACTCATCCGCTATGAGCTCGGCCCTGCTCCTGTCCACTTTGCGGTAAACGCGGGGGGAATTGTGGCTGCGCATTTCACTGCGCATATAGGCATCCGCTAGCTGCCGAGCCGCCGGCAAAGGCCCAAACAACACCGTGCCTTGCCCTTTGATTTCGATGTAGCGAGGAAGGCCCCGAAGGGGTTGTGGAAATCCATCGCCACCGTTCTTCATTCTATTTCCTCCGAAGCGCGGCATGGCGAATGGCCAGCACGCGTCCGAATCGGTGCCCCCATCCGCTACGCGCTTCTTCGAACTCCTCGTCGGAATCAAACTCCGCACGCTCCGGTGGTGGAGGCAAACCCCGCTTGATTATTTCGGGCGCGCTATTCCAACTGACCGCGCTCACAGCATTCCGCTGAGGTTCCGGGCGATTGTCACGCGCCACATCTGCAGCCGTCCCTGGGAAGGTCAATGTCTTCGATGTCATGATTTGCCCTCGTCCGCGACCGAAAAAATTACTACGATGTCGGCACAGAATAGTGTGGATGCGCACACTTTAGTCCACTTGTCCTCGATATGCACGCCGACCTCTAACATTTGGCGCAGCAATGCGTGGGCCTGCTTTCCACGAGCAGCTGGTAGTCGGATGCTCGCTAACGCCGCTCCCTTCGTCCGTGCGGAGTCGCACACATGGCCATTCGGCGTTCCGCGATAGCAACTGAGTAGGTCGAAAATGCTACATCAGTGCCACAAAAGACTTTCGCTCACGCCTCAATGCGCCACCGGCACAGGGTCACGCCATTCTCAGTCCGTCCAGTCCATCATCGGTGCGACCGATACGCCGCGCGGACTGGGAGTGTGACGTGAAGACATGGGGCGGCCAGACGGCTTGATTCAAAACACCGATTTTACCGCAAGGCGTGAAATCGCCGGCCCGGGCGGCCTACTCGTCACCTGCGCCTTGATTCTCTGACAGCAAAGCTGCTGCGTTTTAGCGAGTCGCGCCCGAGACGTTCGTTCCGCCCTCATCCGTTTTAGCCTGAAGCAAACCGGTGTTGCGCATGGCCGAAAGCACGTCCTCGATTCGCGCGTCCTCAAGCAGGCGCCGGCCGGCGCGCAGGCGTCGTGCGTTCGTCAAATCGATCGCGCGCTGCAAATCGGAAGTTTCAGCGGCGATATATACAGCCATGCCATAGCCATATATATCGGCGAGCTTGTAGTCGAAGAAGTATTTCATGCTCCCGTTTTCGGCAGCCGCGCCGAAAACTTTACAGCGGAGTCACGAGGGCAAGCGAAACGGTCGCCCCTCGCAAAACAGATCAACCATCAGTGCTGCCCCGCGTTCAACAACATCCATATCTGCTTTCGAGGCTCACCGGCCAGGACGCGCGCGAACGCCGCTCCACACCGCACGCACGTGTAGTGCTCCTCCGCTCGCTCGTCCTTCACCGCCCCGCGACTTTTCAGCGTCAGGTTGTCATGCGGGCGATGGGCGGCCGGCAAGCCATAAAGCTCGAAGCAGTCAGTGCACGGTTGAATCCACAGGTCCATCGAAGTGCTCTCCAAGGCAACGAATCCAGACTGAATGTCGATTCGCACCACGCTACCAATCGCGATTAACCCGCACCGCGACCGGGTCTTTAACGCCCAAAAACGCTGTACTCGCGGGGTCGGACCACCGCTGACGCTTGTCCCGTCTACGTTCAGCCGATTATTTCAGAATCAAGAACAGTAATTTCAGATTATCGGTACAAATTTTCAATAGTAGGGGTATACACTGCCTCCCATCGACGTTGCAGACACACCTCACCGGCCCCTGCGACGCCTTCCTGAATTGAAGTCGAAACGTTATCGGAGTCACACCATGAAGACCAAGCTCATCGCCGCCCTGCTGGTTGCTGTTTCTGCCTCGATCGCTGCTCCCGCCTTTGCTAGCGGCTACGGCCCGGCACCGTTCTACCGTCCGTCGGTCGGCGCACCGGCTTCGCAACAAGGCCAGAACGCACAAACCGTCGCAGCTGAACGCGCCAACGCTGAATCGAATGCCTACGGCGGCGTGAACAACGTGTCGTCGCAATCGGGCGCCAAAGAGCCGGTTTCGGGCCCGCAATCGGTTTTCTTCGGCCACTAAGCAGTTGCCGTTGAACCGGCTGCCTCACGAGGGCAACCGGTAAACTGGGCGCCGCGCATGCAGTATCGATGCCGGCGCCCAGTTGCGTTTACGCGGCACTGCAACCGCATGACGATGCCCTACCCGCCGCTCAGCGACTGATCGCCCGCCAATTCCTCCTTCGGCGATTCGCAAAACCGGATCCGGTTGCCGAACGGATCGACCGTCTCCAGCACCCTTCCCCACGGCAACGTTTCAACGCCCGGCTTTCCATATTTGTAGTCTTTGCGCTGAAGCTCGGCATGAAACGCGTCGATGTCCTGCATCGGCACGAAAATCGTCGAACCCGGCGTGGCGTCGCCATGATGCTCGCTCAAGTGCAGGATCAGGTCGGAGCGCCGCACCTGCGCATAGAGCGGGAAATTCTCTTCGAACCGGTGTTCCCATTCGACAGTGAAGCCGAGAAAGTCCACGTAGAACTCCCGGGCTTTTTCCTCGGAAAAGATACGGATGATCGGGATGGCACGCGCGAAATGCACAGCGGTCTCCAGCTAGTCATGGCAAGACGGCCAGCTTAATCGAACGCGTTCGCAATTTCACCCAGGTGCGCGAGGAGCATGCGGCTAGGCGGCCAGGCCGCCCGCGTCGATTACTTCGCGCGCCGCGCGGAAGCCCGCCTCGGCCGCGGCATGCTCGGTGCACCATAAGCTGTCGATATGCACGAGCCGCCAGTCGACCAGCACCGCCTCGCCCCGCAACACGCGAAAATGCGCTTTGACGCCCGTCAGCACCTGCTCGACGGCGACCTCGATGTCGTAGTCCTGATAGCGCTCCTGGTAGTCCCCCATGTCGAGGCCCTTCGGCTCCATGCTCGCCTCCGTGGTGCCGCCGCCGATGCGACGGCCATACTTGTCCGGCGAGCACGCTCGACGGCTCGCGGAACGATTCGGCCTGAGCGTCAGGCCGACCTTGCGCTGGCGATCAATCGCAATCGCCAGAAAGATATTGCCGGCCGTTGCAGGTGATTTCGACGTCGCCGCCGCTCGCTTTGGCGACCAGGCCGCCCGCCAGCAATTCGGCTGTAATGGACTGCGCCAGCTTCGGCGCCTCCTGTCCGACACCGACGTCGTTCAGACGCCGCAAGGCTTCAACCGCTTCGGGACTCAATGACTTCGACATGGCCGTCTCCGTCTACATGCTCAAATTCATCCTAGCAAGTTTCGGGGACGTATGCAGGCGCGCGTCGAGGCACGCGGGTTGCGTGGCGGAAGTGATCCACCAGCGTGACAGCGGCGAAACCGGCAGGCGGCATCGCCAAGGAGGACGGAGATGGAGCGAAGCAGATGGGCGGTGCTGACAGCGGGCGTCGCGCTGGCGGTAGCCGGCACGAACGGCACGGTGGCATTCGCACAGACGGCGAAACCGGGTCAAGCGCAACAAGCGGGACAAGCAACGCAAAAACCGGCACAGGCAGCGCCGCAAAACGACAACTCGTCGATGGTCAAGCCGCCCGAGGCCGCCTCCGGCTCAGGCGGCTCAAGCAATCCCGACAACATGCCGATCAAGCGTCCGACCAAGCCGACCAACGACAGGATGACGCACGAGCCGCCCGCCAGCGGCGCGAACGCGAAATAGCGCGGGCCTCACAGGCGCGCGATCGACACCTCCGTCGACTTCACCAGCGCGACCACTTCCGAGCCGACCTTCAGATCGAGTTCGTCGACGGAGCGCGTGGTGATCACCGAGGTGACGATACCGAACGGCGTATCCACATCGACTTCGGACACCACCGGTCCGCGGATGATTTCCTTGACCTTGCCTTTGAATTGATTGCGTACGTTGATTGCGGAAATGGTCATAACGTGTGGCTCCAGGGAAGCGATTAAAAACAGTCAGTCAAGGAATGTCAGACGGCCCAGCGGACGTCTGTCGGCCGCGTGAGGCGGCCTTCGTCACGTGCGTCGTACGCGCGATGGGACAGCGCGTCGTCATTCGGCGCCGTCTTCAGTACGCGTTGCAACACATGTTCTTCGAGCGCGGCGAAACCCGCCGATGCGCGCGCCCGCGGACGCGCCAGCGGCACCGGCTGATCGAGCGCGATGCGCCCTTCCTCGATCAGCAGAATCCGGTCGCCGAGCGCCACGGCTTCATGCACGTCGTGCGTGACCAGCAGCGCGGTAAATTGATGTTCGCGCCACAGACGCTCGATCAGCGCGTGCATTTCAATGCGCGTCAACGCATCGAGCGCGCCGAGCGGCTCGTCGAGCAACAGCAATTGCGGCCGATGCACCAGCGCCCGCGCCAGCGCCACGCGCTGACGCTGACCGCCGGAAAGTTGCGCGGGCCAGTCGTTGGCGCGCTCCAGCAAGCCGACTTCGGCGAGCACGGCGCGTGCGTCCTCACGCGCGCTGCGACCGAGGCCGAGCATCACGTTTTGCAGCACGCTCTTCCAGGGCAGCAGACGCGCGTCCTGAAACATGATGCGGGTGTCGAGCGGGCCGCCGTTTTCGGTGCGCTTTTCGAGCACGCCAGCAGTGGTCTTTTCCAATCCGGCGACGAGCCGCAGCAAAGTGGACTTCCCGCAGCCGCTGCGGCCGACGATCGCCACGAAACTGCCGCGCTCGATCGACAGATTGAAGTCGGCCAGCACCTGGCGTTCGCCGTAGCGTTTGCCCACGCCGCGCAATTCCACCGAATGATCCGCCGCGCGACGGACATCGTTGCGCGCGAGCGCACCAGCCGACAGTCCGGCAGCGGCGCGCGGTTGATGATGATGCGTCGCATCGGCGTACTCGACGTCCGCAGCTTCGTGCGCGTCGTGATCGACATTGCGCGCTTGAGCCAACTCGGCTTCGAGATCGCTGCCGGCAATCCCGCCGAACGACGCGGACAAGGTCGTTGCGTTCATGATTTCGCTCCTCGTTGATAGGCCGGGTGCCAGCGCAGCGAGACGCGTTCGAGGCTCTTGGCCAGCACGTCGGCGAGTTTGCCGAGCGCCGCGTAGAGCAGAATGCCGACCACCACCACATCGGTTTGCAGGAATTCGCGGGCGTTCATCGTCATGTAGCCGATGCCCGATTGCGCGGAAATGGTTTCGGCGACGATCAGCGTGACCCACATCAGCCCGAACGCGAAGCGCACGCCGACCAGAATCGACGGCAACGCGCCCGGCAGAACCACATGCCGGTACAGCGCGAAACCCTTCACGCCATAACTGCGCGCCATTTCGATCAGATTGGCGTCAACCGAACGGATGCCGTGAAACGTGTTCACGTAGATCGGGAAAAACACGCCCAGCGCGACGAGAAACACTTTCGCTTGCTCCTCGATGCCGAACCACAGAATCACGAGCGGAATCATCGCCAGCGCCGGGATGTTGCGGATCATCTGCACGGTCGAGTCGAGCGCGATCTCGGCGGGCTTGAACAGACCCGTCGCGAGTCCGAGCACGAGACCGATGCCGCCGCCGATCGCAAAACCCGACACCGCGCGCCACGTGCTGACCTTCACGTCCGCCCACATTTCACCGGACTGGATCAGCGACCACGCGGCCTTCACGACCGCAAGCGGTTCGGGAAGCACGCGCGTCGACAGCACGCCGCTGCGCGCGGCGAATTCCCACGCCAGCAGAATCGCGAGCGGCGCGAGCCACGGCGCGAGATGCACGCCGATCCGGCGCAGCGTGTTCAAAGCCGCGCCGGCGCCTTCGTCCCGCGCGGCGCTCACAGTGGATTGAGCCATGCTTGCGTTCCTCATTGCTTATCGATGGTCATGCATGCAGCTTGCAGCACGCGAGTTCAGCCCGAAACTCAGCTCGAACTCGCCGCCTTCGGCAGATAGTTGTTGCCGACGATCTCGCCGAACGGCCCCGACAGCGGTCCATTCGAAACCTTGTTCTGACGGTTCGGCAGCAGCGGAAACACGAGTTCGGCGAAGCGATACGACTCTTCCAGATGCGGATAGCCCGACAGAATGAAGGTGTCGATGCCGAGCTCGGCATACTCCTTCATGCGCGCCGCCACCTGCTCCGGATTGCCGACCAACGCCGTGCCCGCGCCGCCACGCACGAGGCCCACGCCCGCCCACAGATTCGGATAGACCTCGAGCTCCGCGCGGCCGCCGCGCTTGCCGCCGTGCAGCGCGGCCATGCGGCGTTGTCCTTCGGAGTCCATCTTCGAGAACGAGGCCTGGGCGCGCGTGATGGTTTCGTCGTCGAGTTTGCTGATCAGCTTGTCGGCGGCGGCCCACGCTTCTTCTTCCGTCTCGCGCACGATCACGTGCAAACGAATCCCGAACTTGATCTGGCGGCCATGCGCCGCGGCGCGCGCGCGGATGTCGGCGATCTTCTTCGCGACGGCTGCGGGCGGCTCGCCCCACGTCAGATAGGTGTCGATATGCTCGCCCGCCATGTCGTGCGCGGCCGGTGACGAACCGCCGAACCACAGTGGCGGATGCGGGTTCTGCACCGGCGGATACAACGCCTTGCCACCCTTCGAGCTCAGATGCTTGCCTTCGAAATCGATCGCGTCGTTGGTATGCGCGGCGGTCAGCAGCTTGCGCCAGATATGCAGGAATTCGTCGGTGATTTCATAGCGCGTGTCGTGGTCGACGAACACGCCGTCGCCTTCCAGTTCGGCTGCGTCGCCGCCCGTCACGACATTGATCAGCAGACGCCCGTTCGACAAACGGTCGAAGGTCGCCGCCATGCGCGCGGCCAGACCCGGCGACGAAATGCCCGGGCGAATCGCCACCAGGAACTTCAGCCGTTTGGTCGCGGCGATCAGGCTCGACGCGACGACCCATGCGTCCTCGCACGAACGGCCCGTCGGCAGCAGCACGCCCTCGTAGCCAAGCGTATCGGCGGCGACGGCGATCTGCTGGAAATAGTCGTAATCGGCTGCGCGTGCGCCTTGGGACGTACCGAGATAGCGGCTGTCGCCGTGAGTCGGAATGAACCAGAACACATTCATTTGCTGCTCCTGCATGATCGAAACTGGATTGAATGAAGACGGTGCGTCGAGCGTTCGCGCACACGCCGGCCGCGCGCATCCCTCCGGCACACAGCCGGACGGTGCATCGCAAAGAGGCGGAAAAATACGGTAGCGGCGCTGGCTAGCGGCGACAGCGGACCCGCCGGCGCGCGCGCGCCATGCGGCGGGTGAAGATCGGCATCAGGCAGGACATCGCGACAGCTTCCCTCGACCAAACGTGCGCGTCATGCGCTCGATTAAACGGCGACGGCGGCAAACGCCGTCTGTATGGAGAAACAGTCTATGGATCGGGCTGCGGCTTTTGAACGATTTTTTTTAGCTTAGGTTTTCCACTTTCGTGATTAGCCCGACGCTAAAGCATACGGATGTTGCGCGTTGTGCACGCTCGAATTGGGGTGGCGCTCGCGAGAAAACGCCGGGCCGCCCCAAGTTTTCTCGCACCCCCTCGGGGGGCCTGGCGCGAAGCGACAGGTTAGGGGGCACTCTATATAATGGCGCACGTTTCCAACAATCCGGTCCAGGCCATGCGAACCACGCCGCCTGTACCCTGGCGGTGCAATGCATGCAAAAACTCATCCTGCCGTTCGTCGCCGGTTTTCTGGCTTCCTTGTTCTTCCACGAATCGACGCTGGCGCTGCTTCACGCAGCCGGGATGATCGACCCGACCGGTTTTTCAACCGCGCCGTTTTTACCGCTCGGGCTGCCTGAGTTCATCGCCAATGCGATCTGGAGCGCGTTCTGGGCCGTGCTGATGGCGTGGCTGTTGCGCGTCGCGCCGCATCGACGTGCGCCGTGGGTGCCGGCCTTCGTGTTCGGCGGCATCGCGTTGACGGCGGCGAGCGTGTTCGTGATCGATCCGCTGCGCGGCATCTGGCCGAGCGGCAACATGCTGCCGCGCCTCTCCGTGGGATTCGCCGCGAATGCGATGTGGGGCTGGGGCGCGCTGGTGTTCATGCGCGCGTTCATGGCGAGCGAAGACGAGGACTGAGCGGCTTGGCGGCCTGGCGGCCTGGCGGCTAGTTAGTCGCAACGCTATGCCGCCGGCAAGGGCCGCATAGCATGCTGAAATTAGAGTCGCTCGCGCCTTAACCGCGCAAATCCCGCAGCGGGTGTTCGTTCGCCGGCCACGGGCTCTCGAACATCTTCTCGACTTCGGCGGGGTTCACGTCTTCAATGCGCGCAAAGCGCCAGCGCGGCGCGTTGTCCTTGTCGATGATGCGCGCGCGAATGCCTTCGATCGTGTCGCCGTGCAGAAAGCTCGAGCGCGTCAGATCGAGGTCGCCACGCAGCACGTCGGCCATCGAACCCTCGGCGCGCGTCACCACTTCCAGCGACACCGCCATCGACAACGGCGAACGTTCGCGCAACACCGCAATCATCTGTTCGGCCCAATCGGCAGCGTCGCCGCCGCCGTCGCGCTCGCTTTCGAGCGACGCGAGAATTCGCGCGACATCCGGCAACGCGAAGTGACGATCGATCAACGCACGCGCGTTCGCCAGCGACGACGCCTCCGGCTGCGGCACAACGTGATGCGCGAGCGTCTCGCGCCCGACGCACGCCACCACGTCCGCGCCGCGCTCGAACCGCTCGCCGCGCAAGGTATCGACCAGCGCGGGCAATGCCGCGTCGTCGATATAGGTGTCGGCGAGACCCGCGTAGAGCGCGTCGGCCGCGCCGATCGTTTCGCCGGTCACGGCCAGATAGCGGCCGATCGCCCCCGGCGTGCGGGCCAGAAACCAGCCCGCGCCGACATCGGGAAACAGTCCGATGCGGGTTTCGGGCATCGCCATCTTGATCGAACCGGTGACGACACGCAGACCGCCGGTGCGATGCGCACCCTGCGAAATGCCCATGCCGCCGCCCATCACGACGCCGTTCATCAACGCGATATACGGCTTCGGATAGGTGAAGATCGCGTGATTGAGCCGGTATTCCTCGATGAAAAACGTGTCGCGCGCGTCGTGCTCGCCGCGCTGCGCCGACTCGTAGAGAAAGCGGATGTCGCCGCCCGCGCAGAACGCGCGCGGGTGCTGGCTGCGCACCACGACGGCTAGCACGTCCGGATCTTCGCGCCACTGGTCGAGCGCCGCGTGCATCGCGCGAATCATGCCGGTCGACAGCGCGTTGAGCGCCTTCGGCCTTTCCAGTTCGATGAAACCGATGCGGTTGGCTACGTAAGTCGCGACTTCGTCGCTGACGGCGGGCGAGGCGGAAATGGACATGGAGAGCTAAGCGCAACGGCGCAAAGTGAGGTGGAACTGAACGTTATCACGCACTCGTGGCTTTGCGCCTGGGAGCGGGCACGGTGACGCTGCCGGGTGCTGCTTTCGCCGATTTTTTGCTGGGCGGCTCAAGAGCAGGTTCGTTGTCTGGTTCCGGCTCCGGTTCCACCGGCGATCCGGTGCGCGCGTCAGGGCATTTTTTCTTGCGCGTGCCGGCGGTGGCCGTGGTGCTCGGCGATTGCGTTGCGGGCGATGCGCCCAGCCAGGCGTCGAGCGCGACGTCCACCACCGTATCGAGCGGCGTGGTCGGAAACACGGGACACGTGAGGTTCAGCGCGACGATGCCGTGCAGATTCGCCCAGAACGCCTCGGCCCACACCGCCACGTCCATCGATGCCGACAGACGCCCCGCCGCTTTGAGCTCTTCGAGCGCGGAAATCATGATGTGCAATGCGGCCTCGCCGGGATCGTCCTCAGGCGGGGCCGCTTCACCGCTCGCTTCGTCCGACGCCGTGACGCCGCCGTCCTCGCCCGCCACCGCCTTACCCTTCGGCGCGCCGCTCAACGCCGCGCCGGTGTAGGTCGGATCTTCCATGAAGATGAGCCGGTACGTTTCCGGATGCGCGACGCCGAACGCCACATAAGCCCGCCCGAGCGCCTTGAGCCGCTCAGCAGGATCGGCGATGCCCGCGAGCGGCACGAACGTTTCCAGCAATTGCGCATAGCCTTCCGCGCACAGCGCCTGCGCGATCTCGTCGCGGCTCGCGAAGTGCAGGTACAGCGTGGCCGGCGAATATTCGATGGCGTCGGCGATTTTGCGCATGGACAGCGCGGCAAAGCCTTCGCGCATCACGATGCGCCGCGCGGCATCGAGGATGCGTTCGCGCAGTGCCTGTTTCTGGCGGTTCTTTCGTTCGGCGATTCCCATGACGAGCATTTTCGGGTTGACAAACTGAAAAGTCAAATTAAACTGAACACTGTTCACTGAACGGTGTTCATTAAATTTCAGACCATCAGTCATAATCCATGCGGACGCGATGTGGCGCCGCTTCAGGGAGTCGTCATGCAAGTCACAGGCAAGGTGGGTTTATTCGGCGCCGCGGGCGCGGCCGGTCAGATCATCGCCGCGGCGCTCGGCGCGGCGGGCCGCGATTATCGGGTGGTTGGCCGCTCGCGCCGGCCGCTCGAAGCCGCGTTCGGCCACGATCCGCACGCGGAAATCGTCACGTGGAATCCGGACGACCCGGCGTCGATCCGCGCGGCGTCGCAGGGTCTGCAGACGGTGATCTATCTGGTCGGCGTGCCCTACGATCAGTTCGCCGCGCATCCGCCGCTCATGGAGAGAACGCTGGCGGGCGTGACGGCGGCGGGCGTCGAGCGCTTCATTCTGATCGGCACGGTGTATCCGTACGGCCGCGCGCGCGGCAATCCGATCCGCGAAAATCATCCGCGCGAGCCGCACACGTTCAAGGGCCAAATGCGGCTCGCGCAGGAAAATCTGGTGCTGGCCGCGCATGGAAGGGGCGGCCTCTCGACCCTCGTGCTGCGCCTGCCCGATTTCTACGGCCCGGGTATCGAGCGCAGTCTGCTGAACGGCGTGTTCGAAGCCGCGGCGAACGGCAAGCGCGCGCAGGTAATCGGCCCCGTGGATGTGCCGCATGAATTCATCTATCTGCCGGATATCGGGCCGGTGGTCGAACAGCTCACGCGCACACCCGACGCGTACGGGCGCTGGTGGCACCTCGCCGGCGTGGGCACCATCACGCAGCGCGAAGTGGCGCGGCAAGCCTACGCGCTGGCGGGCCGCCAACCGAAGCTGATGGTGGCCGGCAAGACCCTGCTGCGCGTACTCGGCCTGTTCAATCCGCTGATGCGGGAACTGGTGGAGATGAACTACCTGATGACCGAACCGGTCGTGCTCGACGACTCGGCGTTGACTGAACTGATTGGCCCGATCGCCAAGACGTCTTATGAAGAAGGCATCCGCCATGCGTTCGATGCCGCGCGCAAGGCGGCGTCGGCAAATGCGGGAGCGAACGGAAGCGCCACGAGCGCGGCTTGAGTAAGGACGCGAGGACCGTCTGGACGTGGCAAGTGGCGGCAGCGAGTTTCGCTGTTGGTTGTAGGTAGCGTCCAGCGTTTCAGGTCAGCGCAAGCAGACGCGCCCTGGCTCGCTCGGCCCGCTCAGTCGTACTTTGCTCATAGCCACGTCCATCCCTCGAATCCGCTGCCGATGCGACGGAGCCCGCACGGCTGCATTCTCTCTCGGGCAGCGCGATTACCCCGCCACGTTGCCGGGCGGAAAATGCCCGCTCTTGAGCAGCACGGGCGTGCCGTTACTGATCTGCAGATGCTCGCGCGCGACGGCTTCGATGCGCGGACGTCCGGCGTCGAACGCGCGCATCCAGCCTTCCAGGTCCTCGGAGTAGGCGCCGAAGTGATCTTCGAGCGCTTCGACCGAGATCGCGCACGGCACCGGCTCGCCGTTCACCAGTGCGGGAAAGACAACGGTCAGATTCGAGTCGCGGTAAGCGGGCGCGTCCGCGGGAAACCGAATTTCCATGGTCGCCTCATCTGAAAGATCCGGCAGGGAACCGGCGCCGGCGAGAACTGGCCGGCCCCGGACAACGTCGATATGGTACTCGCGCGGCCGGACCGCGGTCCAGCCTGCCGCAGCGCTTTCATCAGCGTTTTTGTCGATGCTCGCAGTAACGCTTGTCTCCACCTTGCTCACCGCCATCAAGCGCCTCCCAGCAAACGGTCAACGTAATCGCGCGCCGCCTGCTCGACGAAGACGAGCGCCTCCTCTTCGCTGCTGAAGCGCTGGCTGTCGCCGAGTTCGAGCAAGGTTTCCATGCGGTGAGGATCGTCCGGACCGTGTTCAGCCAGGCTCACCGAGCCGACGTAAGTCCCGCTCGCACTGCCGGCGGCCGTGGCCGGCGTGTCGGCCGCCGGCACGAGGCGCGCGGCGGCGCTGATGTAATAACCACGGTAAGGGCCGCTGACCCGTTCAGCCATATTCGTTCTCCTCGTTGCAATTCATGGGCGGACGCCGCGTGGAACCGCGTTCGATACGCTGCCCGTGCATTGAACCTTCATGTCGCCGGCTGCGTCCGCGCGGGCCGGTGCAGCGCACGCGTCGGCGCGCGGCCAGCCAGTATGTAAGGCGCCTCGCGAGCCGATTAGTTCTGTCGAGCCACGCGGCGATGCACCCGAATCGCACTTGTTCGGCTCGCGCCGGTCGAACTGGATCATCGGCACGATCCGTGCTGCCGCCACGACGCCTTTTCGAGTTCAGCGAGCGCAATATGGGAAAATATTTTCTGCAAAACCACGAATTGCCCGAACCGGATGCGGCCAACACATGGTTTGCTTACGCCGAAAGCCACGGCATCGACATTCCAAAAGCCATCAGCATCTGGGAAGACGCGGCCACCAAGGAAGGCGAGGAAAGCCGCCGGGTGGTCAGCGCGGCGGGCATTACGATCGAAACGCCCTGAGCTGCCCCGACGTTCAGCAGGCGCCCCGGTCTGCGTGGCAAGCCCGAATATCAATCTGAAAGGAAACAACACGATGCATTTCATGACGCAACTGCGCCGCGCCGGCCGCTTCAACCGCTTGCGAACCCGCTCAGTGCTTGCTCTCGTTCGCCGGACCTCGCTGTCGGCCGCCCTTCCCGCCGCCGTGCTGCTCGGCGCGGCGAGCCTCGCCGGCTGCGCATCGTCGAACACCACGTCGCTGATCAATCTGCCGAACGGCCAGACCGGCTTCGCCGTGAATTGCAGCGGCGCCGACGCCGCTTCCAGCTGGGCTTCGTGCTACGTGCAGGCCGGCAAGGCATGCGGCGCGACGGGCTACGACATCGTGTCGAAAGACAATGACGAAGGCGGCACGGCGGGCGGCAGCGTCACCAACGTCGTGTCGGCCAACGTGAAAAACCGCTCGATGATCGTGCGCTGCAAATAAACGCCCGCGGCGCCTGGGTTCGCGCCGCGGCTCAGTGCGCCTGCATCTTCGAGAACATGTTCAGCACGGCAACCCCGGCAATGATCAGGCCGAGCCCGAGGATGGCCGGCACATCGGGCACCTGCCGGTACAGCACCACCGCGACCAGCGTGATCAGCACGATGCCGGCGCCCGACCACACCGCGTAGACGATCCCGACCGGAATGCTCCTGAGCGTGAGCGACAGGCAATAGAACGCGACGCCGTACCCAAGCACGACCACCGCTGAAGGCAGGAACCGCGAGAAGCCCTCCGATGCGCGCATCGCGGAGGTCGCGATCACTTCGGCCACGATCGCGATGCCGAGCAAGGCATAAGGAGGCAGCCGCATCGCCTCAGGCCTTTGCAAGCGCGAGCTTGCTGTAGTCATGGCCGAGATGCGCGCACAGCGCTTCCACCACCAGCTCGTGATCGGCGCGCTGCGGCAGACCCGACACCGTGATCGAGCCGATCACGCCCGCGCCCGCCACCGTCAGCGGAAACGCGCCGCCATGCGACGCGTACTCCGTGGCGGGCAAGCCATGCTTGTCGGCGAGCGTGCCGCCGGCCTGCTGCATCTTCAAGCCGATCGCATACGAGCTGCGGCGGAAATGCGCGACCGTGTTGCTCTTGCGGCGCACCCAATCGACATTGTCCGGCGTCGCGCCGTCGAGCAGACTGAAGAAGAGCGGCTGACCGAAGGTGCGCACGTCGATCGCAACGGGGATACCACGCGCCTTGGCGACCTCGTGCAGATAGGCGCCGACTTGCCACGCGCGGTCGGCATCAAATTGTGGGAACACCAGCGCGTGTTCCTGGGCGGCAATCACCTGCAGATCGTGAGCGATATCCATGGAGTTCAGAGCAAGGTAAGAGGTGGAGCGTGCGCCGCCG
This sequence comes from Paraburkholderia sediminicola, assembly GCF_046027355.1. Taxonomy (GTDB): domain Bacteria; phylum Pseudomonadota; class Gammaproteobacteria; order Burkholderiales; family Burkholderiaceae; genus Paraburkholderia; species Paraburkholderia sediminicola_B. The sequence goes on along the minus strand of NZ_JAQQEK010000013.1, from coordinate 5,038 downwards.
TGCGTGCATGGCGACGTCGCGAGAGGAACCTGAATTCTAGCGCAGCGCCTTACGCCGGCCTTCCGGCATACGACGCCGGCAATGCGTGCGGCGACCTTCAGATCTCACGCGCGGATCCATATCCCATGGATTGAAGCCGGTTCTTAAATAGCTATTGCACAGCTATCCGCTTTGTTCTATAATCTTTTCTTCGACGGACGCGGGGTGGAGCAGTCTGGCAGCTCGTCGGGCTCATAACCCGAAGGTCGTAGGTTCAAATCCTACCCCCGCAACCAAGTGCACCAAATTGGTCGGATACGTCGAAAACAACATTGAAGGCTTGCCCAACCGGCAGGCCTTTTTTGTTTTTCTTTCCAAATATTTCATGGCGCGTTGCGCATTCCCCGCTTTTCTCGTTTCCCCAATCTGATTCCAGCAGCGGTTCCTGACGGCAAATCGCCCCGCCCGTGACGCCATCCACGCCCTCGGATCAAGCCTCGCGCGCAAGATACTCGGGATTCCGAACAAAATGATTGCGCCATTTGCGAGCAGTTTTCGGCGCCCCCGCGCACCGACCTCACCGGCCGCGGAATCCCGCGCGACGCTATTTTGCAGCCTGAGAAAAACCGCGTGCCAGTGATAAACTCCTATCACCCTTTCTCGTCCCCTTCTTATGAAATTCTGTTCTGTCTGCGGCCAGGGCGTCAGCCTGAGCATTCCGCCTGGCGACAACCGCGAGCGCTTCGTATGCGGCAGTTGCGGCACGGTGCACTATCAGAATCCGCGCAACGTGGTCGGCACCGTCCCGGTCTGGGACGAGAAAGTGCTGCTGTGCCGTCGCGCGATCGAACCGCGCTACGGCTACTGGACGCTGCCCGCGGGATTCATGGAAATGGGTGAGACGACCGCCGAAGCGGCATCGCGCGAAACGCTGGAAGAAGCCGGCGCGCGCGTCGAAGTGCAAAACCTCTTCTCGCTGCTGAACGTGCCGCACGTGCATCAGGTGCATCTGTTCTATATGGCGCGCCTGCTCGACCTCGAGATTGCCGCCGGCGAAGAAAGCCTCGAAGTGAAGCTCTTCGAAGAACATGAAATCCCGTGGGACGAGATTGCCTTTCCCACGGTCGGCCAGACCCTGCGTTTCTTTTTCGCCGACCGCGCCGCCGGCAGCTTCGGCCTGCACACGGGCGACATCTTCCGCTCGCTGCGCGAAGGTTGAGCGGCGCGCATGGTTCCCTGGCTCGGACCTGACGATCCGTTTCCGCCCGTCGAGCGCGCCCTCGGCGCGACCAGCGGCGCGCCGGGCCTGCTCGCCGCGAGCGGCGACCTGCTGCCGTCGCGGCTGATCGACGCCTATCGGCGCGGCATCTTCCCGTGGTATTCGGACGGCCAACCGGTGTTGTGGTGGAGCCCCGACCCGCGCATGGTCCTGCGCCCCGCCGAATTCAAAGTGGCGCCGTCGCTGCGCAAGACGCTCAAGCGCGTGCTGCGCGAAGACGCGTGGGAAATCCGCGTCGACCATGATTTCGCCGCGGTGATGCGCGCCTGCGCGCAGGCGCCGAGACGCGGACAACGCGGCACATGGATCACCGCGGATGTCGTCGAAGCGTACTCGTCGCTGCATCGTGTGGGCGACGCGCACAGCATCGAAACCTGGTTCAAAGGCAAGCGAGTCGGCGGTTTGTACGGCGTGTCGTTCGGCAAAATGTTCTTCGGCGAATCCATGTTCGCGGAGGTCACGGATGCGTCGAAAATGGCGCTGGCCGCGCTTGTCGGACACTTACGCCGTCACGAAATAGAAATGATAGACTGCCAGCAGAACACGTCGCATCTGGCGTCGCTAGGCGGTCGCGAGATAGCGCGCAAGACGTTCATCGCGCATGTTCGCGCGTCGGTCGAGGCGCCGCCGATTCCCTGGCGCTTCGACAAGACCGCGTTGCTCGAGGTCGTTGCGCCAGCGGCGTAGGAAGAATCAGGCCGAATCCGGATCCGTCGCCTACCGAGCCGCGGGTCACGAGCCGCGGGTTGTCCACCGCAAGGCGCCGGGTTTGCATTACCAGAGACGCTTCGAGAGCTGCCAACGTGACTCATCCTAACGAGCTGCCTCTTTCCCCGCTTTCGGCGCTGCAATTTTATGCAACAGCGCCCTATCCCTGCAGTTACCTGGACGGGCGCATCGCGCGCTCGCAAGTCGCCACCCCCAGTCACCTGATCAACTCCGACGTCTACACCGACCTCGTCAAGGCCGGCTTCCGGCGCTCGGGCGTGTTCACGTACCGGCCGTATTGCGACGGCTGCCGCGCCTGTGTGCCGGTCCGCGTGCCGGTCGACCAGTTCGAGCCGAACCGCACGCAGCGCCGCGTCTGGAAGAAACACGGCGAACTGATCGCGACCGTCGCGCCGCTGCACTACGACGAAGAGCACTACGCGCTCTACATGCGCTATCAATCGGCGCGGCATGCGGGCGGCGGCATGGATCGCGACAGCCGCGATCAATATGAACAGTTCCTGTTGCAGAGCCGGATCAACTCGCGGCTGGTCGAATTCCGCGAGCCGCTGCCGGGCCGGCCGGATGCGCCCGGCATTCTGCGCATGATCAGCATGATCGACATCCTCGGCGACGGGCTCTCCTCGGTGTACACGTTTTTCGAGCCGGGGCTGCCGAACACGAGCTTCGGCACCTACAACATCTATTGGCAGATCGAACAGGCGCGCAGTCTCAAGCTGCCTTACGTGTACCTCGGCTACTGGATTCGCGAGAGTCCGAAGATGGCGTACAAGGCGAATTTCCGGCCGCTCGAAGGTTTGATCGACGGCGCCTGGCGCGTGCTCGATCCCACGGGCGTGGACCTGCCGCCGGTCGATCTGGCGATTCAGGGCAAGCGCATGCCGTTCAAGCCGTAGCGAAGCCGTAGCCAAGGCGGTCCGCTCAGGCCGCCGCCCGATCCCGCCAGTCGGTCTCATTAAAGCCTCAAAGCCGGTAAAATGGCGGGTTCCCATTTTCCGGCCGCCCGGCTTCGTCCCGTGTTCAGTTCCCTCTACCCGCTTGTACGCGCCCAACTCTTTCGCATGGACGCGGAAGACGCTCACCACCTCACCTTGCGCATGCTCGGCGCCGCCGGCCGCACCGGCCTCGCCGGCGCGCTCGCGCCGCGCGTGCCGGATGCGCCGCGCACCGTGATGGGGCTGACGTTCCGCAACCCGGTGGGACTCGCCGCAGGCCTCGACAAGGACGGCGCCTGCATCGACGGCCTCGCCGCGCTCGGCTTCGGCTTCATCGAAGTGGGCACGGTCACGCCGCGCGCGCAACCGGGCAATCCGCGCCCGCGCATGTTCCGCCTGCCGCAGGCGAACGCCGTGATCAACCGCATGGGCTTCAACAACGCGGGCGTCGACCAGTTCGTCAAGAACGTGCAGGCCGCGCGCTATCGCGGCATTCTCGGCCTGAACATCGGCAAGAACGCCGACACGCCGATCGAGCGCGCCGCCGAAGACTATCTGTACTGCCTCGAACGCGTGTATCCGTTCGCCAGCTACGTGACGGTCAACATCTCGTCGCCGAATACGAAGAACCTGCGCCAGTTGCAAGGCGCGGGCGAACTCGACGCGCTGCTCGCGGCGCTCAAGGAGAAGCAGCAGCGCCTCGCCGACATGCACGGCAAGCTCGTGCCGCTTGCGCTGAAGATCGCGCCTGACCTCGACGACGAACAGATCAAGTCGATCGCCGACACGCTGTTGCGTCATCAGTTCGAAGGCGTGATCGCCACCAACACCACGCTCTCGCGCACGGCCGTCGCCGGCATGCAATACGGCGACGAAGCCGGCGGCCTGTCGGGCAAGCCGGTGTTCGACGCGTCCAATGAAGTGATCCGCAAGCTGCGCGCGGAAGTCGGCGAAGCGGTGCCGATCATCGGCGTCGGCGGGATTTTTTCCGGCGACGACGCGCGCGCGAAGATCGCGGCCGGCGCATCCCTCGTTCAGCTCTATACCGGGTTTATCTACCGCGGACCGTCACTGGTCGCCGAATGCGCGCAAGCGCTGCGCTGAGCGTGGCTTGGTTCGCCGCCGTGGCCGCTGCCGCGTCGGTAATATAGACATAAACAAACGATATTTTGGTTTCGATAGTCTGCTTTGTTATGCTTTCGTCTGTTAAAACGCCAGACGAACAAAAAGGAACTCGATGAAATTTGGCTTGTTGAAAAAGATGCTCGTCGCCGGTCTGATCGGCGCGTCGTTCACCGCCGTCGCCGCCCACGCCGACGACCTGCTCGATCAGGTCAAACAGCGCGGCACACTGCGCATCGGCCTCGAAGGCACCTTCCCGCCGTTCAATTCGAAAGCGCCGTCGGGCGAACTGGTCGGCTACGACGTCGACATCGCGAAGGCTGTCGCGGCCAAGCTCGGCGTGAAGCCGGAATTCGTCACGACGGAATGGAGCGGCATCATCGCCGGCCTGCAGGCGAACAAGTTCGACGTGATCGTCAACCAGGTCGGCATCACCGACGCGCGCAAGCAGGCGCTCGACTTCTCGCCGGCCTACACGTACTCGGCCGCGCAACTGATCCAGCGTAAGGACGACACGCGCCAGTTCAAGTCGCTCGACGACCTGAAGGGCAAGAAGCTCGGCGTCGGTCTGGGCACGAACTACATGGACATGGCGAAGTCGGTGCCGGGCATCGACGTGAAGACGTATCCGGGCGCGCCCGAGTACCTGCGTGATCTGGCCGCCGGGCGTCTGGACGCGGCGCTCAACGACCGCCTGATGCTTGCCTACCTGATGAAGAACTCGCAATTGCCGCTGCGCACCGGCGCGAATGTCGGCCCGGGCAACCCTTCCGGCATTCCGTTCAGGAAGGGCAATCCGAAGTTCGCCAAGGCGATCGACGACGCGATGACCCAGTTCGAAGCGGACGGCACGTTCTCGAAGATCTCGGACAAGTGGTTCGGCATCGACGTCAGCAAGCCGATCAAGTAAAGACGCGCTGACTGAAACGAAGGGCGGCATCGTCGACGATGCCGCCCTTCGCGCGGTTTGAGCAACCGTTATTATGTGGGCTTT
>NZ_JAQQEK010000129.1:0-742 GCF_046027355.1 Paraburkholderia sediminicola | reverse complement strand
CTTATCGAATGGCCCACGGCGGATGTGGATTGAATGCGTCGAGAAGGAAATCAGTCATGACCCGCACCTTCGCCGGGGGAGCCCGATCCGGCGCGCGAACCAGGTGTATGCCGCCAAGGTCCGCAGTGCGGACTTCGAGCGTAATCTGCTCCAGTGCGCCTTGCCGGATTGCATCGGCGACGATGAACTCGGGCTCGTATAGAACGCCGAGACCGGCAACGGCTGCTGCAACAAGTGCATCGCCGTTATTGGCCCGCATGGTTCCCTTGACGGCCACATGCTTGTCCCCATCCTTGCCGAACCGCCATTCGTCGGGCCGCGAGATGTTGGAGAACGTGACGCTCAGGCAATTGTGGCCGCCCAGTTCGGACCAGCGTTTCGGGCGCCCATGCCGCTCCCAGTAGCCCGGAGCCGCGCAGACAATCATCGCGCTCTCCGCGAGCCTGCGTGAGACGAGGCGGCTGTCCTTCAGACGCCCGACGCGGATCGTCAGATCCCAGCCTTCTTCCATGAGATCGACGACGCGATCGTTCAGCCCGAGGTCGATGGTGACCCCGGGATGCTTGTTTCTGAAGCCAGGAATCAACGGCGCGATGTAGCGAACGCCAAACGAAAGTGGCGAATTCAGCCGCAGCAGTCCGCTCGCCTCCACGCGCTGGGATGCAATCATCGCTTCCGCTTCTTCGAGATCGGGGAGGAGGCGGGCACAGGTTTCCAGATACTGCTGTCCCGCTTCGGTGAG
>NZ_JAQQEK010000128.1:0-797 GCF_046027355.1 Paraburkholderia sediminicola | reverse complement strand
CTCAGACGCGCCGCGTACGAGACACGTATCTACCCTTTGCTTTCGCCGCCTAAGTGCTCGTACATAAAGTTGTCATGTAAGGCTATCTGAGCCCTTCTTCCTACTGGCACAGGAGAGGCATCAACGCTTCACGTGGCGAGAGTTGCTGGAAGCGGAGCCGTTCATCCGCTACGATCGAAACGCTTTCGACGGCAGGCTGGTTGATCAGTTTCTGCGCTGCTCAAGAATTTCTGTGAAGGAGGCAATTGAACTTGATGAACTTCAAGGGATTGTTCAGCTTGTGCGGCGTGGCGCCGGGGTCGCGCTACTTCCATCCACATCTGCGCTGTCGCTTCCGGACGGTGTTGTTGCTTTGAGTCTTGGGGAAGCCACCTTCTTCAGGGAAGTTGGACTGGTCGATCGTCCCGCCCATAGTCGCCAGCCAGCCGCCAATCTGTTGGCGTTGAGGATACTTGAAGCTGCACAAGCGCAAGCTCGTGGAGACGAGAGGCCGGAAAATAGCTTATAGCCGCCTCTGTTGCACTAGCCCCTGAATATCGGCAATGGCCGATAAAGGAGCGTTCGTCTTTGACAATCTAAAGGCCGGTTAAGGGGGCTGCCGATACCGTCGCAACTGGCTCAAGGTCCGTTTAGAGCCGACTATAGCCTCAAACTTCCGGGCCGCGCACAAGCTGACATCTGGCTGCCGTCAGGGCTATCGACAACTAGCCCTTCCTCGACGCGCCTCGTTTCAAACCGAGTGCCGACCGGTCAGCGCTATGCAGCAGTGGTCGACACGGCCTTGGTCACCAGATAAG
>NZ_JAQQEK010000127.1:0-813 GCF_046027355.1 Paraburkholderia sediminicola | reverse complement strand
TAGGTTCATTGGATTGGTTAAAGTAGCGATCCAATCAATCTGGTGGCCGGTGATGAGCAAGCGGAAAGGTCTGGAGGGGATGTTCGATGGACGGCATTTTGATCGCGAGATCATTGTTCTCTGTGTGCGCTGGTATCTTCGCTACAAGCTCAGCCTGCGCGATCTGGTCGAGATGATGACCGAACGCGGCCTGTCGCTGGCGCACACGACAATTATGCGCTGGGTAAAGCGCTTCACACCAGAGTTCATCAAGCGCTGGAATCGGTTTGGTATACGTACAGGTCGGTCCTGGCGTGTTGACGAGACCTATTTGAAGATTCGTGGCAAGTGGGTTTATCTGTACCGGGCGGTAGATGGGACCGGGCAGACGGTGGACTTCATGCTCGGAGCAAAACGAGACGTGGCTGCGGCTAAAACCTTTTTCACCAAGGCCATCAAGCATCAGAACCAGCCACCGGAGACGATCACACTGGATGGGTATGCTGCCACGCACCGGGCGGTGCGTGAGATGAAGGCCGATGGCCTGCTGCCTGAGGACACGAAAGTCCGGACCTCGAAGTACCTCAACAACCTGATCGAACAGGACCATCGAAACATCAAGTCCAGAACAAACGTGATGCTCGGCTTCAAACGGTTCAGGAGTGCCGCGACCACGATTTCAGGCATCGAGTTGATGCATCGCATTCGCAAGGGGCAGTTCGACCTCTGCGCTCTCGGGCTCAAGGACACCGCAGCACCCTCCATTTGGAATGCCGTCCTCTTCAATCAATAAGGTATCCATATTTATAAGAGACATCTCGGCCGAACCGGCTA
>NZ_JAQQEK010000126.1:0-846 GCF_046027355.1 Paraburkholderia sediminicola | reverse complement strand
GAGAAGGAACGGTTCTTTTCATCTGCCTACCACGACATCCAGCAGCCTCTCGCCGCGATCAACCTCTTTATCCGTAGCGCCCGGATAAAACTGGAAGATGAACACGCCGCAAGCCCTGATCTCGACGTCATCGAGGAAACGGCACGCGACATCCTCGACATGTTCAAGGATATTCAGGACTATAGCGAATTAGGCTCATACATCCCGCACCTGGCGCCAGTCGATACTCAGGCCGTGCTGACGGAAGTCTTCGAGCAATACCTTGAACCGGCAAGGTCGCGGGGCATCGAATTCAGAATCAGCGCGCGTCGGCGCCGCCCGCCGCCCGTTGAAAGTGACCGCTCCCTGTTCAAGCGGGCATTGTCTAATCTTGTATCGAACGCGATCAAGAACACCTCCGTCGGTGGTGTCGTCGTCGGCTGCGTGGAGATCGGGGAACGGCTTCGCATCGACGTATGGGATACGGGCGTCGGTATCTCTGCCGTGCATCGGGACGCGATTTTTGCCGAGTACTATCAGGTCGACAACCCGGGCCGCGACCGCTCGAAAGGCCTAGGGCTTGGACTGTCTATCGTCCACCGCGTGATCGGGATTCTGCCGAAGCACAGCATGAGTTTCTGTTCCGTCGAAGGACGTGGGTCGCGTTTTTCCCTGTACGCCCCGATTTCTAGAATGGTACCCGTCATCGGCACGGACGATAAAAAAAGCGACGAATCCACCTCCGTCCTCAAGGGCAGATACGTCCTGCTGTGCGACGACGAGCCGACCGTTCTCGAAGGCCTGCGGCGTTTGTTCTCGAGTGCTGGCGCACTGGTGGATACCGCCGGGTCGATGGCGGGATTCGAA
>NZ_JAQQEK010000125.1:0-852 GCF_046027355.1 Paraburkholderia sediminicola | reverse complement strand
CTCGTTGATGAAGGCATTACCTACACCAACAATCAGAAGGGCTCGAGTAACGTGCAACAGACGGGCAACAGACTGGGCGGCAGTCGCTGGGGGGTGCGCGGTATCGAAGAACTGGGCGACGGGTTGAAGGCGATATTCACGTTGGAAAACGGGTTCCGTCCGAACGACGGCACGCTTGGTCAGGGGTCCCGCGAATTTGGTCGGCAAGCGTTTTTTGGAATCGCAAAGACCGGAATCGGCAGGTTGACGCTCGGGCGTCAATATGAGCCGATTGGCGATCTTGTGGCGCGTTTTGCGGGTCCGGGACTCTGGGGGCCGGCAACGCACATTGGCGACAACGACAACCTGAATCAAACGTTCCGGATCAACAACGCGGCCAAGTTTCGCAGTGACGCGATTGGAGGTTTTACAGTCGACGCGCTCTACGGATTCAGCAACCAGGCAAATAGTGGAAACGGTCAAGGGTTCGGCAACAATCGGGCATGGGGAACGGCGGCGAACTACGTAAACGGTCCATTCTCGATTGGCGGCGGCTATGTCGTGCTCGATCGTCCGGACGCGAAGTCGAACACGAGTGGCGCCGTGGGTGGCACGATCGACAGCGACGACTACGGTGGCGGGCTCTTCTATGGCCTGGACGGCGGTGTCGAGCGTCAGCAGATTGCAGCGGCGGGCGGCAATTACGTATTCGGACCGACAACGGTAGGCTTTGCGTTCAGCCAGACACGACTTGACTATAACGATGGCTCGTCGCGCAAATTTAACAACTACGATGCGAATCTTCAGTATCTGCTCAAACCTGCAGTGACGCTGATCGGCGTGTATACGTTCACCGACGGCCGCGCGGATGGT
>NZ_JAQQEK010000124.1:0-852 GCF_046027355.1 Paraburkholderia sediminicola | reverse complement strand
GTCGTCGATGAAGGCATCACATACACCAACAATCAGAAGGGCTCGAGTAACGTGCAACAGACGGGCAACAGAGTGGGCGGCAGTCGCTGGGGTCTGCGCGGTATCGAAGAACTGGGCGACGGGTTGAAGGCGGTATTCACGTTGGAAAACGGGTTCCGTCCGAACGACGGAACGTTGGGTCAGGCGTCCCGCGAATTTGGTCGGCAAGCGTTTGTTGGAATCGCAAAGACCGGAATCGGCAGGTTGACGCTCGGGCGTCAATATGAACCGATTGCTGACCTTGTGGCGCGTTTTGCCGGTCCGGGAGTCTGGTCGCCGGCAACGCACATTGGCGACAACGACAACCTGAATCAAACGGTCCGGATCAACAATGCGGCCAAGTTTCGCAGTGACGCGATTGGAGGTTTTACAGTCGACGCGCTTTACGGATTCAGCAACCAGGCAAATAGCGGAAACGGTCAAGGGTTCGGCAACAATCGGGCATGGGGAACGGCGGCGAACTACGTAAACGGTCCATTCTCGATCGGCGGCGGCTATGTCGTGCTCGATCGTCCGGACGCGAAGTCGAACACGAGTGGCGCTGTGGGGGGCACGATCGCCAGCGACGACTACGGTGGCGGGCTCTTCTATGGCCTGGACGGCGGTGTCGAGCGTCAGCAGATTGCAGTGGCGGGCGGCAATTACGTATTCGGACCGACAACGGTAGGCTTTGCCTTCAGCCAGACACGACTTGACTATAACGATGGCTCGTCGCGCAAATTCAACAACTACGATGCGAATCTTCAATATCTGCTCAAACCTGCAGTGACGCTGATCGGCGTGTATACGTTCACCGACGGCCGCGCGGATGGC
>NZ_JAQQEK010000123.1:0-942 GCF_046027355.1 Paraburkholderia sediminicola | reverse complement strand
GGCCGAGGGTGTGTGAAAACGCATTGATCGCCTAAACTGAATCAACGCGTTGAGACCGGGTGACTCATGAAGCGATTCGTTGAAGGCGATGACCGCAAGCAGGTCGCACTGCTTCCCGAATGCGTCGATGACTACATCGGACAGGACAATCCAGTCAGGGTCATCGATGCTTTTGTCGACGAACTGGACCTTGCGGAACTTGGCTTCAACGGTAGCACGCCCGCAGTCACGGGCCGCCCGTCCTACCACCCAGGCGTGATGCTCAAGATCTATATCTACGGGTATCTGAACCGCGTACCCTCCAGCCGACGTCTTGAGCGCGAATGCCAACGCAATGTCGAGCTGATGTGGCTGACAGGGCGTCTGGCGCCAGACTTCAAGACGATCGCCGACTTTCGCCGCGACAACGGCCCAGCCATTCGCAACGTATGCCGTCGTTTCGTCGAACTGTGTCGCGGACTGAAGCTGCTATCCGGCGACATGGTGGCAATCGACGGCAGCAAGTTCAAGGCAGTGAACAGCCGTGACAGGAACTACACCGCAGGCAAGATCGACAAGCGTCAGCAGCAGATCGAGGAAAGCGTGCAACGATATCTCGACATGATTGAAACCGCAGACCGGACCAGTCCGACAGGTTTCGATGTGAAGACCGTGCACCTGTACGAGAAGATCGCGCTGTTGCGCCAGCAGATGCGTGAGCTCGAGCAGATCAAAAAGCAACTGAAGACGCAACCGGACAGACAGCTATCGCTGACTGACCCGGATTCCCGCTCCATGACCAGCGGCGGCAAGAGAACCGGCACCGTCGGCTACAACGTGCAGACCGCCGTGGATACGAAGCACCATCTGATCGTGGAACACGAGGTGACGAATATCGGGGGCGATCACGGGCAACTCAGCAGGATTGCGAGTTCTGCGAAGAGCGCGATGGGCAAGCTAAAG
>NZ_JAQQEK010000122.1:0-943 GCF_046027355.1 Paraburkholderia sediminicola | reverse complement strand
CGCAGCGTGAGCACCTTGTTCGACCCGCTAGTCGTGATACTGGCGCGATAGTAGTCGCCCGGGCTCGTGAGGTCGTCCCAGGTTGTACTGGTTCCAGCACGTGCGGTGAACGGCACGCGCACTCCGCTGGGCAAATACAGTTGCACCAGTTGCCGAACACCGTTCGCGCCCGCGGAGCCGATCGTGAGATAACCGTCGTAATTGAGTGTCGTGCCGATGCCGAAGGCGCCTGCCATCGCACGGCCCGATGTGTCGTAGGCGCTGCTTCGGTAGACCCGCGCGAGGTCCAACGCGATCGTGTCAGCGACATGCAGGTCATGGGCGACGAGATGGAACTGGCCGGTGAACAGCCGGACAGGATCGCCGCCCGATGTGCTGCTGCCGCAGCCGGCCGTGGCATCGCCACCATTGCAACCTGTACCGCCGGGCTGACCGCCCGTGTCGTCGCCATCCAGGTTCACAGTGTCGTCCGGTGAAACCGGCTCGGTCGTGGTGCCAGCTGACGGCCCGGAGCAATAGGCGTTTATTTCGCCCGGGTCGCCGCAGACATAGCCGCCCATTCCACCGAAGTCAGCCGACGCCGCCTGCAAAGGGCACCGCGGATCCGCAGGATATGCTCCCGCTTTGGCATAAAGGGTGCTGCACTCCGTGGCACGCGCATGCGGCACCACAAACCACGACAGCAGCACAAACAAAAACAGGACGAACGGACGCAGCAGCGCACGACGCGCCGCACAGGCATCGGTGACTTGCATGGTGTTCCTGGATGGAAGGAAGGGGACGGCGTCGACTATCGCGAACCTATTGGCTCAGACACGAGCGCGAGACCGGTTGCTTGAGCGTCGGGCGGAAGCGAAGCAGCCTCGCCGCGAGCCGACGACCTGGAGGACACCGCCGACTGCCTGCGTATCGCCGCGATATTGCCGGCCGCGTCGTAGTCGTA
>NZ_JAQQEK010000121.1:0-959 GCF_046027355.1 Paraburkholderia sediminicola | reverse complement strand
ACCACGCCACAAGCGCAAAACCGCACCGCCGTCTCTGGCCGTTCGCGCTGAGCGGTCTTGCAGCGGTCTTGCTGATTGTCGGCATCGTGCCGCGTCTGCACGCAAGCGCCGCGCTCACGGAGCAAACGCAGGCGCAAAGCATGCTCAGTGTGTCGGTGGTCGCACCGCGCCCCGCTCCGGCCGTCAACGAACTGCTGCTGCCCGGCGCCGTCACGCCGTTCGCCGAAGCATCCATCTACGCGCGCACGAGTGGCTACCTCGCTCACTGGAACACCGACATCGGCACGCAGGTGAAAAGCGGCCAGACCCTCGCGACAATCGAAGCCCCGGATCTGGACGCGCAACTGCGCCAGGCCCGCGCCGACGAAGCCACCGCGCAAGCCAACTTCGACTACGCGAAGACTACCGCGCAGCGCTGGCAGGAGATGCTGAAGACGCAATCGGTCGCGCAGCAGGACGCCGACACCAAGGTGAGCGACATGGAAGCGCGCCGCGCGATGCTGGCGTCGGCGCAGGCCAACGTCGCGCATCTCGCCGAACTGGTCTCGTACGAGAAGATCACCGCGCCGTTCGACGGCGTGATCACCGCGCGCAACGTCGACGTCGGCGCGCTGGTGACGGCGGGCGGCACGCCCGGCACCGCGGGCATGTCGGGCGAGCTGTTCCATATCCAGCAGAACGGCGTGCTGCGCGTGTTCGTCGACGTGCCGCAGAACGACGCGCCGTACGTCACGCCGGCCACCGGCGTGTATCTGACCGCCCAGCAGTATCCGGGCCGCCACATCGCCGCGAAGGTGGCGCGCAGCACTGGCTCGATCGATCCGTCGAGCCGCACGTTGCGCGTCGAGGTCGACGTGGATAACAAGGATGGCGCGCTGCTGCCCGGCGCTTACACGCAGGTGCATCTGCAATTGCAATCGACCACGCCGGCGCTCGATCTGCCCGTCAGCGCCCTGCTA
>NZ_JAQQEK010000120.1:0-959 GCF_046027355.1 Paraburkholderia sediminicola | reverse complement strand
TCCACGCCACAAGCGCAAAACCGCACCGCCGTCTCTGGCCGTTCGCGCTGAGCGGTCTTGCAGCGGTCTTGCTGATCGTCGGCATCGTGCCGCGTCTGCATGCAAGCGCCGCGCTCACGGAGCAAACGCAGGCGCAAAGCATGCTCAGTGTGTCGGTGGTCGCACCGCGCCCCGCGCCGGCCGTCAACGAACTGCTGCTGCCCGGCGCCGTCACGCCGTTCGCCGAAGCATCCATCTACGCGCGCACGAGCGGCTACCTCGCTCACTGGAACACCGACATCGGCACGCAGGTGAAAAGCGGCCAGACCCTCGCGACGATCGAAGCCCCGGACCTGGACGCGCAACTGCGCCAGGCCCGCGCCGACGAAGCCACCGCGCAAGCCAACTTCGACTACGCGAAGACCACCGCGCAGCGCTGGCAGGAGATGCTGAAGACCCAATCGGTCGCACAGCAGGACGCCGACACCAAGGTCAGCGACATGGAAGCGCGCCGCGCGATGCTGGCCTCGGCGCAGGCCAACGTCGCGCATCTCGCCGAACTGGTCTCGTACGAGAAGATCACCGCTCCGTTCGACGGCGTGATCACCGCGCGCAACGTCGACGTCGGCGCGCTGGTGACGGCGGGCGGCACGCCCGGCACGGCGGGCATGTCGGGCGAGCTGTTCCATATCCAGCAGAACGGCGTGCTGCGCGTGTTCGTCGACGTGCCGCAGAACGACGCGCCGTACGTCACGCCGCCCACCGGCGTGTATCTGACCGCCCAGCAGTATCCGGGCCGCCGCATCGCCGCGAAAGTGGCGCGCAGCACCGGCTCGATCGATCCGTCGAGCCGCACGTTGCGCGTCGAGATCGACGTCGACAACAAGGATGGCGCGCTGCTGCCCGGCGCTTACACGCAGGTGCATCTGCAATTGCAATCGACCACGCCGGCGCTCGATCTGCCCGTCAGCGCGCTGCTG
>NZ_JAQQEK010000012.1:0-255666 GCF_046027355.1 Paraburkholderia sediminicola | reverse complement strand
GCAAAGGTGGGGTTTCTGCGTTTACCGCGGCGGAAAAGAGGCGAGAAACGGGCGGTTAAAAGACTGCAGTTTGCTATCCGCACCCAGCAATCGTTGCAACACACTCCGCCAACGGCCATTTCCGCTTTGCAGACACCCGCGCAGCAGAGCACAGCACCGCCGCCGCACACGCGCAGCTAGCGGCACCTAACAACTCCAACTGCGGTGTGACTCTTACCGCGTCGCTACATCTCCACCGCCGCTCGCGCCCGCGGGCACCACGCCATCGCCGATCTGCGCTTCGCCGACTTCTGCAAGCAGGGCCTCATCGCGTGCAATGACTTTCGGCAGATGCGTACGCAGGAACTCGACCCAAGTTCGCGTCTTCGCATCGATGAACTTACGCGACGGATACAACGCGTAAACATTCATCTTCTGCGCGGTATATTCCGGCAATACACGCACTAACGTGCCATCACGCAATCCGGAGATTGCAGCGTACAGCGGCAGCATGCCAATGCCCATCCCTTCGCGAATCGCAACAATTAGTGATTCGGCGATGTTCACGTGCACCGGTCCATTCACTTCCATCATTTCACTGCCATTCGGCCCATCGAGCACCCAATCGTGCGGCGGGAACGCCGGCGTGTGCAGAATCAAACACTCGTGGTGCGCCAGATCGGCCGGCTGTTGCGGCGCGCCGTGCGCGCGCACATACGCCGGCGACGCGCACATGATGCTAAAAGTCGTCCCCAGCGGAAGCGACACGAGTTCCGAATCAGGCAAAGTGGAAGCACCGATTACCGCGACATCCGCGCTGCCTTCGAAAAGATCAGGCATGCGCTGCGACAACGTCAGCTCGACCGTCACCTCCGGATACAGCGCGCGATAGCGCGAGATGGCCGGCAGCACGTAATGCTGGCCGATGCTGGCAAAACTGTGCATCCGCAAAGCGCCGCTCGGGCGCTCGTGCGCGCAGCTGGCTTCTTCTTCCGCCGTGTCGACATCTGCAAGTATCTGCTGACATCGTTTCAGATAACGTTCGCCCGCGGTGGTGAGCGCGAGCCGTCGCGTTGAACGGTTGAGCAACCGCGTCCGTAGATGAGCTTCGAGTTCCGAGACCGCACGGGACATCGCGCCGGTCGTCGAATTGAGCGACTGCGCGGCGGCGGTAAAACTACCGGCTTCGACCACGCGCACGAACACTCGCATATTTTGTAACGTATCCATCGATCCTTCTATTTCACGGCTGAAGCCGTATTGTCCGCCTGTCCCGAGTGCCCATTGTTGTTCGTTCTGGAAGGGACGTTCCGCGGCCGTCCTCTTAATGCGCGCATCGTATGCTCCTACAATCGGCGCCTTGCCTGCCGGTGTGAGCAGCCTTCTTCGCCGGCGCTTCTTTCAGCGACCAACCGGGGCGCCTTGCTTCCAGATGAAACGCGAACATGCGATCGAACCGACGGCGGATTCCCGCCGGCCGTGGGGCGTCATGTTGCAAGCGCTCAGTCCGGCCGTTCGGGACTGGGCGACCAGCGACGGTCTGGTTTGGCTGCATCTGTTCAAAACGGTTACCGCGGGGCTGTTGGCGCTCGGCATTGCGATGCTGTTGGATCTGCCCCAGCCGCGCATAGCGATGACCACCGTGTTCGTGCTGATGCAGCCGTTCAGCGGCATGGTGCTCGCCAAGAGTTTCTACCGGATTCTCGGGACCGCGGTGGGCACGGTCGCTGCACTGGTGCTCGGCGCGCTGTTCGTCCAGCAGCCCGAGTTGTACATGCTCGGCATGGTCGGCTGGGTGAGCGCCTGCATTGCGGCAGCGGTCCGGTATCGGCATTTCAGATGGTACGGCTTTGTGCTCGCGGGTTACACCGCAGCGCTGATCGGCATCCCGAATGTGACGATGCCTCACGACCTGTTTCTGGCGGCGCTCACGCGCGCGGCGGAAGTGGCGGTCGGCATTGTGTCTTCGAGCGCGGTGAGCGCGCTGATCGTGCCGCAGCGGTCCAGTCTCGCACTGCGGCGCACGCTACAAATTCGATACGGAAATTTTACTGCGTTCGCTGCCGATGTGTTGGCTCGCGGCATCAAGCGGGGCCAATTCGAGCGGCGCTTTGCGGATCTCGTCGACGAGATCGTCGGCTTCGAGGCGACGCGCACTTTCGCCGCCTTCGAAGATCCGGCCATGCGTTCACGCAGCCAACATCTCGGCCGTCTGAACGGCGAGTTCATGGATGCCTGCGCGCGGTTGCACGCGCTGCATCAACTGCTCAAGCGTTTGAGCGCAAATGGATCGGTGCCGATCGTCGCGGCGATCAAGCCGTATTTCCACGAACTGGCCACACTCATGGCGCCGCAGTTCGAGGTCACCGTGGATGCATCGCGTACGGCCGCCCGTCTGCAGCACTTTCAGGCGAGCTTGCCACGGCGTGTGCGTGAAACGAGACGGCCGCTGGAAGCCGCGCCGGCCGAAGCGTTGGCGGACTTCGATACGGCGGCGGAACTGCTGTACCGCTTCATCGATGAATGGATTCGCTATTCGCAGACCTACGCATCTGTGACGCAGCACAAGCGTGACGACAGTCGGCCGCGGACGAAAAGCCGCTACGTCAGCAAAACCAACACCTTTGTCGTCGCGTTGACGTTTATCCGCACGGCCGTGGTCATGGCGATCGCGGGATGGTTCTGGATCATGACGGACTGGCCGAGCGGCGGCCTTGCGGTGATCGGCGCGGCGCTGGCGTGCGCGCTGACGTCGACTGCGCCGAACCCGTCGAAGATGGCTGTGCACATGGCCGTCGGCGCCGTGCTGGCGACCATGACCGGCTACCTGTTCACGTGCTACGTGTATCCCAACATCGACGGCTTTCCGCTGCTGTGCATGATGCTGGCGCCGGTGCTCGCGCTCGGCGCGTTCATCGCCACGCGCAAACTTGCGGCGGGATATGGGATCGGCTTTTCGGTGTTCTTCTGCCTGCTCGCCGGACCTGACAACGTCGTCACCTACGCGCCGGATCTGCTGATCAACAACGGCATTGCGCTCACCGCTTCGATGCTGTTGGGGGCGCTTGTCTTCGCGGTCGTTTTCCCGGCCGACATGCCCTGGCTCATCGGGAAAATCATGGACGATCTGCGCGCACAGGTCGTGTCCGCGTGCAAGGACGAACTGCCGGGTCTCAATCAACGCTTTCAGTCGAGCACGCACGACCTGACTTCCCAGTTGCGCATGCTGTTGACGCGACGCTCCCGGCGCCGCCGCCATGCATTGCGCTGGATGCTCGCGACGCTCGAAGTGGGTCACGCCGTGATCGATCTGCGCAACGAAGCGGCGCGCGCCGATTACGCCCACGCACTTCATCCGCGCTGGAGCAGCACCGTCGAGCGCATGTGCGACGACCTCGCGCGGCTCTTCGAGCGACCCGACGCGCGAGCTCTCGAGCGCGCGCTCGTATCCGTGCGCGCGGCCACGTGGATTGCGCAGGACGTGCTGCAAACAGTTCATGCCGATCGCGACAAGCGTCACGACCTGCAGCGCATCCTGAGTTGCCTGCACTTCATCCGCACGGCATTGCTCGACAAGGACGCGCCGTTCAACGCACGTTGACCCATGCACGCGACGATCGATTAAGTGCATCGATCCTTCTACAGAATGGAAGGATCACTTCCGGACCGCCCCATTTATCCGCGGGAACGGCAGCCATATAGTTTCATCACTGCCTCGCAGTCCCCCAAAAGGGTTTCCTACGCGGCAGAACCGTAAGTCCTGGAGAACGAAATGAATGTGTTGAAGATTGCCCTGATTGCGTGCTCTTTGTCCGCTGTCGTCGCTCATGCACAAACGGCGCCGACCGCCGCGGAACAACAGCAACAGGTCGCCCAAGCGAATGCTCAACGCGCCACGAATGCCGACACGCAAGGCCGCATCGCTGTACCGGCGATCAAGGCTGAAGAGTGCGTCGGGCCCGTCAGCTTCTGCAACATGTACTTCGGCAGCTAAGTAGCGCCACGCGTCATATCTGAAGTACGGGCAAGACCTGTCGCGAACGTTCCGACGCGCGACGCAGCACCTGGCCGTGACGCCATCGAGACGCCGCGGCGGGTGCGACAATCCGGCTACTGAGCGAAGCACACCATAGACGTGCGCACCGGTAGACTGGACTGGTGACTATGGAGAGACTCAGTTTCATGTACCAAGACCGGATTCGCTGCGCCGAGCTGCGCGCAAAAATCACTTCAGCCGCCGAGGCGGCGCTTCTGATTCAGGACGGCATGTGTGTCGGCGCCAGCGGCTTCACGCGCGCGGGCGACGCCAAAGCCGTCCCCGTTGCGCTTGCCGAGCGCGCGCGTCAGGAAGGCAAGCCGCTGCGCATCACGTTGATGACCGGCGCATCGCTCGGTCACGACGTGGACCGTACGCTCACCGAGGCACACGTGCTGGCTCGCCGCTTGCCGTTTCAGGTGGACAAGACGCTTCGCGACGCCATCAATCGCGGCGAAGTCATGTTCGTCGATCAGCACCTGTCCGAAACGGTCGAGATGTTGCGCGCGAACCAGCTCGGCAAACTCGACGTCGCCATTATCGAAGCCACCGCGATCACCGAGACCGGCGGCATCGTGCCGACCACGTCGGTCGGCAATTCGGCGAGCTTCGCGATTCTCGCCGACAAGGTCATCGTCGAAATCAATCTTGCGCAACCGCTCGCGCTGGAGGGACTGCACGACATCTGGATTCCGGGCCGCAGGCCGAACCGCGAGCCGCTGCCGATCGTCCGTCCGCAAGACCGCGTCGGTACGCCGGCCATTGAGATTCCGCGCGAGAAGATCGCGGCGATCGTCATCACCGACATGGCGGACAGTTCATCCACGGTGCTGCCGGCGGATGCCGAGACCGAATCGATCGCAGGTCATCTGATCGAGTTTTTCCAGCACGAGGTATCGCGCGGACGCATGCCGAAGCGTTTGCCACCGTTGCAAGCCGGCATCGGCACGATCGCCAATGCCGTGCTGGCCGGCTTCGTCGATTCGCCTTTCGACGCCTTCGAAATTTATTCAGAAGTGCTGCAGGATTCGACCTTCGATCTGATGGATGCCGGCAAGGTGACGTTCGCCTCCGGCGCGTCGATCACGCTGTCGGCCGCGCGCCAGGCGCAGGTGTTCGGCGAACTCGAGCGCTATCGCGACCGTCTCGTGCTGCGTCCGCAAGAAGTCAGCAACCATCCTGAAGTGATCCGCCGGCTCGGTCTGATCGCGTTGAATACCGCGCTCGAATTCGACATCTACGGCAACGTGAATTCGACGCACGTGGGCGGCACGCACATGATGAACGGCATCGGCGGTTCGGGCGACTTCGCGCGCAACGCGTCGTGCGCGATCTTCGCGACCAAGTCGATGGCAAAGGGCGGCCGCATTTCGAGCATTGTGCCGATGGTGCCGCATTGCGATCACAACGAACACGACGTGGATGTGGTCGTGACGGAGCAGGGGCTCGCCGATTTGCGCGGCCTCGCGCCGCGGGAGCGCGCCACGCTGATCATCGACAATTGCGTGCATCCGCTGTATCGCGATCTGTTGCGCGACTACTACGGGCAAGCATTGAAGGGAGGCGGGCAAACGCCGCATCAGTTGGATCAGGCTTTCGCCTGGCATACGCGGCTGCGGGACACCGGCACGATGTTGCCGGCGGTGGAGACGAAGCTTTAAAGGCGGGTGATCAGTTCAAACCGGCGTCAGGTGGCGTTCGCCCCTGACGCCGTAAGACATCAGGTGCTACGCTCAGGCGCCTCGTCGGACGAGCCGGACAAGAAACAATAGAATGACCGCGCCGATCACCGCCGTGATGATCGAGCCGATCCAGCCGCCGCCCAGCGAAATATGCAGCACGCCGGCGAGCCAGCCGCCGATGAACGCGCCGACAATCCCGACGATGATGTCGACGATCAGGCCGAAGCCGCCGCCCTTGACGAGCACGCCTGCCAGCCAGCCAGCGATCGCGCCGATGATGAGCCATGCAATGATGCCGTGTTCCATAATCGAGACTCCCTAGTTGAGTGTGAAAAATTCACGGTGACAGAGCTTAGTCGATGGTTATGGGACAGTCCATATTCAGGACGCGGAATTAACATTGTCTAAATCTATTGCAGATCAAGTGTAGACGATGCGCGCGCATATGGGGGACTTACGCGTTACGCTTACTCCGGCGTCGGCTCCGCTTCTCTGGCGGTCCAACTGACGCTGGAGACACTCTTTTCCATGCTGATGCGGCTGGCCATCTGTTCGAGCTTCGACTGATCCTTGGGATGCATCTTCAACGTTGCCGTCACACGAATGCGTCCTGGCTCGTTTTCGACATCCTCGCTCGTCAGGCTTTGAAACGACAGCGGCGTCGAATACATGGAGTTGGAGACGGCGGTACGAATGTGAATCTCGTCGGCTTCCCGGCAGACGATTGTCAGCACATATTCGCGGACCAGGTCGGCGTTCGATACCGGCGTCGCGTTGATCGTACGGCTGACTTCGCGCAGCACGGTGTTCGTCAACAGCACGACCAAGGTGCCGGCGAGCGCCGGGCCGTAATGGCCCGCGCCGCACAAAACGCCTACCGCGGCCGAGCACCACAAGGTCGCCGCGGTGTTGATCCCCTGAATGGAACCCTTGTCGCGCATGATCACGCCGCCGCCGAGAAAGCCGACGCCGGAGACCACATACGCGGCGATCTGGGTGATGCCCGCCGTGCCGTTGCCGGTCAGTACGCCGAGCGTGACGAACAGGCACGCGCCGCTCGCGACCAGCGTGATGGTGCGCAGGCCCGCATTGCGCTGACGTATCTGCCGTTCGAGGCCGATCGCGACGCCGCAGGCGAAGGCGGCGAGAAGCCGCAAGACGAATTCAATTGTCATCGGTAAACAAGGTTGAGGCGCGAATTCGCACAGTGTGAACCGTACGCGTGACAGCGGCACGTCCGTCTCGATGGGACGGGGGCGCGTGCAGGCGTGGCGCAGCGCGAACGAAGACTCGCAGCGCTAAAAGGCGAGCAATGTCGGCACGGCATCAGCCATGCGGCGCTTCACTTCACTGGCAATAAGTGGGTATCAACGACGTGCACCGCCGGCCCGAAGGCAAGACGGCGACAGGTAAAGACTGGCGCGGAGATCTTGCCGATCAGGCGATCGGGCGAATCGAAGCTCGACGGGTACTACAGCTACTGTCCAAGATCGTGATTCCGGGTAAATGAACTGGGCGGATTTTAGGCGCCTCTGCAAAGTTAAGTCAAGTCGCGATCAGGCGAGGCGGCGAATCAGTTGCATGCCATCTTAGGGGAAATTTCCGGGCTGATGGGCGAACTATTCCCACATAAATACGGACTCCGAATATTGACGGTGTCCATCCCGGAAAACACACTGTCTGCATCACCCGGAACACGTCGCGCGGCCTGGACGTTCAAATGCGCGTTTTTATTTCTCGCGGTTTTCGCTCTCGCATCGTTCAGATACCGCTGCGTCGCGATCCGCACGACGTCGTTGTTTCCGCCGCTCATCCGAATTGAGGAATGTATGAAAGTTAAAGCTCTTGGCGTCATCGCCGGCGCGTTGATCGCTGCCGCTCCGCTCGTGTCGTCGGCCGCAGGTCTGCCGGCACCGTTTGAAGGCAGCAGCACGCTGCAGGCAGACGGAATCGTGAAGTCGGTCGATCAGGCCAACCATTCGGTCACCGTGCTCGACGGGCAGGGCGGCGAAGCGTCGTTCAACATCTCCGACACGCACAACCTTGCGCAGATCAAGCAAGGCGGCAAGGTTCACATCCGCATGATGCGCAATGCCGTGATCAGCGTCACGCAGGGTGCGGACGGTCAAGCGGCGGCAGCTCAGATCGGCCAGTCGAACACGGTTCAGCGCGTGACCGCTCACGTCGAGGCCATCGACCATGCTTCCGGCGTCATGGCGCTCAAAGGCCCAAATGGTTCGGTGTTCCATATCCAGAGCCGCGACCCAGAAAAGACCGCCGGCGTGATACCCGGCATGCAAGTGGTGGTAGCGTTCGCGCCGCAAGTCAACGTGGCCGTGGCGCCCGCGCAGTAACGGGTGCCTTCGTCGGACCTTAGTCGGGCTCGCCGGGCACGAGGCGCAAGCGTGTGATTTCTGAAGGCGCGCCCAGGCGCTTCGGCGGTCCCCAGTAGCCGGTGCCGCGGCTCGTATACACCCAGAGTCCGTTCAATCGCGCGAGACCGGCGGTGAACGGTTGCTGGAAGCGCACGAAGAAATTCCACGGGAAGAACTGGCCGCCGTGCGTGTGGCCCGATAGCTGCAGCGTAAAACCGGCTGCGGCAGCGGCTTCGGCTGAGCGCGGCTGGTGGGCGAGCAGCACCTTGATCAGCACGTCGCCAGGCGCACCGGCCAGCGCGGCGACCGGATCGCTGCGGTGCGCCGGGTCGTGATGACCCGCCGAATAATCGGTCACGCCGGCAATCACGGCGCGTGCGCCGTCGTGATCCACGATTACGTGCTCGTTGAGCAGGACGTTCAGTCCCAGGCGGCGGAATTCGTCAATCCAGGCGTTGGCGCCGGCGTAATACTCGTGATTGCCGGTAACGAGAAAAGCGCCATGGCGCGCGCTCAACCGTGACAGCGGCTGCGTGTGTTTGGTCAGTTGCGGCACGCTGCCATCGACGATATCGCCGGTGACAGCGATCAGATCCGGCTTGAGGCGATTCACCGCG
Source organism: Paraburkholderia sediminicola (assembly GCF_046027355.1). Classification (GTDB taxonomy): domain Bacteria; phylum Pseudomonadota; class Gammaproteobacteria; order Burkholderiales; family Burkholderiaceae; genus Paraburkholderia; species Paraburkholderia sediminicola_B. Next base: position 246,977 of record NZ_JAQQEK010000012.1, on the reverse strand, counting down.
TCGACGATCGCGTCGACATAGCGGCGTTTGATGGTCGGACCGACGTGAATATCGCTGATCTGCACGATCGTGAAGCCGTCGAGCGCGGCGGGCAAATCGTCGATCGGCACTTCGATCGTCACCACCTTGGCGCGGCGGCGAGCGTTGAACAGGCCGACGAGCGTGGAGAGCAGCGCGAGCAACGGCACAGCCGCCGCTGAGCCGGTTCGCCAGTGTGCGATGGCGACGGTGCTCGGCCAGATTGCATCGACGGTCAGAAGCGAAGCGAGCACGAGGTCGCGCGCGAAAGTCAGGACCAGCAGTGACGAGAAGAAGCCCATCGCCAGCAGGCCGACCCATGCGAGCCGGTCGCCGAGCGGTTGTTGTTTGATCGTGCGCGCGAGCATGCCGAGCGGAATCAGAAAGATCGACAGCACGAGCCACAACGCACACAGCCAACGGCCGGTGGAATTGACCGGCATGTCTGGAATCAGACGCAAGCCCACGTAGATATGTAGCAGGATGCCAATCAGGATGATGCGAACAAGAAACGATGAGCGGCGCATAGAGAGGATCAGGGCGGGAAGGGGCCGGCACAAGCGGAGGAGCGGCGGCGGCTCGCCGGCTGCGGCAATGCCATGGCGAACGAGCCGATCCATTCTACCGAGATGTGCAACCGCTTGCCTGCGGCGCCAAATTGATGCAGTTGCGGTGAACCGTCCATAGCTAAAGGCGCTCGCAAGATATTGCATTGCAGTAATCAACGCTGCTGCAGATAAGTCGTTCAGCCGGCCGATACGGTCGAATTAAATGGGCTTTGAATTGTGTTCAGGCGTGGACTATTCTCAAATAGAGCCGGCTTGTATCAAAGCTAGGGCGAGGGCCACAATGAAAGCCGTCGCAGTCCGCTTAGCGGTTCGTTTTGTCGCCGCCGGAAGGCGAGGCAGGAGGCGCATATGAAGCTGCTCAGATCAGGCAACCCGTTCCGTCACGCGCACCATGCGCATCACGTCGGATACGAGGGCAGCCATGTCATGCTGCCGCTCGTGGTCATTTCGGTGATGGCGATCGGCTTGTACTTCGGCGTGCGCAACATCGATTTTTCCGAGTTGGGCAAAAGCGCGCTGTTCTATGTCGTGATGCTCAGTGTCGCTCTGGGTATCGCGGGATTGTTCGGCGTCGTCGGGGCCTGGGTTCGGTCCAACGGCGACGAGGCCGAAGAGGGCTTCTGCTTCATTGGCGCATTGATCGGCGCCGTGGTGTTCTACGTGGCGATCTTCAGTTGACCGCACTCAACAGCAGTTCGGGCGCCGTGCATCAGACGATCCGCGCGGCCTCGTCGAAAGCGAAGCGCGGGCTGCGCGGGAACAGTTTCGACGGGTCGCCGTAGCCCAGATTGATCAGGAAGTTCGACTTCACGGTCGTGCCGGCAAAGAACGCTGCGTCGACCTTGGCGGCGTCGAAACCTGACATCGCACCCGTGTCCAGGCCGAGCGCGCGGGCGGCGAGAATCAGATAGCCGCCTTGCAGCGTCGAGTTGCGAAATGCCGTGTCGGCGATCGCCTTGTCCTTACCGGCAAACCAGCGGCGTGCATCGGCGTGCGGAAACAGCTTCGGCAGATGCTCGTAAAACGCCATGTCCATCCCGACGATCGCCGTGACCGGCGCTGCCATCGTTTTCTCCAGATTGCCCGGCGACAAAGCCGGGCGCAGCTTCTCCTTGCCCTCCTGCGTTTTGACGAAGACAAAGCGGCCCGGACTCGAATTGGCCGAGGTCGGGCCGAGCAGCACGAGTTCGATGAGTTGTTTGAGCATGGCGTCGTCGACCGGTTTTTGCTGCCAGCCGTTATGCGTGCGCGCTTCACGGAAAAGCTGATCGAGCGCCTGGTCGGAAAGAATCATTTGATTGTTCCTTGAAGGTGATGTGTGAAATGAAAAGGGCGGCGTCGGATCAAACCGCAAGGCGCGCGTAGGAGCGTCGTCGTCGTTGCCGCCATAATAGCCAAGGTTCTTATCCGCTCGCGCTTTGAGCGCGCGATCGTACTCAGGCAATCTCATGACGGATCTCTTTGCGCAATCTCCCGATGCTTTGCCGGCGCCCGACGTCGACTGGTATCCCGATTGGCTGCCGCCTGAAACGGCGGCACGGGCCTTGATGCAACTCATCGACGAAGTCGAATGGCGTCAGGACATGATGGGCACGCCCGCCGGCCGCGTGCCGCTGCCGCGGCTGACCGCCTGGCAAGGCGAGCCTGACGCCGTCTATGTCTATTCGGGCATTCGCAATGTGCCACAGCCATGGACGCGGACCGTCGCCGAACTGAAGTCCGCCGTGGAGTCCGTTTGTAACGCGCATTTTAATAGCGTGCTGATCAATCGCTACCGTACCGGCACCGACAGCATGGGCTGGCATGCGGACCGCGAGCCCGAACTCGGCGCTCAGCCGGTGATCGCCTCGGTGAGCCTGGGTGTCGCACGCACGTTCGATCTGCGGCATAACAAGACCGGCGTCGTGCAGTCTTTTTCGCTAAAGGGCGGCAGCTTGCTGGTGATGAAGGGCAACACGCAAGCGGATTGGCGGCATCGGGTGCCGAAGGAGCCGCGCGTGGCGGGCGAGCGGATCAATCTGACGTTTCGGTGGGTGACGCCGCGCGTCGATGTCCGCTGATGGGGCGCACTCCGGTCGGCAGAGGCGCCGCGTAGCCGAGCAAGCCGAGCAAGCCGAGCAAGCCGCAGAGCACGTAAGCGCATAAAAAAGCGCCGAGCGCATCACCGCGCCAACCAACGCACCCCAGCCACCTGAACAGCGCATCCCACGTCCACGCCACAACCGCCACCACCCCTATACCAAAATTGATATCGCCGACGCGAATCATATGATTGGACGGTTAACGCCCTACACACTACGCTACATCACGATCCACGCACCGTGAGGGCCGCAACGGCTGGGCGGATTCGATGGGTCGCCTACACAACAACGATCAGGAGACAGTCATGGCGAATACACGACGCGCCGCATGTCGTGCGTTGGGCGCGCTCGCACTCTGCGCGGGCTTCGGTGCGCTGACGCTGACCACGCCGGGCGCTTACGCGCAGGACAAACAGATCACGCTGGGATTCGCGCAAGTCGGCGCGGAAAGCGCATGGCGAACCGCCAACACCGAATCGGTCAAGTCCGCGGCGGCCGAGGCGAAGATCAAGCTCAAATTCTCCGACGCGCAGCAGAAGCAGGAAAACCAGATCAAGGCGATCCGCTCCTACATCGCGCAGAAAGTCGACGTGATCGCATTTTCGCCGGTCGTCGAGTCGGGCTGGGAACCGGTGCTGCGCGAGGCTAAAGCCGCGAAGATTCCGGTGATTCTCACCGACCGCAACATCGACGTGAAAGACACCTCGCTGTACGTGACGATGATCGGCTCGGACTTCATGGAAGAGGGCCGGCGCGGTGGTCATTGGCTCGCGGATCACTATAAAAACGACCAAGGCCCTGTCAACATCGCTGAACTTCAGGGAACGGTCGGCTCGGCGCCTGCTAACGACCGGCACTCGGGTCTCATCGAAGTGATCAAGAGCGATCCCAAATTCAAGATCATCGCCTCGCAAAGCGGCGACTTCACTTTGGCCGGCGGCAAGCAGGTCATGGAAGCGTTTATAAAGACATATGGAAATAAAATAAATATAGTTTATGCGCATAACGACGATATGGCGCTCGGCGCCATCCAGGCGATGGAAGAGGCCGGCATGCATCCGGGCAAGGACATCGTCGTCGTTTCGTTCGATGCGACCAAGGGCGGCTTCCAGGCGATGGCTGCGGGCAAGATGAACGTCGATGTGGAGTGCAGTCCGCTGCTGGGTCCGCAATTGATGTCGGCGGTGAAGGATGTGGTGGCCGGCAAGCCGCTGCCCAAGCGGATCCTGACGGAAGAGACGGTCTTCCCGATGAGCGTCGCTGCGCAGACACTGCCGACGCGCAAGTACTGACGTCAATTGATAAGGCTTCCTGACCGTCATAAACGGACGTAGACGCAAGGAACAACGCGCGACAGGAAGCGCAGTACCGACACACGAAAAAAGGTTTCTCCAGTGGTGCCTGGCCGTCCGTCTGCTTGGGCAGCGGGCGGCCTCTTTTCCGCGCAATGCCGGCTGGAGGCTGCTGGAGGCCGCCGAACCACGCACCGCCGATCGAGCGAGGCCTATGACGCATCCCGCTTCCCAACCGAATCCGCCGGCTGGCGGCATCGGCAACGCCCACGCCACCACCGGCATCGCCGGCGCCGCCGCACCCCATGCCGACGGCACCACGAACAGCGTCGAACCGATTCTCGCCACCGCCGGCGTCAGCAAGACGTTCCCTGGCGTGAAGGCGCTGCAGCGGGTCGATTTCCGCCTGTTCCCCGGCGAGATTCATACGCTGATGGGGCAGAACGGCGCGGGCAAATCCACTTTGATCAACGTGCTCACGGGCGTCGTCGCGCCCGATGCCGGCACGATCCGTCTCGGTGGCGAGGTGGTGGCGTTCGCCTCGCCGCAGGAAGCCGAAGCAGCCGGCGTACGCACGCTGTATCAGGAAGTCAACCTGTGCCCAAACCTCTCGGTAGCGGAGAACATTTTCGCGGGCCGGCAACCGCGACGCTTCGGCGCAATCGATTGGCCCGACATCAAGCGACGGGCTCAAGCCGCGCTGGCGCGCCTCGACGTGACGCTCGACGTCACCCGTTCGCTCGACGCCTATCCGATCGCCGTCCAACAGATGGTGGCCATCGCGCGGGCGCTGTCCGTCGACGCGCGCGTGCTGATCCTCGACGAGCCGACCTCGAGCCTCGACGACGGCGAAGTCAGCCAGCTCTTCAAAATACTTCGGCATCTTAAGCAATCGGGTATTGCGATTCTGTTCGTCACGCATTTTATCGAGCAGACGTATGCCATTTCCGATCGCATTACGGTAATGCGCAACGGCGAGCGCGAAGGCGAATATCTCGCGCGCGATCTGCCGGCCGATCAACTCGTGTCGAAGATGGTCGGCCACGAGCGCATGAGCGCGCGTTTGCGCGAAGCCGCGCATGAAGGACACGACGTCCATGAAGGGCCGCAAGCCGCGCAGGCCGTCCAGCCGTTCGTCGAGCTGCGCGGCGTCGGACGGCGCGGCACGATGCAGCCGATCGACCTCGATGTGCAGCCGGGTCAGATCCTCGGCCTTGCCGGTTTGCTCGGCTCGGGCCGCACGGAAACCGCGCGGCTGTTGTTCGGAGCCGACCGTGCCGATAGCGGCACCATTCTGGTGGAAGGCCGCCCCGTGCGGCTGCGTTCGCCGCGCGACGCGGTGCGCCACGGCATCGGCTATTGCGCGGAAGACCGCAAGAAAGAAGGCATCGTCGCCGAACTGTCGATTCGCGAGAACATCCTGCTGGCGTTGCAGGCGCGGCGCGGCTGGTGGCGCAAGATCAACCGGCAACGCGCGCGCGAACTGGCTGATCTATGGATCGAGCGGCTCGGCATCAAGGCCGCGGATGCGGAACAGCCGATCGGCCTGCTGTCCGGCGGCAATCAGCAGAAAGCGCTGCTGGCGCGCTGGCTCGCCACCGATCCCAAGTTGCTGATCCTCGACGAGCCCACGCGCGGCATCGACGTCGCGGCCAAGTTCGACATCATGGATCGACTGCTGGCGCTGTGCGCGAGCGGCCTGAGCATCCTGTTCATTTCATCGGAGATCAGCGAGGTGCTGCGCGTGAGTCATCGCGTGGCGGTGTTGCGCGACCGTCGCAAGATCGCCGAAGTGGCGGGCAAAGCGTCGAACGAAGACAATATCTATCGACTCATCGCGGGGAGCGGCGAATGAAGCTATCGAACTGGTTCGTGCGCGACGGCGCCGAGCGGCCGTTGATCTGGCCGTGCGTCACGTTGGTGTTGTTGTGCGGGCTGAACCTGTGGGTCAATCCGCACTTCCTGTCGCTGCGGATGCTCGACGGCCATCTGTTCGGCGCGCCGATCGACGTGTTCAATCGCGCCGCGCCGCTGGTGCTCGTCGCCACCGGCATGACGCTGGTAATCGCGACACGCGGCATCGACATTTCAGTCGGCGCGGTGGTGGCGATCGCGGGCGCCGCCGCGGCCACGATACTCGCAACTCAGCCGGTGCCGACTGGTGGACTGATCGCGCAGGCACTGGTGGCGGCGTTGATCGTCGGCGTGTTGAGCGGCATGTGGAACGGCTTGCTGGTGTCCTTCGTCGGCATGCAGCCGATCATCGCCACCTTGATCCTGATGGTCGCCGGGCGCGGTATCGCGCAATTGCTGACGGCGGGGCAGATCATTCCGATCGGCGCGCCCGGTTATCTGTTCGTGGGCGGCGGCTACTGGCTCGGCGTGCCGTGTTCGGTGTGGATCGCCACGGTGGCGGTGCTGGCGACCGCCGCGCTCGTCGAAGGCACGGCGCTCGGCTTGTTCATTCGCGCGATCGGCGTCAATCCGGTCGCCACGCGCCTGGTCGGCTTGCGATCCAAGGCGCTCGTCTTCGCGGTGTACGGCTTCTCGGGACTGACCGCGGCGATGGCGGGCATTCTCATCAGCTCGAACGTGCGCAGCGCCGATGGCAACAATGCCGGCCTGCTGCTCGAACTCGATGCGATTCTCGCGGTGACGCTCGGCGGCACCTCGCTGCTCGGCGGCCGCTTCAGTCTCGCGGGAACGGTACTGGGCGCGCTGATCATCCAGACGCTGACCTACACCACGTATTCGATCGGCGTGCCGCCGGAAGCCACGCTCGTCGTCAAGGCGGCCGTGGTGCTCGCGGTGAGCGTGATCCAGTCGCCGTCGGCGCGAGCGCTCGGTATATCGCTTGTCACGCAACGGAGGGTAGCGCGATGAAACGTATCCTCGAAGCCTGGGCTCATATCGTCGATCCGCGCACGCTGCCGATTGCCGTCACGATCCTGCTGTTCTGCGCGCTATTCGGATTCGGCTCGGTGATGTACACCGGTTTCTTCTCGTGGCAAGTGCTCCTCGATCTGCTGGTCGATAACGCGTTCCTGCTGATCGTGGCGATCGGCATGACGTTCGTGATCGTGTCCGGCGGCATCGACCTGTCGGTAGGTTCGGTCGTCGCGCTGACGACCATCGTCGAGGCGGTGCTGTCCGAACATCTGCATTGGCCCGTCTGGGTGATCCTGCCGATCGTGCTGCTGATGGGCACGGTGTTCGGCGCAGTGCAGGGCGCGCTGATTCACTTCTTCCGTTTGCAGGCTTTTATCGTCACGCTGGCCGGCATGTTCTTCGCGCGCGGCTTGTGCTTTCTGATCACGACGCAGTCGATCACCATCACTGACCCGACGTTCCAGAAGATTTCGGCATTTCGTCTCGACATCGGCGTCGGCTCGGTGACGGCGAATGTGCTGATCGCGTTCGTCACGCTGCTGGCGGCGATCTACGTGGCGCATTTCACGCGCTTCGGCCGCAACGTCTACGCGATCGGCGGCAACGCGCGTTCGGCTTTGCTGATGGGCTTGCCGGTCGCGCACACGCGCATCGGCGTGTATGCGCTGAGCGGCTTCTGCTCGGCGCTCGGCGGCGCGGTTTTCACGTTCTATGTGCTGTCGGGCTACGGCTTGCAAGGGCAGGGCATGGAACTCGATGCGATCGCCGCGACCGTGATCGGCGGCACGCTGCTGACGGGCGGCGTCGGCTATGTGATCGGCTCGCTGTTCGGCGTCGGCATTCTCGGCACGATCCAGGCGCTGATCACGTTCGACGGCACGCTCAGTTCGTGGTGGACCCGCATCGTGATCGGCGCCTTGCTTTGCGCGTTCTGCCTGTTGCAACGGCTGATCGAGCGCCACGCCAAATCGGTGGGGCGTCCGGGCGGCACCGGCGCGGTCGTGACCGCGGGACGCGAACGCGGACATGCGGACGGATCGGCGGCGTCGGATTCGCATGTGATCGGACGCGCGCCGGAACAGGCTTGAACACGCGCGCTGCGGCGGCTCACGCGCTGAGCTGCCGTCCTTTGGTTTCAGGCAGCGTCAACGCGGCGAGGATCACGACACCGTACGCCGCCGCTGCGAACACGCCGATCGCGTGACCTAGCGTCATCGTCTGCGAGACGTAGCCGATCAGGAACGGAAACGTTGCGCCGACCGCCCGTCCGAAGTTGTAGCAGAAGCCCTGACCGGAGCCGCGAATCCGCGTGGGATACAGCTCGGTGAGGAACGCGCCCATGCCCGAGAAAATGCCTGACGCGCAGAATCCGAGCGGGAAACCGAGCATGAGCATCGAGAGATTGTCGAGCGGCAGTTGCGTGTAGACCAGCGCAATCGCGCACGACGCCATCGCGAACGCGATGAAGGCGCGCTTGCGGCCGATTCTGTCGCTGACATAAGCGCCCGTCAGATAGCCGCAATACGAACCGACGATCACCACGCCCAGATAGCTGCCGGTGCCGATCACGCTCAGATGCCGTTCGGTCTTCAGATACGTCGGCAGCCAGGTGGTCACCGCGTAGTAGCCGCCTTGCACGCCGGTTGCCAGCAAGGACGCGCGCAGCGTCGTCCAGAGAATCTCGCCGCGGAAAATATCGACCAGCGAGGTGCGCGTTTGCGTGGCGGCCTGCGCCGCTTTCTGCTGCCGATGCACCTCGGGCTCGTCGACGAAGCGGCGGATCCAGATCACGAACGGCGCCGGCGCAATGCCGATGGCGAACAGCACGCGCCACGCGTAATCGGCCGGCACCAGCGAGAACACGGCCATGAAGAGCAGCGTCGAGATGCCCCAGCCGATCGCCCAGCCCGCCTGCACGAGTCCCACTGCCTTGCCGCGATCGCGCGCGCGGATCACTTCGCCGATCAGCACCGCACCCGCCGTCCACTCGCCGCCGAAGCCGAGTCCCATCAGCCCACGCGCCCACAGCAGTTGCGAGAAATTCTGCGCCAGCGCGCAGGCCAGCGTGAAGACCGCGAACCAGAGAATCGTGATCTGCAAGGTCTTCACCCGGCCGATGCGATCCGACAGCACGCCGGCAGCCCAGCCGCCGAGCGCCGAACTCAGCAGCGTGACGGTGCCGATCAGACCGGCGTCGCCGCGCGTGATGCCCCACGTCGCGATCAACGTCGGAATCACGAAGCTCAGGAACTGCGTGTCCATGGCGTCGAGCACGTAGCCGATCTTGCAACTCCAGAAGGCACGCTTCTCACTGGCGGAGATCTGCCGATACCACGCGAACGGGCCTTTTCCTGTAACGGACGCGCCGTAATGCTCGGTGTCGGCGGTCAACTGTGCTTCGGTTTCCATGCTTGCACTCCGGTCGTCGTTGGCCGCGTCTCGTCGCGCGGCTGATAATGGGGACAAACGCCGCGGCTACAGCACCGCCAGCGTGGTGTTGGGAATGTCGGTGACGAGCATGTGTCCCGGCTTGTGCGCGATCGCGAACGGCAGACGCGCGCTTTCGATGGCGGCTTGCGGGGTCACGCCGCAAGCCCAGAACACGGGCAGTTCGTCGCTGCGTACTTCGACGGCGTCGCCGAAATCGGGACGCGCCAGATCGCGAATGCCGATCAGCGACGGATCGCCGATATGAACCGGCGCGCCGTGCACGGCGGGAAAGCGGCTGGTGATCTGGATCGCGCGGATCGCGTCGGCGGCTTTCATCGGCCGCATTGATACGACGCGGTTGCCGCCGAATACGCCGGCGGTCACGTTACGCTCGCGTGTGCGATACATCGGTACATTGACCTGCTGTTCGATGTGACGCAGGGCGATGCCTTCACGCCGCAGCATTTCTTCAAAGGAAAACGAGCAGCCGATCGCGAACACCACCAGATCGTCGCGCCACAATTCGTCGAGACTGCGCACTTCCTCGGCGCGCTCGCCGTGCCGGTACACGTAAAACGCCGGCACGTCGTTGCGGATGTCGAGATCGGCGCCGAGCGAGGGCACGCGCCAGTCGCCCGGTTCGCCGATGCCGAGCAGCGGACACGCTTTCGGATTGAGCGTGCAGAAACGCAGGAAATCGTCGGCGTACTGTTTGGGCAGGATGGCGAGGTTGGCTTGCGCATAGTCGCCGCAATAGCCCGCGGTGGGGCCGGACAGGCGGCGGCTGCGTATCTGCTGACGAAACTCGGACGGCGTGTAGGACATGGACTGCTCGACTCCAGGTAGATCGCGTGGCTGAAGGACTTCAGCGATGCAAGCCAGATTAGTAACGTCAAAAATATCCATCCAGCGAGTTTTTATTGCGTTTCGTTAAATTAAACTTAACAGCGCCGCAGCCGGTTTGCGGCGATGATCGCGTGCATCCCGCCGCTGTCGAGAGGGCCCTACAATGAATACCCGCTTCGTCGAAACGTTTCTGACGCTCGTCCGCCTGGGCAGTTTTCGCGCGACCGCCACCGCCATGCACGCGACGCCCGCGGCGATTTCGCTGCGCATCAAAACGCTCGAGGCGGAGTTGGGCGTCGAGTTGATCGAACGCGAGGCCGCGGAATTTCAGCTCACCGCGAATGGCGAGCGTCTGCTCGCGCATGCGCGCTCGGTGGTGCAGGCCACGCGCTCGCTGCAACTGGCCGCGCAGGACGAGACGCAAGTGGCGACGCGCTTGCGCCTCGGCGTGATCGAGACGGTGGTGCATAGCTGGCTGCCGGACTACATCCGCATGCTGAACCTCGAGTACAACCGCATCGTCGTGGATCTCACGGTCGATTCGAGCGCGATACTCGGGCCGCGCTTGCGCGCGGGCGAACTGGATCTGGTGATTCAAGTGGAAGAAACCGGGGAGCATGACGCGTCGATCGTGTCGACCTTGTTGGCGAGCTACCCCGTGCGCTGGATCGCGCGCAGCGACCTGATTCCGGCGAGCCGCTCGAAACATGTGCAGACCCTGTTGAGCAAACCCGTGCTGACGTTCGGCCGTGGCACCGCGCCGCAAGTCGCCGTCGACGCGATCGTGCAGGCGCTTGCAAAGCGCGCCGGCGTGCCGCTCGCGCAGACACAGGTGACCTGCATGCCGTCGGTCGCGGTGATCGTGAAACTGCTGCGCGACGGCTTTGGGATTGCGGCGGTGCCCGCGCTATTCGTCGAACCTTATCTGAGCAGCGGCGAACTGCGGCAATTGCAGGTGCGTCCGCTGCCGCCGCCGATCGACGTCGCGATGTATTACCGTGACGACGCCGGTGTCGGCGTGCTCGCGGCATCACGTGTCGCGCGTAATGCGTGCGATCAGTATGCGAAGGCGATGGGGCGGCAGTTGATCGAGAAACGCTGAGGCATGCTGAAGAACACCGCTCGGCGTGTTTAGCCGGCGTCCAGCCGCCGCCGCGCGGTGGCCACGAGTCGATCGAACGAAAAAGTGCTGGCTGCAAGCGCGGCGGTTTCCGGAAAGTATTCGCGCGCGATGTCGGTCAAGACCTGGCCCGGCGGCGCTTCGATCAGCACGTGTGCGCCCATTTCCTGCATGACCGTGAGCGCGTCGAACCAGCGCACGGTGTAGCGGATATTGGTCGCGAGGTCGTTGCGGATCGCGTCCGCCGTATACAACGGACGGCCGCCGCGATTGCCGACATAAATGCTTTGCGGCGCGTGAAAGGGCACGTCCCTTGCGTAGGCGACCAGTTCGTCCGTGGCTTGCGCGAGCAATTCGCAATGCGACGGCACACTCACCGCGAGGCGAGTGGCCCTGCGCGCGCCCGCTGCGAGCGCGCGTTTGATGAAGGCGTCCAGTGCATCATTCGCGCCCGCTATGACAATCTGGCGCGGCGCGTTCACATTGCCGATATAGACATGCTGCTGTGTTTCATCCGCGTGCCGCGCGGCGAGTGTTTCCACTTGATACTCAGTCAAGCCGGATATCGCTGCGAGACCGTAGCCGGATGGGTACGCGGTCTCCATCAGTTCGGCCCGGCGACGAACCATTTTCAGCGCGTCTTCGAAGTGAATCGCGCCGCAGCTCACTGCTGCCGGGTACGCGCCAACCGATAAGCCCGCGCTGATCTCCGGCGCGAACCGTTCAGCAGCCAGCGCGCGCGTGAGCGCCACGCCCGCGACCGTCAAGCCGATCTGCACGGCGACGGTCGAGCGCAATGCGTCCGGCGTGTCAAGTGTGAGCACATCGACGCCGAGCACCTGCGACGCTTCCTCGAGCGTGTCGCGCACTGCATGATGCTCCGGCAGACGATGCAGGAAGCCATCGGTCTGCGCGCCCTGGCCGGGAAAAAGCAGCGCGAGCATCAGGCGTCGTCGCCATGAGACGTGGCGGCCCAGGGATCGGCGACCAGTTGCGGGCCACGCTCGTGGCGTGCCAGCACACGCGGTTTGCCCGCTGCCCACTCGGCCAGCGCCACGCCGCCGGCGGGCGTGTCGAGCTGCGCGTCCACGCGCACGCCGATGCGTTGCGCGAGCGTTTGCAGATAGTCCAGCAATTCGCTCGCGAAGTCTTGCGCGAGCGGTTTGTCGTGGGTTCGGATGAGGAGGTCGAGATCGCTCGATGCCGTCACCGTCGGCACGTGTGTCGCCAGTTCAAAACCGGTGCTGCCGGTCGGTCCCCAGACGAATGCACTCAGCGGACCCGTCGCGTCCTCCTGCAACGCGGCGAGCGCGGTGAAAGCGGGCAATGCGTCGCGCCCGGCGAGTGGCGTGGATGAAAAAGCGAGCGCTTCCGGCGACACGGCGCTCACTACATCCGCTGACGATGCCCACGTGCCGTAGCGCTCCGATCGCCCGACACCGCGCATACCGATCGCGACGAACCCGTTGGCCGCCGGCGCGCGTCGTACGACCGCATACGGCGCGCGCCCGAAAGCCTCGCGCACCCACGACGGTTCATTGTCAAACGCTTGCAAGCGTTGCAGATGCAGCAAGTCATGCGGACGCCATCGCGCATCGCACGACAGCGCGTGTTCGAGTGCAATCGGCGGTGCGGCACACACTTGCATCACACGGCATCCCATTGTTCGGCGAGACGCCGGCGCACTTCGATTGACGCCGCGCGATTCTTCTGCGCCGCCGCCGATTCGAGCCGATGCGCGAGATTGCGGCGGCCATCGTCGCGCACGCTGCGGATCTGCTCGGTCAACACCTGGCGCACGCGCTCGATTTGCGCGGCATCCGGCGCATCGGCATCGACACCGTCGATTAACTGATCGAGCAGGCCGAGTTTGGCGAACGACGCCATCGAGTAAGACATCGGCACGATGGTTTCGCCGAGCGCGTCGAGTTCTTCGACCGTGCGGCGCGTGACGCGCGCGGCGGCTTCCTTGCCCATCGCATGAACCATGGTGCCGGGCGCGTCGAGCGCGACGATCCGGTTGCCCTGGTAGCCGTGCGCGAGGAACGCACCCGACATCGCCGGTCCGACGATCAGCGCGATCACCGGATGACCCGCGTCGCGCGCGGCCGCGTAGGCGTCGACGGCCGCGGCGCAGGCGAGGTGAATGCCGAGCATCTCCTCGCGGTAGCCGTACGCCTGGCTTTTCACGTCGACGATCGCGACGATCGGGCGGCGCGTGCCGCCCGCTTCGTCGCGCGCAACTGCGTCGCGCACGGCGCGCGCGAGCCGCCAGCCCTGTTCGAGGCCGACCACGTTATCGGTCGCGCGCGGAAAGCGGTTGGCGGGATCGGGCACGACCGAGAAGAAGTGCGCGGTCTCGCCGCCGAGCTGCGCGTCGCCGCTCAACACAGGCACCTGACTGGTCGATTCACCGGCAAGCGCCTTGAACCAGCGCGCGCCGCGGCTAAGCTGTGCATCGCTCATGCTTGCTCCTTGCGCGATTCGTTTTGCGGTTGACGGTTGAACACGTCACGCATGCTTTCCGGCGTGACGCTGGCGGGATCGATCCGCGCGAGCCGGTCGAGGAACGTGTCGACCTGTTCGCTGCGATGCGCGGCGGGCACGCCTTGCTCGAAGGCGCAACGCACGGCGGTGCGCACCGCGTCGGCATCGTCGTCGACCAGTTGATCGGCCAGCGCGGTCGCCGTGCGCTGTTCGCCGCCGATCAGTTGCCACACGCGGCGGCGATCGCTGGCATCGAGTTCGTCGATGCCGGCTTCCTGCTCGATCACCTCGGGGCCGTTCATGCCGAGCCGCCCTTGCTTCGTGACGACCAGGTACGAGCACAACGCAGCCGCCAGCGACATGCCGCCGAAGCAGCCGACCATGCCGGCGATCACGCCGACCACCGGCACATGCCGCCGCAACGCGACGATCGCGGCCTGAATCTCCGCGATCACCGCGAGGCCGAGGTTGGCTTCCTGAAGCCGCACGCCACCGGTTTCGAACAGCACGACCGGCCGCACGATCTTGCCGCGTTCGCAGTCGCGCAAGGCCAGTTCGAGCGCCGCGGCGATCTTGCTGCCCGACACTTCGCCGATGCTGCCGCCCTGGAACGCGGACTCGATCGCGGCGACCACTGCGGGCTCGCCGTCGATGGTGCCGCGCGCGATCACGCAGCCGTCATCCGCCTGGCAGACGACGCCTTGCAACGGCAGCCACGGCGACTCGATCTTGTCGAACGGGCCGAGCAGTTCGCGGAAGGTGCCCGCATCCAGCAGCGAGCGGGCGCGCTCGCGTGCCGGCAGTTCGATGAAACTCTCGCGCAGCATCGGCGCGGGATGAGCGGTCGCAACCGTATTCATGCGTCGTCTCCCTGTTCGGCGGCTTCGACGGCTTCCGCGAGCCGCAACGCGACCACGCCGGGCGTCGCGCCGAAGTCGTTGATTTCGATTTGCGCGGCGCCGTCGTAGCGCGTGAAAAAGCGGTCGAGCACGCTTTTCCAGATGTGGCTGTAGCCGTCGACGCTGGTGCGCACGACGACGTGCGCGCTCAGCGCGCTAGTCTGATCGACGGGCGAGAGCAGCACTTCCAGATCGCCCGAGCCCACCACGCCGACATGCGCGCGGGTCGTGACGGCGCGCTGCGCCGGATAGTCGAAGGTCAGATGTTCCATGAGTCGGGGCTCCTGTCGGCGTCGTGATGCGCCAGCATGTCGAGAAAGAGGGTGGCGGCGAGCAGATCGGCTGCGCCGCCGGGCGATGCGTTGAGCGATAGCAAGTCGTGTTCGAGCGCGGCAAGCGCGGTGCGTCCCGCCGGCGTCGAACTGCCGCCCGCGTCCAGCACACGTTGCGCGCCGTGCTGTCCGGCGTGCAAACCGGGCAAGCCCGCGCGATGCAGCAGGCAGGTGTCGTCCAGAGACGCCATGATCGAGAGCAGGGCGTCGACGCGCACGGCGTTTTCGTCGATGCCTCGTTCACGCGCCGCGCGCAACGCGGGCAGGCCTACGTCGACGACATGCGGGAAGCCGTCTTGTGCTTCGCGGCGCGCTCCGCCGACCTGGTAGCGCTGACGCGCGCGTTCGCCGTGACTGTCGGACGGCGCGGCGAAGCGATCCGGGAAGCAGGCGATCTGCGCGGCACGCGTGCTGATCTGCGATGCGGTCGGACGCATGGCATTGGCGGGCAGCGCCGCCCCCGCGACCAGCAAGCCGACGATCCAGATCGCGCCGCGATGCGCGTTGCTGCCGCCCGTGGCGTGCAGCATGTCGAGCTCGCCAGCGCGGCCGATCTGCGCGAGTTCGGTGCGCAGCAACGCGGACGGTTCGCCGCGGCGGCGCGCCGCGCGGGCGAGCGCCGCGAAGGTCGGCTCGAGCGCGCGCGCCGAGCGCAGCATGGTGTCGAGATCGAGGTCGCGATGCGCGCCGCTGCCGCGCCGGTCGACTAGCGCGGGTTTGGGCGTGAGTTGGGCTTCGTCGATCAGCGCGGTAATGGCGTAACGGGCGAGCTGCGCGTCGGAAGGTGTAGAAGCGACGCGGGCGGCGCGTGCAGTACCGTGCGAACCGCTGGCGGCGTCAGCGACCCTGGCGGCTCTAGCGACTCCGCCAGCCGCGGCAACTTCGCCAGCGTCGGCAAGTCCAGCAGATCCGGCAACGTCGACGCGCGAATCAGCGGGCGTCACGCGCGCACTGCGAGCGCACGGCGCCTGCGCTGGCGCACGCGCGAGCAAGGCAGCGGGCGCCATGCTCACCAGCTCCTGAAGCGCGCCGGCGGCTCGTACAGGCCGCCCGACCACGTTACCAGATCGTCGATGCTGCGTGCCGCCAGCAGCGAGCGCTTGGCCTCGCCACGCCGAATGCCGAGATCCTCGGGATACGCGACGATGCCGCGCCGGCGCAACTCCGCCGTTTTCTCCGGCTTGGCGCGCAGACCGATCGGCGTCACGCCGGCCACGGCGGCGATCGCGGCGCGCCGCTCGTCGATGCCTTCGGCCTTGTGCAGATGCGCGATGCCTTCCTCGGTGACCACGTGGCTGACGTCGTCGCCGTAGATCATCACGGGCGCGACCGGCATGCCACTCCTGGCGCCGACCGCGACGGCGTCGAGTTCATCGACGAAGGTCGGCTCGCCGCCTTTCTTGTACGTCTCGGCCATCTGCACGACCAGCTTGTGGCCCCGCGACACCGGACCCTCGTCGCGCAGCAGCTTGAGCCACGCTTCGCTCGAATGACGCCGGCCGCGCGGATCGTGGCCCATGTTCGGCGCACCGCCGAACCCCGCGAGACGCCCGCGCGTGACGGTCGACGAATTCGCGTCGGCATCGATCTGCAAGGTCGAGCCGATGAAAAGATCGACGCCGTATTGCCCGGCCAGCTGGCACAGCACGCGGTTCGAGCGCAGGCTGCCGTCATTGCCGGTGAAGAACACGTCCGGACGCGCCTCGATATACGCCTCCATGCCGACTTCGCTGCCGAAGCAATGGATGCTGTCGACCCAGCCCGATTCGATCGCGGGAATCATGGTGGGATGCGGATTGAGCGTCCAGTTGCGGCAGATCTTGCCCTTCAGGCCGAGCGACTCGGCGTAGGTTGGCAGCAGCAATTCGATCGCGGCCGTATCGAAACCAATGCCGTGATTCAGCGACGTCACGCCGTACGGCTCGTAGATGCCGCGAATCACCATCATCGCGGTGAGCACCTGCAGGTCGCCGATATGGCGCGGATCGCGTGTGAACAGCGGCTCGACGGCGAACGGCCGGTCCGCCTGCACGACCACGTCGACCCATGAACCCGGAATGTCGACGCGCGGCAATTCGTCGACGATCTCGTTGACCTGCACGATCACGATGCCATGACGGAAGGCGGCAGCCTCGGCGATGGTGGGCGTGTCTTCGGTATTCGCGCCGGTGTACAGGTTGCCGTGACGGTCGGCCTTTTCAGCGCACAGCAGCGCGACGTGCGGCGTCAGATCCACGAACATGCGCGCGTACAACTCGACGTACGTATAGATCGCGCCGATTTCCAGCTGACCGTCTTCGAGCAGTTGCGCGACCCGCAGGCTTTGCGGGCCGGCAAACGAAAAGTCGACCTTATGCGCGATGCCACGCTCGAACAGCGTCAGATGCTCAGGGCGGCCAATGCTCGAAATCAGCAGATGCACGTCGTGGATCTTCTGCGGATCGACCTTGGCAAACGAACGGGACAGGAAATCGGCCTGCTTCTGGTTGTCGCCTTCGAGAGCGACGCGGTCACCCGGCTGAATCAGCGTTTCGAGCGCATCGACAATGCGCTCCGGCGGCAGCACCCCATCTTCGAGCCAGGGTGCGATGGCCGCGAGGCGGCGGTTCTTTTCGTCGCGACGCGTGGTCCACGAACGGGCGGTGGGTGTTGAAACTGCGGACGCAGCGCCTTCGGCGGGTCGGTTCATCGGCTTCTCTCAGCTCCCGGTGGTGGCACGCGGGCGTCTGCCGCGCGGCTTGGGTTGATTCGCGAGCGCGGCTTCGGCCTGCGCGCGTTCGGTCAGGAAACGATAAAGCAGGTCGCCCGTGCCCAGCAGATGCGCGACGACCAACTGCTGCGCGGCGGGAATGTCGCGGCGTTGGACGGCGTCGAGCAGGGCGGCGTGTTCATTGTCGGACTCGCCCTTGTACGACGGCAAGCCGAACTTCAGGCGCAGATATCTTTCACCACGCCGGTGCAGCGTGCCGATCATGTCCTCGAGTTGTGCACGGCCGGCGGGCGCATACAGGCTCATGTGAAACGCGACATTGCGCTCGACATACAGCGACGGGTTCGCCTCGAGCTCGGCGGCGCGGCACAGGCTGGCGGATTCGCGCAACGTGGCGGCTGTGTGATTGGGAATCGCGAGCCCGATGGCGAGACTCTCCAGCGCGGACCGGATCTCGTAGATTTCGCGCGCTTCTTCCGCCGACAAAGGCGCGACCGTCGCGCCCTTGTGCACGGCGGCCTTGGCCCAGCCCTCGCTCTCCAACTGGCGCAAGGCCTCGCGCACGGGAATTGCGCTAACAGAAAAATGCCGCGCGATCGCGTCCTGCCGCAGTGGCGCGCCGGGCGCCAGCGTTCCGTCGACAATCGCCGTGCGCAGCGCCTCCGCGATCACGCGGGACGTGCTCTCGCGCGGCGCCGCCGCGGGTAAAAGCGGGGTGCGCGCCGGGGCGTCCAGGGGAAAACCATCTATTGCCTCGTTCATAATATCAAATATTATATATTAAAAGACGCGAATTACAGGCGGACAAACCCGGAAAAATTTTCGCCGCTCTGTCCGCGGCGTCCTCTGACTGGTCGTGCGAGGACACCTCGGTTCATCACAAACGCGTCATCTCGTCGTTGCCGTCAAGTACGCCAACCTTAAGTACGCCAACCGTTGGGCCGGAGGAGCATGATGAATTCACTAACCGACCGCGCGTCGGTCACGCGGCGCCGCACGCCGCTCAATCGTTCGCAGATCGCAGGTTTTTGGGGAGCGTGGGCAGGCTGGACGCTCGACGGGATGGACTCGTTCATCTACGCGCTCGTGTTGACGCCGGCCTTGACCGAACTGCTGCCGCGCTCGGGTTATGCGGCGACGCCGGCGAACGTCGGTCTTGCCGGTTCGATCCTGTTCGCGCTGTTCCTGGTCGGGTGGGGGCTGTCGTTCATCTGGGGGCCGCTCGCCGACCGCTACGGCCGCACCAAAGTGCTGGCCGGCACGATCTTCACGTTCGCCATTTTCACGGGACTCGCGGCGACCTCGCACAACGTGTGGGAACTCGGCATCTATCGCTTCATTGCGGGCATCGGCATCGGCGGCGAGTGGGCGCTGGCGGGGACGTATGTAGCGGAAGCGTGGCCGGAGGATCGTCGCAAGATGGGCGCCGGCTATCTGCAGACGGGCTACTACGCCGGGTTTTTTCTCGCCGCGGCGCTGAACTACACGGTCGGCGTGCATTACGGCTGGCGCGCGATGTTCCTGACCGGCGCGGTGCCGGTGGTGGTCGCGATTCTGATCCTGCTGCGCGTGAAGGAGTCGGAGAAGTGGGAGAAGGCCGAGGCTCGCACCGTGCGCACCAAGCCGCTGCGCGAGATCCTGGGGCCGGCTTATCGACGCCGCACCTGGGTCGCGTGCATTCTGCTGACGATCGCCATCATTGGGCTATGGGCGGGTGCGGTGTATGAACCGTCCGCCGTGATTCAGCTGGCGACCAAGGCCGGCATGGCCAAGAACGATGCGATCAGAACGGCGTCGCTGGCCACGGGGCTGCTGTCGATTGCGACGATCCTCGGCTGTCTCGCGTTGCCGCCGCTTGCTGAGCGCATCGGCCGCAAGAAGACGCTGGCGATTTACTTCCTCGGCATGGCGGTGGCGATCGTCGGCAGTTTCGGCTGGGCGTTTTACTTGCCCAATGGGCTTGCGCCGTTCATCGCGTGGCTCTTCGTGCTGGGTTTCTTCGGCGGCAATTTCGCGCTGTTCAGCTTGTGGCTGCCGGAGCAGTTCGAAACCCGCGTGCGGGCGACGGCGTTCGCGTTCTGCACGTCGTTCGGGCGGTTCGTCGGCGCGGGCGTCAACTTTCTGCTCGGCGCGGCGGTGCTGCATATGCATACGCTCGGCGTGCCGGTGGCGCTAACGGCGCTCGCGTTTATCGTCGGCCTGTTCGTGATTCCGTTCGCGCCGGAGACGAAGGGCGAGGTTTTGCCGCAGTGAGGTTGGCCGTTTGGCTGAGTGGCGGGTGAGGCGACGAGCGGGCATCCTTTCTATCCGTTAGATGACGTATTTTTCCGCCGTTTCGAGTTTGCCGGTTTGTACAGAACTCCGTACAATGATTGCCGATGGCTCAGAGGCGTTTCCGCTCTGGGCCATCGGCTCACCCCGCGGTCCCGCAGTGCGGCCATCCGTTCGGCGGTGGAATCGTCCCTAACTTTTGACAGGAGCGACTGGAGGGCAACCTCTCAGGTCGAGAAACGAATGAACGTCCTTACTTACAGCGAGGCGCGTGCCGGCTTTAAGCAAGCGATGGACGACGTCTGCCGCGATCACACACCCATGCTGATCACGAGGCAGACCGGCGAAAACGTGGTCATGGTTTCGCTCGAGGATTTCAATGCGATGCAGGAGACCTTGTATCTATTGAGTTCGTCGAAGAATGCCCAGCGGCTCGCCAGGTCTATCGCCCAGTTGAATGCCGGCAGTGCGACTGCGCGCGAACTGCTGACCGATGAACAGACAGAAAAGCCGCAACGAGGAGGCCGCAAAGGCTGACAGTATTTTTATGTTCACCGACGACGCGTGGGACGACTACCTGTATTGGCAGGAGACCGACCGAAAGGTCTTGCGCAAGATCAATACGCTGCTGGAGGAATGCCGGCGCGATCCTTATCGCGGCACGGGGAAACCGGAGGCGCTGCTTGGGAGTTTGAGCGGATTGTGGTCGCGCCGTATCACGCTTGCCGACCGCCTCGTCTACTTGCCGCGAGACGGAAAGATCTACGTGATCGCCTGTCGCTTCCACTACGACCGCTGAGAGAAACCGGGCGCATGCGCCCGGTTTTGTTCAACGTTTCGACTTACGGCCGGGTGCTCCGAACTCTCAATCCACCTGCCGTCGCACCCGCCCGCCTGGCCGCAGCACCGAAAGCAACGGCCACCCGAGATTCACCCCCAGACTCGCAACCACGATCAGCACCATGCCCGCCAGTTGCGGCATCGACAGCGCCCGTCCATACACGAGCGCATCGACCACGATCGCCGTCAGCGGATACACGAACAGCAACACGGCGATGATCGGCGTGCTCAGCTTGGGCAACGCGCCGTAGATCAGCACATACGACAGCCCCGTATGCAGCACGCCCATGCCAACCAGCCAGAACCACTGCATCGGGCCGATATGTACGGCGGTGAGCGGCGCGATGAACGGCAGGCAGACCACACCGACCGCGCACTGCGCGAGCGTCAGCAGATGCGGGCGCAAATTGCCGAGCCCTTTGGCGATCAACGTGACGCTTGCATACAGCACCGAGCCCACCAGCGCTTCGCCGATGCCGATCAGATAGCTCGTATGGCCCTGTAAATTCTCCGTCGCCGCGACGCCCGACGCGAGCACGAGTCCCACGAAAGCGGTCGCAATCCAGCCGAGCCGGTCCACGCCGAGCCGCTCGTTGAACAACGCCGCGCCGATCAGCACGACCCAGAACGGCTGCACATGAAACACCACGGTTGCAACCGCGATGCTGGTGCGATGAATCGCATCGAAGAAACCGACCCACTGCGTGACCATCAGCACGCCTGTGATCAGCGCCAGCGTGACGGTGCGTCGCGTGAAATGCGCGCGCGTGAAGAAGCCTTTCCACGCGCAATACGCGGCGAGCGAGAGAAAGCCGAACAGGCAGCGAAAGAACACGAGCGTCAGCGCGCCGAGCCGCGCTTCCTCGACGAAGACCCCGAGCGTGCCCATCAAAAGCCCGCCGCTGGCCAGCGTGATGGCGCCTTGTTGACGTTGGGTGAGGGACATGCGCAACGGCTCCGCGAATTGACGTGATGAGGTGATGTCCCAAGTATTGCGCGGCTTGCACGGCACCGACAAACGAATTAAATTGAGCAATTCCATAAGCTGGATTGATAAATCATGCACCCCGAATTCGACGTCGATCTGCTGCGCACCTTCGTCGCGGTGGTGGAAACGGGCAGCTTCACGAAGGCGTCGGCGACCGTGCATCGGTCGCAGGCGGCGGTCAGCATGCAGATCAAGCGGCTCGAAACCATGCTCGGCACGACGCTGTTCGCCCGCAACACGCGCAATCTGTCGCTCACGCGGCCGGGCAATACGTTGCTCGAATACGCGCGGCGTGTGCTGGCGTTGCATGAGGAGGCGTGGTCGGCGATCGTGCGGCCGGAGGTCACCGGGCGCGTTGTGCTCGGCGCACCGGACGATTACGTGTCCTCGCTGTTGTCGCCCGTGTTGCGGCGCTTCTCGAATCTGTATCCGCACGTGGAGATCGAAATCGTCTGCGCGCAGAGCACGTCGCTCGCGCCGATGCTGGCCGACAACAAGATCGATCTCGCCTTCGTCACACGCGACCGCAAGCTGCGCGGCGAATTCGTGCGCAGCGAGCCCATGGTGTGGGTGGGCGCGTCGGTGGATACGCCGGTGCTGGCGGCGTCGCCGCTGCCGGTGGGACTCTATGAGCCGGGTTGCGTGGCCCGCCAGCATACGCTGGCCGCGCTCGACGGCGCGCGGATCCGCTATCGCGCGGCGTTCAGCAGCGCAAGCCTGATGGGACTGGTGGCGACCGTGGATGCAGGGTTGTCGGTGATTGCGCTCACGCGTTGCAGCGTGCCGCCGCGGCTTACGATTCTCGGTGAAGCGCAAGGCTTGCCGAAGATCGCGCCGCTGGAAATCGTGGTGGCGCGCAGCGCCAAATCGGATCGTCCGACCTGCGACTATCTGGCCGCGCAGATGATGCAGGATCTGTCGCTGCGGCCTCAGGCTCAACCGCGAGCGTAAGCCGTCACCTCGCCATCCACCGCGAGCCGCACCTGCTCGCCTGGTCGCGGGCAAAGGTAACCCGGCACGCGCGCGCGCACCATCGTCCGCGTGTCGGAACGCAATTGCAGCGCGACGCCCGCGTCCTGCCCCTGAAAAATCACTTCCGTGACGACAGCGTCATAGGCCGCCGCGCCGTTGGGCATCGTTTCTTCGGCGCGCAACAGACGGATCTGCTCGGGCCGCACCATCACATCGACAGCGCCCTGGCCCATCGGCCCGGACAACGGCAACTCGCCCAGTTCGCAACGCACGCGATCCTGCGTGGCCATGCCCGGCAACAGCACCGCCTCGCCGACGAACGATGCCAGCTCACGCGTCACCGGCCGGCGATAGAGCGTCTCCGGCGTCGCCGTCTGGATCAGCCGGCCGTTCCACAACACCGCCACTTCGTGCCCGAGCGACAACGCCTCGGATTGATCGTGCGTGACCAGCACGGCCGTCGCGCCGGTCGCGGCCAGCGCGCTGGCCACGGCTTGCCGGGTTTCGAGCCGCAACGCGGCGTCGAGCGACGAGAAGGGTTCGTCGAGCATCACCAGCGTCGGCGACGGCGCGAGCGCGCGCGCCAGCGCGACGCGCTGCTGCTGCCCGCCCGACAACTGCTGCGGCGCGCGTTCGCCGAAGTTCGCCGGCAAGCCGACCAGCTCCAGCAATTCGGCCACGCGATGCCGCGCGCGGCGCTGCGCGCGCGGCAAGCCGAACACGATGTTGTCCGCCACGGAGAGATGCGGAAACAGCGCGCCTTCCTGCGGCACATAGCCGATACGGCGCTGTTCGGACGGCACATGCAGATCGTCGCCGGCCACGCGCCGGCCGTCGATTTCCACACTGCCGCTATCGGCGCGTTCGAAACCGCATAGGAGACGCAGCAGCGTGGTCTTGCCGCTGCCCGACGGACCCAGCAACGCCAGCAGCGTGCCGCGTTCGACGGACAGATCGATACCGTGCAGCACGGGCGTGCCGTCGAATGATTTTTGCAGCCCGCGGATACGAAGTTCGCTCATGAAAATCCGATGGTGAAAGCGCGGCGCGTCAGCTGCGTTCGCCGAGTAGCGCCGATTTGCCGAGCAGTGCGAACAGGAGGCCCGAGGCGAACAGCGAAATGCCGGTCAGCAACGCCGCGTAGGGCGCCGCCGCGGCGAACGCCATCGTCGAAGTATCGGCCCAGACCTGGGTGGCGAGTGTTTGCGTGTCGAGCGGGGAGAGCAGCAGCGTTGCGTTCAGTTCGGTGACGACCGAGATGAACACCATCGCCGCGGCCGCGCCGAGTCCAGGTCCGGCGAGCGGCAACACCACGCGGAACAGCGTCTGCGACCAGCTCAGGCCGAGCGCGCGCGCGGTCTCCTCGAGGCGCGGCTGCGCCTGCATGAAGGCGGCGCGCACGCTGACCAGCGCTAGCGGCATGAACAGCATCGCATAGGCGATCACCAGCAGCGTCGCGCTCTGATAAAGCGGTTGCAGCGCGTGCACCGCGAGCGACACGATCGCCAGTGCGATGACCAGACCCGGCACGCCTTGCGCGAGAAACACGGTGCGTTCGAACAACGTCGCGAAACGCGTCGGATAGCGTACCAGCAGAAACGCGAGCGGCACGACCAGCAGCGTGGTCAGCAGTGCGGCGGCGAGGCCGAAACCGAGCGACGAGAGCGTGGCGTTGAACAGCAGTTCGGGCGACACATCAGCCGGTGTGACGGCCGCCGCACCCGGTTGCGTGAGCCAGTAGCCAATCATGCCGAGCGGTACGCCGAGCGTCGTGATCGACAGCAGCGCAAAACCGGCGACGACGATCCAGCGCCACACGCCGAGGTCGTAGCGCAAAACCGCGCGACGTGTGCCGCGATCGACGCGTTCATAACGCGCCGCGCCGCGCACGCGAAACTCGAATGCCAGCACGATCAGACAGATCACGATCAGCAGGCACGCGAGCAACGAGGCGCCGCCGCCATCGAAACTGGTGCGGAATTCCGCGTAAATCTGCGTGGTGAACGTGCGAAAACGCAGCAGCGTGAACGCGCCGAACTCGGACAGCACGCCGAGCGCCACTAGCAGCATGCCACCGAGCAACGCGGGACGCAGTTGCGGCAGCACCACGCGAATGAACGTGGTCCAACGGTTGCAACCCAGTGCGCGCGCGCTTTCTTCGAGCGCCGGATCCATGCCGCGCAGCGCGGCGGCGACCGGCAGATAGACGAGCGGAAAATACGCGCAGGTGAGCACGAGCAACGCACCCGTGAAGTCCTGCAAATCCTGACTCAACGACACCCACGCATAGCTCGAAATGAAAGCCGGCATGGCGAGCGGCGCGGCGCTCAATACGGCCCACGTGCGGCGTCCCGGCAAATGCGTGCGTTCGACGAACCACGCGGCAGCCGTGCCGATCACGGCCGACACCAGCGTGGTCGAGACGGTGATCATCAACGTGTTGATCAGCAGTTCGCCGACGAGCGGCCGGAAGATCAGGTCGACCGCCTCGCCGACGCCGAAGCTCGCGGCGCGCCAGAACGTAAACGCAATCGGCAGCAACACCAGCAATGCGCTGAGTGCTGCTGCCGCGAACAGACCGCGCGGCGCGCGCGAACGGGTGCGCGCCGGGACGGTGGGGACAGCCGGTGGTCCGGCTGACAAAGCTTCACTCATTACAGCAGGCCTGCCTGACGCAGCAGCTTGCCGGCCTGGCTGTCGTCGCCGAGTTGCTGGATCGTCAGCGGCGGCGGGCTCAGTTCGGCGAACGGCTTGAGGATCGGGTCCGGTGCGACGCCTGCGTGCAGCGGATACTCGAACATCACGTGGCTCTTCGCCATCAGCTCCTGCGCGCGGTCGCTGACCAGGTACGCGAGAAACTTCTGTGCGCCGTCCGTGTTGTGCGCGGACTTCAGCACCGCGGCGCCCGACACGTTCACGGCCGCGCCGGCGTCGCCGTTGCCGAAGTGATAGATCGCGCTGCGGGTTTTGCCGTCGCCGAGTTCGGCGTGCAGACGCGCCCAGTAGTAGTTGTTGATCAGACCCGTTGCGACACCGCCGCGGTTCACGGCGGCGACCACGCCTTCGTCGTCGTCGAAGATCTGCGCGTTGGCTTTGAGGCCCTTGAGCCATTGCACGGTTTGCGCTTCGCCCTTCAGCGCGAGCACGGCGCTCACGAGCGGCAGGAAGTCGCCGTCGCTCGGGGCAATGCCGATCTTGCCTTTCCATTCCGGCTTGGCGAGATCGAACAGCGATTGCGGCAGTTGCGACGCCTGGACCTTGGTGGTGTTGTAGGCGAGCACGTTTTCACGCGCGGTCACCGCGACCCATGCGCCGGTCGGCGAGTTGAAGCGCGCCGGCACGGTGGCGAGCGTCGAGCTGTCCACTTTGTTCAGCAGGCCTTTCTCTTCGAGCAGCATCAGCTCCGGCGAGTTTTCCGTGAAGTACACGTCGGCTGGCGTGGCGGCGCCTTCGGCGACGATCTGCGCGGCCATCGCCGGGCCTTCGCCGTTGCGGATCTTCACCGAGATGCCCGACTGCTTTTCGAAGTCCTTGGCGAGCAGATTGACGACCTGCTCATGCTGCGCGTTATACAGCGTGATCGACGCGGCCTGAGCCGCCGACGGCACCGTCGCGAAAGCGGCCAGCGTGAGGGCGACCGCGCTGCCCAGAAGACGCAGACGAGTGCCAAACGAGTTGTAAGCCATGATCCAAAGTCCGTTGTGGTGTTGTAGTTGATTTGTGTTTTGTTGACTGCGTGGCCTGCTTTACGTCTCGAACAATCCCGCGCCGATATACGAACCCGGCTTCGCGCCCGGCGGCACGGCGAAAATCGCGCTGCCGACGTGCGTCGTGAACTGGTTCATCATGTCGAACTTCGCGAGCCTGTCGTTGATCGGAATGAAGCCGCTGCGCGGGTCGCCCTGATGCGCGATGAAGATGAGCCCCGCGTCGTACTCCGTTTCCTGGCGCCATGGCGGCCAACGCTCGATGTAGAAGTTCGTGCCGTCGTTATACGAATACGAACGGCGCAGGATCTGCGCGCCGTTGTTGCTCGCCTGATTCGACAGACGCACATGCGAGTTCTCCGGAATCACCGGATTGCCGTCCTTGTCCTCTTCCTTCAGGTCCACGGCGTCGAACTCGTTCTTCTTGCCGATCGGCGCGCCGCTGTACTTGTGGCGTCCGAACACCTGTTCCTGGAAGTCCAGTTCGGTGTTGTCCCAGTGCTCCAGCGTGATGCGAATGCGCCGCACGACGGTATAGGTGCCGCCTTCCATCCACGGTGCGTCGGCGCTCGCGCCGGCCCACACGAACTGATTCATCAACGGCGGCTTCGCGGTGGACGGATTGTTGGTGCCGTCCTTGAAGCCCATCAGATTGCGCGGCGTCTGTCCGCGCGGACCCGACAGGAAACCGGACTGGCCCCAGCGCATCGCCGCCGTGCCGTACGCGAGGCGCGACAGTTGCCGGACCGCGTGAAACGCGACCTGCTGATCGTTCGCGCAAGCCTGGATGTACAGGTCGCCGCCGGTTTTTTCCTTGATCAACTGGTCGCCGTTAAAGCGCGGCAGATCGACGAGCGCGGCGGGGCGGCGCGCGGCGAGGCCGTAGCGATCCTTGCCTTCATGCGTGAAGAGACCGGGACCGAAGCCGAAGGTGATCGTCAGCCCGCAGGGGCCGAGGCCGAGCACGTCGCCGGAATCGGGCGCGGCCTTGTTGTCGCCGGCGGTGCCGGTCGGCAGCGGCGCAGCCGTGCCGCCTTGCGTGAGACGCGCGGCCGCATCGGTCCATGCGCGCAGCAGCGCGATCACGTCCTCGCGCTTCTCGGTGGTGAGATCGAGCGCGGCGACGTAAGTGTGACTTTGCTGCGGCGTGACGATGCCGCCTTGATGCGCGCCGTAGAACGGCTCGACGGCCGTCTGCGGATCGGCGGCATGCGCCTGCGTTTTGCCGAGCGCGTTCTGGGACGTCGCCAGACCCGAGCCGAGGCTCGCGCCCGCCGCGACCGCGGCGCCGCCCGCCTTGAGAAACCCGCGCCGTGACGGCCGTGGGGGTTGATCGTTTGCCATGGTTACTTCACCTTCGTTCGGCTTTGGAATATGCAACTTACTTCGCGAGCACCAGCGTGTTCACGTCGTCCTGCACGTAATAGAAACCGTCGCCTTCTGGGGTCATCGCGAGGCCGAACAGGTCGCCGTTGCCCGGGGGCGATTGCGCCTTGTCGGTGTCGATCCAGCGCGCGTAGATCTGCTTGCCGCTGGCCGGATCGATTTCGACGATCTGGCCATTCAGCGCGTTGGTGACGAGCAGGTGGCCGTTGGGAGCGGTCACCATCGCGAGCGGCCGGTGCAGCAGGCCGTCGGCGGTCAGTTGACGGCCGACGCCCGCGCTGGTGTCGCGCGTCATCGGGTCGTCGATTTCGGTGATGCGATTGCCGATCGCGTCGGACACGTACAGCAGTTTCTGATCGGGCGAGAGTGCGAGTCCGGTCGGGCCGACGAGGAACACGCCCTTGTCCGCCTGCGCGCCGAAGCCGCTGCCCACCACCGTTTCCTTCTTCACGACCGGCGGCTTGCCGGCCGGCACGTCGAGGTCCAGGCGCAGCACGGTGGCCTGTTTGAACACGGGCGGATTGCCGTCCGCGCCGCCCACGCCGAAGCCGGCGTTGCTGACGAACAGCGTCGCGCTATTGCCGTTGTCGACGACCGCCATGTTGCCCCACGGATCGTTGATGTTCGGGCTGCTGATGGTCGACGCGACCTTGCCTTGCGGATCGATCACGATCAGGCAGCCGGCGCCCTTGGTGCCGGTGGTGCCGTCGTTGCTCGGCGTGCTGCCGACGATCACGTAGCCGGACTTGAGCATCGTCATCGCGGTCGACAGGCCGATGCCGCCCGGGCATTCCTTCAGATCGCGCGGCACCGTCGCGAACACCGTCATCTCCCTGGTATCCGGGTGATAGTTGATGATCGTGCTGCCGGTGCCTTGCAGATTGGTCGAGTTATTGAAGTTGCCGACCAGCACGTCGCCTTGCTTGACCGTGCCGGCCGTGACCGGCGCGACCACCACCGCGTACGGATTCTGGTCGCCGTTGCCCGGCACCGTGTTGATCAGCGTGGTGTGGTGCTTGACGGTTTCGAGGAAACCTTGCGGATCGGCGTGCGCGCTTCCGGCGGTCGCGAGTGCGGCCGCGCTGATGGCGGCGGCGATCAGGGCCCGCGCGGCGCGCGGCGAAAACTGGCGCGTGGGAGTGTTCACGATTGAGCCTCCGTGCCTGCGCACAAAGCGGTGGTTGCGGTCATGATCGAAAGCATGGGATTCGATTGGGTCGGTAGCGTGTGAGTTGGGCGCGAACGTCATCAGAAGTTGATGTTGGTCCGCACGCCGATGACGAACGTGTTGCGCAGCGGCTGCGTCGGATCGTTCGGATTCTGGCCGGCGCCGGCGTTGAACGTGTATTGCGCGTCGGCTTGCAGTTGCCACCACGGATTGACCTGGTACTGGTAGGTCGCCTCGAGCGTGGTTTCGCTGGTGCGTATGCCGTACGGGCTGTTGCTGAATGCCCGCGCATCTGTATCGAGGCCGTTCACGTGATTGCCGACCTTGATGTAGGTCAGCGCGAGGCCGACGCTGTCGTTGTCGCGGCCGGCGAACGGCGCTTTCATCACGACGCCGAGGTTGGCGGCGAGGCTCACCAGGTTGCGGTCGCCGGGCGCGCCCATCACGCGCGCGAACACGCCGATGCTGCGCGGCTCGTCCGGGTCCGGACGCCAGATCATCTGGTCGGCCACGGCGTAGAAGCTGTAGTCGCCGTGATGATTCTGGGCGATGCCGCTGGTGGCCGGATTGGCGAGCGACAAGCCCGTGTTGTCGTAGCGCTGATCCGCGAAGCTGCCGTTGTTGTACCAGACGCCGAGCTTGTAGGTGCCGGGCAAACCGCCGCCGCCCGCGCCGACCATTTCGCCGTCGGCCGGCTGGTTGATCGCATACTGCAATTCGCCGATGAACAGCGTGCCGTTGTGCAGATTGAAGTTGGTGCCGCTCTTGTTGTCCGGGTTGTTGCCGAGCGGATCGCCGTCGAATACGCCGGCCAACGCTGTCAACGAAGGCGTGATCTGGCCGCGCACGCGCACGCCGAGGTCGGACAGCGGATACGCCGGCCCGCCCGACGGCATGTCGTATGAGGGCAGGGCAGGCCAGCCGAACATCGTGTTGACGAACAGCGCCGAGTACTGGCTCGTGATGAATTCCTGGTCGATACTTTGCTGACCGATTTTCACGTCGATGCGCTTGTTCAGGAACGACTGCTGATACCACAATTCCCACAGACGGGTCGTGTCATCCGCTTCGATGCCGCTCGCCGTATTCAGCGTGCCGAGCTTGTTGGCGCTGAGATTGGCGCCGTGGATCTGCAACGCGCTCACGTTGAACAGGCCGCCCGGCAGGCCGAACGCTTTTTGCGTGTCCAATTGCACGGTGCCGGTGGTCAGGCCGTCGTAATCGGCGCCGTGCGCGAGACCGCCGCGCAGGTTGGCGAGCACTTCGCTGGTTTCGGTGAGCGTGAAGGTCACGCCGTATTTGCCGAGCCAGGGGCGCAGCCCGCCGATGTCGCCGAGCATCTGCTGTCGATTCCAGAAGCCGGTCCACTGGTTCGTCTGGGTCGCCTGGATTTTCAGGTCGGCCTCGGGCGCTTCCGGCGCGGCGTCGGGATTGGCTTCGGCCATGGCGGCGCCGGCTGTCAGCGACGCCCACGCGAACGCCGTGCAAAGCGCGGCACGTCGCATGGAGGGCAAACGCGAACGGCGCGTGGTGTTGGCGCGCGGCGCGGAATCGCGAAACGGACGCGCTGTTGCGCCAGGTCCGTTGAAATGGGCGAACTTCATCGAAATCCTTATTGGTGTTGTATCGACTGATTTGAACCATCGCGGCGCGTCGCCGCATGCGCGCGATTTGCTGCGTCGGTTCGCGACGCCAACTGCAGCAGATGGCGAGATCGTACGCATGCGGAATTGGTGCGTCAACACAAATGAGAACGATTCGCATCAATATTACTGACATATAACTTTGCTCTTTACGTACTGCTACCAAAGGGCATTTGCACGTAATTCGCAGCGAATGTGAACGTAATGAAACTGTATGGTGGTGGTCATATGAACGCGTTCGGAGGCGAGGTGTCGAACTCGCACGAATAACCCGAAACGCCCATTCAGGAGAGGGATATGAACAAACGCAGAGTATTGATTTCGTTGCTGGCGAGCGGCGGTTTGCTGGTGAGTGGCGTCTCGAATGCGCAGTTGAATCTCAAACAGTTCGGCATAGGCGGCGACGACAGTTCCGCGGGCGCCGGGGCGACGGCGTCGTCCGGCGGCGTGTCGCAGTTGTTGCAGACCTACGTGGGCGCGAACCAGCAGGTGCTCAGCGGCCAGTCGAGTCTGGCCGCTGCGATGGGGATGAGCAGCGCGGCGGGGCAGGCGCAGCAGGCAGCGGGCTTGCTGAGCGGCGGCACGCCCTCGGTGAGTCAACTGACGCAGGCGGGCAGCACGCAGCAGTCGCTGTCGCAAACGCTGACCCAAGCCTTCGCGAGCCGCGCGAACGGCGGTGCGTCGGCTACGCCGATCAACAAGGAGGCTTTTACGGACGGCCTGTCGTCGCTGGGTAAAGGCGTGAGCCAGTATTCGAACCTGCAGTCGGGGCTCGGCAGCATCGGGCAGATGAACCCGTCGTCGCTGCTGCAGGCCGGCATGAATCCGCAGACGGCGCAGAGCGCGTCGTACATCGCGCAATCGGCGCCGGGCCAGTTGCAATCGTTGATGTCGACGCTGAGTTCGGCCGTGCAGTTCGCGTCGAGCCACGGCATCAGCGTGCCGTCGATTGCGACGTCGGCGCTGAAGGGCGGTCAATAAGAAGTGGCATGGGCGAGGAGCGCCGTCCTCGCACGAGGCGGCGTCTCGAGCGCCGACTACGAAAACAGGTAAAGGCCGCCGCAGCGAACGGACCACAAAAGCGGCTATGATCGATTTCCAAAACCGCACGGCCGCACATCATCAATAAGCGTCCAGCGCCCAAAACCATACCGGAACCCTGCTGATGTCTCACACAGTGAATCTGGACAACTACTTCGCCCGCATAGGCTACGAAGGTCCTCGCGCTGCAACGCTGGAAGTCCTACAGGCGCTTCACCGGTTGCACCCGCGCGCGATTCCGTTCGAGAACCTGAACCCGCTCACGCGGCGTCCGGTGAAACTGGATCTCGAATCGGTCGAGCGCAAACTCGTCACCGAGCACCGCGGCGGCTACTGTTTCGAGCAGAACGCGCTGTTCGCCGACGTGCTGATGCAGTTGGGCTTCACGGTCACACCCTTGCTCGGGCGCGTGCTCTGGGGCCGCGATTCGGACAGCCCGCCGCCGCGCACGCATATGGTGTTGCGCCTCGACATCGATAAAGAAGCCTGGATTGCCGACGTCGGCTTCGGCAGCGTGACGCTGACCGCGCCGCTGCGCCTGACCGCGGGCCTCGCGCAGCCCACCGAACTCGGCACGTTCCGTCTCGCCGACGCATCGCGCGACGCGCTTTACCTCGAAGTGCAGGCGCGCGACGAAAGCTGGGCGCGGGTCTACCGTTTCGACCTGCAGCCGGTCGAGTGGATCGATTACGAAACCTCGAACTGGTATACGTCGACCTCGCCGGAAGCGATTTTTGCGAACACGCTGATCGTATGCCGTGTGTTGCCCGAAGCGCGGCTCGCGCTGCTCAACGATCAACTGAGTGAACGCGCAGCCGATGGCCGGCTCATCAGCGAACGGCAACTCAAGAGCGCCAGCGAACTGGCGGCGTGCCTGCGCGATCAGTTCGGCTTGAACACCGGCGACATCGACATCGCCGAAATATTCGACCGCGTGCGCACGCCGGCGAAAACCGCGTAGCAACGAACCGCCATGGTCGCGCGCCTCATCTTTCAAACGGTGGTCTGGCTGGTGGGCATGGGCGCGCTGCTGTTCGGCGCGGCGGGCACTTTCGCATGGCCGGCCGCGTGGTGGTATGTGATCGAATTGGGCGTGCTGAGCCTATGGATCGGTTTGTGGCTGGCGCGCCATGATCCCGGCCTGCTCGCCGAGCGACTGTCGCCATTCGTGCAGGCGCAGCAAAGCCGCTGGGACCGCATTTTCATGGTGAGCGTTTCAGTGGCGTGGTGCGGCTGGCTCGTCCTGATGGCGTTCGACGCCATGCGCTTTCACTGGACCGCGCCATTGCCGGTCGCGCTGGTCAGCCTCGGCTCGCTCTGCGTGTTCCTCTGCCTCTTCATGTGCCGCTTCGTGTTCCAGGCCAATAGCTATGCCGCGCCGGTCGTGAAGATCCAGGCGAGCCGCGGGCATAAAGTGATCGACACCGGTCTTTACGCGCATGTCCGTCATCCCATGTATTCCGCCGCGCTGCTGCTGTTCGTCGGCACGCCCTTGCTGCTCGGATCGTGGTGGGGCCTCGCCTTCGTGCCGGTCATGGTGATCGGCATCGGCTGGCGCGCGGTGCGCGAAGAGCGCGTGCTGGCCGCGCAACTCGACGGTTACACGGACTACATGGCGCGCGTGCGCTATCGCTTCCTGCCGTTCATCTGGTAGGGCGCATCGAGCCGCCGTCTGCGCGAGCGTTTGCTCAGCTTGCATCAACCTGTCTAGACAAAACGAAATGCGCTTGCCCGTCGGGCGGCGTAGGTCATGCGTCGTTCACGCATTAAGAGCTCCCCGCAAAGCCGTGCTGCACGGCAACGTCTAGGGGCTTACCCGATGATTCCGTTAATTTCTCACAAATTCTCTTGCGACCGCTTTTTGACTCATGCAGACTTGTCTATACAAATTAAGCGGCGGTTAAACATTCGGCTCGACGGTTTCCTCAATCAAAGGAGTTTCGACGTGAAAGTGAAGCGCACGACGGCAGCAAAAGCATTGATCGGCGCCGTTCTCGGCGCCGCGGCGATTTTCGCGGCACCGGTGCAGGCCAAAGACTGGAAGACGGTGACCATCGCGCTCGAAGGCGGCTACGCCCCCTGGAATCTGACCTTGCCGGGCGGCAAGCTGGGCGGCTTCGAACCCGAACTGGTCGCCAACCTGTGCGAGCGCATCAAGCTGCAATGCAATCTGGTGGCGCAAGACTGGGACGGCATGATTCCCGGTTTGCAAGCGGGCAAGTTCGATGTCCTGATGGACGCGATCTCGATCACGCCGGAGCGTGAAAAGATCATCGCTTTCTCGAAACCGTACGCTGCCACGCCCGCCACGTTCGCCGTGGCTGATGCGAAAGTGCTGCCCAAGGCCGCGCCGGGCGCGAGCGTCGTCAAGCTGTCGGGCGACCCGAAGGCCGACCAGCCGACCGTCGACGCTTTGCGCAAGCAGTTGAAAGGCAAGACCATCGGCATCCAGTCGGGCACGGTCTACACCAAGTTCATCAATGACGGCTTCAAGGACATTGCCACGATCCGCGTCTACAAGACATCGCCCGAGCGCGATCTGGATCTGGCCAATGGACGCATCGACGCCTCGTTCGACGACGTGACCTACTACGCCGCCAACATCGACAAGAAAGAAACCGCCTCGATCGTAATGGCCGGCCCGAAGATCGGCGGTCCGATCTGGGGCCCGGGCGAAGGCCTCGCGTTCCGCAAGCAGGACGCCGACCTGAAAGCGAAGTTCGACACCGCGATCAGCGCCGCGCTTGCCGACGGCACCGTCAAGAAGCTCTCCGACAAGTGGTTCAAGACCGACGTCACGCCTTGATTCGCCTTCACGTCGAGAGGTAACGGCAGGCGCGCGCGGCGAAAACCTGCACGCGCCGGCCGGTTCGATCCGCCGTAACGGATGAAGATGAGAGGTAAGGAATGGCTCTGATACAGATGCTCGGCTTCGGGCCGGAAGGCTGGGGCGGCGTATTGCTGCTCGCGGCGTTAATGACGGTGGCGCTCACGCTCGCGGCGCTCGCGGTCGGCGCCGTGTTCGGCGCGCTGGTGGCGGCGGCCAAGCTGTCGCGTTTTCGTACGCTGCGTGTGATCGGCGATATCTACACCACCGTGTTTCGCGGCGTGCCTGAATTGCTCGTGATCTATCTGTTCTATTTCGGCGGCTCGACGCTCGTCACGACCGTCGGCCAGTGGTTCGGCGCGGAGGGTTTCGTCGGCGTGCCGCCGTTCGTGGTCGGCGCGCTGGCCGTGGGCATGATTTCAGGCGCCTATCAGGCCGAGGTGTACCGCTCGGCGGTGCTGGCGGTGTCGCGCGGCGAACTCGAAGCCGCGCGCTCGATCGGCATGCCGACGCTGACCATGGCGCGCCGCATCCTGATTCCGCAAGTGCTGCGTTTCGCGTTGCCCGGCATCGGCAACGTCTGGCAATTGAGCCTGAAGGATTCGGCGTTGATCTCCGTGACGGGGCTCGCCGAATTGCTGCGCACGAGCCAGGTGGCGGCGGGTTCCACGCATCAGTACTTCACGTTCTTCGTAGTGGGCGGCGCGCTCTATCTGCTCATGACCAGCATCTCGAACCGGGTCTTCAACCGTGCCGAAGCGCACGTGGGCCGGTCCTTCAAGCGCAACTTCGCGCGTAACTGACGAGGGCGGCCATCATGCATTTCGACTTCGACTTTCTGTTCGACACGATCAAGCAACTGCTCGGGGCCGTGCCCACCACGCTCGGCCTGTTCTTCTGCTCGCTGATTCTCGGCGGCCTGCTTTCGCTCGTGATCGTCACGATGCGCGTGTCGCCGCATTGGCTGCCGAATCGCTTCGCACGCGCTTATATCCTCGTGTTTCGCGGTTCGCCGCTGCTGATCCAGATGTTCCTCGTGTACTACGGCATGGGCCAGTTCGGCGTGATCCGCGAGAGTTTCCTGTGGCCGGTGCTGCGCGAGCCCTACATGTGCGCGGTGTTGTCGCTCGCGCTATGCACGGCCGGCTATACCGCCGAGATTATCCGCGGCGGGTTGATGGCCGTGCCGGTCGGTCAGATCGAGGCAGGTTATTCGATCGGCCTGTCGGGCTTCGCGCTGCTGCGCCGCGTGATCGGTCCGATCGCCTTGCGCCAGTGTTTGCCGGCGTATTCGACTGAAGCGGTGCTGCTCGTCAAATCGACGGCGCTCGCGAGCCTCGTCACCGTGTGGGAAGTGACCGGCGTCGCGCAGCAGATCATCCAGCAAACCTATCGCACGACGGAAGTCTTCATCTGCGCCGCGCTGATCTATCTGTTCCTGAATTTCGTCATCGTGCGGCTGCTCGGCATGCTCGAAACGCGTCTGTCGCGCCATCTGCGCGCGGCGCGCCCGCAGGCCGCGGCGAACCGCCCGGTTTCCGCCACCACCGAAGCACGCCGCGCCGCGCCTTGAACGGCCGCCCATCCTGGATGAATCTGGAGAATCCCATGAACGCTACGGCACCCGTTGCACTGTCGGTCAAGAACATTCACAAATCGTTCGGCGATCACCACGTGCTCAAAGGCATTTCGCTCGACGCCCATCAAGGCGACGTGATCTCGATTCTCGGCGCGAGCGGTTCGGGCAAGAGCACGTTTCTGCGCTGCCTGAACCTGCTCGAAACGCCCGATGACGGCTCGGTCTCGCTGGCCGGCGAAGAGTTGAAAATGAAGCGCCGCGGCGACGGCAAGCTGCAACCGAGCGACCGCCGCCAGGTGGATCGGGTGCGCTCGCAACTCGGCATGGTGTTCCAGAACTTCAATCTCTGGTCGCATATGACGGTGCTGGAGAATCTGATCGAAGGGCCGATGCGCGTGCAAAAACGCAGCCGCGCCGAATCGGTTGAAGAGGCGGAAGCGCTGCTGGCCAAAGTCGGTCTCGCGGAAAAGCGCGGCCACTATCCGGCGCATCTTTCAGGCGGTCAGCAACAACGCGTGGCGATTGCGCGCGCACTGGCGATGCATCCGAAAGTCATGCTGTTCGACGAGCCGACCTCGGCGCTCGATCCCGAACTGGTGGGCGAAGTGCTGCGCGTGATGCGCTCGCTGGCCGAAGAGGGCCGCACTATGCTGGTGGTCACGCACGAGATGGGTTTCGCGCGCCATGTGTCCAATCGTGTGATGTTCCTGCACCAGGGGCAAGTGGAAGCCGACGGCACGCCCGACGAAGTGTTCGTCGAATGCAAGTCGGATCGCTTCCGGCAATTCGTTTCGAGCCATCAGGACCGCACCACCAACTGATCAGCATCACCAGGTAATCTACTAAGCAGAGCACTGACATGGCCGTGATCCGTTCCAATCGTCCTCTCGACTGGGCTCAGGTGGCAGCGGTTGCCGCCGGCGAGCCGCTCGAACTTTCCGCCGACGCCCGTGCGCGCATCGCCGCGGCGCGCGTGCTCGTCGAACAGATCGTCGAGCGAGGGATTCGCGCGTATGGCGTGAATACTGGCGTAGGCGCGCTGTGCGACGTAATCGTCTCGCCGGGCGAACAGCGTACGTTGTCGCGCAACATCCTGATGAGCCACGCGGTCGGCGTCGGCGCGCCGCTCGGTGCCGCCGAAACGCGCGCGGTCATGGCCGCGGCCGTCAATAACTTCGCGCACGGCCACTCGGGTATTCGCCTCGAAGTCGCGGACCAACTGGTGGCGCTGCTCAATGCGGATTGCCTGCCGGAAGTGCCGGCGTTCGGTTCGGTCGGTTATCTGAGCCATATGGCGCATATCGCGCTCGTCTGCATCGGTGAGGGCTACGTGCGCTTTCGCGGCGAGCGGCTCAAAGGACGCGACGCGCTGCAACGCCTTGGGCTCGAACCGCTCGTACTCGAAGCCAAGGAAGGGCTGAGTCTCGTCAACGGCACGCCGTGCGTCACGGGCCTCGCCGCGTTGGCGCTCGCGCGTGCCGAACGCCTGCTCGATTGGACCGATATGGTCGCCTCGATGAGCTTCGAGAATCTGCGCGGTCAGCTTGCGGCTTTCGACGAAGATTCGCTGGCCTTGCGTATCTCGCCGGGCCTGAACCTGGTCGGCGGGCGGATGCGCGCCGCGCTGGCCGACAGCGGTATTCTCGCGGCGGTGGTCGGTCAACGCACGCAGGACCCGCTGAGCATGCGGACCATTCCGCACGTGCACGGCGCGGCGCGCGACGTGCTCACCGCGACCGCCGACGTGGTCAATCGCGAACTCGCATCGATTACCGACAACCCGATCGTCGCCGGCACGCCGGAAGAGCCGCGCGTGTATTCGCAGGCGCACGCCGTGGGCGCCTCGATCGCGCTGGCAATGGACAGCCTCGCCACCGCGATCGCACAAGTCGCCGCAATGGCCGAGCGGCGCCTCGACCGTCTGGTCAATCCGCTGGTGAGCGGCCTGCCGGCGTTTCTCGCCGAGCCGGGCGGCACCTGTTCCGGCTTCATGATCGCGCAGTACACGGCGGCGTCGCTGGTCGCGCAGAACCGGCGGCTCGCGCTGCCCGCGAGTCTCGACGGCGGCATCACCTCGGCCTTGCAGGAAGATCACCTGTGCCACGCGACGCCCGCCGCGCTGAAGGCGCTGGAAATCATCGACAACGCCGGGCGCATTGTCGCGATCGAATTGCTGGCGGCCGCGCAAGCCTACGACCTGCAAAGTATCGACGCGCCACGCGCACCGCACACCGGAGCGCTGTGGCAGCGCGTGCGCCGCGTCGTGCCGACTTACCGCGACGACCGTCCACTCGCGGACGATATGAGCGTCGCCTTTCGCATGATCGCCGACGAAGCGCCGCCGCCGTTGCCGAACCCTGGTAACATTGGCCCTCGGCCGCTCACGTCCGTCGACGGCGCGGACATGGTGGCACCC
Organism: Paraburkholderia sediminicola; assembly: GCF_046027355.1. GTDB lineage: Bacteria > Pseudomonadota > Gammaproteobacteria > Burkholderiales > Burkholderiaceae > Paraburkholderia > Paraburkholderia sediminicola_B. The sequence goes on along the minus strand of NZ_JAQQEK010000012.1, from coordinate 208,466 downwards.
GCAACGCTCACGAATCTGGCGGCTGCGGGCCACGTTCGCGCAGCCGCGAGCATCGCCGTCAATGACGGGCAGGCCGCCGCGCACATGGCATGACACGGACAATGCCGGTGAGCGGGCTTACCCGCCGGCGAGCCGGCCAAGGTGTACCCACCAAGTACAACCCGCGTACCACCCACGAGGTCGGAGTGAACACAACTACAAACGCGCGAACCGCAGAGACACAGGACCGCCCTGATCGCGGCCAGGAGACACCCGCGAAAGCCATGCCTGCCTATGAGCAGATCAAACGCTACGTGATCAGGCGTATCAGTGAAGGGGACTGGAAGCCCGGCGGGTTGATCCCTTCCGAAACAGAACTGGTGAAGGAATTCGGCGTCGCGCGCATGACGGTGTCGCGCGCGCTGCGCGAATTGACCACCGAGCGCGTGCTCACGCGTGTGCAAGGCTCCGGCACGTTCGTCGCGCCGCAGCGCTACGAATCGACGGTGCTGGAAATCCGCAATATCGCCGACGAAATCGCCGCGCGCGGTCACCGCCATTCGGCGCGTGTGCTGACGCTCGAGCCGAGCGACGATCCGCAGGCGCTCGAAGCGCTCGGTCTCGCCAGCGGGCCGGCCTTTCACTCGTGCATCGTGCACAGCGAGGAGGGCGAGCCGATCCAGTACGAGGACCGCTACGTCAACCCGAAGGTGTTCCCCGATTATCTGGAGCAGGACTTCACGATCGAGACGCCGAATCACTACATGGTGCGGCTCGCGCCGATTCAGCGCGCCGAGTTTCGCATCTATGCGCAGAAGCCTGACGCCTATGTGCGCCGGCATCTGCTGATGGATATCGGCGAGCCGTGCCTGCAACTCTGGCGCCGTACGTGGGTGGGTGATGACGTGGCGACGTCGGTGCAGTTGTGGCACCCGGCGTCGCGGTTTCATCTCGCAGGCAACGTCTAACGCAGTACAACGCGAGCCGCGTTTTCAACCCTGGCGTTGCGACAGATCCGGCGAGAAGCGGCAGCCTAGCCGGTAACGCGAGCCAGGGTGCACGAAGCGCGCGAACGTGACCGCCACGCCGCTCGTCCACGTGCGGCGCATCAGCGTGAGGCACGGTTCTTCCGCGCGAATTTCGAGCAGTTCGGCTTCGGCGCGCGTGGGCAGGCCGGCGTCGACCACATGCTCGACGTCGTGCGCCGGCACGATCTCGAACAGATATTCCGACGGCCTCACCGCGGAAAAGTCCTGCAGCAGAAAATCCGGAGCGATAGCCGGATTCACATAGCGATCCTCGAGCTGCACCGGCAAGCCGTTTTCCCGATGCACGCAGATCACATGAAATACCGAAGCACCCGGCGCGAGCCCCAACGCGTTCGACACCATCACGGACGCCGTTTCGCGTTGCGACAGGACCGTGTCGCAGCGATATTCGTGGCCCCGCGAGCGGATCTCGTCGCCGATATGGGCGATCATCAGCAGCGTCGATTGCGGCTTGCTTTGCGCGACAAAGGTGCCGACACCCGAGACGCGCGTCACCAGTCCCTCTTCGGCAAGCTCACGCAGCGCGCGATTGACCGTCATGCGCGACACGCCGAGCGTCGCAACCAGATCGAGTTCGGACGGCAGACGGTCGCCCGCGCGGCGCTCGCCCGATTCGATGATGTGACGGATGTGGCTCTTGACCTGTTCGTAGCGCGCGGCCGGCGCGTCGGCCGCGGCGCGCGCGGCTTTCAGCGCCGACGCGGAAGGCGGCTTGTCGTGAGTGCGGCTGCGAACGGTGGAGGACATCGGCGGCCTTTGCGTCAGTGGCCGCGTGAGGCAGGCGGAATTCGGCGCGCTTTCATAGCGGCTGCGCGTCGTCGGGACCGCGCGTCCAGAACGCGTTGCGGTCGAAGTAGTTTTGCAGGAATTGCCGCAAGCGCGGCTGTCCGGCATCGTGAAAGACATCGCGTGGATTACCTTGCACGGCGATGCGGCCCTGGTCGATGAACATGACCTTGTCCGCGACCTGCGCGGCAAAGCCCATTTCGTGCGTGACCACCGCCATCGTCATGCCGTCGCGTGCGAGTTGCTTCATCACTTGCAGCACTTCGCCGACCAGTTCCGGATCGAGCGCCGAGGTGGGCTCGTCGAACAGCATGATGTGCGGCTCCATGGCGAGCGCTCGCGCAATCGCCACGCGCTGTTGCTGGCCGCCCGAGAGCTTGGCCGGATACGCGTCGCCTTTATGCGCGAGGCCGACTGTTTCGAGCATCGCGTTGGCGCGGCGGCGCGCTTCATCGCGTGATAGATGCCGTACGCGCAGCAGCGATTCCATCACGTTGCCGAGCGCTGTCATGTGCGGCCACAGATTGAACTGCTGAAACACCATGCCGACGTTGCGCCGCACGCGGTTGATTTCGCCTTGCGACGCGCGCACGCGTTTGCCGTTGCGCTCGCTGTAGCCGAGCAGTTCGCCTTCGATGCGCACGTCGCCGTGATCGTAGGTTTCGAGCGCGGCGAGGCAGCGCAGCAGCGTGCTTTTGCCCGAGCCCGATGGCCCGATGATGCACACCACTTCCGAGCGCGCGATCTCGAGATCGACGCCGCGCAGCACTTCGACTTCACCGAAGCGTTTGCGCAAATCGCGCACTTCGATCAGCGGCGCGGCGGCCGAGGGGCCGACGGTAGCAGTGGACGCGGAGGAGGGCATGTCGGCGATGGCGTTCATAAGAGGGTCCCGTTTCCGTTCATGCCATGAAGCGCGCGATGCGGGCCTCGGCCCACATGCCCGCCCGCGAAGTCAGCTCGACCAGCGCGAGATAGCACACGCACAGCACCAGCAGCGTTTCGACGAAAGCAAAGGTGGCCGAGCCGATGCCGGTCAGCACGAACGTGAGTTCGGGCACGGTGACGATGGACAAGACGGCCGTTTCCTTGCTCAGCACGATGATCAGATTGGTCAGCGCGGGCACGATCAGCACGAGCATTTGCGGCACCTGAATCCGCACGACCGCCTGCCAGCGCGTGAGGCCAAGACACGACGCCGCTTCCAGATGACCCGGCGGCACGGATTGAAAGCCGGAGCGAAAGGCTTCGGCGAAATACGCGCTGCCGTAAAGTCCCAGACCGAGCACGCCGGCGGTCATCGGTTCGAGCGTGAGACCGAAGGACGGTCCACCGTAATACAGCAAAAAGAGTTGCACGAGAAACGGCGTGCCGCGAAACAGTTCGATATAGAAGCGCAATATGCCGCGCACCCAGCGTCCGCAAAAGAGTTGCAGCACGGCAATCAGAAAGCCGATCAGGATACCGATCGCGACGCCCGCGGCCCAGGTGCCGAGCGTGGTGGCGAGCCCCGCGGCGATCGGCTGCAGGTTGTGGGTGATGACGGTGGGATCGAGCTTTTGCATGGCGTGGTGTCGATGTCGAACTCAGGCGTGCTGCAAGCGGTATTCGGCGGCGTGCGCGACGAGCGCGAGCGCACCGCAGATCACGAAGTAGATCAGCCCGGCCGCGACGTACGCTTCGAGCGGCCGATAGGTGCTGGCCGCGATGTTCTGCGCGGTGCGCGTCAACTCGGCCACGCCCACCACCGAGATCAGCGACGAAGCCTTGATCAACAGCACCATTTCATTGACGAGCGAGGGCAGCGTCAAACGGAACGCTTGCGGCACGAGAATGCGGCGCAGCATGTCGAACGGCGAAAGCCCGAGCATGCGCGCGGCTTCGAGATGGCCCGGTGGAACGCTGAGAAAACCGCCGCGCAATATTTCGGCGATATACGACGCGGAGCACAGCGACACAGCGCTGAGCGCCGCCACGATCGGCGACACGTTGATGCCCGCGAACGGCAACAGGTAATACACGAGCAGCAACTGCACCAGCATCGGCACGCCGCGAAAGAAGAACACATAGGCGCCGCCGAACACGCGTGCCGCGCGGTCCGGCGAGAGCCGTGCCGCGCACACGCCGATCGCGACGAAGAAACCGATCAGGAGACCCGTCAGCGAAATGCCGATGGTGGCGAGCGCCGCATGCAGTAGCAGTGGCAAGCCCTGGAGGAAGACGGTCGTGCTGAACATAAGCGTCGCACTCGCTGGAACGGGGAGGGCGATGCGGCTCGTTGCAAAGGCGGCATCGCGTGCATCAAGACACGTGCAACATCAGTCGCTCAATAGTTCGGCGCGGGCATGGTTGTCGGTGCATCCATCGCGACGCCGAACCATTTTTTCTGCAAGGCGGCGAGACGTCCGTCGTTATGCATTTTCACGAGCGCGGCGTTGAAGGCATCGGCGAGCGGTTTGCTGTCCGCATCTTTACGCAGGCAGTAGGCGAAGTACACCTTCGCGCCGAACGGCGGCTGCACCACCGCGAACGTTTCCGGGCGCTGCTTGGCCACGTACGCGATGTTGGTCATGGAGTTCGCGACCGCCGCGATCCGGCCGGCGGCAAGATCGGCGTAAGCCTGATTGTTGTCGACGTATTCGCGGATTTCAGGCGGCTTCGGCAACGTGGCGACGTAGGCCTTCAACTGATCGAGCTGCGCTGAGCCCTTGCCCGCGCCGACCGTCTTGCCCGCGATATCCGACGATTGCTTGACGGACGAATCGTTCGCGCGTTTGAGCAGCGCGTCGGTGGCGTCCGCGATCGGCAGCGTGTACGTGTAGCGCTCCATGCGCGCCTTGGTGACGGTGAGCGGGCCGCCCACCATGTCGAACTTGCCGGCTTCGAGACCCGGCAGCACGCTCGGCCACGGCAAGTCGATAAAGCGCACCTTCACGCCCATTTCCTTGCCGACCTCGGCGAACAGATCCTTGTTGAAGCCCGCTTGCTGACCGTTCTCGAGGAAGTCGAAGGGCGCGAACTGCATCTCGGTGCCGACCACCAGTTCGCCGGCTTTCTTCACTTTGGCGAGCTGGTCTTCCGCGTGGGCGGTGACGCTTGCCGCGCACAACGCCAGCATGACCAAACGACACTTCCAGCCTGCAAGGATGCTCATGGGATTCTCCGGTTGGCAAAGCGGTGTCGCGCGCAAGTGGTGCACGAAACGGATTCGGCGCGAGTCATGCGAGGCAGTATATACCGCAGTTTTCGCGCGAAATAAATAAACACGCGAGTAGAGAAAAGCCCTTATGCGAAGCGCTGCGAAGCAACTTGCGGGTGCGCTTTTGGCGGTATATACAACTGCAATGCATGAGGCGCGAATGCGTCTTCCCACAGACGATTCGAGCGCCACTTTCATCAGCCGATTCAGCCGCACCCTCAGGAGCAGCGCGATGCCCGTGACCCGCATTCCGATCATCGATCTCGCCGGCGTTCGCGCGGGCGACCCGCAGGCTTTACAGCGCGTGGCACAGGAAATCCGTGAAGCGTGCACGACGATCGGCTTCTTCTACATCATCAATCACGGTGTGCCGCAAGCGTCGATCGATGCCGCCGCGCTGGCCGCGCGCAACTTCTTCGCGTTTCCGGTGGAGACCAAGCGGCGCGCCGCGGTGAATCAGCGGCATCGCGGCTTCAATGCGCTCGGCGATGCGACCATGTACCAGGCCAAACGTCCGGACTACAAGGAGTTCTTCAGCATCGGCCTCGAGCTGCCGGAGGACGATCCCGACGTGCTGGCCGGCCAGGCGCTGCGCGGACCGAACAACTGGCCGGACTTCATGCCGGAGTTGCGTCCCGCGCTGTATGGCTACTACGAGGCGGTCGCCGCATGCGGCGCCGATCTGCTGCGCGCGGTGGCGGAAAGCCTCGGCGTCGATGAGCACTTCTTCGCGCCGCGCTACACGAAGCGGATGCAGCGCACGCAGATGGTCTACTATCCGCCGCAGCCGCCCCAATCGGACGACGATCAGTTCGGCGTCGCGCCGCATACCGACTACGGCTGCATCACGCTGTTGTGGCAGGATCAGGTGGGCGGCCTGCAGGTGCGCGAAATCGCCAACGATACGTGGGTGGATGCGCCGCCGGTCGACGGCAGCTTCGTGGTCAACGTCGGCGATCTGCTCGCGCGCTGGACCAACGACCGCTTCCGCTCCACCTTGCATCGTGTGATCAACACGTCGGGACGCGAGCGCTATTCGATCGCGACGTTTTATGATCCGACTTACGGCGCGCTGGTCGATCCGCGCGATCTCGGCACGAGCGACGCCGATCTCAAGTATCAGCCGGTCGCCGCGGGCGACTATATCCTCGGGCGTATCAACGACTCGATGGGCTATCGGAAGAAACGCGCCGTTGAAGGCGCGCAAGGAACCACTGCATGACAGATAACACGACGGCGAATCACGCAGCGCCGCTTTCGGCGACGCTCGACGCGCTGCGCGCCGCGCTCGGTGAAGACGGGGTACGCGTGGGCGAGCAGATCGGCGAACGCGCCATGACCGACTGGACGCGTCACGAACCGACGCGACCCGCCGCCTTGCTGCTGCCGCGCACCACGGAACAGGTGTCGCGCGCGCTCGCTATTTGCCACGCGGCTCATCAGCCGGTGGTGCCGCAGGGCGGCATGACCGGCCTCGCGGGCGGCGCGATTGCGCGCGCCACGGATATTGCGCTGTCGCTCGAACGGTTGGACGGCGTCGAAGAAGTGGATACCGCGTCGGCCACGCTGACCGTGCGCGCCGGCACTACGTTGCAAACCGCGCAGGAAGCCGCCGCTGAAGCCGGCTTCGAACTCGCGCTCGATCTCGGCGCGCGCGGTTCCTGCCAGATCGGCGGCAATCTCGCGACCAACGCGGGCGGCAACCGGGTGATCCAGTCGGGCACCGCGCGCGACCAGGTGCTCGGTCTCGAGGTCGTGCTGGCCAATGGCGACGTGCTCACGTCGCTCGGCAAGATGGTCAAGAACAACACCGGCTATGACCTGAAGCACTGGTTCATCGGCTCGGAGGGCACGCTCGGCGTGATCACGCGCGCGGTGCTGCGACTGCATCCGCAGCGCGCCGCGCGCCATACGGCGCTGGTCGCGCTCGACGGCTACGACGCCGCCGTGAGTCTGCTGCGCCGTTTGTCGACGCGCTTCGGCAACGATATCGGCGCGTTCGAAATCATGTGGCCGGACTTCTATGACTTCGGCGTGAAGCTGACGGGCACGCGCTCGCCGTTCGCCGACGCGCATCCGCTCTATGCACTGATCGAACACGCCAGCTTCGATTCGGCCGACGACGGCGAACGTTTCTCCGCCGCGCTGACCGAAGCGCTCGACGCGGGCGCGATCCGCGACGCGGTGATCGCGCAGTCGGTGGCCGACGTGCGCGCGCTATGGGCGATTCGCGAATGCACCGCGGAATTTCCGGTACGGCTCGACGCGATCAATTTCGACGTGAGCCTGCCGATCGGCGAGATCGGCGTCTTCGTTGACCGCTGTCGCGCGGCGCTCGATCAGCGCTGGCCGGGCAACGCGTCGTATTTCTTCGGGCACATCGGCGATTCGAATCTGCATGTCACCGTGGACGGCCATTCGATTCCTGGCGTCGATCATCATGCGGTGTACGCGTTCGTCTATGACATGCTCGGACCGTTGCACGGTTCGGTGTCGGCGGAACACGGCATAGGTTTGCTCAAGCGCGAGTTCTTGCCGATTTCGCGCTCGCCGGCGGAGCTGGCGGCGATGGCCGCAATCAAACATGCGCTCGACCCGCACGGCATTCTGAATCCGGGCAAGCTGTTCTGATCGCGCTACGCCACCACAAGCTTCAATGCGCGGCGACGGAATCCAGCCCGGTCGATCTGACCGCGGCTTGAGCGTCGGGCGAGGCGAGGTAGTCGAGTAGCGCTTTCGCTTCTTCCGGATGCTGTGCGCCGACCGGAATCCCCGCGGCATAGCGCGTGACCGATTGCACCGACTCCGGAATCTTGCCGACGAAGCTGGCGCCCGCGACCGGCAGCAATTCACTGACCTGCTGGAATCCCACTTCGTAATCGCCATTGGCCACGACCGAGGCGACCGGGATTTTCGGCACCATCTTCGCCTTGGCCTTGATCTGATCTTCGATGCCGAGCCGCTTGAAGAGCTCGCGCTCGATATAGACGCCGCTGGCGCTGTCCGAGTAAGCGATGGATTTCGTGTGCAGCAACGTCTCTTTCAGCGCATCGACTGAGCCGATGTCCGGCTTCGGCGCACCGTCGCGCACGGCCATGCCGATGCGCGAGTCCGCCAGCTCGACGCGCGAGCCGGGCATTACTTTGCCTTGCTTGATCAGATCGTCAAGCGCGTAGCCGACCATGATGACCACGTCCGCGTGTTCGCCGCGTTCGAGGCGCTTCGGAATGGCTTCCGGCGCTTGACCCATCGACGGCCCGAGTATGGTGTCGAGCGTATTGCCCGTCGACGCCGTGAACTTGGGACCGAGCAGTTTATAGGCGGCGGTGAAGCCACCCGAACTCATGACATGAAGCTCCGCCGCCTGCACAGGCGAGGCGGCAACCGTGCTGCCCAGCAAGCCGGCAGTCAACACGGACAGAAGCAAGGTTTTCATTGGCGTAAGCATTGAAGGTCTAACGTGCGCGATGGCGTGGCAGGTTATAGACCATACATGAACGGCGGCCAAACGAGAACCCGCCGAATGCTATTGAAACCCGGCGTGTGAGCGAGACGAAAGGAAGGAAGGCGCGCGAGGCTCGCGCGCGCCTTTCAGGTACCGCCAACGCGCTACCTCAATGCGCGTCCAGATACTTCACGATCACCGGATAGACATCCACGGCGGCATTCTTCCCGAAGATGCAGTCGATGTGTCCATAGCCGGGAATGATGGTCCGCTCGTAAGGTTGCTCGGGGAAATGCTCGACCAGCATCTCGTACGTGCGCTGCGTGCTGATAGGCAGATAGGTTTCGTTTTTATCGCCGTGGATGAACCCGATCGGCCGGCGCATGCCCTCCAGTCCTTTCATACCGTCCGCGCCGGTTAGATAGACATCCTTGCCTTCGGCATCGACCACCTTGTGTGCTCTCACCATCGCGGCCAGATGCTTGAATACGCCGACGTCGTGCACACCGAGGATTTCCTGCAGGTTCGAGTGAAGCGTCTGGTTCAACTGCTCATGTTCGTAGAGCAGGCCATACAGGAAGGTCGCGCGATGGCAGATCGGATTGCCGCAACCTTCCTTGTGATTGAGCGGGTAGAACTTGAGCGCTTCATCGAGCAGGTTCTGCGGCCACGACTTGTGTTCCGTATAGGCGGTCACGTCGAGCAGGCCAAGATGTTCCATGAAGTCTGGAATATGCAGGCCGGCCTTGATCTTCTCCAGCGTGCCCGGCACCGGATGCGCCGATACCTGCGAAATGAACACCGAGCGCACGCCCTCGAGTCCATACAGCAGCGACATGGTCAGCGCCACGCCGCCCATGCAGTGCCCGAGCGCCTGAATCTCCGGTGCGCCGGTCAGCTCGCGGATTTTGGCGACTGCCGACGGAATGTCCTCGCGTGCCACCTTATCGACGTTGGTCGGCACGAAGACGCTCGGCATTTCGATGCTGACGCGCAGATCCACGAGCCACACGTCATAGCCCGCCGCGTAAAGATACTCGACCATGTTGGTCGCGATCAGGTCGGTGGAGTAGATGCGGCTCGATACGCCCGAACCGTGAATCAGCAACACCGGGCGCGCCGCTTGGCGCGCGGGGTCGTGATAGCGGGTGAGCCTGAGCTTGGTGCCATCGGGCGTATCGAAGAAGACGATTTGCGGCGCCGGCGCGCGCAACGCACGCTTCAGACGCGGCTCCGCTTTCGGGTCGAAATACTGCAAGGGCGCGGCCACGCCGCCGTATTCGGTAAACAGCACGCCCGCGAAAAACTTGCCGAACTTCAGGGTCCATTCGAGACGCGTCTTCAGATCGGGCGCGTGGGTGACTTCGAGCGTGCGTTGCTGCTTGAGGAAATTCTCGGGCGTGATGATCAGCGTCGCCTTGCCGAGCAGCGGCGCATCGGCTTGCGCCGACTCGCGAACCTCCGCGTAGAGCGTGTTGGTCTGCTCCCACAGATTGACCGGCGAAGTGCGCGTGATGATCTTCTTGCCGTTCAGGAAGTACGTCTTGCCTTCAGTGGCGTTGAGCGTCATGCGGTAATTCATGTTGCGCTCGTCGACGTCCGACTCGTTGACCACGAACAGACTGAAGGTGCCGTCGGAGATCGTCATCGGCTGCGCGGAGAGCGCGGGGCAGGTCAGCGTGCCGGCCGTCTGCGCCAGATGCTGCGGATTGCTGATCATGTCGGCGAGATCTTCCGATTCGACGGTCAGCGTGAACTCCATCGGGCTCGTGGCCGCTTCGCCCGCCACGATCGGCGTATAGGTGCCGATCATCGTTTCGGTGAAATGCAGGCCGATCTTCTGCGGCGAGGACGGCGTCAGGGACGAGGACGCGGCCTGCGGCGTCGGCGCAGGCGGCAAGCTCGGCGTGGCGGCCGCGCCTTCAGCCGGCGCGGCGTTCAGCGGATGCGTGGCCACCAGCAGCTCGCAATTGCGTTCGGCCAGCGCGGAAATCGTCAGCAGCGGATTGACGCCGAGCGACATCGGCATGACGGCGCCGTCCATCACATACAGGCCCTCGTGCACCGCGTTGCCCGTGGCGCCGCTGAACACGCGGCCCATGTGGTCGACCACGCCGTGCTCGGCGTCCTCGCCCATGCCGCAGCCGCCGAGCGGATGCACGGTGACGGTGCGGTTGCCGAGAATATCGGTGGAAATCGGATTGCGCATGTATTTGCCGCCGAGCGGCACGGTCGCCTGCTTGAGCACTTCTTCGACCGCCAGGAAGATCGGCTGCTTGCCGGCGTTCTCCCACACGATGCGCGGCTGGCCTTTGTCGTCCACGTCGATCTCGCCGTTTTCGTCGTCATGCGCCATGACGAGGTAGCTTTGGGTGTGATGGAGCGCGCCGTGATACGGGCCGCGCAGAAAGCTGGTGGCCACGCGGGCGTCGTAAGCAAGTTGTTCCTCGAAAGAGCGCGGCGCGACATCCACGCCTTCGATCGGCGCGACGGCGCCGAGCAGGCCGACCAGCGCCGCGCCCACCGATCCGGCAAGCGAGCCTTCTTCGATCACGTAGCCGTCTCTGACGTTGGCGGTGTTGCGATGATCGATGAGGCCGGTAATGGTCGGCCCGACCGGAGGAATCTCGCCCTTCTCGTGCGCGCCCCAGCCGACGCCATTGATCACCGGCTCGGTGTTGTAGGCGAAGGCGAGCACGTCGCCATTGCCGGTGAAGTGCTTGCCGAGCATGCCGGAGACGCTCAACCCCTGCTTGCGTGAGCGCAACAGCAACGCGGTCGAGCCGATCGTGCCGGCCGACACGATGACGATATCGGTGCTCACGAACAGATCGGGCGCGCCAAAGCTTTCGCGGCCGAGGCTCACCAACTGGTAACCCACGACCCATTTCTGCGTGGCGGCGTCGCGCAGGACCGAATGAACGGCGGTACCCGTGAAAATCTGCGCACCGTGCGCGACGGCGTCGGGCAGATAGTTCATGTGCGTCGAATTCTTCGCGTCGTAATTGCAGCCGGAATTGCAGTCGCCGCAGCCAACGCAAGCCTTCTGCTCGACGCCCGCGGCATTCGTGCGGTCCTCGAAGGTGACGGTGATGTCCGGGCGCGAGAACTGGTCTTTCATGCCGAGCGCCTGCGCCGACAGTTCGAGTGCCTGCAGTTTCGGCAGTGTCGGATAGCTCTCGGGCACCGGCGACGGTTGCAGCATCGCACGCGCAAGCGCATAGCCTTTGTCCCGGCCCGCCTTGTCGGCGCGCAACGCGGCCGGCCAACGTGGGTCGTCCCACAGGCGCGGATCGGCTTCGAGCGCGACGTTCGCGTTAATCAGCGAGGTGCCGCCGAGACCGCAGCCGACTACCGCGTTCACATCGTCGTTCACATGCACTTCGAGCAGCGCCAGCGGTGAGCCGATATGCGCCAGCGCCGTGTTGTATTGCACCTCCTCGGTGCCCTGAAACGGCGTGCGGGGAAATTCCCCGGCCATGAATTCGCGCCCGCGTTCGAGCACGCACACCCGGCGCCTGGCACGCGCCATGCGGCTTGCAGCAATCGCGCCGCCGTAGCCGGAACCCACCACAACCACGTCGTAATGCGCCTGGATTGCAGTCACGGCGCTTGATAAGCGGTTCATCACGACCACCTCGTCTGGAATGGAATGCGGGGAGAGACAACCAGGACTTCGGAAGCAAGACGGCGTGCGGCGACGGCTTTTTTATCCTAGGCGGTGCGCGCTCACAAAAAAAGGCGCATCGTATGTGGCGCGCGGACCGGCCGTGCCGCGTCCGCGGCGTCGTGAGGGGGTGCCCAGGTCCGGAGGGCGCCCGGCCGCGGGTTATTACGCGGCCGCTTCATTCATTTCGCTGTCGCTCGATTCGGCGGCGAGCAGGTTCAGCGCGAGCAGAATCGCCGGGCGATTGTCGACGTCGATCTCGATGCCGAGCACGTCCGTGAGCCAGCGGCCGATCTTGGTATTGGAAAAATCTTCGGCGCCGGCCGTCTTCTTCATGGTGACGCCGAGCTTGACGGCGCGATAGTGATACGAGGGCACACGATGCTGCGCTGCGACTGCCGACAGACCGCCTTTACCTTCCGAGCACCAGCCGAGGCTGCCGGCCAGCACGATACGCTCCGGTTCGTCGAGGCTTTCGATAAAGGCGCGCGCCGAGAGCCGCACGCGTTGTTCGTCGAGGCCGTATTGCAGCAGCACGCTTTCCACCGGATCTTCCAGCGCTTGCGCGTGCAGATCGATTTCCTGCGCCATGCCGTCGTTTTCCATCGATACGTTGCGCTGATGGCCGGCGCTGCGCAGGCAGTCGATCAGGTAGCGGCGGAAATACGCGCACAGTGCGTAGCCGTTGGACGGCGCGCTGTCGGCGCAGGCGTGGGTTTCGGTATGGCCGGGCGCGAGGCGCAGCACCTTCGCGTAGATGAACTGGGCGACCAGTTCTTCCTTGTCCTCGCCGAGCGCCTGCAGTTCGAGCGGGTGATAGGTCCGCAAGGCCCGCTTGACCAGTTCGACCATCGACACCATTTCGTCGCCGGACAACCGGGTACGCCGGCGCCACAAATCCGGCAGGATTGCATCGTCGAGATTGCGGACGAACTCGTGGCTCGGAACTGCGCCCATGAAAACCTCCATAAGGGGAAAGGCAAGGAGCGCGGTGAGCCTGAAGTGCAGGCGGGGTGTGGATGTTGAAGATTTAAGGCCGCGCTGGAATGTGAACCCAGTATGGTTTCCAGCGGCGGCTTCGCCTATATGGATTAAGTGGTAGCTGATGGGTAAACTGCCGGGTAAACCATCCGACAAAGTGCATCTTATTCGTCTGAAGAGAAACGGGCTGCATTGGACCATTGCATCGCACTGCGGCTTCGCAGTTGCATCGCAGACGTAGCGCCACGCCGTATCCGAAGTGTCCGATGCGGTTTGCGCCGCTTGCGTCGCCGCGCTTCCGATCCACATAACCGAATTTGCCGAGTCTCAGGAGACCGCGTGATGCGGGCCGACCCGATCCAGCGTGCCATCGACGAAGACCTGGTGCGCGTGTTGTACGCGCAAGATCCGATTGCATTCTTTTCGCACTGGTTTTCGATCGCGGTGCTGGTGGCGATTTACTGGCCGAAAATTCCGTCGCCGCCGCTGTTCATCGCGTGTTTCGGTTTCTATGCCGCGGCCAATTGCGCCGGACTCGCGCTCTGGCTCTGCAACCGCCGTTACCCGAAACTCGTCTCGCCGCGCGGCTGGATCATTCTTCACGCGGTGCGCGGCATGCTGCTTTACAGTGGGCCGGGCATCGCCGTGTGGTTCGCGTTCCAGAGCCCGCAGTCCGACCTGCCGCTGCTGCACACGGTCATGCTCGTCACGCTGGCCGCCGGCGTGTTCATGTCGAATGGCTTCGACCTGCTGAATTTCTCGACCTCGATTCCATTTCTGCTGTTTCCGTCGATCGTCATGCACTTCGGCACGCACACGTTCGACCGTACGATTCTCGCTATCGTCCTCGCGTTTTTCTTCTGCGCGATCAACGTCTATGCGTTGAGTTATCGCAAGCTGTTCCAGCAGGTCGTGCAGGCGCGCGTCGATCAGCAATATCTCGCGGAGTCGCTGGCCGCGCAAAAACGGGTGGCCGAAGAGGCGAGCTTCGCCAAGACGCGCTTTTTCGCGGCCGCCAGTCACGACTTGCGTCAGCCGCTGCATGCTATCGGCCTGCTCGCGGCCTCGCTGAACGACACGACGGCGACGCCGGTGCAGCACGCGAAGACCGCCGAGCACATCGTCTACAACGTCGAGGCGTTGAACCAGTTGTTCAACCAGGTGCTCGATCTGGCGCGGCTCGAAAGCGGCGTGACCCAGGTGATCCGGCTGCATTTCCGGCTGTCCGAACTGTTCGAGCGGGTCGGCAGCCAGTATCGTCCGCAGGCGGCCGCCAAAGGGCTGGCGCTGCGCATCGCGCCGACCGCGATGGTCGTGCACGACGATCCGGTGCTGCTCGAGCGCGTGCTGAGCAATCTGCTGTCGAACGCGGTGCGTTACACCGAGGACGGCGCGATCTGGCTGGGCTTGCGCCGCGCCGGGCGGCAGACGGGCGGTTATATCGAAGTGCGCGACTCCGGCATCGGCATTCCCGTGGAGGAGCACGCGCGCATCTTCGAGGAGTTCTATCAGGTCGCCAATCCGCAACGCGACGCGCGCCAGGGTCACGGCCTCGGCTTGCCGACGGTGAAGCGGCTGGTCAGCATGCTCGGTGGCGAGTTGCAACTGCGCTCGGCGCCGGGCCGCGGGTCGGTGTTCCGCTTTCTGGTGCAGGCGGGCGACCCCGGCGGCATCGTCGCGAGCCTGAACGAAGCGGTAGCCGGCGGTCCGTCGGCGCAAGGGCGGCACGTGCTGTGCATCGACGACGATCCGTCGATTCTCGAAGGCCTCGTCAGTCTGCTGGGCCGCTGGGGTTGCAGCGTGCTCGGCGCGCGCGACGAGGTCGATGCGCTCGCGGCGCTCGAAGGCGGCTTCGTGCCGGACGCCGTGCTGTGCGATTACCAGTTGGCGAATCACCGCACCGGCGCGCAGGCGCTCACGGCCGTGCGCAATGTGCTCGCGCGCGCGGGGCACGATAACGTGGTGACGTTGCTGATCACGGGCGACATGGCGTCGGCGGAACTGGCGGCGCTCGCCTTGCAGGGAATTCCGGTGCTCCATAAGCCGGTCACGCCGGCGCGCTTGCGGCGCACGCTGGAGATGCTGTGGCAGCAGGCCGAGCAGGACAAGGGGCGGGCGGCCGCCGCAGTGGCATTGCGCGCGGATCAAGCGGGAAATGAAGTGGGAAAGGAAGCGGGCGGCCGGGTGATGAATGGCGCGATGCCGGCTGCCGGGAGCGCGGCGCAAGGGGACGCGAGAATGGGATCAAAGAGCCAGCCGCAAAGCACTCAGACCCAAAGCACCCAGTCGCAAAGCGAACCGCAAAAGTAGAGGCGTACCGGAAAGGAGAGGCGCACCGGAAAGGAGAGGCGCACCGGAAAGGAGAGGCGTACCGGAAAGGAGAGGCGAGCTGGAGAAGGAGAGGCGCGCCGGAAAGGAGCGGCGAGCTGGAAAAGGAGAGGCCCACCGCAAGAGTAAAGGCCCACCTAGTCGACAGGGCGGCGCGAAGGCCGCCGTTCCCAGCCTCGTGCTACAGGGTTTTCCCAGCTTCCAGCCAGCCGTTGATCACGGCGATCGCCGTCGACCGGTTATGCACGCCGAGCGCCCGGAAGATCACCGACAGATGCACCTTCACCGTGCCTTCCGCGACGCCCAGTTCGCGCGCGATCATCTTATTGGTCCAGCCGCGATGCACGAGCCGCATGATGTCCTGCTGACGCGGCGACAGATTCTCCAGCAGATGCTGCTGGTGCGGCTGCAAAGCCTGGATCTGCGTGAGCGGTTCCGTGAGCGTGGCGCCGCCTTGGCTGGGTGCGTGCGCGCCGCTCGGAGCCGCATGTTGCAGCGACGGATCAGCGAGCGCTTCGGCACGCGCGGGCGCGGCCTGCGTGTCGCGCGAACCCAGCAGGCTGAGGGCTTCCATCGGCACATACGCGCCGCCTGAGAGCACCAGCTCGATCGCCTTGAGCATGACGCTGGCGGGCTGGCGCTTCGGCACGAAGCCGAGCGCGCCGGCGGCCAGCACCGCGCGCATTTCATCGGGCGATTCCTCGGCGGAGAGGACGACGAGCGGCAACGCGGGGTTCGCCTTCAACAGCACTTCAAGCGACGAAGCGCCGCTCATGCCCGGCATATGCAAATCGACGATGGCGAGATCGTGATCGGCGTCGGGACGCGCGAGCAGCGCAAGCGTCTCCCAGTTGTCGGCTTCGTCGAACTGGGCGTCGGGATCGAGGCCGCGCAGCATGCCTTTGACGCCTTGCCGGATCAGTTCATGGTCGTCGGCTACAAGAAACTTCATGATGTCTCCGCGAGTCGGGCCTGCCCGATGTGGGCTACCGCCGTTATAGGGTCTCGTTTTACTTCTAGCCTCGTGAATCGCATCATTGCCGCCCACCCCGCGATCATATGCCTGATCGGTGGCGCGGCGCACCTTCCGGCGAACCGCTTATGTGACCGTTTATTTGTTAAATCGCCGTCTGCTCCGATGCACCGCATGATGTCTAAGGCAGGTCTCTCGCGCATAGGTTCCGGCTTGCTTGGTAGACGAGCCGAACGGTCCTTTTTTGAAGGCGTCCATGCAGGATTCCGAAGGTTATGCGCGCCGGATCGAAGCGTGCTGAAGCAGTCTCTATTTGACTGCAAATAACGTCGCATTCATCAGAATCTTGAATGCGAATCCGAGCGACATCGCCGAGCCCACGCCGAAGCACCACAGCGCGATGAACCAGAGCCAGCCCGGCAGCTTGCGCGCCGGCGCGGCCGATGCGCCAAGCGTCGCGTCCGGGTTAGTCTGCTTAGTGATAGTGATGTTGGTCGCCATGACGCACCTTGCCGCGAAATACCCAATAGCCCATCGTCGTGTAGGCGATGATGATCGGCAGAATCACCGCTGCGCCGGCCAGCGTGAACATCTGGCTCGAGCGCGGCGCGGCCGCTTCCCAGAGCGTCATGCTCGACGGAATCGCATACGGCCACAGGCTCACCAGCAGCCCCGCGTAGCCGAGCAGCACCAGCAGCAGTGCGAGCGCGAACGGCGTGTTGTGATGCCGCTCACGCACCGCGCGATGCATGAAGAATGCAGAGACCGCCACGAGGAAGGGCACCGGCAGCAGACGGTAGAAGAGGCCGTCGTGGAACCAGCGTTGCGCGATATTCGGATCCTGCAGCGGCGTCCACAGGCTGACCATCGCGACGAAGCCGAGCAGCACGACGGTCAGCGGCCAGACGACGCGATGCAGGCGGCGTTGCAGATCGCCTTCGGTCTTCGCCACCAGCCAGCAGCAGCCGAGCAGCGCATAAGTGACCACGAGTCCGAGACCGGTGAGCAGGCTGAACGGCGTGAGCCAGCCGAAGGCGTCGCCGGCATACGCGCCGTCGATCACGGGAATGCCTTGCAGGAACGCGCCCAGCGCAATGCCCTGAAAGAACGTCGCGCCCGCCGAGCCGCCGATGAACGCCAGGTCCCACAGATGCTTCGTCCGATTGGCCTTGGCGCGAATCTCGAACGA
The DNA here is from genome assembly GCF_046027355.1 of Paraburkholderia sediminicola. Classification (GTDB taxonomy): domain Bacteria; phylum Pseudomonadota; class Gammaproteobacteria; order Burkholderiales; family Burkholderiaceae; genus Paraburkholderia; species Paraburkholderia sediminicola_B. The sequence goes on along the minus strand of NZ_JAQQEK010000012.1, from coordinate 190,870 downwards.
CACGCCGCGAAAGATCAGACACACGAGCATGAAGATCAGCGGCAGATACAGCGCGGACAGCACGGTCGAGTAGACCGCGGGAAACACCGCGAAGAGACCGGCGCCGCCGAGCACCAGCCAGGTTTCGTTGCCGTCCCACACCGGCGCGACGGTGTTCATCATCAGGTCGCGTTCCTTCTCATCGGGGAAGAACGGGAAGACGATGCCGATGCCCAGATCGAAGCCGTCCAGCACCACATACATGAAAAGGCCCAGCGCGATGATCGCGGCCCACACTACGGTTACGTCCATGTTCTTTCTCTATCGCAAGTAGCTGGTGAAGAAGTGCAGGTTCAGGCGGCGTCGATCATGTGATCGGCGGCGGAGAGCGGGCGGCGCGCGGTCTGATTCGGCAAGCGCGCCGGCGCTTCGTGCGGCGTGTGTCCGGGCAGCGCCGGACCCGCGCGCATCAGCTTGAGCATGTAATAGACGCCGGTGCCGAACACGAGGAAGTACACGACCACGAAGGTCATCAGCGAGATGCCGACCTGCTGCGTGGTGAGCGGCGACACGGCCTGCGAAGTGCGCATCACGCCGTACACGACCCACGGCTGACGTCCCGCTTCGGTGGTGACCCAGCCGGCCAGCAGCGTGATGAAACCCGTCGGCCCCATCGCCACGGCGACGCGCTGAAACCACTTCGATTCGAACAGGCGTCCACGGCGGCGCAGCACCCAGGCGGCCACCGACATCACAATCATCAGCACGCCGAGGCCGGCCATGATGCGAAAGCTCCAGAACACCACCGTCGAGTTGGGCCGGTCTTGCGGCGGGAATTCCTTGAGGCCGCGAATTTCGCCATCCCAACTATGCGTGAGGATCAGGCTGCCCAGGTGCGGAATCGACACGGCGTAGCGCGTGGTTTCCGCCTGCATGTCGGGAATGCCGAACAGGTTCAGCGCGGTGCCGCCTTTCTCGGTGTCCCACAGACCTTCGATCGCCGCGATCTTGGCGGGCTGATATTCGCGCGTGTTCAGACCATGCTGATCGCCGACGAACGCCTGGATCGGCGTGAGGATCAAGAGGAGCCAGAGCGCCATCGAGAACATCTTCTTGACGGCTGGATCGCGCCGTCCGCGCAGCAGATGCCACGCGCCCACCGCCGACACCACCAGCGCCGCGACGATGAACGCCGCGAGCGCCATATGCGCGAGCCGGTATGGGAACGACGGATTGAATACGATCTTGAACCAGTCGAGCGGCACGACGCGGCCGTTCACGACTTCGAAGCCTTGCGGCGTTTGCATCCAGCTATTGGAGGCGAGAATCCAGAAGGTCGAAATCAGCGTGCCGATCGCCACCATCAGCGTGGCGCCGAAGTGCGCGCGTGGACTCACGCGCTGCCAGCCGAACAGCATGATGCCGAGGAAGCCCGCTTCGAGGAAGAACGCGGTCATCACTTCGTACATCAACAGCGGGCCGGTCACTGGGCCGGCGAAACTGGAGAAGCCCGACCAGTTGGTGCCGAACTGATAGCTCATCACCACGCCGGAAACCACGCCCATGCCGAAGGCCACTGCGAAGATCTTCGACCAGAACAGGCAAAGGTCTTTGTAGTACGCCTTGCGGGTTTTCAGCCAGCGCCATTCGAGGACGGCGATGAAGCTGGCGAGGCCGATGCTGAGCGCCGGAAAGACGATGTGGAACGAGACGGTGAACGCAAACTGGATGCGGGCGAGATCGAAGGCCGATAGAGCGGAGTTCATGAGCGTGAGGTGCTTGAAGTGCGTTGGGTCCGCGAGGGCGGACTACGCGCGTCGACCGTTGTCGGTGCGCACTGCGCTGGGCAGATGGCGCAAGAGTAGGGGATGGTCGTTTTTTTTGCTGCGACGCGACGTGCGTCAAAAAACCACGTTGTTTTGCGGCGATTTTTATTTTGAGACAGCAACTCGTTGATAGATATCAAGTTTTACTGATCGCCTTGGCGCGCGCGTCGGGCACGGTTTCGGTGCGCCGATGGTGCGACTGCGGCAATCGACCGCGCTGCAGCATTGTCGCGTGGGCGGGTTCGAACGCGTTTGATCTGCTCTCGGCATTTCCCTGGAGCAGGTTAAGGTCGCCGCCCGCGGGTTTGATCCGCGAGCCAATGTTCGGCAATTGGGATCGGCTTGTCATCAACCGACAATCACTCCGTCAGAACGGACTTTCCATGCGCCCGGCGGCTAGTCAACTGGCTCGATTGCTCATACCATGCAGGCAGCCAAACGGCAGCATTTTTCAAATGAGCGCATGCTACTCACGCATGCACGCCGTATAGCCAGTCCAGTATTTTTTCCCGTTATTCGCTTCGAATAGTCATAGCCGACGCGCCGGATGAATCGCCTGGGCGCGTCGCGAATCCGTCATCAACGTGTGGTGCAAGGCATGCCGTGCCTGGAACGGGCGTCGTGTCGCGTGCTGCGCGAATGGTTCGAGAGGGCACGCTTCATCCACCTGCCGGCGACGGCAGACTTCAACTAACAGGAGTCAGCAGATGAGCACGATCAAGACGAAAGACGGCACGCAGATTTTCTACAAGGACTGGGGCAAGGGCCGCCCGGTCGTCTTCTCGCACGGCTGGCCGTTGAGCGCGGATGCGTGGGACGCGCAGATGCTGTTTCTCGGCAGCAAAGGTTTTCGCGTGATCGCGCATGACCGGCGCGGGCATGGCCGGTCGGAGCAGACGTGGGACGGCAACGACATGGACACCTACGCCGACGATCTCGCCGCGCTGATCGAACAACTCGACCTGAAGGACGCCACGCTCGTCGGCCATTCGACGGGCGGCGGGGAAGTCGCGCATTACATCGGCCGGCATGGCACGCAACGCGTCGCGAAGGCCGTGCTGATCGGCGCGGTGCCGCCGTTGATGCTGAAGACCGAGAGCAATCCCGCCGGCACGCCGATCGACGTGTTCGACGGCATCCGCAAGGGCGTGGAAGACGATCGTTCGCAGTTTTTCAAGGATCTGGCGCTGCCGTTTTATGGCTACAACCGGCCGGGCGCGAAGGTGTCGCAAGGCGTGATCGATTCGTTCTGGGTCCAGGGCATGGCCGGCTCGATCAAGGGACTGTACGACTGCATCAAGCAGTTCTCCGAAGTCGACTATACGGAAGACCTGAAGAAGATCGACGTGCCGACCCTGGTGCTGCACGGCGACGACGACCAGATCGTGCCGATCGATGCAGCCGGCCGTCTGACCGCTAAGATCGTGAAGAACGCCACGCTCAAGGTCTATCCGGGCGGCCAGCATGGCATGTGCACCGTCGAGGCCGCCAAGGTGAACGGTGATTTGCTGGAGTTCATCGGGTCGTGATGTGGTGCTGCGGTGACGTGTGTTGATGCCGCGAGTGCGGGGCGCTGCGGGTAAGCAAGCGCGCCCCGGTTGCACTCGAATCCGAACCGCGGGCCGTGATCGTTCACGCGCCCGCGTTTCAACCGCTCAGGCAGTCGGCCAGCCGACGCGCGCCGCTCGCCGCAATGACGAGCGCACCACCAGCCGGTGGAACGGCGCGATCGCGAGAATATAGAAACGGCCGAGGCGGTTGTGGCAATGCACGACGGTCGACAGGATCAGATAGCGCGAGCGGTCTTCGCGCGTGCCACGGGTCTGCTGCAGCACTGAAACCCGGAAGTCGAGATGACGGTCGTTTTCGCCGAGAATGATCTCGTGCGCGCTACGCGTGTAGATCCTGAAGATGTCGAGGCGCTCCCGTGCGGCGGCAGGATCCTTGATGCTGCGTAACTGCTTGGCAGTCTTCAAGCCGATACGCGCGACGATCGCATCGCGCACGCTCATCAGCTTCGCGACCCATCCCGCCTGATGCGCGAACACGAAGCGCGCCAGCAACTCCGGATCGTCGATGGCGTTCTCGGGCAGGCGGACCGCGTACGCATCGGCCAGGTCCGGCGCGTCGTACAAACGGGCGACGCTCGACTCAGCCGGCAGGGCGACGGATTGCACGGGACAGTGGGCAGTGAGCATGGTGGCGTGCGGCGCTGAAAAATCAATGGAAGAGGGGCGCTGCGCCGGGTCATAACGGCAGTTCGGCTTGCGCGTGAGCGCATCAAGTCTACGCGCTTGTGTGCGTCTGCGCGGAGCCGGCCGACGCGGTTCTTCACATCATGGATTTCGGGTAAAAAACGTGTTTCTAGTTATACGATGTCACATAAATTGTGCCAGCTTATTCGCTTGTTTGTTATGGCAAAATTAGTCGAAACATCGTTGAGATAAGGGTAAGTGCCTAATTGAATTCCGGTCTAGTATCGCAGATAGTACGTTATCGTACAACTATCGCTGAATCGGCAGACACTGCCGTCATGACAGAAGCGACGGTTGCACCCAAGTTCGATTGCGCGCGGCGCAGGAAAGGAACCTTATGAAGAAGATTGCTCTGAGTGGAGCCGGTGGCCAGCTTGGCTCGGTGGTACGCGCTGCGTTGATCGCACGCGGCACGCCGTTGCGTTCGGCGGCGGGCTCGAAGGCCCTCGTGCCGCTCGTGGAAGGCGAGGACGTGATGCACGGCGACCTGCGTGATCCCGCGATCGTGGATCGTTTGCTGGAAGGCGTCGACGTCCTGATCCATTTCGCGGGTACGAGCGTGGAGCGTCCGCTGCCCGAGATCATCGAAAACAATCTGCGCGGTCTGGTCGAAGTGTACGAAGGCGCGCGCCGCCAAGGCGTGAAGCGCATCGTGTTCGCCAGCTCCAATCACGCGATCGGCATGTATCCAGTCACCGAGCATCTCAGCCTCGACTGCGAACTGCGCCCGGACGGTTTCTACGGCCTGAGCAAGGTGTGGGGCGAAGCACTCGCAAGAATGTACTGGGACAAGCACGGCATCGAGAGCGTGTGCGTGCGCATCGGCAGTTGCCTCGAGCGGCCGACCGAGCCCCGGCACCTGAGTACGTGGTTCGGTCATCGCGATCTGCTGCATTTCCTCGACCGCTGCGTCGAAGCGGAGAACGTGGGCTTCCTGACCATTTGGGGCGTGTCGGCCAACACACGTAGCTGGTGGGACAACAGCGGCGCCGAACGTCTGGGCTATCAGCCGACGCAGGATGCCGAGGCCTACGCCGAGGAAATTCTCGCGCGTCCCAACCCGCTCGACGCGCTGGGCCAGCGCTTCCAGGGCGGCGGCTTTGTGGGTATCGATTATTCGCGCGATGACGCCGCTCCGGACGGCTCGGCCGCTTCCGCTACGCGGCCTGTTTGAGCAGTTCAGGATCACGAGGAGACGCAGCAATGAAAATCAAGGGCATCCGCTGGTGGATGGTCAGTCTGGTCGCGGCCGGGCTCATTATCAATTACCTCGCGCGCAATACGCTGTCAGTCGCGGCGCCGACGTTGATGAAAGACCTCCACATCACCACGGAGCAGTATTCGCACGTGGTCGTGGCGTGGCAGCTTTGCTATGCATTCATGCAGCCGGTCGCCGGCTATCTGCTCGACACCGTCGGCACCAAGATCGGCTTTGCGGCGTTCGCGCTGGCATGGTCGCTGGCGTGCGCCGCGGCGGCGTGGTCGACGGGCTGGCGCAGCCTCGCGTTCTTCCGCGGCCTGCTCGGCATCGCCGAGGCGGCCGGCATTCCGGCCGGCGTCAAGGCGACGAGCGAGTGGTTCCCCGCCAAGGAGCGCTCGGTGGCGATCGGCTGGTTCAACATCGGCTCATCGATCGGTGCGTTGCTGGCGCCGCCGCTGGTGGTGTGGGCGTTGTTGCGCGGCGAGTGGCAGTTGGCCTTCGTGATCGTCGGCGTGGCAGGGATTGTCTGGAGTCTGCTGTGGATGGTGCTCTACAAACATCCGCGCAACCAGAAACTATTGGGCGACGCTGAACGCGACTACATTCTCAGCGGCCAGGAAGCGAAGCACAGCGACGCCGGCGCCGCCAAGCGCAGCTGGCTCGCCATGCTCGGCAGCCGCGACTTCTGGGCGATCGGCATTCCGCGCATGCTGTCCGAGCCGGCCTGGCAGACCTTCAACGCGTGGATTCCGCTGTACATGATGACCGAGCGTCACATGAACCTGAAGGAAGTCGCGCTGTATGCATGGATGCCGTTCCTGGCCGCCGATATCGGCTGCGTGTTGGGCGGTTATCTCAGCCCGCTGTTTCACAAGTACGCCAAGGTGTCGCTGTTCACGTCGCGGAAAATGGTGTTCGTAGTCGGCGCGCTCTTCATGATTGGACCGGCCTGCGTGGGTCTGGTGGCGAGTCCTTATGTGGCGGTGGCGTTGCTGTGCGTCGGCGGTTTTGCGCATCAGACCTTGTCGGGTGCGCTGTACGCGATCACGTCCGATATGTTCGGCAAGAACGAAGTCGCGACCGCGACCGGCATGGGCGGCATGGCGGGTTATCTGGGCGCTGCTGCATTCACGGCGCTGTTCGGCGTGCTGGTTACGCAGATCGGTTACAGCCCGCTGTTCGTGGTGCTGGCGGTGTTCGACATCATCGCCGCCGCTGTGGTGTGCCTGCTGGCGAAGAGCGCCGACAAGGCGCCCGAGCCGCGCTGGACGTCGGCGAGCGCGGTGGCCAAGTGAGTCTGGCGAGGTCACGATGAATTCCGGACGCTGATCAGTCGAGCCGGAAATGGAAATGGCGGCGCTTTCGAGCGTCGCCATTTTTTTGCCTTGTTCACTGCGTTGCTTCCAACTTCACGGCTGGACGAAGCTCGCGCTTCGCCCAGCCATTCAACCGCTTAACGCTTATCGACCACCGTCGTGTTGTAAGTCGTCGCGCCAATCACCACATTGCTCAACGTAATGCCGTTGACGTTGTACGCGTAGATCGGTCCAGGCGTGGTCGCGCTCGCGGGGCCGGCCGACACGGCGGTGCCCAGATTGCAGTTCGAGATCGTCACGCCGCTGATCGGCGGAATGGTCGGCGTCGGGGCCGCGCCGTTGTAGTCGAACGCGACGGGCCCTTGGGCGACGATTGCCTGAAAGCACGAGCCGGTCACGCCGTTAAGCGTCACGTTGCTCGCCTGCACGTTCGAAATGTTCACGTTCTGCACGACCGCCGGACGGATTCGAATCGCGTCGTTCGCCGGTTGATAGTCGCAGTCGAACGTGATCAGGCCGCCCTGTGCCGCCGACGGATTGGCCGCCGTCGCCGTCACGACGCCGAGCGGCACCGTGGCGTTGATCGGGCTGCCGCTCAGCAATGCGTTGCCGTAGCCCGCGCCTTTCAGGCTGACGCCGTTGGGCAGCGTGACCGTATCGACATAGAAGTTCTTCACGAAGCCGCCGCGATTCATATTCGTCTTGATGCGAATCGCGATGTTCAGCGGATTGGTCGCCCAGTTCTGGTTCAGCATCTGCAGCTTGCGGGCGTAGATGTTCTGCACGCCGCCGCCCATTTCGCTGCCGAGCGTGATGCCGCCGTGACCGCTGTTCATGATGCAGTTCTGGATCACGTGATTTTGCGCGGGGCCGTATTGCGTATCCAGATCCTTGCCCGACTTGATCGCAATGCAGTCGTCGCCGGTGTTGAACGTGACGCTGTCGCACAGCACGTTGTCGCACGCGTCCGGATCGAAGCCGTCGTTATTCGGGCCGATACTGTTGGTCGTCACGCCGCGAATCACGACATTCTTGCAATCGGTCGGATGATGCTGCCAGAACGGCGTGTTGTTGGTGCTGTAGTTCTCCATCAACACATTCGTGCAGCCGATGAACTCGACCATGCACGGGCGCAGATAGTGGCCGACGCCGAAGACGCGCTGCGCGATCGGCACGCCGGCTTCGGAGAGCGCGGGCAGGTAGTTCTGATCCTCCTGCCACGGTGTCGTGGGACTGGTCAGCTGCGCATAGAGCGCGTCGGAAATACCCGGTGCGGCGATTTTCAGATCGACGTTCTTCGGATTGAGATACGCCTGCGACGGTGTCGACGAATTGACGCAGCCGTACGCGCCATTCGATCCCTTGAAAGTCCACCAGCACGTCGCGGTGTTGCCGCTGCCGGCGAACGGCGTCATGGCTTGCCCGTTGAGCACCGAGGTCGCGTCTTCGCCGGTCAACGCGATGTTGGTCTGGTTGCGCGCATAGACCGGCGAGCCGTAGTTCAGGCAATCGTTCGCCTGCCAGCGGCTATAGAACAGATTGCCGTTGGCGCCGCAGGCGACCGGGCCGTCCTTGGCGTAGTCGGCGGGGTTCGGGCTGAAATAGATCGTGCAATTCGCGCTGAGGTGGAAGTTCACGTTGCTCAGCAGCACGATCGGTCCGGCGCAGTACCACGTGCCCGCCGGCACGACCACGCGTCCGCCGCCCGCGGCATTGCAGGCCTGGATGGCGGCGAGAAACGCGGGGCGCGAGTCGAACGAAGCGGCGGCGTTGGTCAGGTTCGAACCGGGACTCGCGACCGACGCCGAGCCCGTGTACGGATTGGCCGCGGCGACGACGGCGCACGGTGTGGCGCCGTACTGCGTGACCACGAAGTCGCGGGTGGGAAACATCGACTGCTTGATGCCTTGCAAGGACGCGATGATCTGCGTCGCGGCGCCCGAGGTGCCCCAGATCGGGTCCTGTACCACGGGCGGCGTGGTTGTGCCGCCGTTGACGGAGCCGCCGCAGGCGGACAAGCCGCCGAGCAGGGTCGCGCCCGCGGACGTACCCGCCAGCACGATAACGCGCGGCGAACGGGCGAATTCGGTTCAGCCTGACCGGACGTTTTCGATGTTGCCCGCTTGCCGTTGGTTTTATCTATGGTTGCCACGGATGTCTCCTTGCCCTTTGCGGGCGTTGTCAGTAATTGTTGCGACTTGGGGGAATGCAGCTCGTTGAAGCTGTTTCCTTAACGTAAGGTATCCTTAATGTTTGTAAAAAAACTTTGCCAATGGAGATGACTCAGCGCTTGTCAATTCGCAGTGAAGCCTGCGAACGCACGTATGCGCCGCTCCGTCCTGCCTATCTGCATCAGGCAAGCGGAGCGGCGCATCAAAAAGCGGCGTGCGGCTTAAGCGGTCTTCTGGCCGATCTCGTGATCGGCGAGGAATTCGAGCGCACGCACCATCGCCGAGTGGTCCCACGCCTTGCCACCGTGCGCGACGCAGGCGTTGAACAGCGCCTGGCAAGTGGCCGTATTCGGCAGCGATACGCCGAGCGATTGCGCGGTCGAAAGCGCGAGGTTCAGATCCTTCTGGTGCAGTTCGATGCGGAAGCCCGGATCGAAGGTGCGTTTGGTCATGCGTTCGCCGTGCACTTCGAGAATGCGCGAGGACGCAAAGCCGCCCATCAGCGCTTCACGCACGCGCGCCGGATCGACTCCGGCCTTGGAAGCGAGCAGCAGCGCCTCGCCGACAGCTTCGATCGTCGCGGCGACGATCACCTGATTGGCCACCTTACACACCTGGCCGGCGCCGACGCCGCCGATCAGCGTAACGTTCTTGCCCATCATGTCGAAGAGTGGCTTGACAGCATCGAAGGTCGCGGTTTCGCCGCCCACCATGATGGTCAGCGACCCCGCGTTGGCGCCGACTTCGCCGCCGGAAACCGGCGCATCCAGATAGTCCGCGCCGCTTTCGCGCACGCGGGCCGCGAACTCGCGGGTGGCCATCGGCGAAATCGAGCTCATGTCGACGACGGTTTGTCCCGCGCGCAACGATCCGGCGAGACCTTGTTCGCCGAACAGCACGCGCTCGACGTCGGGCGTGTCCGGCACCATGATGAAAATCACGTCGGCCTGCGCGGCTACGGCGGCCGGGCTGTCGCACGCGACGGCGCCCGCCTGGATGAGATCGTCGGGCACGCCGCTGCGCGTGAACGCTGCGAGCGCGACGCCGTTCTTGAGAAGGTTGGCGGCCATGGGCTTACCCATGATGCCGAGTCCGATAAAGCCTGCTTTTTGCATGGAATGCTCCGAAGATGTCATGACGGCCGGGTTATTGCTGGCCCGCCTGTTTCTGCATGAAGTGTTTTTGAACCGTCTGCGCGGCGGCTTTCAGCAGCCCCATATCCGCGCAGACCGCGACGACGCGGCAGCCCATGGAGATATAGCGCTCCGCGTCAGCCTGCACCGGGGCGAGAATGCCACTCGGCTTGCCGGCGGCCTGGGCGCGTTCGAACACGCGCGCGATCGCCGCCTGCACATCGGGGTGATTCGGATTGCCGAGATGGCCGTACGCGGCCGCGAGGTCGGACGGTCCGACGAATACGGCGTCCACGCCGTCCACGGCGAGAATGTCGTCGATTGCGTCGACGGCTTTACGGCTTTCAATCTGCACGATCACGCAGACGTTATCGTTGGCGACGTCGAAGTAGTCGGGCACCGTCGCGTAACGATTGCCGCGGTGGCTCACCGAGACGCCGCGAATGCCCTGCGGCGGGTAACGCGTGGCGGCGACGGCGCGGGCCGCGTCGTCGGCGCTTTCGACGAACGGCACCAGGAAATTCGAAAAGCCGCTGTCGAGGAGCCGCTTGATGAACACGCTGTCGTTGGCGGGCGGCCGCACGACCGGCGCGCTGGCGCTATCCTTGAGTGCCATCAACTGCGGGATCAGCGTGAGGACGTCGTTCGGCGCGTGCTCGGCGTCGAGCAGCATCCAGTCGAAGCCGACAATGCCGAGCAGTTCGGTGACGATCGGGCTGGCGAGCGACGCCCAGCAGCCAATCAGGGTTTCGCCGCCGCATACTGCTCGACGGAAACTATTGGGTAAGGGCTGGTAAGGCGTGACGGCTGGCATGGGCTGTTTTCCTCGAACGGCAATGGATCGGGCAAGCTCCGACGACGGCTCAACGCGAGTTATAGGTCGTCGTATGTCTTGATTGCAGATTAGCACCGGCCTCGGCGGTTGTAACGGTCACGTTAACCCGAATTCCTCGCCAGGCAAGCGTTTCAGGTTGCGCGCATGCCTCACAATGTTGTAGGATGACTTATATCTTAAGCCTTCACTCAAGGAAAGCAAATGACAATTACCGGCGAAATGTTGATCGGCCGCAAAGCGGTGCGCGGCGAGGAAAAACCATTGCATGCGTTCAATCCTGCCACGGGATCCGATATCGCGGAGCCGGTTTTCGGCAGCGGTTCGGTGGCCCTCGTCGGACAGGCGTGTGAGTTGGCGCAGCAAGCGTTCGATCCGTACCGCCACCTGCCGCTGACGGTGCGCGCCGAGTTTCTCGAGCGTATCGCCGACGGCATCACGGCGTTGGGCAACGCGCTGATCGAACGGGCGCACCAGGAATCGGGTCTGCCGAAGGCGCGTCTCGAAGGTGAACGCGGTCGCACGACCGGCCAGCTCAAGCTGTTCGCGCAAGTCGTGCGCGCCGGCCAGTGGCTCTCGGCCACGCTCGATTCGCCGCTGCCGGAGCGCAAGCCGCTGCCGCGCTCCGACCTGCGCATGCAAAAGATTCCGCTCGGCCCGGTCGCGGTGTTCGGCGCCAGCAATTTCCCGCTCGCGTTTTCGGTGGCGGGCGGCGACACGGCGGCGGCGCTCGCGGCCGGTTGCCCGGTGGTGGTGAAGGCGCACCGCGCTCACCTCGGCACGTCGGAGATGGTCGGCCGCGTGATCCAGCGAGTCGCGCAAGAGATGGACTTGCCTGAAGGCGTGTTCTCCATGATCGTCGGCGCGGGGAATTCCGTTGGCGAGGCGCTGGTCGCGCATCCGGCGATCAAGGCGGTCGGCTTCACCGGTTCGCGCGCGGGCGGCACGTCGCTAATGCGCGTGGCGGCGGCGCGTGCCGAGCCGATTCCGGTCTACGCGGAAATGAGCAGCATCAATCCGGTGTTCCTGCTGTCGAATGCGCTGGCTGGGCGCGGCGAGAGCATCGCGCGTGGTTTCGTCGATTCGCTGGTGCTCGGCGCCGGCCAGTTCTGTACCAATCCGGGCCTCGCGATTGCCGTCGATAGCGACGCGCTCAAGACGTTTGTCGCCACCGCATCCGACGCGCTGAGCGGCAAGCCCGCGCAGACCATGCTGACGTCCGGCATCTGCGCCGCTTACGAAGAAGGCGAGGGCAAGCTGGCGGCGACGAAGGGCGTCGAGGCCGTGGCTCGCGGTGTCGAGACAACCGGCCCGACCCAGGCGCGTGCGGCGTTGTTCGTAACCGATGCGCAGACGTTCCTCGCCACGCCGGCGCTGGAAGACGAGGTGTTCGGCCCGGCGTCGACCATCGTGCGTTGCAAGGACGAGCAGGAACTGCTCGCGGTTGCCGAGCACTTTGCCGGCCAGTTGACCGCCACGGTGCAGATGGACAGCGCCGACTTGGCAGCGGCGAAGAAGCTGGTGCCGATTCTGGAACGCAAGGCCGGCCGGATTCTGGTGAACGGCTTCCCGACGGGCGTCGAGGTGTCGCACGCGATGGTGCACGGCGGCCCGTTCCCGGCGACGTCCGATAGCCGCGCGACTTCGGTCGGCACGACGTCGATCGAGCGTTTCCTGCGTCCGGTGTGCTATCAGGATTTCCCGGCCGATCTGCTGCCGGAAGCGCTGACCGACAGCAATCCGCTGGATCTGTGGCGTCGTCGTGATGGCGAGATCACGCGCAGCTAAGCGGTGGGTGATCGAGTGAGATAAGAGAATGGCCGGGATATCCCGGCCATTTTTCTATTGCGCCCACCTTAGCGAACCCGAATTAGAAGCGAACCGACTCAGCTATTCGCCTCAGCAGCTTCGTTTGCTCGCCGCAAGCGCTCGCGACTGTTGGACAGATGCATGCGCATCGCCGCGCGCGCGCCTTCCGCGTCGTGCCGCGTGATCGCTTCGAGAATACTTTCGTGTTCGAGATTGACGAGCGACAGATACGCATCCGGTTCCGCGCGCGCAATGCCCGCCGAGTCGAGCCGGTTACGCGGAATCAGCGCGCTGCCCATCTGCGTGAGAATGTCGACGAAATAGCGGTTGCCGGTGGCGCGCGCTACCGAAATATGAAATTGCAGATCGGCGTCGACGCTGTCCAGCCCGTTATGGCGCGTGGCTTCGATCGCGTCGAGCGCGGCACGCATGCGCGCGAGGTCGTCCGGCTTGGCGCGCTGCGCCGCGAGACCCGCGCATTCCGTTTCCAGACTGATGCGCAGTTCCAGGATCGACAACACGTCGCGCAGGGTGGTGGCGGGCACCATGTCGATGCCCAGCTTTTCGCGCTGCGGTTCCAGCACGAAGCTGCCGATACCGTGCCGCGTCTCGATGATCTTGCCCGCCTGCAAACGCGAAATCGCCTCGCGAATGACGGTGCGGCTCACGCTCAGCGTGACCATGAGTTGCGATTCGGTCGGCAGTTTGTCGCCGGGCTTCAAGGCGTTGGACGCAATTTGCTCGGTGACGTAGCTGACGACGAACTCGGCAAGATTACGAGCGCGTCGTGGCGGTGCCGCGGATGCCAGTGGTGTAGCCATCGAAAACGCCCCTTGAATCAGATAGTTGCAGACACTTCATGCGTTTCATTATACCGTCGTCTGACGACTGATTATAACCACGCCATATCATTTTGCGGGCCGGCGGCCGATACGACGCCGACGTCCCTTTCCAGTCTGCGTTTTACGCTGCGACGGCGCTCATTTCGCCGTCCGCAGGGAAGTACGATAACCGCCGCGTGGTCAGCGCGGGCGCAACTCGACCCGTTTGATGTCTTTCACGATCACGAGATAGCTGAACACCGTGAGCAGGGCGTTGATGCCCACGAACACCAGCGCGCCGTTGAACGACCCGGTCTTCGCCACGAGATAGCCGATCACGATCGGCGTCACGATACCGGCGACGTTGCCGAACATATTGAAGATCGCACCCGAGAGACCGAGCGCTTCCTTCGGTGACGTATCGGCGACGACCGCCCAGCCGAGCGCCCCGATGCCTTTGCCGAAGAACGCGAGCGACATGAGCGCGACGACGACCCAATCGGTCGACACATAATTGCAGCCGATGATGCACACCGACAGCAGCATGCCGCCGACAATCGGCACCTTGCGCGCGATCGTGAGCGAATGGCCGCGACGGATCAGCCCGTCGGACAGGATGCCGCCGAGCACCCCGCCGGAGAATCCGCAGATCGCCGGCAGCGAAGCCACCAGACCCGCTTGGAGAATGGTCATGCCGCGCGCCTGCACGAGGTAGATCGGAAACCAGGTCAGGAAGAAGTAGGTCAGCACGTTGATGCAATACTGCGCGAGATAGACGCCGACCAGCATGCGGTTGCTCAGTAGTTGGCGAACCAGCGACCAGCCGCCGGTATGTTCGATCTTGTCAGTGGAGCGGGCTTTCTTTTGCCCATTGACCACGCCGCCGCCCTGTTCGATGTACTCCAGTTCAGCGCGCGAAACACGCGGATGATCGGCGGGATTCTTCATCACCTTCAGCCACGTGAGCGCGAGCAGAAGCCCCATCACGCCCATCACGACATAGACCATGTGCCAGCCGAACGCGTGGGTGAGCCATGCCATCAGCGGCGTGAACACGACTGCGGCAAAGTATTGCGCCGAATTGAAAATGGCCGACGCCGTACCGCGTTCGTTGGTCGGGAACCAGCTCGCCACGACCTTGGCATTGGCGGGAAACGCCGGCGATTCGGCCGCGCCCATCGCGAAGCGCAGCACGAACAGCGCGGTGACGGCGGCTGCCGCGCTGCCCAGCAGGCCGATGGAGCTTTGCAGCAGCGTGAAGAGCGACCAGAAGAAAATGCTCGCCGCGTAGACGCGCCGCGCGCCGAAGCGGTCCAGCAGCCAGCCGGCCGGCAGTTGCGACAGCACGTAGGCCCAACTGAACGCGGAGAAAATGTAGCCCATGCGGATCGCGTCGAAGCCGAACTCGGCGCGCATGGCCGAGCCGGTCACCGACAGCGTGGCGCGGTCCGCGTAGTTGAAAGTCGTGATCAGAAAGATCAGCAGCAGGATTCCGTAGCGGACTCGCGTGCGCTTTGCGACGTGGGCGGCACTCGCCGTGCGGCTCATTTCCATGGTCATCTCCTGAATCTTTTATGCAGGGGAGCGGGGCTGCCCCAGACGTCGTGGCGCAACAGTCGCCACAAGCCTTGTCGATACATTCGTGCGGCACAAAAACGCCCGGCGACGTTGCCGTCCCGGGCGCTCTTTGCGGTGCCGTTTACGCGGCCATCGTTCGCACGGCCGCCGGGTGTTGACTGGTTCTGTTACGCCAGCCGGATTATTGCGGGCCGAGCGTCTTGATGAGCGCGTCCAGCTTGCCCATTTCTTCTTCCGTCAGATCGGTCAGCGGCGCGCGCACCGGACCGGCGCTGTGGCCGACCAGCTTCGCGCCGGCCTTGACGATGCTGACCGCGTAGCCCGCGCGACGGTTGCGGATCGCCAGGTACGGCAGGAAGAATTCGTCGATCAGCTTGCCGACGGTCGCGTGGTCGTCCGCGGCGATGGCGCGGTAGAAGTCCATCGCGGTCTTCGGAATGAAGTTGAACACCGCCGACGAATACACCGGCACGCCCAGCGCCTTGTATGCAGCGGCATAGACTTCCGCGGTCGGCAGGCCGCCGAGATACGAGAAGCGGTCGCCGAGACGGCGGCGGATCGACACCATGTTCTCGATCTCGCCCACGCCGTCCTTGAAGCCGATCAGGTTCGGGCAGCGCTCAGCCAGCCCTTCGAGCATATCGGCGTTAAGCTTGGAGTTCGCGCGGTTGTAGATGATCACGCCCATGTTCGGCACGGACTTGCAAACCTCTTCAGCGTGCGCGGCGATACCTTCCTGGCAGGCTTCCGTCAGGTAATGCGGCATCAGCAGAATGCCGTTCGCGCCGTGGCGCTCGGCTTCCTGCGCGTAGGCGATCGCGACGCGCGTCGGGCCGCCCGCGCCGGCGAGAATCGGCACCTTGCCTTTGCAGACTTCGGCGGCCGTTTTGACGACGTTCGAATAATCGTTGTGCGTGAGCGAGAAGAACTCGCCCGTGCCGCCGGCGACGAACAGCGCCGAAGCGCCATAAGGAGCGAGCCATTCGAGGCGCTCAGCATAGGTGTCGGCGCGGAAATCGCCTTGTTCGTCGAAGTCGGTAACGGGGAAGGACAGGAGGCCTTCGGAAACGATCTGCTTCAGTTCCTGCGGTGTCGTCATGATGAGTATCCAGAGCGTCGGAATGGTTCGCGGGGGTTCAATTCAGTAGAAATTGAGATTTCTTATACGTCATCGTACAACAACAAATCGGCTAACTCAACGGTCATTTCACGGCATAATGCTTGTCCTAGGGTAAATACGGAACGTCTGCGCAATCTTTCATGTTGTAGGATGACGTATGAATAGCTGGCGCAGCAGGCGTAAAACGCCATAAGGATCGATGCAATGGAACAATCTCCGCTCTACATTCGCGTTCACCCCAATGACAATGTCGCGATCGTCGTCAACGACGGCGGGCTGGGTGAGGGCGCGGTATTTCCCGACGGTCTGGCGCTGCGCGAGCGCGTGCCGCAAGGGCACAAGGTCGCGCTGGCCGATCTGGCCGAGGGCGACGAGGTCATCCGGTATAACGTGGTGATCGGCTATGCGCTCAAGGCCCTGCCCAAGGGCAGCTGGATCAACGAACACGTGATCCGCATGCCGAGCCCGCCGGGGCTAGAGGATCTGCCGATCGCCACGATCAAGGCGCCGGAGATGCCGCCGCTCGAGGGCTACACGTTCGAGGGCTACCGCAACGCGGACGGCTCGGTCGGCTCGCGCAACATTCTCGCCATCACGACCACGGTGCAATGCGTGGCCGACGTGGTCCAGCATGCGGTCACCCGCATCAAGGCCGAGCTGCTGCCGAACTATCCGAATGTCGACGACGTGGTGAGCCTCGGCCACACCTACGGTTGCGGCGTCGCGATCGACGCGCCCGACGCGATGGTGCCGATCCGCACCGTGCGCAATATCAGCCTGAATCCGAATTTCGGCGGCGAGGTGATGATGGTCAGCCTCGGTTGCGAGAAGCTGCAACCCGAGCGCCTGATGCCGCCCGGCACGATTCCGATCGCCGCGGCCGCGAATGTCGCCGAAGTCGCGGACATCGGCGATATCGAGGCAGATATGAATGGCGACGTGGTCGTGCTTCAGGATGAATCACACGTCGGCTTCCAATCGATGATCGAGTCGATCATGAAGATGGCCGACGGTCATCTGAAGCGGCTCAACAATCGCCGTCGCGAGACCTGTCCCGCGTCCGATCTCGTGATCGGCGTGCAGTGCGGCGGCAGCGATGCATTTTCCGGCCTCACCGCGAACCCGGCAGTGGGCTACGCGACCGATTTGCTGGTGCGTGCCGGCGCCACGGTCATGTTCTCGGAAGTCACCGAAGTGCGCGACGGCGTCGATCAATTGACGGCGCGCGCGGCCAACCCGGAGGTCGCCGCGGCGATCATCCGCGAGATGCAGTGGTACGACGATTATCTGAAGCGCGGCGGCGCGGACCGCAGCGCCAATACCACGCCGGGCAACAAGAAGGGCGGCTTGTCGAACATCGTCGAGAAGGCGATGGGGTCGATCATCAAGTCGGGCAATTCGGCGATTTCCGGTGTGTTGTCGCCCGGCGAGAAGGTCCGCCAGAAAGGGCTGATTTACGCGGCCACGCCGGCGAGCGATTTCATCTGCGGTACGCTGCAAGTCGCGGCGGGTATCAACCTGCACGTTTTCACCACCGGCCGCGGCACGCCGTACAGCCTCGCCGAAGTGCCCGTCATCAAGGTCGCGACGCGCTCGGATCTGGCGCGCCGCTGGCATGACCTGATGGACATCAACGCCGGCACCATCGCGACCGGCGCGGCGACCATCGAAGAGGTGGGCTGGGAACTGTTCCGTCTGATGCTCGACGTCGCCAGCGGGCGCAAGGAAACCTGCGCTGAAAAACTCAAGCTCCACAATGCGTTGACGCTGTTCAATCCGGCGCCGGTGACCTGATTGGTTCGTCACGCGCGCTTGACCTGATCGCTCTTACACCAATACAGAAACATGACTGACTCGAATCTTGGCCGCAGCGCGGCGCAGAAACCCTTCCGCCGCCTGCTGCTGACCGGCGCCGCCGGCAACCTCGGCCAGCAATTGCGCGGCGCGTTGGCCGAGTGGGCCGATATCGTGCGCGTGAGCGACATCGCGCCGCTCGGTGACGTGGCGGCGCACGAGGAAGCCTCCACCGTCGATCTCGCGGACGAAGCCGCGGTTCACGCGCTACTCGAAGGCGTGGACGCCGTGATTCACCTCGGCGGTATTTCCGTCGAGGCGCCGTTCGAAGATCTGCTCGAAGCGAACATCCGCGGCCTGTACAACCTCTATTCGGCCGCGCAGAAGCAGGGCGTGAAGCGCATCGTGTATGCGAGCTCGAATCACGCGGTGGGTTTTCATCCGGTGACAGAGGTGGTCGATATCGATGCGCCGCTGCGTCCCGACAGCCTGTATGGCGTGACGAAGTGCTTCGGCGAATCGTTGTCGCGGTACTACTTCGATCGCTTCGGTCTGGAGACGGTGTGTCTGCGGATCGGTTCTTCGTTCGAGCAGCCGAAGAATCCGCGCATGCTCGTGACCTATCTGAGCTTTCGCGACTTTATCGAACTGGTGCGCTGCTCGCTGTTCACCAATCGCGTGGGTCACGCGATCGTGTACGGCGTGTCGGATAACCGGACCAAGTGGGTGGACAACACGAAGGCCGCGTTCCTCGGTTTTCGTCCGCAAGACAGTTCGGTCGAATTCGAGCATCTCTTTCCGGTCACCGCACCGACTGCCGAACTCGACGATCCGACGCAGCGTTTTCAGGGCGGACCGTTTGTGCTCGCCGGCCCGATGGAGCCGAAGCGGTGAGCGCCGCGGCGAACCCGCGCGTGGAGCGAGTCGAGGCGGCAGGGCAGGCGCCGGCTTCGGTTGGCGAAAGTCCGGTGTGGCGCGCGAAGGAACAGGCGCTCTACTGGGTGGACATTCCGGCGCAGAAGATCGTGCGGCTGCGGATCGATTCGGGCGAACGCTCCGAATGGCTGTTGCCGGAGAAAGTCGCGTGCATCGCGTTCGATCATCGCGGCACGGTGCTGGCCGGTTGCGAGACCGGGCTCTTTGCGGTCACGCTGACTGAGTCCTCGGCGAACGGCGAACCCGTGCGCGTGACAGGACGCAAGCTCGCCGCACCGGATTTCGCATGCGAAGACATGCGTTTCAACGACGGCCGTTGCGACCGGCAAGGGCGCTTCTGGGCCGGCACGATGGTGCAGGACATGGCGGCGGCCAAGCCGGCCGGCGCGCTTTATCGTTTCGACGAACGTGGCGTGTTGTCCGCGCCGGTCGTCGACGCGCTCATCACGCAGAACGGCCTCGCGTGGTCGCCGGACGGCACGACCATGTACCTGTCGGATTCGCATCCGTTGCGCAGGCAGATCTGGGCATTCGATTACAACGTCGAGACTGGCGAGCCGCGCAACCGTCGCGTGTTCGCCGATCTGAATCACCATGCGGGCCGTCCCGACGGCGCCGCGGTGGACGCCGACGGCTGCTACTGGATTTGCGCGAACGACGCGGGCCTGTTGCTGCGCTTCACGCCCGAAGGCAAGCTGGACCGGCAGATTGCCGTGCCGGCCGTCAAGCCGGCGATGTGTGCCTTCGGTGGACGCGATCTGGATACGCTGTTCGTCACGTCGATTCGTCCCGCAGCGAACGCAAGCGAGCACGACGGCCATCTTTTCGCCGTGCGTCCTGGTGTAACCGGGCTACCCGAGCCGGAGTTCGCGGGCGAGCTGTAAGCGGAGTTTGCGTGAGAAGGGCGCTGGGCACGCTGTCGTGGCCGGCGCCCTTTGTTCGTCTGCTCGATATTCATAGGTCGTCGTACAACATTGTGGCGTAAAGGCTACGGTCTCGTCACAATTCTGCTACGAAAAACAGCGTCTCCCGCGCATACCGGTTTTACCCCAGCAGCGCCGTGCCAGCTGGCGCGGACACTCGACACACGACGCGCCGGTCAGCCGTGCCGGATGCCTTGGCGGTGCGGGTAAATACCGTCTGTACAACTCAAACTCCGTTTTATAGACTTCATATGTCGTCGTACAACATATAAGCCCAAACAAATTCCTTTCTTTGAATTTCGAGTTTTCGGTATGAACGAGGCGGCGTCGACGTGCGCGACTACTCGCACACGAGATGCAAGCCGGTGCAGTTGAAGCAAAAGTAAAAGAGTCGAGTTGTCTGACAGGAGTGCTGAGCATCTGCGCCGGGGACGTTGCACAGACCAGCATGGCAAAGCGCTCGTGACCGCATACGGTGGCGAGCGTCGAGCCGGGAGACGCAGCAATCCATGTCGCATCCGCGGGCGGCCACCGCAAGCGGGCCCTCCGCAATCGATTGGATGGTCAATTTTTCAAGGAATTTCACGATGAATAAGAAGTTTGCCTCTTCCCGTGTTTCGATGATCGTCGCAGCCTCGGTGCTGGCATTCAGCACCGTGTCGGCACAAGCGCGTGTGTTCCGCGTGTCCGACGTGCACGGCGACACTTACCCGACCAACATGGCCGTGAAATACATGGGGGAACAGATCAAACAGGCAACCGGCGGCAAGGATTCCGTGAAGGTCTTCGGCAATAGCGCGCTGGGTTCCGAAAACGACACGATCGATCAGGTGCGCATTGGCGCACTGGACATGGCGCGCGCCAACGGCGCCGCATTCAACGAGATCGTGCCTGAATCCATGATCCCGTCGCTGCCGTTCCTGTTCCGCGACATCGACCATTTCCGCAAGGTGATGTACGGCCCGGAAGGCCAGAAGATTCTGGACGCCTTCAAGGCGAAGGGCATGATCGCGCTGACGTTCTACGAGAGCGGCGCGCGGTCCATCTACACGAAGAAGCCGATTCACACGCCGGCAGACATGAAGGGCCTCAAGGTTCGCGTGCAACCGTCCGATCTGATGGTCGACGAAATCCGCGCAATGGGCGGCACGCCCACGCCGATGCCGTTCGCCGAGGTCTACACGGGTCTGAAGACGGGTCTGGTGGATGCCGCTGAAAACAACCTGCCGTCGTACGAAGAAACCAAGCACTTCGAAGTCGCGCCGGTCTACTCCGAAACCCAGCATTCGATGACGCCGGAAGTGCTGGTGTTCTCGAAGAAAGTGTGGGACACGCTGACGCCGCAAGAGCAGGACATCATCAAGAAGGCTGCCGCGGACTCGGTGCCGTACTACCAGAAACTGTGGACGGCGCGCGAAGCCGACGCGAGCAAGACGGTCACGAAGGGCGGCGCGACCATCGTCGCCACGACGCAGATCGATCGTGCCGCGTTCGTCAAGGCCATGCAGCCGGTCTGGGCGAAGTACGAAAAGACCCCGCAAATGAAGCAGCTCGTCGACGAGATTCAGGCAGTCAAATAAGGTTCGCCTGAACGGAAGCACGGCAGCGGCGCAAGGAGCCTGCGAGAAGATTCGCGGGCTGTGCCGCTGCGCGCTTCCTGAATCGGATAAGTCGAACAGGATTGCTGACTATTAAAGACAGGTCGGTCGTATGCAAGGATGGGTTCAATGAGATTCATGAAGCGCCCAAATGATTTTCTGTTCCGCGCTCTAGTTATCGTGGCGTCGGTGGGTCTCGCCGTGCTGAGCCTGCTGGTGATCTACAGCGTCGTGATGCGCTACGTCTTCAGCGATGCACCGGATTTCGTCGAGCCCATCGCGCTCTTGCTGGTGATCGTGATCGCCATGTTCGGCGCCGCGCTCAAGGTGCGCGAAGGCGGCCATATCGGGCTCGATTCGCTCGTCAAGAAATTGCCGCCGAAAGGGCAGCTCATCGCCACGTCGTTTCAGCATATTTGCCTGATCGTGTTTGCGGTGATGGTTTTCTTCGGGTGTCTGCAGATGGTGGAGGCCACCGCCGAAGACCGGATTCCAATTGTCGGCTTGCCTGAATCGTTGCGTTACTGCATTCCGGTTATTGCCAGCGTCTGCATTGCAATGTTCTCGATTGAGAACCTGCTCGCGCTTTTCGCACAGAAACAGAAATAGAGCAATCATGGAACTTGCCATCCTCTCCGTTAGTTTTCTTGTTTTTCTCCTTCTCGGCGTTCCTGTTTCCTTCGGGCTCGGGCTCTCGTGTGTCCTGACTTATCTGTACGAAGGCTTGCCGGCGGCCACCGCCATGCAGTCGATGATTTCGGGCATCAACGGCTTCTCGTTCCTCGCGGTGCCGTTCTTCATTCTGTCTGGTGAGCTGATGCTGCACGGTGGCATCGCGGACCGCATCCTGCGTTTCGCGCAGGCCACGGTCGGGCATTTCCGCGGCGGCCTCGGCATGGCCAACGTGGTCGCCTGCACGCTGTTCGGCGGGGTCTCCGGTTCGCCTTCGGCGGATACGTCGGCCATGGGCGGGGTGGTGATTCCATTGATGAAGCGTGAAGGTTACAGCGCGGCCTACGCGGTCAACGTGACGACGCATTCGTCGCTGGCGGGCGCGCTGATGCCGACGTCGACCAACATGATCATCTATGCATTCGCGGCCCAGGGTATCACCGGCACGTTGAATGGACACCCGATGAGCGGCGTGTCGATCGGCGATCTGTTGTTTTCCGGTCTACTGCCGGTGTTGTGGGTGATGGGTTTCGTGCTGATCGCAGCGTACTGGCAAGCGGTCAAATACGGCTATCCGCGTCGCGCCGATGGTTCGACGGAACTGCAGAAATTCCCCGGCTGGTACGCCGTGGCCCGCACGTTCCTTGGCGCATTGCCCGGCTTGATGGTGATTGCAATCATTCTGGTTTGCGTGGCAAAGGGCATTGCTACAGCGACGGAAGCCGCCGCTATCGCCGTGTTTTATTCGCTGGTGCTGACGATCGTCGTGTATCGCTCGATGACGATGAAGAAGCTGTTCCACGCATTGTCCAAGGCGGCCAAAACCACCGGCGTGGTGCTGCTGCTGATTGGCGTGTCGAACATGCTGCGTTATCAGATGGCCTATCTGGAGATTCCGGATGCGATCGAACACATGCTCGATGGCGCAACCAGCCTGCCGTGGCTGATGCTGCTGTACATCAACCTGATCCAGATTTTCCTCGGCACGTTCGTCGACATGGCGGCGCACATCCTGATCACCACGCCGCTGTTCCTGCCGATGGCGATGCACGCCGGCGTGGGTCCGGTGCAGTTCGGGATCATGATCCTGCTGAATTGCGCATTGGGTCTTGTGCACCCACCGATTGGCTCGGTGCAGTTTATCGGGTGCGCGATTGGCAATGTGTCGATTGGTGAAACTACCAAGGTGGCGTGGCCTTATTACCTGGCTATCTTCAGCGCGATCAACATCGTCACTTACGTACCGATGTTCTCGACATGGTTGCCTAGCCTGATCAATGGTCACCCGGTATTTTGAAATCCTTAATTAATGCCGGGGCGTTCGAACAATATCCACACTCGGCGGCACTCGAAGCGTGCCGCGATCAAAGAATAATTTTTTAAAGAGGAGCAGAAATGAAAAAGGTATTGGCAACTTCGGCGCTTGGCTTGGTCGCCCTCGGCGCGCACGCTCAGAGCAGCGTGACGCTGTACGGGATCGTCGATACGGGGATCGGCTATCAGAGCAGCCAGACGTCGCTCGGCTCGACCAGCGGCGGCCGTTCGGTCGTGAAGATGGTCAACGGCATCTGGGCCGGCAGCCGTTTCGGCCTGAAAGGCGCCGAGGACCTGGGTGGCGGCACGAAGGCGATCTTCCAGTTGGAAGAGGGCTTTAACAGCGCGACCGGCGCACAGTCCGTGTCCGGTCTCGCGTTCAACCGCCAGGCTTATGTCGGCGTGGCGAATGCCAACTACGGTACGTTCACCGCAGGCCGCCAATATACGTCGTACTACACGCTGCTCTCCCCGTACAGCCCGACCACCTGGCTGACGGGCGCATACGGCGCGCACCCGGGCGATATCGACTCTCTGGATACGCTGTACCGCGTCAATAACTCGCTGGTGTACACGTCGCCGAAGCTGTATGGCTTCACGGCTAGTGGCTCGTATGCGCTGGGCGGCGTGCCGGGCAGCTTCAACGCCGGTTCGACATGGAGCGCGGCCTTGCAGTACCTGAACGGTCCGTTCGGCATTGCGGCAGGCTTCCAGCGCATCAACAACTCGACGCCTGGCGGTGGCGCATGGGGCGCAGACTCCACGACGCAGAACGCGGGCGCTCAGCCTGGCGTGTCGGGCATCAACAACGGCTATCAGCGTGCGCAGGCTCAGCAGCGCGTGGCGGTGACGGGCGGCTATGCGTTCACCCCGCAGTGGGACGTGTCGTTCTCGTACTCGAACGTGCAGTACATTCCGGGTATCAACTCGCCGTTCCACACCACCGCGATCTTCAACACGGGCGGCGCCGTGGTGCACTTCAAGCCTTTGACGGCACTGGACCTGGCTGCGGGCTACAGCTACACGCGTGCTACCAAAGCGAACGGCATCACGAGTTCGGCTAGCTACCAGCAGTTCAACCTCTCGCAGTACTACAGCCTCTCCAAGCGCACCGGGCTGTATGCGCTCGAGGCGTATCAACGCGCAGGCGGTCAGACCCTGGGCACGAACGGCGTGAGCATCATCAACGCGACGGCCGATATCGGCGACGGCCAGAACGGCCAGCCGTCCTCGTCACGCAGCCAGTTTGCCGCCGGTGTGGGCATCATCCACAAGTTCTGATGGCGTAACTTCGTGGCGGCGTGTTGTTATGCCGCCACGGCGATGCGTTTTAAATACGCTTCGCTGAGCATCACAAGCTGCGCGCGCAACGCGCGCAGCATCTTCGGCGGCGCCCGGCCTTCCAGCATGGCACGTGTCGGCCCGACCAGCGCGTTCAGCCAGATAAACGTCACCATCGGCAAATCGGCGAACTGCGCGTCAGCAGCCGTTTCCAGCATCGCGATGGCGGCCGAGCGCATGCGTTCCGACGCCTCCCGCACCAATTCCGTTGTGTTCAGTTCGGCCGCAATCGCGTACAACGCGCGCGATTCGTCCATGCGCGCCGTTTTCGCCTCGACGAACGCGGCGACCAGCGCCTCGATCATCGCGTCCAGCGGCTGACCGCGCTGCTGCCGGCTGGCGGCTTCGACCGCCTGCGCGACATGGTCCAGATGACGCTGCAACACCGCATACAGCAGCGATTCCTTGTTCGGATAGTACTGATAGATCGTGCCGACCGACACGCCGGCCCGCTCCGCCACGCGCGTCGTGGTCAACCGGCGCGGGCCGTCGTTGAGCAGAACCTGAAGGGTTGCCTCGAATACCGCGTCGACCGTCACCACCGAACGGGCCTGACGCGGCGTCTTTCTTGGCTCGCGGCCCGCGGTGCTATCGAGATCCATATGCGAATTCCAAAGCTGAAGGATTGTTCATAAACTGGATCGTAACTCAACGCTTCAGAAGGAGCAGGCATGGCAACCGACGCTAAACGCATCGCGCTCGTGAGCGGCGCCAACAAGGGTATTGGACTGGAGATCGCGCGTTCGCTGGCGCGCGCCGGATTGCTTGTGCTGCTCGGCGCGCGCAACCCGAGTCTCGGTGAGGCAGCGGCCGCGAAATTAGGCGACGATGGGCTCGATGTGCGCTTCATTGAACTCGACCTGACCGACGGGGCGACCGTGCAGGCGGCGGCGAATCGCATCGAGCGTGAATTCGGCCGGCTCGACGTGCTGGTCAACAACGCGGGGATCACGGACCCCGCCGACGGTTCGCCTGGCAACGCCGGCATCGACGCCGTGCGGCGCATCTTCGAGACGAATTTTTTCGGCGCGCTGAGCGTCACGCAGGCCATGCTGCCGCTGCTCAAACGCGCGAGCGATGCGCGCATCGTCAACGTGTCGAGCGGACTCGGCTCGCTGACGTGGAATAGCGACCCGCAGTGGGAGTTCGCGCGGGTCAAGCTGATTGGCTACAACGCGTCGAAGGCCGCGCTGAACATGCTGACCGTGCAGCTCGCCGACGAGTTGCGCGACACGTCGATCAAAGTGAATGCCGCCGATCCCGGCTTCACGGCGACCGATCTGAACGGACACCGCGGTTACCAGACCGTCGAGCAGGGCGCCGCGGAGGCGATCCGTCTCGCGGTACTGCCGGCGGACGGACCCACCGGCGGGTTCTTCAGTGCTCAAGGTAAGAACCCCTGGTAACGCGAGTTTGAAGCGCCAGTGCGCGGCAAGCGTCGTAGAGCATGCCGCGCGCTTGATGCTCAGGCGTCGGACCACAAACGCCCAGCCGTTGCCCAGTTTTCGCGTTTGACGTCGGTCAGAATGATATCCACCGAGTTCGGTTCGACGCCGAGCGATTCGCAGGTCGCCTTGGTAATGGCTTCGACGAACTGGCGTTTCTGTTCTACCGAGCGGCCTTCGAAGAGTTCGATATGAAACGTGGGCATGGTGTGACTCCGTTAAGAACGAGATTGGGATTGAAGTGAACGCGGCGCGAATTCAATCGCGATAGCTGGTGTCGAGGCGGTCGAGTTTGCGCAGCAAGGCAGGCCATTCGAGCGCGCCTTCAATGGCGCCGCCATCGTACAGTTGTTCCGCCGTGCGCGCGGCGACCGCATCGCTTGGCACCACGAGTTCCGCGCCGCATGCTTGCGCCTGCAACTGGATCTCGCATGCCTTGATCAGCGTTGCCATCAGCACGTAGGCTTCGGCGACCGTGCGGCCGGTGGTCAGTGTGCCGTGATTGCGCAACAGCATGGCGGGCTTGTCGCCGAGATGCGCGACGAGGCGCTCGCCTTCGGCCGGCGTGAACGCAAGGCCTTCGTAATCGTGGTAAGCGAGTTGGCCGTAAAAGCGCAGCGCGTGTTGCGAGGCGGGCAGCAAGCCGGCCGGTTGCGCGGAGACCGCCACGCCCGCCGTATTGTGCAGATGCATCACGCAGAAGGCATCGCTGCGCGCCGCGTGGACCGCCGCGTGCAGCGCGAAGCCGGTCGCGTTCACCGCATGTTCGCTCGTGCCGACGATGTTGCCCTCGATATCGATCTTCACGAGATTCGACGCGCGCACTTCATCGAAGGCGAGGCCGAATGGGTTGATCAGGAAGTGGCCGGGTTCGTCCGGAACGCTCGCCGAGATATGCGTGTAGACCAGATCGTCCCAGCCGTTGAGCGCCGCGAGCCGGTAGGCCGCGGCCAGGTCGACGCGGGTCTGCCGCTCGGCATCGGACAATGGCCCCGCCTCGGCGACGCGGCCAGCAGGGGTGTGAGTGAACGACATGTCTGTCTCCTGAAGTTGCTTGATCGCCGAAGCGCGTGCGTGCGGCGCGGACGTGTGGCGAAACCCGGCAGCGTAACTAGCCCGCGCGTCTGGTCTGAACCGGCGACGTCGCGGTGCGTGCGGCGTCCATAGATGGCGCTGGTTCGGCGGTGGCAGCGCTCACGCCGTGGGCCGAGCGCTGCTTGAGCCACTGCACGCTCCATGTTGCGAGGACGAAGGGCGCCGTCATGGCCGGCCAACCAAAGTGCGCCGCCGACCCTTGCAGCACGACCGACACGGCCACGCCGCCGAGCATCGTGACGAGGCCGCAGTCGGCCAGCGCGAGCGCGGTCAGCGCGCCGTTGAATCCTAACAGGCCCGCGTCAAACGAGGTTATCGTTGCGCCGAGCAGCAGCTGCGCAGCGCTTGCGAACGCCGCGCCGATCAGCGCCCACAGCGCATGCCTGCGCGACGCCGCCGCAATCCCGATCAACACCAGCAAACCGGGCAACGCGTCCGATGCAAAGCCGGTTTGCGCGAGACCGGCGAGCAGGCCGCTGCCCGCTTGCGTCGCGCTCAGCGCATGCGCCGGGGCCACGCTAGCGGACGGCGCGTTGACCATGACCATCGGCAGCCAAAGCCACGTGACGATCAGGCACGGGCTCGAGAAAAAGCCAAGTCCGCGCGCACGCAGCCAGCGCGACCACGGCTCCACAAACCACGCCGTGCACGTGGCGGCGAGAATCGCCACCGCGCCCGCCGTGGCATTGTCGGCGATGAAGTTAAAGGCGGCCAACCCCGCCAGCGCGCCGTTGAACCCGTGCAACCCGGCGCGCGTATCGTCCTCGCGATAGCCGGCCAATACCGCGCTCACGTTGGCCGCGACCGCGCCCATCAGCGCCGCGCAGGCGAGGCGCGGATCGTAGAGCAGCCAGGCGGCGAGCAGGCACGCGCCGGTGAAGGCGTTCGGTTGCAGCACGATCTGGCCGAGACTGCGCAGCAGCGTGCGCAAGGCGGCGGATTGAGCTTCGGTCGCGGCGGCGTGCATGATGGGAAGGCGGCGTGATTTCGATGATGCGCAAATCCGCCGCGCGAGCGTCGGGCGCGCGCCGGGTCGGATGACTGCGAACCGCGAGCATAGGCCAGCCAGGCCGTGCCGGGCATCGCCGTGCGTTGATAGTGGCTATTTGCGACACATGCCCGAGATGCCCGCAGTGCTCGACGCATCGCCGGAACGAAAGCTTTCGCGCTACGATATGAGCCCGGCAGAGCCAGACAGAACCCGGCTGCGCCGTCCAAAGAGGAGACAGGCAGATGCGTGAATTACGGTGGGCATCGGAAGAGGGCGACGGCATCGAACATCTGGCGTTCGACGCTCACGAGGACGGCTTCGCGGTGGAAAGCGTCGTGGTCGGGCAGCGCTACGGCAAGCCGTATGGGCTGCACTACAAGGTACGCTGCGACGCGCAATGGCGCACGCGCTACGCCTGGCTGAAGATCGTCGGCGGCGGCGAGCTGGAGTTGCATGGCGACGGTGCCGGCCATTGGCACGATGGGCATGGCCTCGCGCTGAGCGCGATCGAAGGCTGCATCGACATCGATATCGCGGCTACGCCGTTCACCAACACGCTGCCGATTCGTCGCTTGCAACTGGCCGAAGGCGAGCGTCAGCCGATTTCAGTGGCGTATATTTCGACGCCTGACTTGCAGGTCACACGCGTCGAGCAGGCGTACTCATGCATCGAGTTGCATCGCGAGTATCGCTACGAGGGCATCTTCCGCAACTTCACGGCGGATATGAAGGTGGACAACGACGGTCTCGTGATCGACTATCCGACGCTCTTCACACGCCTGCCCCGCGAGCGTTGAGTGTCGTCGGCGCCGCGGAGCCGTCATGGTCCGCGCGATGCCGCTCTGCGAAGCGTTCGATGCTGGCCGCAATCTGTTCGGGTTCGCGCAGCACGACCCAATGGCCCGCATCGATCTCGGTGCGCTCATACGCGCCGAGCCAGCCCTCCAGTCCGAGCGAGAGCGGCGGTCCGACGTAGCGGTCACGCAGCGGCACGATGAATTGCACCGGCGCGTGCGCATGACGCGCGCGCGGCCGCAGCAGCTTGTCGATGAAATTGGCGCGGTACAGGTTCAGGCCGTTGATCGCGTTGCGCATCTGCGCCGGATCGGGCGCCGGGCGCACGCGTTCCGTCACACGCAGCCACAGCGGCCACAGGCGTACGCCGCCGGCGCGCCACACCAGTTCGGGCAGCCACGGCAGATGAAAGAAGAAAATGTACCAGGACTTCAGCGTTTGCCGGACGCTGCTGCCGAAGGGGCGTTTCGTTGTTGGGTGTGCGGTTTGAGCGCCGCCGTCGCTCTCGCTCTTCTCGCCGCCGCGCAAGCCGAGAGACGCGTGATCGAGACACGGCCCCGAAATCGACGTGTACGAAGCAATGCGGCCCTTGAACGCCGAGTCGGTTACCGCTTCCCAGCTTTGAATCGAACCCCAGTCGTGCCCGACCAGATGAAACGGCCGCGCGCCGCAGGTCGCGTCGGCGACCGCCGCGAGATCGGCGGCAAGGCGTTCTAGCCGGTAAGCGTGGCGCGTGGCCGGCGCCTCGGAAGCGCCGGCGCCGCGCACGTCGTAGGCGATCACACGGTAGCGCGCATCCAGTTGCGCGCGCACCGGTTCCCACACGGCCGCCGAGTCGGGATAGCCGTGCACCAGCACGATCGGCAGCGCGTCGCGCGGTCCGCTGACGTAGACCGCGAGCCGCACGTCGCCGGCCTCGACCGACAGCGTGTCGCGTATCACGCGGCCGCCTGCACGCCGCGTCGCGCGGCTTTGCGGGCGCTCGGCGTGACCGCGTTGGTAGCATCGACCGCGGCAACCAGGCCGTCGATGCGCGCCAGTTGCGCGCGGTTGTCGTGATCCCACGGATGGAAGCCGGGCCGGAAAAAGCTCAGCCATTCACCGGCGATGCGCGGAAACACGCCGTGACGCGGGCCGTACAGATACTTCACGACGCACCACATGCCGCGCAGATGGCCGCCGCGTTTGCGGTCGGCGATGATGAGCCGCACGTGGTAATCGAACACGATCAGCCAGAACGTCAACGTGGTGGCGAGCATGGTGCCGGTGCGCAGCAGATAGCGGCCGGGGCCGGGTTTGAGCACGGCGTTCCATACGTCGTATGAAACGGACTTGTGCTCGGTTTCCTCGAGCGCATGCCAGGTCCACATGTGCGTATAGCCTTCCACCGAACCGCCGATGCGCGACGCGTCTTCCAGCAGCAGGCCGGCGAGCATCGCCGTGTAGTGTTCGAGGCAGACGGTGACGGCGAGCTGGTACGAATGCGGCAGGACTTTGCGGCCGAAGTTGAGAATCGCCCACAGCCGTTTGTCGAGCTTGTGCGCGGGCAGTCCGGCTGCCTGCAGCAGATCGTTGTATTCCACATGCTCGCGCGTATGCATGGCTTCCTGGCCGATGAAGCCGAGCACCTGCTTCTTCAGCACAGGGTCGTCGATCTGATCGCGGTAGTTACGCACGCTGTCCATGAAGAAACGCTCGCCGGCCGGAAAGAGCAGCGAAAGCGCGTTGAAGAAGTGTGTCACATGCGAGCCTTGCACGTGCCAATCGCAGGCACGTTCCTGCGGCAAGTTGAAACGAAGGTCGCGGCGAATCGGCATCATGGCCTTTCTCCTTGTGATTCTCGATATGTTGCTGATCGTGATCGGATGACCTGCGTGGCGCTGGCAAAGAAGGCCGGCGCGTCAGGCGCGCCAGCCGTCCACCTGCGCGGCGCGCCGCGCGCGTTTTTCCGCGATGCGTTTCATCCGGCGCGTTTGCATCACCACCAACGCCTGATAGGCCGCCGGCAACGTACGCGCCAGCCAGTCGGCGGCCCGCGCGTCGCGTCCGATCAGCACGCGCCGCTTGTTCCTGCGCACGCCGTCGAGAATCACGCGCGCGGCTTCGTCGGCGGTGGTGATGAAAAACTTTTCGAAGTCGTCCTTGCCTTGCTGTTCGGTTTCCAGCATGAAGCCGACCATGTTCGAGGCGATACGGCTCGATTGCGCGATGCCCGTGCGGATGCCGCCCGGATGCACGCAGGTCGCCGAGACGCCGCACTTCATCAGGTCGAGTTCCTGGCGCAGCGCTTCGGTAAAGCCACGCACCGCGAATTTGGTCGCGTTGTAGCCGCTCATGCCCGGCTGCGAGAAAAGGCCAAATACGCTCGACGTATTGACGATATGGCCCGCGCCGGAAGCCTTGAGATACGGCAGAAATGCCTTCGTGCCGTGCACCACGCCCCAGAAGTTGATGCCGACGATCCACTCCAGATCGGCGTATTCCATCCCTTCGATCGTGCTCGACAGCGCGACGCCCGCGTTGTTGAACACGAGATTGACGCGCTGATGTTGCGCGGCCGTTTCGGCAGCCCAGTCGAACATCGCGGCGCGGTCGGTGACATCGAGCACGCGCGTGGTGATGCGCAGCGGCGAGCCGACGATCTGTGGTGCCGCGGCCTGCGCAAGCTGTGCGGTTTCGGCGAGGCTCGCGGCATTGCGGTCGGCGAGCGCGAGGTGGCAGCCTTCGCGCGCCAGTTGAATCGCGAGCGAGCGGCCCATGCCCGAGCCTGCTCCGGTGATGGCGGCGACTCTGTCGGTAAAGTTCTTCATTGGCTTATCTCCAGTTCTCCCTGAACGGTGCCTTGTCGTTATCGTTATGTTTTGTCAGGCTGCTTCCACCGATGCGGAAGTTGCGCCGCCATTAGCATGCGTGCCGCGCGCTGAACCCATCGGCACGCTCGCCGCATGCAGCGCGGGCGAATACGCGAGGTAATCGTCCATGCTGAACGTGCTGGTCGCCTGGCGGAATTTGTACGCAAAGCCTGGCCACAGCGTGGTGTTCTTGCCGGTTGCCGGATCGAGATACCAACTCTTGCAGCCGCCCGTCGACCAGATCGCGCGGCCGAGTTTTTGCTGGATCTGCTCGTTGTAGGCGCGCTCCACTTGCGGGCGCACTTCGATGGCATCGGCCCTTTCCACACGCATCGTCTTCAGCGCGCGCAGGATGTACTCGACCTGCGACTCGATCATGAACACCATCGAGTTATGGCCGAGACCGGTGTTCGGTCCGACCACCATGAAGAAATTCGGATACCCCGGCAATGTCGTACCGAGGTACGCATGCGCACCGTCACGCCACGTATCGACGATATCGACGCCGCCGCGCCCGCGCACCACGCCACGCGGAAACGGATCGGCCACCTGGAAGCCGGTGCCGAAGATCAGGCAATCGGCGCGATGACGCGCACCGTCGGTAGTGACGATCGCGTCTTCCTCGATGCGGGCGATGCCGGCGGTCGTCACCGTCACGTTCTGGCGCGACAGGGCGGGGAAGTAGTCGTTCGAGATCAGCACGCGCTTGCAGCCCATCGTGTAGTTGGGCGTGAGCGTGGCGCGTAATTGCGGGTCGCGCACCTGGCGGCGCAGATGCCGCTCCGCGGCTTTCTGCGCGGTCTTCATCAGCGAAGGATGAATCGCAAAGCCGAAGGCGCGCGATTCGAGCATGCAGTAGAGCGCCGAGCGCATGATCTTCTGCGTGAACGGCAGGTGTTTGAACAGCCACTGTTCCAGCGGAGTCACGGCACGGTCGGCCTTCGGCATGATCCACGGCGGCGTTCGCTGGAACAGGTCGAGATGCGCGACACGCGGCGCGATCTGCGGGACGAACTGGATCGCGCTCGCGCCGGTGCCGATCACGGCGACGCGTTTGCCTTCGAGCGAATAGCTGTGATCCCACTGCTGCGAGTGGAACGTTTTGCCCTTGAATTTTTCGAGGCCGGGAATGCTCGGCACCGCTGCGCGCGACAGGCCGCCCATGCCTGAAATCAGCACGCGTGCCGACCATTGCTGGCCGTTCGCAAAGGTGAGTTGCCAGCGGTGGCGCGTCTCATCGTAGATCGCGGTCGCGAGTTCGTGACCGAACCGCAGATGCCGCTGGACGCCGAAACGCCGTGTGCAGTCCTCGAGGTAAGCGCGGATTTCCGGCTGGCGCGCGAACATGCGGGTCCAGCGCGGATTCGGCGCGAAGGAGAACGAATAGACGTGGGATTGGACGTCGCAGGCGCAACCGGGGTAATGGTTGTCGCGCCACGTGCCGCCAACCGAATCGGCTTTTTCGGCGACGATAAAGTCGGTGACGCCGGCCTGCCGCAGGCGGATCGCCATGCCGAGGCCCGCGAACCCGGACCCGATGATGGCGATATCGGTCTCGATAGGCGCGGACGCGTCGGGCGCCGCGGCGTCGTGGGGCATCATGCGTGCGTTCATCCGGTCCGTCTCCTCTTTAACCGTCTTAACTGTTACATTGGTTGATGTAACAATAGAGGCTGGTAACGGATGACGCAAGGGGGCGGTTAGACGCCCGCCTCTAGCCGTGGATGCCCGCTGGGCGCTATTTCGCGGCGAGGGCCGACGTGACTTCCCGGTTCTGCCAAACGCTGTCTTTCACGGTAATTTTCTGCGGGATCAGGTTGGCGCCGTAGAACGCATCGGCGACGACCTGCTGCGAACGCACGATTTCGTCCGTGACGGCGGTGGTGCCGTACGGATAGCGGCGCACCCACGTTTCGACCAGCTTCTGATCGAGTCCGACCTTCGGCGCGATCAGCGCGGCGGTTTCCACCGGGTGCGCATTGACCCACAGCCCGGCGGTGCGTAACTGTCCGAGAATCGCGCCGATCACGTCGGGATGCTGCTGCGCGAAGTCGCGCGTCGCTTCGTAGAAGTTGTACGGGGCGTTGAGCTCGGTGTAGTCGGCGAGTGTGCGCGCCTTCAGCGCCTGCTGCGCGGACGCATAGTACGGATCCCAGATCACCCATGCATCGACACTGCCGCTTTCGAAGGCGGCGCGGGCGTCGGCAGGCGGCAGATACACCGGACGAATATCCTCGTAGCGCAGGCCCGCTTTCTTGAGCGCTTCGAGTATCAGATAGTTCGAGCTCGAGCCTTTTTGCAGCGCGACGCGTTTGCCCTTCAGATCGGCCACGTTATGCAGTGGCGAGTCGCTTTTGACGAGGATCGCTTCGGCGTGGCTTCCCGAAGGCTCGGCGCCTACGTACACGAAGCGCACGCCACTCGCCTGCGCGAACACTGGCGGCGGCGCGCCCGTGTAGCCGAAGTCGATGCTGTTCGCGTTCAACGCCTCGAGCAGTTGCGGTCCCGCCGGGAACTCGAACCACTTGATGCTGTAGCCGAGCGGTTTGAGTTTTTCGTCGAGCGAGCCTTGTGCCTTGAGTACCGCGAGCAGGCCCGATTTCTGATAACCGATGCGCAATACGTTGGCCGGCTCGTTGCCGTTGCCGCCGGTCTGCGCGGTGGCGCTCAAGGTCGTGAATGCCGCGAGCAAACCGGCGGCGAGTTGAAGCGAATAACGGGCGTGACGGGCCATCCTGCGAATCTCCAGTGCGTTCGATTGGTGTGGCCGCCGTGGGTTGTCAGCGTGATTCGTTCGAGTCCGCGAAAGGTATGGCGCGGGCTTGCGGTTGCGGCTGAAAACGCGTTGCGGCGACGTTCGGGGATCGTCGCATGGACGTCCCGCCGTTCAAACGAAGCAATGCAGATTTGAATATGACGCGTGGAGGGACATGGCGCGGTGTCGGTGCGTGCGTCTAGCCGCGCAAGCGGGCGCGCGCATGAGCACGAGCTACTTCTTCGTTTTGTCCTTCTTCGCCGCGCCCGCAGCGCCTTCAGCAGGATGCCCCAGTTTCTTTTCCATGATCGCCGCGACACGGTCCCCAAGGTAATCGCCGGAGGCTTCTTCGAGCGCGCGGTTCATTTCGCTTTCCACCAGCACCATCGCCAGCGGCCGCACGCGCCAGATGGCGTCGACCAGCGCGGGCACATCGGCGGGCGGCGGCAGCGCGTCGGCATCGTAGCGGTCCAGTTGGCGGACCACCAGATCGACCAGCGCCTTGGCGACCGCGTTGAAATGCGGCCTCGCGATGCCCACGGCGTCGAGCAGATCGGCAAGCGGAATACCTTCCTTCGCCATGGTCGCGCCGGCGGCCAGCGCTGTCGGGCTGCCCGACACGAACGAGAGACCGTCGCGCTCCAGCAAGCCGAGGTCGACCGCTTTGCCGAGCGCGCTCGGCGAGGCCTTGTCGCCGAACATTTGCAGCAGTTCGATCAGCGAGTATTTTTTCGGCCGCTCGCGCGACCAGCGGCCGCCGATCGCCGTTTCCAGACCGAGGATCGAGCGCAGATCGTGGCCTTCGTCGACGGCCATGATCAGGTCCTGGATGTTCGCGAGCGTGTAGCCGCGTGCGAGCAGATGGTTGATCAGCTTGAGACGCGAAGCGTGCGTGTCGTCGTACACGCCGACGCGCCCGCGCTTTTCCGGTGGCGCGAGCAGGCCCCGGTCCTGATAGGCGCGCACGTTGCGCACGGTGGTGTCGGTGACGCGCGCGAGTTCGTCGACGGTGTATTCGTTGCGCGGCGTGGCGCCGGCCGGGTCGTGCGAGTCGGCGGGCAAGGGCGGGACAGGAGGCGGCGCGTTGGGCATGGGTGCGATTTTAACGCGGCGCCACGTCGTCCGGCACGCTCGAGTCACCCTTGCCGAGCGTGCGCTGCATCAACGTCGTGTCGAGCCAGCGGCCGTGTTTGAAGCCCACCGCTTTCAACGTGCCCGTCAATTCGAAACCCAACTGCGCATGCAGCGACAGCGAACCGCCGCTGCCGCCGTCTGCGATCACGGCGACCATCTGGCGCCACGGTCCGGTTTCGCAGCGCTCGATCAGCGCCTGCAGCAGCACGCGTCCCAAACCTCGGCCGCGGTAGGCGTCGTTCACATAGATCGAGTCTTCGATGGTGTTGCGATACGCGGCGCGCGGCCGGTAAGGCGTGGCGTAGCAATAGCCGGCGACTTCGCCGTCGATCTCCGCCACCATGTACGGCAGCCCGTGGCTGCGCACCGACGCGAGCCGCGTGCGCAGGTCATCGACGGAGGGCGGGATTTCTTCGAACGACGCGACGCCGGTCAGCACGTGGTGCGCGTAGATCGCCTGAATCGCGGGAAGGTCGGCTTCGGTGGCGTCGCGGATCAGCGGGGCCGCTGCGTTCGCTGATCCGGAAGTGCTGGGTGCGGGATGGGTGGTGCTCATACGTGTTCCTGTCGTGGCAATAAATCGGCGGATACGTTTTACTATGCCCGCCCCGCGCGCGAATTTGAAGCGAGTCAAAAATCGCCACCACGTATGGCGGGTATTGAGCCTTAACCTATGCGCGTCAGCAATCTTTAGCGAAGACGACTCGCCCTCGGTCACCCACCTCGCACCGCTCAGCTATGCGAGTACGTATCCGGCTGCGTCACATGCCCACGATGCTGCCGATGATGCTTCGCCTTATGTTTCGGCTTGGCCTCGGATGTCGGCGCATGCTGTTCGGCGGGTTGCTGCGGAACCTGTGCCTGTTGGGCCTGCGCGCGAGGCGCGGGCTGCGCATGACCGGACGGCAGCGAGCTTTGGCCCTCGCCGAAACGGAAGGTTTGCGAGGTCTGGGCGTACGCGCCGACAGAGAGCGTCAGGGCGGCAACCGCCAGGCAAATTGAAAACTTCATGGATACTCCTTCTGAACGAGCCGGTGAGGATACCCGTTTTCCTGGCAGTCGATCGATCACATCAGGCGCAGCGGCCCGCTCGCGCTGTTGTCGATCAGCGGCAACGCGCGCGAACCCGGCAACTCGTAGTGCCACCATTCGCTCTTGATGTGCGTGAAGCCCGCGCCATGCATCACGCCCAGCAACAGCATGCGATTGCGCTGCACCTCTAGCGGCAAGCCGGGATGAAAGTGCTCCGATTCGATCGTCATGGCGTCGAAGCCGGTGCCCATGTCGAGTTCCTCGCCGTGGGCGTCGAGCAATGTCAGGTCGAGCGCTGTGCCGCGGCTATGGTTCGAGCCGCGCGTCAGGTCCGCCACGTAAGTCGGGTCGGGCAGAAAATCCCACAGCACTTGCTGCGCTTGCGGCGGCCGGTACGCATCGAAAATGCGCAACGTCGTGCCGATCTGATTCGCCAGTTCGACCGCACGGCGCAGCGCCGCCTCCGCCGGTTCGAGCAGCAGACAATGCGCGGCCTTGTAGATTGGTTTGCCGGTGAGATTGCGCGCGGTGGCGTAGACGAGGTCGATATCGACGCCATGCGTGGCGGGCGTGATTTCGATGAGTCGATGGTCGGTCATGAGGCAAAGGACGTGGTGTGCATCAGAGGTCGTCGAACTGATCGAATTCGCTTTGCAGTTCCCGGTTGCGCGCGACGCGTTCGTCGATACGCGGTCCGAGTCTTTCGACGATCGCCGAGATCAGCAGGTTGAAGAGGCACGTGAGCGGTGCCAGCGAATCCCAGAACTGGCCGACGTCGGTTTTCACCTGCAGCAGATCGCCATCGAACTCTCGCGCCCACGGACAATAGATGTCGGTGATGAGCGCGAAGGGCAGGCCGCGGCGCGTGGCGGCTTCGCAATAGCGGCGCGCGACCTTCGAGTAAGCGCGGGTGTCGGTGACGATCAGATAGGGCGATTCGAAGCCCGAGTTCAGCGAATCGACGTACGAGCCCGACATGCCGTCGGAATAAAACACGCGCGGGCGGATGTATTCGAGGTAGCTGTAAAACGCGTTGCTGATGCCACGCGTGGACTGAATGCCGAGAATGTAGACGGCATCCGCGTTCGAGATGCGCTCGGCCACGCGCGCGAACATCGGCGATTGCGCGAGTTGATAGACATGCTGGATCGCACTGGTTTCGAGTTCGAGCGAACGGGCGAGTGCGGCGTTGGGCTCGGCAGGCGAATGTGCGTCCGGCGTTGCTTCGTCGTGTTGACCGGCGGCGCGGCGGAACGCGTCGAGCCGGTCCGTGATCAGCCACGGACGCTCCTGAGCACCGCGCAGTTCGCGTTTCAGGTCGTCGAGATTCTGATAGCCGACGCTGCGCAGGAACCGGCCGACCGAAATGCCGCTCGTGCCGGCTTGCTGGGCGATCTGATCGGCGGTTTCGAGCCCGAGCCGGTCGAGGTTGGCCAGCATGTAGCTGGCGACGCGCTTGGAGGTGGGCGTGAGTTCGGCAAAGCGGGCTTCGACGGTTTGAGCAAAAGCGGTCGGCATCGTAGTCGCGGCGCTGGGCAGTGGTTAGTCGATCACGGGAATGATGACATATTCAACCGGTCACCCGCGCCGCGCGGGCTCGGAAATCGATGAGACGTTTGCCAGTCGGATGCCGGCCGCAAGCGAGACGCAAACAGGAATCAGGCGACACGCAGTCAAAACACGCGTCAGATGGCCGGGCGCGCCGGCACCGGTGCCCGCGAGAAGTGCCGCGCGCCCGCCACGCAGCCCACCACGACGACAGTAACCACAATCATCGCCGGCGGCACCTGTTCGTGCAGCAGCAGCCCGGCAAGCAGCAGGCCGAAGAACGGCTGCAGCAACTGCAACTGCCCGACGCCCGCGATGCCGCCGAGCGCGAGGCCGCGATACCAGAACACGAAGCCGATCAGCATGCTGAAGAGCGACACATAGGCGAGGCCCCAGAGCGACGCGTGACTGACACCGTCGAATGATGCCGGCCGCGTCCACACCGCGAGCGGAAGCATGAGCGGCAGCGACAGCACGAGCGCCCACGAAATCACCTGCCAGCCGCCGAGATGGCGCGACAGGCGCGCGCCTTCGGCATAACCCAATCCGCATGCGACGATGGCGGCCAGCATCAGCGCGTCGCCGATCGGCGAGGCATCGAGCCCATGACGCAAGGCAAACGCCACCACCGCGCCGCTACCGAGCGCCGAAAACAGCCAGAACGCCGCTTGCGGGCGCTCGCCGCCGCGCAGCACGCCGAAGATCGCCGTGGCGAGCGGCAGGAGGCCGACGAACACGATGGCATGCGCCGCGCTGACGTGGCGCAGCGCCAGCGCGGTCAGCAGAGGAAAGCCGACCACCACGCCGAGTGCGACGATCACCAGCGGAATCAGATCGCGGCGGGATGGCCGCGCCTGGCGAAAGACGAGCAGGAGCAGCAGGCCGAGCGTACCGGCGATCGTCGCGCGGGCGACCGTGACGAATAGCGGGTCGAGGCCTTGCACGGCGACGCGCGTGGCCGGCAGCGAGCCGCTGAAGATCAATACTCCTATAAAGCCGCTCAGCCAGCCGTTTGTCGTTTTGTCCATCGGAAGAGTCCGTGCGCGTTGGGAGAGAGAGTCATAGCATCCTCTATCCGGCCATGGGCGGTAAGGTACGGATCAGTGCAAATCGTTCAAACTGTACCGAAGAATGGGGCGGTACAGCGGTCACATGGTGGCGATGTGTTCCTCACGGCAACCGGCCTTGTGGCAAGGCGAAGCAGGCCCGCGCCGGAAGTCCCCCAGGAATACAACCTGGCAAGAGTCTGTTTCGAATGCTATAAATCAGCGAGTTTGTCCACATGAAGTAATTCAGGGAAAAGGACAAGACGCATGCTGACGACGCTTGGGACCAGAGTTGGCTTTGCCGTGCTGCTGTACCGGGCGTTTTCTCCGTCTGCAATGGCGTCGTGCAGCGCTACTGCCCCGCCCAGCGGGACCACCGTGACGTGTACCGGAGCCGGCATCCCTGCAGTGGCTGCCCAGACGGGCAGCACGGGCGTCACGATCAATGTCGACCCGACCGCCGTGGGCAATTTTGCGCGGCCGGCGCATCCGGTGGCTCTGAGCGTCGACTCCAGCAGCGCGATCACGAGCAGCGGCAATCTTTCCCTCACCGGTGGCGGCGGTAGTGGGGGCGCACGCGGGGCGGTACTGCTCGGCGTGGGCAACGGAAACCTGATCAACAATGCGTCAGCGGGCGTGATCAGCACAACCGGCGCGTTCAACGACGGCATGGCCGCGAACGGCAGCAGCAACACGCTGACCAACAACGGTTCGATTACCACCAGCGGTCCCAACGCCTATGGCATATCCGCTGCCTGGGGGCAGACCAATCTCGGACAGGCCGGCAACACGGTCGTGAATACCGGCACGGTGTCCACCTCGGGCAGCAATGCCCGGGCTGCATCGATACTCGGCGGAAGTGGCACCGTCAACAACAGCGGCCAGTTGTCCACGACCGGCACGGCGGGGCAGACCGTCTACATGCAAGGGAACGCCGATCACCTGATCAACACGGGGACGATCACTGCGAGTGGCGCGAGCGTCGGTGGCACCACGGCTGACGCGGTGTTCTCCAACACCGCAGGCTCGAATTTCACGGCGCTGATCGAGAACCGCGCGGGTGGGCAGATCATCAGTCAGAACGGCTCCGGTATCCGCACGCTGAACGGCAATTCGACGGTCATCAACGCGGGGCTCGTGCAAAGCGGCGTCGGCACGGCCATTACGATGGGCAACGGCAACGACTCGCTGATCCTGCAAAGCGGGTCGGTCATCAACGGCAGTGCGAACGGCGGCGCCGGCTCGAACACGGTGACCTTGCAAGGGAGCGGGACGGCATCGAACGCATTCACGAATTTCCAGACCTTGCTCATGCAGGGCACGCTGTGGAACTGGACCGGCAGCGGCACCTTCACGCTCGCTCACGTGCAGACCGGCACACTGAACCTCACCGGAACACTCGGTGCGTCGGCGGCGGCGCTCGTCGATGCCGGTTCTACGCTGCAAGCCAATGCGCAGACCCTGCCGCAGAACGTCACGGACAATGGACTGGTCCGCTTTGCGCAAGACAGCGCGGGCACTTATGGCGGGCTGATCTCGGGCACGGGCTCGGTCGAAAAGGCCGGGACAGGGACATTGACGCTTGCGCCGGCCGCGGCCGGTGGCAACAGCTATGCGGGCGGCACCGTGCTGACTGAAGGGACGCTGTCGGCGTCGGCGGACAACGCGCTCGGCGCGGCGAGCGGCGGTGTGACATTCAACGGCGGCGCGCTGCAACTCGGCAGCAGCTTCGACCTCGCCGCGACGCGGGCCATCACGATTGCGGCCGGCGGCGGCACCATCGACACGCAAGACTTCCAGTCGACGATCACGCAGAACATCTCCGGAGCGGGCGCATTGAACAAACTCGGCGCCGGCACGCTGATTCTCGACGGCGCGAACTCGTATGGCGGCGGCACGACCGTTAGCGCGGGCACGTTGGTGGTAGGCGATGCCGCTAGCCCGGGCGCCGCGTTGGGGGGCGGCGGCGCGACGACGGTCGCGTCCGGCGCGACGCTCGGCGGCTATGGCAGCGTGACCGGCGATGTCACGAACAATGGCACGATCAGCGTCGCCAACGCGCTCGCACAGTTCGACGCTCAGCCTAGCGGGGCGTTGACCATCAATGGCCAGTTGGTCAACGCCGGCCTCGCGCAAATCGGCAACACCCGAAGCGTCGGCAACACACTGACGGTCAGCAACTACGTCGGCCAGAACGGCACGATCGCGCTGGGCGCCGTGCTCGCCGGCGACAACTCGGCGTCCGACAAACTCGTCGTCAACGGTGGCAAGGCAACGGGTTCGTCGATGTTGCAGGTCACTAATGTCGGAGGCGCGGGCGCGCCGACGTTCGCGGACGGCATTCAGATCGTGCAGGCAGCGAACGGCGCGAC
Organism: Paraburkholderia sediminicola; assembly: GCF_046027355.1. Taxonomy (GTDB): domain Bacteria; phylum Pseudomonadota; class Gammaproteobacteria; order Burkholderiales; family Burkholderiaceae; genus Paraburkholderia; species Paraburkholderia sediminicola_B. Next base: position 149,186 of record NZ_JAQQEK010000012.1, on the reverse strand, counting down.
GACGGATCTGTCCGCGTTCAGACTCTCAGGAGGCGTGGTCTCGGCCGGTGCGTACGACTATTACCTCGCTAAAGGCGGCGTCACGAACGGCACGTCGGAGAACTGGTATTTGCGCAATACGGTGCCGCCTGCGCCGAGCACGACGACCGGTACGACGACGGGAGCGCCCCCGACGGGAACGCCTCCGACCGGAACACCTCCGACCGGAACACCTCCGACCGGAACACCTCCGACCGGAACACCTCCGACCGGAACACCCCCGACAGGAACACCCCCGACAGGAACACCGCCAACGGGAACGCCAACCGGCGCGACGCCAACCGGCACCCCAATCGCCGCGGCCGGCACGCCGCCGCTTCCAGGCCTGCCGCCGAGCGCCGCTCCCGTGCCCCTATACCGCCCCGAGGTCGCGATCTATGCCGAGGTCCCAAGCGTCGCGCGTCAACTCGGCATTCTGCAGGTCGACAACTTTCACGACCGTCAAGGCGAGCAGTCGTTGCTCTCCGAAAACGGCACGTTGCCCGCTGCATGGGGCCGCGTGTGGGGCGGTCACAGCACGCTGAGTCAAAGCGGCGACGTGAATCCTGAATTCGATGGCTCCGTGCTCGGCGTGCAGGCCGGGCACGACATTTACGCCGACACCACGGCGAGTGGCCAGCGCAACCATTTCGGCTTCTTCGTCGGCTTCGCGCGCGCAACCGGTGACGTCAGCGGTCTGGCGGACGCCACGCCGAACGCCGACGTCGGGCATCTCGCGATCAACGCATACAGCCTGGGCGGATACTGGACGCATATCGGCGCCGGCGGCTGGTACACCGACGCGGTCGTGATGGGCAGTTCGCTGGTGGTCGATCCGTCGTCACGCAACGGCATCGCGACGACGACGCACGGCAATGCAGTGACCGGTTCGCTCGAAGGCGGTTTGCCACTCGCGATCGGCTACGGTTTGACGCTCGAACCGCAGGCGCAACTGATCTGGCAACACCTGTCGATCGACGATCTCAACGACGGCATCTCGACGGTGACGTTCAACAACGGCAACACATTCGTCGGGCGCTTTGGCGTGCGGCTCGCGGGTCACTACGATGTCGAGCACACGACTTTACAACCCTACCTGCGCCTGAGCGTATTGCGTTCGTTCGGCAGTGACGACAAGGCGACCTTCGCCGGCGTGACGCCGATCGTGACGTCGGTGGGCCAAACCGCCGGGCAGATTGGCGCGGGAGTAGTGGCGAAACTCACGAAGCAGGGCAGCGCGTTCGCCACGGTCAGTTACATCACGAATCTTGGTGGCGAACATCAACGGACGATCATCGGCAACGCGGGCGTTCGTTGGGCGTGGTGAGGTCGGCGGCGCTGCGTCGAATCACGCCATTCGGATAGGTGTCTATCATGAACTTGCGAGTCCACCGCAGCCGGTCGACAGCTAAAGCGCCAACTCCGGTCGGCCGCTTTGGGTGGGAGGAGACGAACATGAGCAAACTGACCGCAAAGATCAAGCACGAATTCTTGGAGATGCTTCCGCCGACGATCTACTTCTTCGTCATCCTGCATATTGTCTCGATCACGCGCGCGCTGATCAGCCGAGGCTACGACGTCACGCTACCGGCGTCGGTCTCCGTGACCATCGCCGCGTTGATTCTCGGCAAGTCGGTGTTGATCGCCAACATGCTGCCGTTCATCAACCGTTTCCCCCAGAAACCGCTGATCTGGAATGTCGGCTGGAAGACGGTGATCTATACGCTGGTGGCCTTGATCGTGCACTACCTGGAGCATCTCTATGAATACTGGAAGGAGGCGCCGAGTCTCGCCGCCGCCAACCAGAAACTGCTCGCCGATCTGAACTGGCCGCATTTCTGGGCGATCCAGATCTTGCTGGTAACGCTGATCGCCATCTATTGCGTGGTCGCCGAACTGGTCCGCGTGATCGGCCGTGACAAGTTCATGGCGATGTTCTTCGGCCCAATGCCACCGAAGCCGGCTGGTCAGGCTGCCGACTAGTTCAGTCATTGCCGATGGCGCGCCTGAACATGCCCTTGCCAATGCGCCGAACTTACTTGCACAGCAGAAGCAAGCGCTCCTGATCCGTACACGTCGGACGCGGTTTCGGCGCGGCCTGCTGGACCGCCGTGGCGCTCATCGCGGCGCTCTTGTTCACGAGACACGCGCGCAGATGCTTCTCGACCGGCGAGTAGTATTTCCACCCGCGCACGAGGGGCGGCAACTCCAGTTTCACCTGCTTCCATTTCGGATGCCCGTGCTCCTGAAGATTGTCGAAGTTGGCGCATAGCGAGTCGGCAAAACGATTCAGATTGCCGACGGTATCGCGCAGGCCATAGTCATAGGTGACGAGAAACGCCTTGACGGTCAGCGCGGGCACATCTTCCTTCAGCCAGGTTGGATAGCTGGTCGCGCGAATCGTCGTAGGGAAATAGGTTTGTTTGGCGCGAGTGGTTTCGGGCGCGGCAGGCTCGGCCCTCAGCAGGCGGATCTGCGCCAGCAGGTCGGGGTTCATGTCGTTGAACAGTTTCGCCGGCTGTCCGACCACGATGATCGCGACGTCCACTTTCTTCACGATCAACGCGGCCAACGCATCTTCGTTGCTGAGATGCTGGATGTTCTGCTCGGGAATCGCCTGACCGAACATCAGGTGATAGAGCGTCGTGGCCGACTGCGCGGTGCCGCTGCCGATCAGGCCGACACTGATGCTTTTGTCCTTGATATCGGCGAGGGTTTTCAGCGGTGAGTCCGCGCGCACCACGACGTTAATTTCCTCGTCGTAGAGCGGCATGATGAGCCGCAGCGGCCGGATCGCCGTGCCGGCGTCGGCATTGCCTGCGTTGGCCATGTCGATGTAAGCCTGGTACACGTCGGATTGCACGAGCGCCAGTTTCACGCCAGGCTCGAAGCGCATGCGTTGCACGTTTTCAGCCGAGCCCTTGGACGACATCACTTCCAGGTCGATGCCCGCCGGTTGCGCCACCCATTTCGACAGATCCTGGCCGATCTGAATATACGTGCCCCGCTCCGGACCGGTGACGATCTTGTAATGCGCCGGCTCCGCGCAGGCCAGTGAAGATACGACCATCAGCGCCAGCCCCAGCCATCCCGCCAGAAGTCTCTTCAGCATGGTCTATCTACCTATCGGTCAGGTTCGTACGACTTCGCGCGTCGACGCGCGTGAAGCACCAGTGAGCCGGATTGCCATGTCATGTTCTATGTGCCGCGCCTGCCGCGTCCGTCTGTTACCTCTCAGACGACACGCGCTGATGCGTGCGATTCTCGGGCAGATTAATTATACGATTCGGTATCCAAACTAACTGTCACTGGCTCGGTGAGCCACCCGCGGAGGGCTTCGCGGCATTCGTCGCCGAACGTTTCCAGCCGGAGTCCTTGATGGCGCGTTCGCGTGCCTCGACGCTATTGCCGTCGAGCGTCGTGGCGGCGGAGCGCGGGGCGGCCACCACGACTTCGCTGTTCGGGGGCATGCCTTTGGGCAGCGGAGTCTGTAGTTGAACCACCGGCTGCGACGAGAGTCCGGCTTGCGCTTGCGCCGACGGTTTGACTTGTGACGGCGTGCCTGCCGCGGCACGCGGGTTGAGCGGCGCCCAACCGGTCTCGCGAATTACGCGTTCAAGAATCGACTTCGCCGCGTCGTTGCCGGTATCGATCGCGAGCGCTTCGTTGGCGTGCTGACGTGCGCAAGGCCACGACTGCTGCGCGGCACAAGTTTGCGCTGCCTGCAATGCGGCGTCGCGGCGGGCGGTCAGCGGCTTCAATTCTGCCGCGAGGTCTTGTGCGTCGGAACTGTCCGGTTGCATTGTTTGCGCGGCGCCGAGCGCGGCTTGTGCCAAGGAGAGGTCGTTGGCGCGGAAAGCGAGGCGCGCAGCCTGCAAAGCTTGCGCGGCATCGCGGAACTGCGGCGCGGGTTTGGCGGGCGCAGCGGCCACCGGCGGCGCGACGGGCGTCGCCGGCATCGCCTGGACCGGCCTGGCGGGATTGACCGGCATGGCGGGTTTGCCCGCGGTGCCGCCCTGGTTGGCCGACTGAGTCGGCGTATACAGTGCGATCGTGCCGGTCGTCGTTCTGGCATCCTGAGTAGTTTCGGTTTCGGCGGACTGGTCGCTACTGCCGTTCGGCGAATCGTGATCGCTGAATAGCGCATATCCGACATACGCCAGGCCGATTACGCCAACTGCGCCGATGGCATAGAGCACCTTGCGAAGCGGGATTGCGCCGCGACCCGCCGCATTGGGCAGTGCGGGAAGACGCGGAATCGGCGTGTCCGGTGACACGAGTGCGGACGCAGGCATCGCTGCCTCGCCACGAGCAGGTTCGCTCGCGAACGTGGCACGCGTCGTGGGGTCGGTCTCGTCGGCTGTCGCCGCGTCGAGGCTGTTCTCGAGGCTGGCCTTTGGCGCGGCTTTATTCGTGGCGCTGGCGCGACTGCCGGGAATCACAGTGCGCTTGTGCGGACCCGCGTCGAGTGGATGCACCGCGCCGCAATACGGGCAAAAGTCGACTTGCCGGTACAGTGCGCCGCCACACCGCTTGCAAGGCGTCGGAAAACTGTGGCCGAGTAGTGTCTGGGTGGACATGCTGTGGACCCACCTTTGTATAACGATGCCATTACGGCATGTTCCGGATCATGTTGAAGCGGGAGCAATGTCCGCGGAATTCACGATCCACATGCGCCGGAGAGTCTTGAGCGGCAAGCCCACGCTTGCGGTGCCGCTGCTTGCAATATGTGGCGTTTCAATGAGAACGTCAATCGACGTTGGTACCTAGGTTATGTGCGCTAGCGAACATTTGTAGGTACGACGAAATACCCGCCATATCGGCAGGACGAACGGGCGCGAAGGTTTTTTCACACCACTTGGAGAGTGCTGAAAATAGAACGAGGTCGGCGCGCATGGCGTCCGACCTCGTCATTAAGCGCTTGCATCAAGCGCGTGAAGAAAGCAGGAAAATAATCAATGCTTGCGCAGCGGATGATCCTTCAGCAGCCACGCGAGCGCGAACGCCAGCACCACCACGCACGCAGCCGCAAGATACACCGTGTGCAGCGCGCCCGCGAATGCTTGCAGATAATCGTCGCGCAACGCTTGCGGCAACTCATGGATCGCGGCAGGTCCGAGCGCATGCGGCAACTCGGTGTCGGGCGGGATCAGCTTTTCGAGGCGCGCGGCGAGACCGTTGGAGAACACCGCGCCGAAGCTGGCCACGCCAATCGAACCACCGATCGAGCGGAATAGTGTGGCGCCCGAAGTCGCCACGCCCATATGCTTGAACTCCACGGTGTTCTGCACCGCGAGAATCAGTACCTGCATCACCATGCCGAGCCCGCAGCCGAGAATGCCCATGTCGATATACATCACATGAATCGGCGTGCTGATCTGCAGGCGTGCGAGCAGCAGCATGGCGACCGCCACGAGAAACGTGCCCGCGATCGGGAACATGCGGTATTTGCCGATCTTGCTGATCACCCGGCCGGTCACCATCGACATCAGGAACAGGCCGCCCATCATCGGCAGCATCTGGATGCCGGCTTCCGTTGGCGTCGAGCCTTTGACCACCTGCAAATACAACGGCAGAAACGTCACCGAGCCGAACAGCGATACCCCGATGATGAAGCCGATCAGGCTGCTCAGCAAAAACGTGCGCTCTTTGAAGAGTTCGAGCGGCATGATCGGTTCGACCGCGCTGCGTTCTTCGTGAATGAAACCCCAGATCGCCACGAGCCCCATGCCCAGCGTGAACCACAGTTGCGGCGACGACCACGGCAGGATCGTGCCGCCCTGGCTCGTGAACAGGATGATGCAGGTGAGGGCGCCGGCGAGAAACGCGGCGCCCATGTAGTCGATGGTGTGCTTCACGTGGCGAACGTGCGGCCTGAACACCGCGCCGATCACGACGAGCGAAATGATGCCGAGCGGCAGGTTGATGTAGAAGATCCAGCGCCACGTCAGGTGCTCGACGAGAAAGCCGCCGAGCAACGGACCGATCACGGTCGCCAGACCGAACACGCCGCCGAACACGCCCTGATAGCGGCCGCGCTCAGCCGGCGGAATCACATCGGCGATGGCGGCCATCGTCACCACCAGCAGGCCGCCGCCGCCGAGACCTTGCAGCGCGCGCAGCACGATGAGCTGCGTCATGTCCTGCGCGACGCCGCACAACGCCGAGCCGACCAGGAACACGATGATCGCCGTCTGCAGCACGATCTTGCGGCCGAACAGATCGCCGAATTTGCCGTACAGCGGCACGACGATGGTCGAGCTGAGCAGGTAGGCGGTCACCACCCATGACAGATTATTGAGCCCGCCCAGTTCGCCGACGATGGTCGGCAGCGCCGTCGAGACGATCGTCTGATCGAGCGCGGCGAGCAGCATGACCAGCAGCAGTGCCGGAAACAGCAGACGGATCGGCGGGTGATCGGCTGCGTGCGCGCTCGCCTGCGCGCGGGGCTGCGTCAGTTCGGCGGGTTGTGTCGTGGTCGATTGGTCCATGGCATCGCGGGTTGAAATTAATTAATTCGGAGATTAATATATTCGACATCGCGTCACCAGTCAAATTGAATGCAATGGCAAGGATTCCGTCAGATGGTCGAAGGGTGAAAAACACGGTGCCTGATACGGCTGCCGTGAAGGTTCGCAAGGCGCGTTCCGCGCCTGGCCAGGCTGTTGAAACCCACGCAGGCGCGTCGTCGGTGAAACCGGAGGCGGCGGCCGCGCCCGCGCGGCGGCCGGGCAGGCCTTCCGGCGCCGCGCGCGGACCGGAGCAGCGCAACCGCTTGCTCGACGCCGCGCTCGTGCTGTTCGCGCGGCAGGGCATTGTCGACACCACGCTCGGGGAGATCGCCCGCGAGGCTGGTTTCACGCCGGCAATGATGCATTACTACTTCAAGACACGCGATCAACTGCTCGACGTGCTGATCGACGAACGTTTCGCGCCGCTGCGCGCGGGGCTCGGCGTGCCGTTCCAGGAAAATCCCGACGATCCGGTGGCGGCGATCACACAACTCGCTCGGCGACTGGTGCAGGTGGCCGCCGACAATCCGTGGTTTCCTTCGCTGTGGGTGCGCGAAGTGATCAGCGACGGCGGTCTGTTGCGCCAGCGCATGCACGAGCGCTTCGGCAACGCGCATCAGAAGGCGTCGCTGTCGGCCATTGCTCGCTGGCAGAAGGAAGGGCGGCTGAACGCCGGACTGGAACCCGCGCTCGTATTCGTCACGCTGCTAGGGCTGACGATTTTGCCGCTGGCCACCTCGAAGCTGTGGTGCAACGACCCCGTGCGTCGCAATATCGGGGGCGAGGAAATCGCGCGGCATGCCGTGGCCTTGCTGGTGCAGGGCATCGGTCCGAAGAAAGCCGATTGATGGCCGCTGCTCGCTGAACCGCGCCGGTGCCACGCGGAGCGCAATCATCCGCCGCCGCGCCGCGCCGCGCTGCCTTACGCTTTCCCTTTTTCCTTCCACGCCTCATAAGCGGCTTTCGTCGTTTCGTTCGGCGGGTAAGTGCCGGGCAAGGCCGCGCCGTCACGAATCCGCTCGGTGAGAAACGCTTCGAGTTGCTCCTGTTCGGCAGCGGCTTGCGCGACCTCTGCCGCCATTTTCAGCGGAATCACCACCACACCGTCCGCATCGCCGACGATCACGTCGCCTGGAAACACCGCGACGCCGCCGCAGCCGATGGGCACATTGATATCCACCGCGTGATGGCGAATCAGATTGGGCGGCGCGCTCGCGCCCGCGCAGAACACGGGAATGCCGAGCGCCGCGATCGTCGTGCTGTCTCGCACCGGGCCGTCGGACACCATGCCCGCCACGCCGCGAACCTGCAAGCGTTGCGTCAGGATCGAACCGAACGACGCGCTGCCGCGCTCGCCGCGGCAATCCTGCACGAGCACATGGCCGGCCGGAATCGTTTCGACACATTTGCGCTGCGCGTACTCGGGATCGGCAAATAGTTCGAGCACGTCGATGTCTTCCCGCGACGGAATGTTGCGCAGCGTGAACGCCGGCCCGACCAGATTCGCGCCGCTGGGCGCGGCGAGCGGCGCGACGCCTTGCATGAACGTATTGCGCAGGCCGCGCTTGAACAATTGAGTCGTCAGCGTGGCGGTGCTGACCTGGCGAAGTGCTTCGAGCGTGGCGGAGTCGAGATCGGACATGGTGTCGGGCGGCCTCAAGGTGGGAAGCGGAAAACGGGACATGGCAAGCGCACACGATGATAGCGCCCCACGTAACCATCGTAGCAAAGCCGCACACCGCGACGTACTCATACGAGACCGAAACCGGCGAGGCACGCAACGTGCTGCTGATGGGTTGGACGTAAATGCTGGCGGCATCAATCAGGTCGCCGGCTTTGCAAAAGAACAGGAATGTGAAAGGAGACGCCAGGCGGGAAGGGCCGTGCCATGGGGTTTGCACGGGCCGCCGCGGCGAATCGGGAGTCCACATCGGTCAACCATGACTGTGGCGCCGAGGGCCGGTTTTTCTTTGGCGTGCAATTTTGGCGCGTTACTGTGCGCGCATTGGCGCTCGGGCCATGTTTTACAATGTTGGGCCTGTTTGCAACTCGGCGCATGAAATCGAGTCGGAACCATGAACAGCAATATCGCAGCCGCGCGGATCGGCGGCAAACAGCAGGGCGAAACGTTGGCCAAGTCGGACGGCCTAACCGGTTTTTTAGAGCAACAACGGAAAATGAACGGAGCATTGAGACTCGATCAGGCCACGATCGTGCTCGTGGAAGACGACCCGGACAGCCGGGAATCGTTGACCTTACTACTCGAAGCAGAAGGCGCGCATGTCGTCGCCGTGGCGGATGCGGAAGAGGGTGTGGAGGCGGCGCTGCGGTTGTTACCCGACGCCGTGGTGTGCGATCTGGAACTGCCCGCCATGGATGGGTTCTACCTGATCCAACGCTTGCGCGACCACGAGATTCGCGGCGACCACCCGCCGTCGGTGGCGGTGGCGCTCACCGGCCACACTGACGACGCTTACCGCTTGCGCAGCATCGGCGAAGGCTTCCAGCATTTCATGACCAAGCCGGCGTCGCCCGATGACCTCGTGACGCTGCTGCACGACGCGATTCACGCTCGCGCGGCGGGCTGAAGCAGGGCTTCGAGTTAGGCGAGGGATTCAAAGCGCGGCTTGACAGCCGCGCCGCGACGCCCGCATCTTCAGATGCCTGGCTTGATGGCAAAGCAGGAACGAGTGCGGTTCGCGCACGTTGCCGTTACTTGACGGCGACGACGGGTGTTCCCGAACCCTTGCTCGACGCCGCGGCTTCCAACGCCTGACAGGCAGAGCACAATCCCTTCAATTCGATTTCATCGCTCGCAAGACGGTAGCCCGAGTCTTCGATCTGGGCGACGAGTGCCTGGCGCAGTTTCGGCTGATGCAATTCGGTGACGTTGCCGCATTGCTGGCACACCACCAGGATGCCGTGCTGGCATTGCGTCAGATCGTGGCAGACGGTGAAGGCATTGATCGATTCGATCCGATGCACGAGCCCCGCCGAGAGCAGGAAGTCCAGCGCGCGGTACACGGTGGGCGGCGCCGACCCGGGATGGATCTGGCGCATCTCGTCGAGCAGTGAATACGCTTTGGTGGCGCGCCCCGAATTCAGCAGCAATTCGAGCACTTTGCGGCGGATCGGCGTGAGTTTTTCGCCGCGTTCGCGGCAATATTCTTCCGCGAGTGTCAGTGCGGCTTCCTGCGAAACGCCGTGGGTGTGCCCCGGCTCATCGGGGTGAGCGGAGGCGGCGGAGGTGGTTTTGTCGGCGGTCGCGGCGGGCTTGGCGGTCTTCATGCGTCGATTATAAAGGCCATCGCGTCTTGCCGTGCCGGCACGCGACGCGTCTGCCCGCCGCCTTCGCCGTATGCGCCACGATCAGGCAGCAGGGCGCGTGGCCAGGGCGCGGGCCACGCGCCGCTCGATAGCTCAGGTCAGCGGGAAGTCGACGTACTTCTTGAACCCCGTGCGCGTCGCAATACGCGAATACCAGCGCTCCAGATTCGGCAGCGGCGGGCGCGCCACGCCATCCAGCCCGAACCAGCGTTTGGCATAGGCGCCGATCACGATGTCGGCCAGCGTGAACTTCTCGCCTTCGAGAAAGAAACGCCCTTGCAAATGCGTGTCCAGCATGCGCCACAGCGCGGTGACGGCGTCGAGGTCGGTGGCGAGCTTGGCGGCGTCGCGCTCGGCGGCGGGCGTGCGCACGAGCGCCCAGAACACCGGACGCTCGGCGGGTTGCAGCGTGGACAGCGACCAGTCCAGCCAGCGGTCGATGCTGGCGCGCGCTTTCGGCTCCGACGGATACAACAGACTGCCTTCGCCGTATTGCATGACGAGATAGCGCAGGATCGAGTTCGATTCCCACAGCACGAAGTCGTTGTCGACCAGCGTCGGGATCTTGCCGGTCGGGTTCATCGCGAGATAGTCGGCTTCGTTGTTACGGCCGAATTGCAGGCCGGCGTCGACACGGTCATACGGCAGCACCAGCTCATCGCAGCACCACAACACTTTCTGGACGTTGACCGAATTGGCGCGTCCCCAGATCGTAATCATCCGGTAAATCCTTTTCTTTACGTTGGTAAGCCGCGCCCGTCGCGCGGCGTTCAGCCAGTAACGATACACGATGAGCGCGATGTTGCGCGCCGCGGCGCCGCAACCGGCCGCATGAAACATGGCGGCAGTCACGTCCGAAAACGACGCCCCGGCAGCCATTCGGCAATGCGTGCGCGTTGCGTACAATGAGCCCACCCGAATCCGACGAGGCACGCATGGCCCGCATTGTTCCCGACGACTGGAAGAGCCTCGCCGCCACCGGCGCGGCGGCCCGCGAACGCGAAACGCTGGCGTTGCTCGAAGAAGCGCTGCCCGATGGCTATACCGTTTATCACGGCGTGCACTGGACGCGCCTGAACCAGAACTTCTCGGTGTTCGGCGAAGCCGACTTCGTGATTGTCAGCCCTGCGGGGCGCGTGATGATCGTCGAACAGAAAACCGGCTTTCTGCGCGAAACGCCGAAAGGGCTCGTCAACGTCTATCTGCAGACCGAGCGCAATGTGGCGATCGCACTCGCGCACACCATCGAAAGTCTGCATCGGCGCTTTACCGCGGCATTCGGTGCGGGCACGTATTTCGTCGAGGAACTGCTGTATTGCCCAGACCACATCGTCAAGGACGCGGCGATCGCCGGCGTGAACCCCGCGCGGATCGTCGACGCGACGCGCAAGGACAGGCTCGCGGCGATCATCCGCGAAGCATTGCCGGCCGACGAACCGCGCCTTGCCTGCGCGCCGAAAATCCACCACTTTCTCGCCGACGAACTGGCGCTCACGCCCGACGCCAGCGCACTGGTCGGGCAGGCGGGCACGCTCGTCACGCGGCTCGCGGGCGGTCTGGCGACATGGGCGCGGCGGCTCGAGTTCGCGCCGTTCCGGTTGCGCGTGATCGGCACGGCCGGCTCCGGCAAGACGCAACTCGCGGTGCAGGTCATGAAGGACGCGGTGGCGCGCGGCCAGACGCCGTTATACGTGTGCTTCAACCGGCCGCTGGCGGACCACATCGCACGGGTCGCGCCGCCCGAGGCGAAGGTGGCGAACTATCACCAGCTGTGCGACTGGATCGCGCGCGACGCGGGGCGCGCACCGGATTTCCAGGCGGGCGACGTGTTCGATCAGCTCGAAACCACTTTCGCCGAAACGCCGATCGATCCGCGCTGGCAATTCGACGTGCTGATCGTCGACGAAGGCCAGGACTTCCAGCAGCCGTGGGTCGCCGCACTCGAGCGTCTGTTGCGCCCCGGTGCCGCGTGGTGGTGGCTCGAAGACCCGCTGCAGAATCTGTATATGCGTGAACCCGTCGCGCTGCCCGGCTGGACCACGTTGAAAGAAACCACCAACTATCGCAGCCCGCGCGACATTCTCGATTACGTGCGCGACGTGGTCGGCGCCTCGGTGCCGTTGGCCGCGGCGCTCGCGTCGGGCAGTCCGTTCGACGGCTCCGATATTTCGCTCTCGGTCTACGACGAAGCGAATGCCGCCGAAGGCAGCATCGAGGCCACCAAGCGCGCGATCACGCAGGCGCTCTCGCTCGGTTTTCGCAAGCAGGACATTGTGGTGCTGTCGTTTCGCGGCCGCGAGGGCTCGGCGATGACCGCGCTGGATCAGCTCGGGCCGCATCGGCTGCGCAGTTTCACGGGCAAGTACGATCTGTTCGGCAACCCGGAATACCGCGAAGGCGACGTGCTGTTCGAGTCGATCTACCGCTTCAAGGGGCAAGCGGCGCCGTGCGTGATTTTCACCGAGGTCGACTTTGAGACTTTCGACGAACGCATCGCACGCAAGCTGTTCGTCGGCGCCACACGCGCGACGATGAAGCTGATCGTCGTCGCGTCGCAGCGGGCCGCGCGGCATCTGCACTTGCGCGACGGCAAGGAGATCAGGGAAGCGAAAGAAGGCTAGCGCTCAGACACGCCGGTCCACGCACGCGCGCCGACCAGCATGCCGGTTTGCGTGGCCGCGTCCCACCAGATCACACGCAACAGCGGCGCTTGCTGTGCGATCAGCAGCGCCTGCACCGGATCGCTCTCGATGAAATGCGTGACGCCGCCGCGCAATGCGGCCGCGGCTTTGTGCGCGGCGCTGCCGGTGGGACTTTCATCGTGCGTGCCGGGCGTGCGCATCACCAGTTGCAGATGGCCGAAGCCGTGGCGCGTCAACCACGTTTCGGTGCGCGCGCGATCCAGTTCCGGCCGGCCGGTGATGATCGTGCGAACCCGCTGCAAGTCGATCTCCGGCAGCACCTCGAACGGCAGCAATGCATCGCGTTCGGCGAGCGCGGCGGCCAGATCCTCGTCATAACGCGCGAGCGGCACGTCGGGCAGCAGAATGCCGTCGAGGTCGATCGCGTAGGTGGCGTATTCGTGATCGTCAGCCATCGCAGGGGCGGCGCCTGATTCGACGCGCGCCCAGTCGTCGCGATACCGCTCGGTGTACGCCTGGCGCTCCCACGGAAATAACGCGAAGTAGCCGCGCGCGTCGATCGCGTAGTCGGGTTGCGTGCGGCTCAGGTCGTCGACGGCGCCGGTCAGCGTCCTCACCACGAGGCCGTGCTGCTGAAGAAACGCGATGCAATCGGTCAGCGTAAAACCGCGCCCGGCGATGTCCTCGCACAGCAGCACGGTCGAACCCGCGGGCGGGATCGGCAGCGTCGAATCCCAGGCCGCCGCGCGCGTCTGGCGGTCGTAGCGCAGGAAGGCGACGGGCGTGCCGACGGCATGCGAGACCATCAGCGCAAGCGGCGCGCCGCCGCGCAGAATGCCGATCGCCATCGTGAAGCGCTCCGCCAGCAAGGCAGGCTGCAGCGATTCGATCCAATGATCGAGTTGTTCGTACGTCAGGGGCAAAACCGGCTTGTTCATGACTCGTAGGGCGTCGCGTGGCGCGTGTGGGGCGAGCGTCTCTGGCGCGGGCGTGGCAAGCGGTGCGCGCGCGGCCGCGGGACCTCGTTTTTGAGACAAAGAATTTTGGCGATATTATGCATGCGGTTCAAAGATCGCGCGTCGGGGTGACGCGCGGCAGCCCGACGCGCGACGCGAGACCGCGGCCGGGGCGAGGGGCGGCGGGCCGGTAATAGACCGAGCCGGCGACTGTCAGGCCGCCCGCAAGAAAACAGATAACGGAATAAAAAAGCAGATGACCAGATCGACCACCCGGGTGAATGACCGAAAACGCGCCGTCGCGGGCGCACGCTGGGCTGCGGGCCTCGTGCTCGCGCTGGCCGCGTGGAGCGCGCAGGCTCAGTCGGGGCCGTCACTTTTGGCGCTCGACGTGCAAGGCAAGATCGGCAAGACCACCGATGCCGCGCACAAGACTTACCACCTCACCGAAGCCCAACTGCTCGCGTTGCCGGTCCACTCGATCACGACCTCGACCACCTGGACGCCACGCTCCACCTTCACAGGACCGCTGCTGGCGGATATTCTGAAGACCGTCGGCGCGTATGGCAGCCAGGTCGAGATCCATACGCTCGACGACTATACCTACACCATTCCGGTGTCGGACTGCGATCGCTATGGCGTGGTCGTTGCGTACAGCATGAACGGCCGGCGTCTGAAGATCAGCGACTTCGGGCCGCTGTTCCTTATCTACCCGCGCGATGCGTTCCCGGATGAACTCACGGGCGCCTCGGGCGATTCGAAATTCGTATGGCAGATCAAGGCCCTCATCGTCAAATAATGCGCCATCCGTGGCGCCGTGCGCTCTACGTGCTGATCTGGCTGACCGCGCTCGCGGCGCCGGCCGGCGCGATCGGCTATCTGTTGTACGCGAATCTGCTCAACCCGCGCGCCACTGAACAGTTGACCGGCTCGTACGACGGCTTCTACTGGGACGCCGCGCAACTGCAAATCGCCTACGCGCGCTTCGAGAATCAGCTGCTGTTGTATCAGTCGGGTGTCGACGACGACTATCAGCGGCTCATGCTGCGTTATCAGTTGCTGCAATCCAAGCTGCATGTGATGGCCGGTTCCACGCGCCGGCTGACCACGCAGCTCTCGCTGCTGCAAAGGCAACTGGACGAAATCCATTCGCTCGATCAGTTGCTGGGCGGCATCGAACCTGAAGTCGACGCGCTGCCGAAAGACCGCAGCCAGGCCAACCGGATCGTCGCGCAACTGCGTCAGCACTGGAACGAGGTCAACGATCTCGCGCTGAGCCGCCGTTTCGCCGACGTCGCCGATCGTGAAGCGATGAACCGCGACTTCATCGACAAGCGCCGCATCCTGTTCGCCGGCGGCATGTTGCTGCTGTTGCTGTCGGCGGCGGCGACGCTGTTGCTCGTGTTGAACGGACGGCGCCGGACGCGGCTGATGCATCAGCAGCACGCGGCGCTCGAGGCCGAGCATCAGGCGAGCCGCGCCGCGCGCGAGGCGAGTCATGCCAAGGACGCGTTTCTCGGCATGATCAGCCACGAACTGCGCACGCCGCTGCATGCGATCGTGTCGTCGATCGAATTGCTGGGCTTCAACTATCACTCCGAGGCGGACCGCAAGGTGATCCAGCGGCTCGAAACCGCTGGGCGGCATCTGGAAGCGCAGATGAAAGACCTGACCGACTATGCGCGCCTCGGCGCCGGCAAGCTCGAGTTGCGTCACGAGCATTTCGAGCCGCGCGAACTGCTCGCGTCGATCGTCGACGAACACGCGATGTCGGCCGCCGCGCGCGGTCTGCAACTGGAGAGCGAGGCGAGCGGCATGAGCGGCCTCGTCGATTCCGATCCGCACCGCATCCGTCAGATCGTCAACAACCTCGTCACCAACGCGATCCGCTACACCGAGACCGGCACGGTGCGCGTGCAGTTGCGGCAGCGGCCGGCGATGCTGATCTTCGTCGTCAGCGATACGGGGCCCGGCGTGCCGCATGCGCAAATTCCGCTCATCTTCCAGGAGTTCACCCAACTGGACGCATCGCGCACGCGCCGCTTCGAAGGCGCGGGCATGGGGCTGACGATCGTGCAAGGGCTGGTCAAACTGTTCGGCGGCACCGTCGAGGTGGCGAGCAAGGTGGGCGAGGGCACCACCTTCACCGTGACGATTCCGGTCTCGCCGGTCGCGGCCGCGCAGCCGCAGGAGGTGGCGGCGCGCGCCGAGCCGGGTGGCGCGCGTCCGTGCGTGCTGATCGTCGACGACAACCGCCTGATCCGCGAGTCGCTCAGCGAAATGATCGCGCACATGGAGTTCGACGCGCACGCCGTCGCGAACGCCGACGATGCACTCGCGTGGCTCGACGCGCGCCGCTGCGACGTGGTGTTGCTCGATCTGCATATGCCCGAGCGCGACGGCTATACGTTTCTCGCGGACTTCGCCACGCGGGGCGGGCCGTCCGCAGGTGTGCCGGTGATCGTGGTCAGCGCGTATGCGCCGGAGGCGGGCGTGGCGGGAGAAGGAGAAGCCGGCTCGCAGCCGTTCTTCGAAGCGTTATTAAAGCCGGTACATTACGAGGAGCTCCGCAGCGCGTTGCAGCGGGCTTTGGCTTCGCGGCATACGGTGTGATGCGAAGCGTGGGCGGCCGGGCGAAGGTGGGCATCAACCTGAGCACACGCCTTCAGCCGTTTGCCGGCGCGGGTGGATCCGCTTAAGGCCGGTTCAGCCGCTTCGACAGATCGGCGACCAGGATCGCCATGCGCGCGGGCTTTTCATAGCACGCGACGTCGTAATTGCGGATCACCTGGCTGATCTCCGATTCGCTGGCCTTGCCGGTCAGCAATTCGCCGGTCAGCACGAAGATCGGCGCGTCCGGATTTTCCGAGGCGCGTACCGCGCGAATCGCGTTCGCCGAAGTCTGCGCGCCGAACAACCAGTCGATCACGATGCCGTCGAACACCTGCGATTGCAATTGGTCGGTAAAAGCCGCGAGTCCGTAGATCGCCACCGCCGCGAAACCGCTGCGCTCCAGATAGTCGCGCAGGTTGTCGGCGCTGGCCTGATCGTCGTCGACGACGGCGATGGTCGGCTTGTCGGTTTCGGCGCGGCGCGGATAGATCTCGATCTTGTGGACTTCGTACGCGCTTTGGTAAAGCGTGCCGTCGTGGCGCGCCACGCGCCATTGACCGAGCCGGGAGTACGCGACGAATTCCGGGCGGCTGCCCGCCTCGAGCGCGGCGCCGACCCAGGCCGTGCAGGCCAGTTCGATCGCGCCGATGCTGAACACGGCTTCCTGGGCGATCGCGCCGACCATGCCGGGATCGAGCGATTGCGCGCCGAATAGCTGGGCGGCAGGTTCGCCGAACACCTCGGCGACCTTCTTGATCTGCGAGAGCGTCCACGGGCTGTTGCCGCGCAACTTGCGGTGCCCCTGTGAAAAACTCAGATCGAGGATGCGGCACAGTTCCGTGGTCTGCTGGCGTTTGCCGATTCCGTGCCGGCTCATCAACTCGCGCACGCGCTCGGCGACTGCGATGGAGTCAGGTGAGTGTGTTTCGTTGGCCATACTGCGTGAGAATCCGCCGTCTTAAAGGGTACTGGGGAGTGCGATACGACAGGCGCAGCGCGACCATGCACATGCAATGCGCAAAGACGCGGCGACGCAGGGGACAGCAAATGTACCGTAAAAAGTATCGCAGTCTGTAGTTTTGTACGACCGCCGCCGAGCCCCTCCGTGCGAGAGTCGAATAGGACCGGTTTGGCGATCTTTTTATGCATTAAGCATCAATGTATTTTACCGATGAAACCTCGCTGCATCTGAAGAGAAATATGTCGCGCGATGCCAGCCGCCCGAAAACGTCTAGCCAGCAGACATCGTGCCGAGCTTCGCCGCCGAGTTTTTCAGGCCTTTGAAAATCCGCTCGGCGACCTTGGCCGGAAAGCGTTCGGGCAATTCCGCCGAGACCCGCTCGATCACGCCGGGCGTCTGTTCGATCATCCGCTGGATCAGCGGTTCCGCGTCCGCGCCGTACGAGCACTTCAGCGCCATGGTGTTGAAGTGGCGCCGCTGCACGTCGCGAAACGCGTCGTGCTTGCTGCGCGACCACATGCCCATGGCGAGCCTCGCCTTGAACCACGACCACTGGTTCGGGCCGCTGCCTTCCACCGGCCAGATCGACATCACGTCGTAAAGCGGCGTGAGGCGGTAGTGGCCACCCGCCAGCAGGCGGATGCTGAAGTTTTTCGCGTGGCCGTCCGGCGCCGCCAGCATCCAGAACAGAATCTGGCTCGCCAGCAGCGTCTCGATGTCCTGCCGCGCCTCGACCGATTGCTGCAGGATCCGCGCGAGGTCGAGCACGCCCGGGCCGCCTTCGTTTTCGTATTTGCGATGCGACGGCACGCCGTACACCTGGCAGAAGTCTTCCTGCGGCAGGCGCAACAGCCATTGGCCGCTCGAATGCATTTGCCGGTCGAAGCGCTCGACGCTCAACACCCGCTGCTTGCCGAACGTCATGATCTCCGTGTTGGCGACCGGCAGGCCGTAGGCGTGCAGAATCCGCAGGCAGAGCCACTCGTTTTCAACCGAGGTGCTGAGATCGGCGAGCTTGTTGCCGACCAGGCCGAGCGGCAACTTGAAAATGTGCGTGGTGGGCGTGGCGCCATGCGGCCGCTGCCACTTGCCGTCGTGCCACAGCAGCGCGGTTTTCTCCTGCGCGCCGGCGAGCGAGATGCGGAAATCGTCCGTCTCGTCGGGCGCGCCGAGCGCGGGGTTGCTGACCGTGCGCGCCAGCATGGTCTCGATCTCGCCGTCCGTGAGCGGTGTGCCCTCGATCCGTTCGACGCCTTGCGGCGTGTCGTCTTCGGCGAGCAACTGGACGGCGCCCACGCAATCGCGGCCGATGGCTTGCAGCAGATCGAACGCATCGAGCGTCTCGGTCTGGTAGCGTTGGCCGATGCGCTTTCTGATCGCCTCGCTGTCGGGCAGCAGATTGTCGAAATAGTTGAGGACGCGCGGGCCTTTTTGCGCCAGGTTGCCCGGCGTGAACGGCAGCGACAACGACAGCGGCCGTCCCGCGGGCGAGGCTACCCACGCGGGATCGTAGGCGAACTCCATGGGCCCGCGCGCGGGCAGGCGCCAGACGCCGACGCGCTCGCCGTTGGCCCATACCGATAGCGCGCGTGTGTGAGTTTGGCGGCCCATGCTCACCACTCGATCAACGGCGCCGGGCCCGGTAGCGCCTGGCTCTTGTCGCGCAACTGCAATTGCAGGCCGTAGACACCGCACAAGGCCAGCAATTGCGCGAGGGTGAGAGCGGCGGCGTCGGTTTCGAAGGCCGAAATGCGGCTCTGGCTGACGCCGATCCGCGCGGCGGCCTCGGCCTGCGTGAGGCCGGCTTGCCGCCGGCTGGCGGCAAGCAGCTGGGCGGTCTGGTCCGGCGTGGCGATGAGGTGGAGCATGGCAGATTATCCGCGACACGAATAAATGCATTTTATGCGTCACACGAATATTAGTCAAATATTCGTATGACGCATATTTTACGAATATCTGTTTGGCGAATAAAATGCAGATATCTGCGTGGCGAATAAATCGCGCGAATGGATGAGAGCCCTGCGGACGCGCTTCAACGCGCTTGCACCGTTGGTCTTCAGGCACTGCGGCATTGCGGACAATCGTGCTGCCTGCGAAGATTACGCCCACACTTAAAACCTGCCCGTCCGATGACCACGACTTACCCGCTGCACGCGAGCCTCACTTCCGCCGACCAGGTGTTCCCGAAACATGCCGATGTGGTGATCGCCGGCGCCGGCATCATGGGCTGCGCGGCCGCCTATTATCTGGCGCGCCGTGGCCTTTCGGTGGTGGTGCTCGACAAATCGCGGATCGCCGGGCAGCAGTCGTCGCGGGCGTGGGGATTTGTGCGCCAGCAGGGCCGTGAATCCGCCGAAGTGCCGCTGATGATGGCCGGCATCCCGATGTGGAAAAAACTCGAGAGCGAGCTGAATTTCGATCTCGAATGGCGTCAGGGCGGCTGTCTATACGTGGCGACCGGCGAGGAGGACTGGGCCTCGTTCCAGCAATGGATGGACGTCGCGCGTCAGCACGGGCTCGACACGCGCACGCTCGACCGCAAGCAGATCGACACGGTGGTGACTGGCATGCACGCGCCCGCGCTCGGCGGCCTCTACACGCCGAGCGACGGCCAGGCGGAACCGCGCCGCGCCGCGGCCGCTTTCGCGGCGCGGGCGGCGGAAGCCGGCGCGCTGTTTTTCGAAGGCTGCGGCGTGATCGGCGTAGAACGCGCGGGCGGCGCGATTGCCGGTGTGGTCACCGAGCGCGGCACGCTGCGCACCTCGCGTTTCATCTGCGCGGCCGGCGCCAGCAGCTGGCGTCTGCTCAAAACGCTTGGGCTCGAACTGCCGCAGCAGGCGGTGCGCGGCACCTGCATGCGCACCAATCCGCTGCCGCGCATCACCGCCTCGACGTTCTGGGGCCACGGCCTCGGCGTGCGGCAACGCGCGAACGGCGCGATCAATCTCGCCGACGACATGCAGGTCGACGTCGACATGACGCTCGGCCATTTTCGCGCGCTCAAGTGGTTCCTGCCGGAATTGTGGTCGCAGCGCGAGAAGTTCAGCTTCCATCTGAACGGCGCATGTCTGCGTGATCTGCGCGAGCGTTTGCCGGGTGGCGTGCCGAACAGCGAACGTGTGCTGCATCCGCGCGATCCGCATCCGCAGCCGAACGTGGGCCATGCGCCGCGTGCGTTGAAAAAACTGCGCGCCTTGTTCCCCGCGTTGAAAGACGCTCAGGTGGTCGAATCGTGGGCCGGCCTGATCGACGTGCTGCCCGACGGCATTCCGGTGATCGACGCGCCGCCGCAGGTCAGCGGGTTGACGATCGCCACCGGCTTTTGCGGTCACGGTTTCGCGATGGGGCCGATCGTCGGCAAGCTGCTCGCGGAATTGAACGATGGCGGCCAGGCGTCGCTCGATCTGTCGGCGTTCCGTCTGCAACGTTTCTTCGACGGCACGATGCAACGGCCTCGCAGCATGCTGTAAAAAGCTTCTGTCTCAATCTTCTTCCCGCACCCCCGATGAACCAACCGACCTTGCGCCACGCCGGCGTGCCGTACTACACGCAATGGGGCAGTCCCGAATGGGTCGGCCGGATCGTCGAGCAGCACGGCGACCCGTGCGCCGATCCCGGCTGGCAGCGCAGCGGCTTCTCCGATCCCGAGCGTTACCGCTTCTGGGCCAAGCGCCTGTGCGGCCTGACGTGCCTTGAGTCGGCGCTCGACTATTGGCGCATCGAACACGCACCGCGCGCCGCGCTGCTCGACGAAGCGTTGCGGCATGGCGTGTACCGCATGCGCGAGGATGGCGGCGTCGACGGTTTGATCTACCGGCCGTTTGCCGATTGGGTGGCCGGCGCGTTCGGTGTTCAGGTCGACGTGCTGCCGCAGGCGTCCATCGAAGACATGGCCGCGCGCCTGAACACCGAGACGCTGGCGATCGTCTCCGTGAGCCCCGAAATCCGCTATCCCGAGCGGCCCAATCAGCGCCAAGGCGGCCATCTGGTCCTGCTGCACGGACGCGGCCGCGATGGTGTGTGGTTTCACAATCCCTCGGGCATCGCGCCGCATCAGGCCGATGTGTATCTACCGTTCGACACCATGACGCGTTTCTACGCGGGGCGCGGCATGACGCTCAGCCGGATCGCGCGCTAGCCACGGCGGGCCGCGGGTGGGTCGTCCGGTGAGCGCGGTGATCGGGCCCGTTTTCTGCTGCGTAGCCGGTACCGACTTTGCGCTACCGGAACCGCCATGAACCGAACCTACGCCCTGCTTGCTGCCAGCTTGATTGCTCTTGGTTCCGCCGCCTCGGCGGACGCTGCCAGCCGCGACGATCAGGCCAAGGCCTGCCGTGGCGACGCCATGCATTTCTGCGCCGCCGACATTCCCAACGAAGACAAGATCACCGCCTGCATGAAGCAGCACGTCGATGAACTCAGCCCGGCGTGCCGCGCGATGTTCAAGGGCGGCAAGAAGGGCGGCGGCAAAGACACGTCGCAGTGATGGCGGCGCGGCTGGCTTTGGGTTGAGCAGGCTTCCACGTACGGTTTTGCGCGCGGCTGATCAGGCTGTGCCGATACGATCTTCAACCGTGCGTTAAGCCGCCACTAGCCGCCTCTAAGCCGTCCGCCGCCTCGCGAGTTGCCGTCGCGCTTTCCCGATCCGGCCCCACGGCGCGCCCGGCGTCGTAGAATCGCTTGTCCTCGACTGCTGGAGCCGCCGCGTGCCTGATTCGCCCAAGCCGGAGCCACGTCCGCCGCGCTTCCGTTTGCCGCGCCGCGCCCGCACGCCATGGCAGGCGCCGCGCGCCCGCACGCTGTTCACGCGGCCCGCGGCGTCGCCGCAGCGCATGCTGCTGCAACGCGTCTATCTGGTGGTCGGACTGTGCGTGCTCGCCTTCGCCGTGCTCTATCTCGATCGGGACGGACTGCGCGACGCCAACCGCAAAGTCCTCGGCATCGTCGATCTGATGTACTTCACGATGGTGACCGTGGCCACCGTCGGCTATGGCGACATCGTGCCGGTGACCGCCCGCGCGCGGCTCATCGACGCCTTTTTCATCGTGCCGATCCGCATCGTCATCTGGTTCGTGTTTCTCGGCACCGCCTATCAGTTCGTCATTCAACGCGTCATCGAGGAATTCCGCATGAAACGCCTGCAAAAGCAGTTGCGCGATCACGTCGTGGTCTGCGGTTATGGATTGAGCGGATCGGTCGCGGTGCGCGAGTTGCTGGAAAGCGGTTTCGTCGCGGAATCGATCGTTGTGATCGATCCGCAGCAGGCGGCGCTCGAAGCGGCCACGGCGCTGGGCGTCGCCGGCCTGCTCGGCGATCCGTCGCGCGAAGATCTGTTGCAGCAGGCGCAGGTGCACATTGCCCGCGCGGTCATCATCTCCGTCACCGACGACGCCACCGCGATCCTGCTCACGCTGACCGTGCGCAGCGTCGCGCCGCAGACCAAGATCGTCGTGCGGATTCAGGAGCAGACCTATCAGCGCCAGTTGCGCCAGGCCGGGGCGAACGTGATCGTTTCCTCGACCAAGATCGGCGGCTTGCTGCTCGCCGACGCGGTCGACAGCGAATATATCGTGCCCTTCGTGAACGATCTTTTGTCGGCACGCGGCCGCGTCAACCTGGTCGAACGTCAGGCGACGGCGCAGGAAGTCGGCCGCTGGAGCAATGCGCTGCCGGGCGCGGTGGTGGTGGGTCTCGTGCGCGCGGGGCGCGTGCTGTCGTTTTACGAAGACGAGCCGTGTCCGATCGAAGCGGGCGATCTGCTGATGGTGATCCAATCGTCGCGCCAGCCGAACGAAACGCCCGCCGCCTGTTAACCCATTCGAACTCAATCTTCTGCCAAGGACTGGAACGACCTGCCCATGACCCACCCGACCACGCAGACTTTCGACGCCGCCGCGACCACGCGGCTGATTCCCTATGCCGCGCTCGTCGACGCACTCAAGCGCGCGACTATCGACTACGCACAGCAGCGCATCGCGAGTCCGGAGCGGCTCGTCGTGCCGCTCAACGAAGACGGCATCATGCTGTCGATGCCGGCAACCGCGCCCGATCTCGCGATCCATAAACTGGTCAACGTGTGCCCGGCCAACGGCGCACGCGGGCTGCCGACCATCCACGGCAAAGTGATGGCGTTCGACGCCGACACCGGCGAGACGCTTTTCATCCTCGACGGCCCGACCGTGACGGGACGCCGCACCGCGGCGATCTCGATGCTCGGCGTCGACACCTTCGCCGCCGGCACGCCACGCGAATTCCTGTTGATCGGCACCGGCACGCAGGCGCTCAACCATCTGGAGGCAATCGGCGAACTGTTCCCCGACGCGCGCGTGTGGGTGAAGGGCAGTGCGCCCGCGCGCGCCGAGACGTTTTGCGCCGCGCATCAGGGCAAGGCGCGTGATCTTCAACCGCTGATGCAACCCGGCGCCACGATCCCCGATTCGGTCGACGTGGTGATCGCGCTGACCACGAGCAGACAGCCCGTCTACGACGAAGCGGCGCGCGCGGAGCGGCTCGTGATCGGCGTCGGCGCATTCACGCCTGCGATGGTCGAGATCGGCGCGCGCACCCTCGGCGAAAGCGCGCTTTTCGTCGACGACGAAGCCGGCGCGCGTCACGAAGCCGGTGACTTCATTCAGGCAGGTGTGGACTGGGCTCGGGTCGGCGGCATCGCTTCGGTGCTCGACAATGCAGCGCTATTGCCGCAAAAAAAACCGATCGTATTTAAAAGCGTCGGCTGTGCGGCGTGGGATCTGGCGGCGTGCCGCGTGGCGCGCGAGGCGTTGTCAGGTGGTTGAAGGCTTGGCGAAAAAACGTGCGTGAGCGGCCTACGGGTGTGCTTTGCAACAGGCGAAGGCGTGCCCGCGAACGCCGGAAAAGGTCTTGAAAACAGGCCCTTACCGCACAAGGTTGGCATATTGCGCTAACCTGAGGCACATGTTGCCGTGCAAACAATCTCAAAACGTTGCAACATAAGCGTTTGCCAGAAAAAGTGCCGGTCCGCCGGCACGGCACTGCTGCTTTTTTCTGCCCGTTGACCGACGCCTTATCCATCACGACGCTGCGACCGCGCTATGACGACCCACCACGCTTCTGCCACTCCCGACCTGCCGCTCGACATGATCATCTTCGGCGGCACCGGCGACCTGTCGTTTCGCAAGCTGCTGCCCGCGCTCTACATGGCGCATCTGCACTGCAATCTGCCGCCGGACACCCGCATTCTCACGATTGGCCGCAAGCCCTGGTCGCGTGAGGAGTACATCAATGAATTCATGGAGCTGAAGGCGAAGCCCTTCATCGAAAAGAAAGCGTTCGATGCCGGCGCCTGGGACAAATTTCTCGCACTGTTCGAATACGTGCGCATGGACGTCGACTCGGTCGAGGACTATCAGCGCCTGAAAGAAGTGTCGCGTGAAGGCGTGCGCCGCGTGTTCTATCTCGCGACGTCGCCGGATCTGTTCACTAACATCTGCGATAACCTCGCCGCGGCGGGATTGATCGACGGCAATTCGCGCGTCGTGCTCGAGAAGCCGCTGGGCCACGATCTGGCTTCCGCGCAGGAAATCAACACGGCGGTCGGAAAGCATTTCAGCGAAGCGCAGATCTACCGGATCGACCACTACCTCGGCAAGGAAACGGTGCAGAACCTGATGGTGCTGCGCTTCGGCAATCCGATTTTCGGTCCGCTGTGGCAAGCGCCGTATATCAAGAGCGTGCAGATCACGGTGGCGGAAACGGTCGGCGTGGGCAGCCGCGCGGGCTTCTACGATAAAACCGGCGCGCTGCGCGACATGGTGCAGAACCACTTGCTGCAACTGCTGTGCATTGTTGCGATGGAGCCGCCGGTGTCGCTCGACCCGGACGCGGTCCGCGACGAAAAGCTCAAGGTGCTGCGTTCGCTGCGGCCCATGACGCCCGAGGACATCGCGCGCGATACCGTGCGCGGCCAGTACACCGCCGGCGCCGTGGACGGCGAGGCAGTGAAGGGCTATCAGGAGGAAGACAACGTGCCGGCGGGCAGCCGCGCCGAAACCTTCGTTGCGTTGCGCGCGCATATCAACAACTGGCGCTGGGCGCACGTGCCGTTTTTCCTGCGCACCGGCAAGCGGATGCAGAAGAAGGTGTCGGAGATCGTCATCGAGTTCGCCGAACTGCCGTTCTCGATCTTTCCGAAGGGCGGGCGCAATTACGGCAATCGTCTGGTGATCCAGTTGCAGCCGGAAGAATCGATCCAGTTGCAGGTGCTCGCGAAAGAGCCGGGCAGCGGCATGCACATGCTGCCGGTGAATCTGAATCTGGATTTGCAGCAGGCCTTCACCGAGCGTCGCGCGGAAGCGTATGAGCGCTTGCTGATCGACGTGATTCGCGGACGCCTCACGCATTTCATGCGGCGCGACGAACTCGAAGCGGCATGGGCGTGGGCCGAACCGATTCTGGAAGGCTGGGGCAAATCGGGCGAAAAGCCGCGCGGTTATACGGCGGGCACGTTTGGACCGGCAGCGTCGACGGCGCTGATGGCGCGCGAAAATGCGGTGTGGGCGGAAGAGTCGCAGTAAGCGGTTCTTGAGCGCTGTAAAAAAGCCCGCGAATTAGCGGGCTTTTTTATTCCTTCGATCAACGCACTCAGGCTTAAGGCAACGAAATCGTCAACGTAGCCGATTGCGGCCCGAGTTTGACCACCTGCGAATACGGCGCGAGCGAGCGCAAGGTCTGATCGCGTAGATAGGTATTCAGGCCGAGATAAGCCAGCAATCCAACCAGCGCGAACACCGCGCTGATCGACCACAACGGCACCTCGCGTTTCAGACGATGCGCGACCTGATCGGGCAGCGGCCAATGCGGCGCGAACTGCGCGCGCTTGCCCTTCAAATGCGCGATTTCGTCGCCGATGCGCGCGGTCAGATACGCCAGCTTCTCCGGTCCTTCGAGCAGATACTTGCCCTGGTAACCGAGCAGCAGGCACATATGAAACACCTCGAGCGACTGCAAACGCGCCCCGCCTTGTGCGCGGCACTCCTCGAGATACTGGAAGAATTTCTCGCCCGCCAGCTGCTCGCCGAACAGCACCAGTTGCAGCGGCCGGCGCTCCCACTCCGTGCGGATCCTGAAGGTGGACGACAACACCGACTCGTCGATGGCCGCGCAGAACGCAAACTTCGACGCGTAGACATCTTCCGCCGACGCATTGAGCTTCTTCGCGCCGCGCTCGAAGTCGCCGAGGAACTGCTGGATGCGCTGGCTGAATTCCTGCGCGTCGCCGGGCTCGCGGCCGTTCTTCAACAGGAACAGCATGAAAAAGCCGTCGTACAGCAGATCGAGCAGCGAGCGGACCTGATAGCTCGGCTCGGTGATCGGTGCGGGCGCGGCGGTAGGCGTGCTGCCGCCAAAGAGGGATGGCGCGTAGCTCATGATGTGACGGCGATCAGTTCGAGTTGAAGATCGTTGATGCCCGACGGCGCGTAGATCATTGCCGATTGGGCCTGCAACATACGGTCATATAGCGCGCCGCGCGATTCGAACGAGAAGTAACACGCGCCCGGACGGACCGGAATGGCGGGCGGCACCTGCGGCGTGTAGACGAGCCGCACGCCCGGCATGGCCGAGAGTACGAGCTTGTCGACGTCGTCCGGCGCGCCGACCTTGAAGCGCGCGGGCACGGCTTCCACGAGTTCGGCGGTGGGCATGTCCGCCGACACCGCGATGTAGAACAGGGTTTTGTCGTCGATCTTGCCCGAGTCGAGGCGGCCCGCATGGAACGACGGACGCACTTCCTCGAGCGCGATCGCGAAGTAGCGCGTGGAGATCACGGTTTCGAGCAGATCGCGCAGGATCGTGTCGAGACGCGCGAAACCGGGGCCCGGATCGTCGTGGCGGTAAGCCGGCAAGTCGGACAGCGCGTAGCCCTTCGAAAACGTCATCAACTGCCCGGCGAGGCGCAGCAGTTCCTGGAACAGACGTTCGGGATGCAGCGCCGAATGCTGATACAGATGCGCGAGCGAAGCGAACGCCGCGCTCGCGGTATGCAGCAGCCAGAACGACGCGATATCGCCGGAACGGAACTCGATGATGTTCTTGGTCGGCTCGCGGTGAAAACCGTACAGCGCGTTGACCTTGGCCTGCAATGCGTCGATCAGTTGGCGCAGGCGCTGATGCAGGATCGGCGATGCGTCGATGGCGAGGCAGGGCGGCACGAACGTGTCGTCGATTTCGAAACCGCTCGTAGCGGTGCGGCGTACACGCACGAGCGGCACCGAGAGCAGTTGATCCCGCGGCTCGCTATGCGCGATCAGCTTGACGCTGGTCTTCAGGAAGGTGATGTCGGCTTCGGCTGCATCGGTGAAATGATCGGCCACCGGTGTCTGCTCACTGACGTAACGTGACACGAAACCGGCGCTGCTGTCCTGCGCATAGTTCGCGCCGGTTTCGCGCAGCGGATGCAGCGCGAGATAAAACGTGAATTCGTTGACGCCGTCGGGCAGCGTATCCAGTGCGATGGGCGGCGGCAGGTCGTCGGCTTGCGGCGCGGAGTAGAGCGCGCCGTCGGGAAACACCAGCGAGAGTTCGCTCACGCGCAGCACGTTGCTGCCGAGCGCGTCGCGGTCGAAGCGCGCCGAACGCACGCCCCAGTTGTACGGCTGGATCGCCTGGATCGATTCGAACAGGCGCGCCTCATGATAGGCGTCCTGACGCTGAAAATGCTGCGGCCTTAGAAACAGGCCTTCCCCCCAGAGCACTTTTGCGGAATAACTCATCTCAAACCTGTTATATGCGTTCAGCGTGTGGCGCACCCGGAGATAACCGATTCGAGCGCCGCATTGTTAATTCTCTAAAAACTGTTAAATCGTATTTGGCCGGCATCTTTATCCGCAGCTTACCGAAGAAAGCATATTCAGCGGCTGCGCGGGCAATCCCTGTTCTGGCGGGATCACAGTGCCATTGGTCACCGTCATTGCACAGTTATGCAGGCCGATCATTATGCCGGATTTCTCCGACTTCGCCGGGTCGAAGGCGAATTTCCAGCGCTGCATCGCCGGATCGCGGAATAGCGCGACGATACCGAATGCCTGCGCTTCACGCGAGACTTTTTCGGTAACAACGTAGCGCTGGCCCGGGATCAATGTGACTTCACGCACGCCCAGCAAATCGCCGCCCAATGTGGTCTTCTCCTTGGCCGGATCGGTAAATGCGTCGAATGGCGCCTGTTGGAATGAAGTCGGGTCTTTCAGGACGTAAAGCCGTACCACCAGCGCCAATGGCCGTTTGTCATTCGCGGCATTCAGATTCGGCGCGGCATATAAGGTAAGGCCGACATTGCGTGGCGGTTTCTGGGCATCCGGCAGGTCCGGCTTGCCGAGGCCGCTTGCCTGCAAAGCCGCGTTGGCAGCGGCTCCGAGCACCGTCACGCCGGCCGCGCAGCCGCCCAGCAGCGCGCAGGCGGCCGCATTGGCAATCAATACCGATGCATGGCGAATAACACGCGAATTCATATACATCGACCGGCTCCGCGCCGTCCCCCGTCAAAACACCAATAACGAAATCAATCCGGCAAATTTGCAGCCACGCTATGCCGCGTAATGCCGCTTTATGCAAAGTGCATGTAACTACCGGTGCTCCTGCGTTTGCGGCCGATGAGTGGAAATTTTTTCCGCTACTCACATTGTCGCTATTGCAACAGGAAACAATTTCTGCATGTTTCGTTTAAATGATCCACATGCATTTTTTTTGTGCAATCCTTCTTCACACGAAAGTTGAATTATCGAAAATTGGCCTGTACTATACCCGCGCACTTGAAGCAAAGCAAAACTCCGGTTTCTCCTTGAATTAAAAAATTCGCACGTCGGTGAAAAACG
This sequence comes from Paraburkholderia sediminicola, assembly GCF_046027355.1. Classification (GTDB taxonomy): domain Bacteria; phylum Pseudomonadota; class Gammaproteobacteria; order Burkholderiales; family Burkholderiaceae; genus Paraburkholderia; species Paraburkholderia sediminicola_B. The sequence goes on along the minus strand of NZ_JAQQEK010000012.1, from coordinate 120,311 downwards.
ATGAATGAGCGTCTGTTAGTAAAACTATCTGGGGTTGTGTTGGCATGCGGCGTGATGGCCGGTTGCGCGACACAAGGCAACGTGGCGACCACACCGGAGGCTTTTAATAAGCAACTCGCGGATGCCGATACCGTCGCAAAGGGCGGTGATCAGGATCGCGCTATCGCGCTTTATCAGCAACTTTCCAAATCCGATCCGACGCGTGAAGAACCGTGGTCGCGTATTGCGCAGATTCAGTTCACACAGGGTCATTACGGTCAGGCAATCGTGGCGGCGCAAGAAGCGCTGCAACGCGACCAGACCGATCGTCAGGCCAAGAGTGTGCTGGCCGTAGCCGGCCTGCGCGTCGCCACGCAATCGCTCGGTGAATTGCGTCAGGACGCGTCGCTCGCGGGTGACGCGAAGTCGGACGCGCAAGCGCTCGCCAAGCAGCTGCGCGACACGCTCGGCGAGGCCACGCTGTTCCCGCCCGACCCGAGCGACAAGCAGGCGGTGAAGAAGAAGCGCGTCATTCGTCACGTTGCAAAGGGCAAGCCTGCCGCGGATACGCCGGACGCCACGACCAGCGCCGCGGCGCCCGCCGCCACGCCGGCTGCTCCCGCCGCCCCGGCAGCGCCTGCCGCACCCGCCAAAGCCGCGCAAAGCGGCGGCGCGTCCGATCCGTTCAGCGCGCTGCGCTGATCCACACGCCTGATCCATCAGCACCGGGAGCCGACGATGGCGAAGAAAGAAAGCATTCAAAAACGTTTGCAAAAAGTGCGGCCGCCCCGCGTTCAATTGACCTATGAGGTCGAGCGCGGCGATGCGATCGAGGTGAAGGAGTTGCCGTTCGTCGTCGGCGTGGTGGCCGATCTGGCGGGGCAGTCCGAAGTCGAGCAGCCGAAGCTGCGCGATCGCAAGTTCGTCAATATCGACCGCGATAATTTCGACGACGTGATGAAAGCGATCGAGCCGCGCGCCGCGTTTCAGGTGGAAAACCGTCTAAGCGAAGCCGGCGGCAAATTCGCCGTCGACCTGCGCTTCAAGTCGATGGCCGATTTCAATCCGGACGAAGTGGTCGCGCAAATCGAACCGCTGCGGCGCCTGCTCGAAGCGCGCTCGAAACTCGCCGATCTGCGTAACAAGCTGGCCGGTAACGACAAACTCGAAGACCTGCTGAGCGAAGTGCTCAACAATACGCAGCAGTTGCAAACGCTGGCGAAAGACCAGAGCAACGCGGCGGACCAGCACGGCGGCGCGCCGGACCACGACAAGCAGGGCGAATAAGCACGGGGTGTGAGATGAATCAGCAAACGGCAGCAGCCCAACTCGCTACCGCGCAAGGCGGTACGGAATCCACGCTGCTCGACGAAATCGTCGAGAAAAGCCGCGTGGCGAAGTCCGATTCCGAGCACGCGCGCGCGAAAGACCTGATCGGCGAACTCGTGCATCAGGTGCTCGACGGCACGGTGGTGGTGTCCGACAACCTGTCGGCCACCATCGACGCACGCGTCGCCGAACTCGACCGCCTGATCTCCGCGCAGTTGAGCGCGGTGATGCACGCGCCGCAATTCCAGCGCATGGAAAGCACGTGGCGCGGTCTGGACTATCTGTGCAAGGAAAGCAACACCGGCTCAACGGTCAAGATCAAGGCGCTGCATGCACCCAAGCGCGACCTGGTGCGCGACTTCAAGACCGCGATCGAATTCGATCAGAGCGCACTCTTCAAGAAGATCTACGAAGAAGAATTCGGCACCTTCGGCGGCTCGCCGTTCGGTACGATCATCGGCGACTTCGAAGTGACGCGCCAGCCGGAAGATGTGTATTTCATCGAACAGATGTCGCACGTCGCGGCGGCCGCGCATGCGCCGTTCATCGCCTCGGCGTCGCCTGAACTGCTGGGCCTCGAAACCTTCGCCGATCTCGGCAAGCCGCGGGACCTCGGCAAGGTGTTCGACACGGTCGAATACGCGAAGTGGAAGTCGTTTCGCGACGCTGAAGATTCGCGCTACGTCGGCCTCACGCTGCCGCGTTTTCTCGGCCGCCTGCCGTTCAATCCGAAAGACGGCGCCACGGCCGAGGGCTTCAACTTCGTCGAAGACGTGGACGGCACGGATCACAGCAAATACCTGTGGTGTAACGCGGCGTGGGCGTTCGCCGCACGCCTGACGGCGGCATTCGACGACTTCGGCTGGTGCGCGGCGATTCGCGGCGTGGAAGGCGGCGGTCTGGTGGAAGATCTGCCCACCCACACGTTCAAGACCGACGACGGCGAAGTCGCACTGAAATGCCCGACCGAAATCGCGATTACCGATCGCCGCGAAAAGGAACTGAGCGACCTTGGTTTCATTCCGCTCGTGCACTGCAAGAACTCGGACTACGCCGCGTTCTTCGCCGCGCAATCGGTGCAGAAACCCAAGAAATACAGCACCGACAGCGCGAATGCCAACGCGGTCCTGTCCGCGCAATTGCAGTACATCTTCTCGGTATCGCGCGTCGCGCACTACCTGAAGGCGATGATGCGCGACAAGATCGGCAGTTTTGCATCGGCACAGAACGTCGAAGTATTCCTGAACCGTTGGATCTCGCAATACGTGCTGCTGGACGACAACGCGACGCAGGAGCAGAAGGCGCAGTTCCCGCTGCGCGAGGCATCGATACAGGTCTCGGAGATTCCGGGCAAGCCTGGTGCGTATCGTTCGGTCGCGTTCCTGCGTCCGCACTTTCAACTGGACGAGCTGTCGATCTCTTTGCGGCTTGTCGCTGACCTGCCGAAACCGGCTAATTCATAAAGCAAAGCAAGTCAGCTAACCCGGGCTGGCCGCCCGGGTTAGCTGTTAAAACCACCTCTTTGGGGAGTCGATGAGTTATGAAGGATATCTATTTAAAATTCGGCAATCCGGCGATCAAGGGCGAGTCCGCCGATAAGGATCATGCTGGCTGGATCGAAATCGATTCGTGGAGCCACTCGATCACGCAACCGCGTTCGGCAACGGCTTCCACGGCAGGTGGTCACACCTCCGAGCGCTGCGAACATGCCGACATGCAGTTCACGAAGGACATCGACGTGGTCAGCCCGTTGATCTACCAACACGCGTCGGGCGGCACGACGTTCGACGAAGTCACGATCGACTTCATGCGTTCGGATGGCGAAGGCAATCGCATCAAGTACCTGGAAGTCAAGCTCAAGTACGTGATCATTTCGAGCGTGACGCCGAGCGTGGTGGGCGAAGGCCTGCCGACCGAGCAGTTCTCGCTGAAGTACGCTGCCGTTCAGTGGAAGTACACGCAGCAGAAGATCGGCGGCAACCAGGGCGGCAACGCGCAAGGCGCGTGGAGCTTGACGAAGAACGACAAGACGTACGCGGTCTGATGCACGGGTACACGCGGCGCGCGCGGCTCGAAAGGGCTGTCGCGCGCGGCGTGTGCCTTGCATCGATCCGTTTCTTCGGACGCTGATGAAACGCTTCGAACCCAGCTTTCTCGACAAGCTGTTCGACGACGAACCGCATCTACCGGCTTCCCCGGCGATGCGGCAATTGTCGTTGGATGAATTGAAGAGTACCGTCGCGCGCGACGTCGAAGCGATCCTGAATACGCGCATCGCGCTGACCGAGCACGAACTGGCGGCGCTGCCGGAATGCCAGCGCTCGGTGCTCACGTACGGCCTGAACGATTTTGCTGGCCTGAGCCTCGCGAGCCATTACGATCGCACCTTCATTTGCAAATCGATTCAACAGGCCATTGCACGGCATGAGCCGCGCTTGCAGCAGGTAGCGGTCACGCTCGAATTGAACGAACAATCGACCAATGCGCTGAACTTCGCGATTCAGGCGCTGCTGGTCGTGCATCCGGCGGAAGAACCGGTGAGTTTCGATGCGATGCTGCAGCCTTCCACGTTGCAATACTCGGTGACGCGCGCACGCGCGAAGCTGTAGTGGCAGAATTTTCAACTGCCGCATTCGCGTTGCGGTGTTGTCTAGCAGTTGCTTTTAGTACCGCTTTGCCGCAGCCGTTACGCGCAACGGTGGCGATAGTTTGGGCGGAGAGGCTTCAGGTCCGGGGATAGATCGATGGAAGAATTGCTGCCGTATTACGAGCGCGAGTTGTCATTTCTGCGGCGCTATTCGCGCGACTTCGCCGAGCGCTACCCGAAGATCGCGGCGCGTCTGGCCATGTCCGGCGAGCACTGCGAGGACCCGCACGTCGAGCGGATGATCGAATCGTTCGCGCTGCTCGGCGCGCGCATCAACAAGAAACTCGACGACGATTACCCCGAATTCACCGAAGCGCTGCTGGAAGTGCTCTATCCGCACTACCTGCGGCCATTTCCGTCGTGCTCGATCGCGCAGTTGGGCACGTCCGCCGCGCTGAGTCATCTGATCGAACCGGTTCTGGTTGAACGCGGCACCGAACTCAAGTCGCGGCCCATTCGCGGCGTGCAATGCCGTTTTCGCACCGCCTACGACGTGACGCTGGCGCCGATCCGCATCTCGGAGGCGAAGTACACGTCGGTGGCGATGGCGCCGAGCGCGACCGTGCTGCCGGGCAATGCCACGGCAATCGTGTCGATCACTTTTGAATCGACGGCGGCGCAACTCGATCTTTCCGCGCTGAAGGTCGGCACACTGCGCACACATCTGCACGGCGAGCAGTCTTTTATCGCTGCGCTGGCGGACTGTCTATTCATCAACGGGATGGCCACTTATGTGGAAGCCGATCGTCGCGGCGTGTGGAAACAGTTGCGCGAATCGCCAGTCGTGCAAGCCGGCTTCGACGAAGAAGACGCGCTGATCGACTATCCGGCCAAATCGCACCCGGCGTACCGGTTGCTGACCGAATACTTCGCGTTCCCCGAGAAGTTCAATTTCGCCGACTTCGATCTGGCGGCGATGACACGCGCGAGCGGCCGCTGCCAGCGTTTGACGCTGCATGTCGTGTTGAAGGAAGTACGCAGCGACTCGCACATTGCGCGTCTGCTGGATTCCCTGGCCGCGCATCATTTCCGCCTGTTCTGCACGCCGGTGGTGAATCTGTTCGAACAGCACGGCGAGCCGATTCGTATCAGCCATCAGGCGATTTCGTATCCGGTGATTGCCGAAGCGCGTCGCGCGTTCGCCTACGAGGTCTATTCCATCGATTCGGTGAAACTCATCAGGCAGCAGGCGCATGAAGAATCGGTGATCGAGTTCCGGCCGTTCTATTCATTGCATCACGGCGAAGCGGCGCGCGCGGGTCACTACTGGTTCGCGCGGCGCAACGACTGGGTCGCACAGAAAAGTCCCGGCTACGAGACGGAAATCTCGATCGTCGACATCGACTTCGAGCCGGCCGCGCCGCAAACCGATACCTTGAGTCTCGATCTGACGTGTACCAATCGCGATTTGCCCGCGGGTCTCGCAGTGGGGCTGGAAGGCGGCGATCTGTTTCTCGAAGGCGGCTCGCTGACCGGCAGCATTTCGATGCTACGCCGGCCCACGCCGAGCGTGCGTTTCGAGCGCGGACGCGCCGCGCATTGGCGGCTGATCTCGCATCTGGCGTTGAATCATGTGTCGCTCGCGAATAGCGGCTTGTCGGCGCTCAAGGAAATGCTCGTGCTCTACGACTTGCGGCGCACGGCGGTGTCCGCGCGGCATATCGACGGGCTGGTCGGCATCGAACAGCGTGCTGCCGTGCAATGGCTGCCGGGCAAACCGTTCGCCACTTTCGTGCGCGGCATCGAGATTCGTTTGACGATCGACGAAGAGCATTTCGTCGGCACGAGTCTCGCGTCGTTCGTGCGGGTGATCGACACGTTTTTTGGGCTGTACGTGCATCTGAACAGCTTTGTACAACTGGTCGTCGTGTCGAAGCGCACCGGTGAGGAGATCCTGCGATGCAAACCGCGCAGCGGCGAATCGATCCTGGCGTAGTCGAGCAGCTTCTCGACGAGCCGCATCGCTTTGAATTTTTCCAGGCGGTGCGGATTCTCGAGAAGTGGTTCGCGCAGCAATCGCCATCTCACACCGGACGTCCCGGTGAAATCGTCGCGCAGCGGATTGCGTTTCGCAATTCTCTGTCGATGTCGTTTCCGCCGAGCGAGATTCACGGTGCGCAGTCTTACGACGAGGCAGGCGCGGCGCTGAAGGAGAAAGCGCAACGCACCGCGGCGCTCGAAGACGGCTCGCTCGACAAAGTCGATATCACGCCGGCGTTTTTCGGTTTGCTCGGCGGGCAGGGCGCCTTGCCGCTGCATTACACCGAGCAGATCATCGCGCGTGAGCAGATCAAACGGGATCGCGCCGCGCGTGAGTTCTTCGACGTGTTCTCGAATCGCGCGACGGCATTGTTCTACGCGGCGTGGAAGAAATACCGTCTGCCGTTTCATTACGAGCTGGATCGCGACGAACGCTATTTGCCTTTGCTGCTCGCGCTCGCCGGCGTCGCCGACGACGACACGCGCAACAGCCTGCAAAGCGGCGACGGCGCGTTGTTCGACGAGGCGATTGCAGGTTACGCGCTGGCCGCGCGGCATCGGCCGGTATCGGCGGCTTATTTGCAACGCACGCTGTCGGAGTACTTCAAGGTGCGGGTGCGCGTCGAGCAGTTCATCGGCAAATGGTACGACGTGCCACGCGACCAGTTGACCTTGCTCGGCAGCGTCAACGCGACGCTCGGCGCGACTGCGCTGGCGGGAGAATGCGTCTGGCAGCGCGACATGCGCGCGCGTCTCGTGATCGGTCCGCTCGACAAGGCCGACTACGAAGCGTTTTTACCGGGCGCCGATCGCGCGGTGGCGCTCGAACGCATGCTCACGCTGCTGGCCGGCGTCACGCTCGAATACGAGGTTTCGCTGGTGCTGCGCCGCGAGGCCGTCGGACCGAGCCTGTTGAGCAAGGGCGCACGCCTCGGCTGGGACGCGTTTCTCTGCACGAAAAAAGCCGACCGTGACCGCGCGGATGCCCGCTATGAATTGCATGTGATTCACTGACTATAACGACAGAACCTGGACCCGGATCGCACGACATGAGCACGTCCCTCAATACCCTGATCGCCAAACTGAATCCGACCTGCCGGCAGGCGGCTTTGCTGGCGGCGAACAATTGTCTTGCGCGCGGTCACTACGAGGTCGACCTCGAGCATCTTCTGCTGGCATTGCTGGACGAGCCGGCTAGCGACGTCGCGCTGGTGCTGCGGGCGAGTAGGATCGACGCGCATGCGTTGCGCGCGGATCTCGAGCGCGAGTTGCAGCGTTTGAAAACGGGCAACACGCGCACGCCGGTGTTTTCCAAACATCTGATCGAATTGCTCGAGCAGGCGTGGTTGATTGCGTCGCTCGATTCGCAGATCGGGCGGATCCGTTCAGGGCACCTGTTGCTGGCGCTGCTGAGCGCGCCGGACCTTGCGCAATTCGCCGAGCGTATGTCGCCGTTGCTGCGCGACGTGCGCGTGACCGACCTGAAGCACAAGTTCGATGAGCTGACCGCGGGCTCGCGCGAAGTCGAGCGCAGCAACGAGACGGAAATCGCGCGAGATAACGCGAGCGACCCAGCGGCGTCCGCTACCGCGCCGGGCGCACCGTCGAAAACGCCCGCGCTCGATATGTACACGAGCAACCTCACGCAGCGTGCGCGTGAAGGCAAGATCGATCCGGTGATCGGCCGTGAAGGCGAGATCCGCCAGACCATCGACATTCTGATGCGCCGCCGGCAGAACAACCCGATCATGACGGGCGAGGCGGGCGTCGGTAAAACGGCCGTGGTCGAAGGTCTCGCGCTGTGCATTGCCGCCGACGACGTGCCCGCGCCGCTCAAAGGCGTGGCGCTGCACGTGCTCGACATGGGTTTGCTGCAAGCCGGCGCGAGCGTGAAAGGCGAGTTCGAAAACCGCCTGAAGAACGTGATCGATGAGGTGAAGAAGAGTCCGCACCCGATCATTCTCTTTATCGACGAAGCGCACACCATCATCGGCGCTGGTGGCCAGGCCGGACAGAACGACGCGGCCAATCTGCTGAAGCCGGCCTTGGCGCGCGGCGAATTGCGCACCATCGCGGCCACGACATGGAGCGAATACAAGAAGTACTTCGAGAAAGACGCGGCGCTCGCGCGGCGTTTCCAGGTCGTGAAGATCGAGGAGCCGAGCGAGACGCTCGCCGCGGCCATGTTGCGCGGCATGGCCGCGTTGATGGAAAAGCACTTCAACGTGCGCGTGCTCGACGATGCGATCACTGAAGCGGTGCGTCTGTCGCATCGCTACATCAGCGGCCGGCAACTGCCGGACAAAGCGATCAGCGTGCTCGACACCGCTTGTGCGAAAGTCGCGCTCGCGCACAGTTCGACACCTGCTGCGATCGACGACACGAAGAAACGTCTCGAACGTATCGACGCTGAAATCGCCGCGCTGGAGCGCGAAGTGGCAAGTGGCGCGCTGCACGACGAACGGCTCGCTGAATTGCGCGGCTTGCGTGAAGAAGACCTCAAGGATCTCGCCGAAGACGAAGCGCGCTATGACAAGGAACGCGCATTGGTGACGGAGATCGTCGGCTTGCGCGCGGACATCGACGCGGCGCGCGTGAGCAGTGCGGACCCCGAACAGGCCGACAAGGCGCAGCAGGCGCGCGAAACGCTTGCCACGCGCGTGGCTGAATTGCACGCCTTGCAAGGCGGTCAGCCGATGGTGCCGTTGCAGGTCGACGCTCACGTGGTCGCCGAAATCGTCGCCTCGTGGACCGGCATTCCGCTCGGCCGCATGGTCAAGGACGAGATCCAGACCGTGCTGAACCTTCAGCCGCTGCTGGCCGCGCGCGTGATCGGCCAGGACCACGCGCTCGACGCGATTGCGCAGCGTGTGCGCACGGCGAGCGCGAATCTCGAAGACCCGAACAAGCCGCGTGGCGTGTTCATGTTCGTGGGACCGTCGGGCGTCGGCAAGACCGAAACCGCGCTCGCGCTCGCCGATGTGTTGTACGGCGGCGAACGCAAGATGGTCACGATCAACATGAGCGAGTATCAGGAAGCGCACAGCGTGTCTGGTCTGAAAGGCTCGCCGCCGGGCTATGTTGGTTACGGCGAGGGCGGTGTGCTGACCGAAGCGGTACGCCGCAATCCGTATTCCGTGGTGCTGCTCGACGAAGTCGAAAAGGCGCATCCCGATGTGCTCGAAATGTTCTTCCAGGTGTTCGACAAAGGCACGATGGATGATGCCGAAGGCCGCGAGATCGATTTCCGCAACACGCTGATCATTCTGACTTCGAACGTCGGCTCGCAGGCTGTGATGCAGGCGTGCCTGAACAAGAGCGCGGAAGAGTTGCCCGACGCCGACGAACTCGCCGAGACCTTGCGCCCGCAACTGTATAAAGCGTTCAAGCCGGCATTTCTCGGCCGTATGAAAGTGGTGCCGTACTATCCGATTTCCGACGATGTGCTCGCCGAAATCATCGAGTTGAAGCTTGAGCGGATTCGCCGCCGCATCGAGTCGAATCACAAGGCGGTGTTCGAGTGGGACGAGTCGCTGGTCGATGCGGTGCTCGCGCGTTGCACCGAGGTAGACTCCGGCGCGCGCAATGTCGATCACATTCTGAATGGCACGCTGTTGCCCGAAGTCGCGCAGCAGGTGCTGGAGCGTGTGGCGAACGGCGCTTCGCTCGAACGCATTGCCGTGCGGGCGAGCGAAGCGGGTGAATTCGACTACACGGTGGTGTGAAGGGATGCGCCAATCTGTTTTAATGCCGTACCGGATACTTATTGCTTTCTTTCATGCCGATTAATCTAGACACCTTACTGACTCCGCTCAGCGAAACCTCGCCCTGTGGCGAAGATCTGCTGTTTTCAGCGGATTTCGACGCGATCCAGCACGCGCGCCGTTTCGAAGACCCGTCGCTGGATCAAGGCGAATGGGTCACGGAGATCAAGGAGGCCGATTGGGCTTTCGTGGTCGAGCGTTCGGCTGGCCTGCTGCAAACGCAGACCAAGGATTTGCGCCTCGCCGTCTGGCTCACTGAAGCACTCGCGATCGACGAGGGCATCAACGGTCTTTCGCAGGGTTACGCGTTATTGACGGGGCTTTGCGAGCGCTACTGGGATCACGTGCATCCGCTGCCGGAAGGCGACGACACCGAGTATCGCCTCGGCAACGTAGCGTGGCTGGTTGGGCGCACAGGCGATCTGCTGCGCGCCATGCCGCTCACGTCATCGCAAGGCAATGCGTACAGCACCATCGATTGGGACGTGGCCACGCACGTCGCGCAAGCCGTCAAGCGCGATCCGGATCACGCCGACGATATCGCGCGCGGCAAGCCATCGATCGACCAGATCGAGGCCTCCAAGCGCGCCACGCCGCCGGCGTTTTACTCGGCGCTGCTGCTCGATCTTAAAGCGTTCGAAGCGGCCATGCTCGCACTCGAACAGGAACTGGACCGGCGAGCCGCCGACTCCGCGCCGAGTTTCCGTCAGGCGAAGGATGCGTACGAAAGCGTCTACCGCCTGGCCGAGCGCTTTGCGCGCGAATTAGGCGTGAACGCCGAAGCGCCGCCTCCCGCGAAAGCGCCTGCGCCGAACGAACACGAACGCGCCGAGCCCACCTTCAAGAGCGCACCGCAACGCGAGGAACCTGTGTTGACGACCATGCCGACGAGCCCGATTGCAGGAATCCAGAGCCGTGCGCAGGCCGTCGCGCAGCTGCGTGCGGTGGCCAAGTTCTTTCGCGCGACGGAGCCGCACAATCCTGCCGCGTATTTCGCAGACAAAGCTGCGGAGGCAGCGGATATGCCATTGCATCAATGGCTTTCGACAGTGGTGAAAGACGACGGATCGCTCGCGCATATTCGCGAGTTACTGGGCGTGAAGCCGGAAGAAAACAGCTAGATAAAAGTCTCAATGCGCAGCAAACAAAAAAGCCTGGTTTCGGTGGAAAGATAACCGAAGCCAGGCTTTTTTCATGCACGCTGCGCAAACAGCAACGGCTCAAGACCCCGCACGAAACTCAATCCGCCGATTTCGCGCCCGCCCATCGGTCGTGTCGTTCGACGCGATCGGCTGATCCGGACCGACGCCGGTCGTCGTCATCTGTTGCGGCGGGATGCCCTTCGCGACCAGATAGCCCTTCACCGCATCCGCGCGCGCCTGGCTCAGCGCGATATTCGACGTGCGGTTGCCCGAGTTGTCGGTGTGCCCGATGATCGCGACGGTCTTGGTCGTCATCTTCCCCATCGCGGCGGCCATCTGATCGAGAATCGCGCGGCCTTGCGGTGTGAGCGTCGCGCTGCCGGTTTCGAATTCGATCGTGCGATTCGCGAGCGTCTGATCGAGCAGGCCTTGCTCAGAAGCGCTTACGCGCAGACCGTTCTTGATCGTGTAAGTCGGGTTCAGTGCATTCGCCATGTCGCTCGCGAGCTGCTGGCGCTGCGATTCGTTGTGCACTTCGCCTTTCACGTCGATCTGCGTGCCGTCGATTTTCAACTGGCCTTTGCTGATCTGCTTCAACTGCGGGCCGATCAGCTTTTGCACGTTGGCGGACCAGTTCGGCGGCGTCGCCACATCGGCGACTTCGATCTGGTCGACCACGTTGGCCGCGCCGTACGTGTCGCGCAAGCGCGCGAGCACGGCCGCCTTGGTCGCTTCGTCCGGCACCTTGCCGCCGACCACCACCTGGCCCGGCGTCGCGTTGGCGGGCGGCGGCGCCGCGGTGATCGCGCCGGTGCCGGCGCCGGTCGTGCCGCTTGCGAGTCCGGCCGCGGTCACCGCGGGCCCCGCATTGCCAACGGAGGCCAAAGCAGCCGGCGGCAGGATCGTGGTGTGAATCGAAACGCCGCTGTTGTCGACCGGCGTGACGCGAGCGGGGCCGTCGTTGTCGGCATGCGCAAACGCGCTGAGCAGAAGACCCGCGAGCAGCGCCGTCATGCGCGCGGTGGATGTGTTTTTCAGCATCGTGTCACGCTCCCGTGAATGCTTCGCGGAACGTGTCGATGCTGACGCGCAGCGACAGTTGCGGTTGGTCGAGGTAACTGACGAGCTTGCTGATGCCATGATCGTTTTGTGCGTGTTCGTCGATCCACTCGGGATCGTCGATATCGATGTTGTGCGCCGCGTACGACTGCGGATCGACCACGCTGTGCAGCGTTTTGGCCGAGGCGCCGTTAAAGCCGATGATGAGCCGCTCGCGCTCGGCGATCGTGCCGATAAAAATCGCCAGTTCGAAATCCGCCTGCGCGACGAACGGCGCAATCAGTTCGAGCCAGAACGCGGCAACGAGACTGCGGTAGAACGGATCGTTCGGCAGCGGCAAGGTCAGCCCGCGTTCGAGATGCGACGAGCCGCTTTGCATCACCGGACGCAGCAGCGAGCCGAGCGCCAGCATCGCGCCACGCAGACGCACCGGGTGGCCGCTCGCGAGCAGCATCTGTTCGAGTCCGGCGAGTGTCTGGTGCTCGACGAAATCGTTAAACGTGCCGTCGTGCGGATTGCCGGGACCACCGCCGATCTCGATCGGCACCTGTGTTTCGCCGAGCGCCTGCAGCGCGCCGGGCGGCTCGCTGGCGCCGAGCAGCGGCTTCATCTGCGCCGCGACGCGCGACCAGAGGCGCGCGAAGGCGAGCGGGCTGTGCGCCAGGAACGTCAGCGGCTTTTCGACTTCCAGCGCGGTCGCGGCAAGAAACGGAAAGCGCCGCGACGATTGATCGTGGCTCGCCATCATGTGCCCGGCAATCGCCAGCTTGCTGCGCGAACCGAGGAACGCGAAGTGCATCGGCTTGGCGTTTTCGTAGACGATCTTCCAGCGCGGATCGTCCGTGAGCAGTTCCATGGCTTCGGCGATCCAGCGGTCGAGCGTGGCCAGCAATTGCGGGTTATGCGCGCTCTTCACGAAGTCGCCGCGCGACGGGATCTTGCCGAAGTAGGCGATTTGCGCCTGCACGGTTTGCGTCATTGCGCACCCCCTGTATTCGAAACCGCGGTGGCGGCCGTCGCGGGCCGTGCCGCGGGCGTTGCCGGCGCGGTGACGGGCGTGGCGCCCGGTGCGCCCGCGGTGGTCGCGTTGACCGAATTCGCCGCCGCGCTCACATCCGCCACCGAGGATGGCAGACGCAAGCCGCGCAGGCTCTGCTGTTGCGGCGCATCGCTGCTGCCGCTCGAAGCCTGCGACGTGCTGATGATGCGCATGCTGACCGCTACCGTCACGCTGCCTTGCGTCCACGACAGATCGAACGTGCCGTCCGGGCGGCGCTTGCGCTGCGCCGAGTTGATCAGCTTCTCCAGCCCGTAGCGGCCCGGTTCGTTGACCAGTTGCAGCGTGCGGCCGTCGAAGGTCGTGGCGCTCAATGTCGCGCCAGGCGAGCCCGACGGATTCGGCCACACGAAGTTGGTCCACTGCGGCGGCGTATTGCGGTAGCGCATCTGCTGGCCGTCGATCGCCAGCGTGTATTCCGTCGTGCCGCTACTCGGCTGCGGCAGGATCTGGAACACGGTCTGCGGTTCGGCCGAGCTCTGACCCGACGCACCGGCCGCGCCACCGGCGAGCGGCGCCACCCAGCGTGCGAAGCCGTTGGTGAAGTCGGGCGTGAGGGCGAGACCCATATCGCCCCACGTGCGGGCCGTCAGCGTGTCGCCACGGCGCACCGCGAGCGGCCCGAGCGTGGTGCCGACGAACTTGGCGATCGCGCCGTCCGGGCCGAACACCTGGGCGATTTCGCCGGCGCCGGCTTCGACCTTCGCGTCGCTGGCAAACGGATATTTGTTTGCAAGCGAACCCTGGAAGCTCTGATACACCTGCGCATTCCACACTTTGTTGACTTCGACGCTGGCCGGTTGGATCACCACCGCATACGCCGCCATCAACGGACGCACGAGCAGCGGACGCAGGGCTTTGCGCTGCGAGTCGGTGAGGCCCGTGAGCATCTGTTCGTCGACGTACTTGAGCGAATCGGCGAGTTCGGAGCCGCTGCCGTCGAGCGTCTGCTGCATCAACTGACGCGCGCCCGGTCCCGGATCGCCCTGATTCTTGATCACGTTAAAGCGCGTGCGGACTTTCGACAGCGTGTCCATATAGCCCTTGAGCATCGAACCGTTGTCGCCGCTCACGACGATGCGGCCCAACGCCGAGAACTCCTGGCCGATCGGACCCATCGGCACTTCAACCGGATTGCCGTTGATATCGATGTTCGCGTTGAGCTGGCCAGTCGGCGCACGCGAGAACCAGTTCTTGAACCAACTCGTGACGCCGGTTTGCGCGCGTTTCAGGTTCGCGTTGAAGAGCGACGGGTTGTCCCACGAAGTCTGGTCGTACGCGGTTTCGAGCACCTTGCGGATCGGCGAGTCCTGCGGATCGCCGAGACGGTTCATCGCATCCACCGCCTGGCCGAAGCTGCCGAAGCTCTGCACCGCAATGCCTTGCATGAACTTCTGCCAGTGCATCGCGTACTCGGTCTTGTACATCGCGACGAGCGCTTTCTGGATCTGCTCGGGGCTGCCTTCCAGCGTCAGGTCGTCGTGTGCGGACGTGTTGAGCACCCAGTCCTTCGCCTGCAACTCTTTCGTCGCGGCGTCGCGAATGGCGGGCTGCACGTACTGGAACCACGCTTCACGCGTGAAGGTGCCGGGGATCGCATAGCTGCCCGCCACCAGCGCCGTATTGTTTTCGCCGACGATGCGCGCGATCGTCATCGGCGCGAAACGGGTCGATGCGCGCGCCTTGATTTCCTCGTAGACACGCTGACGGGCCGGCATGCCGCGCACCACGCGGCGCAGGTTCTCACGTGTCTGATCGACGAGACCGAGGTTCTGATCGATCATCGGCCAGTCGTCGTCGGAGACGCGCGCGAGATAGAACGTGATCATTCGCTCGGCGCTGCGGATCATCTCGTCGCGCGGCATGTTGCCGCGATTCGTTTCGAGCCAGCCGCGCCAGAAACGCGCCACCTGGTCGGTGAGGTGAGCCGTTTCCACATGACGCTTGTCGCTCAGCATCAGGTAGGTCTTGAGCGCGTTGTACGCATCTTCGACGTTGGTCGGCGAGGCGTCGCTATATAGACCGCCCTGACTGTTCGCGGTCATGGCCGAATGCGTGGAGACCGGAATCGCGGCGGCGTCCGGCGCGCGGTTCAACGGCGCGAGCTGATCGGGATGCGCGTTGACATCCTTCAGGAACGACGCGAGATTCTGCGAGACCGGATCGAGCAGGATCTGACGCACGCCGTTGTAGTACTCGGTGAGCAGGCGCTGTTCGAGGCGATCGCCCTGATAGAGGCCGAGCGATACCGCGAGCGGCCGGTCGCGGCGGAACTGCTCCAGCTGGTCGATGCGGTCCTCGAGCACGTCCATGGCCTGCAGGCGCGATTGCAGATCGTTGCGGTTCTGCTGCAGGCGCACGACATTGTCGAGGTCGGCCTGCACGTTCGCCGTGAGCTGCTGGTTGTTGACCGTCGACCAGGTCCAGCCGCCGAGCGCCAACGCGAGCACCGCGACGAAGCCGAAGAAGGTCGCATAGCGCATGCGCGTCTTGGCGGGACTGGCGAACTGCTTGACCGTTTGCCGATCGGCGAAGATCACCTTCGAGAAGAGATCGCGCAGAAAGAAGCCGTTCTTCGAGAACGCGCTATGCGGCTTGGGCAGGCTGTCTGAACTCAGGCCGAAACGGTTCGCGATGCGCGTGGCCGCGGCGCTATTGGTTTCGCCTTCCTGCAAGGCGCTGGTGAAATAGAAGCCGCGGAAAATCGGCTTGTACTGGAACGGGTTGGTCTCGAACAGCGTGGCGAGAAACGCGCGTAACGCGGGTTTGATGGTCGAGAATTCGAGCGGAAAGCTCAGTTGGCCCGGCGAGAGCTTGTTGCCGCGGTTGATCGACATCTGCGCGACGCTGATCTCTTTCAGGCCGTCGTACAGGTCCTCGAAGTGCTCGTCGAAGAGACCGACCACGTCGCGCTTTTCGTCCGGCTCGTAGGGCAGGGTGGCGCCCCACACGCGGTCGTATTCATGGCGCTCGCTGCCGCTGAAGAATTCGGTGAAGCCGGTAATCAGGTCGGCCTTGGTGAACATCACATACACCGGCGCGAACACTTCGAGCTTCTCAGTCAACTCTTGCACGCGCTGGCGCAGGTTCTTCGCGAGATTGATCGCGAATTCGGGCTTGCTGTTGGTCAGTTCCGCAATGCTCGCCGTGACGATGATGCCGTTGATCGGCGCCTTCGGCCGGAAACGTTTGAGCAGGCCGAGAAAGCCGAGCCATTCGGTGCGGTCTTCCTCATGCACGGAATAGCGGCCGGCCGTGTCGAGAAGAATGCCTTCGGTTGTGAAGAACCAGTCGCAGTTACGTGTACCGCCGATGCCGTGAATCACCGCGTTGTTCTTGTCGGCGAACGGGAATTGCAGACCCGAATTCAGCACCGCGCTACTTTTGCCCGCGGCGGGGTTGCCGATCACGATGTACCACGGCAACTCGTACAGTGCCGAACCGCCCGACACCTGGCCGATCTTCGAGGTCTTGATGGTCTTCACCGCATCGACGAGGCGCGTGCGCAGCACGTCGAGTTCGGCCTGACGCGCGGGCGTGGGCGCGGGACCGGTCTCGGCCTGCTTCTCCGCCTGCTGCTCGAGCATTTCGCCGAGCTTGCGATTCGCGCGGCGCGCGCGCAGGCGGCGCAGGATCCACACGAGCAGCCACAGCGCGATCACGGCGCCGAGCACGATGGCCGGCCACATCGGGTCGATCTGCAAGGTATCGGCGCCGATGAACAAAACAGCAGCGAGCGCGAGCAAGCCGATGATCGAGAGCGTGCGTGTGTGGGTCAACACGTTGAGAATGCGTCGCATAAGCCGTTCAGGTCTTGATGATGAGTGTTGTGGCGCGTGGTGTGGCAGGCCGCATGGTGCGCGTACGCCGTTTGAAATAAAACGAAAGCATATTCAGGCGAAAGCGAATGCGGCCGAATTGTTAAATCGGCAATAGCCGACCGTGGCGACAGTGAGCGAAGCAATGCCGTTATGCGCGCGGCATTGCCGCTTTTTGCCAGAAAAATTGATTGAACGCCCCATGTCAACCTCTTTATTACCCGGTTTTGCCCATTGCGCCTTAATGGCCGCGCCCGAGGACGAAGCCGGGTTTGTGATATTCGACGTGCCCGAGATCCATCATTTTCCAACGGCCACCCCACGTCAGACCGACCTGTTCGGCTGTTTGCCCGTATAACTGATAACCTCGCATGGCCCAGGGATCTTTTTCTGAAATGACGAGCTTGCCGTCGCGCAAAAACGCATTGTCCGCGGCGAGACCGTATTGGTGATAGCTTTGAAACGCTGCGGCATTGGTGACGTTGCCCCCCATTTGCGCCAGCCGGTTTTGCCGCTCCGGACTGCGATAACCTTCCAGCAAAGCCATTTCATACCCGTATTGCTCGTGCATGATTTTGTACACGAGCAATAAACGCGTTCTGAAATCGGTATCGAGCAAATTCCAGTCGCGGCTCGCGTCTTTAAGCGCGGGCCGGATCTGCTCGACTTCCTGCGTTGCGAATACCTCCGGCGGCAACGGTGGCGGGGGCACAAGCTGTTCGCCGTTCAATAACGCAGCAATTTTCTCGTCCGGAACCCGTGCGGTGTCATCGAATTGGAATAATTGCCGGCCGCGTAAAGCCAATGCCACCAATGGAGGCGTCGCAAGAATACCTGTCGTGGTAAAAATCAGCAAGCGCCGCTTTACCAGTAACTTTTGCATATCGACTGCCGTCGATTGCGAAATTTTTGCCGAGCGTGCTAATTGACCGCGAGCGCGCGATGCGCCACGCGATGCCCCACGCATAACACGGCCGTGAATAGTGAGCGCCGCGCCTAATAAAGAGGCGCGTACCGCCGGCAATAGCAGCATTGCAGCGATCACAACGGCGATGGCGAAATAGGCGAGAAGTACTACGGCAATCAAAGGCAACCCCGGAAATTGGAAACAATTGTATTTTGTAATGCTTGCTCTTAGAATCAGGCCTGCTCGGAGACGAGCCGGAACGTATTATCACGGCGAAATAATCCAGGATTCAATGAGACAGTGAATGAGTGCGCCGGAAAGTTCGAATTCCAAAGCCCCGCCTAGCCTGTTATCTGATAAGGCTAAAGGCGCTGATGGCAATGGTTCGCGAATTCTTGCGAACCTCGAAGGCCGCGTTGCGCCGCCTACGGAAAAACCACGCCGGTCGAAAGCGCCGTTTCTATTGGCCGCCCTGCTCGTGATCGCGGCAGGCGGCTGGGGTGCGTGGCATATGCAGCAGCGTACACAGAGCGAGTCGCTGGCAGCGGCCACGCCGGCAAGGGCAGAGAAGACGGCTGCGCCGGCTGCTGCGAGCGCTGCGCCGCAGGTGGTCGCCAAAGCAGAGGCGCCGGTTCCGGCGTCGTCACAAGCGGCGACGATCGTTGCCGACGATAGCGACAGCAAAACCGCCGCCGCTTCCGCTACGGCGCCCGCCAGCGACGGCAGCCGTTTGTCGCGCGCGCTCGCCGACGGCGCGGAGCCGAGCAGTGCACCCGCACCGGTTGCATCCGCAACGGCCGCTTCCGCGGTCACGGTGCCGGCGGCGAAGCACGGCAAAAGCGCAACGGCTGTGGCCAGCAAGGAGAAGCACGAGAGCGCGGCCCACGGCAAGAAGGAGAGCGCCACTGCCAGCAATCGTCGTGCGAGCGGGCCGACCGCGGTCGCTCAGTCGAAGAAAA
Organism: Paraburkholderia sediminicola; assembly: GCF_046027355.1. Classification (GTDB taxonomy): domain Bacteria; phylum Pseudomonadota; class Gammaproteobacteria; order Burkholderiales; family Burkholderiaceae; genus Paraburkholderia; species Paraburkholderia sediminicola_B. The sequence goes on along the minus strand of NZ_JAQQEK010000012.1, from coordinate 101,670 downwards.
CGCACGCGAGCGGTAGTGCTTCGAAAGATGATTCGGATGCCGATCTATTGGCCGCGCTCGTTGCGCGGACCAAACCGGCGGACGCCAAACCCGCGGCAGGCAACACCGCGACCAAGGTCAGCGCATCGGCCACGGCTGGGAACGCCAAGCTGGCCGAGCGTGTGAAAGAGTGCGGACAGCGCGGCTTTTTCGAAGACCAGTTGTGCCGCTGGCGCGTATGTGACGGCCACTGGGGCAAGGATCCGGCGTGCCCGGGTTCGGCACAGCAGGCTCGTCAGCCGTAGGCGCGCTTCATCATTCAATCAGCCTGACGCTCTGCATGAGCGTTATCGACCGCAACAGACTTTGTTCTGTTGCGACTCGTCTTGCGCGTCATCCGACGCGCATGCGTTCCATCAGTCGCCGCAAACTGATTCCGTGAACTACCCATTCGACATGACGATTTGATTTCATCTGGATTACGTCTATGATGAGCCTCCTTCGCGCGGCACAGCGCTATAAAAAAGGAGACATCAGTGAAGCGACTTCTCGTGGCATTGACGTGTGTGGCAAGCGTGGCGACCGTCACGGCGCTCTCGGCGTGCGGTGGTAGCGAGATCAATGCGCAGGACCCGCCCAAAGTGATTATCGACAGCGACTACAACACGCTGAGCGACGACGGCCAACTAAGCGTCATGGCCGCGCAATTGGAGGCGCAAGGTTCGTTGAAAGTGCTGGGCATTACGGTGGTTTCCGGCAATCAATGGTTGAAGCAGGGCGTCGCGGATGCGTTGAAATCGGTCGAACGTCTGGGCGTTGAAAATCAGATCGGCGTGTATGCGGGCGCCAACTACGCGCTGTCTCACGACTTCGCCACCATTCAGGCCGAGCAGAAGCAATTCCCCGGCGGCGACGGCTATCTCGGCGCATGGAATACACCCGAGCCGAAATCCGATAGTGACCTGGTCGCGCCACCTGACGGCTTCGCCACGCACACCAAGGTGCAGAGCAAGAGCGCGGTGGATTTCATCGTCGACTCGGTGAAGCAGTATCCCGGCGAGGTGACGATTCTCGCGATCGGCCCGCTGACCAACATTGCGCTCGCCACGCGTCAGCATCCGGAGATCGTGCCGTTGATCAAGCAGATCATTTACATGGGCGGTGCGATCGACGTGCCGGGCAATACCACGCCGATAGCCGAGTTCAACTGGTGGTTCGATCCGGAAGCGGCTAAAACCGTGTTGCGTCTGCCTATCAAACAGGTGGTGATTCCGCTCGATGTGACGGACACCGTGAAGATGGACAAAGCGCTGTACGATCGAGTCGCGCACGACCCGACGAAGCAGACCATCATCACGCAATTGTTCAAGACGTTGAACGGTTATGGTTTCGACGGCAAGAACGGCTTCGAGACCAACCCGAACTACACGACGAACATCTGGGACACGCTGACGCTGGCGTATCTGATGCATCCTTCGTTCGCCACGCAGACCGTGGAGGAGTGGGTGGATGTGGATATGAGCTTCGGTGCGAATGACGGCAAGGCTACCGGTTATACGAGTTCGCCGCCGGCGGGATTGCAGAAGATGACGGTGGTGAAACGCTTCGACAATCCGAATTTCTTTAACTTCTATGTTGATCTGCTGACGCGGCCGGTGCCGGTCAAGTTAGCTAACTGACGCGGTTCTCTACCGCGCTGCGCGTCTGCATCCAACCCGCCTCAGGCGGGATGCAGGCCGCGCAGCAATTGACGGACACGCGAGAGATCCTGATCGACGTGCTCCGCTTTCTCGAACAACTCCGCCAGCCAATCCACGAACGCGCGCACGCGCGGCGACACGCGGCGGTTCTTCACATACGCAACCGAGACCGGCATCGGCACGGGTTTCCATTGCGGCATGACTTCGCGCAATAGTCCCGAGTCGAGATACGGTTGCGCGGCGATCCGCGCGGGCTGGATCAAGCCGAGGCCTTGCAGGCCGCAGGTGAGATAGGCCTGTTCGTCGCTGACCTTGACGAAGCCTTTTACCTTGACGTTTTGCGCTTCGCCATCCACTTCGAAATCGAAGTCCACTTCGCGGCCGTTATGCGGCGACATGCAATTGACGGCCACATGTCCCCGCAGATCGTCGAGGTCCGCGGGCGTGCCGTAGCGGGCCAGGTAGGCCGGACTCGCGCAGGTCACGTGCTCGAGGGTGCCGAGTTGGCGCGCGACCAGATTCGAGTCTGGCAATTCGCCGAGCTGGATGCTGCAGTCGATGGCTTCGGTGATCAGATCGACGGTGCGGTTGCTGATGCCGATGGCGAGATCGAGGTTAGGGTAGCGGGTGTGGAAGTCGTCCAGTGCCGGCAGGACGATGGCGCTGGCTACTGCGCCGGGCATTTCGATGCGTAGACGGCCGGTCAGGTTATCTGTCGCGTGGCGGATGCTGGCTTCCATTTCGTCGATGTCGGCGAGGATTTGCGCGCAGCGTTCGTAGTAGGCGGCGCCTTCGGGTGTGACGCTTAGGCGCCGCGTTGTGCGGGCTAGCAGGACGGTGCCTAGCAGGGCTTCCAGATTCTGGACGATGGTGGTCGCCGTGGCGCGCGGAATGTTTAATGATTCCGCTGCGCGGGTGAAGCTGTTGGTGTCCACGATTCGGATGAATGTGCGCATTGCAGTTATTCTGTCAATCACGGTTTCATGCTCCAGTCGAGGGTTTAAGGTCTTGGCGGTTCTATTGCCTGTGCGGCGCTTTTGGGTGTGTTCTTTGGGTGTTGGCCTTTCCTTGCTTTGTTAGTGGTCTATTAGCGTTGCCCCTGTGCGGGGCGGCACTCACTTCTCTTTGCCGCCGCAAAGAGAAGTAAGCAAGAGAAAGCGGCTCAAACCGCTAATTCTTAAGCGGGTCCCCCGCGCAGTCGCGGTAGTGGTGCATCTGGAATCTGTGTTCTCGCACATTCGGCGCGAGTGACACAGCAGTCATACTTCCCGCCTCGCGCTACGCGCTCGTCGGAGCCGTCCACTTAAAATCGGTGGCTTCGTTTGTGCGGGTGGGGGCCATCGGCTTCGCCTCGGCGATACGCCGAAGAAGACCGGTGGGGTTAATGAAGTACCGCGGGGGCGCGCGCAGCGCCGCCGGAAGAATGACTGCTTTGTCACTAGCGCGGAATGTGCGAAGACACTAATTCCAGATGCGCCACTACCGCCGTTGTGCGGGGGGCCCGCTTATGAGTTAGCGGTTTGAGCCGCTTTCTCTTGCTTACTTCTCTTTGCGGCGGCAAAGAGAAGTAAGTGCCGCCCCGCACAGGGGCAACACTAATAGACCACTAACAAAGCAAGGAAAGGCCAAAACCCCAAAGAACACAGCCAAAAAAAACTACAAAAAACCCACGCCACAGCCCCCAAAAAAACCGCGGCGCGAGCCAAAAAAACCATCACTTCCGCAAGGAATCCAAATCAACCACAAACCGATACTTAACATCACTCTTCAGCATCCGTTCATAAGCCTCATTAATCCCTTGCATAGGAATCACTTCAACATCAGAAGTAATCCCATGTTCCCCGCAGAAGTCCAACATCTCCTGCGTCTCGGCAATCCCACCAATCAGCGACCCAGCCAACCGGCGACGCTTGAAAATCAGATTAAACACTTGCGGCGACGGATGATCATGCTCCGGCGCGCCGACCAGCGTCATAGTCCCATCGCGCTTGAGCAGATTCAGAAACGGATTCAAATCGTGTTGGGCAGCAACCGTATTCAAAATGAAGTCGAAGCTATTCAAGTGCGCTTCCATCTCCGCAGCATTCTTCGAAATCACGACTTCATGCGCACCCAACCGCTTCGCATCTTCAATCTTGGAAGGCGACGTCGTGAACAGCACAACATGCGCACCCATCGCACGCGCGAGCTTCACCCCCATATGCCCTAAACCGCCAAGGCCAACAATGCCGACCTTCTTGCCAGGACCGGCCCCCCAGGTCCGCAGGGGCGAATACGTCGTGATACCCGCGCACAGCAAAGGCGCCACACCAGCAGGATCGAGATTCCCCGGCACACGCAGCGTGAACGCTTCATCCACGACGAGTTGCGTGGAATAGCCACCGTAAGTGATCTGACCGTCGACGCGATCAACACCGTTATACGTGCCGACAAAACCATTCTCGCAATACTGCTCGAGATCTTCCTTGCAACTCGCACACGTGCGGCACGAATCGACCAGACAGCCGACGCCGACCAGATCGCCCGCCTTGTATTTCGTCACGTCCGGCCCGACCGCGGTCACGCGGCCGACAATTTCATGGCCCGGCACGACCGGAAACACGGTGTTCTTCCATTCGTTGCGCGCCTGATGCAAATCGGAATGGCACACACCGCAAAACAGAACTTCCATCTGCACGTCATGGGCGCGCAATTCGCGGCGCTGGATTTCGAACGGGGCGAGCGGCGCGGTAGCGTCAGTCGCTGCATAGGCATAGGTCGTGCTCATGGGTAGCTCCAGCAAAGAGGGTGAAGTCGCAAGGCGCCGGCGATGGGCGACGCATGTCGCCGATGTGGCCAACCTCGTCATGAACCGGGATCACGGCGCGGGCGGTGGCTGGCAAATTCGTCAAACTGGGAATTGGCAACCGAGCCCGGCGCAGCGCGGAAAAGGATGATCCGGCAGGGTTCCCATCATAGGAGCGGGCGGGGAGCCCGGGAATACCTGAATGTCTTGAAGATTTGCCTAAAACTCCTGGCGAGGAGCGCGATAGGTCGTTTGGTGCTAAATTTCAAGCATTATTCTCTCGCACGTCACTATACCGTCATGTCAACCCGTTCCGCTGAACCCGTCCCGGTCGACCCCGCCCAGCAGCGCGTGGTCGAGTTATTCGATGTGCTCGCACCCACTCCGGGCCTCACGCGCACGAGCCTCGAAGGCGTCAACCTGATGCGCGCGAATAGTCCCATGCCGCGTATGCCGGTCATGTACGAGCCGAGCATCGTGATCGTCTGCCAGGGCCGCAAGCGCGGCTTTCTCGGCGATCAGGTGTTCCAGTACGACGCGCAGCAGTACCTCGTGCTCTCGGTGCCCTTGCCATTCGAATGCGAGACCGAGGCGAGCGCGGAAGAGCCGTTCCTGGCCATCTCGGTGCGCGTCGATCTGACCATGGTGGCCGAATTGCTGATGGCGTTGAACGAAACGCAGGGCGCCGCGCAGAACGAACCCGTCGGCATCTATTCGACACCGCTCGACCCCGCGTTATGCAATGCGGTGCAACGTCTGATGGACGCGCTGGCGTCGCCGCTCGACGCGCGCATTCTCGCGCCCGGCGTGGTGCGGGAAATCTGTTATCGCGTGCTGACTGGCGAGCAGGGCGATGCGATTCGCGCGGCGCTCACGCATCAGAATCATTTCGGCCGCATCGCCAAGGCGCTGCGGCGAATTCATGCCGACTACCACGGCGTACTCGACGTCGATACGCTCGCGTCCGAGGCGGGCATGAGCCTCGCCGTGTTTCATGCGCAGTTCAAAGCGGTCACCGCCACTTCGCCGATGCAATACGTGAAGACCACGCGCTTGCATCACGCACGTTTGCTGATGGTGCAGGATGGGTTGAATGCGGGCGCGGCCGCGGCGCGCGTCGGTTATGAAAGCGCGTCGCAATTCAGCCGTGAGTTCAAGCGTCTGTTCGGGCTGAGTCCGGTCGACGAAGTCAAACGCATGCGCGCCGTCTACGATGCGCCGCCGCCGCGCGTGGTCAAGCCGGTGGCGCGTTACGTCACCGCAGTGTGATCGGGCGGGTGACGCGCGTCACAAACCGCTGAACCAGTTGTACCCCTGGTCTTCCCAATAGCCGCCGGGATTCGTGTTGGTCACGAAGATCGCGGCGATATGCTTGGGATTCTTGAAGCCGAGTTTGGTCGGCACGCGCAGCTTCAACGGGTAGCCGTATTTGGCCGGCAGCGGCTCATTGCGGAAGTCGAGCGTGAGTTGCGTCTGCGGATGCAAGGCCGTTGCCATATCGAGGCTGGAGTAATAGCGGTCCGCGCATTTGAAGCCGACGTAGCGCGCGTTCAGATCGGCGCCGATGCGCTCCAGAAACGCGCGAAACGGCACGCCGCGCCATTGTCCGATCGCGCTCCATCCTTCGATGCAGATGTGGCGTGTGATCTGCGAAGCCTGCGGCAATGCGCGTAGCTGATCGAGATTCCAGGTGCGCTTGTCCGACACGAGCCCGGACACTTCCAGTTGATACGTCGAGCCGTCGATGTCCGGCGCGTCGAACTCCGGATAAAACGCGTTGAACGGGAACGGGTCGGTGATTTCGCGTGCCGAATAGGTCGGTGCGAGCTTGTTGCGATCGAATAACCAGCCCTGCACGCGATCGTTCCAGCGCGACATCGCCCAGAGTACCTTGTCGACCGAATCGCCGTCCTGCATGTTGCAGCCCGAGAGCATCGCCAGTGCGCCGATGGAGAGCGACGAGCGCAGGAACAGGCGCCGTTGCAGCCGCTCGATCTGCGGCTGATGATCGGCAAGCACGATGCGGGATCGGCGCGCGTCGCCGTTGGGTTTGGATGCGCTCATGCCTGGCTCCCTTCATGCGCCGAATGCCGTGCGCGCCCGGTCAGCATTGGCAGCAACGTGCGCGGCACGAGCAGCACCAGCGCCAGATGCACGACCACAAAACCGACTACGCCTGCCATCGCGATGAAATGCACGCGCCGAGCGAAGTCGAAGCCGCCGAATAGCGCGGTGAGCCACGAGAATTGCACCGGCTTCCAGATGGACAGCCCCGACGCCACCAGCAACACACCAAGACATAGCACGAGCAGATACAGCGCACGCTGCACCGCGTTATATTTGCCGGTATCGTGCGGCAGCTTGAAGCGCAGCGCGAGGCTTGCGTCATGCACCACGTCGCGCGGATGAACCGGCAACAGCTTGCGCCGGAAATGTCCCCGTCCGAGGCCATACGCGAAATACAGCAGCCCGTTCGCGCAGAGCAGCCACATCGCCGCGAAATGCCACGCGATCGAGCCGCCCAGCCATCCGCCGACGGTCGCCCAAACCGGAAACCGGAACGGGAAAAATGGCGACGCGTTATAGATGGCCCAGCCGCTCATCACCATGCAGACCATCGCGAACGCGTTGATCCAGTGCGTGATTCGCACGACGAGCGGGTGAACGAGCAGACGCGTTTGTGATTCGGGCATGGTGCGAAGGTCACGAGACAAACAGGAAATCGAAAAGCCGCGTCATGCAAGAACGCGGCCATTCGACTCAATGAGAAAACGGCAACGCCGTATTACATCGGCGGCGTCACGCCATGTTCGCCCGCGGAGATGAAGTTGGCGGCCATCGAGCCGTCGGCTTCCTTGTGGGCGAACAGCACGACTTTCGCGCCCGGCACCAGCAGCGAACGGTCACCCGGTTCCAACGCGACGATAGGCACGTCTTGCGGAATCACGATTTTCTTTTCGCCGTCCTTGTACTTCACGGTGATGGTGCGGCCGTTGCTGACCACGAGCGAACCCACGGTGCCGTTGGTCATCGAGCTGTTGCCGCCGAGATCCCACGGGCGATGGCCTTCGCCGGAGCCGCGCATGCTGGCCGGGAACACGTGTACTTCGAGCGCCTTCAGCGTGCCGTCCGCTTGCGGAATCGCGGCGGTGCCGACGTAGCTGTCCGGCTTGATGTCGTTCACGTTGGCGAGCACGACGCCGCGAATCGGCGTGTCCTTGGCGAGCTTCACGTCGACGTCCTTGCCGTCGCGCGTGTGGATCTTGAGCAGATCGCCCGACAGCGACGTCACTGTGCCACGCACGCCGGTGGGCGCGGCGGTCTGGGCCTGGGCCGCCGGTCCGGCGGCGAGCAAAGCAGCGGCAACGAGCGCGGGGGCGACGAAGGCGCGCAACGCGTGCGCGGAAACGATCTTCATGAATCTGCTCCAGGTGGTGAAGGATGGGGGCAGATTAGACCCGGGACCGGCTCCGGCGAGTGACAGGCGGATGACAAAAACGTCATGAATGGCGCGCCGCAGCCACGTAAAATGGCCGGCATATCCACGTCCAGGTTTCGGCGAGCGGCAGGGCGAAGCTCTGAGCCAAAGCCGAATCGGAGCACCGAGCACCATGAGCATCCTCGTCATTGAAGACGATCCGAAAACCGGCGACTACCTGAAGAAAGGTTTGCGCGAGAGCGGCTATGCCGTCGATCTCGCGCGCACCGGCACGGACGGCCTGCACATGGCGCTCGAAAACGCGTACGACCTCGTGGTGCTGGACGTGATGCTGCCCGGCATCGACGGTTGGGAAATCATGCGCGCGCTGCGGGCGCGGCGCGATCTGCCGGTGATTTTCCTGACCGCGCGTGATCATGTCAGCGATCGTATTCGCGGTCTCGAACTCGGTGCGGACGATTATCTCGTCAAGCCGTTTTCATTTACGGAACTTGTGCTGCGTATCCGCACGCTGCTGCGCCGCGGCGTGATCCGCGAAAGCGACGTATTCGAAATCGCCGACCTGAAGCTCGACGTGCTGCGCCGCAAGGTGACGCGTGAAGGCGTGGAGATTCCGCTCACCAACAAGGAATTCATGCTGCTGCATCTGCTGGTGCGCCGCCAGGGCGAAGCGCTGTCGCGCACGCAGATCGCCTCCGAAGTGTGGGACATGAACTTCGACAGCGACACCAACGTGGTCGACGTGGCCATCAAGCGGCTGCGCGCCAAGGTCGATCATCCGTTCGAAAAGAAGCTGATTCATACGGTGCGCAGCATCGGCTACACCTTCGGCGACGGCTCATGAAATTCTGGACCGGGCGCTCGCTCACGGCTCGCACCACGGTGCTGTTCGCGGCGATCGCGTGCGTGGTGATCGGCACGCTCGGTGCGTATTTCTATCACTCCGCGGAGGTGTCGTTGCAGCGCCGCGCCGACGTGGTGCTGACCGCCCGTGTCGAGCATTTCAGCCGCATCGTGCGCGATCTCTATTCGGTCAGCGAATTGAAGAGCCGGCCGTTGCTGTTCGAGACCATGCTCGGCGCGGAACAGGACGTACTGCTGTTTCGCCGTCCGGGCGAAGCGCCGTTCATCGACGTGAACCCGGCGGGCGTCGTGGTGCCCGCGCTGCAAGCTGGCGTGGAGGGCCGCTTGCCGACCTTCGCCGACATCCGCCAGACGCGGCTGGCCAACGGTGTGCCAGTGCATTGGGCGATCGCCACCGCCAAAGCGCGCGAGGACGGCACCGAAGTCGAAGTGATCGCCGGCCATCCGATGACGCAGGAAGTGCGCATGCTGGCCGCGTACCGCAACCGCATCGTGCTGGCCACGCTGATCGGCATGCTGGCCGCGACGCTGCTCGCCTGGTACGTGCTGCGCCGCGCGTTGCGCCCGGTTCGCGAGATTGCCACGCGGGCCGCGCAGATCAGTCCCACGAGCCTGTCCGTGCGGCTCGACAGCGAGGCGGCGCCGCTCGAATTGCGCCAGCTCACGCACGCGTTCAACGCCATGCTCGACCGTCTCGCCGATGGTTATCAACGGCTCTCGCAGTTCTCCGCCGATCTGGCGCACGAAATCCGCACGCCGGTCGGCGCGTTGATCGGGCAGACCCAGGTGACGCTAGCCCGGACCCGCGAGCCCGACGAATATCAGCAGGTGCTCGAATCGAATCTTGAAGAACTGAGCCGCCTGAGCCATATTGCGGAGAACATTCTGTTTCTCGCGCATGCGGACCATGCGGCGCTTTCAGTGGAACGCGAGCCGGTCGACCTGCGCGAGGAACTCGTCAGGATCGCAGATTATTTCGAAGGTCTCGCCGACGAACGCGGCATGCGCTTCGTGGTCGAGGCCGCGGGGGTGGCATCGGTCAATCCGATGCTGTGCCGCCGCGCGATCAACAACCTGGTCGTCAATGCCGTGCGTTACGGCGCGAGCGATACGGTGGTGCGTCTGCGTGGCACGCAGGACGAAGCGGGCGCCACCGTGGTGGTCGAAAACGACGGCGCGCCGATTCCCGAAGAGCAGCTAGGCCGTCTGTTCGATCGTTTCTATCGCGCAGACGCGGCGCGCAGCGCGTTCACCGAATCAAGCGGTCTGGGTCTTGCGATCGTCAAGGCGATCATGCATCTGCATGGCGGCACGGCGCGCGTGGCGTGTCCGGCGCCGGGCGTGGTGCGCTTCGAGCTACGCTTTCCGGGCGCTTAACTGCTGGGCGCGGTGGCCGGGGTTTCCGGTTCGTGACAGCACACGCAGAGCTTGTTGCCGTCCGGATCGCGAAAGTAAGCACCGTAGTAGTTCGCGTGATACTGCGGACGCAAACCCGGCGGCCCCTCGCACGTGCCGCCGTGAGCGAGCGCCGCGGCGTGCGCGTGATCGACCGTGGCGCGATCGGCGGCGAGCAGGGCGATCATCTGACCGTTGCCGGCCGACGCAGGTTGGCCGTCGTAAGGCTTGCCGATCACGAACAGCGGACGCGGCGCATCCGCTGCCATCCAACCGGACCAGCATGCTTCCGGATCGCGGAACTTGAGCCGTAGGTCGAGCGTGTCCATCAGTGAGTCGTAAAAGCTGCAAGCACGCTCGAAATCGCCGATACCGATGAAAACGTGGGAAAGCATGGCTGTCGCTCCTCGCGAATACTGGCTGTGCCGGCCAGCGCCGTTCGTTCAGACTCAGACCTTCTTCAGATACGCGGCCTTCAGCATGAAGTTGCCGGCGTCCATCTTGCAGTCCACTTCATGATCGCCGCCGACAAGGCGAATGCTCTTCACCTTGGTGCCCATTTTCAGGGTGATCGACGAGCCTTTCACTTTCAGGTCCTTGATCAGCACGACGGCATCGCCATCGGCCAACCGGTTGCCGTTGGCGTCCTTGACCACGCGTTCGTCGGCGTCGTCGGCGGACGCGGCGGCGTTCATCGGCCATTCATGCGCGCAGTCGGGGCAGACGTAGTTGTCGCCGTCGGGGTAGGTGTTTTCCATCGCGCACTGCGGGCAGGCGGGAATTGTCGACATGATTTTTCCAAACCGCGGCGCCGGGCCGCGGAAAACTTCAGGGTCGGCGAGTATAGCGGACGCGCGCCGGGCGGCCGGCGTCCGCAACGCGGGATGCTGCGCTAGCGCAAACCGGCGTGTGCGGATCTTGGCACGAAGAGCGCGTGCCGACGCTATATGGCCAGCGGACTATACTTTTTCGATAGCCCGGCGGTCCCGGATGTCTCGTCACGCTTTGCAAAGCCTTGCAAAGCACACCATTGCTCGAATCTCACAGCAGGAGTTCTGTCATGGTCAAACTCGCACTGTACGTTCATCTCGAAGCCAAGCCCGGCAAGGAAAAAGAGGTCGAAGCGTTTCTGCTTGGCGGCTTGCCGCTCGTCGAGGAGGAGCCGGGCACCGTCGCGTGGTTCGGTTTGAAGCTGGGGCCGTCCACTTTCGGTATCTTCGACGCCTTTCCGGATGAGGGCGGCCGTGACGCGCACCTGAACGGCAAGGTGGCCGCCGCGTTGATGGCGAAGGCGGGCGAACTGTTCGCCTCGCCGCCCACGATCGAAAAGGTCGATGTGCTGGCCGCCAAATTGCCGGGCTGAACGAGCCGCTGACGGCGCAGTTTGATAAGCGCGGTCTTCCAGTTTGCTGACACTGCAATGCGGAATACTGCGCTTATCGTACCGACGCCGCGCCGCGCCGCGCCGCGATCCGGCGCGTCCATTTCTCAGCCGCCTGCCGCGTCGCCCGCGTTCGCAGCCGGCTGGTTCGCGTAGGTCGCGCGCTTTTCCTCGTACATCAGCAGATCGGCGTGCTGCACGCCCGCTTCGAGCCGGTCGCCGCGCTGGCAGGTGGCCGCGCCCATCGAGAAGCTGAGCGGCGAGCCCGGATAAAACTGATTGTTCAGTTCCACCAGTTGCCTGATCGCATCGACCATCGCGGCGCCGCCGCGCTCGTCGGTGTCCGGCATCAGGATCGCGAACTCGTCGCCGCCGATTCGTGCCGCATGAAACGGCGCGTCGGTCGCCTTGGCGAGCACCTCGCCGGCACGCCTCAGCAGCGCATCGCCCGCAGCGTGGCCGAGCTGATCGTTCACGCGTTTCAAACCGTTCAGATCGGCCATGATGATCGTCACGGGCCATGGGCCCTTGCGTTCGAGCCGGTTCAGTTCGTCCACATAGAACGAGCGGTTGCGCAGTTTGGTCAGCACGTCGTGTTTGCCGAGGAACTCGAGGTAGGCTTCGGCCTTCTTGCGCGCCGTGATGTCCGTGAGCGCCACCAGCACCAGATCCCAAGTCTTCTCATGGCCCGGCAGGACAGAGAACTGCAGGTGCACGTGCACCTCGCTGCCGTCGAGCGAATAGTTGAGCACTTCGCGCTGCTGGAACAGCTTGCCGTCCCAAAGATCGACCAACTGCTCGCGGAAATGCGGACGCATGTCGTCACGGAACACGTCGGCGAGATGCGCCAGCAGCGTTTTCTTGTCTTTCGCCGCGAACATGTCGAGCGTGTGCTGGTTCACGTCGAGCACGTGGATTTCCTGCATGCAGCGTTCGACGAACTCGGGATGCACGTCCGTGAACACGCGGAAATCGTTGATGCCGGCCGCGCGCGCTTCGTCGAGCAGACGCTTGACCGCGCTGAAATCCTCCACCCAGAGCGACACCGGCGAATACTCGAACAGGCCGCGCACGTACTGCTCGGCAAGCGTCACGCGATGCCGAGCGCCTTCCAGTTCCGTAATATCTTCGACCGACACCAGCACGCGGTCCCAGCGTGCCTCGTGGCCGGGCAGCACGGCGCCCTTGAGCAGCACGTCGAGGCGTCGTCCGCCGAGCGTGTAGTTGACCGTCTGGCTGGTGAACTGCGATTGCCCGGCCCACAACTGGCATAGCTCTTCGAGGTGGGTCTTGAGCATGTCGTCGCGGAACACCGAGGCGAGATTGCCGGTGAGCGCCTCGAAATCGGCGGCTTCGAATTGCGTCAGCGTCTTCTGATTGACCTTGATGACACGGATGCTGTGCGCGCATTGCGCGACGCAGCCCGGATTGGCGGCGAAATGCGCGCGCAGATCGGTCACGCCGTCTGCTCGCCATGCGTCGAACAAGGTGCGCACGCCGCTGAAGTCTTCGAGCCAGAGCGAGACGGGTGCGAGTTCGAACATCTCGGAATCGTCGTTGGCGGGCGCAGGGCCGCGCGGGAGGATGTCCAGCATGAGGTTCTCAGGATCGGAAGTGCCGCTATTTTAAGACGGGTTGGCCTGTGGCTGAAAAGAAAGACCGGTTACGCATCATTTTTTGCGTCAGGCCATCCAACAAGATAACGGCGGGGTTCCGATGGACTTGAGGTGCGCCGGGGCCCACCCGGCAGGGCATCCAGCCTCGGGACGCTTGTCGGCAAGCCTTCTGGAGCCTTGTTACACTGACCTGAAAACTTGTCCGGTCCATCCACGTTGCCAAGAAAACCGCCGCCATGAAGCCATCCCTGCTGGTTCTGATCCATCTCAACGATGCAAGCCGCGCCAGGATCGAGGCCGCGTTCGACGTCGTCTACGCACCCGACGCCGCCGAGCGAGCCGCCGCGCTCGACGCGCACGGCGAGACGATTCGTGCCGTGCTGACCAACGGCACGACCGGGCTCGCCGCCGCGGACATCGACCGCATGCCGCAACTCGAACTGGTCAGTGCGCTGGGCGCCGGCTATGAAAACCTCGCCGTCGACCATGCCCGCTCGCGCGGCATCGTGCTGATCAACGGCGCAGGCACCAACGATCATTGCGTGGCCGATCATGCGTTCGCCTTGCTGCTCGCGGTGGTGCGCGACGTGCCACAACTCGATCAGGCCACGCGCGAAGGCGTCTGGCGCGACACCTTGCCGATGCACCCGAACGTCTCCGGCAAGCGCCTCGGCATTGTCGGGCTCGGCAACATCGGCGAGAAGGTCGCGCGCCGCGGCGCGGGCTTCGAGATGGAAATCGGCTATCACAACCGTAAGCCGCGTGAAGGCTCGCCGCATCGGTACTTCGACAGCGTGGAAGGCCTCGCGCGCTGGAGCGACTTTTTGATCGTCGCGACGCCGGGCGGTGCGGGTACGCGTCATCTGATCGGCGCGGCGGTGTTTGACGCGCTTGGTCCGCACGGCTTCGTGGTCAACGTCTCGCGCGGCAGCGTTCTCGACACGGCGGCGCTCGCGCAGGCGCTTACAGCGGGCACGATTGCCGGCGCCGCGCTCGACGTCTACGAGGGCGAGCCCAATCCTCCCGAAGCCTTGCTGGCGCTGCGCAACGTGGTGTTGACGCCGCACGTGGGCGGCCGCTCGCCGGAAGCGATCACGGGCTCAGTCGACAACTTTCTGAACAACGCCAGGCGGCATTTTGCGGGCGAGCCGGTGTTGACGCCGATCTGACGTCGCAAGCGCGATCCGCGGTTACTTCTCTTCGTTGCCGCCCGGCCGGTTGCCGATGTATTCGTACTCTTCGGTATTGAGCCGCGAAACGCGCAGCTCGACCACGCTGCGGTGATACGAGTAGGCGATACGCCGGATCTCCAGCAACGGCGCGCCCACCTCGACGCCGAGTTGCGCGCTTTCCAGTTCGCTCGCGAGACCCACGCTCACGCGTTCATCGGTCTCGACCACGTTGATGCCGAAGCCGTCCTGATAGAAGTTGTACAGCGTGTTCGGCCGGTTGCGCAGTTTCGTTTCGGTGAGACCTGGAAAGTGCGCCTCCGGCACGGTGATATGTTCGATGAGCACCGTCTTGCCATGCAGCGCCAGACCGTTGACGAACTGGAACACGCGCGCGCCGGTTTCCACGCCGAACACGGCCGCCACTTCGCGCGAGGCACGGGTCTTTTTGAAATCGATCAGCGTGACGACGGGATAGGCCTTGTCGCCGTCGCGCCGCACGATCCGGAAGAAACGGAAAAAATGCCGGTCGCGCTGATGCATGGACACAAACGTGCCCAAGCCCTGATGACGGATCAGGATGTTCTCGGCACAGAGTTCGTCGATCGCTTTGCGCAGCGTGCCGATGGACACCCCGAAGCGCTCGGCGAGCCGCTTCTCCGAAGGAATGCATTCGCCGCCTTTCCATTCGCCTGCCGAGAGCGCGGCGAGAATCGCGCTCTTGACCTCTTTGTACCGCGTACCGCCCAGCGCGGGCGGATTGATGGCGAGCGTGCTCATGAAAACCTCTGAAATGCGCGAGTCGCGCGACGCCGCTCGCGAAGGTTAAACCTGTTCGGATTTTAAACGACAAACTCATCCAGTCCATCTGGATGATATGGATTCTGTGGTCCTACTGGAAAACACTCATGTAACACATATAGATGACCTAGTTGACATCCGACGATAGGCCGCCTAATATCGATTCACAGCAGCGCATCTGGCTGCGCTTTCCCGGCGGCACGACACCGCATTCAATACACGAACGGAGACGCTAATGAGCAATCCCACGGCAGACATCAAGGGCACCGCGGCAGCGGGCGCGTCGCCCGAACGCAAGACGATTCACATCGTGTTGCATGAGGCGAAGGACACAGTCGGTGTGGCGGTCGTCGAGGGCATCAAGGCGGGCACGCAACTCAACGCGTGGATCATGGACGACGACGAGATCGTGACCTTCCCGGCCAAGCAGGACATTCCGATTGGTCACAAGGTGGCGCTCAAGGACATGGCGGTGGGTGACACGGTGTTCAAGTACGGCGTCGATATCGGCAAGGTGGTCGCGCCGATCAGCGCCGGCGAACATGCCCACGTGCACAACATCAAGACGAAGCGCTGGTAAGTCGCGTTGCCCGGACTGCCGCAATCGAATCGCCCCCACACCTGAACGAGAGATACACCATGAGCGTGATTGACCTGGATACGACTTTCCGCGGCTATCGTCGCGACAATGGCCGCGTTGGCGTACGCAACCACGTGATCATCCTGCCGGTCGACGATCTGTCGAACGCCGCGGCGCAAGCCGTCGAGCACAACATCAAGGGCACCATGGCGCTGCCGCATCCGTATGGGCGGCTGCAGTTCGGCGCCGACCTCGACCTGCACTTTCGCACGCTGATCGGCGCGGGCAGCAATCCGAACGTCGCGGCGGTGGTTGTGATCGGCATCGAGGAAGGCTGGACCAAGCGCGTGGTGGACGGCATTGCGAAAACCGGCAAGCCGGTGATGGGCTTCGGCATCGAACTGCACGGCGACCACGACACCATCATGCGCGCCTCGAAGGCGGCGAAGGAAATGGTGCAGTACGCCACGTCGCTCGATCGCGAGGAGTGTCCGATCTCGGATCTGTGGGTCTCCACCAAATGCGGCGAGTCGGATACAACCTCGGGCTGCGGCGCCAATCCGACTGTCGGCAATGCTTTCGACAAGCTGTACGGACTCGGCACCACGCTCGTGTTCGGCGAGACCTCGGAGTTGACCGGCGGCGAGCAGATCGTCGCGGCGCGCTGCGCCAACGACGGCGTGCGCGAGCGCTTCCAGTTCATGTTCGACCGCTATCAGGACATGATCAACCGCTGGAAGACGGACGATCTTTCCGAGTCGCAACCGACCAAGGGCAATATCGCGGGCGGTCTCACGACCATCGAGGAAAAGGCGCTCGGCAATATCCAGAAGATCGGCAAGAAGTGTATGGTCGACGGCGTGCTTGACAAAGCCGAGGAACCGACGCACTCGGGCCTGTGGTTCATGGATTCGTCGTCGGCGGCGGCCGAGATGGTGACCTTGTGCGCGGCGTCCGGCTTCGCGGTGCATTTCTTCCCGACGGGGCAAGGCAACGTGATCGGTAATCCGATCGTGCCGGTCATCAAGATCTGCGCGAACCCGCGTACGGTGCGCACCATGGGCGAGCATATCGACGTCGATGTGACCGGCATCCTGCAGCGCGAACAGAACCTCGATCAGAGCGGCGATAAACTGCTCGAATGCATGATGGCCACGATCAACGGCCGCTTCACCGCGGCGGAAGCGCTCGGTCATCGCGAGTTCGTGCTGACCCGGCTGTTCGAAAGCGCCTGAGTCTGGCGGCCAGGCAAAGCGTGGTTGGAGCGGTTGCCGCGCTTGCCTGGTAAGATCGCAGTGGACCCCCAAATCCCGGCGCGCGCCGGCACGGAGAACGGCCACGACGCCGCCCGTTGCCGGCAAGCCATGCCGCTACGGCGCCGGTTCGACATCTGGCGGCAGCGAGTGGAGGAGACACCATCTTGCGCGTGCTCAAATATCTCTACGTGCAGGTCCTGATCGGACTTGCAGCCGGAATTCTCGTCGGTTACTTCGCGCCCGCGTTCGGCGTCGAAATGAAACCGCTCGGCGACACCTTCATCCGCCTCATCAAAATGCTGATCACGCTGGTGATCTTCTGCACCGTGTCAGTCGGCATCGCGCGGATGGAAAGCCTGAAGCAGGTCGGCCGCGTCGGTTTCAAAACATTGCTCTACTTCGAGGTGGTGACCACCATCGCGCTCGTGATCGGGCTGGTCGTGGCGAACGTGCTGCATCCGGGCGCGGGGCTGAACATCGATCCCGCCACGCTCGACGCGCACGCCGTGACGCACTACGTGGCGGACGCGCATTCGGCGTCCTCGAGCTTCTTCGATATGATCGTGCCGAATTCGGTGGTCGGTGCGTTCGCACGGGGCGATCTGCTGCAGGTGCTGCTGTTCTCGGTACTGTTCGGCATCGCGCTGTCGATCATGTCGCAGCGCAGCCGGTTGCTCATGCGCGGCATCGAACAGTTCGGCGACACACTCATGCGCATCGTCGAGATGATCATGCGGCTCGCGCCGCTCGGCGCATTCGGCGCGATCGCCTTCACGGTCGGCAAATACGGTATCGGCACCTTGCAGCAACTCGGTCTGCTGATTCTGTGCTTCTACATCACCAGCATCCTGTTCATCGTCGTCGTGCTCGGTGCGGCGGCGCGCTGGGCGGGCGTCGGACTCTGGCCGCTCCTGCGCTACTTCCGCGAGGAACTGCTGATCGTGCTGGGCACGTCCACCACGGAGTCCGTGCTGCCGCGCCTGATGGAGAAGCTCGAACGCATGGGCTGCCCGCGGGCAATCGTCGGGCTCGTGCTGCCCACGGGCTACTCGTTCAACCTCGACGGCGCCGCGATCTATCTGACGATGACTTCGCTCTTCATCGCGCAGGCCACCAACACGCATCTCTCGCTGATGCAGCAACTGGGTTTGCTGGCGATTCTGATGCTGACGTCGAAGGGCGGCGCGGGCGTGGCGGGCGCGGCGCTGGTCGCGTTGACGGCGACGCTCTCGACGCACAACATCATTCCCGTGGCGGGCATCACGCTGATTCTCGGCGTCGACCGCGTGCTCAACGAAATCCGCGCGCTGACCAATATGATCGGCAATGTGGTGGCGACGCTGGTGGTCGCGCGCTGGGAAGGCGCGTTCGATGCGCGCGCGGCAAGGGAATTCCTCGCGGCGCCGCGCGAAGTGCGGGATCAGGTGCAGCCGCAGTCGCAGTCGAAACCGCAGGCTCAGCCGTCGTCGGCTCAACCTGGTCTCGAGGAGAGACGCCCGGCTGCAGGCACGACACTTTTGGAAAAGGGCGGCTAGGTAGGACAATCACGACAGCGATCGGAATGAGGATCGTCATGGGCAATGCCGCAATCGATACATTGCGGCATTGCTTCGTGTGCGCTTCGATCGCATGCTCGTCGCGCAGCGCGTGGCTGCGTTCCCGGCTGAACGGTTCACTGCGGCGCCCGACCAACACCAACACAACAACTTGAGGAATGACCCGATGGCCCGATTGTCTCCCGACGCGCTCACCACGCTTGCCGTCGACTCGCTGCGCCGCGCGGGCGCGTTGCCCGCCACTGCCGAGTCCACGGCTCGCGCGTTGGTCTATGCCGACTTGCGCGGTTTGCCGTCGCACGGCGTATCGCGTCTGCCGATGTATTGCGCGCAGTTGCGCAACGGCCGCGTCGACCCTGCCGCGCAAGCGGCGATCGTCGCGGATCGCGGCGCGGCGATCCTGATCGACGGCGCGGACGGTTTGGCCTATCCCGCGTGCGACCTTGCGGTCTCCACGCTGGCCGAGCGTACCAAGCAATTCGGCAGCGCGGTCGCGGGCGTGAAGCGCAGCCACCATTTCGGCGTGGGCGCAGCCCATCTGGCCGCGCTCGGCACGGCGGGCATGGTCGCGCTTGCGTTCAGCAATTCGCCGGCGGCGATGCCCGCGTGGGGCGGCCGCCGCGCCCTGTTCGGGACCAACCCGATCGCCGCCGTGTTCCCGCGTCGCCATGGCGAGCCGCTCGTGATCGACCTCGCGCTGTCGCAGATCGCGCGCGGCAAGATCGCGCTGGCCGCGCGCGACGGCAAGCCGATTCCCGAAGGCTGGGCGACCACCCGCGACGGCCAGCCGACCACCGACGCCCGCGCGGCCCTCGACGGCATGATGCTGCCGTTCGGCGGTGCCAAAGGCGCGATGCTGGCGCTGGTCGTCGAGCTGCTGGCGGCGGCCCTGACAGGCGCGAACTTCGGCTACGAAGCCGGTTCGTTCCTGACCGAGGAGGGGGAGCGCTCGCGCATCGGCCATCTGTTCTGGGCAATCGATCCAGGCGCGCTCGCCGGCGACGAAACCTATCTGTCGCGCGTGGAAGCGCTGATCGACATGATGCTCGCGGACGACGACGTGCGCTTGCCCGGCGATCGAAGAGAGCGTCTCGCCGACACGGCGCAGAAAGACGGCGTGGAGATTCCGGACGCGCTGATCGCACAGCTGGAAGGTCGCAGCTAGCCGCCTTTGGGCAAGGCGCGTGGACCGACGCGCCACTGAAAGCCAAACGGAAACTATCGGCGCAGCGGATAGTTTCTCTCGAAAATGGCGATTTCCCTTGTGGGGCGGCGGCGCATAGGATGGGCGGTATGCATCACCACCGCTTCGGCCCAGCCGGAGCAGCGACGGAGATCCCGCATGGAACACCAGGCCCGCACGCAGAACGAACGGCTCGACATCAAAACGACCACCTGCTACATGTGCGCCTGCCGTTGCGGCATTCGTGTGCATCTGCGCGAAGGTGAGGTGCGCTACATCGACGGCAACCCGGAGCATCCGCTCAACCAGGGCGTGATCTGCGCGAAGGGCGCGTCGGGCATCATGAAGCAGTACTCGCCCGCGCGCCTCACTCAACCGTTGATGCGCAAGCCGGGCGCGGAGCGCGGCAGCGCGCAGTTCGAGCCGGTGTCGTGGGAACATGCGTTCGACGTGCTCGAAAAGCGCCTCGGCCACATTCGCGCCACCGACCCGAAAAAATTCGCGCTGTTCACCGGCCGCGACCAGATGCAGGCGTTGACCGGGCTCTTCGCCAAACAGTTCGGTACGCCTAATTACGCGGCGCACGGCGGCTTCTGCTCGGCCAACATGGCGGCCGGCATGATCTATACGATCGGTGGCTCGTTCTGGGAATTCGGCGGCCCGGACCTCGACAGCGCCAAGCTCTTCTTCATGATCGGCACGGCGGAAGATCATCATTCGAATCCGCTCAAGATCGCCATTTCGAAGTTCAAGCGCGCGGGCGGCCGGTTCATCGCGATCAATCCAATCCGCACCGGCTACGCGGCGATCGCCGACGAATGGGTGCCGATCAAACCTGGCACCGACGGCGCGCTCTTCATGGCATTTCTGCACGAACTGATTGCCGCCGATGCATGGGATCACGAGTTCGTGCGCCGCTACACCAACGCGGCGGAACTCGTCGATCTCGACGAGGCCAGCGAAAACTTCGGCCTGTTCGTGCGCGATCCCGAGCGGGCGGCAGGCAATCCGCTGTTTCCGCAGAATCATCTCTGGTGGGACGCTCAAGCCGCGCGCGCCGTGCCGCATCACGCGCCCGGCGTCGATCCCGCACTCGACGGCCGCTATACGCTGGACGACGGCACGCCAGTCACGCCGTCGTTCGCTTTGCTGCGCGAACGCGTGGCCGATTGCACGCCCGAGTGGGCTGCCGGCATCACCGGCATTTCGGCCGACACGATTCGCCGCCTCGCCGGTGAAATGATCCAGACGAGCCGCGATCACCGCATCACCTTGCCGATCCGCTGGACCGACGCGTGGGGCGAGACGCACGAAACGGTCACCGGCAACCCGGTCGCCTTTCACGCGATGCGCGGCCTCGCGGCGCACTCCAACGGCTTCCAGTCGATCCGCGCGCTAGCCGTGCTGATGTCGCTGCTCGGCACGATCGACACGCCCGGCGGCTTTCGTCACAAGTCGCCGTTTCCGCGCGCCGTGCCGCCGTCGGCGAAACCGCCGAACAGCCCCGACGCCGTCAAGCCGAACACGCCGCTCGCCACCGGTCCGCTCGGCTGGCCCGCCGCGCCCGAGGACCTGTTCATCGACGAACAGGGCGGCCCGGTGCGGATCGACAAGGCCTTCTCGTGGGAATATCCGCTCGCCGTGCATGGCGTGATGCACAGCGTGATCACCAACGCGTGGCGCGGCGACCCGTATCCGATCGACACGCTGATGATCTTCATGGCCAACATGGCGTGGAATTCGTCGATGAATACGATGAAGGTGCGCGAGATGCTGGCCGACAAGCACGCCAACGGCGAGTACAAGATTCCGTTTCTGGTGGTGTGCGACGCGTTCCAGTCGGAGATGACCGCGTTCGCCGATCTGATCCTGCCCGACACGACGTATCTGGAACGGCACGACGCGATGTCAATGCTCGACCGGCCGATCTCCGAATTCGACGGCCCGGTGGATTCGGTGCGCGTACCGGTCGTGCCGCCTACCGGCGAATGCAAGCCGTTCCAGGAAGTGCTGATCGAGCTTGCGTCGCGTTTGAAGTTTCCTGCCTTCACCACCGCCGAGGGCGCACGGCGTTATCGCGACTATCCCGACTTCGTCGTCAATTTCACGACTTCGCCTGATTCCGGGGTGGGCTTTCTGATCGGCTGGCGCGGCAAGGATGGCGACAAGGCGCTGGTCGGCGAACCGAACCCGAAGCAGTGGGAGCAGTACGCGAAGAACAATTGCGTGTTCCATTACCGGCTGCCCGAGACGCTGCAGTACATGCGCAACTGCAATGGGCCGTATCTCGACTGGGCCGTCAAGCACGGCTTTCGCAAGTTCAGCGAGCCCATTCTGATCCAGCTTTACTCCGATGTGATGCAGAAGTTCAGGCTCGCCGCGCAGGGTCGCACGAGCGGCAGGCAGCCGCCGGATCACTTGCGTGCGCGGGTCGAAAAGTACTTTGATCCGCTGCCGTTCTGGTATGCGCCGCTCGAAAGCGCGGCGACCGACCTCGACCGGTTTCCGCTCGCCGCGGTGACCCAGCGGCCGATGGCGATGTACCACTCGTGGGACTCGCAGAACGCGTGGCTGCGGCAGATTCACGGCGAGAACTATCTGTACATGAATCCGTTGATGGCGGCCGAAAACGGTATCGCCGACGGCGCCTGGATCTACGCCGAATCGCAATGGGGCCGCGTGCGTTGCATGGCGCGCTTCAGCGAGACCGTCGAGCCGGGCACGGTATGGACATGGAATGCGATCGGCAAGGCGTCGGGTGCATGGAACCTCGGCCCGGGCGCGAATGAATCGCAACGCGGTTTCCTGCTCAATCACCTCATCACCGACGAGTTGCCCGGCTGCGACGACGACGTGGCGCGACGCATGTCGAACTCCGATCCGGTGACGGGCCAGGCCGCGTGGTACGACGTGCGCGTACGCATCTATCCGGCTGAAGTGGACGCACGGCACACGCTGCCGCAATTCGCGGCGATGCCCGCGGTACCGGGAGAGAACGGCGTGATCTCGCGGATCGTGCAGACCTACTTCGCGGGACGCGGGGAGTTCGCGGCGCGGCTGCGCGGCGCGACGGGGCGCAAATAGCATCGAGACAGCCGCAAGGAGCCTTTGATGACACAGATGGCATTGGTAATCGACCTGAACGTGTGCGTGGGGTGCCATGCTTGCGTGACGAGTTGCAAGGAGTGGAACACGTCGGGCGAATCCGGCAGTCTCGCCGATATGAATCCGTACGACGCGGATCCATCCGGCACCTTCTTCAACCGGGTACAGAGTTTTGAAGCCGGCAGTTTTCCCAACGCCGAGACGATCCATTTTCCGAAGTCGTGTCTGCACTGCGAGGACCCGCCGTGCGTGCCGGTCTGTCCGACCGGTGCGAGCTATAAGCGCAAGGAAGACGGGCTCGTGCTGGTGGACTTCGACCGCTGTATCGGCTGCAAATATTGCGCGTGGGCGTGCCCGTACGGCGCGCGCGAACTCGACGAAAGCCGCAAGGAGATGACCAAGTGCACGCTGTGCGTCGATCGGATCCATGATGAAAATCTGTCCGAGCGCGACCGCCAGCCGGCCTGTGTGCTCGCGTGCCCGACTTCGGCGCGGTTGTTCGGCGATATTCATGATCCGGAGTCGGTGGTGTCGAAGGCCATCGAGGAGCGCGGCGGCTATCAGTTGATGCCCGAGTGGAATACGCGGCCCGCGAATCACTATTTGCCGCGCGTGCCGACGGAGGCCGCGGGCTGCGGCAGTGGTTCCTGTTCATGCAAATCGTCCGGCTCTGTTCAGGAGCCAGGCCAGTCGCCGGAATCGCTCGATGCGCAATTCGAGCGCGGTGAATTGCATCTTGCGTCGATGGCGACGCGTATCTAATGAACCGATAGGACCTCACAATGAATCCCGCATTCTCCGTGGTTTTTCTGACCACTTTGAGCGGCGCGGCACAGGGTCTGCTGATCGCGCTCGTCGGCGTGGAAACTGCCGCGCATCTAGGCCTGCTCGCGTCGCCTGTCGAGGCGTTCTATGTCGCTGGCGCGGGCGTGTCGGTGGTGTTGGGCGGGCTCGGACTGCTCGCATCGTTTTTCCATCTTGGCCATCCCGAACGCGCATGGCGCGCGATCGCCATGTGGCGGACCTCGTGGTTGTCGCGTGAATGTCTGTGCCTGCCGGCGTTTCTCGCTTGCGCGTTTTTCTACGGAGTCACGCATTGGTTCGGCTCGCCGTGGTCGCTCGCGATCGGCTGGCTTGGCGTGCTGGCGAGCGCCGTGCTGTTCGTCTGCACGGCGATGATCTACGCGTGTCTGCGTTTTCTGCAGGAGTGGGCCACGCCGCTCACGCTGGTCAATTTCGCGCTGCTTGGTTGCGCGTCAGGTTTCACGCTGGCGACGGCTTTGACCGCGTGGTTTGCGCCTGAGTGGACCGCCGGGCTCGCCATCTGCGCGTGCGTGCTGACCCTCGCGGGCTTCGCGAGCCGCTCGGCGTCGCTCGTGCGCAATGCGCGCTTGCGGCCGAAGTCGACAGTGCAGAGCGCCACCGGCATTCACAATCCGAAGCTGGTGCAGGTGTCGCGCGGCTTTACCGCCGGTGCGTTCAATCTGCGCGAGTTCTTTCACGGTAAATCGGCGGGGACGCTGCGCGGCGTTAAGTGGGGGTTTCTCGCGACGGCGTTCGTCGCGCCGGTCGTGTTGATGGCGCTCGGCGCGAGCCTGCATTCGATCGGTGTTTCGCTCGGTTTGCTGGCTGCGGCGTGTCTCGTGCAATATGCGGGTCTGGTGGCGGAGCGCTGGTTTTTCTTTGCCGAAGCGAAACACCCGCAGAATCTTTATTACGCGAGGGTTGGTTAAGGCGCTGGGTCGCGGTCGTGCCGTATGCGATCAACTCAATCGGCAGCGTGCCGCGGGACGCGAGTCGGTTGATGACGGCGCGTGCGGCGATCTCAGGTGGTGCAAAAATAGCGGCCGCCAGGAATAGCGGCCGCGACGTTTTTCAGGCAGAACAATCTACCCGCACGCCCCCACCTCACCACACGCGGTACAAAAGTCGCACCCATCCTTGCGAATCACCGCGTTCGCTCCGCACGACCCGCACTTACGCCCGAGCATCGTATGGAGCCCTTGCGCTCCGCCGGGCTGCGTCAACGCGAGCGCGTCGGCATCAGTTTCGACGGGATGCGGCCGGATGCCGAAATCCGCCGGCAACGCCGTCTCGGCCCGCATCTGTCCGCGCGGCAACCGCGCCAGCATGCGTGAAGGCACCTGATTGCCTTCGGCATCGAGAAAGCCGCGCCGATGCAGAATCTGCTGGATCGCAAAGGCGAGGGCGGCCACTTCCGAATCGTGCCAACGCGGCGTGCGATGTCCGTCCAGACGCTGCACCTCGCCGAGCCGCACCTGGCCGCGATCCCACGAAACCTTGCGCATGTCCTGCAGGTTGCGCGCGACAAAACCGCCGCGCGCCGCCAGCGACAGCGAACGCATTGTCGCCGTGATCCATTGCTGCGATTCGTCGCGCTGACCGGTCGGAATGAAGAACTCGATAGGCCGCTCGATCGTGACGTCTTCACCGCCAAGCCGTCCGGTGACTTCGATGAACGACACCGCCACGTAGAGCGATTTTTTACCCGCCTGCGTCAGATATTCGACCTTCTCGATGATCGCCGGCAGCTCGCCTTTGGGCCGATGATCGATCGCGATACGCAGTGGATCGAGATCGCTCTCGGCCAGCGTGTCGTCGGCTTGCGGCGGGCTCACGCTGAGCACCGCGCCAAGCGTTTCGTTGGGTCGATAGGTGGCGAGACCCTTGAGGCCGTTTTTCCACGCATCGAAGTAGAGACTTTCGAACGCTTCGAACGGATAGTCGGCGGGCACGTTCACCGTCTTCGAGATCGACGTGTCCACATACGGTTGCACGGCCGCCATCATGTCGAGATGGTCGCGCGCCGACATTTCCAGCGCGCTGACGAAATAGTCCGGCAGCCTGTTGATGTCGCCGCCTAGCTCGCGATAAAGCCGATACGCGTAGTCTTCGACATCGAAGGATTCGCGGCCGCCGTCGGCCATCACCTTCATGCGCGTGTAGGTCCACGAGAAGGCCGGCTCGATGCCGTTCGACGCGTTGTCCGCGAAGGCGAGACTCACCGTGCCGGTCGGCGCGATGGAGAGCAGATGGCTGTTGCGAATGCCGTCGCGACGGATTGCCTCTTTGATGTCCTCGGGCAAACGCGAGGCGAACGTGCCGGCTTCCAGATAACGCGCCGCGTCGAAAAGCGGAAACGCGCCGCGCTCGCGCGCCAGTTCCACCGAAGCGCGATACGCCTCGTCGCGCATCAGTTGCGCGATGCGCACGGCGAAGTCGCGGCCTTCCTGCGAGTTGTAGCGCAAGCCGAGCATGACGAGCGTATCGCCGAGGCCGGTGAAACCCACACCGATGCGCCGCTTGGCGCGCGACTCGTCGTATTGCTGCTGCAGTGGCCACAGCGTGACGTCGAGCACGTTGTCGAGAAAGCGCACTTGCGTGCGCGTGCGTTTGGCGAGGCCGTCCCAGTCGAACGAAGGCTTGCGGCCTTTCATCTGCGCGAACGGGTCGATCACGAAGCGCGTGAGGTTCAGCGGCCCGAGGTTGCAGCAGCCGTACGCCGGCAGCGGTTGTTCGCCGCACGGATTGGTGGCGCGGATGGTTTCGACGGCGCGCAGATTGTTGTCCTCGTTCATGCGCGAGATGAACACGATGCCGGGTTCCGCGACGTCGTAAGTGGAGCGCATGATGCGATCCCAGATCGCGCGCGCCGGGCGTTCGCTGTACACCCACAGGCCGTCTTCGCGTTGCCGCACGTCGTCGGCCGCGCGTTGGGCCGGCGATGGCTCGGCGCGATGCACGAGTTGCCAGGGCTGATCTTCCTCGACGGCGCGCATGAATTCATCCGTCACGCCGACCGAGACGTTGAAGTTGTTCCAGCGGCCCTTCGAATGCTTGGCCTCGATGAACTCCAGCAAATCGGGGTGATTGCAGTCGAGCACGGCCATCTGCGCGCCGCGCCGCGAACCGGCGCTCTCGACGGTGCGGCACGACGCGTCGAACACGTCCATATAACTGCACGGACCGGACGCCGACGAACTGGTGGTGTGAACGCGCGCGCCCTTGGGACGGATCGCGGAGAAGTTGTAGCCGACTCCACCGCCGCGGCGCATGGTTTCGGCTGCCTGCAGCAATGCAACGTAAATGCCGGGCAGGCCTTGTTCATCGACGCCCTGGATCGCGTCGCCCACGGGTTGCACGAAGCAATTGATCAGCGTGGCCGCAATGCCGGTGCCCGCCGCGCTCATGATGCGGCCGGCGCCGAGCGCGCCGTGCCGCAGGTTGTCGACGAAGAGCGCTTCGACCGATTCGCGCAACGCTGGCGGCTCCGCCTCGGCGACGCCGTGCGCGACGCGCTTGTACACATCGTCGGCCGATTGCTCGTCGCCTTTCGCGTATTTCTCGAGCAGGACGTCGAGGGAGAATTGTTGCGGCGCGACGAGTGGAGCGGGAGGCGCGGGGGGCGCTGTTTGCGCGCGGGTTTCCGGCGTGTCTTCGGCCATGGCATGCCCTCAATCGGCGCCGCAAGGGGCACGGCGCGGTGGGTGGAAGTGCGGGTCACGATAGCGCCGTGCGTGGAGCCGGCGGGGTGACTTGACGCAACGACGTCCACCTTAACGCACGTGGCGAAGGGCCGCAATCAGAGGGTGTTTTACCCACGGCGCGGAGCGGGTCGCGCGATGCGCGTGCCGCTATGTGGGTTGATCCGCCGGGCAGATCGGGCGCGTCAGGCACGTTGTGCAGAACGCACGCGCGACGCTGGCAGGGAGACTGAAGCTCAGGCCTCGACGCACTCCAGCAGTTCAGCGCAGATCATGGCGGAAGCGTTCAAAGGCGCCGGCCGCTCGGCCGGTTTGAACACCGCGTCGCCGCGGCGGATCTTGCGGCGCGATACCGCACATGTGCCCGAGGTATGCGCCGACCTGCGCCGCCACCGCTGCTCGCCGTAATGACATTTACCCGGCTCGACCCAGCGAATCACCAGCGTGGTGTCCGAGCGCTCGAGAATCTCGATGCGTACGCCATGGGTACCGTCAAGGGGGATGGACTCTAAGGTCATCGTCGTCGGCTCCGTATTGTGTGGTGTGCCGAATGTAGTCCCGCGCGCGCCGGATAGCCATTGTGCCGCGGTTGAAACACTGTTCTTCAAACAGCAACAATGAAACTTGACATTCGCGCTATCCCGAAAAGACGGGCCTTCGCGGGCCATTGTTAAGCTGAATTTACGATAGGGCGGATTTTTGCAACGCAGTGTTGTACGCAGTGAGACAAGCGTGCCACCCGCAAAGGGCGCCGGTGCTTCCTTTAAGATGTGGTTATTGATGAGCGACCGTGCAACGGCAGTGTAGCGGTTTTGCATTTTTCTGGTCGGCTCGCGCACACACCGAAGGAAGTCCCTTGGGGGCACCTTCACAAAACCATAAGAGCTCACATGAATTCACGCCCGCCTGTCGCACCTCCTGAATCGCCTGACGCGTCGGACTGCCTGAAGAAACAGAAAGCGGCCTCGCTCGTGTTGTACATCGGACTGGTGCTGCTGGCGTTGTGGGTCGCGCGCGATTTCATCGCGGTGGTGGCATGGGCCGCCGTGATTGCGATCGCACTCTGGCCATTGCTGCGCAGGGTCGAGGGCAACCGCTGGTTCACCGGACGCACGACGCTGATCGCGGCAGTGTTGACGCTGGCGATCGCGTTGCTGGTCGTGCTGCCGGTGGGCATCGGCATTGCCCAGGCGCTACGCGAAGCGCATGACATGAACGAGTGGTTCAAAGACGCGCAGGAAAACGGCATTCCGTTGCCGGATTTCATCCAGCATCTGCCGTTCGGCGTGCAGCAGGCTTCCACCTGGTGGCAGGCCAACCTCGCTCAGCCGCTGCGCGAATCAGCCGCCATGAAGGGACTGCACAGCACCACGGTGATGACGCTCGGCCGCCACTTCGGCGCGCGCGCGGTGCATGCCGTGGCGGTGTTCGGCTTCATGCTGATCACGCTGTTCGTGATCTTTCAGGCGGGGCCGCGCTTGTCGGGCTCGCTGCTCAAGGGCATGCGGCGCGGTTTTGGCGACGACGGCGCGCAGCTTCTGCTACGTATGGCCACGGCGGTGCGCGGCACGGTGTCGGGGCTGGTCGTGGTCGGACTCGGCGAGGGCGCGTTGATGGGCGTCGCCTATTTCGTGACGGGCTTGCCGCATGTCGCGCTGCTCGCGCTCGTCACCGCGATCGCCGCGATGCTGCCGTTCTGCGCGCCGATCACCTTTGGTCTCGCGGCCTTGTGGCTGGTCGCGCAAGGCTCGGTGGCGGCGGGCATCGGCCTTGCCGTGTTCGGCTCGGTCGTGGTGTTCATCGCCGAGCACTTCGTGCGGCCGGTGCTGATCGGCAACTCGACGCGTTTGCCGTTCCTGCTCGTGCTGTTCGGCATTCTCGGCGGCGCGGAAACGTTCGGGCTGCTCGGCATCTTCATCGGTCCCGCGTTGATGACCGTGCTGATGGTGTTGTGGACCGACCTCGTGCAATAGTTGCACGGGTTTTTCAGGCCCGTCCCATTTCAGCCAGTACTGCTGAACCGTTCAGGGCCGCTGATACGAAGGATGTTCCAGCGGCGGCTGCTGCTGCGGTTGCGGTTTCACGCAGCCGAGCGTGTATTTGAGCGCGGCGGGCAGCAGCGCGCTCCAGACGTCCCACGTGTGGCCGCCGTCGATAATGCGCAGCGCCGCCGGATTGCCCGCCAGCCGCAGGTGCGTGTAAAGCGATGACGCATCGGCCTGGATCGCGAGGTCGTCGTCGCCGGCAGCGATGAACATCGGCAGACGGTACGGCCGACTCATGTAGCGATCCCACTGCGCCGGATAGTTGAGCTCGTGCCAGACCCGCGCGTCGAACTCGCGCTCACCGAACACGCCGACGCGGCGCGCAGCCGACGCGCGCGGCGGCTCGTTCGGATAGATCGCGGGGCTCATTAGCAGCGCGCCGCAAAAGCGCTCCGGTTGCGTCATCGCATAGCGCAGCGCGCCGAAGCCGCCCATCGAGACGCCGCCGATCATCCGTCCGCCGCGTTGCGTCGAGACCGCGTAGCGCGTTTCGATCTCGGGCAGCAGATCGTCGAAGAACGCGGTCTCCATCTTCTCCTTGCGATCGACGTACCAGTCCGTGCCGCCTTGCGGCATCACGATCACGACGGGCGGCATGTCCTTGTGCTCGATCAGCGCGTCGGCGGCGCTCTGCAGGTGGCCTTGCGTGATCCAGTCGTTGGCGTCGCCGTTGTTGCCGTGCAGGAGATACAGCACGGGCAGGCGGCCGGCGTCATGGCGATAGCCGGTCGGCAGATAGATCGTGTAGGCCCAGTCGCGGCCGAGGGCGTCGGAATGGAAGCTGCGGCTGATCACGGTGCTGGCGAGCACCGGCGCGCTGCTCGAGGCCGCGCAGAGCGCAACGAAGGCGGAACGTAGGAATAGACGCATGTCAGAGTGGGAGGCTGCGGCGTGGGTCGCGCGCGGCCGTCATGCTATCAGGATCAGCAGTGGATTTTGAGCTTTGGCGAGTTCAGCGGACAGGTAGCGTGGCAAGTGGCCGAGCGGCCAGAAAATGGACCGTGGCCTCCAGACGGTAGCGCACGCCTCTCTCGTTCGCGCGCCGCTCAGGGCGACGTCCGCAGCCGCCCGGCATACAGCCGGCCGGCCAGACGCTTGAGCGGTTCCACGCCTAGTGCCACCGCGAACAGTGCGCCGATCGCGACCGCATCCGCGAGCAGTCCGAGCGGATAGTTCAGATAGCCGTCCGTCGCCGCGTATAGCACGGAATCGACCACGAGCGAGATCACCGCGCCGGCGATAAAGCACAGCAGTCCCTTGCGGCCGATCACGCCGACCCACGGCACCCATTGCGCGAGCTTCCTGGCCCAGCCGAGCTGAATCAGATTCGCGACGAGCCACGCGATGGCGAGGAAATTGACCGCGCGCAGGTACGAGAGGTTTTGCTTGAGGCTGGCATCGAGCGGCTCGTGCTCGATAAAGAGCTTGTAGTAAGCGGCGGCCGCGACCACCGCAATCGCCAGCAGGCTGACGAGCCAGCTCAGACGGTGCGCGCTCACGCGCTGATAGACCGGCTGGCAACGGGCCAGCACGCCGAGCACGAACAGCAATTGCCAGGCGAACGGATTGAAATCCCAATGCATGTCCGGCGCGGCGGGCAGGTAGGCGTCGATGGCCGGCGCGCCGGCCCACAGCGCGACGCTGCCGGCCAGCAGCAGCCACGGCTTGCTGCGCGCGAGCGGCAGGATCATCGGCACCAGCAGGGCGAAGAACGCGTACATCGGCAGCACCGAGGCCAGATACGGCTGGCGGCGGAACAGCAGGATGTCGCCGAGCGCCGCGAGCGGGGTGTCCATGAGGTCGTCGAGATCGGTGGTGGCGAGATTCGGCCCGTCGATGCTGAAGGCGGTGAGCACGGCGCTGACCAGCAGCATCAGCGCGGCGGTGACGAGGAACGCCCGATAGATTTCCAGCGAGCGCCGCAGGAAGCGGCTGCGCGCGATCGTCTCGTTGCGCCGTTCGGCCAGCGCCGCGTAGGCCGTGGCGGTCGCGAAGCCGCCGAGGAACACGAAGACCTCGGCGGCATCGCACAGCGCGTAGGCGTGCAGCGTGACGCGCGACAGAATGCTGCCGCCGATGTGATCGACTACGATGATCAAAAGGACCAGCCCTCGAAAAAAATCGAGTTCGATCAGGCGGGACTGCGACTTTTGCATTGTGTGGCGCCAAAAGCAAACCCCGTGCGACGGCGCGCTGGTTCAGCGCGGCAGGCGTCTCACAAGGCTTTTAGAAATTGGATTGGATGCTGCGGCGGATACGCGACCCGCGTCGCCGCTTTCAACCGGCCGGACGTGGCGCGGTTGCAGGGGGCAGTAAAAATGACCCGCGTGGCGGCGCGGAGTTCCGCTGCGCCGCCGCAAGAAGCTTGCGATTATATTTCTTTTCGTGACAAATCTGCTTGAGGCAGGGCAAGTCAGCGTGCGTCATCCGCGGGCGGTATCAAGTCCGCGCGGCGTTGCGCCGTTTACCTGAATGAACGCCGTGACAAAAGGGCCCACCGCACCAAGTGGAGATTTCGCAACGTTTTGAGATATCGACACGACACCCAATGGACGGCGGGCTAACGGCGTGTGAGGATTTCTGTAAAGCGCGTCAAGGTCGGTGCAGCACCTTGAGAGGCGCAAAGAACAAAGCGGCCGGATCGAGTTGTCCCATTGCTCGAGTGCAGGGAGATCGTCATGAACAAGCAAGTGCTCGCGCTAGCTGTCTCCACCGCTATGACCGCCGCTTTTGCCGCGCCCGCCCTGGCGCAGACGAGCGTGACGCTGTACGGCGTGCTCGACGAAGGCATCAACTACACCAACAATGTCGGCCGCGGCCATGTCTATGAACTGGCGAGCGGCTACGCGCAAGGCAGCCGCTGGGGGCTGAAGGGCGCCGAGGAACTGGGCGGCGGCCTGAAGGCGATCTTCCAGCTGGAAAACGGTTTCGACGTGAGTTCCGGGCGGCTCAACCAGGGCGGTCGGATGTTCGGCCGCCAGGCCTTCGTCGGCTTGAGCGCGGAGCGATACGGCACGTTGACGTTCGGCCGCCAGTACGATTCGGTGGTCGACTATCTGGCGCAGACCACGGCCAACGGCAACTGGGCCGGCTCGCTGTTCTCACACCCGTTCGACAACGACAATACGGATAACTCGTTTCGGCTCGACAACTCGGTCAAGTACACGAGTCCGTCGCTGTCCGGCTTCCAGTTCGGCGGCGTCTACAGCTTCAGCAACGACACCAACTTCGCCAACAACCGCGCGTACAGTTTCGGCGGCCAGTATGCCTATGGCGGCCTGCTGGTGGCTGCGGCCTATCTGCAGGCCGACAATCCCGGCAATGGCGCGAACGGCGCGATCACGGCAAACGACGCCAGCTTCATCGCCGCCCGCATGCGCGTGTTCGGCGGCGGCATCACGTATACGTTCGGTCCGGCGACGGCCGGCTTCGTCTATACCAACTCGAACTATCTGGACCCGACCGGCAACGGCTATCTCGGCGTGACGCCGCTCGTGCCGCCGGGCGTATTGCTGAACTCGCTGAAGTATCAGAACTTCGAGGTGAACGGCAAGTATCAGATCTCGCCGATGCTGTTCGTCGGCGCGCAGTACGTGTACACGATGGAAACCTACGACGCCTCGACCGGCGGCGTGAAGCCGAAAATCCACTCGTTCGGCCTGATGGCGGATTACAACCTGTCCAAACGCACCGACGTCTATATCCAGGGCGAGTATCAGCAGGTGACCGGCGACTCGACGTATTCGATTCTGGACGATGCCTTCAACGTCGGCACGCAGTCTCCTTCATCGACGTCGAAGCAGGTCGTGGTGCGCGCGGCGATCCGGCACAAGTTCTGATTTCGCTTTACTTTACCTAGCCGTGCCGCGCGGCCGTTTGCTTTTAGACGCTGCCGCGGCGGGCGTCTTTGTGCCGATCAATTCCGCCACCCAATCGACAAAAATCCGCACCCGCGGCGCCAGATGCCGGCCGTGCGGAAATACCACCGACACCGGCAGCGGCGGCGCTTTCCAGTCCTTCAGCACTTCGACGAGTTCGCCGCTCTCGAACAGCGGCGCGTCCACGCTGCCGACCGGCCCCTGAATCATGCCGAGTCCGGCGAGGCAACAGCCGATATAGGCATGCGCGCTGTTGACCGAGACGGCGCTGCGCATCGCCACCGTCTTCAGTTCGCCTTGCTCCATATATTCCCAGTCGAGATCGCGCCCGCTGCGGCTGGAGAAAAAGCCGACGGCGACATGGTCGTCCAGATCGGCGGGCGTACGCGGCAGGCCGTATTTCTCGATGTACCCGCGCGACGCGCAATTGACCTGCTCGAACTCGCCGATGCGCCGTGCGACCAGCGTCGTGTCGCCCATGCTGCCGACCCGCACCGCGCAATCCACGCCGTCCTCGATCAGATCGATCATGCGGTCGGTCGCGCTCAGCACGACGCGAATGTCCGGATACCGCGCGAAGAAGTCCGGCAGCGCGGGGATCACCACGTGTAGCGCCAGCCGCTCCGGCAGGTCGACGCGGATCACGCCGCGCGGGCCGGTGGCGACATCGGCGAACAGCGCCTCGGCGTCGTCGATATCGGCCAGCACCTGGACGCAGCGCTCGTGATAGGCGGCGCCTTCGGGCGTGAGCGCGACGCGCCGCGTGGTGCGCTGAAGCAGCCGCACGCGCAGATGGCTTTCCAGGTATTGGATCGCGTTACTCACGGTGGGGCGCGGCAATTGCATCTGCTCGGCAGCTTTGGTGAAGCTGCCGAGTTGCGCGACGCGCGCGAAGACTTTCATGGCTTGCAAGTGATCCATCGACAACGCTCTCCGTCTGAGACCCGGTCGGACCGGGTTCGGGTGGCTTTCCATTGCCCCGATTGTTAACCGTTTTCGACCAATCTGATCGAACGCCGCGCCTTTATCGCTTTTCAGCTCGGGCGCAGAATGCCGCTCAGGCGTGGCGAACCCGGCTTCAAACGCGGCTTCGAGCAGGCCGGTTCGCCGTCATCCTCAACGCGATCAAACGACTTCGGGAATGCACGCAATGAATACACGTCAACTGGGCCAGCAAGGCCCGCGAGTTTCCGCCATCGGCCTCGGCTGCATGGGCATGTCCGATCTGTACGGGCCGGCCGACCGCGACGAAGGCATCGCCACGATTCACGCGGCGCTCGACGCCGGCATCACGCTGCTCGATACCGGCGACTTCTACGGCATGGGCCACAACGAAATGCTGATCCGCGACGCGCTGCAAGGGCGCCAGCGCGAGAACGTGGTGATCAGCGTGAAATTCGGCGGGATGCGCGATCCGGCCGGCGGCTGGATCGGCTTCGACGCCCGGCCGGCGGCGGTGCGCAACTTCCTCGCGTACACGCTGCGGCGACTCGGCACCGACTATATCGACATTTACCGCCCGGCGCGACTCGACCCGGCGGTGCCTGTTGAAGAGACCGTCGGCGCCATCGCCGACCTGGTCAAGGAAGGCTACGTGCGCCAGATCGGTTTGTCGGAGGTCGGCGCGCAGACGCTGCGCCGCGCGCGGGCCGTCGCGCCGATTGCCGATCTGCAGATCGAATACTCGCTGATGTCGCGTGGCATCGAGGCCGAGATTTTGCCGGTGTGCCGTGAACTCGGCATCGGCATCACCGCGTACGGCGTGTTGTCGCGCGGTCTGCTGAGCGGCGCTTGGTCGAAAGAGCGCAGCACGCAGAAGGATTTCCGCAGCGTGAGCCCGCGCTTTCAGGGCGAGAACCTCGAACGCAATCTGGCGCTGGTCGAAACGTTGCGCGCCATCGCCGACGCGCGCGGCACCAATCCGGCGCAACTGGCGATTGCCTGGGCCTTGTCACGCGGCGACGACATCGTGCCGCTGGTCGGCGCGCGGCGCCGCAACCAGTTGACGGACGCGCTCGCCGCGACCGAGTTGAGCCTGAGCGCCGACGAGTTGGGTCGCATCGAAGCTGCGATTCCGCCTGAAGCCGTGGCGGGCTCGCGCTACAACGAGGTGCAGATGGCGCATCTGGACAGCGAACGCAGCGGGCATTGAATGGCTAATCGGCTATTCGATCAACCCGCAGCGGAAAAAGGGGAGAGGTAAATGAATCGCGCGCCTTGGATAACGGATTATCACAAGGCGCGCGAATTGAAGATGCTCGAATATCGAGCGGCGTATTAAAACGGATTAACGCTTAATTCATCACGTAATTCTGAATCAGGATGCCGACGATCACGCCGAACGGAATGCCGAAAGTGCGGCCGCGCAGGGTGGCGTTGATGTCTTCATCGAGGACGAATCTGCAGCGGCGCTCGCGCCATACGGTTTTATAGGCCAACGGTTTTGCATCGACGATCACGATCGAAATCAGCGCGGTCACGACAACCTGTTCCAGCGCATGCAGTTTGGCCATGAACGGCGAAAATTCGCCGGCATTGCACAACAGCACCATGATGACGGCGGCAATCAGGGTGCCGAAGAAAAAACCACTCATGAATCGGTTTGCTGAACTGAGAGAATCCATTTGAACCTCGGTTTCATCCGCCGCCTTGATAAAGGTGGCGAATTAAAAATATTCTGACGGAAAGGGCTTTCCATTCGATAAACCAGCGCCGCCTTGACTGCGACGCCGGTCAACCTCAATGGGATGCGTAAGAATATTTTTATTACCTTGTCCAACCTATCGTCCTTTTCCTAATGGCAGGTAGGATGAGTCCGAAAAGCGCATGAATTCGCCATGTTCCGGCTACGTGTCGAACAGATTCAGCCTGGCGTATTGCAACAGCATAATGGTCTTTCCGTCGACGATCTCGCCGCGTTCGATCATCGCCAGCGCATCTTCCACCGGCAGTTCCAGCACCTCGATATCCTCACCTTCGTCGGCGAGGCCGCCGCCCGCGCCGACTTTCGCCACCGCATCGTATTCAGCGACGAAAAAGTGCAGTTTCTCCGTGACCGAACCCGGGCTCATGAAGGCCTCGAATACCTTGCGGACGTCGTGAACGCGGTAGCCGGTTTCCTCCTCGACTTCCGCGCGAATCCGTTCTTCCGGCGACGCGGCTTCCAGCAGTCCGGCCGGCGTCTCGATCAGCATGCCGTGATGACCGTTGACGAACGCCGGCAGGCGGAATTGCCGTGTCAGCACGACCGAGCGCTGGTGCGGTTCGTAGAGCAGCAGCGTCGCGCCGTTGCCGCGGTCGTAGGTTTCGCGGCTCTGGCGTTGCCAACTGCCGTCGGCGCGCCGGTAATCGAAGGTGGTTTTTTTCAGCACGTACCAGTCGTCCGACAGCACCTCGACGTCGACAATCCTTACCCGCTCGGCGATTTCGTTCACGGCTCGCATCCTTTCCCATGGGAAACGCGGTTCGTCCCGCATGCGAATCATGGTATCGTGCGATATCGTGCAAAAACAAGTAATTTCGTGCAAATCGTTGAAACTCGGTAAGGACCGCCGCCGTGCTCACATCGCAAAGAAAGCAGCTGATACTCGACGCGCTCAAGCGCAACGGGCAAGTGGTCGCCAAAACCTTGAGCGCCGAATTCGAGGTGTCCGAAGACACGATTCGCCGCGATCTGCGCGAGCTTGCCGCCGAGGGCCAGCTTCAGCGCGTGCATGGCGGCGCACTGCCGGCGTCGCCGGCGGCGGTGGATTTTGCCGGGCGCGAGCGTATCGAATCGGCGTCGAAGGCGGCGATCGGACGGGCGGCGGCGGGCATGATCGCGCGCGGCCAGATTGCGTTCGTCGACGGCGGCACGACCGCGGTGCAACTCGCGCGTCATCTGCCGCGTGACTTGCGGGCGACGATCGTCACACATAGCCCGAGCATCGCTGTCGAACTCGCGGAGCATGCCGAACTCGAGATCGTGATGATCGGCGGCCGCCTGTTCAGGCATTCGATGGTCAACGTCGGCGCCGCGGCGATCGAAGCGCTCAGCCACATTCGCGCGGATCTGTATTTCATGGGCGTGACCGGCGTGCATCCGCAAGCGGGGCTGAGCACCGGCGATAGGGAAGAGGCGTACGTGAAACGCGCGTTCGCGGCACACGCGGCGGAGACGGTGGTGCTGGCGTCGGCGGAAAAACTCCATGCGGCCTCGCCGTACAAGATCGCGGATGTGACGGCGGCGAGCACGATCGTCGTCGAACGGAATACGGACGAGGCGTTGATTGCGCCGTTCGAGGCGTTGGGTATCACGATCGTGCGGGCATAGTTCGGCATGCAGATTAAAAAGTAAAAAAATCGCCAAAAACCGCTGTAAACCCGCGAATACAGCGACCTATACCAGATTCGTTATTTGCGAGATAGGGCACAAAATTTGACGCACCCCGCGCCGAATCAGCGCGATAATCCCGCCCCTT
Source organism: Paraburkholderia sediminicola (assembly GCF_046027355.1). Classification (GTDB taxonomy): domain Bacteria; phylum Pseudomonadota; class Gammaproteobacteria; order Burkholderiales; family Burkholderiaceae; genus Paraburkholderia; species Paraburkholderia sediminicola_B. The sequence continues at coordinate 63,973 of NZ_JAQQEK010000012.1, read as the reverse complement.
GCCCTCTGTGGGGCGAGGAAAGGCAACTCACGGTAGTTCAAGGTCAATCAGATCGACTGCGACACGACCGAAGTGACGGTCGTCGCAGGTCGTCGGTACGCCCGGGCGTTAGATGGCGTCCGCGGTTCGAACACCTCCCTCGTGGTGACAGCCGTCCAGCGCAGGTTCGTCGCGTGCACGCACGCGGCCACGCGCGCGTGACGGTCCGTGCCCGCGTCTTTCTGACGACGCGCGATGGAAGTCCCTTGGGAGCGCCTTGAAGGAAGTCCCCCGCAGCCGGGTTGCCGCCGTATTCACTAAAGGAGAAGTCCATGGGGAAACTCGACCTTTCGCGTCGTAGTTTTCTGAAGGCCAGCGTGTTGGCGGGTGTGTCGGTGTATATCGCGCCGATCGGCAGCCGCGCATTCGCTGCGTTGTTCGAAGAAAAAATCCTGACGCCAGTGCAGTGGGATGCGGCCAACGGTCAGGCAAAGTTCCGCATCGACGGGATTGCCAAGGTGACCGGCTCGAAAGTGTTCGCCCGCGACATTCGCGCCACGGACATGCCGCACTGGCCGCAGCAGCAATCGCACGCTTTCATTCTGCGCACGACACAAGCCGACCGCAGCTATGAAGGCTTCGACCTGACGCTGCCCGGCGACGAACTGAAGCCCGACCGCGTGATCACCGCCGCCGATCTGGCGCGCGACGGCCTGATCTTCCCGGCCTTCTATGGCGACGACATGCTGCTGCCGCCGGGCAAGACGCCGGCATATCTCGGCCAGGCGGTGGCGATCCTGATCTATCACGACTTCGCGCGCTTCCGCTTCGCGAAAGACAAGCTCAAGTTCCAGGATCAGATCATCCGTTACGGCGCGCAAACCGGCGCGCCCGAACGCGACCCGTGGGGCACGTTCCGCTTCGTGCGCGTCGGCGGCAAGACGCCGTACGACGACGACACCTTCTCCAGTCTGAAAGACGCACCCGTTTTCCCGAGCATGATGCGCAAGCATCAGCCGGTGTGGCCGGACGGCGTCGAACACGGCAAGCTCGGCGAGCAGGGCATGTTCCACGCCGCGCGGATCCAGCAGGAGCTGGATCATCCGTCGGCGGACTGGCTCGTGATGGAGCGCGAGTACAACACGCAGTCGATCGACACGGCCGCGCTCGAGCCCGACAACGCGAACTGCTGGTACGACGCGGCGACGCAATCGCTGCATATGGTCGTGCCGACCCAGGCGCCGTCCGAAGTGGCCGACAGCGCCGCCGAGATGGTCGCGAAGTGTGCGTTCCCGGTGAAGCACCTGTTCATCCACCCGTGCTACACGGTGGGCTACGGTTCCAAGGACCACTTCAACGTGCCGTTCTACGGCCTCGTCTGCGCGATGTACGCCGACGGCCGTCCCGTGCGCCTCGCCAACGATCGCTACGAGCAATTCCAGACTTCGTTGAAGCGCCATGCGTTCAAGATGAACTACCGCATCGCCGTCGACAAAAAAACCGGTCTGCTGCAATCGTTCAAGGCGGAGATGGAAGCGAACGGCGGCGGACGCTGCAACTTCTCGCCGTCGGTGGCGATGGTCGGCGCGACGGCCGCGCAGTCGATCTACTACTTCCCGAAGAACGATCTGTCGGCGGTGGCGATTGCATCGCGCGCCATCGACGCTGGTTCCGCACGCGGCTACGGCACGCTGCAGAGCATGGCCGCGACCGAGATGATGGTCGATGAAATCGCCGCGCAACTCGAACTCGATCCGATCGAGTTCCGCCTGAAAAACGCGCTGCGCTCCGGCATGAAGAACACGCAAGGCGCGGTGCCGGCCGGCGCGATTCGCGTCGACGATGTGTTGAACAAAGCGCGTGTGCATCCGCTGTGGCTGAACCGCGCGAAGCGCAAGGCCGAGTTCGAAGCGGCGCATCCGGGCAAGCGCTACGGCGTCGGCTTCGCGTGCGTGCAGAAGGACTTCGGTACCGGCGCGGAGACTTCGTTCGCGAAGGTCGAATTCAGCGCCGACGGCAAGATCAGCCTGCAACACACGGCGGCCGAAATCGGCACCGGCATGTCGACCTCGCAGGCCGTCGCGGTGGCGAAGTGGCTCGGCAAGCCGGCCACCGACGTGCATGTCGCCATCACCGACTGGCCGGATCTGCCGGTCGTCACGAGCGGCGATCCGTACATGATGTCGCAAGCCGATCAGGACAAGCTCGCGGCGAATCCGCGCTGGTCGCCGGGTTACGCATCGCCGTCGAGCGCGACGAATTCCGCTTACTACTTCACGCACAGCACGCGTGAAGCGGCGCGCGTCGTATTCGCGCATGGCCTGTGGCCGGCGGCGATGTCGATCTGGAGCCAGGGCACGGGCGGCGGTCAGGCCGCGCCGCTGGTGGTGCGTATCGAAGACGCGCGCTGGGTCGACGGCAAGCTCTCCGCGGAAGGCCTCGAAGCGCTGCCGTTCGAACAGCTCGCGAAGAAGGCGCACGAACTCGGACTCGTGACCGGCGCGACCGTGCACGTGTTCAACCGCTGGCAATGGACCGAAGCGGACTTCGAGATCGACGGCAGCGTCGAGCGTTGGCCGCTCGACGGGCTTGCGGTGCGCTACGGCGACAACGCGTCGGCCGACAAACAGAAGACGCAGACCACGCCGAATCGTTATCGCGTGCTGGATCGTCAGCGCGTGTTCATTCCGCCGGTTCAGCGCAACAACGCGGCCGTGACGTATTACAGCGCGGTCGGCACGCTGGTCGAACTGTCGGTGCATGAGGCGAGCGGCAAGGTCGATCTGCTCGCGCATCATTCGATCATGGAGTGCGGCAATCAGATCTCGCCACAACTCGTGTCGGGTCAGTTGCAAGGCGGTCTGGCGATGGGAATCGGCCACGCGCTGCATGAATATCTGCCGCTCTATGAAGACGGCCCCGGCAACGGTACGTGGAACTTCAATCGTTACCACTTGCCGCGCGCGACGGATGTCGCCGTCTGGACCCAGACCGGCGAAGTGTTGCCTCCGCTGACCGAGACCGATCCACCGAAGGGCATCGCCGAAGTGGTGATGATTCCGGTGGTCGGCGCCATCGTGAATGGCATCGCACACGCGATCGGACATCGCTTTACCGACCTGCCGGTCACCCCGCAACGTATTCAGGAAGTGCTCGCATGACGGCCCCCAATCAAATCAACGCTAACGGCGCTAGTGGCGCGGTGAGCACTGCTGCAGCGAGTGGCGCTTCCGTAGCTCGCGGCGCGGCTCCCGCAAGCAGCGCTTCCGCAGCTTCTGCAAGCGCCTCTTCTGCCGCTCCCGCCAGCGGCGTTGCCGGGGCTTCGGCCGCCGTCGCTGGGAGCGCGCCTGCCGCCGCGTCCGGTGCCGCCGTGGTCGAGCGTCCGCTGACGCATTTCCGTTCGATGCCGCTGTCGATCAAGGTGAACGGCGAGATCGTCGGTCCGACGGATGTGCCCGCCGGGCTGATGATGATCGACTACCTGCACGAGTACCTGCACCTGACCGGCTCGCGCCTCGGCTGCGGCCAGGGCATCTGTCACGCGTGCGTGGTGATCGTCGACAAACCGGACGGCACCAGTGAAGAAGTCCGCACCTGCATCACCGGCGCGAATTTTTTCCACGGCAAGTCGATTCGCACGATCGAAGGCCACGCGAAGCGCAACGAAGCGGGCGAGGTCGTCGAACTGTCGCCGATCCAGCAGAAGTTTCTCGAGCACTTCAGTTTTCAGTGCGGCTACTGCACGCCGGGCTTCGTCAATGCGGCGACAGTGTTGATCGAACGCCTGAAGCGTCAGCCGGTTGCCAAGGACACGGTCGAGGCGACCATTACCGAAGCGCTGAACGATCACATCTGCCGCTGTACGGGCTACGTGCGCTATTACGAAGCCGTGAAGGAAGTCGTGCTGACGACGCCGGGCCTCGTAAAGGACGCCGCATGATGAGCCGACCGATTACCTTGCGCCGCGCGCTGCTGCTGCTCGGCACGGCGCTCGCGCTGAGCGCGTGCGGCGGTAAGCACGACGACTCCGCCGCATTGGCCGCGGCTGCCGCATTGGGACCGCAATCCACCGCCGCCGATCCGCTCGCGCGCGGCCGCTACCTCGTCAAGGCCGCCGATTGCGCCGCCTGCCACACCACCGCCGACGGCGCGCCGTTCGCCGGTGGCGTGAAGCTCGCTTCGCCGTTCGGCACCTTCTACGGCACCAACATCACGCCGGATAAGGACCACGGAATCGGCAGCTGGAGCGCGGACGATCTGTACAAGGCGCTGCACGACGGCGTCACGCCGGACAAGCAGCTTTATCCGGCGATGCCGTACACGTCGTACCGTCAATTGTCGCGCGCGGACAGCGATGCGATCTACGCGTACCTGATGGCGCAGAAGCCGGCCCCGGTGGCGAATCACGAGCCCGAGCTGTCGTTCCCGTTTAACCTGCGTTTCGGCGTGCGTTTCTGGAACTGGGTGTTCCTGAAAGACGCGTTGCCGGATGCATCGAAGGGACAGTCCGCGGAGTGGAATCGCGGCCGCTATCTGGCGAGCGCGCTCGGCCATTGCGCCGAGTGTCACACGTCACGCGGCACGTTCGGCCAGCTCGACGGCGCGAAGCCGCTGACCGGCGCGGCACTCGGCCGGATCGCGGCGCCGGATATCACGCCGCACGGTCTCGCGGCGCGAGGCTGGAACGCGGCCGATCTGCAGACGTTCTTCGCCACCGGCATCGCGCCGCAGGGCTCGGCATTCGGCGAGATGTATCCCGTGGTGCATCTGAGCAGCCAGTACCTGACGCACGACGACTTGCGCGCCATGTCGACCTATCTGCTCGGCGATCAGGCGCCCGCGCCGCAACCGCTGCAGTCGGTTTCCGCGGACGCCGCTCAGCTCGAAGCCGGGCGCAACGTGTACCTCGCCGTGTGCGCGGGCTGTCATGGTCTGAACGGCGACGGCAAGCCGCATGTCGCCGTGCCGATGCACGGCAACTCGACGCTGCGTCAAGGCGATGCCCACAATCTGATCGTGGCGATGCTCGACGGCATCGGCGCGCAGGATTTTCCGGGCCTCGAACGGATGCAGGATATGCCGGGCTTCGCCACGCAACTCAGCGATGCGGAACTCGCGCAGCTCGCCAATTATTTGCGCGCGACGTGGGGCGGCCAGCCTGCTGATGTGACGGCGGATGCGGTGAAAGCGCTGCGCTGAACTCTAGCCGCACTTCTGGCGTTTGGTATCAGGCGTCAGGCAGCGTTCAAAGAAACCGGTGCTCTTTCGTTAAGGGCGCCGGTTTTTTTACGCGCGGTGGTGATGCGCAGGTGACGTGGGGGAGAACCGTCAAGGCCACGCATGCGCGTACTTTCGTCAATCGCGCTCTTCGACCAACGCCTTCAGCTTGCGCAAATCCCGCTCGACCCATTGCGCGTCGGCGGCAAATTTCTCGTCCGTCATGCCGGGCACGCGAAACAGCGTGAATTGCACATCGCAGCCGCCGCCGTTTGCGATTACCCGCAGCGGTATATAGATCTCACTGCCGTCGGGCAAGAGGACGTAGTGGTCGAGCACGCCATACTCGTTCGGCGCGGAAAAGCGCACGGTCGTTGCGCCTTCGCTGCCTTCGAAGCGCCATGTCGCACCTTCATGGCCCAACGGCCGGCCCAGTCCTGATGCCCACTCAGGAAATGCCTCCGGATCCGATGTGAAAGCGTAAACCTCGCGCCAGTCGCGCGCGATGTGGACGCTGATGATTTGCGCCTGCGCAGGCTGAGTCATGATGTCTCCTGTGAACGGCGCGCAATGAACTCGTGCGCGACGGTCTGCTCAAATGGTATCGCGCCGCTGCCGGCTTGCGGCGCGCCTTACGTTTCGCCGTAGGCAAGACAGATTCCTTTCACGGAGACTTCATGAGCAATCGCGCGACGCAGATCCTTCCTCATCATAGTTACGTTTATTCGCTGGGTGCGCCGCTGGCCTGCGTGCAAGGCACGATCAGCAAGGTGTTCGCCAGCCCGGAGAATCACAACGGCGCCAATCACCAGCACCTCATCATCAAGATCGACACGGTCGTGAAGTTCGAAGGCGGTACGGAACATCTCGTGGGCACCGAGGTCTTCGTCGCCGTGCGTTTCGGCGACAACGAGGGCCTCGCGCACGAGATCCCCAATTTGAAAGCGGGGCAGCCGATCGAAGCCCAAGGTGAATACATCCCCGACGCCAGCGCCTATCCCACCGAAGACAATCGCAATCCCGTTCTGCCGGTACTGCACTTCACGCATCATCCGATTGGCTACGTGAAGTACCAGGGGCAGTACTACAGCTAGCCGCGTTCCATCGAGCCGGACGGACACCGCTCGATCCGCGCGCCGACACGATTCTTACTCCACGCCGGTGGCCGCCGCCGCTGGCGATTCAAGTTTCGACGCCAGTCTGCCGTTATTGCAAACGTTATCGTGCGCTTGCCTGGGCTTCGACATGCGTGCGTCTTGCATGGCTTGCAGACGCACGGGTTGATCCGCCAGCGGCGCATGAAACGCAGTTCGGTAATCACAGACTTGCGGCGGCCACGCGGATGCCTGATGGGCACGTGACGTCGCCGTACACGTTGCACGCGCAACGATGTCCGCAATACCGTGCGTAAGGTTTGTATCAGAGTGTGTGGGTTGACGCGTTTTTATAAAACGCACTTTACAATTCCGCTTGAATTTTAATCGGCAGTCTGGCCCTTTTCGTGGAAGATGGGCTGTTTTGGCGGGCGGCATGTACGCGTCCCGGCCATCCGGCAGCTTGTGACGGCGAGGGGTTGGGTTGGTCGGCAGGGCATGGGTGAGCGCCGCACGAGGCGGCTTTGCCGTGTCGCAGGGGAAAGCAGCGCGCCGTTCGGGCGCGCGCATCGCACGCGACAAGGCGGCATCCGGCTCGCCAATGAACGAGGCAGGAGTCGAACAAGATGGGAAAGCGCTTCGACAGAACAAAGATGGCCAGTCTGGCTGGCGTATGGGTCGCGCTGGCGGTCAGCGGTTGTGCGAATGTGGGCCAGCAGGGCGCGCAAACAGGCGCGGCAGCTGCGTCCGGCGTGCCGGCGGCAAGCTCGCCGGCATCCGATGCGACAGCGGCCGCGCCGCCCGGAATCACCCCCGACCAGAGCGCGCTGCTCAAGAAATCGCCGCCACTGGTGTATCGCGTCAAGCGTGGCGACACCCTGGCGCGCATCGCGCAGCATCATCATTGCAGCGTGAAGCAGTTGCAGGCCTGGAATGGATTGAAGGCGTCCTCGCGCTTGAAGTCGGGACAGGTCTTGCACGTCGCGTCGCCGGAAACGGTGCGGGCGGTGAACGCGGCCAATGCGGCAGCGAAGGCCGCGGCGGCGGCCGCGCCGGCTGCTTCGGTTGCGGCGCAGCAGACGGCAGCGCCGGGGTCCGCGCCGGGTTCGACACAGTCACAGTCGCCGTCGCAGCCCGCCCAGTCCGCGCAGGCCGCGCAGTCGCCGACGCTCAGTGCCGCTGAAGCACGCGAAGTGGCGCAACAAACCGCGCGGCACGCGAACCACGTATCACTAGCCTGGCCGGCGGGCGGGCGCGTGGTCGAAGGCTTCCAGCCGGGCGAAACGCGCGGCATCGAAATCGGCGGTAAGCCCGGTGACCCGGTGCGGGCCGCGGCCGACGGCAAGGTGATGTACGCCGGCACGGGCCTGAACAGCTACGGCAGCCTGATCATCGTCCAGCACAACAAGGACTTTCTGACCGCCTACTCGCACAACCGCAAGCTGCTGGTCAAAACCGGCGATATCGTCGTGCAAGGACAGCAGATCGCCGAGATGGGCGACGAAAACAATTCGCGCGTTTCCGTGGGTTTCGAATTGCGCCGCGACGGCAAGCCCATCGATCCCATGCCGTACCTCCCGCAAGGACGCGGCTAGCCACGCGCCTTCAATCCAGCCACTGCAGCGCCGCGGCGACGATCGCTTCCGGCGCGTCTTCCTGCATCAGGTGGCCGGCTTTCGGCACTGCCTGAAAGCGTGCCTCCGGTATGGCCGCGGCCAGTTGACGGCCGCGCGCCAGCGGAATCCACTGGTCCTCCTCGCCCCACAGAATTTGCACCGGGCAGCGTAGCTGCGGATAGCGCGCTTCGACCTCGTCGGTGTAGCGCTGATCCATTTGCGCGATCTGCCGGTAAAACGCGGGCTGGCCGGTTGCGCCAAGCCAGGGCGTCACATAGGGCGCGAGTTCGTCGTCCGGAATCTCGCGCGCGATCGCGCCGCGCACGTACGCTTTAACCACCGCTTCGTGGATGTAGGCCGGCAATCCGGCGAACGCGTCGCCGTGTTCGCGCACGTGCCGCACGAACGGCGAACCCCACGGCGCGACCGCCACAGGATCGATCAGCGTCAGGCTCCGATAGTCGCAACCATCGATCAGATGCGCGCGCAATGAAGTCGCGCCGCCGAAATCGTGCGCGATGACATCCGGGCTTGTCAGCTGCCAATGCGTGAGCAATTCCGCCAGCAAACCATTCTGCACGCCGAGCGAGACGTCCTGGCCGTCGCGTTGTTCGGATTGCCCGTAGCCGAGCAGGTCGTAGTAATAGACGGTGCGCGTCTGCGCGAGATGCGCAGCAATGCGGTGCCACACATACGAAGAAAACGGCGTGCCGTGAACCAGCACCAGCGGCGGACCATTGCCGGTCACGTTAAAGCGCACGGCTTGATCGCGGAAGGTATAGCTTTCGGGGAGCGGCCAGTTTTGCATAGCGATGAGCGTCGCAAGAAAGTCTGCTTACCTTAGCAGGGCTTCGTGAAGCATGCTGACCGGCTTTTCGTAGGCTGCTCAGAACGCATCCCGCAGAAGCTCACCTTTGTTTTATTCAGCAAAGCCAGGCAAATTGAATCGTGGCTTGATCGCGCACGCGTTTCAACGGCAAACGAACCGTCCACGCAACACGCACTCTTACGAATCGCGCATAAATTGGCCTGGAATAAGGCCTCGTTGTGTTGGCCGCATTCAAAAAGCCTGGTAATCGTCAGCGACGCCGCCGTTCCGCCATTATGCAGACGAGTCTCGTGAGATCGAAACGCGCGCTTTTCAAGGGTGAGGAAATTCGGGAGCCGAGGCGGCATGAACGCTGCGCACCGCGCTCGCGATCACGCCGACAGCAAATCGCAAACAACGCGCAATCAAAGCGCGGCCCGAACCCGCACCACGCGAGCACACGAAGCCGCGCGCAACCGGCTACTTCGATTCAATCCCGCGCAACAACTGCGACACCTGACCGTGCTGATGCAGGATCGCCGGATCGGCCTGCAACAGCGGCAGATAGCGCGGCAGAAAAGCATTGTTCGGCTGGTCGGGCGAGAACAGTCCCGTTACCGCTTCGGCCGCGGCGGTGCGGTCGGCGGCTTCGGCTTCCTTATCGTCGAGAATTTCGTCGACGTTCGCAATGATCGTCGAGAGCGGCGTGAGCCAGCGGAACCCCGAGCCGTTGATGAGCACCTGCAGGAAAGCCGCCGGCGTGACCGGGCCGAATTCCTTTTCGTACACGGCACGCTCGTGATCGAGAATGGCTTTGTGCAGCGCCAAAAGCGGTCGGCGAATGTCCGAGAGGAATTGAGTGCATTGCGAGTCGTTCATGTGTGCTGCTCCTTCGGATAGTCAGTCAGACCGGATCCATGCTAACAAAATCGCCCGGCATTGATTCAAGAACATTCACTGCTCGTATAAAGGCCGGCCGCTCGGGCCGACGCGCGGATAGTCTCCCATCGATTAAAAACAGCTTTCAGCCGCGCGATCAGCACCCGCGAGATTTTTCCCGCCGGCCAGCGGCATGCAGCTTCGAGGCGAACTTTTTAAAGCGCGTCTACAATTCGCCGGTCAGTATCGGCGCGTTCGCGCCCATGCATTAACCGCCGTTTTCAACGACTGGAAAGCCGCAGCGCGTATTAGTCCGGCTTGTCGAATAAACGCGGCGAGTCTTTACGTTTTGGTTCGACGTCTCTGTCTAAACAGCCTGATAAACAATAAGCCCCACTCGGAGCCGCTCAATGACAACGCTGAATATCAATGGCCAGACGCATACCGTCGACGCGCCGCCCGACATGCCCCTGCTGTGGGTCCTGCGTGATCTTGTCGGTCTGACCGGCACGAAGTTCGGTTGCGGCATCGCGCAATGCGGCGCCTGCACCGTGCACCTCGACGGCGTGGCGGTACGCTCGTGCGTGTTGCCGGCGGCGGCTGTCGGTGACCGGAAGATCACCACGATCGAATCGGTCGGCAGCACGCCGGCCGGTCAGAAAGTGCAGCAGGCCTGGCGTCAACTGGACGTGGTGCAATGCGGCTACTGTCAGTCGGGGCAGGTGATGTCGGCGGCTTCGCTGCTGGCGAGCAACCCCAATCCTACCGATGCGGACATCGACGCCGCCATGGCCGGCAATATCTGCCGCTGTGGGACCTATAACCGCATCCGCGCGGCGATCAAGCAAGCCGCCAAGGGGGCATGACATGTCCCAGGGATTGCTCGATGCACACAACGGCGCGCGTGCCGCAGCCGGATTTTCACGGCGCAACTTTCTGAAATTCGGCGTGACGGTCGGCGCCGCCGTTGGCGGTGGCCTGTTGCTCGGCTTCAGCATGCCGGCCGCCAGCCAGGATCAGAAGGCCGCCAAATCGGTGATCGGCGGCGACGGTGTAGAAACGCCGCAAAGCGGCGTGTTCGCGCCGAACGCGTTCATCCAGATCGATACCGCGGGCAAGGTCACGCTCGTGATTCCGAAGGTCGAGATGGGCCAGGGCGTCTACACGTCGATTCCGATGCTGATCGCCGAAGAACTCGAAGTGCCGCTCGACGCGGTCACCATCGATCACGCGCCGCCGAACGAAAAGCTCTTCATGGACCCGCTGCTCGGCGGCCAGCTCACGGGCGGCTCGACCTCGATCCGCTATGCGTGGGAGCCGATGCGCAAAGCGGGCGCCACCGCGCGCACCATCCTGATCAGCGCGGCCGCGCAGCAATGGCAGGTCGATCCGGCAAGCTGTCATGCGCAGGCCGGGCAGGTGATTCACGAGGCCAGCAAGCGCAGCATCGGCTATGGCCAACTGGTGACCGTGGCCGCCGGTCTGCCCGCACCGCAAGACGTCAAGCTCAAGGATCCGAAGGACTTCAAGCTGATCGGCACGGCGGCCAAGCGGCTCGATTCACCGGAGAAAGTGGACGGCACCGCGATGTTTGGCCTCGACGTGCGCGTGCCCGACATGGTCTACGCGGCGATTGCGAACTGCCCGGTGTTCGGCGGGACGCTCGCCAGCGTCGACGATACCAACGCGAGAAAAATCCCCGGCGTGCGCCAGGTCATCAAGATCGACAACGCGGTCGCGGTGATCGGCGACCACACGTGGGCCGCCAAACGCGGCGTGCAGGCGCTCGTCATCAAGTGGAACGAAGGGGCGGGCGCGACTCTGTCGATGAAGCAGATCGTCGACGATCTCGCCAACGCCTCGCAGCGCAATGGCGCGGTGGCGCGCAAGGACGGCGACGTCGGCAACGCTTTTTCCAATGCGAAGACGCGCGTCGACGCCGTGTATCAACAGCCGTTCCTCGCGCACGCCACCATGGAACCGATCAACTGCACGGTGCACGTGCGCCCCGACGGTTGCGATGTCTGGCTCGGCTCGCAGGTGCCGACGCGCGTGGTGGATGCCGCCGCGGCGGTCACGGGCTTGCCGGCCGACAAGATCGTCGTGCACAACCATCTGATCGGCGGCGGTTTTGGGCGGCGGCTCGAGTTCGACATGGTCACGCAAGCCGTGAAGGTCGCCAGGCAAGTGTCGACGCCGGTGAAGGTGGTCTGGACGCGCGAAGAAGACATTCAGCACGACATGTACCGCCCGTATTACTACGACAAGATTTCGGCCGGGCTCGATGCCAACGGCAAACCAGTCGCGTGGCAGCATCGGATCGTCGGTTCGTCGATATTGGCGCGTTTTGCACCGCCTGCTTTCAAGAACGGCATCGATCCGGATGCGGTCGAAGTCGCGTCGGATCTGCCGTACGACCTGCCCAACCAGTTGATCGACTACGTCCGCCAGGAGCCGCACGCGGTGCCCACCGCATTCTGGCGCGGCGTGGGACCGACGCGCGGCACCTTCGTGGTGGAGAGTTTCATCGACGAGCTCGCGGCGCAGGCCAAAGTCGATCCCGTCAAATACCGTCAGGATCTGCTCGGCAAAACCCCGCGCGCGCTGAACGTGCTGAACGTCGCCACCCAGGCGGCGAATTGGGGCAGCGCGCTGCCGAAGGGGCAAGGGCGCGGCGTGTCGGTCATGCATGCGTTCGGCAGCTTCTTTGCGATCGTGGTCGACGTCGCGGTGGATCAGGGCGAGGTGGCGGTCAAGCACGTGGTGTGCGCGGTCGATTGCGGCATGGTGGTCAATCCGAACACGATCGAAGCGCAGGTGCAGGGCGGCATCATCTTCGGCATCACGGCGGCGCTCTATAGCGAGATCACGATCAAGGACGGCCGCGTCGAGCAGAACAACTTCACCGATTACCGGATGCTGCGGATCGATCAGACGCCGCCCATCGAGGTGCATATCGTGAAGAGCAGCGAGGCGCCCGGCGGTATCGGCGAACCCGGCACCGCGGCGCTCGCGCCCGCGCTGACCAACGCGATTTATGCGGCCACCGGCAAGCGGCTGCGGCAATTGCCGGTCGGCAGCCAACTGCAAACCGCCTGACCGGAGTCCGACATGAAAAACACTCTGAAGGGTTTCGGTGCGGCGTTGTGCGTGACGCTGCCGTTGTTCGCGCAGACTCCGGCGCGGGCGGCAGATCCGGCGCTGGTGCAACGCGGCGCTTATCTGGCGAAGGTCGGCGATTGCGTCGCCTGTCATACGGCGCCCAAGGGCAAGCCGTTTGCGGGCGGCCTGCCGATGACCACGCCGATGGGCCAGATCTACACCACCAACATCACGCCCGACCCGCAGACCGGCATCGGCGGCTATACGGAAGAGGACTTCGCGCGGGCGATGCGCGAAGGTGTCGCGAAAGACGGCCACAACCTCTATCCGGCGATGCCGTATCCGTCGTACGCCAAGGTCAACGACGACGACATGAAGGCGCTGTACGCGTATTTCATGAGCGGCGTGGCGCCGGTGCAGCAGGCGAATCGCGAACCCGACATCAAGTGGCCGATGAACATGCGGTGGCCGCTGAAGTTCTGGAACATGGTGTTTCTGGATAAAGGCGTCTATCAGGACAAGCCGGGCAAGGACGTGGCCTGGAATCGCGGCGCGTATCTGATTCAGGGGCTTGGGCACTGCGGCTCGTGCCACACGCCGCGCGGCATCGCGTTCCAGGAGAAGGCGCTCGATGAAAGCGGCAGCGCATTCCTGACCGGTGGCCTGCTCGACGGCTGGTTCGCGGCGAACCTCACCGGCGAGCAGAACGCGGGTTTGGGTCGCTGGAACGATCAGGACCTGCAGGCGTTTCTGAAGACCGGCGCGAATCGCCATGCCTCGGCGTTCGGTTCGATGACCAGCGTGATCAACAACAGCACGCAGGGCATGAACGACACGGACATCGCCGCCATGTCGACGTATCTGAAGTCGCTACCGCCGGCAGGCGGCAGCGGTGCGCCGCCTTACAAGTACGACCCGCAGGCGACCAAGGTGTCGCTCAACCGTCCCGCGAACGATGCCGGCGCGCGGGTCTATACGGCGTATTGCATGCACTGCCACGGTGTCGATGGACGCGGCTTCGCACCGATGCTGGCGCCGTTGTCCGGCAATCCGAATGTGCTGGAGAAGGATCCGTCGTCGCTGATCAACGTGACGCTGAACGGCACCGAGGACCTGGTGATCGGCGGCATTCCCGCGCCGTATCCGATGCCGAAGTACGCGCCGGTGCTCAACGACCAGCAGATCGCGGATGTACTCACTTTTGTGCGGGCCGGGTGGAACAACGGCGCATCGGCGGTGACGGCGGACGACGTGGCGAAGTTGCGCAAGTCTACGCACGCGACTCGCTAGTCTTGCAAGGTGAGCAACAAAAAAACGGCAACCGTTCCACACGGTTGCCGTTTTTCTTCATTCACGCGCCGCAGCGAAATCTCAGCGATGCTGGCCCACCTTCTGCCGCTTCTCCAGCACCCGCGCGTACCACGTCAACGGGAAGCACATCGCGAAGTAAATCATCGCGACCATGCCGTAGATCGGAAACGGGCGGAACGCGGCGTTGGTGATCATGGTGCCGGTCTTGGTCAATTCGGTGAAGCCGATGATCGACGCGAGCGCCGTGCTTTTCACCACTTGGACGAGAAACCCGACCGTCGGCGCCACCGCGATTTTCCGCGCCTGCGGCCACACGATATAGCGCAACTGCTGGCCGAACGTCATGCCGAGACTCGCGCCCGCGGCCCACTGACCGCGCGGCACGGCTTCGACGCAGCCGCGCCAGATATCGACCAGATACGCGCTCGTGTAGAGCGTCAAGGTGACGGTGGCCGCGACCCACGGCGACACATCGACGCCGAGCAGCGGCAAACCGAAAAACGCCAGAAAGAGCTGCATCAGCAGCGGCGTGCCCTGAAACACTTCCACATACACCACGACGATGCGGCGCAGCCAGGCGATCGGCGACACGCGCATCGCGAGCAGAATCAGCCCGACAATGCCGCCACCGACAAACGCGATCAACGACAGCAGCACCGTCCAGCGCGCGGCGAGCAACAGATTGCGGGCAATGTCCCACAGCGTGAATTCAACCATGATCAACGCTCCGTGGGCAGGGTGCGGGCGCCGCGCCACATCAGGCGGTTGCGCCAGTTACGCGGTGCGCTCTCGTTGCCGCGCGCCGCACGGCCCGCGAACAGACCGCGCCCGAGCCGGTTGAGGATTTGCCGCAACACGATCGACAGCACCAGATACGTCGCGGTGATGATCAGGTAGCTCTCGAACGAGCGGAAGTTGCGCGACTGAATGAAGTTGGCCGCGTACGTGAGATCGGGCACGGAGATCTGCGAGACCACGGCCGAGCCGAGCATCACGATCAGCACCTGGCTCAGCAGCGCGGGAAACACGTTGGCGATGGCCTGCGGCAGCACGATGAAGCGAAACACTTGCCGCCCATGCAGACCGAGCGCTTGCGCCGCCTGCACCTGACCACGTGAAATCGAATCGATGCCGGCGCGCACGATCTCGATGGCGTAAGCGCCGAGATTGACGGTCATGGCGAGAATCGCGGCCTGCACTTCATCGATATGAATGCCGAGGCTCGGCAAGCCGAAGAACACGAAGAACAACTGCACGATGAACGGCGTGTTGCGGATCAACTCCACATAACTCGCCACCACCCAGCGCGCCCATTTCGGCCCGGCCACCGCCACGCTCGCTCCGGCAATGCCGACGATTCCGCCGAGCACGGTCGAGACGGCCGTCAGCCCCAAGGTCACGGCGACGCCGCGCGCGAGCATCCCCGCATAGAGGCCGAAGCCGCTGAAATCGAACGCATAGGTCATGGCGTGGCGCTCATCGTGAGGTCAAACTCCGGCGCGGACCACGCTGCGTGGTCCGCGCAAAAAAGGTTCAGAGGTCGGCCGGCAGCGGCGCACGCAGCCACTTCTGCGAAATCGCGTTCATGGTGCCGTCCTTGCGGGCCTTGGCAATCGTTTCGTCGACCTTCTGCTTCAGACGCGGCTCGTTCTTGTTCAAACCGACATGATCCGGCGAGCTGAACAGCGAGAACTTCTGCTCGGGATCGTTGGCGGGATGACGCGCGAGAATCGTGGCGCCGACGTCGTTGCCGACTACCATCAACTGTACCTGACCAGAAAGAAACGCCGAAATTGCGCCGTTAGGATCGTCGAAACGTTTGATGTTCGCCGTGGGCGGCGCGATCTTGGTCACGCTCAGGTCTTCCAGCGTGCCGCGCGCGACCGAAATCGACTTGCCGGCGAGGTCGGCGGCGTTCTTCACGGGCAGCGCTTTCGGGCCGAACACGGCGAGGTAGTACGGCGCATACGGCTGCGAGAAGTCGATCACCTTTTCGCGTTCCGGCGTCTGGCCGACCGACAACAGCATGTCCGCCTTGTGGTCGGCGAGGTAGGCCATGCGGTTGTCGCCCGTCACCTGCACGAGTTCGACCTTGGCGTTGAGCGCCTTGCCGATCAGGTTGGCGACGTCGATGTCGTAGCCCATCGGCTTCATGTCCGGGCCGATCGAGCCGAACGGCGGATAGTCCTCGAACACGCCGATGCGCACCGTGCCCGATTTGGCGATGTTGTCGAGCGCATCCGCATGCGCGGCCGACGGCAACGCGCACAGTGCGCCGAGGGCGGTGAAGGCGAGCGTCGCGGCGAGCGTGGCGAACACCCGGCGGGTGCGGGAGTGGGCGGCGGGGCGGTGGTTCATGATCTTTCCTCTGTCGAAAATGTCGGTATTGGAATGGGTTTTAGTGGCGTGCGATTCAGTGCGCTTCAATGCGCGGCGCGTGCGGCGATCAGTTTGCACGCGTGCGGCGGCAATTCCGCTAGCACCGGCATGCCGAGCGTGAGCCCCGGCGTTTCGCGCGGCGTCGTAGCGGCGGTCAAGATGAAGCCGGCGCAATCGATGGTCGCTTCGAGCGACGCACCGACGTCGCGGATAAACGTCACGGTGCCTTGCAGCCGGTTCGGACCCGCTGCGTCGGACGCCGCTTTCACGCACACGTCTTCCGGGCGGATCAGCAGTCGGATATCGCTGCTGGACTCCGGCACGCGCGCCGGTTGCACCACGCTGATGCGCCGGCCGCCCGGCAGGCTCACGTTGCCCGCGCCGTCGTAGGTGACCGGCAGGATATTGCCGAGGCCGATGAAGTCGGCGACGAATTCGCTGACCGGATCGCGATAGATATCGAGCGGCTTGCCGACCTGTGCGATGCGGCCTTTCTCCATCACGACGATCTCGTCGGCCATGGTCATCGCTTCGCGCTGGTCGTGCGTGACCATGATCGTCGTGATGCCCAGACGCTGCTGCAGCAGGCGGATTTCCACCTGCATCGCCTCGCGCAGCTTGGCGTCGAGCGCGGAGAGCGGCTCGTCGAGCAGCAGCAGTTTCGGCTGCGAGGCGATCGCGCGCGCAATCGCCACGCGCTGGCGCTGGCCGCCGGAAAGTTGCGTGACCGGCCGGTTCGCCATGTGCGGCAACTGGATCAGCTCCAGCAACTCGGCCACGCGGCGCGTCTGCTGGTCCTTCGCGGTCTTGCGCAGCTTCAGCGGATACGCGATGTTTTGCGCGACCGTCATGTGCGGAAACAGCGCGAGCGACTGGAACACCATGCCGAAGTCGCGCTGGTTCGCAGGCAGACGCGTGATGTCGCGCCCGGCGAAATGGATGTTGCCCGAGGTCGGCGTTTCCAGGCCGGCGATCATCCGCAGCAGCGTGGTCTTGCCGCAGCCGGACGGGCCGAGAAAACACACCAGCTTGCCGTCGGGCACGCTCAGATCGACGCTGTCGACGGCATGGGCCGCACCGAAGCGCCGGGTCACGGCCTGCAACGTTAAATGGGTCATCGGAAGCTCCAGCAATTGGGCGTCATGGGCGCGTGTTCAAAAGAGGCGGTCACAGCGCGACGCCTTCGTCGCCGATCAGCTTTTCGAGCAGCCAGATCAGCGCGAAATCGATCGCGACGATGAACACGGCGAAACAGAACACGGTCGGATCGAGCGACGACACCGTGCGGCTGTAGAGCCACACCGGCAGCGTCATCGTATCGATGCCGTAGAGAAAGAACGTCACCGTGAATTCGTTGAACGAGATGATGAACGCGAACAGCATGCCGGCGAGAATGCCGGGGCGCATCAGCGGCAGGATCACGTCGACGAGCGCGCGGCTCGGGCTCGCGCCCATCACGCACGCTGCCTCTTCGAACTCCGGACCAATCGAGGCGACCGACGCCGCGCAATTCTTCACGGTGAACGGCAGCGCCAGAATCACGTGCGCGATGATCAGGCGGAACACGCCGAGTTCGACCGGCAGCACGTTGAACACCAGCAGCAGCGACAGGCCGAGCATCACGAGCGGATAGACGAGTGGCAACGCGACCAGTTGTTCGACCGCGGGCTTGCCGCGAAAGCGGTAGCGGCTCAACGCGTAAGCGGCGGGCACCGAGACGAGCGTGGCGATGACCATCGTCGACAGCGCGACGATCAGGCTCGTGCGCAAGGCGGCGCCCATCGACAGCGAGTCGCTCGCGTCCGGCGACACGAAGCTGTGCCACGCGGCGCGATACCAGTGCAAGCCGTAGGCGTGCGGCGGGAATTCGAGCGTGTCGGCTGCGCTGAACGACATCGTGATCATCGTGAGGATCGGCAGCGCGGCGAGGAACAGAACGATCGCCGCCAGCAGGGCGGTGGCCTTGCCGAGCTGGCCGGGCATGACGGCCGGCAAGCGTGGTGCACGCGGTTGCAAGCGCGGCGGCGCGGTTTGAATAGGCGTGCTCATGCGTGAGGCTCCTCGGCGAGACGCTGCGTACGGCGCACGAGGCGCTGCGACAGCGCCATCACCGTCAACGTGGCGATCATCAAAACGACTCCCGACGCGGAGGCTGCCGGCCAGTTCAGCAAAGGCGCGACCTGATCGTGCACCAGCACGGCCAGCATCGGCACACGTCGTCCGCCGAGCAGCAGCGGTACGGCGAACGCGCTGGCGTTGTAGGCGAACACGAGCAGCGCGCCGGACACGAGACCGGGCATGGCGAGCGGCAACAGCACGTGACGCAGCGTTTGCCAGCGCGTCGCGCCGAGCGTGGCGGCGGCTTCTTCGTAGGAACTGGAGACCGCGCGCATCGCGCTCGAAAGCGGCAGCACGGCGAGCGGAAAGGCGGTCTGGATCAGGCCGAGCAGCACGCCGTTTTCGCGGTACAGCCACATCAACGGACGTTGCACGAGGCCGCTGCCGAGCAGCGCGTGATTGAGCAGACCGGCCGGCCCGAGAATGATCAGCCAGCCATAGCCTTGCAGCAGCAGATTGACGAGCAGCGGCAGTAATACGCCTGCGAGCAGAAGCCGCCGTGCGAGCCGCGACTTCGTGCGCGCCATCGCCAGTGCGACCGGAATCGCCAGCAGCACCGCGCAGATCATGCTTTGGAACGCGAGCTTCAACGTGAGCCACAACGACTTCATGAAGTAGCCGTCGAGCAGGTCCGCGTAGTTTTGCAGCGTGAAGCCGCGCCACTCGTTGCCTTGCGTGCCGAAGCTCATGCGCAGCACGACCAGCGCCGCCGCGCCGAGGATGGCGAGAAACAGCAGGATCGGCGCGAGCAGCAGCCACGGCCGCGCCTTTGCCATCGCGTTGGCGGCAGGCGTGTCCGGTCCGAGACTGGACGCGCCCGTCGCGGCGTCCGAGGCCGGATCGGACGCCGACGAAGCACGCCGCGAAAAGCGCGCGAGCATCGCGGTCATGCCGAGAAGATTTCGGTGTAGCGCTTGATCCACGCCGGTTGCACCACGGCGAGCGCCTTGTCGTCATGCAGCACGGCTTTCTCGGCGATCTGCTGCGGACTCGGCACGAACGCGCGGCTCTCGGCGGGAATCACCGCTTTCGAGTTGACCGGGCCGTTCAGCACGTCGGCGGCCATGCGGCCTTGCACGCCCGCGTCGAGCGAATGGTTGATGAAGGCGTGGATCAGATCGCTGTCGCCCGGATGCGCTTTGGGGATCACGGTGAACATCAGCTGCGTGGCGAAGCCTTCCTTCATGCCGTAGGTCACGCCCATCTTGTACTCGGGCTTGCGGATCTGGTTGGGGAAGAACGCCGGCGAATAGATGCCGCCGATATCGAGCGAGCCGGTGCGGAACAGATCGGCCACCTGGTTCGGGTTCTCGCCGAGCGTCATCACGCGATCCTTCAACAGCATCAGTTTCTGAAAGCCCGGCTCGATGTTCTGTTGCGAGCCGCCGTTCATCTTCGCGGCGATGATCGCGAGATCCACCGCTTCGGCCCACTCGGGCGGCGGCAGGAACAGGCGTCCGGCGTATTTGGGATCCCACAGTGCTTCGTACGATGCCGGCGCGGTCTTGACCGTCGACGTGTTGTAGATCAACCCGTCCGACCACAGCAGATAGCCGACGCCGAAGCCGTTCGCGCCCGTGCGGTATTGCGCCGCGACGTCTTTCAGGTTCGGCAGCTTGTCCAGATCGGGCTTCATCAGCAGCCCGGCGTCGCCGAGACCGGCCGCGCCGACGCCGGCCAATGTGATCACATCGTAAGTGGGGCGATCGCCCGCGGCCTTGACCTTCGCGACCATGCCGGAGGTGCCGTCGGCGCGGTCGGCAATGACTTTCGCGCCGGTTTTCGCCGTGAACGTGGCGGCGATATTGCGCAAAGCGGCAGCGCCCGTGTCGTCCGACCAGGTCAAGAGACGCAGCGTCTTGCCGCTGAAGTTGTGTTCCTGTGCGCGCAGATTGATGAACGGCATCGGCAAAGTGGATGCCGCGAGTGCCGCGCCGATCGACTTGATGGCCTGCCTTCTACCCCGTTTGATCTCTTCCATGGCGGTCTCCTGTGTTGAACGCCTGTTGCCTGGTGATATCGCTGTGACCGCCGCCGCTGCATCGCTCGTTTGCGTTGCTTGCATGCGCTGCGTGTGAATGCACTCTAGGTTTGCCAAAATCCCTCAACAAACGAAATATGCGCATGAGGGGCATGACGTAATCTCATGCGAAGGCCGTCGCGCGACCGGGGCGGCGCGCGCCCGTCAGAGGGCGGGAGCGCCGAGGCAGTAGCGCATGCGGGTTAACGTCCATGTTTCGTCGACGATTCGCGCCCTCGCGGAGGTATGAGGAAAGCTCGGTTCTGGTGCGGTTGTCGACGTGTTTTGCCCTGTGCCGGTGCATGCTGGTCTGGATAACGGCAGGTTTTGGCATCGGCATGAGCCGAATGCATGACCGTCGCGTTGTCCGTTTCTCGTGCGGCAATTTGTGATCGCGTATCCTGTAGGCTCGCGAGAGGCGTTTTGGCGGCAGGCGACGACCCGCGCCGCGACGCTCGCGCAATGACTTTTCCTGATCGTACTGGACACCCACGATGCGCCGCCTACCGCCGCTCAACGCGTTGCAGATTTTCGAAACCGTGGCGCGGCATCGCAGTTTCACGCGCGCCGCCGACCATCTATGCCTGACGCAGGGCGCGGTCAGCCGGCAAATCATCGCGCTCGAGGACTACTACAAGTTTCCGCTCTTCAAGCGCCATGCGAAAGGCCTGACGCTCACCGCCGAAGGGGAATTGTTGCTGCCGGCCGTAAAGGAGAGCTTCGCGCGCATCGAGGAAATTTCGCTGCGCCTCACCCGGCAGCGCACCGATCTCGCGCTGAAAGTGCCGACCTGTGTGATGCGCTGGATGCTGCCGAAGATCATGCGCTTCCAGGCCGAGTATCCCGAACTGCACGTGCAGATCACGACCACGTGGCAGCACGACGTCGATTTCCAACTCGAACCGTTCGATGCCGCGATCATTTACGGCTCGTCGCCGGGGGCGGACGTGCAGGCGGTGCCGTTGTTCGAGGAGCGTCTGACGCCGGTGTGCGCGCCCGATCTGCTGAAAGACAAGCCGCTTGCCGAGGTGGCCGACCTCGCGCGCCACACGCTGCTGCATCCCACTCGCGATCATCGCGACTGGAAGATGTGGCTCGCCAAGGTAACCGAGATCGATGCCGCGAAGGCGGCGGCGATCGACGCCGAGCACGGCCCGAGCTTCGACACGCTCGATATGGCGACCAACGCCGCGTTACAGGGGTTCGGTGTCGCGATCAGCGATCTTGCGCTGATCGACGAGGACGTGGCGGCCAAGCGTCTCGTGCGGCCGTTCGATACGGTGCTCAAGACCGGGTGGCGGTATTACTTCGTCTACCCGGACTCGGTCGCGCATCAGCAGAAGCTGAATCTGTTTCGCGACTGGATCGCGGCGCATTGGGAAGAGTAGTAGGCGCGCCGTTTCGGCGGCGTCGACCGCCTGACCGCCGCGGTTGCAAAATCAGCGCCCAAGGCTCAAGGCGCGAACGACAGAAACAGATACGCCGCGAACAGCGACAGATGCACGGCGCCTTGAAGAATCGTCGTGCGGCCGGAGCTGAGCGTGAGCGTGCCGACTATCAGCGTGAGGACGAGCAGCACGGTTTCCTTGCCGTCGATGCCGAGCACCAGCGGCTGGCCGGTGTACAGAAAGACGCAGGCGACGGTGGGAATGGTCAGGCCGATACTGGCCAGCGCCGAGCCGAGCGCGAGATTCAGGCTGTTCTGCAAGCGGTCGGCACGCGCCGCGCGCACGGCGGCCAGCCCTTCAGGCAGCAGCACGAGCGCGGCAATCACGATGCCGACCACGGCGGCCGGCGCGCCCGCATTCTTGACCGCGGTTTCGACCACCGGCGAGAGCACCTTCGCAAGCAATACCACCGCGACGAGACACACCAGCAGCAAGCCGCCGGCCGCCAGCGCCTGGCCGGCGCTCGGCGGCGCGGCGTGGACGTCCTCATCCGGCGTGCCAGCCAGGAAGTAATCGCGATGGCGAACGGTTTGCACGAACACGAACACGCCGTACAGCACCAGCGACGACACCCCGGCAAACGCCAGTTGCGAAGACGAGAGGAGCGGGCCGAGGCTGGTGGTCGTGTAGTTCGGCATGACCAGCGTCAGCACCGACAGCGACGCCAGCACGGCCAGCGCCGCAGCGGCGCCACGGCTTTGAAAATCCTGCTCACGATGGCGGATGCCGCCCACCAGCAGGCAAATCCCGACAATGCCGTTGCAGACGATCATCACTGCGGCGAATACCGTATCGCGCGCGAGACCGGCCTTTTCCGGACCGGACGTGAGCATGACCGAGACGATCAGCGCGACTTCGATCACCGTGACGGCCACCGCCAGCACCAGCGTGCCGAACGGTTCGCCGACCCGATGCGCGACCACTTCCGCGTGATGCACCGCCGTGAAGACCGCCGCGCACAACGCCACGCCGACCAGCACGAGCAGCAGCGCATTGCCCGGCATGGCATACGTGATGCCGAGCACGATCCACGCGACGAATGGCGCGGCAATGGTCCAGCGGGGCAGAACGATCGCAGGCGTGGTCATTGGGCTTCCTTTTAATGCTTGTAGTGAGTGGCCCGGCGGGACGTGAACGGCTTCCGCCTTGGCTTGGAGCGAGCGCGCATGTTCATGCATCTTCTAAACAATACGCTCTAACGCATTAAATTATAAAGGATAGTTGTTCGTGGACGGCGCTTTGTCGATTCGCAAGGACACATGACGACGGCGTGCGTCCGGCATGCTGTAGAGCAAACGGCGACTGCTGGAGAAAGGGATCGGGTCACGCAGAATTGCGCGGATAACGCATGGCGGACGTGGCCGGTGCGTGGCTAATGCGCGGTGGCTACGGCGACCGGTATGCATTGAGGTTCCGTCGGCTGAACGCGGGATGTCGGGCAACCCCGGCGTGTCGAGGATACTACGGGTGCGCCGCGTCCGGCGAAACCGCTCCGGTTGCGCCAATGCCTTGCGAGAAGGCATTGGCGTCCGGCTATGTCGTTACAGCAGGTTCACTCGATTACTGGCCGACCGGACGAATCGTCAGGGCGTTCTTGACCGACGTCACGCCGGCCACGCCTTGCGCCGCCTGAGTGGCCAGGTCGACTTGCGGTTGCTCGGGCACGGAGCCAGCCAGCGTCACTGCGCCGCCGCGTGCGCGCACGGTGATGTTCGCCACGCTCAGGCCTTTCGTCTTCGACAGAGCGCTGCGGACCTTGCGTCCCAAAGCGCGGTCGGTCGCCTTGGTCTGCTTGGCCGTCGGCGCTGCCGCTGCCGGGGCTGCGGCATCGCTGCTTTGCGCATACGCATTGAGGGACGCGAGAACGATCAGCGCGCTGCCGATCATCTTGATTGCCGGGAATGCTTTCATTCAACTCTCTCCTATTGTCATGGGTACAACCGCCCCCGAATGAGGCAGTGCGCTACACCAGCAGGTACATCGGGATCAAAACTGAATGGAACGGTGCTGCGGATCGTGCGAATGCTTTCAATCTGTATGCTGATTCGGGCGGGCCGAAACACACGCGAGCCGGCAAAGGCTGTGCTGCAGGCCGGAAACACACGATACTCCAATTAGTGCCATGGTGATGGCGGCGCAGCACGGAAGTGAGGTTTTGGTACAACGAATGGGCCGATGAAAACTGACCGATGGCGCTCAACCGCTGGAACCAATGCGTTGCCTCGCGCCGTTTGCGCGGCTCGATTCCACGCATCCCATACCGTTCGCCTATCTTTTGAGTCCCACTCCATGCGCTTTAAAAATAAGGCCTGACGCATGCGCAAACATCAACTTCCCATCCTGCCATTGCTTCGTGACGAATTACCGCTCGATACTGTCGAACTCGCGCGCTTCATGATCGGCAAATACCTCGTGCACGATCTGCCCGAAGGGCGCATGAGCGGACGAGTCGTCGAGACTGAGGCGTATCCGCTCGGCGATTCGACCAGTCATGCGTTCATGGGCCGTCGTCCGTATAACGGTTCGATGTTTCTCGCGCCGGGTCATGCGTATGTGCGGCTGACCTATGGCCTGTCGTACATGCTCAACATGTCCGCCGAAGCGGAAGAGGTCGGCGCCGGCATTCTGTTGCGCGCGATCGAGCCGCTCGAAGGCCTGCCGCTCATGGAAGCGCGGCGGCCCGGCGTGCCGCTGCGCGATCTCGCGCGCGGACCCGGCCGGCTCACGATGGCGCTCGGCATCGGCCCGACCTTCGACGGCTGGGATCTGTGCTCGGGCCGCGGCTTGTGGATCGGCGTCATCGAGCGGGGCGAAGTGCCGGTGGGGGTGACGACGCGCATTGGCTTGTCGCGCGAAATGCATCGGCCGCTCAGGTTTTTCGAACCCGGCAGCGCCTTTGTCAGCGGGCCGCGCAAACTCCTGGTAACGCCCCAGTCCGGTGCGCCGAAGAGGGCGTAAATTTGCCCGCCGATCACGCGTATCCCGGCAGAACACGCTCAGATCAGACGTATTTTTGAAACTTCAGACACAACAGGTTACGATCCCGACAATTATTACGCCAAAGATGCGATTTGGATCGAAGCATGCGGTAATTTTCGGATCATTCTTGCGATTCCGACAATTATCTATCTCGAAATCAAGGGTTTTCCCTTGGCGATCTGATGACTAGACTGAAATCACTCGCTTCTCACATGGTGTGGCAAGCGTCGCAAATAAAACCAGGTCTGGAGGTAAATCATCATGAAATCGCTCATCAAGGCAGTCGCCATTGCAGCCGTTCTCGCCGCTCCGATCGCTTCGTTCGCTCAGTCGAGCCAACAGCCCGTCACCCGCGCGGAAGTGCGCGCCGATCTGATCCGGGTTGAACAAGCCGGCTATAACCCAGGCGCGTCCAACGACCCGACGTATCCGGCCGACATTCAGGCAGCTGAACGGCGCGTACAGGCGCAAAATCCGGCTGTCGCGCAGACCCAGGAACCGGTCGCCGATACCAGCGGTTACGGTGGCGCGACGAGTGGTTCGTCGCAAGCCGGCGGCGTGGTTCAACCGATGACGGGTTCGAAGTCGGTGTACTTCGGTAACTAAGCCAGCGAGGGAGCCGGTTGCGGGCCTGAACTCAAGCCTTGGAGGCCGGCCCTTGCACAACGTCGATCGAGGCGAAAACGCGCGGGTCAACCGAGTAGCGTTTCGCCTCGAGCGAGATGCAGTAGTCAGTCAGCAAGCAGTGTGAAGTTGCTATCGGCGTGCGCGCCGCATTCATGGCGCGCACGGTTTCAAACGGCGAATTGATCCGGGCGCGACGCGGCAGCAGCGCCGCGAGCGCCACAAAAAAAGCCGTGCCGCGCGAGTCGCGCTCAACAAATCAAGGAACCTCCGCTGCCGCAAGGTAGCTTCGCCCAACCGTTTCACGGATTGGGCTTTTTTTGCGCGTCGGGTTCCGCTGCATGCACCTTAGATCAGGGCCGCTCGCCGTGAATGTAGAACTCGAGCTGCTGAATGGTGAACTGCTGTTCGGCGATGATGTTCTTCACCAGGTCGCCGATCGATACCATGCCGACCAGCCGGTCATTCTCGATTACCGGCAAGTGGCGCATGCGCCGCTCTGTCATGAGGGCCATGCAGTCGTCGGTGGTCTGATCGGGACGGACAAAGCGCACGGCCTTGCTCATGATGTCGCGCACCGGCGTGGCCTTCGACGACCGGTCCATCAGCACGACCTTGCGCGCATAGTCGCGCTCCGTGACGATTCCGGCGATGCTGTCGCCGTCCGTGACGACCAGCGCGCCGATGCCCTTTTCGGCCATCAGCTTGATCGCTTCGTAGACTGAGTCGTCGGCCCCGACAGTGAAAACGGTGGTGTTGTTCGGTTTCGTTTTAAGAAGTTGTGCAACGCTTGTCATGGAGCGGCTCCGTTTCGCAGTGCAGCACGCCGGCGCGGCGCGCTGTCGTGAGGGACAGGCCATTCCAGTATAGGCGTGACGCGGCAGCGAGGTACTTCGGGAATACCTGTGGCGCGCGCTACGTTTAACTCGGGTAGCGGCGCGCCGCGACGGCGGTTCCGTGCGGCATGCAAGGGCATACGGGTGCGGGACGCCGATTAGCGGTAAACTCCCAGTCCGTACCTTATTCCCGGTTTGATCGGGTTCATGTCAGCACCATTGTCTAACGCCATGCTCACGTCTCACGATCCGTCGCCCGCAGTAGACGGCGCACCCAACGGCGAATGCGTCATTCTCGACGCCACCGCCACGCTTCCCACGCGCTACGGCACGTTCACTTCCTACGTGTTCCGCGTATGCGAGAGCGGCGCCGAACATCTCGCGCTCGTGATGGGCGACGTCGCCAACCAGTCGTCCGTGTTGACCCGGCTGCATTCCGAGTGCCTCACCGGCGACGTGCTCGGCTCGTACCGCTGCGACTGCGGCGAGCAGCTCGACCTCGCGCTGCGCTACATCGCGGCGGAAGGCTGCGGCGTGCTGCTCTATCTGCGCGGCCACGAAGGGCGCGGCATCGGCCTGTCGAACAAGATTCGCGCGTATGCGCTGCAGGAGCAGGGACGCGACACCGTCGAGGCGAATCTCGATCTCGGCTTGCCGGACGACTCACGCGAATACGATTCGGCCGCGGGCATTCTGCGCACGCTGAAGGTCACGTCGGTGCGCCTGATGAGCAACAATCCGGAGAAGTTCGACACGCTGTCCAAGCACGGCATTCCGGTGTGCGAGCGGGTCGCGC
The DNA here is from genome assembly GCF_046027355.1 of Paraburkholderia sediminicola. GTDB lineage: Bacteria > Pseudomonadota > Gammaproteobacteria > Burkholderiales > Burkholderiaceae > Paraburkholderia > Paraburkholderia sediminicola_B. Next base: position 36,767 of record NZ_JAQQEK010000012.1, on the reverse strand, counting down.
TGGCGATTCCGATGCGCGAGGAAAACGAGCGTTATATCCGCACCAAGCAGGTGAAGTTCGGTCATTACTTCGATGAGAACGAATGAGCCACGCGCATGCACCGGCCGCCGTGTGTGAACGGCAGCCGGCGTTGTAGCGGCGGATTCGTCGATATCTTGCGCCCGGGGTTGCATCTCGGGCGTTTTGCTTTGCGCGTCCGCTGTATCGAAGTGCGGCGGTTCAGAACAGGCTGAAGTCGTCGTTGCTGTCGGGAATTGCATTGAGCACGTCCCGCAGCGCGCGCCAGCCTAGCCATCCCACAAGACTTGCCGATATCGCCAGCCAGCGACGCGCGCGCTTGCTCATGCGCGTCGACTGCGTTCGATGTTGGGGCGTGACCTTGCGCGCGTCGATCGATGCGCGTAGCAAAGGGCAGGTATGCATGCGGTCTCTCCTCTTTAACGAGCACGAGCGGTGTCGTCGGCAGTTGCCGCAGCAGCGGCCACGCGCGGCAGAATCGCCGCCAATACTTCGGCTAGCGTCGTCGCGCCGAAACGCCGCTCGCTGATGTCGGCTTCAACGTCGATACGCCCCGCGTTGTGCGCGTCGTAGAGATCGGTGATCAAACGCGCGTGATGTTCGCCGAGCCCCGCGCCTTGCAGCACCGCGGCCCATTCGCCGCGCGGCACTTCGCGTGCCACGACGGCGCGGCCCGCCAGTTCGCCGAGCGTGCGCGCCACGTCCAATGCGCTGACGCGCTCATCGCTTTCGATGCTCACGACACGCGGCGAAACCGGCTGCACGCTATCGTCGAGTAGCAACTCGGCGGCCAGCACGCCCACGTCCTGTGCGGCGACGGTCGGAAAGCGCTTGCTCAACGGATGATGCAGACTCGGCAGCGCGCCTTTCGCGAGCGCGATCGGCAGCACGCGAGCCCAGTTGTGCATGTGTTCGGCGGCGCGTAGAAACGTCAACCGCGAGTCCACCGTTCGCAGTTGCGTTTCAAACTCGTGAAACAGCGTGGTGATGCCCGTGCCGGCCGCATGTTCCGCGCCGTAATCGGAGAGCGCGAGAATGCGCGGCGGCGGATCGGCGCGCAATGCCGCGACGCTCACGTCGATCATGCGTCGCATAGTCTGTGCGGGATCGGCGTGCCCACGCGGCACTGGACATAGCAGCTGCACGGCATGCGCGCCTTCGATTGCGCGCGCCACCGTCGCGGCGTCGAGCAGATCGGCGACGGCGATCTCGCAGCCGATCCCGGCGAGGAATTCACCCTGTTTTTTATCGCGGACCACCGCACGCACGTTGCGGCCCGCCCGGCGCAATGCCGCCGCGCTCACTGCGCCGACATTGCCGGCTGCTCCAAAAATCACGAACACGTTGCGCTCCTTGTTGGCTCGGTATGGCCTCATCTTAGGGACACAGCGATCACGAGGCGCGCGGGCAAGGATCGCGCCGCGCAGATTCGGATGATGGTTTTATCCGCCGCGGCGCCGCAGCGGGAGCGATGAAACACGTAGAGTCGAGCGAAGCCGCGGAAAACGCCGCACAATGTACTCACATTGGCCGCCGTCCACGAGGGAAGCAATGAACGCAGTGACACCGATACCCATACTGCAACCGCAGCCGCATAGCGGTTCCCGCGTCGTATTGCGTTCGAGCAGGCCGCTCGGCTGGCAAGGCTTCGGCGCGGAACTGGTCAACGTGTCGGCCGGGCTGCACCGTATTCCCGCGTTCAAATTTCACCGGGTGGGCGTGCATGTCGGCGCGCCGGTCAAGGCACGCTGCCTGTGCAACGAGCGCCGCTACTCGCGAATCCAGGCGCATGGCGATGCCGACGTGATTCCCGCCGGACTCGATGGGCAGTGGAGCGATGAAGCCGCCTGCACGATTTTCAGCGTATGGATCAGCGAGGCGTTCGCGCAGCGGACCGTCGAGCAACTGTCGTTGAAGTCAAGCGACGCGCAACTGCGCCCGCAATTCCAGTTGCGCGATCCGCGCTTTCAATATCTCGCATGGGCTCTACGCGCCGAGCTCGAAGCGGACGAGGCATCCGATCCGCTCTACGCCGAAAGCCTGTGTACGGCGATGGTGGTGCGGCTGATCGGCGGTGCACCGACGCTCGACAACAAGCGGCGTACGCTCGCGCCGAAAACGGCCGCGCGCGTGATCGAGTTCATCGAAACGAATCTAGACCAGCGTCTCACGCTGAGCGAACTGGCCGCGCTCGCCGAATTGAGCGTGCCGCATTTCAAGGTGTTGTTTCGCGAGACGCTCGGCATGCCGGTGCATCAATACGTGGTGCAGCGGCGCGTGGAGCGCGCGCGGACGCTGCTGCTGCAAGGCAAGCTCAACGCGAGTCAGATCGCGCTCGATACGGGCTTCGCGCATCAGAGCCATATGGCGCATTGGATGGGCCGCATATTGGGTGTGACGCCGCGCGAACTGATCAGGTCGAGTGCGAATGCAGGCAACATTGTCGAGCTCGATTCGAGCCATTCCCGCCGCATTGCTACATCGCGCTAGACCCTCGAATGACGCCGCGCGCGCGGCCTCACTGAATCGAGGCCGCACGCCCGGAAGCTGAGGCGCAAACCGTAGTGGAGGGCCGCGATCAGCCCGGCGCCGCGCCCGTCAACTGCGAATAGACGTCATGCGACAGTTGCAGCAACTGCTTGCGTTCGATTCCGCCCGACACCGCATAGCCGAAGTCGCCGTCGATCCAGTAGAACACGTTCACCGGGCCGTCCTGATACAGCTTGAACGCGGTCGTGTTCGAATTCTGCTGACGACGCGAGATGCACAGCGTGACGCGCTCGCCGTTGGGCCCGCGATACATGAACTGCGCGGTCGGTCCATCGGCGCCAGGCAGCAGGCGTCCGCCCGAGAGGTTGAAGCCGCTCTTTGACAGAATGGGCGGATGCACGTTGGTGCCGAGCCGGTTCGAGAGCCACTGCACGAAATCCTGTTCGTGATCGTCGGTGCTCAACTCGGTCGGCCGGTCGACGGCGGGCATGTAGACCACATGCGCCACCGCCGCTTGCCGAGCGAACATTTCCGAGCCGTCCGCGCTCACAGGACGCGTGTCCGAGTGGCCGCCCGCGACCGGCGCGATCACGTCCTGTCCCATATGCGTGCCCACGCCGATGCCCACGCCCATCACCAGCGCCGCCGCCATTCCGGCGAACTGCGGCCAGTTGGCGGCAATCCGCCAGCGGCGCGGCGCGGGCGCCTGCAGGCGCTTCGGCACGGGCTCGCTCAGCACGCGGTCGTAGCGCTCATGGAACATGCTGTTCAGCGAAAAATAATCGCTGACGCGCGCGGCCAGCTCGGGGTTCTGTTCGAGCGCGCGCTCCACATCGGCACGGCGTTCGTCGGACAGCGTGCCGTCCACGTACGCATGCAGGTCTTCTTCGCCGATCGGCATAGTTTGGTCGCTCATCGCACCACCTGTAATTTTGCACCGGGCTGCGTGCCCGCCATCAACGCCCGCAACCGTTCGCGTCCGCGCGACAGCCGCGACATCACCGTGCCGAGCGGAATGTTCAGCGCGAGCGCCACGTCGGCGTAGCTCATTTCCTCGAGTCCCACCAGCAGCACGACTTCGCGCTGCTCCATGGGCAGGCGCTGCAACGCGTAGTCGAGGTCGCGCATTTCCAGCGAGCGGGTCTGCTCGGAGGGCACGGCGAATTCGCTTTCGTGCACGCTTTCGTCGTCGACCGCCACGTGGACGGCGCGCGCGGAAGCCTTGCGCGCCTGATTGGCGAACACGTTGTGCATGATCGTAAACAGCCACGCGCGCAGGTCGGTGCCCGGCTGGAACATGCCGGTGCGGCCGAGCGCGCGCTCGAGCGTGTCCTGCACCAGATCGTCGGCGAGGTCGCGATTGTTGATCAACGCTCGCGCATAGCGTCGCAAGCGCGGCACATGCTCCATCAACTCGTCACGGACATCCATTTTTCATCCCGATCGTGGGGTTTTTCGCGCGCAAGGAGGCGCACTCCTGTCGCGCGAAAAGACGCATTTGAGGTGCGAACACACGTGCGTGCACTTTATTCCCTTGTGGTGGGTGAGATCGTGAAATGCGTGCCGCAGTCAACACCCCGTCATCGCATGGTCATCGCGTCGGCCGCGCGCATCAGGCCGTGGGTGCGGGCGTCGCCGGCGACCACGAAACGCTGCCGCTGCGCGGTCCACAACAACAGGCGAATCTCGCCGATGCGTCTCGCGGACCACTGCGTCTGCGCCGGCGCGAACAGCGCCAGAGCCGACAGCAGCACCACCGGTTGATTGTCGCCGTTCAGATAGATGAATTCGCTGACCCGCTGAAGCGGGCCCAGCGCCACCACTCTTTGGTCCACGAGGCGCAACCCGATAGCCGAAAGATTCGGCGCGGACGGATCGACGCGCGTCGGCGACGCAGCGGAAACTTGCCCGGCGGCGCTTTCGGCCAGCGCCATCACCGCGGCGTTGTTCAGCGCCTGCGCGGACACCTGGGTCGCGGCGAGCCAGCCGCTCGCCACCGCCAGCGTCAGCGCGAGCGCCGCCAGCGTGTTGACCACCTTGCGGGTGCGTTTTCCCGTGTTGATGCGCTCCAACACGCGGCGCCACCTTTTGACGCGACCCGGCACGGGTTCGTCGGTTGTTTGAAAAGCCTGCTGAATCTGCGCGTTCAGCCTGCCGTAAAACGCCACCCGACGCGCCTCCGCCGGATCCTTGCCCAGATAGTCCCGCAGAAATGCCGCGCGCTCCGGCGTCAGCGTGCCGTCGGCGTAGGCCTGAATGTCCGCTTCGGAAAGCGGCGAATCGGAAGGGGCGTCAGTGGTCATGGAGTCGGCGTGCGTTGGAGTTCGGCTAGCGAAGGGGCGAACACGCACACACCCAAGTTTATTCCATATGTTCGCACGTCAATTTCATCGCCGCAGGGCTGGCGCGAGCGTACTTTCATGCGGCCTTCACCGCGCCGCCGAAGTGCGAGCTAACCCGATTGCGCGCCGGTTTATTCCCGCTTCCGGATATGTTTTTTCTGACGCTTCGAGGCAGGAATAAAAGCTGTGGACCTGTGGTTCTCCTTCATGCAAACCCGCACAAAACTCACTGGAGTTCATCATGAAGAAGATCGCTTTTGCCGCATTGTCCGTCGTCGTTCTCGCCGCTTCGTCGAGCGCTTTTGCGCAAGGCAAGACGCGTGCTGAGGTGTACCAGGAGTTGATCCAGGCCGAGCAGAACGGCCTGAATTACGTCACCGATGCATCGTATCCCGACGTGAGCCCGGTGTTCGCGCAGCAGGTCGCGCAGCACAAGGAAGCGCTCGCCAAAGAAGCGGCGGCCGCCAACCATGTTGCGAGCCAGGACGCGCAGGCGGGCAGCGTCAATTGAAGTGCCGGTACCCGGCGCGCAACTGGAACGGGCGCGCCGGATATCGAATGGAATAGATCGCTGCATCGCGTGTTAGCCCGGTAAGCGCATCTATCCGAGAGAGGAGTTTTCGTGGCAAAACCATCCGTTCCCAATCCCGGGCCTGTCTGCGTGCCCTGCCGACTCGCCGCGATCGGCGCGGCCGTGCTGGTGCTCGCCGGCGGCTTCGCCTACACGGCAGGCTGGCTGACGCCGGCGCGTCTGAGCGCACCGCGTTTCATCAATACATTCGAAGCCGTGGCCGGCCAGCCGCATCCCGGTTATCGGCGCAATCATGCCAAGGGCCTGTGTATCGAGGGCTATTTCGACAGCAACGGCGCTGGCGCGGCGCTGTCCAGCGCGGCGGTGTTCGCGCCCGGCCGCACGCCGGTCACGGGCCGCTTCGCGGTGCCCGGCGGCAACCCGTCCGCGTCGGATACCAGTTCGCCAGTGCGCAGCCTCGCATTGCTGTTCCAGCTCCAAAACGGCGAGCAGTGGCGCACCGGGATGAATTCGACGCCCGTTTTCGCGGTGCATACGCCCGAGCAGTTCTATCAGCAACTGAGCGCCGCGAAGCCCGATCCGGCGACCGGCAAACCGGACCCCGCCAAGCTCAAGGCGTTCTATGCCGCGAATCCCGAGACCCAGCCATTTCAGGCGTGGGTGAAGGCGCATCCGCCTTCGTCGAGTCTGGCGAATGCCGCGTACTACAGCATCAACGCATTCCGTTTCACCGACGGCGCCGGCAATACGCGCGCCGTGCGCTGGGCGATGGTGCCCGAGACGCCGTACGCGCCGATCACGGACGCGGAAAAGGCCGAGAAGAATTTCCTCGAGGCCGACCTCGATCAGCGCCTGCAAGACGGGCCTTTGCGCTGGCATCTGATCCTGACGGTCGCGAAGCCCGGCGACCCCACGAACGATGCCACGCTGCAATGGCCCGACGATCGTCAACATATCGACGCGGGCACACTCGTGATCGATCACACGACGTCGCAGGCCAACGGCACGTGCCGCGACGTCAACTTCGATCCGACGATCCTGCCTTCAGGCATCAAGCCATCGGACGATCCCTTGCTGGCCGCGCGTTCGGCCGCGTACGCACTATCCTACAAGCGCCGCACACGCGAGGAAGCCTTGCATCCGGCGGTTCATCAAGCTCAGACAAACGGAGACCACTCATGAGGCCGACGCGCACCCATTTCAGTCCGCTCGCGCGCCTGTTGCACTGGACGATGGCGCCCCTGATCATCGCGATGCTGTTCATCGGCGTGGGCATGGTCGCCACCGTCTCGAGCGCGCACAACACGCTGATCGCGATTCACCGGCCGCTCGGCATTGCGTTGCTGCTGCTGGTGGTGCTGCGCGTGGGCGTGCGCATCACACGCGGCAGCCCGCCGTTGCCCGACGATATGCCCACGCCGCAGCGGTTCGCGGCGAAGGCCTCGCATCTGGTGCTGTATGTGTTGATGGCGGCAATGCCGTTGATCGGCTGGGCGATGCTGTCCGCCGCGGGTTATCCGATCACGCTCTACGGTCCACTTCATCTGCCGCCGATCGCGCCGCATAACGTCGAACTGTTCGCGTTGCTGCGTGCATTGCACACGTGGCTCGCGTTCGCCTTGTTCGCCACTGTGCTGCTGCATCTCGCGGCCGCGTTGTTTCATGGGCTGATCCGACGCGACGGCGTGTTTTCGAGCATGGCGCGCGGCGAGCGTTAGTTCTTTAGCGCTTCACGCGTTCCGAACGCGGATCGTAAGGCGCCTTCAGATGCAGGGTTGCCGGCAGCAGTTCGCCGGCGACGTCGATAGCATAGCTGCCGCTGTTCAGATAGGCAGTGTCTGCTGCGCCGTCGGGATTGTTCACATAACCCATTGCCACCGGACAGCCGAGCGTGTGGCCAAACGCCGCCGAACTCACGAAGCCGACCGGTTGACCGTCGCGCAGAATCGCTTCACCGCCCCATAGCATGCGATCCGCGGCGCCATCGGCGGTCAGCACGACCATGCGGCGGCGCGGCGGTTCGGCGCGCAATTTCAGCAGCGCGTCGCGGCCGCGAAACGCAATGTCCTTGTCGAGCTTGCACGCGAACGAGAGGCCCGCTTCGAACGGGTTCGTATCCGGCGTGAGTTCGCGGCCCCATGCGCGATAGCCTTTCTCGATGCGCAAGGAGTCGATCGCGTAGTAACCCGCGTTGACGAGGTCGAACGCTTTACCCGCCGCGTGCAGCGTCTCGTACACGCCGACCGCGAATTCCACCGGCACGTACAGTTCCCAGCCGAGCTCGCCGACGTAGGTGAGGCGAGTGGCTCGCACCGTCGCATAGCCGAGGTCGACCTCGTGACTCTGGCCGAATGCGAACGCTTCGTTGCTCCAATCCGCTTTCGACACGCTTTGCAGCAGCTCGCGCGAACGCGGGCCCATCACGGCGAGCACGGCATATTGGCCGGTCACGTCGACGAGCGTGCAGTGCTTGTCGTGCGGAATCAACCGTTCGATGCTGTCGAAATCGCGCGTGGTTTGCGCGGTGCCGGTGACGAGCAGGTATTGATCGTCGGCGAGGCGCGTGAGCGTGAAGTCCGATTCGTAGCCGCCGCGCTCGTTGAGCATGCCGGTGTAGACGGTGGTGCCGGTCGGCACATCCACGTCGTTGGCGACCATGCCTTGCAGCACGCTTTGCGCGTCGCGTCCCTTGACGAGAAATTTGGAGAACGACGTCATGTCGAACAACGCGACGCCGTCGCGGCACGCTCGGTGTTCCGCGCCGCTCCAGGGCAGCCAGTTCTGCTGGCCGAACGCGTACTCGATCCTGGCTTCTTCAGGCGAAGGCGCAAAAAAGTTGGCGCGCTCCCAGCCCATCTTGCTGCCGAAACACGCGCCTTCGTCACGCAGCAGCGAATACAGCGGCGAACGGCGAAACGGACGCGCGCTGTCGAGTTCGCGATTCGGCCACGGCATCGCGTAATGCAGGCCGAGCGTTTCCTTCACGCGATCGTGCAGCCACGTGTCGTTGCCGTTGAAGCGCGCGAAGCGGCGAATGTCGACCGGCCACAGATCCATGGTCGGCTCGCCCGCCACGATCCATTCCGCGAGCGCCATGCCGGCGCCGCCCGCCGACGCGATTCCCATGGAATTGAAACCCGCGCCGACGAAAAAGCGCCGCAGTTCGGGCGCTTCGCCCAGCATGAAGTTGTTGTCCGGCGTGAACGATTCGGGGCCGTTATAGAACTGCTTCACCTGAGCCGTTTCGAGCGCGGGTACGCGCTGCAGCGCGTTTTCCATCAGGATTTCGAACTGATCCCAATCGTCCGGCAGCAGTTGAAACTCGAAATTCTCGGGGATGCCGTTCATGCCCCACGGCTTCGCATCCGGCTCGAAGCCGCCCATCACGAGGCCGCCCACTTCCTCCTTGAAGTAGATGAAGCCGTCCGGGTCGCGCATCACCGGCAGGTCCGGATGCACGCCGGCAATCCGTTCCGTGACGATGTAGTAGTGCTCGGCCGAATGCAGCGGCACTGTCACGCCGCACAAGCGTCCGACCGCCTTGGCCCACTGACCCGCGCAATTCACGACGATGTCCGCGCCGAGCGTGCCTTCGTCGCCGTCCTTGTTGCGCCACGCGAGGCCGCTGACTTCGCGCGCGCCGCTCGCGTTGCCGTCCTGCGCGGTGCGGGTGTGGATCGCCGTCACACGGGTGTTTTCGACGATCCGCGCGCCGCGCTGGCGGGCGCCGCGGGCGAGGGCCTGGGTCAGATCGGTGGGATTCGCCTTACCGTCGCCGGGCAGCCAGACGGCGCCGAGTAGGTCGTCGGTGCGCATGACCGGCCACAGGTCGCCGGCTTCGCGCGGGCTGATTACGTCGCAGGCCACGCCGTAGGCGCGCGCGACGGCGGCGGTGCGCTTGAGTTGCGTCATCCGCTCGGCCGTGCGGGCCACCGAGAGCGAGCCGCATTGTTTCCAGCCGGTGGCAAGGCCGGTATCGGCTTCGAGTTCGGCATAGAGCGCGGTCGAATAGCGGATCAGCTTCGTCATGCTCTCCTGGGCGCGTAACTGGCCGACGAGCCCGGCTGCATGCCAGGTCGTGCCGCACGACAGTTGGCCCTGTTCGAGCAGCACCACGTCGGTCCAGCCCAGTTTCGTCAGATGGTAGGCGACCGAGCAGCCGATGATCCCGCCGCCGACAATGACGACGCGAGCGTGAGTGGGAATGGATGTGGACATGTGTGGAATTACGTGGAGAGAGTGCGCGTAGATTGCCGCAAAAAGACACGAAATGCAACGAGTGTGCAGCCTTGTTGTGATTGGAGCGGCGTCATGCGGCGGTCACATAAACATGGTTTTACGCAAAGGCATTGTGGCCGCCGCGGACATTTTCAGACGAAGAAAGGAGAAAACTCGTCACGATCACCACGGAAATGTGGTTTTAGTTGGAAACGTGTGGCTATCCAGCCCGCGAAATCGTGACTTTTGCTAGACTCCAGTGAACCGTCACCGCCCAATCCTCATGTTCTCCAGCCAGCGCCAAGCCGAAATCCTGCGACTCGTCCGCGAGCAGCGCACCTGCACGATCACCGATCTAGCCGGCCGTTTCGACGTCTCCGACGAGACCATCCGCCGCAACATCAAGCCGTTGATCGCGGACGGCCTGCTGATCAAGGTCCACGGCGGCATCATGCTGCCCGAGCGTCTCGACGAGCCGCCGTTCCAGCGGCGCATGACGGCGAGCCTCGAGGGCAAGCGGGCAATTGGCGCGCGCATCGGCGAACTGGTGCGGGACGGCGATTCGCTGATCCTCGAGGGCGGCACGACGTGTCTGCATATCGCGCAGGCGCTCGCCGCCCGCTCGCGGCTCACGGTCGTGACCAATTCCATCGAAGTCGCGCGCGTGCTGGCGCCGCGCAATGGCAACCGGGTGTTCGTCGCGGGCGGCGAGTTGCGGGCGGACGACTGCGCCGCGGTTGGCGACAGCGTGCTGGCTTTCCTACGGCAGTTCCACGTGCGCTATGCGATCGTCTCGGTCACCGCGATTGATATGCAGGGGCGGTTCATGGACGCGCTACCCGCCGATGTGGCGTTTTCGCTGGCGGCCTTCGCGCAGGCCGAACGGCGCGTGGTCGCGGCGGATCACGCGAAATTCGGCCACAGCGCGCTGGTGCACGCATTCGGCGCGGACGCCGTCGATCTGCTGGTAACGGATGAAGCACCGGCGCCCGCATTGGCTCAGGTGTTCGCGGCGGCGGGGGTGGATGTGGAGGTGGGCACACAGCCAATGTCGTCCAACGCGTAAAATGGCCGGTTACCACAGGCAATCGATGCTGCACAGACACTCACCGGCCGGCGCCATCCGCGCTCTGTCGAGTTGATTCTGTCCGCGCGCTTGCCCAAGCCGGCTTGAATAGGATTGGACGCTGATGTCGTCAGTTTTCTTTGATCGGGAACGGATTGCAGAATGGCTGGGGGACCACACCGTCGCCAAGGCGCGCTCGGTCGGCCCTGTCGCGAACGTGAAATGGCACGGCGCCACGCTTAGCGGCGACGTGCAGGGCACCCGGCCGATACCCTACAAAACGCGGGTGCGGTTCCGCACCGACGGCGGTTCGCCGTGGGCGCAGGGCGACTGCACGTGTCCGGTCGGCCGCAACTGCAAGCATGTCGCCGCACTGCTGCTCGCCGAGCTCGACTATCACGACGAGATGGACCACATCACCCATGTCGAACTGGACGACGGCGAGACGGCGCGCGACCTGCCGCCGAAGCCGATGGCGCACATGGGGCAGCCGTCAGGCGTGCGGCCCGAACTGGTCAGTTGGCTCGAACGTTTTCGCGCCCGCGCCGAGGCTGCGGGCGCCGACGCCCAGAAGGCGAGCGCGCCGCGCACCCAGACGCTCGCATACCGGCTGAACTGGTCCAACTTCCACATGCGCCACGAGGTGGTGCTGTACCGCGCGCGCTGCAATCCGGACGGCGTGATCGTCGAAGTCGACGAGCCTTGGGGCAATGTGGAAACGGCGCTGCTCAAGCAGCCGAAATTCGTCTCTGACGAAGACCTGTCGATCCTGCGCGGCCTGTGGCTTGGCCGCTCACGTGAGGACTTCGGCCAGTTCATCCTGCGCGGCACGAGCGGCGCGGAGATGCTGCAGAAACTGATTGCAACAGGGCGGCTCTTCTGCGACTTCAACCCGGCGCCGGGTCAAGCGGCACCAACGGCGCTCTCGCGCGGCGCCGACCGGCCCGGCCGGATCGAATGGGAGCCGCTCGCCGACGAGCGCCTGCGGCCCGTGTTGTGCACCGAGCCGCGCGCCAGCATGGTGCTGCCGACCGAGCCGGTCTGGTACGTGGACGGCGTCGCGAATGAGGCGGGCATCGTTCAGTCGTCGCTGCCGTTCCAGCAGTTGCCCGATTACCTCGCCATGCCGCCCATCTCGCTCGCCGAAGCGCCGCTGGTCGCCTCGGTGCTGCGCGAGATCGCACCCGAGTTGCCGCTGCCGCCCACGCACGACGCGTCGGCGATTCGCGTGATCGACGTCGAGCCCGTGCCCGTGCTCTCGCTTAACAGTCACGCGCTGCCGTCGTCGACGAGCAAGGCGGGGCTGCGGCAATCCGGAGCGGTCGAGCTGGCCGGCGTGAGTTTCGATTACGACGGCGTGAGCATCAACGTGGACAGCAGCGTGACGCTCGTGCCGATGCCGGGCGGCGACGTCATTCATATACGCCGCCGCTACGAGGCCGAGAAAAAACGTTTGCTCGAACTGCGCAAGACCGGTTTGCAGAAGGTGCCGACCAGCCGCGTCTACGCATCGCGCCTGCTGCCCGACACGATGCTCGGCCTGCCCGACGCCGAGGCATGGTCCGCGTTCGTCAACGACGCCGTGCCGGAGCTTGTGAGCAAAGGCTGGCGCGTGACGATGGCGCCGGAGTTCCGCTACAACGTCATCGAGATCGACGCGATCGAAGGCACCGCGCATCAGGCCGGCGACGGCTGGTTCGATCTGGAGATGGGCATCCGCATCGGCGAGCGTAACGTGCGGCTCGAACCGCTGCTCGCCGACCTGTTCCGGCGCGACCGGCGCTGGCTGAACGGTGCGCTCGAAAGCATCGCCGACGACGAGCCGATCGAGCTGAAGACCGAGGAGAACAAGCGTCTGCGCTTGCGCGCCGATCGTCTGAAGCCGGTGGTGCGTGTACTCGTCGATCTGTTCGACGCCCTAGGCGGCTCGCTCGCCGATGGTGCGCCGCTGCGCGTGGCATCCGTCGACGCCGGTCGACTGGAGGCGTTGAACGGCACGGGCCGCTGGCAATTTCGCGGCGAAGATTCGATCCGGCAACTCGCGCAGCGTCTGCAAGCCGGTCCCGGACTGCGCGAGGTGCCGGTGCCGCGCGGCCTGAAGGCCGAACTGCGGACCTATCAGCACCAAGGCCTGAACTGGATGCAGTTTTTGCGCGAGCAGAACCTTGCCGGCGTGCTCGCCGACGACATGGGCTTGGGCAAGACCGTGCAGACGCTCGCGCATATCCTCGCGGAAAAAGAAGCGGGGCGTCTGACGCGGCCGGCGCTGATCGTCGTGCCGACCACGCTCGTGCACAACTGGCGCGAGGAAGCGCGCCGCTTCGCGCCCGAACTGAAAGTGCTGGTGCTCAACGGTCCGCAGCGCAAGGAGCGCTTCGAGCAGATCGCCGGGCACGAACTGATTCTGACCACGTATGCGCTGCTCTGGCGCGATCAGAAGGTGCTCGCCGAGCATGACTATCACTTGCTGATTCTCGACGAGGCGCAGTACGTGAAGAACGCCACCACCAAAGCCGCGCAGGCGATTCGCGGGCTGCGCGCGCGGCATCGGCTGTGTTTGACGGGCACGCCGCTGGAGAATCATCTCGGCGAGCTGTGGTCGCAGTTCGATTTTCTGTTGCCGGGCTTTCTCGGCAGCCAGAAAGACTTCACCAAACGCTGGCGCAATCCGATCGAGAAGAACGGCGACGGCGTGCGCCGCGCGTTGCTGGCACGCCGCATCCGGCCGTTCATGCTGCGCCGTCGCAAGGACGAGGTCGCCAAGGAGTTGCCGGCCAAGACCACGATCCTGTGTTCGGTGGATCTGGAAGGCGCGCAACGTGATCTCTACGAAACCGTGCGCACGGCGATGCAGGAGAAAGTGCGCGCCGCCGTCAGCGCGCAAGGTCTCGCGCGCAGCCACATCATCGTGCTCGACGCTTTGCTGAAGCTGCGCCAGGTGTGCTGCGATCCGCGACTCCTGAGGACACTCAAGGCGGCCGGCGAGGCAGGCGATAAGCGCGACAAGACGGACCGGGTCGAGAAGGGCGCGCGCGCCATGCGTTCGGCCAAGCTCGACCTGCTCCTGTCGATGCTGCCGGAACTGATCGAGGAAGGGCGCCGCGTGCTGCTGTTCTCGCAGTTCACCGGCATGTTGTCGCTGATCGCGGAAGCACTCGAAGAAGCCGCGATTCCCTATGTGCTGCTCACCGGCGACACGACGGATCGCGTCACGCCGGTCGAGCGTTTTCAGCAGGGCGAGGTGCCGTTGTTCCTGATCAGCCTGAAGGCGGGCGGCGTCGGCCTGAATCTGACCGCCGCCGACACGGTGATCCACTACGACCCGTGGTGGAACCCCGCGGCAGAGAATCAGGCGACCGATCGCGCGCATCGGCTGGGGCAGGACAAGCCTGTGTTCGTCTACAAGCTGATTGCGGCGGGCAGCATCGAGGAAAAGATCGTGGAGTTGCAGGAGCAGAAGGCCGGGCTTGCGGACAGCATTCTTTCCGAAGACGCCGCCGGCGCCGCCAAGTTCTCGGACGACGATCTCGACGCGCTGTTCGCGCCGATGCCTGAGATCGAGGGCGGTAGATAAGGCGTGTTGCGTCAGCGCCAGCGTTGGCTCTGCTGGATAAACATTCGCGACCGTCTCGGTCGCGATTTCATTTAGGCGTGTCATTCGCGCCGAACCTCGTGTCACACACGAGGCATCATATTCGCGCAGGCTAGTGGTGCCTGCGCGAGCTAATAGTTTTATTCAACCCTCACTGCGGCGATACGACTCATTCGTGTAACGGACTAAAAGCGGAAAATCCATTGGAGTGGCGTTGCGCGTGTCCTAGAATGAATTCGCGGCCTTGAAGAAATCACTGATCGAATATGAAAAACGCATATTAAATTTTCATGTAATCAGGATTCCTATGATCGTCGAATGACATCGGTATTTCACGGGAAATGGAGAAGAACGATGAAAAACATGATCACGGTCACGCGCTTCTTATTGCTGTCGCTGCTGATGGCAGGAGCCAACGCGGCATGGGCCGGTCAATTCAGTGTGCAATGCGCCTATTCCCATACGCTGCCTGATGATTCAATCGTCCGTTACGGACTGCCCGGCTTCGCGATGCAACACGACTTCTTCGGCAACACGAAGACGGATGCCTATACCGAGCTAGCCGCGCTGCAGGCCAACAAGGTCACGACCTGCAATAGCGCGGCGGACATATCCGCGTATTGGGCACCGCAATTGAAGCGGGCTACCGGCATCGTGGTCCCGGATTTTCAGAAGACCTACTACAAGAATGGTTCGGCAAGCCAACCTCTCACGGCAATCCCTCAAGGCCTGGAGATGCTGGCAGGCAACCATCATGGGACGGGTCCCAGCGCACCCATTTCGTACTTCTGCGCCAACGTCGGGTATACGCAAAACGCGCCAACCAGTTGCCCCGTTGTCAATGGCAATGCGCAACTCGACATCGTCGTATGGTTTCCGGACTGTTGGGATGGTGTGAACATCAAGCCGGATTTTTCCGCTGGCGTCCAGAATATGGCCTACAACAACGCCGGTGTTTGCCCGCCGGGATATCCGGTAAAAATCCAGCAGTTGAACATGAACATACAGTACACGTTGGGTAATAACGGCGACCTGACGGGTGCGCAATTGTCGATGGATCCGATCTTGGTGAACGGTGTGTTGACGCCGCAGTGGGGCAGCTTGTACACGGCCCATGCCGACTTCATCAATGGGTGGAAGCCCGACAGCCTGCAATATGCGACCGACAACTGCTCGAACACCGACAACGCCTGCGGCTACAACATTCCCACCTACTATTCGAAGGCGATCGCGGATACATGGTTGGACTCGGCCGGTACGCCTCACAACGGCGATCAGGCGCTGCGGGCGGGTCCGGGCGACATCATCTTCCTGAAATTTCCGACGCCGGCGAATACGACTGACTATCCGTGGACAAGCGCGAATTTGCAGACCCAGGGCCACAACACAACGAACTCGACAGCCGAGTATTTGAACTTGTATGCGGCCACGACTTCCTGGGACGACGCCAACAATGCACCGAACGCAAGTGCCTGTACGTCCACATCGATCGGCGGGATATATCTGGATAACGTCGATCAACTCCGGCTGAACGGAGTGGACAGTTACGTGAAGCAGCAAATTGCGGCTAGTGCGCCCGAGACGGCAATTTGCATCAAAAATAATACGGGTACGGTAGTCGAGTTCAATTCACGCGAGAAGAATATTGGAGTGCCCGCGTTGTATCTGAAATAGAAATTGTCGACATCGAGAGAAGCGAGTTGCCACCGACTTGCTTATCGTTCATGCGCAAATCGTGCGCATCATTCCGGATGCTTTGGAATCCAGAAAAATTATCTCGAAACGTCGAGCGTGCATGGCACGCTACGCGATGTTGTACCCGTTCGTGCGCGCGCAAATATCCCTATATTTGATGCTTTCGTGTGCGGAAGTGTGGCAAATCGTCAAGGAATGTCCTATTCCCGGCGGTGCCGTCAACGCTTTGTCCTGACTCTCGTTGAATACGCGACCGTGAAGTGGTCCGTCAACGCAGTTCGTTAAGGAAACACCGTCCATTACACCCCATCCAGGAGGACGCGCGAACCGCGGCTAGCCACCCACGCGATTTACCCGGATCTCCCCGATGAAAACCTGTTTGTGCCGATTTGCGAAATCGGGCTCTTCCATGCTGTTTGCGTTGTTGCTAGCTGTGTCGTTGGCTGGCTGTGCGTTGCCCAGGTCTGCCGTGTCGCCGGCGGCTCCGGCCTGTGCCGTTGACGTACCCGCGCCCGTGTCCGCGTCTGCACCTTTGTCCACGCCCGCAACCAGCGCGCCATCGAACTCACTCGCGCAAGCGCGCGCGATCTTCGCGGATGGCCCGAGCGAGCCTGCGTCCACAAAGGCACGAATCGCGTGGCCGGTGAGCGGCCCCGTGACCGCGCCGTTCGTGTCGGGCAAGACGAAGGGGATCGTCATGGGCGGGCGTGTCGGCGAACCGGTGCGGGCGGCGTCGGGCGGCCGCGTCGTTTATGCGGGCGGCCGAATCGCGGCGTACGGCAAGCTGATCATCATCAAGCACGACGCGCATGTGTTGACGGCGTACGGCAACAACCGCGCGTTGCTCGTCAAGGAAGGCGCGATCGTCAAGGCAGGCGAGGTGATCGCCGAAATGGGCGTGGACGACAAAGGCCAGGCGTCGTTGCGCTTCGAGGTGCGCGCGGACGGCACACCTGTCGATCCGCTCAAGTACCTCCCGAAACGCCAGTAGCGCGGCGCGCTCGCGGCTTCGCCGCTCATCTGACATTGACCTTGAACTCGAACTCGAACTCGAACGCGACGCGGAGCCTGCCGCCTGCAGTGCGCCGCGCGACTTGATGCCTATGATCTTCTATCTACATTGCTTTGGTGCGGGCCGGCGCGTTTCGACCGCCGTGCTGCTCGGCGCACTGCTCACGCTTGCCGGATGCGCGCAACCGGGCGTCGGCCGCGATTCGCCGAGTGGCGGCGCTGCCGTCGCACGCAGCAATCAACGTGCAACACAGTACGCGGCGCAAACCGGCGACATTGACGCATGGCGCGCATCAGACGCAGCGAGCGACGAACCGCCGCCCAATCAGATCGCAAACGATGACGCCTCATCGTCGACGCCCGCCTGCGCATGCAGCAGTACCTTCCGGCAAACGGGCGTGGCGACGTGGTATGGCAAGCAGTTCCACGGACGCCGCACCGCGAGCGGCGAGCGCTACGACATGCACGCGCTCACGGCGGCGCATCGTACTTTGCCGTTGGGCGCCTGCGTACGCGTGACGGCGCTTGGCGGCGCGCGCTCGGTGATCGTTCGCATCAACGATCGTGGTCCGTTCGTGCGCGGACGGATCATCGATTTATCGTATGCCGCCGCACAGGCGCTCGGCGTCGGTTCGGCAGGCAACGCGCAGGTCACGCTGGAACGCGTCGCTGCAGCACGCCGCTGCATGGAAGCCGGCGCCTGATGCAGATCGTGATTACCAAAGACGGAAGCCTGAACATGGGGCCACTTGATTAAAGGTCGCCGTAATATTCCGACAACCGCGCCGACTGTAACAAAACCTCTGCGTATGTAAATTACCCGTTGCGGACGCTTCAATTCATACGATTTTCGGCCCAGATGGCGCAACGTTTCTATCCCGCCTCGGATTACGTCCGACGTAATAACTACCTGGCCTCAGTTACAAAGGCAGTTCTTTCATCTTGAGGTCGATTTTCTGACCGGCTAATTTATGTTCACTCGTGCGGCTAGACCCCCGGCGAGCGTGTGATGTTTTGAGCGGCGTCGGCCTCCGGATTGGGGCGACGCCGCATTTTTTTGTCCGGATCGCGAGCCCTGCGATTTAACAATCTTTAAACGATTTATTTTGAGACTGTTTCTATACTGACTCGCAAATTGTCAAATCGCCGTAACCTGAATGCGGAACGCGGCCTGAAAGGACAACGGCGAACGGGGCCAATCACCGTGCGAGCGAGACCAGCCGACCCGAACGACGACCCGTGCGGTCGATACCAATAAATGGCGTCGCATAGCCGGACCGGATAGCGGCTTAATCGCATCCGGAAAACAGCGGCCGTTTTTCGATTATGATGACCTTCCCCCTTTCGGTACCCGACGCGATAAAGCCAATCACGCGTCTCAATATCGAGACGGCGGCGGCAAGACCGGACAAAGGCGCAAGGCAAAGGACCACTAGTCGAAAAATGTGCAGCCGAAGATGAAATTGGAAGCCGGATCGTCGGTGCTTACGCCGTCATCCCGGTCATCTGCCGGCTCGCCGGCCACCAGTTACGAAGGATGTCGCGTTGCGGGGTGTTATGAGAATTGCTGTCCTGGATGATGATTCGGCTCAGGCCGACCTGGTTTGCCAAACGCTGTCGGCGGCGGGCCATATCTGTCACGCATACGGTGCGGGCCGCGAACTGGTGCGGCAGTTGCGGCGCCAGACGTTCGATCTGCTGGTGCTCGACTGGAACGTGCCCGACATGTCGGGCGAAGAGGTGCTGCGCTGGGTGCGCGAGAGCCTCTCCGAGCGCCTGCCGGTGCTGTTCATGACGAGCCGCGGCCGCGAAACCGACATCACGTCGATTCTCAACACGGGCGCGGACGACTATGTCGTCAAACCGGTGTCCGCCGCGGTCTTGCTGGCGCGCGTCGGCTCACTCCTGCGCCGCGCGTACCACCTCAAGCCGCCCGCGGCGAAGGAAGTCTTCGGCGAATTCGAATTCGATCTGGGCGCCAAGCACGTGGTGGTGCGCGGCACGGCGGTGGCCGTCACGCAGAAGGAATTCGAACTCGCGCTCCTGCTGTTCCAGCATCTGAGCCGGCCGCTGTCGCGCGCGCATATTCTCGACGTGATCTGGAAGCAGGCGACCGACATTCCGTCGCGCACCATGGACACCCACGTGTCGATGCTGCGCAGCAAGCTCGGTCTGCGCCCGGAGCACGGCTATCGCCTGACGCCGATTTACGGTTATGGCTACCGTCTCGAGCGGATGGATTCCGCCACGCCGCCGGCAGCGGCCGGCGAACGCCCCGAAGCGGGGGACGCGTGACGTTTTCCGTCGATAGGGCAACGCGCGGCAGCGCGGTTTCGCCGGGGCGCCGCAGTGGCGCATGGCTGGCGGCAGCCGGCCTGCTCGCGATGACCTGTTTCGCGCCGGTGTCGGCGTCCGCGCAAGCGTCGCGCGCGCCGAAGCCGCGTGCGAAAGCGGCCATGCCGGCTTACGTCTCGTATCTGACCCACGAAGGCGACACGCTGTACGACATCGCGGGCCGCTATATGCGCGACCCGAATGATTGGGCCGTGCTGAGCCGCCTGAATCATGTGCCCGCGCCACGCCGCATGCCGGCCGGCATCGCCTTGCTTCTGCCCGCCGACAAGCTCAAACAGGAACAGGAATCGGCCCGCGTGATCGCGACCAGCGGACCGGCCGAGCACGCGTTCGGCAAGAACCCTTACGTGCCGCTCGCGGAAGGCACGACGCTCGGCGAGGGCGACCGCATCCGCACCGGGGACAACGGCTTTGTGACGCTGGAGCTGCCGGACGGCTCGCACGTCACGGTGGGGCAGAACGGCCTGCTGGATATCGGCACGCTGCGACGCACCATGCTGACCGGCGCCGGCGATCGCATGCTCCAACTGAAGAACGGCGAAGTCGAAAGCCAGGTCACGCACGCGACGAAAAAGGACGACCGCTTCCAGATCCGCTCGCCGTCGGTCGTGGCGGGTGTGCGCGGGACGCGCTTCAAGGTCGCCTACGACGGCGACGCGCGAACCACCGCGGTGGAAGTGCTGGACGGCGCAGTCGGCGTCGACCCGGCCGCGCCGGGCGGCCGCGCTTCGGCGCCGCCGCCCGGCGTGCCGCTGCAGGCGTCCGCGCAGCTCGTGAAGGCGCGCTTCGGCAGTGTGACGCGGGCCGGCGGAGCGATCGGCGGACCGGTCGAGTTGCTGCCCGCACCTGCGCTCACTCAGCCGGCCAAAGTGCAGGATGGCAAGACCGTCGCGTTCGATCTCGTGCCGGCCGACCATGCCGTGGCCTACCGCGTACAAATCGCGCGCGACGCCGACCAGCTCGACCTGATCCGCGACCAGCGCGTGAGCGAGCCGCATGCGGATTTCGGCGACCTGGCCGACGGCACCTATTTCGTACGCATCGCCGCGATCGACGCCAACGGCCTCGATGGTCTGCCGCAGGTGTACGCGTTCGAACGCCGCCAGATCGGGCTGGCCGCGTCGGCAACGCAGCGGGCCGGCAGCCGCGACTATGAATTCCGCTGGTTCGTCAGCCGCGCCACGGTCGAGACACGCTTTCGTTTCGTGCTGGCGAGCACGGCGGATCTGCGTCATCCGCTCGTGGATCGCACCGATCTGTCGGGCGGCCAACTGGTCGTGAGCGATCTGCCGGCCGGCGTCTACTATTGGACGATCGTCGCCGAGCAGTTCGAGAACGGCCGCTTCTACGAAAAGAGCAACGCGGTGCGCTCGTTTACGCTTGCGCGCTGACGCTGGTAGATTCACGGGGCTGAGCCGTGCATCAGCCCGCTTCCTGGCTTCGAACCAAGCAACCCTTTGCCGACCACACCTACGCGCCTGAGCCTCGATCCGCGCGCCCGTCTCGGACGGCGCGCCGGCCGCCGCTTCCTGATCGAATGGGTGGGCATCGGCTGTCTGGGCATCGTGGTGATTCTGCTCAGTTCGCTCGGCCGTCTGAGCGCGAGCGTCGATCAACTGGTCTACGACCGCTTTCTGAGCCTGCATGCGCAGCCATTGCTGCGCGATATCGTGGTGCTCGAAATCGATAACGCGAGCATCGCCCAACTCGGCCGCTGGCCGTGGCCGCGAAGTGTTCACGCGAAGCTGCTCGAAGAGATCGCCAAGGCGAAGCCCGCCGCGGTGATCTACGACGTGCTGTTCACCGAGGCCAATCCGCACGACGCCGAACTTGGCCGCGCCATCGCGCTGAGTCCGACCTATCTGCCGGTATTGCTCACCGCGGCCGATGACAGCGGGCGCCGCGTCGTGGTCGAGCCGGTGGCGCCGCTCGCGCATGCGGCGGCGGGACTCGGTCATATCAATCTCGAAGTCGACAGCGACGGCATCGTGCGCAGCGTCGCGCGGTTCGAGGGCGACGCCGATTCACGCTGGCCGCAATTGATGGTGCCGGTCGCCCAGGCGATAGAGCATGGCTCGCTCCATCTGAACGGCTGGCAACCCAGCCACGCTTTCACGGAGGCCTTCGCCGCAGCCGACGACGGCGAAGGCCGTTTCCTGATTCCCTTCGGTCCGAACGCGCAGAACTACACGAAGCTGAGTTTCGCCCGCGTGCTCGCCGGCGACGTGACACCGGACCAGTTGCGCGGCCGCATCGTGCTGATCGGCGTGACCGCGTCCGGCTTGTACGACCGTTTCGCGACGCCGGTGTCCGGCAAACTCGGCCCGCTGCCCGGCGTGTATATCCACGCTAACGTGCTCGATACGCTGCTCACCGGCCGCGAGATCGAGCCGGTCTATCCGTGGATTCTGTTCGCGGTGTCGCTCGCGCCGCTTGCCGCGCTGCTGGCCGGATTTCTTGTGTTGTCGCCCCGCCGTTCGTTGCTGCTGACCGGCGCACTGTGTCTGCTTGCGGCGGCCAGCAGCGCCGCCTTGCTGTACGGCGCGCGGCTGTGGATGTCGCCGGTGCCGGCGATCGTGGGTCTGGTGGCCGTCTATCCGATCTGGAACTGGCGGCGCCTTGAAATGACGATGGCGTATCTGCGCAAAGAACTGCAGCGTCTCGCCGACGAACCCCATCTGCTGCCGGAAACGCCGCAGCGCCGCCGCGAGTTCGGCGGCGACGTGCTGGAGCAGCACATGGCGCTGATGGCGCAGGCGGCGCAGCGCGTGCAGGACATGAAGCGTTTCGTATGGGACAGCCTCGACAGCATGCCCGAGCCGATCCTTGTGAGCGACGTGCGCGGCGTCGTGCTGATCGCGAACCATGCCGCCAAGGCGCATTTCGCGCGTCTCGGCGCGCCGCTGCCCGAAGGCCGTCCGATGCAGGCCGTGCTGGGCGGCCTGACGCTCGTGAAGACGATCGACGGCAACACCGCGTCGGATGCCGAAAACAATCTGCTCGCCCGCACGCACTGGCCGGCGCCACTCGATCCGGCGCGCCGCGAATTCGCCGCGCTGATGGCGCACGGCGTCGAAGTGCGTGACGCCCACGAGCGCGATCACTTGCTGCGCTACGCCAACTGCACGAACGAGCAGGGCGAGACCACCGGCTGGATCGCGGGCCTTGTCGACGTGTCGGCCTTGCATGCGGCCGAGCGTCAGCGGGAAGACGCGCTGCGGCTTCTGTCACACGACATGCGCTCGCCGCAGGCGTCGATCCTCGCACTGGTGGAGATCGAGCGCGCCCGCGGCGACCCGGGGCTCGCGCGCGGCTTGCTGGAGCGCATCGAACGCTATGCGCAGCGCGCGCTCACGCTGGCCGACGACTTCGTGCAACTGGCGCGCGCCGAATCGCAAACCTATGTGCTGGAACCGGTGAGCCTGGCCGAATTGCTGATCGACGCGAGCGACGAAGTCTGGCCGCAGGCGCACGCCAAACGCATCACGCTGTACACGGAGACCGGCACGGCCGATGCAGCCGACGACGGCCACTGGATCTGCGCCGACCGTTCGCTGATGACGCGCGCGCTCGTCAACATTCTGAACAACGCGGTCAAGTACAGTCCGCCGGATACGCGGATCGTGTGCAGCCTCGCGAGCCTGACGCCGAAGGGCGTGCCGGGCGCGGCCAGGCGCGTGTCGTGCACGATTCGCGATCAGGGCTACGGCATTCCCAAGGAACAGCAGGCGGGGCTGTTCGAGCGCTTCCGGCGGTTTCACGAAACCGAGCGGCCGGAAGTGGGCGGCGCGGGGCTCGGCATGGCCTTCGTCAAGACGGTCGTCACGCGCCACGGCGGCGACGTCGAGGTGGCCAGCGAGCCCGGCCAGGGCACGGCGTTTACGATCTGCCTGCCGGTGCTCGAAGACGCGCAATCCGGCGCCTCCCTCACGCCGCGCACATGACGTATGAATACGCACCTTATCGAAGCGAGAAGATGGTGAAAGCAATCCTGATCTGTGCCGCGCTGGCCGCGGCGAGTCTCACCGGTTGCGCGGGCCTGAGCGCCGACGTGCATACTGCCGACGCCGCGAACGCGGCCGCCGCGCTGCAAGGCGAACGGACCTACACGATCGCGCGCATGGCGTCGCAAGAGGCCAGCGCGGATCATCCACAATTCGAAAGCCTGTTGGTGGACGAGTTGACGAAACAGGGTTTCGTCGAAACGACGGGGCAACCCGCGCGTTATCTGCTCTCAGTTGCCTACGACACGCGGCCGGCGACGATCGGCGTCGGAGAAAAAGGCTGCACGTCGGGAGACTGTGCCCGACCGCCCGGAACACCGTTCTCGCTGTTCGGCGGCCCTGCGTACCAGCATGCGCTGACGCTGCGGTTTTTCGAGCGCGCGAGCGGACTGGAGGTCTACAAAGTCAGCGCAACGAGCATCGACCGCGATGCGGATCCGCTGCATGCCATGCCGACGCTCGTCAAAAGCGCGCTGGCCAGGTTTCCCTTCGATGCGCCGCCGGATTGGCGCGTGAAGTTGCGCGCCGACGAGACGAGTGGCGTGCCGAAAGTGATGTCGGTGAAGCCGCTTCAGCCGTAACGTTTGGGGCTCATTCCGCCGCGCTGTGGTCTTCCGGCCAGCGGTTTTCGAAAACACAGTCGGCGAGCGGCAGGCGGCTCGCCCAGCGTTCGGTTTCCAGCATCGGCTCGCTATAAAACCGGTCGACGTGGCCCAGACACAGAATCGCCACGGGCCGCGCGCCCTCCGGCATGTGCAGCAGTTGGCGAACCACGTCGACGTCGAACAGCGACACCCAGCCCATGCCGAGACCTTCGGCACGCGCGGCCAGCCACATGTTCTGGATCGCGCACGCCACCGACGCGAGGTCCATCTCCGGCAAGGTGCGGCGGCCGAAGATGTGGCGCTCGCGTCCGTCCATCAACGCCATCACCAGCAACTCGCCGCAGTCCAGCATGCCTTCCACTTTCAGCTTCATGAACTCTTCGCGGCGTTTACCGAGCGCGTCGGCGGTGGCGAGACGCTCGCTTTCCACGGTGTCATGCAAGGCCGTCCGCAGCGCGGGATCGGTGATCCGCGCGATTCGCCACGGCTGCATGAAGCCGACGCTCGGCGCGTGATGCGCCGCGTCGAGCAGGCGCTGCAGCACGGCGGGATCGACCGGATCGCGCACGAAATGGCGCATGTCGCGTCGTTCGTAGATCGCGCGGTAGACGGCGTCGCGCTCGGAATCGTTAAAAGGCTTCGCCATGGAACAGGGCGGCCGTGAAGGCCGGGTTGGAGGGCCAATAAGCGTGCATGTAGGTCGCCACGATCGAGCCGGCGCGATAGACGGCCTCGCCGGGTGCGTCGCCCTGTGGCCGGGTGGCTGAACGCAGCGGCGTGAGCGAGGTGTTCAGCTTCGAGTAGTGAAACGTGTGGCCGGTCATCGGCCCGTGCAGGCTGTCGATCTGCTGCATGCCGAGGGCGGTGAAGCGCGTTTGCATGGTCGCATGGCCGGGCAGCAGGCCGAGCATCGGCGTGCTCACGCCGTGCGTGTCGGTGAGCTGGTCGAGCAGATAGAGCATGCCGCCGCATTCGGCGACGAGCGGTTTGCCGGCGGCCGCGTGCGCGTGAACGCTTGCGGCGCTGCGCGTGTTGCTGGTCAGCGTGGCCGCGTGCAGCTCAGGGTAGCCGCCTGGAAGATACAAAGCGTCGGCGTGTTCGGGCAGTGCTTCGTTCGCGAGCGGCGAGAAGAACGCGACTTGCGCGCCGAGCGCTTCCAGTAGCGCGATGTTCGCCGGATAGATGAACGAGAATGCGGCGTCGCGCGCAATCGCAATCGTCTTGCCGTCCAGCAGGCGCGGCAGTATTTCCGGTGCGGGCGTGCTGAACTCGACAGGCGGCGGCAATTCGGCGAGCGCGGTATGACCTACAGTGTCAGCGGCACGATCCAGCCGCGCGTCGAGATCGTCGATTTCGTCCGCCTGATGCAGGCCGAGGTGACGATCGGGCAACGCGATTTCATCGCTGGCGGCAATGTGCCCGCACCAGCGCAACTCCGGCGGCAATGCTTCTTCTAGCATCTGCGCATGCCGCGCCGAGCCGACGCGATTGGCGAGCACGCCGTAAAACGGCACCTGCGGCCGGAATTGCGCGAGACCGAAGGCGACCGCGCCGAAGGTCTGCGCCATCGCCTTCGCTGAAATCACCGCGAGCACCGGCACGCCGAACGTGGTGGCGAGATCGGCGCTGCTCGGCGTCCCGTCGAACAGACCCATCACGCCTTCGATCAGGATCAGATCGGCTTCGGCGGCCGCTTGCGCGAGCAGCGTGCGGCAGGCGGCTTCGCCCACCATCCACAGATCGAGCGAGAGCACGGGCGCGCCGCTCGCGCGCGCCAGAATCATCGGATCGAGAAAGTCCGGTCCGGTCTTGAAGACCCGCACCCGTCGCCCCAGCCGCCGATGGTAGCGCGCGAGACCCGCGGTGATCGTGGTCTTGCCTTGGCCCGAAGCGGGCGCGCTGATGAACAGGGCGGGGCACGCGGCCATCGTCAGAACTCCACGCCGCGTTGCGCCTTCACGCCTTGCTCGCGATACGGATGCTTGACGATGCGCATTTCGGTGACGAGATCGGCCACTTCGATCAATGCGTCCGGCGCGTGACGGCCGGTTACCACCACGTGCAGCATCGGCGCGCGCGCGGTGAGCACGGCGAGGACTTCGTCGAGCGGCAGGTATTCGTACTTGAGCACCGTGTTCAACTCATCGAGGATCACCATCTGGTAGTCGCCGCTTTCGATCATGCGGCGCGCTTCGTCCCAGCCTTTGCGCGCGGTCGCGATGTCGGCGTCGCGGTTCTGCGTGTTCCAGGTGTAGCCGTCGCCCATCGTGACGAAATCGCAATTGGCGATCGCGCCGAGAAAGTCGCGCTCCGACGTGTGCAGCGCGCCTTTGATGAACTGCACGACGCCGAGGCGCATGCCGTGGCCCAGCACGCGCACGGCCATGCCGAACGCGGCGGTGGTTTTGCCTTTGCCTGTGCCGGTATTCACGATCAGCAGGCCTTTTTCGACGGTGGCGTTGGCCTGTTTTTTCTCGTGGCCTTCGCGGCGGCGCTCGGTCATGCGTTGATGCGATTCGGGGTCGGTCTTCATGGCAGGTCCTGTTGCTGAGTGTCGTTGTTTGGGTGTTCGCGGTTGGCGTTTGCAGCGGTGGAAGCGATTGCCACGGTGATGCCCGCATGGATGGTTTTGCGCACGAGGAGCCGGGCTTGAGGCGCATTGGCCGCGGTCGATTCGTCGAAGCCGGCCGTCGCGGCAAGCAGCGCACACGGCTCGCAGACGCCGTCCACGCCGAGATGCTCGCGCACTGTCGCCGAAGGTTCCGCCACGCGTATCGACGCGATCTGTTCAAGGCTGAAGAATGTCAACGGCAGCGCATGACGTGCGCAGAATTCGAGCAAGCCTGCTTCGCGGGTTTTGGCATCGATGGAAGCCACGGTGCGGATTTCGTCGAACGAATGCGCACCGAGCGCGGCGCGCACCGCCGCTTCGATCTGCTCGGCCGGGCTGTGCAAACGGCAACCGACGCCGACGCTCAGTGTTTTCATTGTGTGTCCGCTCCGTCCACTGAAGGCTTTGCGGCGTCGGCATGCGCCGCCGCCGCGCGCGCCAACGCGAGCGACGCCACACCGCCGATCACCACGATCGCCGGCGAGCCAAGGCCGGCACGCGCAACAGTGTCGGCAAACTCGCCGAGGCGCGCGAGCACGTGACGTTGTTCGGGACGCGTGGCCGATTCGATCGCCGCGCACGGCGTGTCGGCGCTCATGCCGGCCGCGAGCAGCGCGCCGACGATATCGTTCAACCGCCGCATGCCCATATAGATCACGAGCGTCATGCGCGTGGCCACGAGCGCGGCCCAGTCGGGTTCGCCGCTGCCCGCGCCGTGTCCGGTGACGAATACCACGCCTTGCGCGTGATCGCGATGCGTGACCGGAATGCCGATCGCCGCGGGCGCCGCGATCCCCGCCGTAATGCCGTTGATGACTTCCACTTCGATACCCGCCGCGTGCAGCGCCTGCTGTTCTTCGCCACCACGGCCGAATACGAACGGATCGCCGCCTTTCAAACGCGCGACGCTGCGCCCGGCCCGAACATGCTCGAGCAACTGCGCGACGATGCCGTCCTGCGGTGTCGACGGATGCCCACCGCGTTTGCCGACGTAGACGACGAGCGCATCGGCGCGCGCGAACTGCAGCACCTCGGGATTCACCAGATCGTCGACCAGCACCACATCGGCTTGCGCCAATGCGCGGGTGGCCTTGATGGTCATGAGTTCGACGTCGCCGGGGCCGGCGCCGATCAGCCAGGCGCGGGTCATCGTGGCATGCATGGCGGGCGCCATGTCGTGACGAGTGGGAAAGAGTAAAGCGCGAAGGGTCGCCTGATGGTGGACTTTGGGGTCATGCAGTGCTACGGATTCAGGCACGGCGCAATGCGCGACTCGTAGCGGTTCCACACAGAACCTGCGTACGCGAACGCGCCACGTCGTGCTTCAGCGCCTTCACATCCGTCCCTCGCGGATTCCGGCGGCCGGCGGCGTGACGCTTGCCGCCTCCGCGTCTGGCCGGTATCCGGGCTGGCGGCCTCATGCGCTTTGCCTTCCCGTCCGCATTCGTTGGAATGTGCCGGACAGTGGCATCGAAAAAACGCATGCGCGGCGCAAGACAACTCAACTTTGCGCCGCAGGTCGCTTACCGTTGCGGGGACAGCACAGGTTGAGCGCATGGAGCGCTGCCTGTTTCCCGTTTAACTGCACACGCGGAATGCATGTGCGGGCACCAAACGCGCGCATACGATAGCACATGGCGCCCCGTCCGATAAGCGCTTGCGGCCTGTGTTTCCTTGACGGCACCGGGCCGCGGGCCTACACTCGCACGCACTTTGGTGCTCGTGTGCGCGCTCGTGCGCATGCAGTTAAACGGGAAACAGGGTGCCCGCCTGCCATGGATCGGGTCAACCTGTGCTGCCCCCGCAACGGTAAGCGAAATGTGGTGCTAAGTTCAGTCGATTAGCGCCGCGGAGCCGGCTTCGATGTCCACGCGCAAGGCCGCGTCGGCATATCACCACTGGGCGAGAAACCACTCGTCCGGGAAGGGGAAGCGGCGCTTTCGCCAGCCCGGATACCGGCCAGAATACGAAGGACGAACGCCGCGGGGATGCGGCGCTGCGTTCATGACCTCATTCCCGCTTTCTGTTTTTCTGTTGTCGCGGCAACGCCGTCGTTCGTCCCCGTGTTTTGTCATTGTCGTGGCTGGCTGGGCGTGTGCCCCGTTTTGCCCGGCGTATGCAGGCAGACATACAGACACAGCGGCGTGCATGTGCAACTCCTACGGATGGACCTCACGATGCAAACTCAAATGCGCAAGATTCCCGTCACCATCGTCACGGGCTTTCTCGGCAGCGGCAAAACCACGCTGCTGCGGCACATTCTTCAGCATGCGGGCGGCAAGCGCATCGCGGTGATCGTCAACGAGTTCGGCGAGCTCGGCATCGATGGGGAAATCCTCAAGGGTTGTGGAATCGGTTGCGACGAAAACGGCGTCGAAACCGAAGGCCAACTGTATGAACTGGCAAACGGCTGCTTGTGCTGCACCGTGCAGGAAGAGTTTTTTCCGGTGATGGAAAAGCTCGTGGAACGCCGTGATCAGATCGATCACGTGCTGATCGAGACGTCGGGACTCGCGTTGCCGAAACCGCTGGTACAGGCTTTCAACTGGCCGCAGATCAAGAACAGCTTCACCGTCGACGCCGTGGTCACCGTGGTGGACGGCCCGGCCGCGGCGAGCGGTCAGTTCGCGGACAACCCGGTCGCCGTGGACGCGCAACGCAAAGCCGATCCGAATCTCGATCACGAGTCGCCGCTGCACGAATTGTTCGAAGACCAGTTGTCCGCCGCCGATCTGGTGATTCTGAATAAAACGGATTTGCTCGACGAGGCGCAGCAAAGCGCGGTTGAAGTTTCGATCCGCGAAGAAATTCCGCCGCAAGTGAAGATCGTGCGCGCGCACATGGGGCAACTCGATCTGCACACATTGCTGGGCCTCGAAGCGGCCTCGGAAGACACGATTCATTTGCGCCACGATCACCACGGCTCCGCTGACGACGCCGACCACCATCACGACGAGTTCGATTCGGTGGTCGTGCAGGCGGATGTGTTGTCGCGCGAGGCGGTGATCGCCGCGCTGCAACAGCTCGTCGAAGCGAACACGATTTATCGCGTCAAAGGTTTCGCGGCGCTGCCGGGCGCGGCGATGCGTCTGGTGATCCAGGGCGTGGGCCGCCGCTTCGACAGCTATTTCGATCGACGCTGGCAAGCCGGCGAAAGCGGTCCGAGCCGCTTCGTGCTGATCGGCGAGGACCTCGATCAGCCCGCGTTGCAACGCGCGTTCGATGCGGCGCTGGGCGTGCCGTCGAGCGTCGAAACGCAACAGGCGTAAGCGCTCATGCATCTGCTGCGCACCACGCCGGGCGGTTTTGTCGACGATACGCAAGGCGTGATCCGTATCGATCAGCAGCCCGCGGATATCGTGGTGCTCAGTTCCGCCGATACCACGCTGTTGCTGCTCGCGAGCGTTTTTCCGCGCCTGGGGGAAGGCTTCCCGAGCGTGCGGCTCGCCAACGTCACGTATTTGCGGCAACCGGCGTCGGTGGATTTTTATCTCGAAGACGTCTTGCAGCATGCACGTGTGGTGGTGGTCGATCATCTCGGCGGCGAGGCGTATTGGCCTTACGGTATCGAACAGGTGGTGGCGCTCGCCGAGCGCAAGCAGCAGACGCTCGCGATGTTCTCCGGCGATCTGCAGGAAGATCCGAACCTGCTCGCGCGCAGCACCGCGAGCGCCGATCTGTGCCATCAGCTCTGGCGCTATCTGCGTGAAGGCGGCCCGCAAAATGCGGAGGCGTTTCTGCGCTGTATCGCGCACCGTGCCTTCGGTTGGGGACGCGATACAGCGCCGCCGCGCGCGTTGCCCGCCGCCACGCTCTACCATCCCGAGCGCGACACGCCGACGGTCGCCGACTGGCAGGCGCGCTGGCGGCAGAATGCGCCGGTCGCGGCGATCCTGTTCTACAAGGCGCATCTGCAGGCGGCCAATACGGCCGTATTCGACGCGCTGATCGACGCGCTCGAGTCGCAAGGTCTGAATCCGCTGCCGATTGCGATTACCTCGCTGAAAGATGCGATGAGCCGCGATGTCGTGCAATCGCTGTGCGCACAGCACGATGTCGCGCTGGTGCTGAATACGACGGCCTTCGCCGCGTCCGCGATCGACGACCCCGAGCCACTTGCGCTCGCCGGCGACGCGCCGGTGTTCCAGGTGATCCTGAGCGGCGGCAATCGCGACGATTGGGTCAAGGACAATCAAGGCCTCAATTCGCGCGATATCGCCATGCATATTGCGCTGCCGGAAGTGGATGGCCGCATCATCACGCGCGCGATCAGTTTCAAGGGACTTGCGTACCGTTGTCCGCACACTCAGGTTGATGTGGTGCGTTATCAGCCGGACGCCGAGCGAGTGGGTTTTCTCGCCGAACTGAGCCGACGCTGGTGCCGTCTGCGTTCACTCGATAACGCGGACAAGAAACTCGCGCTGATCCTCGCCAACTATCCGATGAGCGAAGGGCGCATCGGCAATGGCGTGGGCCTCGATACGCCCGCCTCGGTAGTCGGCATTCTGTCGATGCTGCGTGACGAGGGTTATCGTCTCGCCGACTTGCCCGCGAACGGCGACGCGCTGTTGAAGAAGCTCACCGAAGGCGTGACCAACGATCCGGTCGTGCGTGACCTGCGTCCCGCGTTGCAAAGCCTCGCGCTCGACGACTATCTTGCGCACTTCAATGCATTGCCTGCCGAGGCGCGCCAGGCGCTGAACGCGCGTTGGGGCGCGCCCGAGCAGGACCCGACGCTGCGGCGCGGCCGTTTCATGATCGCGGGCTGGCGTTGCGGACAGGTGTTCGTCGGCATTCAACCGTCGCGTTCACGCGAGCAGGGCGACTACGCGAGCTATCACGACGCCGAACTTGTGCCGCCGCATGCGTATCTGGCGTTCTATTTCTGGTTGCGGCACCAGTTCGGCATCGACGCGATCGTGCATGTCGGCAAGCACGGTAATCTCGAATGGCTGCCCGGCAAGAGCGTCGCGTTGAGCAACGCCTGCTGGCCCGATCTGATTCTCGGGCCGATGCCGCATCTGTACCCGTTCATCGTCAACGATCCGGGCGAGGGCAGCCAGGCGAAACGCCGCGCGCAGGCCGTCATCATCGATCACCTGATGCCGCCGCTCACGCGCGCTGAAAGTTACGGACCGTTGCAGGATCTCGAGCGCCAGGTCGACGAATACTATGAAGCGCTGATGGTCGACCCGCGCCGCTCGAAACTGTTGCGGCGCACGATTCTGGCGACCATCGTCGAACATAAGTTGCATGAGGAGTTGAGTCTCGCGGCGCCGAACGGGCAGGACGACGAAGACGCGCTGCTCACGCGTGTCGATGCGTGGCTGTGCGAGTTGAAGGAGGCGCAGATTCGCGATGGCTTGCATACGTTTGGGCAATCGCCTGATGGCGTGCAGCGGCGCGATACGTTGCTGGCGTTGGGGCGTTTTCCTGTCGGCGATGGGCAAGGCGGCAAGGCCGGGTTGATCGATGCGTTGGCGCGCGATCTGCAGATGGATCATCGGTTCGATCCGCTGTCGGTGGATTGGTCGGCGGTGTGGGACGGTCCGCGCCCCGACGTGCTGCAACGTGTGAGCGATGCGCCGTGGCGGCACTGCGGCGATACGCGTGAACGTTTGGAATTGCTGGCGGCGGAGTTGCTGCGCGGCGTGTGCGGTGATCAAGCGGATGTATCGGCAGCGCCGTTTTTCGCGGCCAACTTGCCGCAAGCGCAGCAAGTGATCGAGCGTCTGCGTAACGATGTGTTGCCGCGGCTCGACGCTTGCGGTCCGCAGGAAATGCTTCAATTGAAGCGTGGGCTCGAAGGGCGTTTCGTGCCGCCGGGGCCGAGCGGTTCGCCGTCGCGTGGCCGGCCCGATGTGCTGCCCACCGGCCGCAACTTCTATTCGGTCGACACGCGCGCCATTCCCACGCAAGCCGCCTGGTCGCTCGGATTGAAATCCGCCCAGCAACTGATCGAACGGCATTTGCAGGAGAAGGGCGACTATCCGCGCGCCATCGGCCTGTCCGTCTGGGGCACCGCGACCATGCGCACCGGTGGCGACGATATCGCCCAGGCGCTCGCGTTGCTCGGCGTGCGGCCGAAGTGGGCACCGGGCAGCCATCGCGTGACCGATTTCGAAATCATGCCGATCGAGGTGTTCGACCGGCCGCGGATTGACGTCACCTTGCGGGTTTCGGGTTTCTTCCGCGACGCCTTCGCCAACGTCATGCATCTGTTCGATGCCGCCGTGCAGGCCGTCGCCGAACTCGACGAACCCGAGGACCTGAATCCGATTCGCGCACGCGTGCTGCGCGAACGCGATGCGTTGATCGCGCGCGGCATGGACGCCGCCGAAGCGCGTAAGCGCGCCGGCTGGCGCGTGTTCAGCGCAAGGCCCGGCGCGTACGGCGCGGGTCTGCAGGACATGATCGACTCGCAGCAATGGCAAACCGACGCCGATCTCGCGAACGCGTATCAGGCGTGGGGCGGTTATGCGTACACGCAAAAGAGCGCGGGCGAAGAAGCGCGTCACGCGTTCGGCACACGTCTCGCCGCGCTGGACGTGGTGCTGCAGAACCAGGACAACCGCGAACACGATCTGCTCGATTCGAATGACTACTACCAGTTTCAGGGCGGCATGGTCGCCGCGGTGCGGCATCTGGCCGGCGATCAGCCGAGCGTGTATCACGCCGATCACAGCAATCCGGCAGCGCCGCGCGTGCGCACGCTGCATGAGGAGATTGCGCGCGTGATCCGCTCGCGCGTGGTCAATCCGAAATGGCTGGATGGCGTGAAGCGTCATGGCTATAAGGG
Organism: Paraburkholderia sediminicola; assembly: GCF_046027355.1. Lineage (GTDB taxonomy): Bacteria > Pseudomonadota > Gammaproteobacteria > Burkholderiales > Burkholderiaceae > Paraburkholderia > Paraburkholderia sediminicola_B. The sequence goes on along the minus strand of NZ_JAQQEK010000012.1, from coordinate 3,429 downwards.
CGCGGCGGAAATCGCCGCGACCGTCGATTATCTGTACGGTTACGATGCGACCGCGCGCGTGATCGCCGATCATCAATATGCGCTTGTGACCGATGCCTATCTGAACGACGCGGACACTCGCGAGTTTTTGCAGCGTCACAACCCACACGCGTTGCATTCGATTTGCGAGCGCCTGCTCGAAGCCATGCAGCGCGGTTTGTGGCAGGCGCCCGGCGACTACCGCGCGCAAGTCGAACAGCATCTGCTCGCGAGCGAGCAGCAGATCGAAGGAATGCAAACATGAATCTAGCGATGAGCGCGACCGCTGCGCGGCCCGTTTTTCCCTTTGCCGCGTTGATCGGCCAGGCGCCGTTGCAACAGGCGCTGCTGCTGGCCGCCATCGATCCGGGGCTGGGTGGCGTGCTGGTCACCGGTCCGCGCGGCACGGCGAAGTCGACCGCGGCGCGCGCGCTCGCTGAGTTGTTGCCGGAAGGGCAATTGGTAAATCTGCCGCTTGGCGCCAGCGAAGATCGTTTGATCGGCACGCTCGATATCGAAACCGTGTTGCGCGACGGTTCGGTGCGCTTCTCGCCGGGTCTGCTCGCGAAGGCGCACCGCGGCGTGCTTTATGTCGATGAAGTCAACCTGCTGCCCGACGCGCTCGTCGATGCCTTGCTCGACGCGGCCGCGAGCGGTGTGAATACCATCGAACGCGATGGTGTGTCGCATAGCCATGACGCGAGCTTCGTGCTGATCGGCACGATGAATCCTGAAGAGGGCGAACTGCGGCCGCAATTGATTGACCGTTTCGGCTTGATGGTCGAGTTGCAGAACTGTTTCGAGCCGCGCGTGCGTCAGGCGATCGTGAAGGCGCGGCTGGCGTTCGATCTGGATCCGCAGGGGTTTCGTGCCGGCTATGCGCAACAGCAGGCGGCTTACGTCGAGCAGATTCGAGCGGCGCGCGAAGCGCTGCCGGAGCTCGTATTCGACGACGCCGTGCACGCACACGTCAGCGCGCTGTGCATCGACGCCGCCGTGGATGGTTTGCGCGCCGATCTCGTGATGCTGCGCGCGGCGCGTGCGGTGGCGGCGCTCGAACAAGCGGCCGCGGTGACGGCGGAGCATGTCGATCGGGTGGCTGAGGCGGTGTTGGTTCATCGGCGGCATGCTCGCGGGTCGCAGGCCGAAGGTGACGCGCGTGAGGGTGGCGCCGAGCGGGAGGCTTCTTCCGATAGCCGCTCTTCATCTGAGGCAGGAAATGCGCCGCCGGCCGCCGCTGCCGTCGATAGCGATTGGGGCTACCTCGCGCCCGAACCGGCCGCGACCACGCACGTCAAAGGCGTCATTCCCCTTAACGTAAAAAAACGCTGAGCCATCGGAAGGGCGCCGCCGCTGACTCGCGCAGCGGTTTTCGATGGCGGCAAGGCGCGGGCGCAGGTGCGCGCAGCCGCTTGAGCGGGGAACCGGGCAAGCGCATCGACTGGCCGCCGACACTTGCCGCGATGCGCCAGGGCGCGTTACGCGCCGAGCATCTGCGTTTCGTGCGCGAGGCGCCGCGCGGCGGTGTGCTGCATTGTTTCGTACTCGATTGCTCCGGTTCCATGCTGGCCGGGCAGCGTCTCGCGCTCGCCAAGGGATTGCTGATCGCCTTGTTCGACCGCGCGAGCGCCGCGCGTGCCGAGGCGGCGCTGGTCTGTTTCGGCGGCGCCGGTGCGGATGTGCGTTTCGGTCCCGCTGTGCCACGCTGGTGGAATGAGCGGTGGCTGAGGCCCGTGGGAGGCGGAGGCGGCACGCCGTTGGCGGCAGGCGTTCGGCGAGCAACCCAGTTGCTGGAGCGCTGCGCGCGCCGCAAGCCCGGGCAGCAACGCTGGCTATGGATTCTGACCGATGGCCGCACGCATGATATGCCGGTGCGGCCGCTCGATGTGGACGAAGTCGTATTCGTCGATTTCGAGCGCGAGGCGATCCGGCTGGGCCGCTGCGAAGTGCTCGCCGATGCGTGGGGCGCGCGGCGTTTCACGCCGGAAGAACTGATGGGCTGAGCGGCGCGTGGGCCGTCCCGCTCACGGCCCTGCGCTTATTTCAGGCCGCTCGACCAATACACGACGTCGTCCTGGCGGTCGAACACGAAGACTTTCATCGCCATCTGCTGGGACGGGTCGAGCTGATCGAGTTCGAGCCCGTGAGTCGACGGCTCGCCGGGGCCGCTGCCTTTCTGCACGTTGCGGATCACCGCCGTGGTTTCGATCTCCGTGTCGAGATCCTTCGATTTCAGGCGGAACGCAACGCGCAACCGGTCGCCGACGGCGCCCAGGGTCCACGAGGCGTCCAGCGACATGCCGAGTGCGCTGATGCCTTTCGCGAGTCCGAGGCCTTCATAGGATTCGCCGGTTTCGCCGATGCCGAAACGCACCGCGAGGTGCGCGCGGACGCGGATCGACTTGCGTTCGCGCAGGCGACGGATCACGCCGGGCTTCGACAGCACGACGTAGTCGAACGGCGCGCGGCAGATCGCTTCGATCGTGCAGACGAAACGAAACACCGCATGGCTGGCGATCGCGACAATTTCGATGTTTTCGCCGACGCCCAGCGGGAGCATGCGGCCCTCGTGCATCGGCGGAGTGACGAAGAGCGAATGATTCGGCGCGAAACCGATGATGCGGCACGGATGCATGGGCGCGCCGCTGCCGAGCTGCGAGCGCACACCGATCAATGCACCGATTTCCAGATGCATGTCCTTGAGCGTCAGCTCGCCGTTGGGATCCGCTTGTGGCTCGGCCTGGAGCGGCGGTTGCGTGGCCGCGCCCGCCAAGTCGCCGCGCTGCGGATGGAAGTGTCCGAACAGGAATTTGCGCTCGTCCGTGGTCGCGAGGATGGTGCCGCTGGCGAACAGGAGCGTGCCGTCGGCGTCGACGATCGGCCAGTCGAGAGGCGTGCCTACCGGCACCTTCTCCGGATTCAGAGCTGGCGTGTGGGCTGCGAGTGAGGCTTCCTCGACGTGTTCCTCAACTGGGTTATCCATGGTCGGCGGCCATTTAAGTGACGGGATATCTTGGTTGACGGCTGGCGAGAGGGAAACTTTAGTTTTTTGGGCGCTGCCGGTTTTCCAGTTCTTACGACGCTTCGTTCGGGTGTGCGCCGGATGTGTCTCGTGGCTCTATATATAGTGAGGAGGCTCGTTTGGCTGGTTGGCGGCGGAGGAGGTGTGGTAGCTGATCACTGTCCGGCCGTCGCGAGTGCGATTGCCTCATGAGTAGCCGATTAAATCGGATGGCTAACTAATTTGACGGCGTTGTGGTGGTGGTCTGTTTCGATGCTTCTCAACTTTCTGAAAAATATTGCGCGAAGGGGGTTGACGACCTGTCGCTCGCTCTCCATAATCTCGTTTCTCTGCTGCTGATGCAGCGACGCAGAACGAAGCGGTGCCGGGTGGTTGTGATGTTGACGACG
>NZ_JAQQEK010000119.1:0-1091 GCF_046027355.1 Paraburkholderia sediminicola | reverse complement strand
TTCAAACCGAAGAAATCCGTCGCCCTGTCCGGCGTGACGGCCGGCAACACGGCGCTCTGCACAGTCGGCAAGACCGGCAATGACCTGCACTACCGCGGCTACGACATTCTCGATATCGCCAGCGCCTGCGAATTCGAAGAGATCGCGTACCTGCTCGTGCATGAAAAGCTGCCGACCCAGGCCGAACTCACCGCGTACAAGACGAAGCTCAAGGCGCTGCGCGGCCTGCCCGCGAACGTGAAAGCCGCGCTCGAATGGATTCCGGCCGCCGCGCATCCGATGGACGTGATGCGCACCGGCGTGTCGGTGCTCGGCACCGTGCTGCCGGAGAAAGACGACCACAACCTGCCGGGCGCGCGCGACATCGCCGATAAGCTGATGGCTTCGCTCGGTTCGATGCTGCTGTATTGGTACCACTACTCGCACAACGGCAAGCGCATCGAGGTGGAAACCGACGACGACTCGATCGGCGGCCACTTCCTGCATCTGCTGCACGGCGTGGAGCCGTCGAAGGCGTGGGTCGACGCAATGCATGTGTCGCTGAACCTGTACGCGGAGCATGAATTCAACGCGTCGACGTTCACTGGCCGCGTGATCGCGGGCACGGGATCGGACATCTATTCGGCGATCACCGGCGCGATCGGCGCGCTGCGCGGGCCGAAACACGGTGGCGCCAATGAAGTCGCGTTCGAGATCCAGTCGCGCTACCAGACGCCAGATGAAGCAGAAGCGGATATCCGCCGCCGCGTCGAGAGCAAGGAAGTGGTGATCGGTTTCGGCCACCCGGTGTACACGATTTCGGACCCGCGTAACAAGGTCATCAAGGAAATCGCGAAGAAGCTCTCGAAGGAAGCGGGCAACAGCAAGCTGTTCAATATCGCCGAGCGGCTGGAGTCGGTGATGTGGGACGCGAAGAAGATGTTCCCGAATCTCGACTGGTTCAGCGCGGTCTCGTATCACATGATGGGCGTGCCCACGGCGATGTTCACGCCGCTCTTCGTGATCTCGCGCACGGCCGGCTGGAGCGCGCACATCATCGAGCAACGCGTCGACAACAAGATCATCCGTCCGAGCGCGAATTACACCGGACC
>NZ_JAQQEK010000118.1:0-1113 GCF_046027355.1 Paraburkholderia sediminicola | reverse complement strand
GCCACGCTTGTGCTGCACACCTGGGGCTCGGCGCTCACGCATCATCCGCACGTACACGGCATCGTCCCTGGCGGGGGACTGTCGTCCGGCGGCGAGCGCTGGATTGCCTGCCGTCCCGGCTTCTTCCTGCCGGTGCGCGTGCTCTCGCGCCTGTTCCGGCGTCGCTTCCTTGAAGCGCTCACCGATGCCCACCGGCGCGGCCAGCTGCAGTTCTTCGGCGAGCATGCGGCGCTCGCCGATCGCGCCACCTTTGCGCAGTGGTTGGCACCGCTGCGGACCTGCGAGTGGTTTGTGTACGCCAAGCGCCCCTTTGCGGGACCGCAAGCGGTGCTCGCGTACCTGTCGCGCTATACGCACCGCGTGGCCATCTCCAACCAGCGTCTGCTCGCCTTTGATGAGCGCGGCGTGACGTTCCGCTGGAAGGATTACCGTGCGACGGGGCGCACACGCTACAAGACCATGACGCTGCAGGCCAGCGAGTTCATGCGCCGTTTCCTGCTTCATGTGCTGCCCGCAGGCTTCCACCGCATCCGCCACTACGGACTGCTCGCCAATCCGGTGCGCCGCGACAATCTCGCCAAGGTGCGCGACCTGCTGCACGTCGCGCCGCGGTTCGACCCGCCATCCGACGACACCGTCATCCAGGCCCGACCTGTCTTCATATGCCGGCACTGCGGTGCCCCGATGATCGTCATCGATATCGTCGCGCGCACTGCACCCATTCGCGCACCACCAATGTCGCGGGGCGCAACATGAACGCTACGGTTCTGTGCTTACCAGACCAAACGTCGACTTTGCGGCAACGCGGCCTACGAGCGGACGTTTGCGCATGTCGCTTCATGGAGCCTCAGGCACATCCACTTCACGTTCGCCATCGCGCGGATGCACCCCATTGCCCTGGTGCCTGGGCAATTCCAGCCTCACGTTTGGACCATCTTGCCCGGACACGGCTGCGGATGCCGGGCTATCAATCGCCATAGCCACGCAAACTTCCGACCTCTACGGACCACTCCGCGGTTTCCTCCCTCGAGGCTTATTCGACGCCTGCCCGCACGCGCCACCGCACGCTTACAGCCATGTGAACGAGGGCAGGCATCGAATAACCCTTAACGA
>NZ_JAQQEK010000117.1:0-1150 GCF_046027355.1 Paraburkholderia sediminicola | reverse complement strand
TCTGATGTGATGGACGACTCCCGCCCTTCGGGGCTCGGCATATGCCAAAGTGGAGAAGTCGTGACTTCCACGGCAAAGGAGCGTTCATCATGAAGATAGCCACTGTCGGACTGGACCTTGCAAAGACTCTATTCCAGGTTCATGGAGTGGATTCGCAGGGACATATTGTCGTACGCAGGCAACTGCGCCGCGCTGACGTGCTGGCGTTTTTCGCGAAGCTTGAGCCGTGCGTGGTCGGCATGGAGGCCTGCGGGTCGTCGCACTATTGGGGGCGGGAACTCACGAAGCTCGGACACACGGTGTGCCTGATTGCCCCGCAGTTCGTTCGACCTTACGTAAAGAGCAACAAGACCGATGCGGCCGATGCTGAGGCAATCTGTGAGGCGGTAAATCGACCGCACATGCGCTTTGTGCCGATCAAGACGCAGGCGCAACAGACGATGCTTTCACTGCACCGGGCACGCGCCGGGCTGGTTAAATCCCGTACGGCATTGGCCAATCAGATTCGCGGGTTGCTCAGCGAGTTCGGTATTGTTCTGCCGCAAGGCATCCGGCTGCTCGGACAAAGGGTCATCGAAGCCGTTTCTAATCGCGAGCATGAGCTTTGTGAACAGTTCCGGACCTTGATCCAGTTACTTGTGGAGCACTTACGCGAACTGGGCAACAAGGCAGCTGAACTGGAGGGACGCATCCGCGCGATGCATCGTACGGATGAGGCCGGGCAACTTCTCGAAACAATACCCGGAGTCGGGCCGCTCACCGCTTCCGCGCTGGCAGCCTCAATCGGCAACCCCCGAGCCTTTCGGGACGGCCGCGAACTCGCTGCATGGCTGGGTCTGGTCCCGCGGCAGCACTCCTCGGGTGGCAAGCCACGTTTGCTGGGCATCAGCAAGCGTGGTGATACAGCACTACGAACACTTCTGATTCACGGCGCTCGCGCTGTTATTCGTATGGCAGCCAATAAGCCTGAAATGAACGATTCGTGGGTCATGAAACTATGTCGACGCCGGCACAAAAACATCGCTGCCGTCGCGCTTGCAGCAAAGAACGCCCGAACGGCGTGGGCCTTGCTAATACGCAAGCAGGTCTACCAGGTTAGCCATGTTCCCGTGCGAACTGACGTGACGGTTTAACAGGCCCAGGTTCTAAG
>NZ_JAQQEK010000116.1:0-1202 GCF_046027355.1 Paraburkholderia sediminicola | reverse complement strand
GCAACACCCAACGTTTCTGCCAGTTTTTCAGCAGGGTTCATGAATTGCAGGGTCTGACGGGGTCGACCATTCAGGCGCGCGGCAACCTTGTTCAACTCAGCCTGCGAATACCCGTCCACTGGCACCCCTTTGGGGAAGTACTGACGTAGAAGGCCATTCGTGTTCTCGTTACTGCCTCGCTGCCATGGGCTTTGCGGATCGCAGAAATACACCTGCACGTCCGTGGCAACCGTAAATTTCCTGTGACTCGCCATCTCGGTGCCGCGGTCCCATGTCAGCGACCGGCGCAGTTCTGCCGGCAGTTTGTTCACCTGCTTTATCAGTGCGGACACCACGCTCGCCGTGTCCTTGCCGGCTACTTTGACCAGCATCACGTAACGCGAGTGCCGCTCCACCAGTGTGGCGATATAGGTGTTGTCCGAGCCCGCCAGCAGATCGCCTTCCCAGTGACCTGGCACCGCCCGGTCCTCCGCCTCGGCCGGGCGTTCACTGATCGACACCGCCTCGCTTATCCTGCCTCTGCCCTGGCCGCTTGCCGAGGCGCTCTTCGCCTGGCGCATCGTGCGGTTCGTACGAAGATGGGCGACAAGCTCCTTTTTAAGGACGCCGCGCGCCTGGATGAACAGGCTGCGGTAAATCGTTTCGTGAGATATCTGCATGTCCTTGTTGACCCGGAACTCGCGCCGCAGCCACCCTGCTATCTGTACAGGAGCCCATTGTAGTTTGAGCTTGGCCGCCACCAGCCGGCGAAGCCGGGCATTCTCCGACAGTGCACAGGTCTTGGGTCGCCGTGCCCGTTCCCACGCGTTGATATCGGCCTCGTGTGCCCGATATCTGCGGCTGCCGCCGTTGCGCGCGACTTCCCGTGTGATGGTTGATGTCGAGCGCCCCAGTTGCAATGCAATCTGGCACATGGACATGCCCGCGACCAGCGCTCGCGATATCTCCTCGCGTTCGGCCAGACTTAGCGATCGGGCCGATCGTGTGCGGGGCACAGGTGAAATCCCGCCGGTTTTGCTGATGACCCGATAAGCCCCGCTTGGATGACGCCCCAGCATACGCGCGATAGTACTCAGTGACTCTCCCGCGCGCCACATCTTCCAGATATCGTTCTTCTGCTGTGCGTTCAGCCAATGCTTTCTCTGTCGTTCCATAGTGCTCCACTCTCCGGTTCCGTATTGGAACAGAGGTGTTGCAACGAC
>NZ_JAQQEK010000115.1:0-1203 GCF_046027355.1 Paraburkholderia sediminicola | reverse complement strand
ACGACACGGTCAACCCCTCCGTCGTCGCCAGCGCCGATCCCTCAACCCACTGACGCCATGTCAAACGCCAGGCGCCACTCGCTGATCGCAAATGACCATATCCCGCCGTTTCGAAATGCCGCGCCCGGATCCACATCGGTCGGACGCCACGCGAAAGATCACAGTCAGATTCGTGATAGGTGTCTGGAGCAGCACTGCGCCCGGCTTTCACTTTGACCGAAACCGCTTTGCTTCTGCAATATGACTAAGACACATTCCGTTGTCCACGCGGCGGGCCGTCCCGAACGCGAATTCATGTCCTATGACGTCGTGATCGTCGGCGGCGGCCCGGCTGGCCTGTCCGCGGCGATCCGCCTGAAGCAGCTGGCGGCGGAAAAAGGCGTCGAGCTTGGCGTGTGCGTGCTGGAAAAAGGCTCGGAGATCGGGGCTCATATCCTGTCGGGCGCGGTGATGGATCCGCGCGCGATCACCGAACTCATTCCCGACTGGAAGGAAAAAGGCGCGCCGCTGACGGTGGACGTGACCGAAGATAAATTCCTGTTCCTGACGGAAACCGGTTCGAAGAGCGTGCCGACCTGGGCGCTGCCGGATAACTTCAAGAATCACGGCAACTATGTGATCAGTCTCGCGAATGTCACGCGCTGGCTCGGTCAGCAGGCTGAGGCGCTCGGTGTCGAGATCTTTCCGGGCTTTCCGGCGGCGGAGATTCTCTACAACGATGACGGCTCGGTCAAAGGTGTCGCGACCGGCAACCTGGGCATCGGCAAGGACGGCGAGCCGACCGAGAACTTCCAGCTCGGCATGGAGCTGCACGCGAAGTACACGCTTTTCTGCGAAGGCGCGCGTGGGCACCTGGGCCGTCAGCTGAACGACAAATTCAAGCTGCGCGAAGGCGCCGATCCGCAGGTCTACGGGATCGGCATCAAGGAACTGTGGGAGATCGATCCTTCGAAGCACAAGCCGGGTCTGGTAATGCATACCGCCGGCTGGCCGCTGGAAAACGATACGTACGGCGGCTCGTTCCTCTATCACATGGATAACAACCAGGTGGTGGTGGGCTTCGTGGTCGGTCTCGGCTACACGAACCCGTATCTGTCGCCGTTCGAGGAATTCCAGCGTTACAAGACGCATCCGGCGATCCGTGCTGTGCTCGAAGGCGGCAAGCGTGTGTCGTACGGCGCGCGGGCGATCACGGCGGGTGGT
>NZ_JAQQEK010000114.1:0-1236 GCF_046027355.1 Paraburkholderia sediminicola | reverse complement strand
GGAAACCGGCGCGGGCACGACGCAGGAGCAGCAGCACGCAGCGAGCGCGCTGGCCGAGGAACTCGCGCAGCAGGCGCGCAACCGGGCCGCATTCGTCGCGACCGAACAGAACCTCGACGTGCTGAAGACACAGCGCGACAAGGCCGCCGGCGCGCTGGCCCACGCCGAAGCCGCGCTCGAACAGGCGAAGCTCAACCTGTCGTATACGGAGATCCATGCACCGGTCGACGGCAAGGTCGGGCGACGTTCGGCACGCGTCGGCGCATTCGTGACAACCGGCACGCCGCTCCTCGCAATCGTGCCGCTGTCGGACGCCTATATCGTCGCCAACTTCCAGGAGAACCAGCTCGCCCGGATGCGGCCCGGCGACACCGTGCGCATCAAGGTCGACAGCTTTCCGGGTGTGGTGATCCGGGGACACGTCGATAGTCTTGCCCCCGCGACCGGCGTGAGCTTCGCGCCGATCGCGCCCGACAACGCAACGGGCAACTTCACCAAGATCGTCCAGCGCGTGCCGGTCAAGATCACGATCGACCACGGACAACAGGCCACGTCCGCATTGAGCGTGGGCCTGTCTGTCGAGACGGAGGTCGCCGTCGGCAGGCGTGCCGATATGCGCATCGCAGGAGCGGACGCGAAATGAATGCGAGCGACTTCTCCCTCCGCACGCCGGCGCTCGCGTTGTTGCTGTGCTCCGTGCTCACGGGCTGCCTGGTTGGCCCGAACTTCGAACGTCCGCAGACGGCCACGCCCGATGTGTTCAATCGCACGCAGACTGCGCAGGCTGCGAGCCGTGCAGTCGAATCGGAATTCAGTCCGCAATGGTGGACGCTGTTTAATGATCCGATACTGGACTCGCTGGAAAACCAGCTGAGCGATGCGAATCTCGACGTGGCCGCCGCGTCGGCGCGTCTGCGGCAAAGCCGGGCGGAACAGCGCATTGCCGGTGCCGAAGAATACCCGACGCTGAACGGCGCCGCCTCGTATGACCGCGAGCGCGGCAGTCCGAACGGCATCCTGTCTCTGCTTGGCGTGACCCCGACCGGAAGTCAGACGCAGTCGGCATCAGGCAGCGCGCCGCTTGGCGTGGCGCCGTTGCCGGGCGCCAAAGGCTCGCCCGCTTACGATCTTTACCAGTTCGGCTTCGATGCATCATGGGAGCTCGACTTCTGGGGTCGCGCCCGACGTGGTGTCGAGGCAGCGTCAGCGCTCTCCGATGCCTCGTACGAGGACCGC
>NZ_JAQQEK010000113.1:0-1236 GCF_046027355.1 Paraburkholderia sediminicola | reverse complement strand
ACGGTCCTCGTACGAGGCATCGGAGAGCGCTGACGCTGCCTCGACACCACGTCGGGCGCGACCCCAGAAGTCGAGTTCCCATGATGCGTCGAAGCCGAACTGGTAAAGATCGTAAGCGGGCGAGCCTTTGGCGCCCGGCAACGGCGCCACGCCAAGCGGCGCGCTGCCCGAGGCCGACTGCGTCTGGCTTCCGGTCGGGGTCACGCCAAGCAGAGACAGGATGCCGTTCGGACTGCCGCGCTCGCGGTCATACGAGGCGGCGCCGCTCAGCGTTGGATATTCTTCGGCACCGGCAATGCGCTGTTCCGCCCGGCTTTGCCGCAGACGCGCCGACGCGGCCGCCACGTCGAGATTCGCATCGCTCAGCTGGTTTTCCAGCGAGTCCAGTATCGGATCATTAAACAGCGTCCACCATTGCGGCGTGAATTCCGATTCGACTGCACGGCTCGCAGCCTGCGCAGTCTGCGTGCGATTGAACACATCGGGCGTGGCCGTCTGCGGACGTTCGAAGTTCGGGCCAACCAGACAGCCCGTGAGCACGGAGCACAGCAACAACGTGAGCGCCGGCGTGCGGAGGGAGAAGTCGCTCGCATTCATTTCGCGTCCGCTCCTGCGATCCGCATATCGGCGCGCCTGCCGACGGCGACCTCCGTTTCGACAGACAGGCCCACGCTCAATGCGGACGTGGCCTGTTGTCCGTGGTCGATCGTGATCTTGACCGGCACGCGCTGGACGATCTTGGTGAAGTTGCCCGTTGCGTTGTCGGGCGCGATGGGTGCGAAGCTCACGCCTGTCGCGGGCGCAAGACTATCGACGTGTCCCCGGATCACCACGCCCGGAAAGCTGTCGACCTTGATGCGCACGGTGTCGCCGGGCCGCATCCGGGCGAGCTGGTTCTCCTGGAAGTTGGCAACGATATAGGCGTCCGACAGCGGAACGATCGCGAGCAGCGGCGCGCCGGTTGTCACGAATGCGCCGACGCGTGCCGAACGTCGTCCAATCTTGCCGTCGACCGGCGCATGGATCTCCGTATACGACAGGTTGAGCTTCGCCTGTTCGAGCGCGGCTTCGGCGTGGGCCAGCGCGCCCGCGGCCTTGTCGCGCTGTGTCTTCAGCACGTCGAGGTTCTGCTCTGTGGCGACAAGTGCGGCCCGGTTGCGCGCCTGCTGCGCGAGTTCCTCGGCCAGCGCGCTCGCTGCGTGCTGCTGCTCCTGCGTCGTGCCCGCGCCGGTTTCG
>NZ_JAQQEK010000112.1:0-1250 GCF_046027355.1 Paraburkholderia sediminicola | reverse complement strand
CTGCGCGCTACCGATCCGAAAGCGCCGTTCTACGCTCAGGTGCAGGCCGAGCGCGCCAAGATGGCCGCGTTCGCCGACCAGGTGCGCAGCGGCGAGTGGAAAGGCTATACCGGCAAACGGATCCGCTATGTCGTGAACATCGGCATCGGCGGCTCGGACCTGGGGCCGAAGATGGTCGTGCATGCGCTGCATCATCTGGCCACGCCGGAGATCACCACGCACTTCGTGTCGAACGTCGACGGCGCCGATCTGTACAACGTGATGCAGCAGATCGATCCCGAAGAGACGCTCGCGATCATCGTCTCCAAGACTTTCACCACGCTCGAAACCATGACCAATGCGCGCTCGCTGCGCGACTGGTTCATCGAGAAAGGCTGCCCGGAAAGCGCGCTGGCGAAGCACTTCGTCGGCGTGTCGGCCAATCCTGCGGAAGTGGTCAAGTTCGGCATCGCGAAAGAGAATGTCTTCGAGATGTGGGACTGGGTCGGCGGACGTTATTCGCTGTGGTCGGCCGTCGGTCTGTCGATCATGATCGCGATCGGACCGCAGCAGTTCGATGAACTGCTCGCCGGCGCCAACGAGATGGACCAGCATTTCCGCGACGCGCCGCTCGACAAGAATCTGCCGGTGCTGCTCGGCATGATCGGCATCTGGTATCGCAACTTCTTCGGCTCGCAAAGCTACCTGGTCGCGCCGTATTCGGAAGCGCTGCATTTCCTGCCCGCGTATCTGCAACAGCTCGAGATGGAGAGCAACGGCAAGTCCGCGCGTCTGGACGGGGCGATGGTCGACTATCCGACCGCCGCGGTGACGTGGGGCGAACCGGGCACCAATGGTCAGCATGCGTTCTTCCAGATGCTGCATCAGGGTCCGACGATCGTGCCGATCGACTTCATCGCCGTGCTGACGCCGGAGCATCCGCTCGTCAGCCATCATCCGAAGCTGCTGGCCAACTGCTTTGCGCAGAGTGAAGCGCTGATGCTCGGTCGCACGCTCGAAGAAGCGAAGAAAGTGGCCGGTGCCGACAAGCCTGAACTCGCACCGCACCTGATGTTTCCGGGCAACCGTCCGACCAGCACGCTACTGGTCGACGCGCTCACCGCACGTTCGCTCGGCGCGTTGATCGCGTTGTACGAGCACAAGGTGCTGGTGCAGGGGTCGGTGTGGAACATCAACTCATTCGATCAGTGGGGCGTGGAGCTGGGCAAGATTCTCGGCAAGGTGGTCGAGGCCGACCTGACGGCGCCGAA
>NZ_JAQQEK010000111.1:0-1252 GCF_046027355.1 Paraburkholderia sediminicola | reverse complement strand
GCGCGGGGTCGCCGCTCAGGGGGGTGGCCGCGCGCCGGCGGGGTGCGGTCTCGATGAGGAACACCGTGATGCCTGCCCCGGCGACGAGGCTGTACAGCGCGAAGTCAAGGGTTCGTGCGAGGCCGAAATGCTGGGCGACGAAGCCGGCGATCACCGGCGCGACACCCCCGCCGAAGGTCTCGCCCACCCCGGAGACGAAACCAATGGTCGACGCGACGAGTCCCAGCGGCGCGGCCTCGATCGCCACCGGGCCGCTCAGCAGGCTGAGCAGGCCGATCGAGAACATCGCCACGCCAAACAGCAGGGCAAACAGCAGTTGAGGATGGGCGCCGGTGTTCGAGAAGAAGTACAGCAGCACGGCCGCGGCGATGAAGCCGATCAGTGCGGTGAGCCGGCGGCCGATGTAATCCGAGATGCCCGCCACGCCGAACGAGCCGACAAAGCCGCCGAAGCCGACGGCCGAGGCGACGAAGCCCATGCTGCGCGTATCCAGATGCAGCACGGCGACCAGATAGGTCGGCACCATGGCACCGATCACGAAAATCCCGCCCATGGCACACAGGATCGCGGCGGTCGCGACAATCACGTTGCGGCTGGCCAGCAGTTCGGTCCAGCGCGGGCTGGCCACGGGCATCTGGGCCGTGAGCGGTTCACCGGCGCTGCGCTCGCGCAGGTTGCGTCCGATCAGGACCGCCACGATCAGGCCCGGCACGGCGGAGATCGTGAAGACCCAGTGCCAGGACGGCACGATCTGCAGCAGTTGCGTGGCCACGATCGGCGCGAAGCCCAGTCCCATGAGCGGCATCATGCTCAGTTGCAGACCCAGATTCAGCCCGCGCCGTGACGGCCGGGACGCTTCACTGTTGGCCGCGAGGCTCGCCGGTGTAAACGCGCCTTCTGCGACGCCCATCACGGCACGCAGGATCATCAGGCTCAGAAAACCGGAGGCCAGCCCCGAGAGGCTCGAGAGCAACGAAAAGGCGACCATCGTGGTCACGAGGATCTTCTTCCTGCCGATGCGGTCCGACAAGCGGCCCATGGCAATGGACCACAGTCCCCAGGCGACACCGAGTACCCCGATCAGGCTGCCCAGCTGCGAATAGTTCAGGTTCAGCTCGGCCATCATGTGCGGGAACAGCGGCGCCATCAGCCACCGGTCAAAACCCACCAGACCGAAACCCACACCCAGCAGCACGAGCGTGCGCCGCTCATACCCGGTGTCATGCTGGAAAACTGTCATCTGTATGTCTCC
>NZ_JAQQEK010000110.1:0-1270 GCF_046027355.1 Paraburkholderia sediminicola | reverse complement strand
GTGTATGGACCGGAGACATGATTGACAAACGTGCGGAGACATCGTTGACACTTTATGGTCAATGATTCCCGCTCCTCAGGTCAAGGGTGAGGATGCGGTGATGTGCGAACCAGAATTCAAATACACCGTCTTCGCCCACCTTCGCGCGTGCCGCAACCGGCAGGCCATAAAGTGCATTTGAGACTTTGAGTTTCTGGCCTTTAAAGCGTAGCTGGCCATCTGATTTAACCCGTATCACCACGTCGTCCGGGCCGTATTCAGGTTCCTGCAGGATCGATGGATACGCCCGGGGGCTGGGCTTGTAACGGCTGACTGGCGTGGCCAGGCCGATCGCCTCGTGCGGGCGTTCGCAGTTATACACGGTACGCCAGCGGTCCAGTTCCTGTTGCACGTGTTGCTGCGTGGCGAAGCTTCGTCCGTTCAGCACTTCAGCCTTCAACGTACGGTGAAACCGCTCATCCTTGCCATTGGTCTGCGGGTGATACGGCCGGCTGTAGCTGATGCGGATACCCAGCCGGATCAGCCAGACGGCCAGCTCGGTAAGCTGCCCTGGACTGCTGGGCGAACCCCACGGTGAGCCGTTGTCGGTGTTGATGCGCAACGGCAGGCCGTAATGTCCAAACGCCTCACGTAAACCCGCCTGCACGGTAGCGGTGTCCGTGGGCCCACAGGCACGCAGGAGGATGCTGAAACGCGAGTGGTCGTCCAGTACCGTCAGGGGACTGCAACGCTCCTTCTGAAGGGTCTCAAAGTGACCTTTGAAATCCATCTGCCAGAGTACGTTGGGCTGCTCGTGCTCAAAGCGCTTCCACGGTTCGCTTATCGCTGAATCGGCCGGCAGGATCAGGTTATGCCGGTGCAGGATGTCGGTCACGGTGCTGGGCTGCGGCGCCGTCCCGAAGCCCAGATCCAGCAGGCGTCGACTGATCTTGCGCCCGCCCCAGCGCGGATGCGCCTGACGCAGCCGCACCACTTCCTGCTCCATCGCAGCGGGAGTCCTTGAAGGGCTGGTAGCCGGGCGTCGGGATTGATCTGCCAGCGCGTTCGCGCCGCGCTTAAGCCATTTGTAGCCAGTCTGCCGGCTGATGTTAAAGCGCTGGCATAACTCGGTAATCGTCAGCGTGTTCTGACTGGCCAGATGAACAAATTCCTGTCGGAGGCTCATGGTGTCTCTTGCGTTCCAGGGCATGGTCGGGACCGGGCGTTTTGATACCCGGAAGTGTCAACCATGTCCCCGCACACCTGTCAGCTATGTCTCCGGTCTGTACAC